>NZ_JALBFU010000019.1 GCF_022662575.1 Luteimonas aquatica | reverse complement strand
CAGGGCGTTGTAGCCCACCGCCGTCGCCCCGTCGGCCACCGCGTTGGCGCCGCTGCCCAGCGCCGAGGCGCCCGTGCCGATCGCGTTCGCCGCCTCGCCCGCCGCCGTGGCGTTGTCGCCTTCCACGTACGCACCCGCCGCGCTGTCCTCGCTGTCGGTCGCCTTGAAGAAGCGATCCGTGTTCTCCGCCGTCTTCTCCACTTCCTTCAGCTGCGCCACGTTCACCGCGTCGGTGTCTTCCACGCCTGCCGCCACGTTGACGATCTGGCGCTCGTAGCCGACGCTGCCGACCGAAACGGTGTTGTCGCGATCGGCGATGGACTGATAGCCGAGAGCCACGCTGTTGACCGCCAGGGCATCGGCTTCCGAGCCCAGCGCCGTGCTGTGGTCCACGCGCGCCTTGGCCCAGCGGCCGAAGGCGCTGCTGTTCTGGCCGTCGGTGCCGGAGTACTGGCCGACCGCCGTGTTCTCGTCGCCGTAGGCGATGCCGCCGAGCGCGACGCTGCGGTCGCCGTGCGCTTCGGACCAGGCGCCCACCGCAGTGCTGAAGGCGCCGTAGGCGCGCGACTGCTCGCCGACCGCCACCGCGTTGAGGCCGCGCGCCGTGCTCGCCGCGCCGACCGCCACCGAGGTCTCGCCGCTGGCTTCGGCCACCGCGCCGACCGCCACCGCGCCGTATTCGGTCGCGCGCGCGGCCACGCCGATCGCCGTGCTCTCCTGGCCGGAGGCCGTGGTGTGCCAGGTTTCCTCTTCCCAGGTCCCGCCGTTGATCACGGTCATCTCGCCGCCGATCGCGGTCGAGCCCTGGCCGCTGGCCTCGCTGCCCACGCCATAGGCCGACGCATTGTCGGCGCTGGCACTGGCGCGATTGCCGGCGGCCGTGGCCGATTGCCCCTGCGCGTTCGCGCCGCTGCCGAACGCCGAGGCGCCGAGGCCGGCGGCCTTGGACGCCTCGCCGATCGCCGTGGCGTATTCGCCCT
The DNA here is from genome assembly GCF_022662575.1 of Luteimonas aquatica. Lineage (GTDB taxonomy): Bacteria > Pseudomonadota > Gammaproteobacteria > Xanthomonadales > Xanthomonadaceae > Luteimonas > Luteimonas aquatica. The sequence continues at coordinate 27,588 of NZ_JALBFU010000019.1, read as the reverse complement.
CGACCGACGCGCCGACGTCGCTTTCGGCGCCTGCGGTGGCCTTGAAGTACTTGTCGGTGTTGTCGGCCGTGTCGGCGACCTCGTCCAGCTGCGCCTTGTTCACCGCGTCGGTGTCGTCGACGCCGGCGGTGACATTGGTGATGCGGCGCGTGGCCGCTCCCACCGTGCCGGCGCCGCCGCCGTTGCCGACCGAGAACACGCCGGCCTCGTTCGCGCGCGCGCCGTAGCCGACCGCCACGCTGCCGGTGGCATTGGGCGCGACGTAGGAATTGAAGCCGATGGCGACCGCGCCCTCGGAATGGCCCTGCGAGGAATAGCCCACCGTGGTGCTGCGCGTGCCGAAGGCCTGGCTGTTGGAGCCCAGCGCGGTCGCGGAGGCGCTCTTGGCCCAGGCATTGCCGCCGACGGCGGTGGCGTTGGCGGCCTGCGCGCGCGCGTTGCTGCCGACCGCCGTCGCACTGATCGACGTGGCCTTGGCCGCGTCACCGAGCGCCGTGCTGCCGGCCGCACTGGCCTCCGCATTGTTGCCGCAGGCCAGCGACGCGGTCGGCTGCGTGCCGTCGCCGGTCTGCTTGCAGGCCGTGCTGCCGGCCGCGACCGCCGGCTGCCGCTGCACGACCGGCTGCGGCGCGTTCTTGTCGTCGGAATTCTTCGAGGTCGCGGCGACCGCACCGGCGATCGCCGCCGCCTGCAGCAGTTGCACCGCCTTGTCCTTGCCGTTGCTTTCGCTGGCCGGCTTCTCGTGTTCGCTGCTTGCCTGCTCCTTGCGCTCGCAGGCCGCCCCGCCCGCGGTTTCCGCACCCGGCGCGCAGGGCGTGGCATCGGCGGCCGGCGTGGTCGGGCCCGGCTTCGCCTGCTCGGCGAGCGCCGTCGGCGCTGCCGCGATCGCGCCGGCCATCACCACCGCCTGCAGCAGCCGCGCGCCCTTCCCCTTGCCCTTGGTCTTCGCCACTTCCGAAACCACCACGACGCCGCGCTCGGCGTCCCATACCTTGCGGAAAATGCGGTTCATTGCCTCAACCCCTTCTGTTGTCTATATGGCGAAGATGACGCGTCCCTCCGAGCGGCTGGCGCCGCACGGACTTCGATCCTGGTCTTTCCCGAATTCCGGCTCGACGATTCGGTCTTCCTTGTCCAACAAGCCCCCCTGAGCTGCCCCCGTTCCGTGGGCGATGAACACAACCTGACGGCGGAATGTCTCCGGATAGTCACCTTGTGACGTTTTGTGCGTCAAGTGAAATTCCGATGACGCCTGTCGCCGAATTCTTTTCCCGCGCCGCGCTGCCGCATCCGCAGCATTTTTTTGCAAATCAGCGCCTTAGCGAGAAAATTTCAGCGTGAAAAGGGCGTCAAGAGCGAGCGGCGGAAAAGCAAAAAGCCCGGATCTTTCGATACCGGGCTTCGATGATTTTTGTGCTGCGCGTCACACTCGCTAGCCGATCCGCGTCCGTACGTTCCGGAACATGCGCAACCAGGGCGACTCCTCCGGCCAATCGCGCGGCGCCCAGCTGAGATTGGCCGTGCGCAGGGTGCGCTCGGGATGCGGCATCAGGATGGTGGCGCGGCCGTCCTCGCTGCTCAGGCCGGCGACCGCGTCCTCGGCGCCGTTCGGATTGGCGGGATAGCCGGTCGCGGCACGGCCGTCGCCCTCGACGTAGCGCAGCGCCACGCGCGCGGCGGCGCGGTCGAGGGCGTCGTCGAACACGGCGCGTCCCTCGCCGTGGGCGATGGCCACCGGGATGCGCGAACCGGCCATGCCGGCGAAGAACCAGGACGGCGATTCCACTACCTCCAGCATCCCGAAGCGCGCCTCGAACTGCTCGCTGCGGTTGCGCAGGAACTGCGGCCAGTGCGCGGCGCCGGGAATGATGTCCTTCAGCTGCGAGAGCATCTGGCAACCGTTGCACACGCCCAGCGAGAAGCTGTCGCCGCGCGCGAAGAATGCGGCGAAGGCATCGCGCAGCGCGCTGCGCTCCAGGATCGAGGTCGCCCAGCCGCGGCCGGCGCCGAGCACGTCGCCGTAGCTGAAGCCGCCGCACGCCACCAGGCCGGCGAAGGCCGCCAGGTCCGCGCGCCCTGCGATGACGTCGCTCATGTGCACGTCGACGGCCTCGAAGCCGGCGCTCGCGAAGGCGGCGGCCATCTCGATCTGGCCGTTGACGCCCTGCTCGCGCAGGATCGCCACGCGCGGGCGGGCGCCGGTGGCGAGGAACGGCGCGGCGACGTCCTCGGCCGGATCGAACGCGAGCCTGGGCTGCAGGCCCGGCGCGTCGAAGCGGCGCACCGCCTCGCGCTCCTCGTCGGCGCATTCGGGATCGTCGCGGCGCTTCTGCATCGCGTGGGTGACCGACCACCAGGCGTCGAACAGCGCTTCCCAGCGCCATTCCACCAGCGGCTCGCTGTCGTCGAGCACGCGCACCGCCGGTGCCGTGGTCGGGCGGGCGATGCGCTGCGCGCATTCGATCAGGCCGTGGCCGGCGACCAGGTCGGCGAACTCGGCGCGGTCCTCGCGGCGGATCTGCACGATCACGCCGAGTTCCTCGTTGAAGAGCGTGCGGAAGACGTCGTCGGTGCGGTCGGCGCCCCAGCCTTCCAGGGCGATGTCCAGGCCCAGGTGCGAGCAGAACGCCATCTCGCACAGCGCGGCGAAGGCGCCGCCGTCGGAACGGTCGTGGTAGGCCAGCAGCAGGCCGGCCTCGCGCGCCTCGCGGATCAGTTCGAATAGGGCGCGCAGGCGCTGCGGATCGTCGAGATCCGGCGGCGTGCCGCCGAAGGCATCGAAGCACTGCGACAGGATCGAGCCGCCCAGGCGCTGGCGTCCGGCGCCCAGGCCGATCAGCCAGATCTCGGTGTCGGGCTCGCGCGAGAGCAGCGGCGTGAGCTGCGCGCGCGTGTCGGCCACCGGCGCGAACGCGCTCACCACCAGCGAGACCGGCGACACCGACTTGTGCGTCGCGCCGTCGGCCTGCCACTGCGCCTGCATCGACAGCGAGTCCTTGCCCACCGGAATGCTCAGGTCGATCGCCGGGCACAGTTCCATGCCCACCGCCTTCACCGCGTCGAACAGGCGCGCGTCCTCGCCGGCATGCCCGGCGGCGGCCATCCAGTTCGCCGACAGCTTGACCCGGTGCAGGGTTTCCACCGGCGCCGCGCACAGGTTGGTGATCGCCTCGCCCACCGCCATGCGCGCGGCGGCGGCCGAATCGAGCAGCGCCAGCGGCGTGCGCTCGCCGATCGCCATCGCTTCGCCGGCGTGGCCCTCGTAGTCGGACAGGGTGATCGCGCAATCGGCCACCGGCAGCTGCCACGGGCCGACCATCTGGTCGCGCGCGGTGAGCCCGCCGACGCTGCGATCGCCGATGGTGATCAGGAATTGCTTGGCCGCCACGGTGGGATGCGCGAGCACGCGCAAGCCGGCTTCGTGCAGCGCCTGCCCCGGACTCGAGCCGGGGGCGATGCCGTCGGTGGACAGCGCGGGCCAACGCGCCGGACGAGGGCGCTGCGCGTCGCGGTGCATCTTCGGCGGCTTGCCGAACAGCACGTCCATCGGCAGGTCGATCGGCAGGTCGATGGCGAACGCATCCGCGCCGGCGGCGTCCGCACGGGCTCCGTAGCCGACCACCAGCCGCTCCTCCGCGGTCGCGGTGCCGACCACGGCGAACGGGCAGCGCTCGCGCTCGCACAGCGCGGCGAAGTCGGCCAGGCGCCGCTGCGCCACGCCGAGCACGTAGCGCTCCTGCGATTCGTTGCACCACAGCTGCATCGGCGAGAGCGAGGGATCGTCGCTGGGCACCTTGTCCAGGTCGATCACGCCGCCCACGCCCGAGTCGTGCAGCAGTTCGGGAATCGCGTTCGACAGGCCGCCGGCGCCGACGTCGTGGCACCACAGGATCGGATTGTCGCCGCCCAGCGCCACGCAGCGGTCGATCACTTCCTGGCAGCGCCGCTCCATCTCCGGGTTGTCGCGCTGCACCGAGGCGAAGTCGAGATCCTCGGCGCTGTCGCCGGAGGCGACCGAACTGGCGGCGCCGCCGCCCAGGCCGATCAGCATCGCCGGGCCGCCGAGCACGATCACCGCGTCGCCCGGCGAGAGCAGCGTCTTCTCGACCAGGCCGCGGTCGATGGCGCCCAGGCCGCCGGCGAGCATGATCGGCTTGTCGTAGGCGCGGGTCAGGCCCGGCGCTTCCTCCAGCTCGAAACTGCGGAAGTAGCCGGTGAGGTTCGGGCGCCCGAACTCGTTGTTGAACGCGGCCGCGCCGAGCGGACCGTCGGTCATGATCTCCAGCGCGCTGGCCATGCGCGGGTTGAGCGGGCGCGGTCCGTTCGCGTCCTCCCAGGGCTGGGGCAGCGCCGGGATGCGCAGGTGCGAGACGCTGAAGCCGCTCAGCCCCGCCTTCGGCTTGCCGCCGCGGCCGGTGGCGCCCTCGTCGCGGATCTCGCCGCCGGCGCCGGTGGAGGCGCCCGGGAACGGCGAGATGGCGGTGGGATGGTTATGGGTCTCGACCTTGATGCAGAACGCGCTCTCCTGCGCGTCCTCGGCGCGGTAGGCGCGGGTGCGCGGATCGGGGCGGAAGCGCCGCGCCGGATAGCCCTCCACCACCGCGGCGTTGTCGCTGTAGGCCGAGAGCGTGTGCTCGGGCGTCTGCGCGTGGGTGTGCTTGATCATCTTGAACAGCGAGAGCGGCTGCGTCTCGCCGTCGATGGTCCACGAGGCGTTGAAGATCTTGTGCCGGCAATGCTCGGAATTGGCCTGCGCGAACATCATCAGCTCGACGTCGCTCGGGTCGCGGCCGAGTTCGGCGTAGCGCGCGCGCAGGTAGTCGATCTCGTCCTCGGCCAGGGCCAGGCCGAGGCGGGCGTTGGCCGATTCGAGTTCGGCCAGCGGGATGCGCTCCAGTTCGCCGCGCGCCGGCACGGCGAACAGCGCCGCGGCCTGGTCGTGCGAGGACAGCAGCGACTGCGTCATCGGATCGTGCAGCAGCCGGGCCAGGACCGCCTGCGCCGCCGCGTCCTGCGGCCAGCCGGCCAGATCCAGGCGCAGGCCGCGCTCCACGCGCTTCACCGCCAGCCCGGCGCCGTGCAGCAGCTCGGTGGCCTTGCTGGCCCAGGGCGAAATGGTGCCCACGCGCGGGGCGACGTAGCGGGACACCGCCCCGTCGGCGCGCGGCGCGGCGGCCTCGCCCGCCTGCAGGATGCGGTGCAGGGTCGCCGCCTCCAGCGGCGCGGCGGCCCCGTCCTGCCCGGACAGGGGCTGGACCCAGTAGACATGCCAGGCGCCCAGCACCCGCAATTGCGGCGAAAGGGCTTGCAGACGGGTTTCGAGCCGGTCGCGGCGGAACGGAGACAGGGCCGGCAGGCCCTCGAGGACGATCATGTCCAGGGGAACAGGCGCTGGAAGCGGGGCGCTATTGTAGCCGGCGGCCCGGCGGCTGTCGCCGTGAAGCGGCGACGGCGCGGCTTGCCGGCGTCCCGCCGCGGCCTTGCGCCCCCGGAAACGCAATCGCCCGGCGCGCGGGCGCCGGGCGATGCGGGACGACGCTGGCGGGCGGGCTCAGGGCGCGCCGGCGGCCGGTCCCATCGCGCTGGCGAGCGCCTCGTTGAGCGAGGCGCCCTGGGCCAGCTTGTCGAGCGTGGCGCGCAGCGCCTGCGGCGGCATGTAGCCGGGCATCACTTCGCCCTTGTCGGTGATGATCATCGGCGTGCCCTGCAGGCCGACGCGCTGGCCGACGTCGTATTCCATCGTGACCGGGTTCTTGCAGTTGCGCGTGGGCACGGCGCGGTCGTTCTTGGCATCGGTCAGCGCCTGCTTGCGGTCGGCCGCGCACCAGACATTGACCATCTTCTGGAAATCGGGGCTGCCCAGGCCCATGCGCGGATACGCCAGGTACTGCACCGCGATGCCCTGGCGGTTGTACTCGCCGATCTGCGAATGCAGCTTGCGGCAATAGCCGCACTCCACGTCGGTGAAGATCGACACGGTGTATTTCGGGTTGGACGGCGAGAACACGATGCGGTCGGCGACGGGAATGGTCTCGAGCAGCTGGCGGCGGACCTTGGCGAGATTGCGTTCGCTCAGGTTCTGCTTCGTGGTCATGTCGTACAGGTTGCCCTGCAGCAGGTAGCGGCCGTCGTCGCTGACGTAGATCGTCTGGCCGCCGACGATGGCTTCGCGGAAGCCGGCGATCGGCGCCGGACCGACGTGGTCGATCTCGACCTGGCTGTTGAGCTTGCGGATCGCACCGCGCACGCGCTCCTCCGGCGAGCCCGACGCCGCGGCCACCGCCGCCGGCTTGTCCGCGGCCGGCTTCTCGGCAGCGGTTTTGGACGGCGGCGCGGGCTGCGCGCAGGCCGACAGACTGGCGAGGCTGAGCAGGAGGAGCGAATGCGGTTTCATGTGGACTGCCTGACGACGGGATGCGGGGATTGTCGCATGGGCGGGTGAATGGGGCACATGCGGGCGGAAGGCCGTGGGCGCCGGACATGAGGAACTCATTGGGCGCGGGGCTTTGCCCTGGGACAGCGGGGAGGGCGTGAAATTCCCGGTGTGGGCGTTGGGTCGGAGACGGGCGTTGGGTGGGCTACGTGGTGGTGCTGCGTGAGCGAGTCCGTTTCTATTAGGTTTCGGCTGCCGTCCTTGGCGCAGCAATCTGGCTTCGGATCCTGCCTGTCGCCGCGCTGACGGCGCGGCTCCGAATCCATGGCCGGGCGTTCGGTGGCCACGAGGTCGCGCCGCGTGAGCGGGTCCGTTTCTATTGGATTTCGGCTGCCGTCCTTGGCGCAGCAATCCGGCTTCGGATCGTCCTGCCCGGCCATCCATGGCCGGGCGTTCGGGGCCGCGGAAGACGCCTTGTGGGCGTCTTCCGTGCTCGCGGCCCCTCACCCCCTCGGATGATGTTTGGCGTGGAGGGATTTGAGGTGCTCGCGCGCCACCAGGGTGTAGATCTGCGTGGTCGAGAGCGAGCTGTGCCCGAGCAGCATCTGCAAGGCGCGCAGGTCGGCGCCGTGGTTGAGCAGATGGGTGGCGAAGCTGTGGCGCAGGCCGTGCGGACTGATCCTGGCCGGGTCGATGCCGGCGGCCACGGCATAACGCTTCACCAGGCGCCAGAATTCCTGACGGGTCGGCGCATGGCCGCGCGCGCCGAGGAACAGCGCTTCCGGCGAGCGCTTGCCGGCCAGCTGCGGACGCGCCTCGCCCAGGTAACGCTCCAGCCAGTGCTGCGATTCCTCGCCCAGCGGCACCAGCCGCTCCTTGCTGCCCTTGCCCATCACCCGCAGCACGCCCTGGCGCAGGTTGACCGCCACGGCCGGCAGCTCCACCAGTTCGCTCACGCGCAAGCCGGCCGCGTACATCAGCTCGAGCATGGCGCGGTCGCGCAGGCCCAGCGGCGCGGCCAGGTCCGGCGCGGCCAGCAAGGCCTCGATCTGGCTTTCCGACAGCGCCTTGGGCAATGAGCGCGGCAGTTTCGGCGGCTCCAGCAACGCCACCGGATCGTCGCCGCGCACGCCGTTGCGCAGTTGCAGGGCGAAGAAGGCGCGCAGCGCCGACAGCAGCCGCGCGTTGCTGCGCTGGGTCCAGCCGTGGCGGGTGCGCCAGGCCAGATAGTCGAAGAGCAGCGCGCGATCGGCGCCGATCAACCCCCCGTTTCCGGCTGTCCTCCTTGGCGCAGTTTCACTGGCTGACGGATCGCCCTGCCCGGCCATCCCCGGCCGGGCGCCCGGCGCTGCGGCAGACGCCTTGAGGGCGTCCGCCAGCTCGCAGCCGCGCGCCCACCGCGCGAAGCCCTGCAGGTCGCGCCGGTAGCCGTCCAGCGTCTGCCTGGCCAGGCCGCTCTCGGCCCAGATCGTGTCAAGGAAGGCGTGGATATCCCGCTCGTCGCGCGCCGGCAGCGGCGGCAGTTGCGCGACGAGTTCGCGACGGTCGGCGGGCGTGCTCATGGCGACAGCGTAACGGCTGACCGCCGCGCGCGCGCAACCGCTATCCTGTCGCGATGTCCGAATCGCCCACGCCGCCGACACCCGCCGACCCGCCGCGCGCGCTGGTCGGCTGGCGGCTGCTGGCACTGTTCTACGACGCCTGGCCGGCGCTGGCGCTGTGGATGCTGGTATCGCTGGCCTTCACCCTCGCCTACACCATCGCCGGCCACGACCCGCACCAGAACATCGCGCCGTTCAGCGCGCTGCAGCTGCTGCTCTGGCTGGCGTGCTGGCTGGTGGCCGGGCTGTATGCGGCCATCAGCTGGCGGCGCGGCGGACAGACGCTCGGCATGCGCCCCTGGCGGCTGCAGCTGGTCGCCGCCGACGGCGCGCGGCCGCGCTGGCGCGCGCTCGGCCTGCGCTATCTGGTCGGCACCGTGTCGCTGCTGGCGGCAGGCCTGGGCTTCTGGTGGGCCTGGTTCGACCGCGACCGCCTGACCTGGCACGACCGCGCCAGCGGCACGCGCCTGCGCCGCAATCCCAAGCGCCGCTGAGCAGGCACCGCCGGGGAAGATGTCCGGCGGCCGCTAGTGGTCGTCGTCGGCCGACTCGGTGCGCTCGCCCTTCTCGCGGGCGCGCGCGATCGCCTCGGGCTCGCGCGAGAGCAGGCGCCAGTATTCCTCGCCGTTGCCGCGCGTGTAGCGCACCGCGCCGGCGCGCACCAGGATGCGCCGCAGCTCGTCTTCCCCGAAACCGCCCAGCCGCTCGCTGAGCAGATGGAAGGAGCGGTCGGTGTAGCCGCGATGGCTGAGGAAGTGCTGCGCGGTCTTCTCGGCCATGTGCTCGGTCTTGACCGCTTCCAGCGCGATCTTCAGATCGGTCGAGGCGCGGTCGCGCTGCGCCCACCAGGAAATCACGCCGCCCACCAGCACGCCGAGAAGGCCGAACAGGCCTGCGATCATTTCCGGGCTCATCGCCAGTCTCCTCCCGCGCTTATGCGGCCTCGTCCCCGCGCCGGGCAAGCAGGCTTCCCGCGTACAGCGCGGCCAGCAGCAGGGTCAGGCCGCCCCAGAACGTAGAGTAGAACGCCAGGTGCGTGTTGAACGGGAACACCGTCACCGCCAGCGCCAGCATCGCCGGCCGCGCGCGCTCGCGCGAGGGTTCGTCGGCATAGCGCCAGGCGCGCCAGGCCAGCGCTGCGCCGGCCAGCCACAGCAGCAGGCCGAGGGCGCCGGTCTCGCTGAGGATCTCCAGCACGATCTGGTGCGCATGCAGCGCCGGGCCGCTGCCCCAGGCCGGGGCCTTGCCGGGCTCCGGATCGCAGGCCGGGAAGGCGTCGCGGAAACCGCGCGCGCCGACCCCGTTGACCGGGTGCTCGCGCGCCATGCACACCGCCGCGCCCCAGATGCGTCCGCGCCCGGACAGCGCACTGTCCACGCCGGCCTCGTCGGCGGCGAGCGCGTGCGTGGTGCGCAGGATGCGTTCGTGCACCTGCGGCACGGTGAAGGCCAGCACCGCCAGCAGCACCGCGCCGAAGGCGAACATGCCGGCGAGCTTCTTCCAGCCCAGCAGGCGCCAGCCGGAGAACACCAGCACCAGCGCATAGGTGAGCCACGAGGCGCGCGCGCCGGCCAGCAGCACCACCACGCCGACCAGCGCCGCCGCCACGATCCAGCCGACGTTGCCGTAGCGCCGCCCGGCCACGTACAGCGCGAACGGCGAGAGGCTGGCCAGGACGATGCCGAGCTTGAGGTTGCAGGGACCGAGCACGCCGCCGAGGCGGTCGACGGCGGCGATCTCCTCGGCGCTGCACATCGGCTTGTGCTCGATCGCCTGCTTGAGCGCGTCCAGCCCCCAGAACAGCGGACTGGTGCCCGACAGCGCCTGCGCCAGCGCGTCCAGGGTCCAGATGCCGGCGATCACGGCCAGGCCGCCGAAGGTGATGCGCCGGCCGCGCGCGTCGGCGACCGCGGCGGCGGCCAGCCACAGGAACGGCAGGTAGCGCAGCCCGGTGGCCGCCTTGTAGAAGGCGTGCCGGGCATCGACCGCATCCACCGCCGAGAACAGCTGCGGCAGCCAGTAGGCGAAGAACAGCACGCTGGTCAGCGCCCAGGCCGGCCCGCTGAGCAGCGCGGTGCCGCCGCGGAAACGCGAGACCAGCAGCTTGACGATGGCCGCCAGCGCGCCCAGCACCAGCACGCCCTCGGCCACGCCCGGCGCCGGCCACAGCGCCACGAAGGCGAGCACCCACCACGGCGCCCAGCGCCAGCCCGGCTGCGCCGGGTCGTGCGCGGCGGGAGCCGGATCAGTGCTGGACGAGTTCGTGGTAGACATCGAGCGTGGCCTGCTGCATGGCGCGCAGCGAGTACTGCGCGAGCGAAGCCTGCATCGTAGCAAGCGGCACGGGCAACCCTCCGCCGCCGGCGAGCAGCGCCCGCGCGCCGGCCAGCAGCGCCTCGGCATCGAACGGCGCCACCGCGCCCTGCGGCTGCAGTTCGCGCAACAGTTCGCCGACCCCGCCGTGCGCCCAGCCGAGCACCGGCCGGCCCACCGACAGCGCCTCGATCACGGTGCGGCCGAAGGATTCGGGCTTGCGCGAGACCTGCAGCACCAGGTCGCAGGCGGCATAGGCCTCGGCGATCGCCGCGGTCGGCGGCGTGATCGCCAGCGCCTCGGCACAGCCTCGCGCGCCGGCCTCCGCCTCCAGGTCGGCGATGTACTGCTCGCGTCCCGCTTCGCGGGCGCCCGGCATCCACAGCCGCGCGTCCACGCCTTCGCGGCGCAGCCCGTCGAGTACGGCGAGCGCGTCGGCATGGCCCTTCAGCCGCGTGCCACGCCCGGGCAGCAGCAGCAGCGGGCCGCCGCCGCCGAGCCGCGGATATTGCGCCGCCACCCGCGACCGCGCCGCGCGATCGGGCGCCTGCGCGGGCGGGAACGCCGCCGGGTCGATGCCGCGCGGGATCACCCGCAGCCGGCGCGGATCGGTCCTGGGGTAATGCGCCATCACATAGTCGCGCACCGTCCGCGAGACGCAGATCACCCGCTCGCCGCGGGTCATGATGGCGCTGTAGCGCGAAGGCGAATTCAGGCCGTGCACGGTGGTGACGAAGTGCGGCCTGGGCAGCGGCAGAGGGCGCGTGCCCGGCGTGCCGCGCAGCGCGCGCCAGCCCAGCCAGGCCGGCAGGCGCGAGCGGGCGTGCACGATGTCCGGGCGCTCGCGCGCGAACAGCTCGTGCAGGGAACGGATGTGGCGCAGCGTCAGCAGCGACTTGCGGCCGATGTCGAACTCGACGTGCTCGGCGCCGCTGGCGCGCAGCGCCGGCACCAGCCGGCCGCCGGCGGACACGACCACCGCGCGGTGCCCGGCGCGCACCAGAGCCTCGGCGATCTCAAGCGTGGAACGTTCGACGCCGCCCGACTCCAGCGCGGGCAACAGCTGCACCACCGTCAGGACGCGACCCATGCAGTCGCGTCGCCTCAGTCGACGAGCACGAAGTGCGATCCGCAGTAGGGGCAATCCGACTCGCCGCCCTCGTTCTCGATCGGCAGGTAGACCCGCGGATGCGAGTTCCACAGCGCCATCGACGGCAGCGGGCAGCTCAGCGGCAGGTCGCCGCGACGGACCTCGTAGCGCTTCTGGGCATTGGCTTGGACGGGCGTGGCGTGGGCTGCGGTCATGGCGATGCGGTAGCGGTACGGACGGCGCCAGTTTACCGCGCGGCGCCGTCGCGGGGCGATGACGGCGGGGACGGCGCCGCGGCAACGACCCGCCGTTGCGGGCCCACCGGGGCTCTGTCACGATGCGCTCCGCCCAGGGGGCTGGGCGTTCATCTTTCATCTTCGGGGGACAACATGCGTTTTCTACTGCTCGCGGCGCTCGGTGCGCTGTGCTTGAACGGCTGCGCCACGATCACGCGCGGCAGTTCCCAGGCCTGGACCGTCGAAACCGATCCGGTCGGCGCCGACATCGCGCTTTCCAGCGGCGAAACCTGCAAGTCGCCGTGCACGCTCAAGAAGAAGCGCAAGCATCCCTTCACCGTGACCATCAACAAGCCGGGCTACGCGCCGGTGACCACCGACGTGCAGAGCTCGATCTCGGGCGCCGGCGCCGCGGGCATGGCCGGCAACGTGCTGCTCGGCGGCCTGATCGGCGCCGGCATCGACGCCGGCACCGGCGCGATGCGCGACCTGAAGCCCAATCCGCTGGTGGTGAAGCTGGAGCCGGCCGCCGACGCGGCCCCGCCGGCCGACGCGGCCGACGCGCCCGTCGCGACCGCGACACCCGCGACCGGGGCCGCGGCGGCCGCCTCCGGCGAGGCCATCGCGACCGACGCCGGCGGCACCCCCTCCCCGGCGACGGCACCGACGGCGCCCGCCGCGTCCGCACCCCCCGGCGAAACCCCGGCGGCGGTGCAGCCGCAGGCGGCTCCGTCCTGGGCCTTGCCTTCCTCGGTCACGCCCGCCATGGACAAGCCCGCGCCGGACGCGCCGGCATCGCAGGCGGCTCCGGGGAATCCGTGACCCAGCCAGGACGCGCCATCGAACGGCGCGTCCCCCTCTGCTCCTATGACGGCAGGTCGAACGCCAGCAGTTCGGCGACATCCTCGCCGGCGCCGCCGATGTGCAGCGTGCCCGCCTCCTCGGCGTAGCCGATCGCATCGCCCGCCGACAGCGCGCGCCCGTCCACCGACACCGCGCCCTGCACCACCTGCAGCCAGTAGCGGCGGGACGGTTGCAGGGCGAGCGCCACGGTCTCGTCCGCGCCCAGGCGCACGCCGCGCACCCAGGCCTGCTGGCGGATCGGCAGGCTGCCGTCGGCGCCGTCGGGCGAGGCGAAGGTCGCCCAGCGGCCGCGTCGCGCCTGCGCGTCGAAAGCGCGCTGGGCGTGCGCCGGCGCGGCGTTGACGCGGTCGGGCTGGATCCAGATCTGCAGGAAATGCACCGGCGCCTCGGCCGAGGCGTTGTATTCGCTGTGCTCGATGCCGTGCCCGGCGCTCATCCACTGCCATTCGCCGGCGCGCAGCACGCCTTCGCCGCCGTTGTCGTCGCGGTGCGCGAGCGCACCCTCGAGCACGTAGCTGAGGATTTCCATGTTGGCGTGGCCGTGCGGCGGAAAACCGGCGCCCGCCGCCACGCGGTCCTCGTTGATCACCCGCAGCGGGCCGAAGCCCATCCACTGCGGATCGTAGTAGCGGCCGAAGGAGAAGCCGTGACGGCTGTCGAGCCAGCCGGCGCGGACGATGCCGCGTTCGGCGGCGGGGCGAAGAATCTGCATGGCAGGGATCCGGGACAAGGGCGGCCGGAAAAGGCCGCCGCGAAAATGCGCGCGCCGCCCCCGCGCGGGGCGGAGGCGGCGCGTCGGAACCGCGAAGGCGCTCAGTCCTTCTTTTCGGCGTCCGGCTTGGGCACCACGGCCTCGGTGGTGATCTGCAGCTTCACCTCGTCGCTGACGTTCGGCGCGTACTTGTCGACGCCGAACTCGCTGCGCTTGATCGTGGTGCTGGCGTCGAAGCCGACCGCCTCGCGCTTGGCCAGCGGCTGCACGCCGCTCTTGTTGAGCGTGACGTCCAGCACCGCCGGCTTGGTCACGCCCTTCACGGTCAGGTCGCCGGTCACCTTGAGCTTGTCCTTGCCGGCGGCCTCGACCTTGGTGCTCTTGAAGGTGATCTCGGGATACTTGGCGGCATCGAAGAAATCGGCGCTCTTCAGGTGCTCGTCGAAATCGGGCACGAACGAGTTCAGGCCGGCCAGCGGCAGCTTCACTTCCACGCTCGACTTGGACACGTCCTCGGCGTCGTAGACCAGCGTGCCGTCGACCTGGCCGAAGTTGGCGAAGGGGTTGGAGAAGCCGAAATGGCTCCACTGCGCCAGCACGTTGGTGTGGTTGGGGTCGAGCTTGTAGGTGACGGGCGCGGCGAAGGCGCTGGCGGCCGAGAACGAGAGCGCCGCGGCGAGGGCGAGACGCTTGAGCGAAAGGATCTGCATGGTCGGAAACTCCGTTGGGGATGGGGATCTGGAGGCGCTTGCGGGGCGGAACGTTGCGTGGAGCCGGTTCACTCGATGCGGGCGGCTTCGTCGAACGCCAGCCGCGGCGAGCGCGGGAAGATGCTGGCCGGATCGCCCTGGCCGAGGTTGACCAGGAAGTTGGACTTGATCGCGGTGCCCTTGAAGAAGGCCTCGTCGACCTTGGCGTTGTCGAAGCCCGACATCGGGCCGGTGTCGAGACCGAGCGCGCGCGCGGCCAGGATCAGGTAGGCGCCCTGCAGGCTGCCGTTGCGGAACGCGGGGTCGCGGCGGTTCTCGCGCGGGCCGTCGAACCAGCTCTTGGCGTCGGTGTGCGGGAACAGGTAGGGCAGCTTCTCGTGGAAGTCCTCGTCGTGGGCCACGATCACCGTGACCGGCGCGGCCATGGTCTTGTCGTGGTTGCCCTCCGACAGCGCCGGCTCCAGCCTGGCCTTGGCGGCCTTGGACTTCACGAACACGAAGCGCGCCGGCGACATGTTGGCGCTGGTGGGGGCCCACTTCAGCAGGTCGTAGAGCTGGTGCAGGGTCTCGTCGCTGATCTCGCCGCTGAAGGCGTTGTAGGTACGGGCGCTGCGGAACAGCTGGTCGAGCGAGGCGGCGGGCAGTGCTTCGGACATCGGAAATCCCTATGGCGTGGAATGTGCCGCGCAGTGCGGCGGTCCAGGGAGTGTAGAGTTCCATAGGCAATACAAAAGCGCCGCATCCGCAACGAATCATCATTAAAATAGAACAAAGACCCCTTTCAGTGACCGATTCGTCGCAAATCTGGGCCGTCAGCGACGGCCGGGCGGGCAACCTGCGGCAGGCCGAGGCCTTGGCGCAGGCGCTCGATCCGGCCGCGCCGTGCGTCGAGGTGGCGCCGCGGGCGCCCTGGCGCTGGCTGGCGCCGCGCTGGCTGCCGGCGCACGAGGACGCCCTGGGCATGCGCCTGCCCGCCCCGGTCCCGCGCCTGGCGATCGGCTGCGGCCGCCAGGCCGCGCTGGCCACCCGCTGGTTGCGCGCGCGCGGCGCGCGCGTCGTGCAGATCCTCGATCCGCGCATCGATCCCGCGCACTGGGACCTGGTGGTCGCGCCCGAGCACGACGGCCTGCGCGGCGCCAACGTGATCGCGACGCTCGGCGGCCTGAATCCGGTCGACGCACTCTGGCTGGCGCGGGCGCGCGCCGCCTTCGCCGCTTTCGCCGAACTGCCCGGTCCGCGTACCGCCGTCCTGCTCGGCGGCTCCAGCGCGCACGCGCGCTTCGACCGCGGGGCCTTCGAGGTGCTGGCCTCCAGGCTCGAGGCGGCGCTCGCCGCCGACGGCGGCAGCGTGCTGCTCACCGTCTCGCGGCGCACCGATGCCGGCGTGCGCGCGTTGCTGCGCCACCGCTACCACGACACGCCCGGCGTGGTCTGGCGCGGCGAGGAGGATGGCGCCAACCCCTACCCCGGCTTCCTCGCCTGGGCCGACCGCATCGTCTGCTCGCCCGATTCGGTCAACATGATCTCCGAGGCCTGCGCCACCGACGCCCCGGTGTACGTCTTCGATCCCGGGCGGGTGCGCGGGCGGCCGCGCCGCTTCCTCGACGCGCTGCTGCAGCGCGGGCGCATCCGCGCGATGGACGCGCGGCTGGCGCCCTTCGACGTGCAGCCCCTGCGCGAGACGGCGCGCGTGGCCGCGCAGATCCGCGAACGGCTGGACATCTAGCGGCCCATCGCCCGTCCCTCGCCTGGTGCGGCGCGTCGCGACCCGGGTCCGCGGCCAGATCCATGCTGGCGATCCGCTCGACGCGATCGGCGCGCTGTCCTTCAGCGCCTGCTGCAGGATCTTGCGCATCGGCGAATCCATAGCCGTGCAGCTCGCGCAGCCCGGCGATAATCGCCTCGGAGCGCCCGCGCACGGTACACGGCGCCACACGACGCTAACGGCGCACGCTCCCCGTCGTGCTTGCGCCGGTTCCGGTTCCGGTTCCAGTCCCAGCTCCGGTTCCAGCTCCGGTTCCAGTTCCAGTTCCGGTTCCGGTTCCGGTTCCGGTTCCGGTTCCGGTTCCGGTTCCGGTTCCGGTTCCGGTTCCGGTTCCGGTTCCGGTTCCGGTTCCGGTTCCGGTTCCGGTTCCGGTTCCGGTTCCGGTTCCGGTTCCGGTTCCGGTTCCGGTTCCGGTTCCGGTTCCGGTTCCGGTTCCGGTTCCGGTTCCGGTTCCGGTTCCGGTTCCGGTTCCGGTTCCGGTTCCGGTTCCGGTTCCGGTTCCGGTTCCGGTTCCGGTTCCGGTTCCGGTTCCGGTTCCGGTTCCGGTTCCGGTTCCGGTTCCGGTTCCGGTTCCGGTTCCGGTTCCGGTTCCGGTTCCGGTTCCGGTTCCGGTTCCGGTTCCGGTTCCGGTTCCGGTTCCGGTTCCGGTTCCGGTTCCGGTTCCGGTTCCGGTTCCGGTTCCGGTTCCGGTTCCGGTTCCGGTTCCGGTTCCGGTTCCGGTTCCGGTTCCGGTTCCGGTTCCGGTTCCGGTTCCGGTTCCGGTTCCGGTTCCGGTTCCGGTTCCGGTTCCGGTTCCGGTTCCGGTTCCGGTTCCGGTTCCGGTTCCGGTTCCGGTTCCGGTTCCGGTTCCGGTTCCGGTTCCGGTTCCGGTTCCGGTTCCGGTTCCGGTTCCGGTTCCGGTTCCGGTTCCGGTTCCGGTTCCGGTTCCGGTTCCGGTTCCGGTTCCGGTTCCGGTTCCGGTTCCGGTTCCGGTTCCGGTTCCGGTTCCGGTTCCGGTTCCGGTTCCGGTTCCGGTTCCGGTTCCGGTTCCGGTTCCGGTTCCGGTTCCGGTTCCGGTTCCGGTTCCGGTTCCGGTTCCGGTTCCGGTTCCGGTTCCGGTTCCGGTTCCGGTTCCGGTTCCGGTTCCGGTTCCGGTTCCGGTTCCGGTTCCGGTTCCGGTTCCGGTTCCAGTTCCAGTTCCAGTTCCAGTTCCAGTTCCAGTTCCAGTTCCGGTTCCAGTTCCGGTTCCAGTTCCGGTTCCGGTTCCGGTTCCGGTTCCGGTTCCGGTTCCGGTTCCAGTTCCAGTTCCAGTTCCAGTTCTTGTCCCAGTGCCTGTTCCCGTACCGGCGCCGCTCCCCGTGCCGTTTCCGCCGCCGCTCCCGGGCATGCGCGGGTTCGGCAACGCGCCGCTGGGGGCAGCCGCGCGGCCGGAGGCGTCGATCGCGGTGTCCATCGCCGAACGCCGTTCGCGCTCGGCGCCGATCTGCGCCTGCAGGCGCGTCGCGCGCGCGGCGCTCGGGTCGGGAATGTCGGCGGCGGGATTGAGCGTGGCGTTGCGGATGCGGTCGGCCTGCGCCTGCGCCGCCATCTGGTTGAGCGGCAGGTAGTCGCTGCGGAAATTCAGCTCCACCGAGGAGGTCAATTCCAGGTCGGTGTTCATCTCCTCGTTGCTCGTCGAGCGCTCGGTGGAGACGTAGCCGATGTTGTTCTCCACCTCCGCGCTCGCCCCCCACGGCCCGACGCCGAAGCTGCCCGAGGCGCGCACGCGGTTCTGCAGGCTGAACTGGTTGCCGCGATCCTCGCTGGCGGCGCTGCGGGTATCGATGTGGAAGCGCATGGCGGCGTTGATGCGTCCGCTGTCGATCACGATGCGCTGCATGCCCATCGATACCATGGTCGCCAGCATCTGCTGCCGCTGCCGCGCCAGGAAGCGCCGCGCCAGCGGCACCAGCTGCTCGGGGTTGCTGGCGTCCACCGACTCCTCCGGCCCCACGCCGAGCGTGGCCCGGATCTCCTCGGCATTGGGCATCGACGCGCCGCCGCGCAGGCGCAGGCGGATGTTGGCCACGTCCTCAGGATCGGGGTCGTCTTCGGGGTCCGGCGTGTCGTACTCGATCGACTCCGGGAAATGATCGGCCACCCACTGCCGCACCTGGGCGAGGCCGAACTGCGTGCGCTCGAATCCCTCCGCGGACGAGGAGACCGCGTTGAGCAACTGCACGTACTGCTGCATCTGCTGCCCGTTGGAATCGAGCATGGCGCGGAACACGCCGTTGATCAGGTCGGTGACGAAGCGCGGGAACGACACCGCATTGAGCACGTTGCGCGTGGTGTCGGCCACGCGATCGGCCGCCGCGCCGAACGGCTGCGCCTGCGCGCGCGCCAGCGGCGCGCCCTGCGCACGCGCCGGCGCCGCGCTCGCCGCGCGGTGGCGCTCCACGTCGTCCTGCGCCTGGGTCTCCTCCGCGATCAGGTCCGCGGCCAGCGTGGACACCTTCACCATCGCCTGCGCCAGCGCACGGCGGTCGTCCGGAGCGAGGCTCTTGTAGTGCGGTGCGCGCTCCAGCACGTCGCGCACCGCGCCGCGGATCCACGGCGGCGGCGGCGGGGAAGCGGCGGGAGGCGATGCGACGACGGCGGACATCGTCACACCGCGATCGGCAATGCCGGCGCGGCGGGCGACGGCGCCGCGGCCGGACGCGCGCTCAGCCAGCGCTGCGCGGCGGCGATGACCTCGGCGTGCTCGGCGCGCCCCGGTTCGAGTTGCGGCATCGTCTCCTGGTAGTGATTGGCCAGCCAGAGCAGCACCGCCTGTCCCGCGCGTCCGCGGTCCACGCGCGCCTGTATGCCCCCGGCGCTGGCGGCCTGCACCGCGCCGGCCACGGCGACCAGCGACCACAGCGAGTTCACGCCGAAGGCTGTCAACAGCAGGCGGTCGCGCAGGAACTTCAACGCCAGATTGAGATTGTCGACGATCTCGCGCGCGGCCATCGCCGCCATCGGATCGGTGCGCTGGGCGAGGAACTCGCCGAGCGACTGCCCGCAGGTTTCCAGGGTAACGCCCTCGCGCATGTCGGCGCCGTCGGCCTGCGCCACCAGCGCCTCGCAATAGGCGCCCATCAGGCGCTCGAAATGCGGCGCCTCGAACACGCGCGCGAAGATCGCGCCGCGCTCGTTGGCATCGAGCCGTTCGCGGCGGCCGCGCCAGTACGCATTGATCTGCTGCGCGGCCGGTCCCAGCGGCTGGGTGATGGCGCCGCTGGCGAACAGGCCGGCGACGAGATCCGCGGTGGGCAGCAGGCCGGCCGCCTCCAGTTCGTTGGCGAAGTACAGCGGCGCGGCCGCCTGCAGCTGCGCGCGATCCTGCGCGTTGGGCGCGCCCGGCGGCAGGTCGATGTCGCCCAGTTCGGACAAGGCCAGGGCGAGCGCCCGCGCGTGTCCGGCGAGCGCGGCCTGCGACACCGCCAGCGCCTGCAACAGTGCGGCATGCCCGTTGTGCGGAAGCGGGCGCGGCCTCGGCGGCAGCACGGTGCGGCCCATGGCTGGCGCACTCAGGCCGCTGCGCCGGCGGCGGCGCCGCCCCGGCCGCTTGGCGTATTGGGATCGTAGGGCGTGGCATTGCCCTGGATGCTGGCGATCATGCCGGGCGAGGCCATCTTCTCCAGCGGCAGGTAGTCGCTCTTGAAGTTCACGCGTACCTCGCCGGTGAGCTTGGCCTTCATCTCCTGTTTGGACTCGGAGGTCTCGTTGACCGAGGAGGAGACCACGGTCCTGTGCGCCTGCGTGTTGACGTTGTCGGTGG
The DNA here is from genome assembly GCF_022662575.1 of Luteimonas aquatica. Taxonomy (GTDB): domain Bacteria; phylum Pseudomonadota; class Gammaproteobacteria; order Xanthomonadales; family Xanthomonadaceae; genus Luteimonas; species Luteimonas aquatica. The sequence goes on along the minus strand of NZ_JALBFU010000019.1, from coordinate 8,143 downwards.
ACATGCCGCCGAACCAGCCGATGCCGGCGCTGGCGCGGGTGCGGTTGCGGTTGGAGCTGGACTGGCTGTCGTAGAGCGAGGCGCCCGCATCGCGCTTGGCCTGGTCGGAGGCCTGGAAGTCGAACACCACCTTGGCGTTGATCAGGCCGTCGGTGACGACGATGCGGCTGATGCCCAGCATCACCATCGAGGCCAGCAGCTGCTGGCGGCTGCGCGCCATCTGCAGGCGCGCGGCCATCACCAGCCTGGTCTCCTGCTCCTCGTCGGAGACGTCGGTCAGCGGCTCGGCCAGGCCGAACTCGGCGTTGATCTGCGAGAGCACGCCGTCCGGGTCGTCGCCCGAGGGAACCAGCCGCGGCATGCCGCCCTCGCTGCCCGCGTTGCTGGTATCCAGACTGAACTGGCCCGGGTACTTGTCCATCACGTAGTCGCGCGCGTTGTTGAGGCTAATGTTGTCGGAGGCGAACTGGTCGACCGTCTGCGCCACCGATTTCAGCATCTCGGCGTAGGCCTGCATCTGCTGGATCGAGGATTCGACGATCGCCTGGAACACGTTCTTGATCAGCCCGCCGACGAAGGCCGGGAAATCGACCGCGCCGACGAAATTCTTGAAGTTGGTCGCGCCCTGCTGCACCGACCCGGCGGTGAAGTCGCTGCCGGCGAAGGTGCCGATCTTCTCGGAGGCCTTGCCCTTGGCCTGGTCGACGGGATCGGCCAGCGCGCGCGCGGCGGGCGCGCCGCCCTCTCCGCCCAGCGCCTGCGCGGCGGGCGCGTCCTTGCGCAGCAGGCCCTGGCCCGGCGTGAGCTCCTGCTTGGCCAGTCCGTCCGGATTGGCCATGTAGGAGGCTACGCGCACCATGTTGCGCGCCAGCTCCTGCTGTTCGGCGACCGGCAGTTCGCGGAAGCCGGGCGAGGCCTCCAGGAGCTGGCGCACCTGCGGGCGCACGGCGCGCAGCGTGTCGTCGTCCAGCCAGGCGGGCGAGGTCGATGCGGAGGCGTTGCTGGCGAGCGCCTGGGCGGCGGCGCTGGGCGATTGTCTGGCGGCAGCGTACATGGCGTTCTGCTCTCGGGATCGGATGGTGTCGGGATCAGGGCGTGGCGGCGGGCGCCGGCGGCGACGCGGGCGACGCGGGCGCCGATGCGGCCGGCGCCGGGCGGTTGGTGGCCAGGGTCTTGACCATGCCGGGCTGGGCGTTCATCTGGATCGCGGCGATGGATTCGGGATTGGCCAGCTTCTCCAGCGGCACGTAGTCGCTCTTGAAATTCACCTCCATCGTGCCGGCCAGGCTGGCCTTGGTGGTGAGGCTGGCATCGCCGGTGGTCTGCGTGACCGAGGTCATCTGGATCAGCGGCTGCGACACGCTCTTGTAGTCGCCGCGGGTGTAGAAGCTGGCGTCGCGCTTGGCCTCCACCACCGTGCCGTTGGGCAGGCGGTAGATGTTCTGGCCGGGGCCGCTGCGGCGGATCTCGCCGTTGGCCACCGATTCGGTGGTGACCGAGGCGTCGCCGTAGTCGAACTGCTGCGCGGTCCTGGAGAACTGCATGTTGTCGCGCGCCTGGAAGTCGTACATCACCTTGGCGGAGAGCTTGCCGTTGGTGACCACGATGCGGCTGATGCCGAGCATGACCATCGTCGCCAGCAGCTGCTGGCGGCTGCTGGCCAGCTGGGTGCGCGCGGCCGGCACCAGCAGGGCCTCGACCAGGTCGTCGTCGACGCGGTCGATCGGCTGGTCCAGCGGCAGGCTCTGGTTCAACCGCGCCACCGCCGCGCTCTCGTCGACGCCCTCGCGCAGGGTCACGCGCGGCTGTGGCGGCGCGGCGGGCGCGTCGCCGAAGCCCATGCCCATGTCGCCGAAACCGCCGAAGGGATCGTTCGCGCCGGTCGAGATCTGGAACAGGTCGGGAAACTGCTCGACCAGATGGTCGCGGCCCTGGTTCTGCGTGGTGTTGTCGTCGCGGAACTGGCTCAGGCTCTTGGAGACGTCGGCGACGAGCTTGGCGTAGGCCTCCATCTGCTCGATCGAGCTCTGCACGATCGAATGGAACACGCCGTTGATCAGGCCGGCGCAGAATTCCGGAAAATTGACCGCCTGCAGCAGCGCGCCGGCGGCCGCCACGCCCTCGCGCGCGCCCTGCGCGGCGAACTTGCCGTCCTCGCCGACGTTGCTGCCGGTCTGCGATGTCTGGCTGGCGCCGTCGGCCAGCGCCCGCACCTGCGAGCTCTGCTGCGCCGGCTTCAGGCGCATGCCGTCCGGCTCGGCGAGATAGCTGCCGATCTGCACCAGGCCCTTGGCCAGGGCCTCGCGCTTGTCCGGCGCCAGCTCCCCGAACGAGCGCGTACGCTCGAGCAGGTCGCGCACCGCGCGGCGCGCGGCGTCGTGGGTTTCCCGGCTCACCGGCGGCGGCGCGGCGGCGCGGGCCGCGGGCCGTGCCGTCTGGTTGGATCGGGGAAAGATTGCGGACATGGCGGCGCTCCGGGAGATGGCGTTGCTTCGTTCTTTGTCCGTGGCCCGCATCGGCCGCGCCATCGCGCGGCGATGCGTCGCCCCGGGTCTTCATCCGCGCCGCCCACCGGGCCGGCGCGTGCTGCTGGACGCCTATTGCAGGCTGCGCGCCTCCTCGATCTGCTCGCGCATCTCGAACTCGATCGGACGCACGTACAGGCTGATGCGCGCGGCCGAGCTCGGCGTGACGCGGATGCTGAGCACCGAGAAGTGCCCCTGTTCGCCGGCGCCGTCCATGCCGAAGGCATCGAGCCAGCGCGTCAGCGCCGCGAGCTGGCGCGGACGCTCAGCCAGGCCGAGCTTGAGCAGGTCGAGGAAGCGCGCCGGCAGGTCGGGAATCGCCGCCAGCAGGATCTCGAGTTTCAGCTCGGCGCCCTCCGGCGTCTCGCGGATGCCCAGCAGCACGCCGCCGGGGGGCAGTTCGAAGCGCCCGCCCAGCGCCACGCCGACGATGCGCATCAGGCTCGGCAGCTGGTGGCCGATGCCGAGCCGGTTCATCAACGGCCCCAGCGCGTTCACCGCCAGCGGACCGCGGTGCAGGAAGGTCACGCGCTGGCTGCCGGTCTCCTTCTTGCAGCCGATCGAGGTGAAGATCGGCATCAGGCTGGGCATCTCCGCCATCACCTGGCGGGTCAGCCGCGAGAGCCCCGGCGAGAGCGCGTCGATCTGCGTGGGCAGCAGTTCGTAGTAGATCTTGGTCGCGTACAGCCCGTCCTCGTCGAAGGCGCTGCCGAACCAGGCGCCGTAGTTCATCCAGCTCAGCCCGCCGAAGCCGCGCCACTCCTCGCTGCGCGAGTCGAACCAGCGCAGCGCGTCGCGGCCGAAGATCGGCGAGATCAGCCGGCGCATCTCGCGCGTGGCCTCGTCGCGCCGCGCCACCGGCGAGGCGTTGGGGCCGAGCGGTTCGATGGTGAAGCGCAGCGTGTTCGGCTCGGCCTCGGAGAACGAGGGCTCGTAGGGCACCGCGCCCGGGGTGAGCGCGTTGTGGGTGTAGGACAGGTCGTCGTCGGGCAGGTAGAAGGTGCGGTCGATCAGCCCGTCGATGTAGGGCAGCGGATCGCGCGTGCCCAGCGCCTGCGCCGCCGAGCGCAGCGAGCGCTTGACCAGGTTCGAGACGGGTTTTGCGTTGCGGTCGGACATGGCGGTTTTCTCCCTGGTTCTCATCCCTGGCCGCTCACATGCCGGGCAGGCTGATGCCGGCCTGGTCGAGCACGTCGCGCGCCATCTGCGGCATCTCGATCGGGCGGCTGGTGATCACCGGCGACTCGGTCGGCTGCGCGTACTGCTCGATGCTGTTGTCCTGCACGCCGCCCACCGCCAGCCACTGCTCGCAGGCCTGCACCAGGTCCCAGTCGGTCGGGTCCACGGTCGGCTGCTCGCTGCCGCGCAGCTGCGGGTTGGTCAGCGCGTTGACCGAGATCACCTCGCCGTAGCGGTTGCCCAGGCGCTGGTGGTTGTTGGCGATCCAGCGGATGATCACCGCGCCGGCGCGGGCCTGGGTGCGGAAGCGGTGGGTGTTGCGGGCGCCGCCCAGGTAGTTGACGTTGACCTGGTCGATCACCTGCCACATGTCGCGCGCGCCGAAGGAGCCGCGCACCTCGGAATCGCTGAGCAGGTCGCGGAACTCCAGGATCATCTGCTGCATCTCGGTGGCGGCGAAGTAGGCGATGCCGTAGCCGCTGCGCGAGAGGCTGGCGCCGAGGTCGCGCGCGGCCTTGCGCACCTGCTCCTGGGACACGGCCACCGGCACGTTGGAGCGCAGCATGCGGTCCACGCTGAGCTGGCGCCCGAACGAGGACACGGCCGAGACGAAGCGCAGCCACAGCTCGTTGAACTCGCGGTTGGGCTCGTTGCCGTTGGGATCGCCGCCGGGCGCGCCGAAGCAGCGCATGTACAGGTCGCGGCGCTCGCCCTCGGTGATGCGCTCGCCGGCCTTCTTGTAGTAGTTGAACAGGTAGTCGCCGGCCTTGCCGCGCCCCAGCGGCAGCAGGCCGCCGCGGAACAGCTCGACGATGCGCTCCACCACCTGCGGCAGGCGCATCTCCTCCAGCATGTAGGCGAAGTAGATCGCCTGCACCGCGTTGAGGTTCTCGCGGATGATCTCCACGTCCGTGGACTCGTCCAGGTCCGGCAGGATGATCTCCAGCGCCGAGGGCGGCGCGCCGGCGACCACGCCGGTCTGCATGTCGTAGACGTTCTGGATGCGGCTGGCCAGCCAGGAGTCGTTGGCGGTGACGCCGTCGGTGGCCAGGCGGCGCACGGTGGCGGCGATGTTGCGCACGCTCAGCGCGTAGACGTCGTCGCCCGCGTCGGGATCGCTGTACTGCGAGGGATCCTTGCGGCGCTCCTCGGGATTGTTCTGCTCGGTGAGGCAGCCGATGATGCTGGGGTCGATCCGCTGCGCCTGGATCTGCGAACCGAGCTTGACCGGATAGCTATGCGAGAGCATCGAGAAGGCGGCGTCGAACAGCGCCTTGTTCTCGCGGTACTCGCCCTGCGCCACGCTGACCCGCTGCACGAATCCCTTGGGCGAGGGGTCGGTGTAGCCGTCGAGCTGCAGGATGCCGCAGATGGAGAGGATTTCCTGCTCGTCCGAGTCCAGCTCGGCCTGCATCGGCTTGCGCTGCGACCCGACCAGGCCGAACTCGTGGATGTTCTCGCGGGCCTTTTCCAGCTGTTCCCAGGCCTTCTTCTGCTGGGTGGCGGCCACCACGCGGTAGAACGGGTCCACGACCGTGTCGCTAGACAGCAGCAGCTTGATGCTGGCCAGCTCGTCCATCTGCGCCGGACTCAGGCCGCCGCTGGTGGCCGCGGTGCTGGCGATGGTCTCCAGCACCTGCCGGCGGGCGCGCAGCTCCTGGCGCTTCTTGAACTCGCGCTCGCCCAGGTCGATCGATAGGATGCGGGTGATCTGGTACATGGCATTTGCTCTCTTGGAAGTGGTGTCGGTGGCGGATGCAGCGGCGGCTGGCGCCGACTTACTCTTCGCAGAGCCCGCGGCAAAAGGTCTTGCTGCCGCGGCGCCCGCCTTTTTCTTGGGCTTGGTGGAACTCTTCTTCTTCGCCATCGGAATCTCCTCGGCAGCTGTTGTGGCTATGCGCCCTTGGCATCAAGCCGCGGCGGGCACGGGTGGAACCTCGTCGGAATCAATGTCGGCATCGTCGCCCTCGGCTCGGACCTGGGCGTCGATGTAGTCGTCCAGCGCGCGCAGCGCGGCCGCGACGTCGAGCACGCCCCGGCCGTAGCCGGACGCACCGGCGCCGGCGAACGGACGCGCGCTGTCGATCAGCAGCTGTCGCGCCAGCGCGCCGTCGAGCGGCCAGGCCCGGCGCGCGGCGCGCGAGGCCAGCAGCGCGCAGGCGGCGCTGACGAAGGGCGCGGCGAAGCTGGTGCCGGTGGCGTTCTGGTAGCCGTCCAGGGCGCAGGTGCGGATGTCGCGCCCGGGCGCGCACAGCGCGACGTGTTCGCCGCTGGTGGTGAAGCTGGTCGGCAGCAGGCGCTCGTCGACCGCGCCGACCGCGACCACCTCCGCGTGCGCGGCCGGGTAGAACTTCTCGCGCAGCCCGGAATTGCCGCTGGCCGCGACCAGGATCACGCCGCGCGCCAGCGCGTAGCGCACGATCTCCTCGTGCGGCCGCGGCGCGTCGGCCAGCAGCGCCGACTCCGGCGTGCCGAAGCTCATGTTGATCACCTTCACGCCGAGATCGATCAGCCGCTTCATGCCGGCGTCGATGTTGTCCAGCGCGCCGACGCCGATGCGCTTGTCGCCGGGGCCGAGCGCCGCGCCGAGCACGCGCACCGGCGTCAGCCCGCAGGCGCCGGCGCCGCCGGCGGGAATGTCGCGGCCGCGCGCCACCAGGATGCCGGCGCAGCCGCTGCCGTGCCCGACCTCGTCCTGCGGACGCTCGCCGCGGTGGCGGAAGTCGCCGACCAGGGTCAGGCCGCCGACCGCCTCCGGATCGAGGTCGACGCTGTCGAAGCCGGTGCGGATGCGGCCGCTCAGCTCGACGTGGCCGAGCGCCGCGCCGGTGTCGGCCAGGCCGATCACCACCGCCGGGTCGCCGGGCTCGAGCTGCAGCGCCTGCGGCAGCCGGATCGCCTCGCGGGCCCAGGACTGCGCGGCGCTGCCGCGCCCGCCCGCCTGCCCGTCGCGGTCCAGCGGCGTGTAGGAAAGATAGTCGGCGCCGACGCGCTCGACGATCGGCAGCTCCGCCAGCGCGCGCAGCAGGGCCGGCATGCGCTCGGGCTCGCGGACCTCGATGCGCAGCACGCGCGCCACGCCGCTGATCTGCTCGACGTCGTCGAAGCGTCGCGCGCCGGTGGCGCGGCTTTCGGCGCGGCGCTTGCGCGCGCTGTGCAGGCGCGCGGCGCGGAAGGCGCCGCCGTGATGGCGCAGCAGACGGTCGATCACGCCGTGGTCGACGTATTCGGCCGGCGCGGTGCCGTAGCCGTGCACGGCGCGGATGCCCGGCAGGTGCTCGGGCACCTCGCCGAGCTTGAGCGTGAGCAGCAGGCGGCGCGGGACGCGGCGCATGGCGGCGGGCGCGGTCATGTCCGCGCTCCCTGCTGCGCGGCCCGCGCCGGATCCGGCGCATTGGCGTTCCATTGCCCGATGCGGCCCTCGCTCAGCTCCACGCGGGCGATCTCGCCGTCGCCGAAATCCACCTCGGCCTCGCAGCCGAGCTGCATGGCCAGCGGCGCCAGCACGATCCGTCCCTCCTCGGCGGCGACCACGGGCACGGCCTGCCCCGCGGCGCGCACCAGCGGCAGCCGGCCCGCGCGCAGTCCCGGCGCGGCCAGGTGCACGCGGTCGGCGGCCTCGCGCCCGTCGCCGCGCTCCACGCGGGTCACGCGCGGCGCGGCGGCCTTCATCAGCGCCTGCTGCAGGCGGTTGACCGGCATGCGCGACAGGCGCGCGATCACGTCGGTGCCGGCGGTGTTCTTCAGTTCGTTGAGCTGGTCGACGGTGCGCACGCCGATGCGTTCGAGCCGGCGCTGCTCCTCCTCGGAGATCTGGTCGCCCAGCGCCTCTCGCAGGCTGAACTTCGGATCCTCGGCCTGGAAGTCGACCGCGTTCTCCTCGATCATCGGCTTGGTGATCGTGGTCAGCGCCAGCTTGATCGTGCTGGCCTCGGTCTCGCCGGGGCCGGCCGGGCGCAGGTAGACGTCGTCGTCGACCAGCTGCACGAAGGCGCGGATGTCCAGCGCCACGTCCTTCACCGCGAAGGTGAGCGGCAACTTGCCCACGCGCGCCTTGATCGCCATGGCCGCCTGGGCCTTGTCGAGCTGCTCGGTCAGCGCCTGGATGAACAGGTCGAACGGCACGCCGGCGTCCTGCAGCAGGGAGGGCATCTGCGCGCTCATGGCCGCGCTCCGTCCGTGCCGCTGCTCCAGGCGATGCGCAGCCTGGACGGCGTGGCGATCCATTCGTTGACGTCGCGGCTGCGCGGCACGTCGGCCAGCAGCTGGCAGCCGCCGCCGCGCAGCACCGGCCGCAGTTCCAGCGGCAGGGTCATCTCGACCGCGGACAGCTGCACGCCGCCGCGCGCCTCCAGCGCGGACAGCCCGTCGTGCAGCTCGCCCAGCAGTTGCGAGAGTTCGCGCAGCATCACGCGCCTCCCTCGCCCGCCGCCGGCGCC
>NZ_JALBFU010000018.1 GCF_022662575.1 Luteimonas aquatica | reverse complement strand
CGGACAGGGACAGCAGCAGCACGCGCGGTGCCTGCACTCGTAGGGAACTCATGCTCACAGACGGACTCCGGCCCGGATTCGGGCTTTGCAAAATGGGATGTCCGGCACGCCAGGCGCCGGGAACCGCGGACGATACCCCGCCCGCCGGGGGGCGGGGGGTGTCGAAGGTCATGCGAAAACGGTTACGCCGCCCTGGGGGGCCTTCGCAGCGCCAGGCTCTCCCAGGCCGCGACCAGCATCAGCACCGCCGTGGTGAGCGTGCCGAGCGCCAGCGCCGAGAACGCATGGCCGAGGGCCGGCGGCAGCAGGGCCAGCAACAGCAGCAGGCCGGCCAGGTGCGAGAGTGGCGGCAAAAGGCGGTCGTTGGTGACCCACTTGAACGCGGCGTTGCCGCACAGGTACAGCGCCGGCCCGCCCAGGATCGCGGCGATGGCCGCATTGCCGGCGTGCCCGGGATGGGTGAGCACCAGTTCGTCGGCCACCGCGCAGACGATGATGCCGGCCACGATCGGCAGGTGCAGATAGGTGTAGGCGATGCGGGCGATGCGGCCCGGATCGTCGGAGTGCGCGAAACGGTGGGTGGCGCGCTCGGCGCCGGTATCGAAGTACAGCCACCACATCGCCACGCTGCCCAGGAAGGCGACCAGGAAGGCGGCGACCGCGTCGAAGGAGCGTTCCAGCTCGGCGAAGGTGGCGCCGGTGACCAGCAGCGATTCGCCCAGCGCGATGATCACGAACAGCGCGCAGCGCTCGGCCATGTGGTGGCCGTCGACGTCCCAGTCGGCGGTGCTGGAGCGCCCCAGGCCCGGCACCCAGAAGTACAGCGAGGGCGCGACGAATTCGACAGCGACCGCGGCCGCCCAGCACCACAGCCGCGCGGTCGCGTCCTGCTGCAGTCCGCCCGCGACCCACAGCGCGCCCGAGAGCATCAGCCAGACCAGGATGCGCTGGAAATTGCGGCGCCGTCCCAGCGGCTCGCGGCGCACCGCCCACAGGAAGAACAGCGTGCGCCCCACCTGCATGGCCGCGAAGGCGCCGGCGAAGGCCAGGCCGTGCTCGGCGAACGCCCCGGGAATCGCCGAGGACATCAGCAGGCCCGCCAGCATCAGCGCGAACAGGCACAGCCGCACCGGCTGCCGCTCGGGGTTGAGCCAGTTGGTGACCCAGGAGGTATGGATCCATACCCACCACACCGCCAGCATCAGCAGGGCGACCTGCAGCGCGCCGGTCGGGCTCATGTGCGCGAGCAGGGTGTGCGAGAGCTGGGTGACGGCGAAGACGAACACCAGATCGAAGAACAGCTCGATCATGCCGACCCGGCCGCTGTCGTGGCTGTCGCGGCTGCGAAGCAGGCTTTTCCTGGTCATCGGCGTGCCGTCAGCGCAGCTTGCGGTAGAGCAGGCCGGCCACGATGGCCGGTACGGCGAAGATGGCCAGGAAGATGGGGAATTCCTCGGCCACCGAATAGCCGGCGGTGGCGACGCCGATCCACATGTTGACCGCGGCGCCGATCAGCCACAGCGGCAGGAATACCAGGATCGCCCTGCGCCTGGAGGCGCCGGCCAGGCGCGCGACCAGCAGGCAAAGCGCGAGCAGGGCGAATCCGCCCAGGATCACCAGCAGCGTATGCATCCTCTCCCCTCGTCGGTGCATGGATAGGCCGGCCGATCATGACGCTTTTCGCGCGCCATGCAAACGACGGCGCGGCGGTTCGGCGGCGCGTCAGCCGACCAGCTTGATGTCGAAGCGCGTGTCGGCGTCTTCCGACGACCAGACCGTGGCGCGGTAGCTGCAGTTGCGGCCCAGTTCCTTGGCCCGGTACAGGGCGACGTCGGTGCGGCGGATCAGCAGGTCGGGACGGGTATCGCTGCCGGGTTCGCAGCTGGCCACGCCGATGCTGACCGTGACCACCGGCGCGACGCCGGAGTCGGCGTGCGGGATGGCCAGCGCGCGCACCTCGTCGACGATGGCGTCGGCGATGGCGTAGGCGGTCAGCCCGTTGGTCTCGGGCAGGATCACCGCCAGTTCGTCGCCGCCGTAGCGCGCGGGCAGGTCGCGCGGCCGCCGCGTGTGCGTGGACACGGCCTGCGCGACCCTGCGCAACATGTCGTCGCCGGCCTGGTGGCCGTAGCGGTCGTTGTAGTGCTTGAAGTGGTCGACGTCGATCAGCAGCAGCGAGAGCGGCGAATCGCTGCGCCGCGCCGAGCCGAGCTCGCGCGACAGGATGGTGTCGAACAGGCGGCGGTTGGCCAGCTGGGTGAGCGAGTCGTAGTGCGCCTGGCGCTGCGACTGGCGCATGTCGAGGAACAGCCAGAGCCCCGCGCTCGCCAGCAGCGTCGCCAGCGCCGGCATCGGCGCGAACCACAGGTGCGCGCGGTACAGCAGCACCGTGCTGGCGATCAGCACGGCCAGCATCATGATCGGCACCGCCCAGCCCACGCGGCGCGTGCGCACGCGGAACAGCAGCCAGGTCGGCAGGGCCACGGCGAAGATGCCGGCGGCCAGCTGCAAGCCGTGCTCGAGCGGGGTGATGGTGTGCCCGTGCAGCAGCATGTTCAGCAGGTTGGCCTGGTATTCGACGCCGGGAATGCGGCCGTCGCCGAGCTGCATCGGGGTCAGGATGGTGTCGCCGGTGCCGAAGGCGGTGGCGCCGACGAGGATCCAGCGATCGCGCAGCAGCGAGTCCGGGACGCGGCCGTTGAGCACGTCGACGTAGGACACCTGCTGGAAGCCGGGGCCGGAGGAGACGTAGGGGATCAGCACGCAGTAGTCGCGTTCCCACAGGTAGGGCGATTCCCGCGGCACGTGGCTCTCGCGCAGGCCCGGAACGGACGTGGTGCGCGCCGTGTCCGTGTCCAGGTCGCGCAGCGCCAGGGCCAGGATCGGCCAGTGGGCGTCGCCCAGGCCGGCGTACAGGTGCGCGTCGCGGGTGATGCCGTCGCGGCTGACGTCGACCGCGACGTGCCCCAGGCCCGCCGACGCTGAGACCAGCGCGGGCAGCGGCAGCACTTCCACCGGCGGGCCGTTGGGCTCGGAGGGCTCGGCCAGCACCGGCAGCACCACGCGGCCGTGGTGCTGGATCGCCCTGGCAAGGGCGATGTCGCCGTCCGGATCGGCGCTGTCTGGCTCGGCGAAGACCACGTCCAGCGCGACGCCGCGCGCGCCGACGCGGCTCAGGCGGTCGATCAGGTCGGCATGCGTGCGCCGCGGCCAGGGCCAGCGACCCAGGGCCGATACGCTCTTGTCGTCGATGGCGACGATCACCACGCTGTCGTCGGCGCGTTCGCCGGCATGGCGCAGCAGGGTGTCGTAGATGCGGTAGTCCGCCTTCCAGGTGAGCTTGGTCAGGGTCAGCAGCGAGACGCACGCCACCGCGCCCAGCATGATCAGCAATGCCAGCGGAAGCGATTTTCGACGGGAACTGCCGGACATGCGTCGTGGCGCCTCAGAGCGCGAGCAGGACCAATACTACGCCACCGCCGATCGCGGCGATGCGGCAGGACAGGCAGCCCATCTTGATGGTCTGGGTGGGGCCGTAGGGGCCGGCGTAGCCGTCGCTGTCGATGGTCTGGATGCGCGCGTACCAGGTGCCCGAGCGCATGCCGGGCAGAGTGATCTGGTTGTCGTCGAGCTCGCGGTCCACTTCCAGGCGCGAGAAGTCTGCCTTGCGCGAGAGCTGGAAGCGGAAGCGCTGTCCCTCCGCGCCGGCCGGCCAGCGCACCTGCAGGGTGCGCTTGTCCGCGGCGCCGCTCCCGCTCTGCAGTTCCGGGCCGGGGCCGGGCGCGCGCACGCTGAAGTGCTGGCCCTCGCTGAAGCCGGTGGCGCGGTCCTCGCTGTCGATGGCGGCCACGCGCCACTGGTAGTCGCCCGGCGTCAGCGCCTGCGGGCTGCGCAGGTCGGTGGATTTCACGGTCTGGTCGGCCAGCGGCGCGTCGAAACCGGCCGCGCCCGCCAGCTGGAAGCGGTAGCGCACGCCTTCGCCCATCGAGGCCCAGCGGAAGCGCGGACGCTCGGCATCGGTGCTGCTGCCCTCGCTCGGCGCGATGGCGAACGGCGGCTGCCGCGCCGCGCGCAGCGAAACGGTGGCGTCCAGGCCCTCGATGCCGTTCTCGTCGATGGCGCGCACGCGCACGCTGTAGGTGCCGTCGGCCAGCGCCGGCAGGGCGTCCTGCGGCGCGTCCGCGACCCGGTCGTGCAGCAGCGTGACGAACTCGGGCGTCGCCGAGACCTGCACCCGGTAGCGCGCCGCGCCCGGGACCGGCTTCCAGGTCAGGCGGGCCGGAATCTGGTCGAGCGAGAGCGCGATCGAGGCCGGCTCGGGCGCGGCCAGCAGCGCGCGCGGCGGCAGCGGGCGGTTGTCGCTGCCGCTGGCGGTGCCCTGGCCGGGCTTGAGCAGCACCTGGCCGCCGCCGCCGCTCACCGCCACCTTGCCTTCGGTCACTTCCGACTGCGAGCGGGTGCCGTCGCTGCCGATGCGAAAGCGCGTACCGCGCACGCTGGAGATCGTGTGCGGGGTGGCGATGATGTAGTTGGCCGCCGGGCCGCGCATCGGCCGCACGGCGTTGCCGGCGCGTCCGCGCGGCAGGCGCAGGCGGGTGTCGGTCATGCCGGTGGCGCCGTAGGCGCTGAGCTTGTCGAGCACCAGCTCGCTGTCGCCCTGCAGCAGCAGGCGCGAGCCGTCGGCGAATTCCAGGGTGAGGTTGGCGTCGGCCGCGGTGCGCAGCGTGGCGCCGATGCCCAGGCGCATGCCCTCGCTGACCGGCGATTCCCTGCCGGCGGCATCGCGCGCGACGGCGCTGCCCTGCACGCCGACCACCTTGGCCTTGGCCGGCTGCTGCTTGAGCCAGGCGACCGGGAAGCGCATCTGCGATCCGGGCGGCAGGCGCAGCGGATCGGGGATGTCGTTGTGCGCCTGCAGCTTCTGCCAGGGCACGTCGTTGCGCAGGTACTTCGCGGCCAGGTCCCATACGTTGTCGCCCGGGCGCACCCGATAGCGCCACTCCTGCGCCGAGGCCGCGTCCACGCAGCACAGCGCCGCCAGGCCGAGCAGCGCGGACCACAGGATGCGCCGGATCGCTGCCGCGCCGGGGCGGCGGGGGGGGCGGACGCGCGAGGACGGCATGGCGAGGACCCGTTCCAAAAGTGAGACTTCCTTCCTGTGTTGACCAAATATTGTCCGCGAAAAGCCGGGCGGCCGTACAACCGCCGGCCGGCCGCCCGGCGCCCGGACGGGCGGCGGCTGGCTTCGACCCCGGGAAACGGCTAGAATTCCCCCGTTCGCGACACGGCTGCCTCTGCTTCAAGCAGTCACGATCCTGGTATGCCAGACGGGGAGTTCGTCCCCGCGCCTATCCCGCACGTGAAGCCAGAACCCGCCGTCCGCGGCCGGGTTCGATGTCGCGCAAACACGGTCCGGAGCCTCCGGCAACCGTTTTCATTCTTTACTCGCAGCGCGGTTTTTGGATAGCTCCGGGTAAGCATCGTGGTCGTTCCTGGCCAGGAACCCGCATCTCCCGCCGTGCCGACGGCGCGGTTCGAGGCGCGGATCTTCCGGCGTGCCAGGCGGCCCGATTTCTGGAGTTATCGATACCATGAGTTTTGAAACCCTCGGGCTGTCGCCCGCGCTGCTGCGCGCCCTGGCCGACAGCCAGTACACCGTGCCCACGCCGATCCAGGTCCAGGCCATCCCGCTGGCGCTGGCCGGCCACGACCTGCTGGGCGGCGCCCAGACCGGCACCGGCAAGACCGCCGCCTTCGGGCTGCCGCTGCTGCAGCGGCTGTCCAAGCAGACCCCGCCGTCCGGGCCGCGCAAGCCGCGCGCGCTGATCCTCACCCCGACCCGCGAGCTGGCCCTGCAGGTCGGCGACAGCCTGCGCGCCTACGGCAAGCACCTGCGCCTGAACGTCACCACCATCTTCGGCGGCGCCGGCATGCAGCCGCAGGTGGACAACCTGCGCCGCGGCGTCGACGTGCTGGTGGCGACCCCGGGCCGCCTCATCGACCATCTCGAGCGCGGCAGCGCCAAGCTCGATGCGATCGAGATCCTGGTCCTGGACGAGGCCGACCGCATGCTCGACATGGGCTTCCTGCCCGCGATCAAGCGCATCCTCGCCCGCCTGCCGCGCGAGCGGCAGACGCTGCTGTTCTCGGCGACCTTCGAGCCGCGCATCAAGGCGCTGGCGCTGGAGTTCATGCGCGATCCGCAGCAGGTGCAGGTGACGGCCAGCAATGCCGTGGCCGACACCGTGGTGCACCGCGTGCATCCGGTGGACGCCACGCGCAAGCGCGACCTGCTGGTCGACATCCTCAGCCAGCGCCACACCGAGCAGGTGATCGTCTTCGGCAAGACCAAGCACGGCTGCAACCGCCTGGCCGAACAGCTGGAGAAGGCCGGCCTGAAGGCGCTGGCGATCCACGGCAACAAGAGCCAGGCGCAGCGGCAGAAGGCGCTGCTGCAGTTCAAGACCGGCAAGGCGCGCATCCTGGTGGCCACCGACGTCGCCGCGCGCGGCCTGGACATCCCCAACCTGCCGCTGGTGATCAACCACGACCTGCCGATGGTCGCCGAGGACTACGTGCACCGCATCGGCCGCACCGGACGCGCCGGCGCGCAGGGCGAGGCGCTGTCGCTGGTCTCGCCGGAGGAGGGCGCGCTGCTGCGGCAGATCCAGCGCCTGCTCAAGACGGACATCGCGATGGAGACGCTGTCCGGCTACGAGCCGAGCCGCCCGCTGCGCCTGGACGCGCCGATGCCCGCGCAGTCGCGCGGCCAGAAGGGCGGAGGCCGCAACAACGGCGGCGGCGCGCGCGCGGCGGCCAAGCCGGCGCACCGCGCGCACGGCAAGCCCGCCTCGCGCGCCGCGCATTCGCACGCCGGCCCGAAGCAGCACCGCGGCGGCGGCAAGCCGGCGGGCGCCCGGCGCGATACGCGCGCCTGAGCCATCGCGCATGCGTTCGCCGCGCTGACCGCGCGGCGAACGCCGGCGATGCNGCCGGCGCACCGCGCGCACGGCAAGCCCGCCTCGCGCGCCGCGCATTCGCACGCCGGCCCGAAGCAGCACCGCGGCGGCGGCAAGCCGGCGGGCGCCCGGCGCGATACGCGCGCCTGAGCCATCGCGCATGCGTTCGCCGCGCTGACCGCGCGGCGAACGCCGGCGATGCCCGACATCGCGTCGGCGCGCGCCCTACGCGCGCGGGTCGACCACCACTTCGCCGTCTTCCTTGACGAACGGTCCGCGCTGCGGATCGGGCAGCAAGGCGAGCACCTGTTCCGAGGGCCGGCACAGCCGCGCGCCGAGCGGCGTGACCACGATCGGGCGATTGATCAGGATCGGATGCGCCAGCATGGCCTCGGCCAGCGCCGCATCCGGCAGCGCCGGGTCGTCGAGCCCGAGCTCGCGGCACAGAGGCTCCTTCTCGCGCAGCAGGCCGCGCGCGCCGACGCCGCAGGCCGCGATCAGCGCGTCGAGCGTGGCGCGGTCGGGCGGCGTCTTCAGGTATTCGACGACCAGCGGCTCGGCGCCGCTGTTGCGGATCATCGCCAGCGTATTGCGCGAGGTGCCGCAGGCGGGGTTGTGGTAGATCGTGATCGGCGCGGACGGCGGCATGTCGTTTCCGGGCGTGGACAGTCGCGCCAGCATAAGCCACGCGCCTGTCCCGCGCCGGCGCGCGGACGCAAAAAAACGGCGCGCATCCCTGCGCGCCGTCACCGCCATCCCTGCCGGTTGCAGTGCTACGGCAGACGCACGCGCGTGGTGTAGAAGTCCGGGAAAAAGTCGGGATCCTCGATCACGTTGCGCACCCAGACCAGCCGCTGCTCCGGCCACAGCATGGTTGGGTGGTAGTCGTCGGCGGTGGAATTGACGCATGCGCCCAGGTTCTGGGCCGGCGCGAAGCCGCCGCGGCGCACGCGGCTGACGTAGACGTCGCCCCAGCCGTAGCCGCCGGGACGGTTGAGCGAGGCGAACAGCAGCGTGCGCCCGTCCGGCGAGATCTCCGGGTTGTATTCCCAGTACTCGGCGGTGTTGACGCTGTCGCCGAGCTTGACCGCGGTGCCGAAGCGGCCGTCGGGCCGGCGCGCGCTGCGCCAGATGTCCCATTTCTCGCCGTCGCGGTTGCTGCCGAAATAGAGATTGCCCAGGCGGTCGATGCTCGGGTACAGCTCCTCCGCGTCGCTGTTCGGGCCGGGGCCCAGGTGCGTGGGTTCGCCCCAGCCGCGCCAGCCGTAGCGCACCATCCACAGGTCGAACTTTTCCTGCGGCTGGCCGCCCGCCACCAGCGGACGCTTCGAAGTGAAATAGAGCGTGCGCCCGTCCGGCGCGAAGAACGGATCGTTGTCCTCGTAGACGCCGGAGAACGGCACGACCTTGGCTTCGCCCCAGCCGCCGCGGCGGCGCTCGGCGATCATGATCCTGGTGCCGGGATTGCCGACCGTCCACAGCGCCAGACGGCGGTCGGGCGAGAGCGTGAGGCGCGACTCCCAGTGGTCGCCGGGAAGCGAGATGCTGCCCTCGCCGAAGACGGTGACCGGGGCGCAATGCCCGGCGGCGGCAGGGGCTTCGGCGTGGGCGGCGCAGGCCGCCGAGCACAGGACGAGAACGATCGCGGCGGAGATTTTCATGGTGCCCTCGGGCGTTGGGGTGCGGCGGCAAATTCGCTCCCATCGCAGGCGCCGGCAAGCGCGATGTGACGAACACATCGCGCGCCGGGACCGGCGGCCGCCGAGCCGGTTGCAACGGCAGGGGGCGGCCGCTAGCGTGAGGCCATGTCGAAACGCAACTGGATCGTCGTCGCGGTCGCCGCCGTCTGGTGGACGCTGGAAGGTCTGGTCACGACCGGGCAGCTGCTGACCATGCAATGGCCGAGCGACGAGCTGATGACCGTCGGCAAGGCGCTGCGCCGCGGCCTGCTCTCGGCCTGGCTGTGGATTCCGCTGTCGGTGGCGCTGTTCTGGCTGGTCGAGCGCTTCCCGATCGAGCGCGGGCGGTTGGCAAGCTCGCTGACGGTGCTGTCGACGGCGACGGTCGGCCTGGTGCTGCTGCGCGCGCTGTCGATCTGGGCGTTCAATCCCTGGCTGGGCTGGTACCGCGAGCTGCCGCCGTTCGGCGACGTGCTGGTCACCAGCATCTGGAACAATTTCCTGATGGCCTGGCTCAACATCGGCGTGGCGCACGGCTGGCTGTACGCGCAGCGCGCGCGCCAGCGCGAGCGCCAGGCCGAGCAGTTGCAGGCGCGGCTGACCGAGACGCGGCTGGAGGCGCTCAGCGCCCAGCTCAATCCGCATTTTCTCTTCAACGCGCTCAATTCGATCGCCGAGATGGTGCACCGCGACGCGGACGCCGCCGACCGCATGCTGGTCGGATTGGGCGAGCTGCTGCGCAGCAGCCTCGACTATCGCCAGGGCCGCCTGGTGCCGCTGCGCGAGGAACTGCGTCTGCTGCAGCACTACCTGGAGATCGAGAAGGTGCGGCTGGGCGAGCGCCTGCAGCTGCAATGGGACATCGGCCCCGGCCTGGACGACGCGCTGGTCCCGCCGCTGCTGCTGCAGCCGCTGGCGGAGAACGCCATCCGCCACGCCATCGCCGCGAAGATCGCGCCCGGGCACCTCGGCGTGCGGGTGGGCGGCGAGGGGGCGTGGCTGCTGCTGGAGATCAGCGACGACGGCGACGGCGGGCCGGCGACCGATCGGCAGGGCACGGGGCTGAGCAATATCCGCGCGCGCCTGGAATGCCTCTACGGCGACCGGCAGTCGCTGCAACTGCAGGCGCGGCCGGACGGCGGCACGCGCGCCTGCCTGCGCCTGCCGCTGCAGCGCGGCCGCCGGGCGGCCTGATGCGGACGCTGCGCGCGGCCATCGTCGACGACGAACCGCTGGCGCGGGCGCGCCTGCGGCGGCTGCTCGGCGAGGAGCAGGCGGTGGAGGTGGTGGCCGAGTTCGGCGACGGCGAGGCCGCGGCGCGGGAACTGCCCTCGCTGGCCGCCGACGTCGTGTTCCTGGACGTGCGCATGCCGCAGCTGGACGGCTTCGCCATGCTCGACCGGCTGCCGCCGGCGCTGCGGCCGCTGGTGGTGTTCGTCACCGCCTATTCCGAACACGCGGTGCAGGCCTTCGACGCCCGCGCGCTCGACTATCTGGTCAAGCCGGTGGCGCCGGACCGCCTGCGCGATTCGGTGGCGCGGGCGCGCCGGCAGCTGGGGCAGGGCGAGGCCGTCGCCGCGGGTGCCGCGCCGGCCGCGGCCTATCCGGAGCGGCTGGTGGTGCCCGACGGCGCGCGCCTGCGGATCGTGCCGGTGCAGGAGATCGAATGCGTGCTGGCCCAGGGCAACTACGTGGAGCTGCGCATGGGCGGGCGCGGGGTGCTGCTGCGCGAGACGATGGCGAACATCCAGACGCGCCTGGATCCGCGCCTGTTCGTGCGCATCCACCGTTCGCGCATCGTGCGCATCGACCTGATCGAGCAGATCGAGCCCTGCGGCGCCGGCCAGTACGTGCTGCGCATGCGCGGCGGCATGCGCATCACCTCCGGACGCCGCTACCGGGCGCAGCTGCGCGGCGCGCTGGGGTTGCCCCTCGCGGGCGAGGGGCAGGGGCGCGACTAGCGCGGCCGGCGCGGCTTAGCCGCGCGAGGCCTTGCGCTCCTGGATCCAGCGCTCGACCTTCTGCTGCAGGATGTCCAGCGGCACCGCGCCGTCCTTCAGCACCTCGGCGTGGAATCCGCGGATGTCGAACTTATCGCCCAGCTCGCGCTCGGCCTGGCGGCGCAGCGACTGGATCTTCAGCTCGCCGATCTTGTACGCCAGCGCCTGTCCCGGCCAGGCGATGTAGCGTTCGGCCTCGGCGGTGGACTGGGTTTCGCTCTCGGCGGAGTTCTCGAGCATGTAGCGGATCACCTGCTCGCGCGTCCAGCCCTTGCTGTGCAGGCCGGTGTCGGTGACCAGGCGGATCGCGCGCCAGAGCTCGTTCTGCAGATAGCCGAAATAGTCGTAGGGCGACTCGTACACGCCCAGGCTCTTGCCCAGCGACTCGGCGTACAGCCCCCATCCCTCGATGAAGGCGGTCTCGCCGCCGAAGCGGCGGAACTTCGGCAGGCTCTGCAGCTCCTGCTGCAGCGCGAGCTGGAAATGGTGGCCGGGAATGGCCTCGTGGAGGTACAGGTCCTCGGCGTCCCAGGTCTTGCGCGTGGGCAGGTCGTAGGTGTTGACGTAGAAGATGCCCGGGCGCGAACCGTCCTCGCTCGGCTGCATGTACTCGCCGCCGGCGGCGGACTTGGCGCGGAAGGCCTCCACCGGGCGGATCTCGAAGGGCGATTTCGGGATCAGCGTGAACTGCTCCGGGACCCGCTTGTTGATCCGTGCCTCGAGCGCGCGGTAGTAGGCCAGCAGCGCATCCTCGGTCTTGAAGCCGAACTTCGGATCGCTCTTCATGAACTCGAAGAAATCCTGCAGCGATCCCTTGAAGCCGGTCTCGGCCATGATCTTGCGGATTTCGCCGTGGATGCGCGCCACCTCGTCCAGGCCGATCCGGTGGATCTCGTCCGGGGACATGCCGGTGGTGGTGGACTGGCGCGCGTTGAAGGCGTACCAGGCCGCGCCGTCGGGCAGCTTGTCCAGGCCGACGCTCTCGCGCGCCTTGGGCAGGTATTCGTCGGCGATGAAGCCGCGCAGCTTGCGGAAGGCGGGCAGGATGCGCGTGGCGATCATCTCGCGGTAGGCCTGGGCCAGCCGCTTCCTGTCGGCCTCGCCGAAGCCGGCGGGCATCGAGCGGATCGGCCCCCACAGCAGCGTGTCCTCGGGCTTGTCCTGGATCAGCGCGTCCAGCTGCGGCAGCACCTTTTCCATCAGCGCACGCGGTTGCACCACGCCGGCCTTGATGCCCTGGCGCATGTTGTCGATCTCGGTGTCGACCAGCACCGGCAGGCGGTTGCCGCGCGCCAGCCAGTCGTCGTAGTCCTTGACCGTCTTGAACGGCTGCGCGCCGCTGCCCGATCCCAATTGCACGGCGACGGTGGGCAGGCTGTACATCTGGTTGACCGGCAGCATCCACTCCGGGTACTTGTCGGACTCGAGACGGTCCTTGGCGTTGCGCACGAAGATCTGGTAGCTGAGCAGGTCCTGCCCCGTCAGGCCGTCGGCGCCGACCGCCTCGATCCGTCGCAGCCAGTCCTGGGTGAACTTGCGGGTGTCGGCGCGATAGGCGGCGCTGTCGAAATCCGGCAGCTGGTCGTTGTAGCGGTTGTCGCCCTGGTAGGTCGCATCCAGCGGATACAGCTTCAGGTAGCCCTCCCAATATTCCTCGTACAGGGCGTTGAGCCTGGCCGCCTTGGTGCCGGCATCGGCGGCTTCCTGCGCCTGCGCGGCATGCGCGGGCGGGGCGAGGGGAGCGAGCGAGGCGATCGCCAGGCTCAATACGGCCAGGCGGAGGAGCGGCGCGGGGCGTTGGGTCATTGCGGGTTTCCCGGAAGGGTGGGAGGAACGATCCGCCCGCGCGGGGCGGGGCGGCAAGGGCCGATGGTCATCGTGGCGGTCAGGCCGCGGCCGCCTGCTCGCGCAACTGCGCGGCGCGCGCGTGGCCGAGGTAGCGGTGGATGCCGGCGCGCGCCAGGTACAGCAGCGGAATCAGCGCGATCGCCGCCAGCATCTTGTAGACGTAGTTGAGGCTGGCGACGGCGGCGAACAGCGACATCGGCCAGTGCTGCGGGCCGAGCACGAAGGCGATGTACAGCACCACGAAGCTGTCGATCAGTTGCGACACCGCGGTCGAGCCGGTGGCGCGCAGCCAGGCATGGCGGTCGCCGGTGCGGCGGCGGATGCGGTGATAGACGGCCACGTCGATCAGCTGGCCGAGGATGAAGGCGATCAGCGAGCCCCAGATGGTCCACAGGCCCTGGCCGAATACCGCCGCGAACGCCGCCTGGTAGTCCGGCACGCCCTCGTCCTTGGCCACGCCCACCCACCAGGACGCCGGCGCCAGGTGGATGGCGATGAAGGCGAAGGCGAAGCCGTAGACGATCAGCGCGGCGGCCAGCCAGCTGATGAAGCGCACGCCGCGCCGGCCGAAGTATTCGTTGATCGTGTCGGTCATGATGAACACGATCGGCCACAGCAGGGTGCCGGCAGTGAAGTTGAGCGAGCCGGTCTGGCCGAAGAGGTTCCACTCCAGCGGCCTGAAGCCCAGCGTGTCCTCGAGCGCGAAGATCTTTACGCCGATGAACTCGGCCAGCGCCGCGTTGACGCAGAAGAAGGCGGTGAGGGCGACGAAGAGCTTGGTGGCGCGGTCCTGGAGCACGCGGATCATCCTGAGAGGGGACGGTGGATGCCGTCTAGGGCGATATGGATGCCCAGGGCGAGGAAAAAGGCGCTCATGAGCAACGACATGACGAGGCCGGGCCGGTTTCCATCCAGGAAGACCGTATCCGGCGTGTTCGGGTTGTAGCGGATGCGCACCTGCTCGCCGACCCTGGGCCGGCGCGTCCTCGCCTCGCCGGTTCCCGACATGTGGCGTCCCCGGGCATCGCGGTAGCCGATCCGCACCGCATAGAGGCCGTCGCCGACGGCCACGTCGTCGACCGCCTCAACGGTGCCTTGCGCCCTCATGCCCGCATCGGCATGGCGCAGCGCCTCACGGGCGAACAGGAACAGGAATCCGAGGCCGGTCAGGGCGAAGACGATGCCGAACACGATCTGCATGGCACGGGTCCTGTCAAAGCCCTGCGGCGGACGAATGCGGCGGGCGGCGCGGCATACAGTAGGAGCAACGCGCCCGCACAGGCAAACCCCGGGGCCGTGACGGGTGCAACGAAATGCACGCCCGGGCTCGGTCGCGGACGCATGCGCCGAAGGCGGGTTATTCCTTCGCGGCCGTCGCCGGGCCTGACGATGCCGGCGGCGTGAACGGAATGGTTTCCGGGGCCACCGCGCCGCCGGAGATGATGAAGCTCATCGCCTGGTCCACCGTCCAGTCGGTCGGCGTGATCTTCTCCACCGGGACGATCTCCAGATAGCCGGAGGTCGGGTTTGGCGTGGTCGGCACGTACACCGCCGCCAGTTCGCGGCCGCTGCCGGCCTCGCGCATGACCCGGGTGACGAAGCCGACGGATTTCATCTGGCTGTGCGGAAAGTCGATCAGCACCACGCGCTGGGTGCCGTCCGGCTTGGTCTGCAGGATGTCGAGCAGCTTGCGCGCGCTGCCGTAGATCATGTTGGCCAGCGGCACGCGCGCCACCAGCGCCTCGAACCAGGACAGCAGGCGCTGCCCGACCACGCGCCGCGCCAGCCAGCCGGCCAGCAGGATCACCAACAAGGTCGCCACCATCGCGATCGTGGTCTGCACCCAGTCGTCGGCGAACCAGCCGAGCAGCCTCGGCTCGGCGGCGGCCACGCGTTGCGCCACCGGCTCCACCCAGGGCTTGCTCAGCCCGCTGAGCAGGACGAAGACGAACTTGATCACCACCCAGGTCAGCCAGATCGGCAGCAGGGTGAGCAGGCCGGTGAGGAACAGGCGCTGCAGGCGGTGGCGTGTCGACGGTGCGGTCATGGCCGCCGATTCTACAGAGCGCGCTCCGCCGTGCGCGTGCGCGCTATCGCCGGCGCTGCGTCTTTCGCCGACGGAAAAGCGGGCCGTCGAACGAACGGCGGCGCACGGTTCAGCGCTTGGCCACCGCGTCGGGCAGATCGCTCACCAGACGGATGCCGACGTCGTCGTAGCCGCGGTCGGCGGGCAGGCCGCGCGCGCCCTTGGCGCCGCGCCAGCTGCTGCCGTTGCTCAGGCGCTTGGCGCAGTGGCCGTCGCAGTCGTTGTTCCATTCCGCGACGGCACGGACCTGCTCCGGGTCGGCGGGCAGCAGTTTGGCTTCGGCGGCGTTGGGCAGGCGATAGCGACGGCCGTCCTGGGCGCTGCGCCAATGCGCGTAGGCTTCGGCATCGGCCCAGGACACGCACACGACGGGCTGGCTGCCGACCTGGGCGAAGCCCGGCGACTTCCAGTTGCGCGGCGAGAACAGCCGCAGCAGCGAACCGCGTTCGCGGCATAGCGCCATCTCGCGCCGGGTGGCGGCGGCGAAGCGGGCGTATTCGTCGCGGCTCACCGGGCCGGGCGCCGCGGCGAACGCATGGCCTTCGCCGCGCACCAGCAGCATGTCGCCGGCCTGCTTCAGGCGCTCGCCCGAGGCCGGAATCCTGTTGGCGCGCGCGGTCAGCTTGCGCAGGTCGACGCTTTCGAGGGCGCCGCTGCCCTTGGCGCCCGCCACCGCCTGCTTGCCGGCCTCGCGGTCGAAATCGGCGGCCGCGCGGTCCACGCGCGCGTCGTAGGCCTTGGCGACATCGGCGCGCAGGCGCCCGATCGCCGGGTGTCCGGGCTGCTGCAGGCGCTGCACGATCTGCGCGGCGGCGGCGACCTGCTGCCTGGCGCGGGCGTCGTCGCCCTTGCCGACGGCGCGCACCGCCTCGCGGCCGAGGGCGTCGACCAGGCGGCCGAGCGCCGGCAGCAGGGCGTCGTAGCCCGGATCGCGGCGCGATGCCGCGAGCAGGCTGTCGAAGGCGTTGCCGTTCTTCGGCGTGAGCAGGCGGCCGGCGCGGATCTGCGCGTCGGCGTCGGCCACCCAGCGCTCGGCTTCCGAGGACGGCGCGGCGCGCAGCATGGCCTGGGCGGGGTCGTTGCTCGGCGCGGCGGCAGCGGCTTCGGCGATGCCGGCCGGTGCGATTGCCGCCGCCTGCGTCGCCATCGTCGGTGCAGGCGGCGCGGCGGCCGGCGCCGTCGCGATCGCCGCGGGCGGCGCCTGCACGCCGCCGGGCGTCTCGACCGTTCCGTGCAGGAACAGCCCCAGCGCCGCGGCGATCAGCACCAGCACGCCGAACCAGCCCAGCAGCGGCATCGCGCCGAGCACGCCCGCGCCGCGGCGCAGCGCCGGGACGGCCAGGATCTCGCGCGTGACCTGGCGGTGCGGCACCTGGTCGAGGCTTTCCTGCATGTGCCGCGCGTCGCGGAAGCGCTTCAGCGGCCCCTTGGCGAGCGCGCGGTCGAAGAACTTCTGCCAGTGGCGCAGGCGGAAGGGCAGGCGCGGGATCGGGTCCTTGACGTGCATCACCGCCATCGACACCGCGTCGGCGGCGTTGTACGGCAATTCGCCGACCAGCATTTCCCAGGCCAGCACGCCCACCGCGTACAGGTCGGTACGGTGGTCGACCTCGTCGCCGCGCGCCTGCTCCGGCGCCATGTAGGCGGTGCTGCCGACGGCGAAGCCGGTGGTGGTGACGCGCGCGCCGTAGCCGCGGCGCAGGGCGATGCCGAAGTCCGCCAGCATCGGCCGGTCGGCGTCGTCGAAGAGCACGTTCTCGGCCTTCACGTCGCGATGGATGGTGCCGCGCGCGTGCGCGTAGCCGAGCGCGGACAGCAGGGCGTGCAGGATGTCGCGCACGCGCTGCGGATCCATGCCGAGCTCGCCGGCGGCGGCGATGCGCTCGCCCAGGTGGCCGCGCGAGAGATGGGGCATGGCGTAGTAGGGCAGGCCGTCGCGGGTGCGCCCGACCTCGTAGATGCCCACGATGTGTGGATGCTCGAGCCGCGCGATGGTGCGGGCCTCGTTCTCGAAGCGGCGCCGGCTGACCTCGTCGGCCAGCGCTTCGGGCAGCATCACCTTGATGGCGACCTGGCGGTCGAGCGAGACCTGGTCGGCCAGGTAGACGGTCGACATGCCGCCGCTGCCGATCACGCGCGACAGGCGATAGCCGGCGATGTCCGGCAGCGCCGGATCGCGGGTTCTGTCCTGTGGCGCCTTATGCATGCGTCCCCCTGTGTCGCCCGGCAGAATACGCGCTCCCGGCGACGGCAGGATGAATATCGGCGGCGCACGCCGCCCGGTCAGCCGGCGCCGGTTTCGCGCTTGCGCCGCACGTAGATCTGCTTGCGCACCAGCGCCACCGTCTCGCCGCTCGCATCGGTGACCGGCGTCTCGAACCAGTGCAAGGTTTTCTCGCCGCCGGCGGTCGCGGCGCGAATGGCGTCCAGCGCCGCCTCGTCGAGCGCGAAGCGCGCGGTGACCGTGCCGCGCCCGGGCTTGACGAATTCGATCGTGGCCGCCTTGTCCCAGACGATGTAGTCCCGTCCCAGCGCCTGCAGCGCCATGATCATCCAGAACGGATCGGTCATCGCGAACAGGCTGCCGCCGAAATGGGTGCCGACGTAGTTGCGGTTGTACCAGCGCTGGCGCAGCTCCACGCGCACCGCGCGCCAGCCGGGCGCGATCTCGCGCACGCGGATGCCGCTGAACAGGAACGGCGGCCACAGGTTCATGACCAGGCGGAACTTCGACGGCGACATGCGGCGGCCTCTCGCGGGAGAGATCGAGCCTACCATACGCAAAGGTATGGTTCGCGGCCGGTCAGAACAGCAGCGACGACATCCTGCGGCGATAGCGGCCGACCAGATCCTCGTCCTCGACCACGCGGAAGGCGTCGATCAGCGCCTTGCGCGGCAGGCCGTCGGCGTAGTTGCGGTCGCGGCGCAGCATCTCCAGCAATTGCTCCAGGCCCGCCTCGGCATCGCCGGCGAGGATGCGCTGCACGCCCAGCAGGTGGCGGGCGCGCAGGTCGCCGGCATCGGCGGCGATGGCCGCCTCCAGGGTCTGCGGCGGCGGAGCGTTCTCGAGCAGCGCGGCGAAGGCCAGTCGCGCGCGGGCGCGGACGGCGCGGTCGTCGGTGGCCAGGTTGGCGGGCAAGGCGTCGAGCAGCTGCTCGGCTTCGCGCGCGCCGCCGGTGCGCAACAGGGCCAGGGCGAGATCGAGCCTGTGCTCGGCCTTGTCCGGCTCGGCCTCCGCCGCCTTGCGCAGGCGCATCACCTCGGCGTGCGGATCGACCGGGGCCGGCGCGGCCTCCGCTTCCGCCGTTTCGTCCGCCGACGCCGGCTCGATGCCGTGATGGCGCAGGAATTCGCGCACCTGGCCTTCCGGCAGCGCGCCCTGGAAGCCGTCGACGATCTGCCCGTCCTTGACCAGGAAGACGGTGGGGATCGAGCGGATCTGGAAGGCCGAGGCGATCTGCGGTTCCTGCTCCGTGTCCACCTTGGCCAGCACGAAGGCACCGTGGAAATCGGCCGCGAGCTTCTCCAGGATCGGTCCCAGGCTCTTGCACGGCCCGCACCATTCGGCCCAGAAGTCGACCAGCACCGGCGTCTGCAGCGATCTGTGCAGGACCTCGGCCTCGAAGGTGGCGGTGGTGGCGTCGAAGACGCGGGCGTCGGCGGAGGCGGCGGTGTCGGGGAGCATGCGGGGGGTCCGTGGGGCGTTCGGGACCAGATTGTGCCTGTTGCGGCCGTTTCCAACCGAAGTCCGCAAGCCAGGGCCGGGCGCGGATGTCACCATACGGGCATCCAGATGCCCGGAGGACGACAGCCATGCGCCATTGCCGCGAGACCGCGCCCGGAACCGGCGGAGCGCGCGCCGCATGAGCCGTGCCGCGCTCCGGGCGGCCTGGCTGGCGGCGTCGCTGTCCGCCGCCGCGGCAATCGTGTCGGGCGCCACGCTGGCCGGCTACGCGCACGGCGTGCATCCGCTGGCCCTGCTGGGCGCGCGCGGGATCGACGGCGCGCCGGCGTTCAACCTGGCCGCCTTCGTGGTGCCGGGGCTGCTGATCGCCTTCGTGGCCTGGCGGTTGCGGCAGGCCATGCAGGCGGACGCTTCCTGGGCGCTGCGCATCGGCGCCTGGCTGGCGATGCTCTCGGCGCTCGCCTTCGCCGCGCAGGGCCTGCTGCCGCTGGACCCGGACGACCTGGAAGCGACCGGCAGCCGCCTGCACGCCTCGGCCTGGACGCTGTGGTGGGTGGCGTTCGCGGCGGGCGCGCTGTCCATCGCGGTCGGGCGCCACCGCGGCTGGCCGGGGCGCGGCGGTCCGCCGGCCTGGGCGGGCGGGCTGGCCGCGCTGGCGCTGCTGGCCCTGGTGCTGTTCGGGCCGCTGGCGATGCCGGCGGCGATCGCGCAGCGCGCCGCGTTCGCGCTCTGGTTCCTGTGGTGGATCGCGCTCGCCGCGGCGCTGGCGGGGCGCCGCTAGCTAGCGGCGCTTGTGCGCCTCGCGGACGATGCGTTTGCGCAGGATGCGCACGCTGCCCACCATCAGCAGCCGCAGATCGTTGACCAGCAGGTCGGCCAGCGCCCGGTCGGAGATGTCCTCGCCGTCGATGTCCAGGCGGAAGTCCTGGCCCTGCAGCCCGCCGCCGTTGCTGAAATCGATCTCGAAATCGAAGAGAACGCGTCTGTCTTCATGCCGCATGCCGGATCCTGCCGTCGGAGAGGCCGCATGCTGCGGCCGCGCGCCGCGCGGCACCAGCGAGCGTTTGCGAACGCCGTGTTGAGCCGGATGCGAAGCCGTCTCAGCCGTGGCGCAGCTTCAGAGCCAGGATGGTCGCGGCCAGGAAGAAGGTGACCGCGTTGGAGACGATCATCGGCCAGGAGCCCAACAGCAGGCCGTAGCCGAACCAGCAGGCGATGCCGGCGGTGAAGATCAGGTACATGGCCAGCGAGATGCCGCGCGTGTCGCGGCTGCGGATGGTCTTCAGCGCCTGCGGCACGAAGGCCACGGTGGTCAGCGTGGCCGCGACGGCGCCGAGCCAGTGCGCGTTCACTGCGCGGTCGTGGTCGCCGCCGGGCGCCGGTGGACCGCGCCGTCCTTCATCACGAAATCGACCTTGAGCACGTTGCCGATCTCGGCCACGGGGTCGCCGGGCAGGGCGATGATGTCGGCGCGCTTGCCGGCCTCGATCACGCCCTGGTCGTCGACGCCGAGCACCTCGGCGGCGCGGATCGTCGCCGCCTGCAGCGCGTAGGCGGCCGGCATGCCCGCCTCGACCATGTAGAGGAACTCGCGGGCGTTGTCGCCGTGCGGGCCGACGCCCATGTCGGTGCCGAAGGCGATCTTCACCCCGGCCTTGTAGGCCTTGGCGGCGGTGTCCTGGATCTGGGCGCCGATGCGCGCGGCCTTGGGGCGCACGATCTCGGGGTAGTAGCCGTCGATCTTCGCCTTCTCCGCGACGAAGCGGCCGGCCGACAGCGTGGGCACGTACCAGGTGCCCTTTTGCTTCATCAGCGACATCACCTCCTCGCTCATGTAGGTGCCGTGCTCGATGCTGGTCACCCCGCCCAGCACCGCGCGCTTCATGCCCTCGGTGCCGTGGGCGTGGGCGGCGACGCGGTAGCCGTAGTCCCTGGCGGTCTCGACGACGGCCTTGACCTCGTCCACGGTGAACTGCGGCGCATCGCCCGACTTGGCGTAGGACAGCACGCCGCCGGTGGCGGTGATCTTGATCACGTCGCTGCCTTCCTTGTAGCGCTGGCGCACCGCCTGGCGGGCGTCCTCGATCGAGTTGATCACGCCCTCGGTGGGGCCGGGCGGGCCGAGCAGATGGGAGAGCTCGGAGTTGTAGCCGTTGGTCGGGTCGGCATGGCCGCCGGTGGTGGCGATGGCCTTGCCGGCGGCGAAGATCCGCGGGCCGCGCACCAGTCCCTGGTTGATGGCGTCGCGCAGGTGCGGGGCCACGTCGCCGCCGAGGTCGCGCACGCTGGTGAAGCCCGCCAGCAGGGTCTTCTCGGCGTAGCCGACGCTGCGCAAGGCGAAATCCACCGGATCCAGGCGGAAGCCCTCGGAATAGCTCTGCGGGCTGGACTGCGACTCCAGGTGCACGTGCAGGTCGGTCCAGCCCGGCAGGCAGGTGCGCCCGGACAGGTCCAGGGGCTGCGCGCCGGGGAACTCGACGCGGCCGGGGCGCACCTCGGCGATCTTGCCGTCCCGCACCAGCACCGTGTGCTCGCCCAGGACGCGGCCGCCGCGGCTGTCGAACAGGCGTCCGCAGTGCAGCGCCTGCGGCGGGGGCGGCTCGGCGGGGGCGGCGGACGCCGGCAGGCAGGCCAGGGCCAGGAGCAGCGCGGAGGCGGATCGGTTCATCGGAAGTCCCTCGGGGTCGCGGGCGATGATAGCCGGCGCGTGGCGGCGAATTGTGCGCTGCGGTAGGCTTGCCGACCCTGTTCGTCCGCCTCCCAGCCGTCGCCCGTGTCCACCGAAGCCGCCGCCTACGACCCCAAAGCCGTCGAAACCGCCGCCCAGAAGTTCTGGGCCGACACCCGCGCCTACGAGGTGCGCGAGGACGCCGCGAAGCCGAAGTTCTTCTGCCTGTCGATGCTGCCCTATCCCTCGGGCGCGCTGCACGTGGGCCACGTGCGCAACTACACCATCGGCGACGTGATCAGCCGCTACCAGCGCATGACCGGCAAGAACGTGCTGCAGCCGATGGGATGGGACGCCTTCGGCCTGCCGGCCGAGAACGCCGCGATCAAGAACAACACCGCGCCGGCGAAGTGGACCTACGCCAACATCGAGCACATGCGCGCGCAGCTGCAGTCGATGGGCTATGCCATCGACTGGTCGCGCGAGTTCGCCACCTGCCGGCCCGAGTACTACGTGCACGAGCAGCGCATGTTCGTGCGCCTGATGAAGCAGGGGCTGGCCTACCGCAAGAATTCGGTGGTGAACTGGGATCCGGTCGACCAGACCGTGCTGGCCAACGAGCAGGTGATCGACGGCCGCGGCTGGCGCACCGGCGCGCTGGTGGAAAAGCGCGAGATCCCGCAGTGGTTCCTGAAGATCACCGACTACGCCCAGGAGCTGCTCGACGGCCTGGACGCGCTGCCGGGCTGGCCGGACTCGGTCAAGACCATGCAGCGCAACTGGATCGGCCGCAGCGAGGGGCTGGAGATCGAGTTCCGCGTCGACGGCGAGGACGCGCCGCTGCGCGTGTTCACCACGCGCCCGGACACGCTGATGGGCGTGACCTTCATCTCCGTGGCCGCCGAGCATCCGCTGGCCCGCAAGGCGGCGGCGGGCAATCCCGAGCTGGCCGATTTCATCGAGGACCTGCGCAAGGGCGGCGTCTCCGAGGCCGAGCTGGAGACCCAGGCCAAGCGCGGCATGGACACCGGCCTGCGCGCGATCCATCCGATCAGCGGCGAGGAAGTGCCGGTGTGGGTGGCCAACTTCGTGCTGATGGGCTACGGCACCGGCGCGGTGATGGCGGTGCCCGGGCACGACCAGCGCGACTGGGAGTTCGCCAAGGCCTACGGCCTGCCGATCCGCATGGTGGTGGTTCCGGCGCAGGTGCGCGACGCGCTGCGGGAGATCGCCTCCGACATCGGGCGCGCCCAGGATCCGATGCGCGCCGCGCTCGGCGAGAGCGCCGCCGTCGACGTCTACGACACCGGCGCCGCCGTGCAGGTGGTGGAGTCCTTCGAGCGCGCCATCCAGGAAGAGGGCGCCTACACCGAGCGCGGCTGGCTGGTGAACTCGGACGAATACAACGGCATGGACTACCGCGAGAGCTTCGACGCGCTGGCGGCGAAGTTCGAGCAGGAAGGCCGCGGCGCGCGGCGCGTCAATTTCCGCCTGCGCGACTGGGGCGTGAGCCGGCAGCGCTACTGGGGCTGCCCGATCCCGGTGATCCTGTGCCCCAGATGCGGCGACGTGCCGGTGCCGGAGGACCAGTTGCCGGTGCTGCTGCCCGAGGACGTGGCCTTCTCCGGGGTGCAGTCGCCGATCAAGGCCGATCCGGAATGGCGCAGGACCACCTGTCCGCAATGCGGCGGCGCGGCCGAGCGCGAGACCGACACCTTCGACACCTTCATGGAGTCGAGCTGGTACTACGCGCGCTACACCTCGCCCGGCGCCGGCGACATGGTCGACGCGCGCGCCCGCTACTGGCTGCCCGTGGACCAGTACATCGGCGGCATCGAGCACGCGATCCTGCACCTGATGTACTTCCGCTTCTACCACAAGCTGCTGCGCGACGCCGGCATGGTGGACAGCGACGAGCCGGCGACGAACCTGCTGACGCAGGGCATGGTGGTGGCGGAAACGTTCTATCGCGAGAGCGAGACAGGCAACAGGGAATGGTTCAACCCCGCGGACGTCGAGGTCCTGCGCGACGAACGCGCCAAGATCGTCGGCGCGGTGCTGAAGAGCGACGGCGAGCCGGTCGCGATCGGCGGCATCGAGAAGATGTCCAAGTCCAAGAACAACGGCGTCGACCCGGTGATGCTGGTGGAGGCCTACGGCGCCGACACCGTGCGCCTGTTCTCGATGTTCGCCTCGCCGCCGACCATGTCGCTGGAGTGGAGCGAGGCCGGCGTGGAGGGCATGGCGCGCTTCCTGCGCCGCTTCTGGCGCGAGGTGACCGCGCACGCCGCGCAGCCCGACCATCCCGAGGTCGATCCCGCCGCGCTGAGCCCGGTGCAGAAGGCCCTGCGCCGGCAGCTGCACGAGACCATCCAGAAGGTCGGCGACGACTATGGCCGCCGCCACAGCTTCAACACCGCCATCGCCGCGCTGATGGAGCTGCTCAACGCGGTGTCGAAATTCGACGACATGAGCGAGCAGGGCCGGGCGCTGCGCCACGAGACGCTGCAGACGATGGTGCTGCTGCTCAATCCGGTGACGCCGCACGTCAGCCATGCCCTGTGGCAGGTGCTGGGCCATCCGCAGACGGTGATCGAGGACGTGCCTTTCCCGCAGGCCGATCCCGCCGCCCTGGTGCGCGACCAGCTGACCCTGGCCGTGCAGGTGAACGGCAAGCTGCGCGGCACCATCGAGGTCGCCGCCGATGCGCCGCGCGAGCAGATCGAGGCCGCCGCCCTGGCCGAGCCCAACGCGGCCAAGTTCGTCGAGGGCAAGGCGATGCGCAAGCTGATCATCGTCCCCGGCAAGATCGTCAACATCGTGGTTGCCTGAACGCGGAATGGCGGCGGGGCGCGGTTCGCGGCGCCCCGCGCTTGCCGCCCTTAGCCGTCTCGTCCAGACTGCGCACATGAACAAAGCACGCCGGACAGCAGGCCCGATGACAGCAGCCCCGACCAGGCCCCGCCTTCTTCGCGGCGCGGCGATCGCCGTCCTCGCGCTGGTGCTGAGCGCCTGCGGCTTCCACTTGCGCAGCGCGCTGACCCTGCCGCAGGACGTCGGCCCGATCCGCGTCGTCGCCCGCAATCCCTACAGCCCGCTGGCGCAGTCGGTGGTGCAGGCGCTGGAGCGCGCCGGCGCCGACGCCACCGCCGAGGGCGCGGTCGACGGCAAGGCGGTGCTCAACATCCGCTCGGAGAAATGGGGCTCGCTGCCGATCAGCGTCGACCAGTTCGGCCGTTCGCAGGAATACACGCTGCGCTACGCGGTGGTGTTCTCCTTCACCAGGGCCGACGGCACCGTGTTCGTGCCGCAGCAGGTGGTGGAGATGGCGCGCGACTACATCTCCAGCCCGACCAACGCCACCGGCGCCGAGAGCGAGGCCGAGCTGCTGGGCAAGGAAATGCGCAAGGACATGACCGCGGCCATCCTGCGCCGCATCGACGTGGCGGCGCGTTCGCCCAGGCCGGCCACGCCGGTGGAGCCCACCGACGCGACGCTGCCCGATCCGACCGCGCCGCCTTGAGCGCGGTCCTGGATCGCGATGCCGTCCGGGGCGCGATCCGCCCGGGCGCGCGCCTCGCATGGACGCGCCTGACATGGAGCTGAGTCCCGAACGCCTGTCCGCGCAATTGCGCGCCGAGCCGCTGCGGCCGGTCTACCTGATCGCCGGGCCCGAGCCGCTGCGCGTGATCGAGGCGGCCGATGCCGTCCGCGCGCAGGCGCGCGCGCAGGGCTATGCCGAACGCGAGGTGTTCGACGCCGACGGCCGCGACTTCGACTGGAACGCGCTGTCGGCGAGCTTCCGCGCCCCCAGCCTGTTCTCCTCGCAGCGCCTGATCGAGCTGCGCCTGCCCACGGCCAAGCCCGGCAAGGAGGGCGCCGAGGTGATCGCCGACTATTGCGCCCAGCCGCCTGGCGACACCGCGCTGCTGATCACCGGCGGCGAATGGAGCCGGCAGCACGGCGGCAAGTGGAGCGAGGCGGTCGCCCGCGCCGGCCATCTGGTGGTCGCCTGGGCGGTGAAGCCGCACGAGATGACCGATTGGGTGGAGGGCCGGCTGCGCAGCCGCGGCGTGCATGCCGACCGCGACGCCGTGCAGCGGCTGGTGGCGCGCGTGGAAGGCAATCTGCTGGCCGCCGCGCAGGAAATCGACAAGCTGGCCCTGCTCGCCGACGGCCAGCCGTTGGACGCCGCGCGCATGGAGGCGCTGGTCGCCGATGCCGCGCGCTTCGACGTCTTCCGCCTGGTCGACGCCACCCTGAACGGACAGGCCGCGCAGGTCTCGCGCATGCTCGCCGGGTTGCGCGCCGAGGGCGAGGCGGTGCCGGCGCTGATGGGCATGGTGGTACGCGAGCTGCAGCTGGCGGCCGCGCTGGCGCGCGTGCAGGCCCGTGGCGGCAACCTGGCCGCCGAATTCAAGGCGCAGCGGGTCTGGGATTCCAAGCAGGCCGTCTACCGGCGCGCGCTGCAGCGCCATGCCGCGCCGCGCTGGGAGCGCTTCGTCGCCGAGGCCGGCCGCATCGACCGCATGAGCAAGGGCAGGGCGGCGGGCGATCCCTGGCAGGCGCTCGAACGCCTGCTGCTGGCCGTCAGCGAAGCCAAGGCCCTGCCGCTGCTGTCGTGAGCCTGCGCGTCTACTATGGCGGCACCTTCGACCCGGTGCACAACGGCCACCTGGCGATCGCGCGCGCAGCGCGCGACGCGCTCCACCGCACGATCCGCCTGATGCCCGCCGCCGACCCGCCGCACCGGCCGCCGCCGGGCGCGACGGCGGCGCAGCGCGTGGCGATGCTGGATCTCGCCGTCGCCGGAGAACCGGGACTGCGCGTGGACCGCCGCGAACTCGAGCGCGCCGGCCGCAGCTATACCATCGACACCTTGCGCGCCCTGCGCGATGAATACGGCGCGCAGGCGCCGTTGGCGCTGCTGGTCGGCGCCGACAGCTTCCTGGCCCTGCCGAGCTGGAAGGACTGGCGCCAATTGTTCTCGGAGGCGCATTTCGTGGTCGCCGAACGGCCCGGCAGCCCCCTCGACGCCGGCCTGCCGCCGGAACTGGCCGCCGCCGTCGCCGGACGCTGGGCGGACGCCGCCGCCGAGCTCGAGGCCGCCCCGGCCGGCCGCGTCCTGCGCCTGCGCCAGCCCCTGCACGAGGCCTCGGCCACCGGCATCCGCGACCTGATCGCCGCAGGCGGGCCCTGGCGCGAGCGCTTGCCCGCGCCGGTGGCCGATTACATCGCCCTGAACGGCCTGTACGGAAGCAGGGTCCTGTAACCGTCTTCGCTATAATCCATCTGCAGTCCCACGAGCCCGTGCCCTTGACCAGTCCCGCCCAAGTCATCAAAACCCGTCTTCCGAATCCGCCGCCGCCGGCCGACGTTCTGCTCAAGGCCGTCAGCGACGCCGTCGAGAACCTCAAAGCCCAGGATGTCGTCGAGATCGACGTCCGCGGCAAGACCAGCGTATGCGACTTCATGGTCGTGGCTTCCGGTACTTCGTCGCGGCACGTCAAATCGATCGCCGATGAGGTGGTCAAGCACGCCAAGCAGCTCGATTGCCAGCCCTTGGGCGTGGAAGGCGAGCGCGAGGCCGAGTGGGTGCTGGTCGACCTGGGCGATGTCGTCGTCCACGTCATGCTGCCGCGCGTGCGCGAGTTCTATGCGCTGGAGCGGCTGTGGACCGTCGGCGACCAGCCGCCGGAAGCCGTGGAACCCGAGGGCGCCGCGGGCCGCTGATCCGACCCGCGCGGCCGCGCCAGGCGGCGAACGGCTCCCGTTCGCTGCGGCGCTAACATGGCGCCCATGAAAGCTCGCCTCATCGCCGTCGGCGAACATGCGCCGGCCTGGGTGGCCGAAGGCTTCGCCGAATACCGCAAGCGCCTGTCGCACTGGCTGCCGCTCGACCTGGTCGAGGTCGCGCCGGGCCTGCGCGGCAAGAACCGCGACATCGTCCGTGCCGCCCAGGACGAAGGCGCGCGCGTGCTCGCCGCCTTGCCGAAGCAGGCGCATGTCGTCGTTCTCGACGGGCGCGGCACGTCGCATTCCTCCGAGCAGCTGGCGCGCCGGCTCGAACACTGGCGCGGGCAGGGCCGCGACCTGGCCTTCCTGATCGGCGGACCGGAAGGCCATGCCGACGAGGTGCTCGCCCGCGGCGACGAGCGCTGGTCGCTGGGCCCGCTCACCCTGCCGCACATGCTGGTGCGGCTCGTACTGGCCGAGCAGCTGTACCGCGCGGCGGCGCTGCTGGCCAACCATCCCTACCATCGCGCCTGACGCGGCTTCGGCGCGCGGCGGTGCGCGCTGTCCGGCCCGCCGAAAACGACAGAGCCCGCCGGAAGGCGGGCTCTGCGGCGGCGACGGCGAGTCGCGCTCGCGGCACTACATGCTGAACTCGATCGGCACGATGCCGATGGCCTGGACGGCCTGTCCGTTCTTCATCGCCGGACGGAACGTCCAGCGACTCAGCACTTGGCGCCGGGCGATGTCATCCAGTTCGCGATGGCCGCTCGACTTGTGGATCTTCACTTCGAGCGGCTTGCCGTTCGTGTCCACCAGCACCTCCAGGTATACCGTGCCCTGCAGGCCGGCCATGAGCGCCGCGCGCGAATAGCGAGGCGCCGGCGCGTCGCGGTATTCGAGCTGCACGCCGGTGACCGGACCGGCGGGTTCGATGCTCGGGGTCGGTTCGACGGCGGGGGCCACGGGAGTCGCGGGCAAGGCGCCGAACGGATCGATCAGTTCTTCGGCCGGTGCGGGCGCGGCGGTGGGCTTCGGAGGAGTGATCGGCGCCGGTATCGCCCGCGGCTGCGGCTTGACCACTTCCGCCTTCTCCGGCTTGGGCGGAGAAGGGGGTTTCTCAATCGGCGGCAGTGGGTAGTAGGGAGGGAAGATCTCGATAGACGGAGCCGGCAGCGGCCGGGACATCGGCATCAACAGCAACATCACCACCGCGATGTTCAGCGCGATGGCGCCGGCGACGCCGACGATGCGCGAGGCTTCGAGCTTGCCTTGCGGAAACCTGAAAAAAGACGAATGAGCGTGTTGCAGCACCATGACCCACCTCCGTTGGTTGCACAGCACCATCGATAACGCGCGTCGCTCATATCCGGGGTTAAGGCCCTGTGACGGGGGCGCCGCGGCAGCCTCAAATTGCGCTTTCCCTTGCTGCGGCGCAAGAGGGAGGAGGGGCCGCTTGCAGGGCGTTTCCGAGCCCAATTCCCGATCGCACGCAGGCCGGCGAACTCGTGCCCATGACAGGTCTTCCAACTTATTGTTTTTGCTGGGATTCCTGGCGGCTCCAAACCATGGCCCGGCGTATGGCCGGCAGCACCAGGCGTAATCGCGGTCACACTCAACCTGAACGGCGGTCCCCAGCGCCGCCGAGGGTTTAAATATTGTTAAAACCCCTCTAGTATCGGCTGCTGGGTAGGCCGGGCCAGGCTAGGTCCGGCAAAAGTTAGGATCGCCCAAGCGGGGAGCAAACAATTTTTATTTCATTCTTTGGAGAGAGAGATGAACTTCAGAAGTAATGGTCTGCGCGACGCCATCGCGCTGGCCCTGACGGGCGCGGCCGTCTTCGCCGGCGCCGCGAACGCCCAGGAAGAGCCCAAGACCCTCGACCGCATCGAGGTGACCGGCTCCAACATTCCGCGTACCGATACCGAAACCGCTTCGCCGGTGCAGGTGATCACGCGCCAGGAAATCGATCGCACCGGCAAGACCACGGTCGCCGAGTACCTGCAGACGCTGACCATGGACGGCGCGGGTTCGATTCCCAAGACCTTCGGCAACGGCTTCGCCAGCGGCTCGGCGGGCATCTCGCTGCGCGGCCTGGGCGCCGGTTCGACGCTGGTGCTGCTCAACGGCCGCCGCATGGCGCCGTTCGGCCTCGCCGACGACGGCCAGAAGGTGTTCACCGACCTCAGCACCATCCCGCTGGAAGTCGTCGAGCGCGTCGAAGTCCTGAAGGACGGCGCCTCCTCGATCTACGGCTCCGACGCCATCGCCGGCGTGGTCAACATCATCCTGCGCCGCGACTTCACCGGCGCGATCGTCAAGGGCACCTACGGCATCTCCGGCGAAGGCGACGGCGACGACCGCAAGGGCTCGCTGACCCTGGGCACGGGCGATCTGGCCACCGACGGCTACAACTTCTTCGTCAACGTCGAAGGCGGCAAGACCGACGGCATCAAGGTCAGGGAGCGCCGTGACCGCAAGTGGATCGGCACCGGCGACATCCGCCGCTGGGGCTACGACATCACCCAGTTCAACGGCATCGCCGGCTTCGGCGGCCCGATCGCGGGCTCCTCGCAGCTGGGTAACGTGCGCGTCAACGGGCTGTACATGTCTCTCACGCCCGACAAGTGCAAGCCGCTGCCCGGTGGCGGACCGCAGAATCCGGACGTGCTGAACCAGGGCTGCTTGTGGGATACCACGGATTTCAGCAGCCTCACCCCGACGCAGAGCTACGTGAACATCTTCTCGCGCGGCACGTTCGCCATCTCCGACAATGCGGAGCTCTATACCGAGTTCGGCTACTCGAAGAAGAAGAGCAGCTTCACCACCACGCCGTCGGGCGTGTCGGGTACCTGGGGCTATCCGGGCGGCGTCGTCAACGCCAGCTCGGGTCCCGGCCAGGTCGTGATCGGTGCGGACCATCCGGACAACACCTTCGGCGTGGAAGGCCGCCTGCGCTATTCCGCATGGGATGTCGGTCCGCGCGCCATCACCACCGACAACGACTTCTCGCGCTTCCTCGTCGGCGTCAAGGGCACGGCGGGCCAGTGGGACTACGACGTGGCCTACCTGCATTCGCAGACCAGCCTCGACAGCAGCCGCAAGGGCTTCCTGCTCTATGATCGCGTCCGTCAGGTGCTGACCGACGGCGACAACAGCCCGGTCGGCTGGTGGCGCATCGGCGCCAATGCCGGTCTGAACTCCCAGGCCCTGTACGACTACATCTCGCCGACCATCGGCACGCACGCCAGCACCCAGCTCGACGTGTTCGACGCGAAGGTCTCCAGGGCGCTCGGCGACCTGCGCGGCGGCGCTTTGGGCCTGGCTGTCGGTTTCGAATATCGTCGCCAGTCGGCCAAGCTGGATCCGACCACGTATACCGATACCGGCAACATCATCGGTCTGGGCTACTCCGCCTACGACGGCAAGGAAGAAGTGGCCAGCGCGTACGCCGAACTGGTCGCTCCGGTCCTCGAGTCGCTGGAACTCACCGGCGCGGTCCGCGTGGACAAGTACAAGCACGGCGAAACCTCCACCACGCCGAAGCTCGGCATCAAGTGGAAGCCGCTCGACTGGCTGGCCCTGCGCGGCACCTACGCGGAAGGCTTCCGCGCGCCGAACCCGGCGGAAACGGCGGGCGTTTCGGTGGGCTTCGCGACGGCTCCGGACCCGGTCCGCTGCGCGCTGACCACCGTCAACTGCAATGTGACCGTCGCGTTCATCGGTTCGCCGAACCCCAACCTGAAGCCCGAGGAGTCCAAGAGCTACACGGTTGGCCTGGTGCTCGATCCGACCCCGAACACCTCGATCACTCTCGACGCGTGGAAGATCAAGCGCACCAACGAGATCATCCAGGACTCGCTCGATACCGCGCTGTCCAAGGGCAACGACATCCGCAGCGATGACCTGGTGAACGGCATTCCGGGCACGGGTACCCTGCTGGCGGTGCTGGCTCCCTACGGCAACGCGTCCTCGACGATCGTCCGCGGTATCGATTTCGACGCTCGCCACAGCTTCGACTTCGAAAGCGCCGGCAAGCTGACGCTGGACCTGCAGTGGAGCCACATGAACTCGTTCGAGCAGACCGAGGAAGGCGGCCTCAAGCACCAGTACGCCGGCACGCACGGCAACTGCAACGTGACCAACTGCATCGGCATGCCGAAGGATCGCATCAACTTCGGCGCGACCTATGCCCAGGACACGTGGAGCATCAGCGGCGTCGTCAACTACATCGGCAAGATCGACAACACCTTCGAGGAGTACGTCTTCGAGCAGGTCGATCCCGATCAGGATCCGGGCCCGGCCAACCCGATCGTCAAGAAGGATGCGCCGTGCGCGGCTCATTTCGCCGACGGTCGCGACGCCCCCGGCGGCTGCGAAATCAAGGCTTTCTACACCTTCGACCTGTCCGGTCGCTGGAACCCGACCGAGGCCTGGGAAGTCTTCGGCTCGGTGCAGAACGTCACCGACAAGATCGCTCCGCTCGACCCGACCACGTACGGCGGCCGCAACTACAACCCGCTGCACTCCAGCGGCGCGATCGGCCGTTACTACACGGTGGGCGTGAAGTACACCTTCAAGTAAGTCGATTGTTGTAAGTTGTAATCAGGCGGGCCCGAAAGGGCCCGCTTTTTTGTGCCTGCGTATTCAGAAAATCATTCTTGAGTCTTGAGATGGCCGGGTGATCTAATCTTGAAGTCGAGTCGATATTTTTGTTGTGGCTAAGGGAGTAGGGGATGAAAATCTATGCTTGGGGGCTGCTTTCTTGGGCGGCTGTGCATGCGTCTGTTGCAATGGCGCAGGAAGGGATTTTTCCCTTTCAGGAGTATGAGAAAAGTGTTTCAGCGGCTCGAAAAATATCCCCCCTTGGCGAGGCGCCTTTTGGAGAAAAAATCTCCATGTTCACCGGTGCGGTAGAGTTTGTAGTCAATGATGTAAGTATTCCAGGAAACAATTCTTTGTCTGTTGCGGTTGGTCGGCGGTTTTTAATTGATGATCGCGGTCCAGAGACTTATCAGTCGAAAGAGAGGAATGATTGGTTCTTGGGCGGCTTCGCTGATTGGGACATAGAGATTCCCTACATTGAAACTACCGTGTCCGAGCAAGGTTGGATAGTTGACGACCTTAACCCTGGCAGGCGATGTGGCGCCGCCAAAGGCCCTACCGCCAATATCCCAAACTTTTATCCCTATCAATTTACAACGGGGATTGGCCTGCATATCCCAGGACGTGGAGGTGGCAAGATCGTCGTAACGGATCCTGCGAACTCACTGCCTTCCGATGGGAACAGTTATCCATGGATTACTGCAGGACGAATAATGTTGAGATGCTTGTCGCAGACGAAGAATGGATACCCGGGTGAAGGTTTCGTCGCTCTAACGCCAAATGGCGAGAAATACTATTTGGATTGGGGTGTGGAAAGAGGGGCGTCTTCAATTAAAACGATGGTTGGCGCGCCAGGCAATCAACGCACTGCATATGCCGTAAGAAAACGAGTGTACTTATTGGCCAGTCGCGCGGAAGATCGTTTTGGAAACTGGGTTAATTACAGCTACACGGACAATCAGTTGTCGGGCATTGCGTCGAGCGACGGAAGATCGATTTCAATTTCGTATATAAATGGAAATGTTTCGCAAGTAACGGCGAATGGGCGTGTATTTCTATACGAGTACGCGGCTGCCACGAGTACGGATGATGGCGGGCTTCGTATGGTTACCCTTCCTGCAGGAGAGCGATGGTATTATTTCAAATCCGGGCGGTTGCGCTTTTCGCGCGGAGTCGCTCCGGAAGAGCCGGGCGAGTGCGGTTCTGTTTTGCCGCCAACAACGCCGTTCGTCTATTCTGTGATCAATCCTTCTGGATTGACTGCTCAATTCTCTTTTACCAAAAGCGTTCTGTCTCGATATACGGAAAGCACGGTTCCCGATTGCGATTCGTCCCGGGCTCCGTCTTACTTTGAGGTTTGGGGGCTAACCAGCAAGACGATATCAGGCCCTGGAATCAATCAACAAGTAACGTCATATTCGATTTACCCTTATTCTGGTCTCGCTGAGAAATGGAATGAGATTGTTCATCCGGACGGTTCTAAAGCCAGATATCGGTACGGAACAAGATATCATTTAGAAGGGAGTTCCACGCCTATAAATGAAGGATTGTTGTTCGAAGAGCAGGTTCTTTCATTTGATGGGGCATTGGTAAGTAAAAAAACAACTGATTATCAAAATGTGCCTGGGCAGCAGACACCATTTCTCAGAAAAATTGGGGTGCCGCTGAAAGTAAATGATGCGGATGCTTACCTGATCAGGCCTATCAAGAGTGTCAAGTTGGACCAAGATGGGGCCTCATTTAGTTACGCTGTCTCCAGCTTTGATGGGTTTGCCCGTCCCTTGAGCGTGACCAAGTCGAGCACGCTGGGCCACAGCCGCACCGAGGCGACGACCTATTCGGACAACCTGTCCAAGTGGGTGCTGGGCCAGGTCAAGACGGTGACCTGCACCGCGCCGGCCAGCTGCGCCGGCCAGGTG
>NZ_JALBFU010000017.1 GCF_022662575.1 Luteimonas aquatica | reverse complement strand
CGCCGCCGCGCCCGACCGGCCGAGGTCGCCGAGCCTGTCGCCCAGCCCGCCCAGCAATCCGGCGAGGCTGCCGGGCATGCTGGCGGGCAGCTGGCCGTCCGGGCTCAGCCGGTCGATCACCTCCGGCAGCAGGCCGCCCAGGGCGCCGGCGGCGGTGGCCCGGTCCAGCCCGGCCTTGGCGGCGATATTGTCGATTTCGCCGCTGCCCAGGGCGTTTTCGAGCTGCGCGGCGGTCACCGGCTGGTTGGGGCCGCTGCCGATCCAGGACTGCACGGCCTCGCCCAGCCCGCCGCTGCGCAGCCGCTCGAGGAAGCCGGCGGGGCCGCCGCGGCCGGGGTCGAAAATCAGCGCGCTCAGGGCGGCCAGCAGTTGTTTGGCCTTGTCCAGGCTGATGCCGAAGCGCGAGGCCAGGGTCTCCAGGAGTGCGTCGAACATGGATGGCTCCTTCGTCGTCGTCGATGGAAGGGGCGCCGGACGGCGCCCGCGGGCGACCCCGGCCGCCCCCTCGACCCGGAGTGCCGACATACCGCGCCCGCGGCCGTGAAGGCCCGGTGAGAGCGCCGGGCGCGGCGGGCAGGATGGCTTGACCGTAACTTGCTGAATCCACTAAAATTCCGCTTCTGTCCGCCGCGCTCCGGTGGGCAGGACCACAATAACTACAGAGGAAGCTTGGTCATGTACGCTGTTCTAGTCACCGGCGGTAAGCAGTACCGCGTGATGAAGGGCGAGACGATTCGCGTCGAGAAGCTCGACGCCGAAGCCGGCAAGGAGATCACGTTCGACAACGTGCTCATGCTCGGCGACGGCGAGGGCGTGACCCTCGGCGACGCGCTCAAGGGCGCGAGCGTCACCGCCACCATCAAGTCCCACGGCCGCGCCGACAAGGTGCGCATCGTGAAGTTCCGCCGCCGCAAGCACCATCGCAAGCAGATGGGCCATCGGCAGCACTACACCGAAATCGAGATCACCGGCATTGCCGGTGGCGACAAGAAGTAAGGAGTCTTAAGCCATGGCACACAAAAAGGGCGTAGGTTCCTCGCGCAACGGCCGCGATTCCAACCCGAAGTACCTGGGCGTGAAGATGTACGGCGGCCAGGCCATCGAGGCCGGCAACATCATCGTGCGCCAGCGCGGCACCCAGTTCCATCCGGGCGCCGGCGTCGGCCTCGGCCGCGACCACACGCTGTACGCGCTGGTCGACGGCAAGGTCGAGTTCGCGACCAAGGGTCCGAAGAAGCGCCGCACCGTAAGCGTGGTCGCGGCGCAGTAACCCGCGCACGCGTACCGCGAAAAGCCCCGCTACGGCGGGGTTTTTCGTTTATGTGCGGTCTTTCCATTTTTAGAGAATGAACGGGCAAAAGCGGTAGACTTCCTGTCCGTTCAAGCATCCGTGCCTTTTGAAGTATCTGTTGCCGTCCTTGGCGCTGCGTTTCGGCTCCGGGCCGTCCAGCCCGGCGATCCGTGGCCGGGCGTTCAGGGGCGCAGCAGACGCCTTGATGGCGTCCGCTAACACGCCCCCCTTCACCCGCCTATGAAACTCGTCGACGAAGCTGAAATCACCGTCACCGCCGGCAATGGCGGCAACGGCTGCGTCGGATTCCGCCGCGAGAAGTTCATTCCGCTCGGCGGCCCGGATGGCGGCGACGGCGGCGACGGCGGCAGCGTCTGGCTGGAGGCCTCGGAGAACCTCAATACCCTGGTCGACTTCCGCCACCAGAAGCAGTTCCGCGCGCAGCGCGGCGAGAACGGCATGGGGCAGCAGAAGTACGGCAAGGGCGGAGAGGACATCACCATCGTGGTGCCGGTGGGCACCGTGGTCACCAACATCGAGACCGACGAGGTGATCGGCGACCTGACCGCGCACGGCGACCGCCTGCTGG
The DNA here is from genome assembly GCF_022662575.1 of Luteimonas aquatica. Lineage (GTDB taxonomy): Bacteria > Pseudomonadota > Gammaproteobacteria > Xanthomonadales > Xanthomonadaceae > Luteimonas > Luteimonas aquatica. The sequence goes on along the minus strand of NZ_JALBFU010000017.1, from coordinate 34,551 downwards.
TGGCGCGCGGCGGCAAGGGCGGCCTGGGCAACATGCACTTCAAGAGCTCGGTGAACCGCACGCCGCGCAAGGCGCTGCCCGGCCTGCCCGGCGAGGAGCGCACGCTGCGCCTGGAGCTGAAGCTGCTGGCCGACGTCGGCCTGCTCGGGTTTCCCAACGCCGGCAAGAGCACCTTCATCCGCGCCGTCTCGGCGGCCACGCCGAAGGTGGCCGACTATCCGTTCACCACGCTGTACCCGAACCTGGGCGTGGTCAGCGTCGAGCCGCACCGCAGCTTCGTGATCGCCGACATCCCCGGCCTGATCGAGGGCGCCGCCGACGGCGCCGGCCTGGGCAGCCTGTTCCTGCGCCACGTGCAGCGCACGCGGCTGCTGCTGCATCTGGTCGACATCGCGCCTGCATTCGGCGAGTACGCCGAGGGAGTGGTCGACGCCGATCCGGTCGAGCAGGTGCGCGCGATCGAGCACGAACTGCGCAAATACGATCCGGGCATGCTGGAGAAGCCGCGCTGGCTGATCCTCAACAAGGCCGACCTGATGTTCGAAGACGAGGCGCGCGCGCGCGCGGCCGAGATCGTCGAGGCGCTGGGCTGGGAGCAGCCGTGGTACCTGGTGTCGGCGATCGGGCGCGAGGGCACCTGGCCGATCATGCTGGAAGTGCAGGCCTTCTTCGACCGCCTGCGCGAGGATGCGCGCGAGGCGGAGCGTGCCGGCGAAGGCAAGGCCGGCGAAAGCGGCGCCGGTCCCGATGCGGGCTGAGCCGCGACCCGTGTCGCGGGCAACAAAAAACCCGGTCGAAGCCGGGTTTTTCGCAGCGACCCCGAACTCGGGCTCAGGCGGCCGCGGCGATCGCCTTGATGCGGGCGGTCAGGCGGCTCTTGTGGCGGGCGGCCTTGTTCTTGTGGATCAGACCGCGCGAGCTGAAGCGGTCGAGGATCGGCTGGGCGATCTTGAAGGCCTCGTTGGCGGCGGCGGCGTCGCCGGCGTCGATGGCCTTGAGCACTTTCTTCACGGCGGTACGCAGCTGCGAACGCTGGCTGTTGTTGCGCAGGTTGCGCACGACGGCCTGCTTGGCGCGCTTCTTGGCGGACTTGATGTTGGCCACGATGGAATCCTGGAAACTGAGGTAGAGATGGGGTCTTGGGACAGCGAGCCGGGCAGGCCCGGCAAAGGCAAGCCAGATATTCTGGTGGATTCAAGGGCTTGCGTCAAGATCGGATTTGAGGCAGCCCGCCGGGCGGGGGCGAGGCGTTGAGCGGCCCGGAGTCCCCGGCCGAGGGCCCGGGCGGCGCCCGTTCCGAGGCCGCGCCGCCGGCCCAGCCGCGCAAGGCCGGCCTGCTGCGCTCCACGGCCGTGTTCAGCGCCATGACCTTCCTCTCGCGCATCTCCGGCCTGGTGCGCGACCAGGTCTATGCGGGCAGTTTCGGCGCCAGTCCGGCCATGGACGCCTTCTTCGTCGCCTTCCGCATCCCCAATTTCATGCGCCGGCTCTCGGCCGAGGGCTCGTTCTCGATGGCCTTCGTGCCGGTGCTGGCCGAGTACAAGGCCAGGTACGGCCAGGCCGAGGTCAAGGAGCTGATCGACCGGGTCACCGGCACGCTGATCGCGGCGCTGCTGGTGCTGACCGCGGCGGTGGTGCTGGCGGCGCCGTGGGTGATGCCGCTGTTCGCGCCGGGCTTCGGCACGGAGACCGAGCAGGGCCGGCTGGCGGCGGAGATGCTGCGCATCACCTTCCCCTATGCGCTGTTCATTTCCCTGGCCTCGCTGGCCGGCGGCATCCTCAACAGCTACCAGCGCTTCGCGATCCCGGCGCTGTCGCCGGTGCTGCTCAACCTGGCGATGATCGCCGCGGCCCTGGGCGTGGCGCCGCTGTTCGACTATTCGGTGCTGGTGCTGGCCTGGGGCGTGTTCGTCGCCGGCATCCTGCAGTTGGTGTTCCAGTTCCCGGCGCTGGCCAGGCTCGGCCTGCTGCCACGCCCGCGCTGGGGCGGCCGCCATCCGGGCGTGCGCAGGATCATGAAGCTGATGGTGCCGACGCTGTTCGGCTCCTCGGTGGCGCAGGTCAACCTGCTGCTCAACACCATGATGGCCTCCTTCCTGATCGGCGGCAGCGTGACCTGGCTGTACTACACCGACCGCCTGCTGGAATTCCCGCTGGGCATGTTCGGCGTGGCGATCGGCACGGTGATCCTGCCGCACCTGTCCGGCCGCCATGCCGCGACCGATCCGCAGGGCTTTTCCAAGGCCCTGGACTGGGGCCTGCGCCTGTGCCTGATCATCGGCGTGCCGGCCTGCCTGGGCCTGGTGCTGTGCGCCGAGCCGCTGACCGCGGCGCTGTTCCAGCACGGCAACTTCACCGCGCGCGACACGCGCATGAGCAGCCTGAGCCTGATGGCGCAGTCGACGGCGGTGCCCGCGTTCCTGCTGGTGAAGGTGCTGGCGCCGGCGTTCTATTCGCGCCAGGACACCAAGACGCCGGTGAAGGCCGCGGTGGTGGCGGTGATCGCCAACGTGCTGGCGACGCTGCTGTTCCTGGCGCTGCTGTTGTGGGGAACCGAGGCCGGCCGGGCCGCGCTGCAGACCGCCGGCGGCCGGGCGCTGCAGGCGCTGGGCGAGCTGCCGGGCGCGCATGCCTGCCTGGCCCTGGCGATCGCCCTGGCCGGCTGGCTCAATGCCGTGCAGCTGTGGTGGTACCTGCGCCGCGCCGACGTCTACCAGCGACAGGCCGGCTGGGGCCGCTTCCTCCGGCAGCTGGCGGTCGCGGCCGTCGGCCTGGCGGCCGTGGTGCTGGCGCTGCTGGCCTACTGGCAGGGCTGGACCGTCTGGCCCTGGTGGGAGCGGCTGTGGAAGCTCGGCGTCGTGGTGTCGGCGGGCGCCGCGGTCTACGGGGGGCTGCTCTGGCTGCAGGGGCTGCGCCCGCGGGATCTGCGGCATTAGGCCGGCATTTGCCGGTGTGCCGGCAATGTCCCCAGGGTTCGCCGCCCATGCCGCCTCGTGAAGCGGAGCGGCGTCGGGGATTGTTTTGCTGCACCGCAGCTATACTAAAGAGTTCATGAGCAGACTGTTCCGCGACGCCGACGGCGGGCCGTTGTGTCCGCAGGGGAGCGTGGTCTGCATCGGCGCCTTCGACGGCCTGCACCTGGGCCATCGCGCGCTGGTGCGCCACGCCGCCGAACGCGCGCGCGCGCTCGGCCTGCCGCTGGTGGCGTTGAGCTTCGAACCGCTGCCGCGCGAATTCTTCGCCGCCGCCGGACAGGCGCCGCGTCCGCCGCGCCTGAGCCTGGCGCGGGCCAAGTTCGAGGGCCTGTGTTCGCTCGGCGCCGATCTGGTCGGCCTGCTGCGCTTCGATGCGCGGCTGGCGGCGATGAGCGCGGAGGCCTTCGTCGCCCAGGTGCTGGCCGGACGCCTGCGCGCGCGCGCGGTGCTGGTCGGCCCCGAGTTCCGCTTCGGGCATCGCCGCGCCGGCGACCTGGAGACGCTGCGGCGCGAAGGCGCCGCGCACGGATTCGTCGCCGAGGCGATCGCGCCGGTGGCGGTGGACGGCGAGCGGGTGTCCAGCACCCGCATTCGCGCGGCGCTGCAGGCCGGCGAATTCGGCAACGCGGCGCAACTGCTCGGCAAGCCCTATGCCATCGGCGGGCGCGTGGTGCGCGGCCGGCAACTGGGGCGCACGCTGGGATTCCCCACCGCCAACCTGCGCTTCGGCAACAAGATGCCGGCGCTGTCGGGCATCTACGCCACCTGGGTGCACGGCATCGGCGAGCGGCCGTGGCCGTCGGTGTCGAGCCTGGGCACGCGCCCGACCGTGGCCGGGGTGGAGCCGCTGCTGGAAGCGCACCTGTTCGATTTCGACGGCGACCTGTACGGTCGCAGGATCGAGATCGAGTTCGTCGCCCACCTGCGCGCCGAGCGCAAGTTTCCCGATCTGGCCGCACTCACCGAGCAGATGCACCGCGACGCCGCCCAGGCGCGCGAGCTGCTGTCGCTGGATGTGCTGCAGCGTCGCCTGCAGCCCGCCTCGCCCCCGGATCCGCGGACCGCATCGGCGGCGACCGCCGAGAAGATTGCCTGAAGTCCCGTTGTCCGAAGCCCGCGTATCTGAAGCCCCTCTGTTGAAAGCCCGCCGCCTGAGAGCCCCGTGACCAACGACCCGAATCCATCCGCCGCCGGCAACCCGTACAAGGCCACCTTGCTGTTGCCCGCGACCGATTTCCCGATGCGCGGCGACTTGCCCAAGCGCGAGCCGGAAACCCTGGCGCGCTGGGAGAGCGAGGGCCTGTACCAGCGCATCCGCGAGAAGGTGAAGGACCGCGCGCGCAGCTTCGTGCTGCACGACGGCCCGCCCTACGCCAACGGCGAGATCCACGTCGGCCATGCGGTCAACAAGGTGCTCAAGGACATCGTGGTCAAGTCCAAGCTGCTGGCCGGCTTCGACGCGCCCTACGTGCCGGGCTGGGACTGTCATGGTCTGCCGATCGAGCACAAGGTCGAGAAGGAGTTCGGCAAGGTCGGCGACAAACTCGATCCCGCGCAGTTCCGCGCCAAGTGCCGCGAGTACGCCACCAGCCAGATCGACCTGCAGCGCCGCGGCTTCAAGCGCCTGGGCGTGACCGGCGACTGGGACAATCCCTACCGCACCATGGATTTCCGCTACGAGGCGGACATCATGCGCTCGCTGGCCAGGATCGTGGAGCGCGGCCACCTGATGCGCGGCTCCAAGCCCGTGCACTGGTGCTTCGACTGCGGCTCGGCGCTGGCCGAGGCCGAGATCGAGTACCAGGACAAGGAGTCCACGCAGATCTACGTGCGCTATCCGGTGCTCGACCGCAAGCGCGTGTTCGACGTGTTCGGGATCGAGGACGACGGCAGCCCGCTGTCGGTGCCGATCTGGACCACCACGCCGTGGACGCTGCCGGCCAGCCTGGCGGTGTCGATGGGGCCGGAGGTCGAGTATTCGCTGGTGCGCGTGGAGCCCGGCGAGGAAGCGCTGTTCAAGGAGCCGGGCCGTCGCCCCGAATACCTGCTGGTCGCCAGCGAACTGGTCGGTAGCGTGATCGCGGCGATCACCGAACCCGATGCGCTCAAGCAGGGCCACAGCGTCGAGAGCCGCGACTGGTCCGCGCACAAGGGCGAGGCCTTCGAGGGCCTGCGCCTGCGCCATCCCTTCTACGCCGACCGCGAGATCCCGGTGCTGCTGGGCGATCACGTCACCACCGACGCCGGCACAGGTGCGGTGCATACCGCGCCTGGCCATGGCCAGGAGGACTACGCGGTCTCGCTCAAGTACGGCCTGATCGACCGCTACAGCGCCGCGCAGATCAATCCGGTCGACAGCCGCGGCCTGTACCTGCCCTCGACGCCGCCGGCGGGCGTGCATGCGCTGGCCGGGCTGCACATCTTCAAGAGCGACGACCTGTTCGTGCAGATCCTGCGCGAGAATGGCGCGCTGCTCGCGCGCGGCAGGATCAAGCACAGCTATCCGCACTGCTGGCGCCACAAGACGCCGGTGGTGTTCCGCGCCACGCCGCAGTGGTTCATCTCGATGGAGCAGGCGGGACTGCGCCGCGACGCGCTGGCCGCGATCCCGGGCGTGTCTTGGGTGCCGGGCTGGGGCGAGGCGCGCATCTACAACATGATCGAGAGCCGTCCGGACTGGACCATCTCGCGCCAGCGCTACTGGGGCGTGCCGATCGCGCTGTTCTTCCACCGCGAGAGCGGCCAGCCGCATCCGCGCACGGTCGAGATCATGCGCCAGGTCGCCGACGTGGTGGAGGGCGAGGGCGTCGACGCCTGGTACGCGATGACCGCCGAGCAACTGCTGGGCGAGGAGGCGGGCGAGTACGAGAAGGTCAACGACATCCTCGACGTCTGGTTCGATTCGGGCACCAGCCACGAATGCGTGCTGGCGCGGCGGCCGCAGGACGGGTTGCGCAAGCCGGCCGACCTGTACCTGGAGGGTTCCGACCAGCACCGCGGCTGGTTCCACAGCGCGCTGCTCAGCGGCGTGGCGATGGACGGCGCGGCGCCCTACCGCCAGGTGCTGACGCACGGCTTCACCGTCGACGAGAACGGCAAGAAGATGTCGAAGTCGATGTTCAACGCGCTGGCGCCGGACAAGGTCACCGACACGCTCGGCGCCGACGTGCTGCGCCTGTGGGTGGCCTCGACCGAGTTCCGCAACGAGATGACCGTCTCGGACAAGATCCTCAAGCAGAACGCCGACGTCTACCGCCGCATCCGCAACACCGCGCGCTTCCTGCTCGGCAACCTGGCCGGCTTCGATCCGTCGCGCGACCTGGTCGCGCCGGAGCGCATGGTCGCGCTCGATCGCTGGATCGTGCACCGCGCCGCCGAGCTGCAGGAGCGCATCGCCGCGGCCTACGAGCGCTACGACTTCGCCGAGATCGTGCAGCTCCTGTCGAACTTCTGCAGCGTCGACCTGGGCTCGCTGTACCTGGACGTGACCAAGGACCGCCTGTACACGATGCGCGAGGACTCGCCCGGCCGCCGCTCGGCGCAGAGCGCGATGTACCGCATCGCCGAGGCGTTCGTTCGCTGGATCGCGCCGATCCTGGCCTTCACCGCCGACGAGATGTGGCGGCACATGCCCGCCGCGACCGAGCGCGGACCGCGCGAGGGCAACGTGCTGTTCACCACCTGGTACGACGGTCTGGCGCCGCTGCCGGCCGACGCCGTGCTCTCGGACGAGGATTTCAAGCGCCTGCTGGCGCTGCGAGAAACCGTCGCCAAGACCCTGGAGCCGATGCGCGCGGCGGGCCAGATCGGCGCGGCGCTCGAGGCGGAGATCTCGCTGCGCTGCGGGGTGGCCGACCAGAACTGGCTGGCGCCGCTGGCCGAGGAACTGCGCTTCCTGTTCATCAGCGGCGACGTGGACGTCGTCGCCGACGACAACATCCAGGACATCGCGGTCCTCGCCGCGCCGACCAGCAAGGCCAAGTGCGTGCGCTGCTGGCATCACCGCGCCGACGTCGGCGCCGATCCGGCGCACCCGGAGCTGTGCGGCCGCTGCGTCTCCAACCTCGAAGGCCCGGGCGAGGACAGGAAGTGGTTCTGATGCCCGTCCGCGCCCGCACAGGAAAGGATTGACCCGATGTCCGATCGTCCCACCCCCAACGCGCTCGTCTGGCTGCTGGTCTCCGCGGCGGTGATCGCGCTCGACCAGCTGACCAAGGCCTGGGTGCTGTCCAGCCTGCCCGAATACCAGGCGATCCCGGTCATCGACGGCGTCTGGAACTGGTACCGCACCTACAACACCGGCGCGGCCTTCAGCTTCCTCTCCGACGCCGGCGGCTGGCAGAAGTATCTGTTCACCGCCCTGGCGGTGGCGATCAGCGGCGTGCTGGCCTTCTGGCTGGCGCGCACGCCGCGCCGCGACTGGCGCACGGCCCTGCCGTTCGCCCTGGTGGTGGGGGGCGCGCTCGGCAACGTGATCGACCGGCTGATCCACGGCCACGTGGTCGACTTCATCCAGTGGTACTGGCGCGATTTCTACTGGCCGGCGTTCAACATCGCCGATTCGGCCATCGTCGCCGGCGCGGTGGCGATCGTGCTGTTCGGCCTGTTCCAGGGCAAGCCCCGGCCCCGGGCGGCGGGCGACCGTTCCGGCGCGCGGGAGTAGACTCGACGCCATGGACATCGTCCTCGCCAATCCCCGCGGCTTCTGCGCCGGCGTCGACCGCGCGATCGAGATCGTCAAGCGCGCCATCGAGACCCTCGGCGCGCCGATCTACGTGCGCCACGAGGTCGTCCACAACCGCTACGTCGTCGACGACCTGAAGCGGCGCGGCGCGGTGTTCGTCGAGGAGCTGCACGAGGTGCCCGACGGCGCCACCGTGATCTTCAGCGCGCACGGCGTGTCGCAGGCGGTGCGCAGCGAGGCGGCGCAGCGCGGCCTCAAGGTGTTCGACGCCACCTGCCCGCTGGTGACCAAGGTGCATTTCGAGGTGGCGCGCCATTGCCGCGCCGGCCGCGACGTCGTGCTGATCGGCCATGCCGGCCATCCCGAGGTCGAGGGCACGATGGGGCAGTGGAGCCGCGAGGGCGGGGCGGGGCGCATCTACCTGGTCGAGGACGTCGACGACGTGGCGGCGCTGCAGGTCGGCCAGCCCGACAACCTGGCCTACACCACGCAGACGACCCTGTCGGTGGACGACACCCGTGGCGTGATCCAGTCATTGCGGGACAAGTTCCCGGCGATCCAGGGCCCCAAGAACGACGACATCTGCTACGCCACCCAGAACCGTCAGGACGCCGTCCGCGAGCTGGCCGTGCAGTGCGACCTGGTGCTGGTGGTGGGCTCGCCGAACAGCTCGAACTCCAATCGCCTGCGCGAGCTGGCCGAGCGCGAGGGCGTGGAGGCCTACCTGATCGACGGCGCCGAGCAGATCGACCCGCGTTGGATCGAGGGGCGGCGCCACATCGGCGTCACCGCCGGCGCCTCGGCCCCGGAAGTCCTGGTGCAGGGGGTGATCGACCGCCTGCGCACCCTCGGGGCGGGAGGCGTCAGGGAGCTGTCCGGAGAGCCGGAAAGCATGGTCTTCGCCCTGCCCAAGGAACTGCGCGTCCAGCTGGTCGATTGACCGCGGGGGCCGCGAAACCTAGAATTCCGCCTCCCGCGGCCCGACCGCGGCGGCCCGGCGCCTGTCGCCGAGGCGTGCTTCTCCTGCCGGAATAGCTCAGTTGGTAGAGCGGCGCATTCGTAATGCGTAGGTCGCAGGTTCGACTCCTGTTTCCGGCACCACTCTCCGCCATGCCGCACCGACGTGCCGCGCATCACCCTGCGTGCGCGCTTCGCGCATGTCCGATGCATGTCCGCGGCATGTCTTGTCGATGTCGATCGTGCGCATGCGTGCCGTCGCGGCCGCGTAGGCGAAGCGTCGGTCCGTTGCGATTGCAACGAACAGGCCGATAACGCTTTCGTCACGCATATTGAACATCGCGACAACCTCGTCGTCCGCCGCGTTCATGGGGCGCACATGTCGTCATGCGATTTCGCCATGTGCGGAATTCGATCAAAAGGGCGACGCGTTTCGTCCCGCTTCGTCCGTGCTTCGTCCACGATCGCACCGCCATATCCAGCAATCCGCCGGCTCGACGGCGATTCGCGCGCAACTTCCCAGACTGTTTCATTTCGCGTGTGATCTCGATCACGGCGCTGAATGAAATTCACGCTGTTCAAAAAACTGTCTTGACGCTTTCGTACTCTCACTTTTACATTGCGTCTCGCGATCAAGGTGGGTGGTCGCGAAATTCGATCGCGCTGTGATGCGGTCCCAGCGCGCTCACCAAGGACGGGCGAGCGCATGTCCACCCCGTCGGAGCCTTTCAGAAGCAGCAGGTCGGCGAAGAGGCTCGCGTGTTCACCAAGATCCTGATGGTTTGTGTCGGCAATATTTGCCGCAGCCCGACTGCGGAAGTTCTCCTGCGCCATCGCCTGGGCGAGCGCGGCGTTCGCGTGCAGTCCGCCGGCCTGGCGGCCTTGCGCGGAAGCCCCATCGACCCGACGGCGCGCGAGATCCTCGAAAGTCAGGGCCTGCCCGCCGAAGGGCATGTCGCCCGGCAGATCGACGCGTCGCTGATCGACGCCTGCGATCTGGTGCTGGCGATGGAGGGCCGGCATGTCCGCGCCATCCACAAGATCGCGCCGCATGCGCGAGGTAAGACCTTCCTGCTCGGCAAGTGGCAGGACGACGCGCCAATCCCCGATCCGTACCGCCAGGACCGCGCGGTCTTCGAGCATGCCTACCGCATGATCGACGCCGCGGTGGAAAGCTGGCGTTCCTATCTATAACCACAGGGGACAACGCGTGAGACAGGTTGCGTAGATGTCGATGAGACCACTGCCGACAGGCAAGCACGACGCCAGCGAGGAGATCGATCTCGCTTCATTGCTGGGGACGCTGGTCGACCACAAGTGGCTGATCGCCGCGGTGACGGCGGCGTGCTTCGTGCTGAGCGTGTGCTACGCGCTGCTCAGCGCTCCGGTGTACCAGGCCACCGCGATGATCCAGGTGGAGCCGAAGACGCCGACGCTGCCCGGGCTGGACGACGTCTCGCAGATCCTCACCGAGTCGGCGCCGCAGGCGGTGACCGAAATCGCGCTGCTCACCTCGCGCTCGGTGATCGGCGAGGCGGTGGACGAGCTGAACCTGGACGTCGACGTGCGCGCGCGCCGCTTCCCGCTGATCGGCGGCTTCATGGCGCGCCGCGCCGGCAACGCCGGTCCGGCGCCGGCGTTCCTGGGCATGGACAGCTACGGCTGGGGCGGCGAGCAGCTGGTCATCGAGACGCTGGAGGTGCCGGGCCCCCTGGTCGGCACGCCGCTGCGCCTGCAGGCGGGCGAGGCGGGAAGCTATCGCCTGTACGACGAGGACGACAACCTGCTGGCGGAAGGCAAGGTCGGCGGCATCGTGCGTTCCGGCGCGGTCACCGTGCAGGTGACCAGGCTGGCGGCGAACCCGGGCACCGAGTTCGACGTTGTGCGCCAGCGCAGGCTGGCGACGATCGCCGCCGTGCAGGGCAACATCAGCGCCAGCGAGAACGCCAAGGACTCGGGGATCATCCTGCTCAGCTACGAGCTGCGCGATCCGGAAATGGCCGCCACCACGCTCGCGGCGATCAGCAAGCAGTACATCCGCCAGAACATCGAGCGCAACTCGGCCGAGGCCGCCAACAGCCTGCGCTTCGTCAAGGAGCAGCTGCCGAAGGTGCGCGGCGACCTGGAAAAGGCCGAGGGCGAGCTCAACGCCTTCCAGAGCAAGGCGCATTCGGTGGACATCAGCCTGGAGACCAAGGCGATCCTCGACCAGATCGTCGGCATCGACACCACGCTGTCGCAACTGCGCATGCAGCAGGCCGAGGTCGAGCGCCGCTACACCGCGCAGCATCCGGCCTACCGCGCGCTGATGAAGCAGATCGGCGGCCTGGAGGCCAAGCGCAAGGCCTTGACCGACCAGGCCGGCGACCTGCCGCAGACGCAGCAGGAGCTGCTGCGCCTGACCCGCGACGTGCAGGTCAGCACCCAGACCTACACCGGCCTGCTCAACCAGGAGCAGCAGTTGGATATCGCGCGCGCCGGCACGGTCGGCAACGCCCACGTCATCGACCCGGCCGTGGTCGACGTGACCCAGCCGGTGCGTCCGAACAGGCTGCGCATCGTGGTGATCGGCACCTTCCTCGGCGCCTTCCTGGTGGTGGCCTGGGTGTTCCTGCGGCAGATGCTCAGCCGCGGGGTGGAGGACGTGCATGCCATCGAGCAGTCCGGGCTGCCGGTATACGCCTCGATCCCGATGAGTCCCTACCAGCGCGACCACGAGAGCGTGAGCCGCCAGCGCATGGGCAACGGCAAGCCCTACCTGCTGGCGATCGACGCGCCGAACGACCTGGCCATCGAGGCGCTGCGCAGCCTGCGCACCAGCCTGCACTTCGCCACGCTCGAGGCCAAGAACAACGTGCTGATGATCTGCGGCGCGAGCCCCGGGGCGGGCAAGACCTTCGTCTCCACCAACCTCGCCGTGATCGTCGCGCAGACCGGACAGCGGGTGCTGCTGATCGACGGCGACATGCGCCGCGGCATGCTGCACAAGGTGATGGGCCACGACAACACCCATGGCCTGTCGGAGCTGCTGGTGGGGCGGGCGGAGCTGTCCCAGGCGATCCACCGCTGGCCGTCGCTGGAGGGCGTGCACTTCATCTCGCGCGGCCCGGTGCCGCCGAACCCCTCCGAGCTGCTGATGCACCCCAACTTCAAGGCATTGATGAAGACCGCGTCGGAGCAGTACGACCTGGTCATCATCGACACGCCGCCGATCCTGGCGGTGACCGACGCCACGATCATCGGGCACGAGGCCGGCACCAGCCTGCTGGTGGCGAGATTCGGCGTGAACCGGCTGAAGGAACTCGCCCTGGCCAGGCAGCGGCTCCTGCAGAACGGCATCGATCTCAAGGGCGCCATCTTCAACGCCGTGGAGCGGCGTTCGGACAGCTACTACGCCTACGGCTACGAGTACGCCTCGAGCAAGGCGGACGCCTGAGTGCGCAAGCCTGCGTGAGGCCCGCGTGAAGGAGGAGTTTTCGACATGAAACGATTAGAGAACGCTCACAGATTTTTATGCATCCATCAGCAGATTCGAAGCAAGCGTATTGCGCAGACATGCGACTGTAATTTGAACTGATCATCGTACGCCCGGGCGGCCCGTCAACGGCCGCTCGAGCGCAATCCGTCCGGTCGGCCACAGGGGGACGCCGGACACCAATGTTCCTTTATCCGAGGCTGTCCCCCACATGGCCAGGTCAGATGTCCAACTCGCGATCGCGGCGGCGATCGCATTCGCCTTCACGTCCCTAGCAATCTGGAAGTTGCGCCCGTTGGCGGACCGATTCGGTCTGGTCGACAAGCCCAATGCCAGGAAACGCCACCAGGGCCACGTGCCCGTGATCGGCGGGATCTGCTTCTTCCTCGGCATGGCGGCCGGGCTGCTGTACCTCGGCGTCCCGGACCGCTTCACCCTGTGCCTGCTCGCCAGCACCGCGCTGATCGTCGTCGTGGGCGCGATCGACGACGCCCGCGACCTGAGCGCGCGCTCGCGCCTGGTGGTGCAGGTGGCGGCCGCGGCGCTGATGATCGCGGGCAGCGGCGTGTACGTGCGCGGCCTGGGCGACCTGTTCGGCATGGGCGAGGTGCGCCTGGGCCTGCTCGGCATTCCCTTCACGCTGTTCCTGGCCGTGGGCTTCATCAACGCCTTCAACATGCTCGACGGCATCGACGGGCTGGCGGGAAGCCTGGGGCTGACCTCGGTGCTGGCGCTGCTGATGTTCGCGCAGGGGCCGGCCACCGACGTCGCCGCGATGCTGACGGTGCTCTCGACCGCGCTGCTGCCGTTCCTGATGGTGAATCTCGGCGGCCTGCGCGGGCGCAAGATCTTCATGGGCGACGCCGGCAGCATGCTGATCGGACACATGCTGGCCTGGAGCCTGGTCTATCTCAGCCAGTCGCCGGCGGCGCAGATCCGGCCGGTGGAGGCGCTGTGGTGCGCTGCCCTGCCGGTGCTCGATTTCCTGTCGGTGGTCTATCGCCGCCTGCGCCGCGGGCAGTCGATCCTCAAGCCGGACCGCCAGCACCTGCACCACATGCTCATCGATGCCGGCCGCACGCCGCGCGAGGCCCTGGCGATCATGGTGGCGATGGCGCTGGTGATCACCGCCTTCGGCTACGCGCTGCGCGGCATGTCGCCGATGGTGAACCTGCTGGCGTTCCTGGCCCTGCTGGTGCTGTACACGACCGTGTCCTGGCGCGCCTGGATGCGCGTGGCGCCGCCGGTGGTCGAGGCGATCGCGCCGCCCTCGCAGGTGCTGGCGGTGGCGCCTTCGCTGCGCCTGCGCGAGGAGAGCGGCCGCGAAGCGCGGATGCCCGCGAGCGAGCGCCCGCAGGCGGGCCGCGCCGCCGCGGCCAATTCGCGCGCGGTGCGCACGCTGTGCGTCTTCGGTACGCGTCCGGAGGCGATCAAGATGGCCCCGCTGGCACTGCGGCTGGCCCAGGATCCGCGCTTCGACGCGCGCGTCTGCGTGACCGGGCAGCATCGGCAGATGCTCGACCAGGTGCTGAACCTGTTCGGCGTGCGCCCGGACTACGACCTGGACATCATGAAGCAGGGCCAGGACCTGACCGACATCACCACGGCGATCCTGAGCGGCATGCGCCGCGTGCTGAAGGAGTTCAAGCCCGACGTGGTGCTGGTGCACGGCGACACCTCGACCACGCTGGCGGCGACGCTGGCGGCCTACTACCAGCAGATTCCGGTGGCGCACGTGGAAGCGGGCCTGCGCACCGGCAATCTCTATTCGCCCTGGCCGGAGGAAGCGAACCGCAAGCTGACCGGCGCGCTGGCCGCGCTGCATTTCGCGCCGACCCCGCAGTCGGGAGCGAACCTGATCGCCGAAGGCATCCTGGAGGAGCGCATCGCCGTCACCGGCAACACGGTGATCGACGCGCTGCAGCAGGTGGTCGCGCGCGTGGAAGGCGATCGCCTCCTGCGCCAGACCCTGGCCGAGCAGTTCCCGTACCTGCGCGCCGACCGGCGCGTCGTGCTGGTGACCGGGCATCGCCGCGAGAGCTTCGGCGGCGGCTTCGAGCGGATCTGCCACGCCCTGCGCGAGACCGCGCTGCGCCATCCGGACGTGGACATCGTCTATCCGGTGCACCTGAACCCGCAGGTGCGCGAGCCGGTGAACCGGATCCTGCACGGCATGCCCAACGTGTACCTGGTCGAGCCGCTGGAATACCTCTCCTTCGTCTACCTGATGAACGAGTCGTACCTGATCCTCACCGATTCGGGCGGCATCCAGGAAGAGGCGCCGTCGCTGGGCAAGCCGGTGCTGGTGATGCGCGACACCACCGAGCGGCCGGAGGCGGTGGAGGCGGGCTCGGTGCGGCTGGTCGGCACCGACCAGGCCTCGATCAGCTCCGGCATCAGCACGCTGCTGCTCGACCGCGCCGCCTACGACGCGATGAGCTTCGCGCACAACCCCTACGGCGACGGCAAGGCCTGCGAGCGCATCGTCGATGCGCTGGCGGCGCTGCATTCGCGCGAGTCGCTGCTCGCCGCCTGAGCGGTCTCGCGGACCGCCCCGGGATTTCCGAACCATCCCCCTCCGAACGGAGGGGCACCAAGGAGTATTGCAATGAGTTTCAACACCGTCTCCGTCATCGGGCTGGGCTACATCGGCCTGCCGACCGCCGCCGCCTTCGCGTCGGCGCGGGTCCGGGTGATCGGCGTGGACATCAACCGGCACGCGGTGGACACCATCAACCGCGGCGAGATCCACATCGTCGAGCCGGACCTGGACGTGTCCGTGCGCGCGGCGGTCGCCGGCGGCTTCCTGCGCGCCTCCACGACGCCCGAGCCGGCCGACGCCTTCCTCATCGCGGTGCCGACCCCGTTCAAGGACGATCACGTCCCCGACCTGGGCTACATCGAGGCGGCGGCCAAGGCGATCGCGCCGGTGCTGAAGCGGGGCGACCTGATCGTGCTGGAGTCGACCTCGCCGGTGGGCGCCACCCAGCAGCTGGCCGGCTGGCTGGCGCAGGCCAGGCCCGACCTGCGCTTCCCGCAGCCGGGGCGCGAGGGCGAGATCGACGTCAACCTGGCCTACTGCCCCGAGCGCGTCCTGCCCGGCCACGTGATGCGCGAGCTGGTGGAAAACGACCGCGTGATCGGCGGCCTGACCCCGGCGTGCTCGCAGCGCGCACGCGAGCTGTACGGCATCTTCGTGCGCGGCGAGTGCATCGTCACCGACGCCGGCACCGCCGAGATGTGCAAGCTGACCGAGAACGCCTTCCGCGACGTCAACATCGCCTTCGCCAACGAGTTGTCGGTGATCTGCGACAAGCTCAAGATCAACGTGTGGGAACTGATCCGGCTGGCGAACCGCCATCCGCGCGTCAACATCCTGCAGCCTGGGCCGGGCGTGGGCGGCCACTGCATCGCGGTCGATCCCTGGTTCATCGTCGACAGCGCGCCGGAGCAGGCGCGCCTGATCCGCACCGCGCGCGAGGTGAACAACGACAAGCCGGCCTGGGTGATGAGCAAGGTCGACGAGGCGATCGCGCAGGCCAAGGCCGAGGGCAAACGCGGCGAGGACCTCACCATCGCGGTGTTCGGCCTGTCCTTCAAGCCGGACATCGACGACCTGCGCGAAAGCCCGGCGCTGGAAATCGCCACCGAGCTGGCCGAGCGCCATCCCGGCCGCGTGCTCGCCGTCGAGCCGCACATCCACGAGCTGCCGGCGCAGCTCAATTCCGGCAAGGCGGTGCTGACCGACCTGCCGACCGCAAGCGAACGCGCCGACATCGCCGTGCTGCTGGTCGACCACAAGGCCTTCAAGGCGCATGCGATGCCCGAGCGCACCAGGATCGTCGACACGCGAGGTATCTGGGCCTGATGACCGCGACAGCATGGGGGCCGCCGCCGTGATGCGGCGGCTGATCGCCACTGCCGGGTTCTCGGCGGTGGGCATGGCTGCGTCCAGAGGCGCGGCGTTCGTCGGCATCCTGGCGATCGCCCACTACCTGGGGCCGGCGGCGTTCGGCCAGTTTTCGCTGATCCAGACCACCGCGCTGCTGTTCACCACCTTCTGCGCGCTCAGCCTCGGGCAGATGGCCACCAAGATCACCGCCGAGGCGCTGGCCGCCCAGGACGCCAGGCGCCTGGGCACCGCGATGACGGTGTCCTACGGCTCCGCGCTGCTGGCCTCGCTGTTGTTCATGCTGCCGCTGCTGGCGCTGTCGCCGCTGCTGGCGTCCAAGGTGGGCGGGGCCGACGGCCTGGCGGGGTCGTACGCGCTCTCCTCGCTGCTGGTGCTGACCGGCTTCCTGACGGCGGTGCAGAACGGCGTGACGATGGCGCTCAACCGGGTGCGGCAGCAGGCGCTGGCCAACCTGGCGGCGGCGCCGGCCGTGTTCGCGCTGATGCTGGGCGCGGCCCTGCAGCGCGGGATCGGCTGGGCGGTGGCCGGCTACGTCGCCGCGCAGATGGTCATCTTCCTGGGGCAGGAGCGGGTGGTGCATCGCTACCGCAGGGAGCATGGCCTGCACTGGAACTGGCGCGGCGCCGAGCGCGAGGACTGGGCGGTGCTGTGGCGGCTCGGCTTGCCGTCGTCGCTGGCGGGCCTGCTGACGCTGCCCGCCGTCTGGCTGTCGATGGTGCTGCTCTCGCATAGCGCCGGCGGCGCGGCCGAGGTCGGCAATTTCGCCCTGGGCAACCAGGCGCGCTCGATGCTGCTGTTCGGCGCGGGCGTGGTCGCCAATGCGGTCCTGCCGCTGCTGTCGGCGGCGGTGAGCCGCAACGACCGCGACGGCGTGTCGGCGGCGATGCGGCGCTCCATGCTGCTGGTGACCGGGACCACGCTCGCCATCGTCGCCGTGGTGGCGGTCGCCGCGCCGCTGGTGATCGAGCGCTTCGCGCCCGCCTATGTGGGATCGGTGACGCCGCTGTACTGGCTGCTGCTCTCGGCGGTGGCTACCGCGCCCACCGCGATCATGATGCGCAAGGCCACCGCGGACGGCCGTCCCGGCGTGCTGCTCGCCGGCAACGCGGCCTTCGCCGTGGTGCTGCTCGCCGCCGCGTCGATCGCGACGCGCACGCACGCCAGCGCCACCGGGCTGGCCATCGCCTATTTCGTCGCTTCCTCGGTCCAGCTGCTCGCTTTCACGCTGCTGACCCGCGGGACATTCCGCCAACCGGCATCGAACGCGGCCTAGGGCCCACGGCTACCGTCCTATGAACATCATCCGTCTGTTGAAGAAAAGCATCGTGCTGACCACCATCCGCGTCGGCTGGCTGATCAAGCCCGGCCTGGTGACGCGCCTGTACGCCTGGTTCCTGCGCTCGGAAGGCGCGCGGGTGGAGGGCGTGCCCAACTACCTGTCGGCGAAGATCTGGTTCGACGGCACCGACTACTCGCTGATCAGCCTGGGCGAGGGCTGCACGATCTCGAGCAACGTGCGCGTGCTCACCCACGACGCCGCGGTGAACACCGCGGCCAAGGAACTCGGCATCCGCTTCAACCCGCCGAAGATCCGCACCGGCGCGGTGAAGATCGGGCGCCACGCCTTCGTCGGCACCGGCTCGATCATCATGCCCGGTGCCGACATCGGCGCCGGCTCGATCGTCGGCGCAGGCAGCGTGGTGCGCGGGCTGATCCCGCCGCTGAGCATCGTGGTCGGCAATCCCGGCAAGGTGATCGGCTCGGTCGACGAGTACCTGGAAAAGCTCTCGGCGCGGGGCGAGTGAGGCGGGCGATGACGCGGATGTCCAAGGTCTGCTATGTCGTGGCGAGGACGCTCTCGGTCTTCGGCCTGCCCGGGCTGCGAGGCCTGCGCGGGCGCGTGTACCGCTGGCATTTCGCCGCGCCCGGCATGAGCGTGTCCGACCGCGTCATGGTGGTGGCCGCGCACAGGAGCGCCACCGCCTCGATCGCCTTCGCGCAGGGCGTCGAGCTGGGCGCGGACAGCTACATCGACTATTCCGGCGGCGTGCGCGTGGGCGCGCACGTGGCGATCTCGGAAGGCGCGAGGATCTTCACCCACAACCACGTGGTCCGCCGCGGCCATTCGAACTGGCACCGCAACCCGATCGAGTTCAGCCCGCTGCAGATCGAGGACGAGGCCTGGATCGGCGCCGGCGCGATCGTGCTGCCGCGGGTGCGCCGGATCGGCCGCGGCGCCATCGTCGGCGCCGGCGCCGTGCTGGGCGAGGACGTGCCCGACCACGCGGTGTACGCCGGCAACCCCGCGCGGCTGGTGTACATGCGCGACGTCGACGCGCCTCGGGCCTAGGGGAGGCGCGCTTGTCCACGCTCTACTTCCTGTTCTTCGCGCTGCTCGGGCTGCTCGCCTTCGCCAGGATCGGCGGCCGCATGGACCGCATGTACCGCAGCCCGATTTACGCCTTCGTGCTGGCGATGGCCTTCATCTACGGCTTCATGCCGTGGGTGAAGGAAATCTTCGGCATCCAGACCTATCCGTTCCCGTACGGGTTCGACGCCAAGCTCGGCGCCCTGGTCGATTCGGCGATCTACACCCTGATGGGCGTCATCGGCTATTGCGCCTGCGGCGGCCTGCGCCATCCGCAATTGCCGGAAGTGCGCAGCCTCACCGGGCGCGAACAGCTGCGCGCGCTGCTGATCCTCGGCGTTCCCTCGTTCTTCGCGGTGCTGTACCTGGCCAAGACGATCAGCGGCTACGACCTGGCCTCGTACATGAAGGACCGCATCGTGCTCCGGCGCGGCATGGGGCCGGCAGTGATCCTCGCCTTCACCGCGATCTGCTACGGCGCGGTGCTGGTCACCGACCATTTCACCCAGAAGCGGGAAGGGCGGTCGCCCTCGGCGCTGCGGCTGCTGGCGATCATGGGCGCCGTCCTGGCCCTGGCGGTGGCCTTCGTGGCGATGGGCAACCGCAACTTCGTCTTCATCCTGATCGCGATCGTGCTGCTGGCGCTGCTGTCGATCTATGCCGGGCGGTTCAGCCGCATCGTGCTGCTGTTCCCGGCGCTGCTGGGCATCGCGATCGGCTTTTCGCTGTGGGCCAAGGTGCGCACCACGCTGGATTCCTCCTCCGCCGGCACGGTGACCGCGGTCGCCAGCGAGGGCGCGCTGCCGCTGCTGGTCTACGGCTTCAACGGCGCGTTCGGCAACGCCGAGAACATGGTGTGGCTGGCGGCCAACGACCGGCGCTGGGACCTGCTCTACGGCAAGACCCTGTATGCGGCGCTGGTCAACCCGATCCCGCGCTCGCTGTGGCCGGACAAGCCCTTCGGCGGCGGCCCCGAGCTGCGCAACATGATCTATCCGGGCTCCTACACGCTCGACGGCGAGAACCTGACCTCCTACACCACCGGACTGCCCACCGAGGCCTACATGAACTTCGGGCTGCTGGGCATCTTCCTGTTCGGCGCCTTCAACGGCGCCTGCCTAGCCTGGGCGCGCAACTTCTACGCGCGGCAGAAATCGGTCACGCCGCTGGGCGTGGTGATGTACAGCTATTCGATCTTCATGTTCGCGTTCGGATTCCTGTACATGGAGCTGCTCGGCGGCTGGAGCCGCTACCTGATCACCATGATCCTGCTCAGCGGCGTCGCCTGGCTCGGCGACAGGCGTTTCAGGACGTCGAGGAGCCTGGCATGAAGGCCATCATCCTGGGCCAGGGCAATCCCTATCTGAAGAATCCGTACCTGAGCAAGCTGGCCAAGGTGCTGGAAGCGGCCGGCGTGCCCTACGAGTTCTGGATCTGGAGCCGTGACGGCGCGCTGCAGCCGCTGCCGAAGGTGCGGGTGGTGCTGCGCTTCGGTTCCTGGGGCGGCGGCGCGGTCAATGCGCTCGGCTATCTGCTGTGGGTGGCCACCCTGACCGTACGCGTGCTGCTCAGGCCGAAGGCCGGCGTGTACTTCTGTTCGCGCCTGGACGCCGCGGTGCCCTGCGCCGTGGCCGCCATGCTGGCCGGCTGCCGCTACGTCTTCCTCGATCGCGACAAGCTGTCCAAGAGCTATGCCTGGCCCAGGCCGGTACGCTGGGCGATCGAGCGCCTGGAGGCCTTCGTCGGCCGCCGCGCCGCGCTGCACGTGGTGCCCGGGGCGTCGCGCGTGGGCAAGCACGACACCGGCAACGTGCGCATCATCCGCAACACGCCGCACAGCGACGTGATCGCCCAGGCCTGGCAGCTGCGCGCGGCGATCCCGCCGCGGCGCGGACGCCTGCGCGTGCTGGTGAGCGGGCTGATCTCGCCCGAGCGCGGCGCCGGCATGGCGCTGGCGGCGTACCGGGCGCTCGCCGGCGAGGACATCGAGTTCGTCGCCGCCGGGCGCCTGCTGGGCGAGGATGCGCAGCGCCTGGCGCGCGAGCTCGGAGACGCCTATCGCGGCATCGTCAGCAACGAGGAGGCGCTGGCGATGCTGCTGGCCTCCGACGTGGTGCTGGCGCTCTACGACCCGGCGCTGGAGATCAACCGGCTGGCCGAGCCCAACAAGTGGTTCGACTGCGCGGCCCTGCAGGTGCCCTTCGTCACCAACCGCGGCCTGGAGACCTCCGCGCCGTTCGAGGCGCTCGAGGCCTGCTTCCTGTGCGACTACGGCGACGGCCCGGCGCTGGCGGCGCTGCTGCGTGCGATGGCCGCCGATCCCGGCCTGCTGCGCGCGCGGCGCGATGCGCTGGCGTCGATGCAGTTCGAGCCCTGGGACCAGGCCATGGCGCGCATCGTCGCCGAATGCTTCGGCGCGGCGCGGCCGAAGCGCCAGCGGCGGCCGGTCGCCGCGGCCCCCAATTCCACTTCCCCCTCTTCGGAATGAACATGCAACAGATTCTGCAAAACCTGCGCGACGGCAGCACCGAGATCGCCGACGTCCCGGCGCCGGCGCTGCGTCGCGGCCACCTGCTGATCCGCAGCGAGGTCACGCTGGTCTCGGCCGGCACCGAGCGCATGCTGGTCGAGTTCGGCAAGGCCAACATGCTGCAGAAGGCGCGCCAGCAGCCCGACAAGGTGCGCATGGTGCTGGAGAAGGTGCGCACCGACGGGCTCGCCGCGACCCTGGACGCGGTGCGCAGCAAGCTCGACCAGCCGCTGCCGCTGGGCTACTGCAACGTCGGCACCGTGATCGGGGTAGGGGGCGGGGTGACGGGGTTCTCGCTCGGCGACCGCGTGGTGTCCAACGGCAAGCATGCCGAGGTGGTGTCGGTGCCGGTCAATCTGTGCGCCAAGGTGCCCGATGGCGTGTCGGCCGACGCGGCCGCCTTCACCGTGCTCGGCGCGATCGCGCTGCAGGGCATCCGCCTGGTCAACCCGACCCTGGGCGAGTGCGTGGCGGTGACCGGCCTGGGCCTGATCGGCCTGGTGACAGTGCAGCTGCTGCGCGCGCACGGCTGCCGCGTGCTCGGCATCGACTTCGACCGTGCCAAGCTGGCGATGGCGCGCGAGCTCGGCGCCGAGACCGTCGACCTGTCCGCCGGCGAGGATCCGGTGGCGGCGGCGATGGCGTTCTCGCGCGGGCGCGGCATGGACGCGGTGCTGATCACCGCCTCGACCAAGAGCAACGAACCGGTGACGCAGGCGGCGCACATGAGCCGCAAGCGCGGCCGTATCGTGCTGGTGGGCGTGACCGGGCTGGAGCTGTCGCGCGCCGATTTCTACGAGAAGGAGCTCTCGTTCCAGGTGTCGTGTTCCTACGGGCCCGGCCGCTACGATCCGTCCTACGAGGAGCGCGGCAACGACTATCCGGCCGCCTTCGTGCGCTGGACCGAGCAGCGCAACTTCGAGGCGGTGCTGGACATGATGGCCGGCGGGGCGGTCGACGTCTCCGGCCTGGTCAGCCACCGCTTCGACATCGGCCAGGCCGAGCGCGCCTATGCGCTGCTGGGCGGCGGCGAGCCTTCGCTGGGCATCCTGCTCGACTACGGGCGCGGCGGGCATGCGAACCAGGAGCATGCGAACCAGGAGCGCGCGAACCCGGAGCTGATGCGGCGCAGCGTCGCGCTGCCGGTGGCCGCGGCCGCGGCGCCGTCGCGCGCTCCCGGCGCGCAGGTCGCGTTCCTCGGCGCGGGCAACTATGCCGGGCGCGTGCTGATCCCGGCCTTCGCCAAGGCCGGGGCGCAGCTGCACACGGTGGTCTCCAGCGGCGGGGTGAGCAGCGTGCACTTCGGCCGCAAGTTCGGTTTCCGCAACGCCAGCACCGATACCGCCGCGGCGCTGCGCGACGGCGAGGTGGACGCGGTGGTCATCGCCACCCAGCACGGCAGCCACGCCGACCTCGCGCACGCGGCGCTGCAACAGGGCAAGCACGTGTTCGTGGAGAAGCCGCTGTGCCTGACGCTCGACGAGCTGCACGCGATCGAGCACACCTACGCCGAATGCGCCAGGCAGGGCAGGGCGCCGGTGCTGACGGTCGGCTTCAACCGCCGCTTCTCCCCGCAGGTGCAGAAGATGCGCGCGCTGCTGGCCGGCGTGCGCGAACCGAAGGCCTTCGTGATGACGGTGAACGCCGGCGCCATTCCCGCCGAGCACTGGACGCAGGATCCGGAGGTCGGCGGCGGCCGGCTGATCGGCGAGGCCTGCCATTTCGTCGACCTGCTGCGCCACCTCGCCGATGCCCCGATCATCGGCCACCAGCTCACCGCGGTCGGCAACGTGCCGGGCGTGGGCATCCGCAGCGACCGCGTCAGCTTCACCCTGCAGTTCGCCGACGGTTCCTTCGGCACCGTGCACTACCTGGCCAACGGCGACAAGGGATTCCCCAAGGAACGGCTGGAAGTGTTCGCGGCCGGGCGCGTGCTGCAGCTGGACAACTTCCGGCGCCTGCGCGGATACGGCTGGCCCGGTTTCTCGAAGATGCACCTCTGGCGCCAGGACAAGGGACAGGTGCCCTGCGCGGCCGCGTTCGTGCAGGCGATCCGCGGGCAGGGGCCGGCACCGATCCCGGTCGAGCAGATCTTCGAGGTGGCCCGCGTCACCATCGAACTCGATGCCAAGGTCTGAGCCCGCCATGAACTGGCTGTCCCGATCCGCGCAGTTCTGGCACACGGTGCGCTACCTGCGTCCGGTGCAGGTCTACGGCCGCGCCTGGCACCGGCTGCACCGCCCGCGCGTCGACGCGCGGGCCGCGCCGTCGCCGTCTCGGCGCGCGGGCGACTGGCAGGGCTGCGATCGCGCCGCCTCGATGCTGGGGCCGATGCGCTTCCGCTTCCTCAACGAGGAGCACACGCTGCGCCTGGACGACTGGAACAGCGACGCGCTGCCGAAGCTGTGGCTGTACAACCTGCATTACTTCGACGACCTCAACGCCGACGGCGCGGCCGAGCGGGTGCAGTGGCACCGCGCGATGATCAGCCGCTGGATCGCGGCCAATCCGCCCGGGCACGGCAACGGCTGGGAGCCGTATTGCCTGTCGCTGCGCATCGTCAACTGGATCAAGTGGCAGTGCAGCGAGCGGCGGGCCACCAACGGCAATGCGCAGCGCGCCATGCTCGACAGCCTGGCCACCCAGGCGCGCTATCTGCGCGGCCGGCTGGAGCGGCACCTGCTAGGCAACCATCTCTGGGCCAACCTGAAGGCGCTGCTGTTCGCCGGCGCCTTCTTCGAGGGCGCCGAGGCCGCGCGCTGGCGCGAGGCGGCGCTGCGCGAATTCCGCCGCGAACTCGGCGAGCAGATCCTCGCCGACGGCGGGCATTTCGAACGCAGCCCGATGTACCACGCGATCCTGCTGGAGGACCTGCTCGACCTGGTGCAGCTCGCGCAGCGCTTCCCCGGCGCTTTCGGCGAGCACGATGTCGCGCTCTGGCGCGACAACGCGCTGCGCATGCTGCGCTGGCTGGCGGTGATGACGCATCCGGACGGCGGCATCGCGTTCTTCAACGACGCCGCGCTCGGTATCGCGCCGACGCTGGCGCAGCTGTCCGCCTACGCCGCTCGCCTGGGCGTCGCCGTGCCGCCGGCTTCCGCGGCGCCGGTGCAGCGCCTGCCGGATTCGGGCTACGTGCGGCTGCAGAACGCGCGCGCCGTGGTCATCGCCGACGTCGGCGAGATCGGTCCGGACTATCTGCCCGGCCATGCCCACGCCGACACCCTGAGTTTCGAGCTGTCGGTGGACGGCCGCCGCGTCCTGGTCAATGCCGGCACCTCGTGCTACGACAGCGGCCCGGAACGGCTCTGGCAGCGCGGCACGGCCGCGCACAACACGGTGGAGGTCGACGGGCAGGATTCCTCGGAGGTGTGGAGCAGCTTCCGTGTCGCCCGGCGCGCGCGGCCGCTGGCGATCGATACCGGCGCGTCGTCCGGCGGCATCTGGCTGACCGCGGCGCACGACGGCTACCGGCGCCTGCCGGGACGGCCGCTGCACCGGCGCCGCTGGGACCTGCGCGAGGACGGGTTGCTGGTCGAGGACACCGTCGAGGGCGACCACGACAGCGCGATCGCGCGCTTCCGCGTGGCGCCGGGATTCGAGGTGGACGAGCAGGCCTTGCGCGAGGAGGACGGCGCGCGCATCCGCTGGTCGGCCGAGGGCGCGCGCCGCACGCAGGTCGCTTCCGGCTTCTACCACCCGGAATTCGGCCTCAGCCGCTCCTGCTCGGTGATCGAGGCGACGCTGCTGCGCGCCGGCATGCCGATGTCCACACTGTTGCGCTGGCAGGACTGACGCCATGCGCATCCTGTTCCTGTCCGACAACTTCCCGCCCGAAGGCAACGCTCCGGCCACGCGCACCTACGAGCACGCTGTCCGCTGGGTGCGCGCCGGCCACGAGGTGACCGTCGTCACCTGCGCGCCCAACTTCCCGGAGGGACGGCTATTCCCCGGCTATCGCAACCGCCTGCGTTCGGTGGAGACGATGGACGGCATCCGCGTGGTGCGGGTGAAGACCTACATCACCGCCAACGAAGGATTCCTCAAGCGTACGCTCGACTACCTGAGCTTCATGGCCGCCTCGGTCGCGGCGGGCCTGTTCGAGCGTCGTCCCGACGTGGTGGTGGCGACCTCGCCGCAGTTCTTCTGCGCGCTCGGCGGATGGGCGCTGACCCGGCTGCGCGGCCTGCCCTTCGTGTTCGAGCTGCGCGACCTGTGGCCGGCTTCGATCACCGCCGTCGGCGCGATGAAGCGCAGCCTCGTGGTGCGCATGCTCGAGAAGCTGGAGATGTTCCTGTACCGCTCGGCGGATGCCATCGTCCCCGTCACGCACGCGTTCCGCGACGAGCTGGTGCGGCGCGGCATCGAGCGGGGCAAGATCCATGTCGTGCTGAACGGCGTGGACCTGTCGCGCTATGCGCCGGCCCCGCGCGACGAGGCGCTGGCCGGGCAGTACGACCTGCGGGGCCGCTTCGTGGTCGGCTACCTTGGCACGCACGGCATGGCGCATGGGCTGGACACGGTGGTCGAGGCGGCGCAGCTGCTGCGCGGGCGCGAGGACATCGCCTTCTTCTTCGCCGGCAGCGGCGCCCAGCGCGCCCACGTGGAGGCGCTGGTGGAGGAGCGCGGGCTCGGCAACGTGCGCATGATCCCCAGGCAGCCGAAGGAGGCGATGCCGCGGCTGTGGAGCCTGTGCGACGTCTCGCTGATCCCGCTGCGCGACAGCGAAGTGTTCGCCACCGTGATCCCGTCCAAGCTCTTCGAGGGCATGGGCATGGGCATTCCGGCGCTGATGTCGCTGCCGCAGGGGGAAGCGACGCGGATCGTGACCGACACCGGCTGCGGGCGCTGCGTGCCGCCGGGAAATGCGCGCGCGATGGCGGAGGCGATCGCCGCGCTCGCCGACGATCCGCAGGCGCTGGCGCGCATGCGCGAGCGGAGTCTGAAGGCGGCGCCGGCCTATTCGCGCGACCAGCAGGCCGCGCTGATGGCGCAGGTGCTGGAAGGCGTCGTGCGCACGCCGGCATCGCAACGGCAGACGGCCTGAGCGCGCGCGCCGCCATGCTGCAGGCATTGACCCCCGTCTTCGCGTCGCTGAGCTATCCGCCGCTGCTGTCGCTGCTGGTGGCGGCGCTGGCGTTGCCGGCCGCGCTGTTGCGCTGGCGGGCGGTCGCGGCCTGCTGCCTGCTGGCGGCGCTGCTGTGGTCGGCGCTCTGGTCGCTGCCGGCGGCGGCGGATGCGCTGAGCGCCGCGCTGGAGCGGCGCGGCTTCGCCGTGGCCGCCGATGCGCCCGTGCGGACGGACGCCATCGTCGTGCTCGGCGGCGGCACCGGCGCACCGGCCTGGTTCGATGCGGGCGATCCGGAAGCGTCGGCATTGGCCGGCAGCCGGGTCGCCTCGGGCGCGCGCCTGTGGCGGCAGCATCGCGTCGCCGTGGTCCTGTCGGGCGGACCGGCGCGGCACGCGACGAGCGAGGCGCGGATCATGGCGACCGCCATGCGGCGCCTGGGCGTTGCCGAGTCCTCGCTGATCCTGGAGGAGCGCAGCCGCAACACCGGCCAGAATGCCGCGTTCACCGCGCGGATCGCGCGCGAGCGCGGCGTGCACGCGGTGTTCCTGGTGACCTCGGCCACGCACATGCCGCGCGCGGCGCGCATGTTCCGGCAGGAAGGGCTGCAGGTGGTTCCGGTCGCCGTCGCCGAGGCCTCGCGCGCGGGCCGCTGGCGCGGACACGACTGGGTGNACCTCGGCCACGCACATGCCGCGCGCGGCGCGCATGTTCCGGCAGGAAGGGCTGCAGGTGGTTCCGGTCGCCGTCGCCGAGGCCTCGCGCGCGGGCCGCTGGCGCGGACACGACTGGGTGCCCACGCGCAGCGCGTTGCGCCGCAGCGGCCGCGCGTTGAAGGAATTCCTCGGCGTCGCCGCCGCGACAGTCGGGGTTTAGGAGTGTGAATGCATTTCGCGGCGTTCCAGCGCATAACGTCTTGTGAACATCGCGCGTTCGTTGCGCGTTGGCGCGCTTTGGTGCGCAAAAAGCACGAAAGGCGCCCGCGATCCACAAATAGCGTGACGCACTTCGCTTCGATGCGTAACAACACGGTTTTACGTGCTTTTTCTGTCATCTGCGTGCAGGCTATACTTCGGACAGGGGACTGCACTTCTGACGATCTTTCATCCGCTAGGAGCTTGTCTCATGAACAGAATTCTCTTCGCATTGCTGGCCGCCGGCTTCGCCGCGCAGTCGGCCGCCCAGGTGGCCGAACAGCCGGCGCAGCAGCCGCAGCCGGCGACGCAGGCCGCGCCGCAGGCGCAGGCCGACGCACAACCGGCGCTGCCGGGAGCGCAGGCGGCAGCCTCCGCCTCCGAAGGCACGCTGGCACCGGCGGAAACGGGCAACGGCGTCGCCGCGGCGGTCGCCGGCGCAGCCGGCCAGAACAGCCGTGGCAACGACGGCACGGGCGGCACCGGCGGTACGGGTGGCACCGGCGGGACCGGCGGCACCACCGGCACGCGCTAAGCGCATCTCCAACTGAACGCGGGAAGGCGCCGGATCCGTCCGGCACCTTCCTTTCGCTCGTCACCAGGAATCATCACGCGACATGAGAATGCTTAGCGGCCTCGTGGCCGTCGCTGTCGTCTCCGCCCTGAGCGGCTGCATCTGGGCGCCCGGCCAGCACATGTCGACCAACCAGTTCGTGCGCGACGGTTCGGTCGAGGAGGGGCATGTGGTCCTGGTGCCGATCACGCCGAAGCTGCTGGCGATGGAGCGCGCGGCGCAGCCGCAGGCGGAACTTCCCGCGGAGCTGCGCGACTACCGTCCCGACGCCTATCGCATCGGCCCGGGGGATACCCTGTACGTCACGGTCTGGGATCACCCGGAAATCACCATGCCGGCCGGCACGCAGCAGCAGCCGCAGGCCAACGGGCGCCTGGTGCGCCCGGACGGCACGCTGTTCTTCCCCTACGTCGGCAACGTCAAGGCGGCGGGACTGACGCTGGAGGAACTGCGCGCCGAGGTCGCCGCGAAGCTGGCGCAGTACGTCGCCTCGCCGCAGCTGGACATCGGCGTGATCGAGTACGGCAGCCAGATGGTGACGGTGCAGGGCGCCTTCGTGAAGACCGAGCGCCAGCCGATCACGTCCACGCCGCTCACGCTGTCGCAGCTGGTCGGCAGCGCCACCGTCAATACCGAGCAGGCCGATCTTTCGGGGCTGGTGCTCACGCGCGACGGCCGCGACTACGCCATCGATCTGGACGCGCTCAATCGCGACGGCAGGACCGCCTCCGAGATCTACCTCAAGGGCGGCGACCGCGTCTTCCTGCCCTACAACGACCGCAAGGAAGCCTACGTGGTCGGCGAAGTGGTGCGGCCGATGGCGATCAGCTTCAAGACCAGCGATCTCAGCCTGACCCAGGCGCTGGGCCGGGCGGGCGGGTTGAACCAGACCACCGCCAAGGGCAAGGCCGTCTACGTGATCCGCGGCGTGGAGGACATGCAGGCCGAACCGGCCACGGTCTACCATCTCGACGCCGCCTCGCCCGCGGCCTTCGCCATCGGTTCGCGCTTTCGCGTCAAGGCCGGCGATGTGGTCTATGTCGGTCCCGCCGGCGTCACGCGCTGGAACCGCTTCCTGGCCCAGCTGCTGCCCTTGTCGGGCATCATCAGCAATGCCGCGCGCGCGCAGAACGAACTCGGCAATTAGCCCAGGTCCGGTCGCCCGCATGCGCCGTCGTGCCGGCGACGGCCTGACGTGAGGCGCCGGACGATGATGCGCGGCGCGTACCGACATGGCGTGCGCCTGCTCAGCCTGGGGTTCGCCCTGCTGCTGGCCGGATGCACGTCGCTGTCGCTGTCGAACTTCGATGGCCTGAAGCAGGCCTTCCAACGGCGTCCGGCGCTGGCGCCGACGGCCGCCGAAGTCGCCGCGAAGCCTTACTACCAGATGCTGGCGTCCATGCCGCGGGGCGATGCCCTGCTCGTGCTGGGCAACGTCGACGGCGCGCGCCAGGCCTGGTACGGCGCCGATGGCGTGATCGTGTTTCTCGAGCACGGCCGCATCGTGCGCACCGCGGGACTGCGCGGCAACCTGGATGCATTGTTGCCGCCGGCGAACGATCCGTTCCTGGGTGGGCTGCACCGCCTGACGGCGCCGGTGCGTTATCAGCGCGTAGAGGACTGGTCGCCCGGCTATCGCTACGGCGTGCAGGTGCAGGCGGAGCTGATACCCGCCGGAAGCGACAGCATCGAGGTTCTCGGCACGACGCACCCGGTGCTGCGCGTGGAGGAGCGCGTCGAGGCGGCAGCGGCGGGATACCGCGCCCGCAACACCTATTGGGTCGACGCCCGCGACGGTTTCGTCTGGAAGAGCGAGCAGACGGTGGCGCCCGAGCAGACGCTCACCCTGGTGCAGCTTCGCCCTTATCGCACGGAGGCGCGCTGATGCCGGCGATGCGCATTGGCCTGCGGCGCCATGGCGCGGCCTGGCTGGCGGCCGCGTTGGCGCTGTCGTCCGCGGGCACGGCGCTGTCGCAGGTGCGCGTCATGGCCGAAGGCGAGGTCGATGCGCCGGGCGAGCATCTGCTCGAGAACAGGGCACGGCTCGACGATGCGGCGCTGGCCGCGAAAGCGCGCCCGCATGCCTACCTGGCCGGCGCCGCCTGGCTGCGGCCGGCATTGATACCGCAGCAGACGCGCCTGAAGGCCGGACTGCTCTTCGACCTGGAACTGCTGGCGCGGCTGGCGGGCGGGCAGGGCAACGATCGCCTGGTCGCGCTCGCCACCGGCCTGGCCGCGCAGTTGCGCGCGATGCCGGTCACCGGTCGGCAGGTCGCGCTGCTCGACGGCCGCGTGCTCGAGGTCGCCGCCGCCGCCAATCTGCCGGTGGCCGATGGCGACCGCCTGGTCTATCCGGCACGGCCGCGAACGGTGCGCGTCGTGGGCGCGGTGGAGCGCGAGTGCGCGCTGCCGCACGTGGCGCTGCGCGATGCGCGGCTCTACCTGCCGGACTGCGCACTCGCGCCGGATGCGGACGTCGACACGATCCAGGTGATCCAGCCCGACGGGCGCGTCTTCGAGCAGGGCATCGCGCTGTGGAATCGCGGCCCGCCCGTGCCGCTGGCGCCGGGCGCGGTGCTCTACGTGCCGCTGCGCGCCAGGCTGATCGATCCGGTCGACCCGGTGTTCAACCGCGAAATGGCCGAGTTCCTGGCCACCCAGCCGCTGCGGGCCGAGGCGGGCGCGCCATGAAGCGCGGTGCGGCATCCCGTGGCCGGCGACGGCGGAAGAATGGCGAGCGGGCAGCGCATGCCGCCGCCGCGAAGCGCGCCGCCGCATCCGCGCGCATGGCCCGGACGGCGTTCCTGGTCGGCACCGGCTGGCTCCTGGTCGGCGTCGCCCAGGCCGGGGAGGCGCCGACGCAAACCGACTTCGGCGGCGCCGGCCACTGGCAGACCCCGTCTGCGCGCATGGCCGAGGAAGGCGAGCTCTCGTTCACCGCCAACCGCACCGAACCCTACACCCGCTACAACGTGACGCTGCAGCCGTTCTCCTGGATGGAGACGAGTTTCCGCTACGTCGCGGTGACCAACCGGCCGTACAGCCTGTCGCCGTCGCTCAGCGGCGACCAGTCGTACAAGGACAAATCGATCGACGCCAAGCTGCGCCTGCTGAAGGAAAGCCGCTACCTGCCGGAAGTGGCGATCGGCGGCCGCGACATCGGCGGTACCGGCCACTTCGGCAGCGAATTCGTGGTCGCCAGCAAGCGCTTCGGCGATTTCGACACCAGCCTGGGCCTGGCCTGGGGCTACATCGGCAACCGCGGCGATTTCAGCAACCCGTTCGCGGTCATCGACGACAAGTTCCGCACCCGTCCGGGGCGCGACGACCTGTCCGGAACCGGCGGCGAGTTCAACACCATCCGCTACTTCAGGGGGCGGCCGTCGCTGTTCGGCGGGATCGTGTACCAGCGCCAGGGCAGCCCGTGGGTGCTGAAGCTCGAGTACGAGGGCAACGACTACAAGCACGAGCCCAGGCCCAACAGCCGCAGGAACGAACCGCAGTTCACCCGCCTGAAGCAGCGATCGCCGATCAACGTCGGCGTGGTGTACCGGGTCAATCGCAACATCGATCTGAGCGCCGCCTACGAGCGCGGCAACACGATGATGTTCGGCCTGACCCTGCACGGGAACATCGGCAGTACGCGCGGACCGGCCAAGGCCCTCGATCCGCCGCCCCCGGTGCGCGCGCCGGGCGAGACGGGACAGCCGGTGGAGCAGGTGGACTGGGCGTCGGTCAGCAAGGAACTGCACGGCAACGCCGGCATTCGCGTCTCCAAGATCGCGCAGCGCGGACGCGAGCTGCTGGTCACCGGCGAACAGGACCGTTATCTCTACCCGGCCAAGGGCGTGGGTCGCGCCGCGCGCGTGCTCGGCAACCGGGTCGATGCCGGCACCGACTGGTTCACCGTGGTGTCGACCCGCGAGGGCATGCAGATCTCCGAGACCAGCATTGATCGCCGCCGTTTCGATGCCTTCCTCGCCCACGACATCGACCTGAAGACCCTGCGCCTGTCGGTCGAACAGAATGTGCCGCTGGCCGCGCCGGAGAAAGTGTTGTACCGCGCGCCGCTGGATCGCTATACCGGCGGTTTCTCCCTGGGCTACAGCCAGAACATCGGCGGCCCGGACGCCTTCGTTCTCTACAAGCTCAGCGCCAACTACGACGCCGAGTTCCGCTTCACGCCGAACCTGTGGTTCAACGGCAGCCTCAGCGGCAATCTCCTGGACAATTACGATCGCTTCAAGTACACCGCGCCCAGCCGTCTCCCGCGCGTGCGCACCCACGTTCGCGAATACCTGACCTCCAGCCGCATCACCATGCCGCTGTTCCAGCTCACCGCCACGCGACGGTTGGGCGCGGACTGGTACGGCCTGGCCTATGCCGGCATGCTGGAGAGCATGTACGGCGGCGTCGGTGGCGAAGTGCTGTACCGGCCCTTCGGCGAGCGATGGGCGTTCGGCATGGACCTGAACTGGGTGAAGAAGCGCAGCTTCGAGCAGGACTTCACCTTCCGCCGCTACAGCGTCGTCACCGGGCATGTCAGCGGCTATTTCAACACCGGCTACAAGGACATCCTGCTCGCGGTGAGCGCGGGCCGCTACCTGGCGCGCGACTGGGGCGTCACCTTCGATGCCTCGCGCTCGTTCCGCAACGGCGTACGCATGGGCGCCTATGCCACCTTCACCAACGTGTCCGCGCAGGAATTCGGCGAGGGCAGCTTCGACAAGGGCATCTACGTCTCCATTCCGTTCGACCTCATGCAGGGGCGCTCCACGCCCAACCGCGCCCGCTTCGTCTGGGCGCCGCTCATCCGCGACGGCGGCGCCCGCCTGTCCAAGCAGTACGCGTTGTATACGCTGACCGAGGATCGCGACAGCGACCTGTTCAACGACAATCTCGACAAGATCGGCGAGTAGGCGTTGCCGTCGCGCGGGCCCGATACGGTCTCAGGCCGCTTCCAATTGCGTTGCCTGGCGCAGGCCGCCCTGCAGGGCCTGTTCCGGGTTCACCTTGGTGCCCTCGGCGCGCACGACGTCCACCCGGGTCACGCCGAGAAAGCCCAGGAAGCCGCGCAGATGGCTTTCCTGGTGCTCCAATGCCGCAGCGGGGCTGTCCGGGCCGTAAAAGCCGCCGCGCGAGGACGCGATGACGACGCGCTTGTCGCCCAGCAGTCCCTCGACGCCGGCGGCGCCGTAGCGAAAGGTCCTGCCCGGTACGGCGAGCGCATCCAGCCACGACTTGAGCTGGCTGGGGATGCCGAAGTTGTACATCGGCGCGCCGATCACGATGACGTCTGCGGCGAGCACTTCGTCGAGCACGGTGCCAAGGATCTCGGCGTCCCGGCGCGACTCGGCCGTCTGCGTGTCCTGGACGAGTCCAGAGGCGATGGCGGCCGAGAATTGCGGAATCGGCGCGGAGGCGACGTCCCGATAGGTGACCTTGGCTTCCGGCGCGAATTCGCGCAGGCGGGACACGGCGGCGGCGGAGAGGGCGCGGCTGACGGACTGCCCGCCCTGGATGCTGGAATCGATATGCAGGATGTTCATGCGTGTGGGAATGGTTGGCTTGGGCGCATGAAACTATTGGCGTACAGTATTTCCTTCAAGAAGGATTGTTTTTCTGACCTAGTATGGAAAACCATACCGAAGAGCTTTGCGAAGGTTCGCAGGAAAGCGTGTTCGCCTTCCACGACGAGGTGCGCAAGGCGATACAGTCGATCGGCGGCAAGTGGAAGCTGGAGATCCTGTGGCTGCTGAGCCAGCGCACGCATCGCTTCAACGAACTGCGCCGCGCCATTCCCGGCGTGACACAGCACATGCTCACCGCGCAGCTGCGCGAGCTGGAGGCCGACGGTCTCGTCCACAGAACGGTCCATCCCGAAATCCCGCCGCGCGTGGAATACACGATCGCCGAGGAGGCGAAGCGGATGCGCCCGGTGTTCGAGGCGATCTTCGTCTGGGTGTCGGGGCGGAGAAATTCGAACAAGGCGGCGCGTGTGGCCTGACGCGATAAGGATCCATGACGCGGGAGCGTTGCGATGGGTTTTGGGGTCGAACGAGAAACACTTTCTCATTACTGCGAATGGAATAGGATTCCGTGCCGTGCCGCTATGGCCGCCGTCACCGCTGGGGGAATGATGAAGCCGGGAATCTTGATTTTGTTTTTTTCTGCGTTGATGCCATTTGCAGCGCTCGCGCAGGAGCCATACGTGTATATCGACGCCGAACCTGACACGTCCCTGGAGTATCACGGGGAGACCCTGCCTGGGCGGGCCTATCACTTCCTTCGCGGCATCGCGATCGGCAACGACCGCGATATGCCCGCCGACGGGGAGTCTTACGCTTGGATTTCTCCAACCATGGCCTACTCGGGCAGCAGGAGCATTGGATTGCGGGCCTATCCATCCTTCTCTCCGTTCGATCGAGTGGAGATTCGTGCGGTTCATGGTGCCGGCGACGGTTTTGCCCTGCAGAATGCGACGACGCGCTACTTGGGCTATGCCTTCATGCTGCATCCGCAGATGGATGCGCCGACCGGATGGCTGCATGTGATGCAGGTTTGGCAACGTCCCGCTCCGGATACTGCGCAGAGCGGAAAAGTGCCTTTTACCCTCTCTTTGACGCATGATCTGCGATTGGAGGCCGTCGCCAGGACCCATCTCGACAGCACGGTGATATGGCGCTCTGCGCAACCGATCTCGAAAGGGGATTGGCATACCCTGGTCTATGAGCTGAGGCCAAGCTACAACGGCGACGGGCATGGCGGCGCCATCGCCATCTGGCTCGACGGCGTCGAGGTGGTGCGCTGGGTCGGCGACTGGGGGAATCCTCCCGAGTTCGGCTATCTCGACAAGTTCGACGTGCGGTGCGGGCTCTACCGCCAAGGGCAGAACAACCACACGATCATCATGTACGACGACATCCTGTACGCAACGACCAAGGAAGCGGCTACGCCATAACGTTGCCGGAAGTCCGGACCGGGTGGGCCGGACTTGATGCCGTGTGCGCGGGGGGGCTGGCTATTCCACCGTGACGCTCTTGGCCAGGTTGCGCGGCTTGTCGACGTCGGTGCCGCGGGCCAGGGCGGCGTG
>NZ_JALBFU010000016.1 GCF_022662575.1 Luteimonas aquatica | reverse complement strand
TGGCCAGCGCGCTGGCCGAGGAGGCGCGCGCGCGCGCCGACCTGGCCGCCGCCGAGGCGATGCGCGCCGATGCCGCGCTTGAGAACGAGCACGAGCTGCGCGCGCTGGCCGACGAGGAAATCGCCGCGGCCAACGAACGCCTCGCCGAACTCGACACCGCGCTGATGGCCCTGCTGGTCCCGCGCGACGCGCGCGACGAGGGCGACCTGTACCTGGAAATCCGCGCCGGCACCGGCGGCGACGAGGCCGCGATCTTCGCCGGCGACCTGTTCCGCATGTATTCGCGCTACGCCGAGCGCCAGGGCTGGCGCGTGGAAGTGGAATCGGCCAATCCCGGCGAGCACGGCGGCTTCCGCGAGGTCATCGCCCGCGTCGAGGGGCGCGGCGCCTACGCGCACCTGAAGTTCGAATCCGGCACGCACCGCGTGCAGCGCGTGCCGGAGACCGAGTCGCAGGGCCGCATCCACACCTCGGCCGCGACCGTGGCCATCATCGCGATCGCCGAGGACAGCGCGCCCGTGGAGATCAATCCCGCCGACCTGAAGATCGACACCTTCCGCTCCTCCGGCGCCGGCGGCCAGCACGTCAACAAGACCGAATCGGCGATCCGCATCACCCACGTGCCCAGCGGCGTGGTGGTCGAGTCGCAGACCGAGCGCTCGCAGCACGCCAACCGCGACAAGGCCATGAAGCGCCTGAAGGCGATGCTCGCCGAAGCCGAGGCGGCCCGCCAGGCCGCGGCCACCGCCGAGACGCGGCGCCTGCAGGTCGGCAGCGGCGACCGCAGCCAGCGCATCCGCACCTACAACTTTCCCCAGGGCCGGATCACCGACCATCGCGTCGAGGGGCTCACCCTCTACGATCTGCCCAACGTCATGGAAGGCGCGCTGGACGCGCTGGTCGAGCGCCTGTCGCGCGAACACCAGGCCGACGAGCTGGCGCAATTGACCGCCGCGGCCTGAGCGCCTTCTTTCCTTGCCCGGTGCGCCGGCGGGAACTCCCTCGTGCGAGACTGGGCCGATGACGACCCGCATCCGCCGCGCCACCCTCGAGGACCTCGACGCGCTCGCGCCGCTGTTCGACGCCTACCGCCGCTTCTACGAACAGGCCCCGCAGCCCGAGCTGGCCCGCGCCTTCCTGCAGGCGCGCCTGCAGCGCGGCGAATCGGCGATCTTCCTCGGCACCGTCGACGGCGAGGCCGCCGGCTTCACCCAGCTGTACCCGACCTTCTCCTCGGTGCGCGCGGCGCGCGTATGGGTGCTCAACGACCTGTTCGTCGCGCCGCAGGCGCGCCGGCATGGCCTGGCCCGCGCCCTGCTCGAGGCCGCCGCCGACTTCGCGCGCGCGGACGGCGCCGTGCGCCTGGAGCTGGAGACCACGCCCGACAACCACACCGCGCAGGCCCTGTACCGCGGCGCCGGCTGGACGCCGTACGAGGGCACCCTGCGCTTCCGGCTGGCGCTGGAC
The DNA here is from genome assembly GCF_022662575.1 of Luteimonas aquatica. Taxonomy (GTDB): domain Bacteria; phylum Pseudomonadota; class Gammaproteobacteria; order Xanthomonadales; family Xanthomonadaceae; genus Luteimonas; species Luteimonas aquatica. Next base: position 36,212 of record NZ_JALBFU010000016.1, on the reverse strand, counting down.
GAAACTTGAGCGCGGCCGGCGCGCGGACATCGGAATGGTTTAGTCTGCCGCCATGACCGCCGCCGCCGACTTCATCCCCCTGCGCCTGTGCGTGCTCACCGTCTCGGACACGCGCAGCCTCGCCGACGACAGCTCCGGCGACTACCTCGTCCAGGCCCTGCAGGGCGAAGGCCACGTCCTGCACGAGCGCCTGCTGCTGCCGGACGACCGCTATCGCCTGCGCGCCGCCGTCTCGCAATGGATCGCCGACGACCGGGCCGACGGCGTGCTGGTCACCGGCGGCACCGGCTTCACCGGCCGCGATTCCACGCCCGAGGCGCTGGCGCCGCTGCTGGACAAGGAGATGCCCGGCTTCGGCGAACTGTTCCGCGCCATCTCCTTCGAGGAGATCGGCACCTCCTCGCTGCAGTCGCGCGCCTTCGCCGGCCTGGCCAACGGCACTTTCGTGTTCTGCCTGCCGGGATCGACCTCGGCCTGCCGCACCGCCTGGGACAAGATCCTGCGCGCGCAGCTGGACGCGCGCACCAGACCCTGCAATCTCGCCACCCTGCGCCCGCGCCTGAGGGAAGGACACGCTTGAACATGCCCATCGCCACCACGCTGCGACTGCTGGCCAAGGCGCGCGGCCTGAGCGCCACCGACATCGCCACCGCCATCCCGCGCGCCGGCGCGGCCACCGTCTCGGCCTGGCTGCGCGGCGAGAAGCTGCCGGGCAAGGACCAGCTCGACGCGCTGGCGCGCACCTTCGGCGTGCCCGCCGGCGCGCTGCTCGCCGAACTGGCCAGCCAGCTCGACCCGGCCCGCACCAAGGGCGAGCACGACCTGCTGGCGGCCTACCGCGCGCTCAACACGCGCCAGCAGGGCGCGCTGCTGGAAGTGGCGCGCAGCATGGCCGAGCACAGGCCGCGCAAGCGCTAGGCGGCATGCCTGCCGTTTCCGCGCCCCTGCAACCCCGTCATTCCTGCGCAAGCAGGAATGGCGCATCACCGGCGACCCATCCGCCGCCATCGACAGGCCGACGCCGACCATGAAAAAGCTCAAGCGCAAGGAATACGAGGAGCTGCTCGAACCGCTGCAAAAGCGCCTGGCCGCGATGGCCCGCTGGCTGGCGCATTCCGGCCGCCGCGTGGTGGTGGTTTTCGAGGGCCGCGACACCGCCGGCAAGGGCGGCGCGATCGGCGCGATCTCCGAGCATCTCAATCCGCGCCAGTGCCGCGTCGTCGCCCTGCCCAAGCCGACCGAGCGCGAGAGCACGCAATGGTATTTCCAGCGCTATGTCGCTCACCTGCCCGCCGCCGGCGAGCTGGTGCTGCTCGATCGCAGCTGGTACAACCGCGCCGGCGTCGAGAAGGTGATGGGCTTCGCCAAGGACGCCCAGGTACAGGCCTTCCTCAAGCAGGCGCCGGTGTTCGAGAAGCTGCTGGTCGAGGACGGCACGCTGCTGTTCAAGTACTGGCTGTGCACCGACCAGGACGAGCAGGAGGAGCGCTTCGCCGAACGCCTGCAGGACCCGCTCAAGCGCTGGAAGCTCTCGCCCATCGACCTGGAGGCGCGCAAGCACTACGCCGACTACACCAAGGCGCGCGAGGCGATGCTCAAGGCCACGCACACCAGGCAGGCGCCCTGGACCCTGGTCGATTTCAACGACCAGCGCCGCGGCCGCCTCACCCTGATCCGCGACCTGCTCGATCGCCTGCCGGACACCAAGGTGCCCGAGGCCAAGCTCGCCTTCCCGCCGCTGTCGGGCAAGCCGCAGAAGGAGCGCTACGGCACGCTCAAGCCGATCGCGCCTTTCGGCAAGGATTGAGGCATCGGCAAGCGCCAGGCGCGCCGCGCATGCGGCGCGGCCCGACGCCGCGTCACCCCTGCGAACGCCGGTAGGGATGGAACAGCTGCAGCAGCCACGGCTTCTGCGCCAGCACCAGGCTCACGCCCATGCGCTCCTGCGCCGGCAGCGTGGCATCGCGCGCGAGCAGGCTGTCGAACTCCTTGGCCAGTTCGCCCAGGCGCTGGCGCAGGTGGCGGATGCCGGCGCCGCTGAGGCTGCCGCTGAGCAGGAACAGCGCGTCCTGCTCGCCGTCGAAGGGGTCGGCGAAAAAATCGCCGAGCAGGTGATGGCGGAAATACCGCTCCATCGGCCCGTCCGGCAGCCAGCGGAAATTGCGCGTGGTCAGCGGGCGGCCGCGGTTGCCCGGCATCAGCTCGATGATGCCCAGCCGGTCCAGGCGCACCAGCAGCGCGGTCCACTGCGGGGTGGTGAAGGTGAAGTGCGCCTGCACGTCTTCCTGGCGCCAGCGGTTCAAGGTCAGGAACATCGCCAGCAGCAACTGCGGATCGTCCACCAGCGCCCGTTCCTGCGCCTGGCTCAGGCTGGCCAGCGCGGGGCGTCCGCGCGCCGCCTCGGCGCTCAGCTCCGCCAGGCCGACGTCGAGCACGTCGCAGACCTGTTCCAGCCGCTGCAGGCTCATCGCGCGCAGCGAGAACATGCGCTTGACCGCGGCCTCGCTCAGGTGCAGCCGCTCGGCCAGGTCGCGGTAGGTCAGCGACTGCGCGCGCAGGATGCGCTTCAGGGCCTGGATCAGGTCGACGGCGACGGTCATCGGGTATCGGATTCCTCACCTTGGCGACGATTCTGGCGAAACCTCGTCGACGATTATTGACCGTGGCCGATGGCAGGACAAGGCTCCGCCCGAACCCATCCCGTGCCTGCCGCCATGTCCCGCATTCCCGGTTCGCAGTTCCGCCTCGCCCTCGCCCTGAGCCTGCTGGCCACCGCCCTGCCCGGCCTGGCCGCGATCCAGTCCGACGCCGTCAGCCGCCAGTCCGCCGCCAGCCTCGACGCCTCGATCGAAGTCCCGGTCGCGGTCTCCGTGGCCCTGTCCGAAGGCGCCAGGTTCGCCGTCACCGGCGTGGCCGCCAGCGGCGAGGCCGTCGCCGTGACGGTGTCGGCGATCGGCACCGGCGTGTCCTTCGTGGCGCGCGTGTCGGCCAGGACCGCCGCCGCGATGGCGGTGTCGGTGGGCACCGTCGTGGTCGTGACCTCGGTGGCGGCCGGCTGGCTGCTGAGCGTCGGCGACGAGACGCTGTGCTTCGTCGCCAACGAGCGGGCGCGCACCCTGATCCACAGCCGCAGGCTCGCCGCATGAAGCGCGCGCACACATTGCTGCTTGCGCTGCTGATCGCGTGCACGGCGCTCTGGTCTCCGTCCGGCCGGGCCGGCACGGCCTGCGAAACGCAGACGATCGCTCCCGCCAAGCTGGCCGACGCGGCCGCCACCGCGCTGCGCGTCGCCGCCGCCCTGGACCGCAGCGACGCGCCGGCGGCGCTGGTGGCGCGCGTGGGCACCGACCTGTCCGAGCATGGACTGGTCTACAGCCACGTCGGATTCGCGCTGCGCGAACATCCGGACGGACCCTGGACCGTGCTGCACCTGCTCAACGACTGCGGCAGCGACCGCTCTTCGCTGCATGCCCAGGGACTGGTGAATTTCTTCGCCGACGACCTGGTCAACCAGGACGCGCGCATCGTCTGGCTGCGCCCCGAGGCCGCCGCGCGCCTGGCCGGGCACCTGCGCGCCCTGCCGCGCGAGGCCCTGCACCAGCCGCACTACAACCTGATCGCCAAACCGGGCAGCGCCGACTACCAGAACTCCACCGCCTGGGCGCTGGAAACCCTGGGCGCCACGCTGCCCGTTCCCCCGGGACCGCAGGACCGGCGCGCGGCATACGCCTTCGTCAAGCGCGACGGCTTCACGCCCGACCGCATCCACATCCCCTATGGCAAGCGCATCCTCGGCGGCCTGTTCTCGGCCAACGTGGCCTTCACCGATCACAGCGTGGGCACGCGCCTGTCGGGGGACTATCCGGTGGTGACGGTGCGCTCCATCCTGCGCTACCTGGAAAGCCAGGGCCATGTGGCCGAGGAGACCGAATGGCGGAACGGCGACTTGCAGGCGCGGCCCGGGCCGGGCTGAAGGAACCGGGCTGAAGAATCGGAGGCGAGGCATGCGCGGCACGCTGTTCCTGCTGATCGGATTCGCGGCGGCGGTCGCGCTCGGCGTCTGGTGGATGGATGCCTCCACGCTCCAGGCCGGAAAGCAGGTGGCCGCCGGCACCGAATACGCGCCCCCGCTCGACCACGCGACCCTCTGGGCATTCACCGCCGCGGCATGGCTCAGCGCATTCGCCGTGCGCACGCCGTGGCTGTATGCCGCGCATACGATCCTGTTCGTGCTGCTCGGCCTGGCGCTGATCGGGCTCGGCCTGGCGGGCGCTTGGCTGGATGCGGGCTTCCGGCCCTGGGAAAGATCGCAAGGCCCGGCATTGATCGGCTTCGGCGCGGCGATCCTGGCCTCGCGCGCGCTGATGATGGTCCTGATCGTGCAGCGGCCGTGACTGGCGCGCGGCGTCCGCGCACGCGGCTCAGGAAACCGCGAAGCCCTCTCCCGCCTCGTCCGCGCGCGCGGCCTCGCGCGTGAGCGCATCCACGCGAGCTTGCGAGGGGCCATGGCGCAGCCAGTCGGCCAAGTGCTCCACCGCCGCCGCATCGCCGGCCGCGAGCACCTCGACGCGGCCGTCGGCGAGATTGCGCGCATGGCCGCGCAAGCCCAGTCGCAGTGCCTGCTCGCGCGTGGAGGCGCGGAAGAACACGCCCTGCACCTTGCCCGCGACGTGGAATCGCGCCGCCGCCTCAGGCATTGGGCTTGCCGCCGGCGGCGGCGATCTCGTCCTCGATCTCCTGCGCCGTGACCGGACCGAGGAACTGCTTGGCGACCTTGCCGTCCGGCGCGATCAGATAGGTCATCGGCAGGCCGCGCGGGGTGGCGAAATCGGCCGGCGGCGCGTAGACGTCGACGATGGCGATCGGATAGACCACCGGGTGCTTCTTGAGGAAGTCCTGCAGTTCCTTCGGCTCGATCTCCTCGTAGGCCAGGCCGATCACCTCGATGTTCTCGCGCATCGCGTCCAGCGCCGACAGCTCCGGCATCTCCTTGCGGCACGGCGCGCACCAGGTCGCCCAGAAATTCACCACCACCCACTTGCCGCGATGCGCGGCCAGGTCGAACTGCTTGCCCTCGAGCGTGGCCACCCGCAGCGCGGGGACGTCCGGCTTCTTCGTCTTCGCCTCCGCCGGCTTGGCGGGCTCGACGGCGGGCTTCGCGGGCGCCGGCCGGGCGGGTGGCGCCTGCGCGCCCTGCTCCTCGGTGCCCGGGCGCTTGCAGGCGGACAGGGCGAGCGCTGCGAGACAGGCCGCGAGCAGGACTGGTTTCATGGCGATTCCTTGGGAAGATCGTAGAGGCTGGAGACGCGGCGCTTGAGCAGGTCGCGCAGCGGGACGCGCAATTCGTCGAGGATGCCGATGGCGGTGACGCCGAGCGCGTCGTCGCGGCACGGCAGGCGCGCCTCGCCCACCGGGATGCGCAGGTTGCAGGCCTCGTACAGCTCGGCCAGCGTGAGATCGTCGAGGTCGCGGGCCAGCAGCCACTCGCCGGACTCGGCGCGGCTGAGCAGGCGGATCTCGCTGAGCTGGAACAGGATCTGCTGCACCAGGGTATCGGTCAGCATCGGCTCCAGCGCCTGGATCTCGTCGCTGTGCAGCCCGCGTCCCTCCTGGCGCGCGTGCGCGAAGCGGCCGAGCATGCGCAGCAGTCCGTAGATCTCGTACCCCACCGGCAGCCGCATCGAGGCGGGCTGGTAGCGGAAGGCCGAGATCGAGGAGGCGAACGAGGCGCCCAGCAGCACCGCGATCCAGCCGAAGTAGATCCACAGTAGGAAGATCGGCGCCGAGGCCAGCGTGCCGTAGATCTTGCCGTAGGAGCTGTAGTTGGCCAGGTACAGGCCCACGCCCCACTTCATCAGCTCCAGCAGCAGCGTGGCCAGCAGCGCGCCGGCGGCGGCGTGGCGCCACTGCACCGTGCGGTGCGGCACCACGCGGTACAGCGCCGCGAAGGCGGCCAGCTCGATCAGCATCGGCGTCAGCCGCAGCAGCGTGCCTTCCAGCCACTGGCCCGAGGAGGTCTTGAAGATCTCCAGGGCGAAGAAGCGCGTCGACAGCGCCAGGCTGGCGGCGGCCACCAGCGAGCCCAGGGTGAGCACGGTCCAGTACACCAGGAAGCGCCCCAGCTGGGGACGCGCGGCCTTCACCCGCCAGATCCGGTTGAACGCGGACTCGATGTTGTTCAGCGTGACCAGCAGCGAGACCACCAGCGCGATCACGCCCACCGCCGTCAGCTGGCCGGTGTTCTGCGTGAACTGCAGCAGGTAGGTCTTGACCGTGCTGGCGGCGCTGGGCACGAAGTTGGAGAAGATGTAGTCACTGAGCTGGACGCTGAGCCGGTTGAACACCGGGAAGGCGGAGAGCACGCCGAAGACCACCATCGACAGCGGCACCACCGCGAACACGGTGGTGTAGGACAGCGCGCCGGCGGACTCGAACAGGCGGTCGTCGAGGAAGCGGCGCCAGAGAAAGCGCAGAAAGGTGCGGTTGCGGGCCGGATCGCGCATGCGATCCTTCCAGCGGTGCAGGGTGTCCAGCGGTTCCATTGGCCGAAGGGTAGCAAAGTGCGGGTTGGCGGTTCGCGAGCGCCCGCCCCTGGCCCCCGGGCCCGGCCCCTGCAACACTATCGCGATGCCCGACATCCTCATCCTCTACTACAGCCGCGGCGGATCGGTGGCCAAGCTGGCGCGGCAGATCGCGCGCGGGGTCGGCGAGGTCGCCGGCATGCACGCACGCCTGCGTACGGTGCCGCCGGTGGCGGCGGTGACCCAGGCGGCGGCGCCGCCGGTGCCCGAGGACGGCGCGCCCTACGTGAGCGCGCAGGACCTGGCCGAATGCGCGGGGCTGGCCCTGGGCAGCCCGACGCGCTTCGGCAACATGGCCGCGCCGCTGAAGCACTTCATCGACGGCCTCGGCGCGGAATGGACCAGCGGTTCGCTGGTCGGCAAGCCGGCGGCGGTGTTCACCTCCACCGCCACCCAGCACGGCGGCCAGGAATCGACCCTGCTGTCGATGATGCTGCCCTTGCTGCACCACGGCTGCGTGCTGGTCGGCATCCCCTACACCGAGGCGGCGCTGAGCACCACGCGCGGCGGCGGCACGCCCTACGGCGCCAGCCACGTCTCCGGGCCGCGGGACGAACCGCAGCCCAGCGAGGAGGAGGCCGCGCTCGCGCGCGCGCTCGGCCGCCGCCTCGCGCAGATCGCCGCGAGGCTCTCGCCGTGAGCGCGCGTCCCGGCCGCCGCTGGCTGGCGGCGGCGCTGTTCGCGCTGTCGGTGCTGTTCTCGCTGTGGTTCCACGACGATCGCCACCGCCTGGCCGCCCTGCTGGTGTTCGCGCTGCCGCCGCTGCTGCTGTTGATCGGCGTGCTGCGCGGCGGCGCCAAGGCGGCATTCTGGTCCGGCGTGGCCGGGCTGTTCTGGTTCTCGCACGGCGTGATGGTGGCCTGGAGCCGGCCCGCGGACGGCGTCTACGCCTGGAGCGAGATCGCGCTGTCGCTGCTGATCGTGGGCGCGGCGAGCTGGCCCGGACTGAAGGCGCGTTTCTTCGACAAGCGTCGCGCGGTCGATCGAAGCGATCGCGAAAGATAACCGGTCACAGCCAAAGCCCGCCGGAGTAAAATCCGGCCCGACGCAGGCGATGCCTGCCCCACTCTTGCGGAAGACGCGAATGGACGAGCTGCTCATCGTCACCACCGGCGGCACCATCGACAAGGTGTACTTCGACGACAAGTCCGACTACCAGGTTGGCGAGCCGCAGATCGGCCGCATCCTCGAGGAGCTGGGCGTGGCGTTCCGCTTCCGGGTGATCCCGATCATCCGCAAGGACTCCCTGCACATCAGCGGCGAGGACCGCGAGCTGATCCGCGCCACCATCGCCGCGCAGCCGGCCCGGCACGTGCTGATCACCCACGGCACCGACACCATGGTCGACACCGCCAAGGTGCTCGCCGGCATCGAGGGCAAGACCATCGTGCTGACCGGCGCGCTCAACCCGGCGCGCTTTCGCGGCTCCGACGCCGAGTTCAACATCGGCTGCGCGGTCGGCGCGGTGCAATCGCTGCCGCCGGGCGTGCACATCGCCATGAACGGCCGCATCTGGGATCCGCTGAAGGTGCGCAAGAACGTCGACGCCAACCGGTTCGAGGCGGCCAATTAACGCCGCCGCGCCGGGCGCCGACCCGCACGGCGCCGACCCGCGCATGGCCGATCTGCCGGCCGACGCGGTGCAGCGCATGCACGGCGCGGCGCGCGCGATCCGCGACGGCGCCTTCGAGGCCGCCGAAAAGCTGCTGGCCGATGTGCTGCAGGCCGCGCCCGGACATCCCGAGGCGTTGCGCCTGGGCGGCATCCTCCACAACCAGCGCGGCGAACACGGCCAGGCCCAAGCCCTGCTGCTGCGCGCGCTGGAGCGCCGCCCGGACGATGCCTATCTGCTGATGGACCTCGGCAGCGCGCAGCAGGGCCTGGGCGAACGCGAGGCCGCGTACGCCTCGTGGCGCCGCGCCTGCGAACTCGCGCCCGACGAACCGATGCCCTGGTACAACCTCGGCCGCAGCCTGCAGCTGGACGGCAACACCGCGCCGGCCGTCGAGGCCCTGCAGCGCGCCTGCGCGCTGGCGCCGGAGCTGCTGCCCGCGCGCATCCTGCTCGCCGACGCGCTCGCCCACCTGGGCCGCTTCGACGAGGCGGATGCGCAGTACCGCGCCGCGCTGCGGCTGCATCCGGCCTGCGGCGACGCCTGGCGCGGGCTGGCCAATATCAAGATGCGCCCGCTCACCGAGCAGGACCGCCAGGAGCTGGCCCTGCAGTTCCGCCGCAACAGCATCGCCGAGCCCGACCGCATCGCGATGGGCTTCGCGCTGGGCAAGGTCAACGAGGACCATGGCCGCCACGCCGAGGCCTTCTCCGCGATCAACGAGGCCAACTTCCGCATGCGGCGCCTCTCGCCCTGGGACGCCGCCGGCTTCTCCGTCTACACCGATGCGGTGATCGAGGCGAGCCGGTCGCTGCCCGCTCCCTTGGATCCCACCCTCGGCCGCGAAGCGATCCTGATCGTCGGCCTGCCGCGCTCGGGGTCCACGCTGTTCGAGCAGATCCTCGCCGCGCATCCGCAGGTGGAAGGCGCCAGCGAGCTCAACGACCTGGGCGAGGTGATCCGCGACGAATCGCTGCGCCGGGAACAGGCGTTCCCGCGCTGGGTGGCCGACGCCGATGCGAGCGATTGGCAGCGGCTGGGACAGGACTACCTGCGGCGCACCGCCCGCTGGCGCGCGCAGCGCCCCCGCTTCACCGACAAGATGCCCGAGAACTGGCTGTACGCCGGCGTGCTGCGCGCCATGCTGCCGGGGGCGCACGTCGTCGAAACGCGGCGCGACGCCGTGGAGACGGCCTGGTCCTGCTTCAAGCAGCAGTTCTACCGCCTGCCGCATTTCTCCTGCGACCTGCGCGACATCGCCGCCTACCTGCGCGACTGCGAGCGCGCGATGGCGCTGTGGCGGCAGGCCGATCCCGGGCACATCCGCATCCAGCCCTACGAGGCGCTGCTGGCCGAGCCCGAGGCCACGATCCGCGCGCTGCTCGAGTTCTGCGGCCTGCCCTTCGACGCGCGCTGCCTCGACTACCACCTGGCCGCGCGCAGCGTGCGCACGCCCAGCGCCTCGCAGGTGCGCCAGCCTTTGCGCCGCGACACGGCGCGCGCGGCGCACTACGGCGCCCTGCTCGATCCGCTGCGGGCCGCCCTGCAGGCCTGAGCGCCGCGCCCTTCCCAAAAAATTGCGGCCGTCTCGCGACGGCCGCAATTCCTGTTGCGATGCCCTTGCGGGCCCGGATCCGCCTCAGTTCGGCGAACGCACGGCCTTCACGTTCACGCCCGAGAACGAGCTGTAGGCGCGCACGCGGATGTAGTACGTGCTGCCCGAGGCCGGGTTGTTGATGGTGCAGGTCTCGGCGTTGCCGCTGGTGTACGGACGGCAGGTGTAGCTGGACGTGGTCGGGGCCGAACCCGCGCGCACGTACAGGTCGGCGTCGCCCGTGCCGCCCGAGGTCGACACCACCAGCTTCGTGGTGCCGGACGGGATCGACACGGTGTAGGTCGAGGACCAGTTGCCGGTGCTCACCGACGGCAGGTTCACGTCCAGCACCGTCGCGCCGCCGCCCGGAGTGCCCGCGCAGCTCACGCCCACCGCGTTGAAGGCCGCGGTGACGTCCGCCTTGGTGAAGCCCAGGTCCTGCGCCGCCGTTTCCACGCCGCACGCGCCCTGGTTGAAGTTGGTGCTCGCCACCCAGTACAGATCGTTGGCACGCGCGAAGGCCTTGAACGCCTTGATCGTGTCCCAGCCCGAGGTGGTCGCCAGCAGGTAGAACGCCTTGTTGTACACGCCCGAGGAGTAGTGCACGTCCAGGCCGTTGTAGTAGTCGGCGGCGTTGTCGATCGACTGGCCGTCCTGCGGCGGGTTGTTCATGTAGCGCAGCGCCTGTCCGGCGGCCTTGAAGATCTCGGCGCCGACCAGGAAGTCGTTGGAGCCCTTGAAGTAGTGCTCGGCCGCCTCGCCCGCCATGTCGGAATAGGCTTCGTTGATGCCGCCCGACTGGCCGGAATAGGTCAGGTTGGAGTTCTGCTCGGTGAAGCCGTGCGAGACCTCGTGCGCGGAGACGTCCAGGCTGACCAGCGGGTAGAAGGTGTTGCGGCCGTCGCCGAAGGTCATCGAGGAACCGTTCCAGAACGCGTTCTCGTACTGCGAGCTGTAGTGCACGCGCATCATCAGCTGGAACGTCAGCGGCGGCTTGCCGACATAGTCGTTGTACATGTTGTACACGACGTTGCCGAAATAGTGCGCGTCGTTCAGCGGCGAATAGGCGCCGTTGATGGTCTTCACGGTGTTGCGCGGGCAGGTGTAGGAGAACGCCGTGCTGCCGCTGGTGCCGCCGTTGAGGTTGACGGTCTTGACGTTCGTGCTGTTCATCGTGCACGTCGAGCCGCTCTGCGTCACGTCGAGGAAGCCGTNGCGGGCAGGTGTAGGAGAACGCCGTGCTGCCGCTGGTGCCGCCGTTGAGGTTGACGGTCTTGACGTTCGTGCTGTTCATCGTGCACGTCGAGCCGCTCTGCGTCACGTCGAGGAAGCCGTAGTCGGTGCCGTACTCGTACTGGCCGGTCTTCTGGTTGCCGCCGGGGCCGGTGCCGATCAGCGCGTGCTGGATGTTCTCCTGCTGGTGCAGGAGCGTGCCGTTGTTGGCGTCGATGATCAGGATCGGGCGCGTCGCGTTGCCGCCCTTCTGGCTGTCGGCGAAGAAGGTCACGACGAAGGCCAGGTGCGCGCGGCCGTTGTCGTCGATGTAGATCATCTTCGTGCTCTGCTCGCGCTCCACCTTCATGCCGAGCAGCTTCTGGCCGAGGGCGATCTGCTTGCCCAGACCCAGCGCCTGGGTGCTGGTCAGCTTCGCGTCGGTGCTGGAGATCTCGCTTTCCAGCCCGGTCACGCGGGTGCCGAACAGCTTGCGCGCGTTGCCCTTTCCGTCGTCAGCGACCACGATCTGCTCGCCGTAGACGGGAACGCCCTTGTAGAGCTGGGTATAGCGGTGATAGGTGCCCAGCTTGTCCTTCTTCACGCCGGCCTCGCGCAGCGAGGAATCGGCGCCCAGGCCGATCAGCTCGGCATGGCGGTCGGCGGCCTTGGCGGCGATGCCGAGGTTGGCGCTGGCCCTGGCGTACTGGGTGTTGAGCTGCGAAACGTCGAGCTTCTGCACGTCCACGCGATTGGCGGCTTGCGCGGAAAGCGCCGACAGGGCGAGCGCGAGCGGCGTGACGGCGATGAGCTTCATGGAACGATGACGGGAATTCACGATCTGTATCTCCTCAAGGTTGGATTTGCGATCGCCCTCGCGGGCGTCTCTCTCTGTGCTATTCCAACTGCGTTCCGGCGCGGGATCGGGCCCGCGACGGCTGTAGCGCTGCTGTTCGACAACACCCGTCCATCCCACCCCCACGTGGGTTGGGTGCTTTGCGCAGCTTTTGGGGTTCATGCGTTGTTGCGTTCGGCCAATCTGCTGCCAATGCACGCCTGCACTGCGGCCGGCGCCGCCGCCACACGACCGGGGCGCGGAAGACGGAGCGTCACGCGGTCACCGCCACATGCGGCACGCCTACGGCACAAGGCCGGCGCGGCTGCCGCGATGTGCGCTAACGACACGACATGAAGCGTTCCGACCTCCGCACGTTCCATCATGGAGAGCTGCCATCGGATCGGGCCGAACCGTCGATCCGATGAAAAAGGACGCGTGACATCCTGCGTCCTGTTACGACCTTATCGAAGGTTTCCGAGGCGATTCACGTTGCGGCCGCAGCAAAAACCCGCATCAAGCTGTGACCTCATCCCCAAAACCGTCAATAGATAATTTCAGGTGCAACTGATCACAACGATGGTGTAGATGGCGTGAAAGCACGCCTGCACGCGCGCAACGCGTCGCGACGCCGCGACAAAAAAAGTCCCCGGCGCTGCCGGGGACGGAGAGGCCCGAAAACAGGCGGTTTCCGGCGCACTGCCGGATCGCCTTCGGGAATCAGAAGGTGATCGCCCAGCTGTCGATCTTTCCGGTGTCGCCGCTCGCACCGTCGCGCACGCGCAGGTTCCACGTGCCGTTCAAGGCTTCGCTGGAGAGATTGACGGAATAGGTCTTGAGGATGTTGTCGGTGCTGCTGCCGGTGCGGTTGTGCAGCACGTAGACGCTGCCGTCCGGCGCCACCACATCGACCTTGAGATCGCCGATGTAGGGATGCTTGATGTCCACCTGCACCTGCGTCGCGCTCGGTGCGTTGCCGCTGCGGCCGGACACGGCGATCGGGCTGTTGACGGTGGCGTAGTCGGCGATCGCGTAGTCGCTGTCGTTGCGGTAGGTCTGCGCGCCGCTGCCGCCGCTCACCGTGACCGAGCGGGTCCTGCTGTGGCTGGCGCCGTCGTCGTCGGTCACCGTCAGCTTGGCGCTGTAGGTGCCCGCGGAAGCGTAGGTGTGGGCCGGGCTGGCCGTGGTCGCGCTGCCGCCGTCGCCGAAGTCCCACTGGTAGGACGCGATGCTGCCGTCGCTGTCGGTGGAGGCGTTGGTGAAATTGGCCGACAGGCCGCTGGTGGTCACGCTGAAGTCGGCCACCGGGGCCTGGTTGCCGGGACTTCCTCCTCCGCTGGTCTTGCCGAGCTCGCCGAGGAAGGCCAGGCCCAGCTTGGCGAACTTGGCGCTGTTGGCGGCGCTGTTGCCCATGTTGGACAGCGTGTCGCTGGAGGAATGGATGTACGGGAAGTACTCCCCGCTCTCGTCGCCGGCCTCGAACATCATCGCCGCGGGGAAGCCGGCGCTGGTCCAGGAGGCATGGTCGGAGCAGCCGTAGCCGCAGGTGTAGGTGCCGCGGGTCAGCCCCAGCGGCTGCAGGTATTCGTCGAACAGATCGGTGAGGAACTGCTTGAGCGCGGCGTTGCTGTTGTCGGTGATCAGCTGCATGTCCACGCCGGTACCGACCTTGTAGTTGGTCATGTCCAGCTGCAGGACGCCGACGACGTTCTTGCCCTGGGTCTTGAACGACTGCGCGATGGCGTTGGAGCCGCGCAGGCCCACTTCCTCCGCCGCGTAGCCCATGAACATGACGGTGCGCTTGGGCTTCCAGCCGCTGGCCAGGGCGACGCGGATCACCTCGGTGAGCGTGGCGATGCCGGAGGCGTCGTCGTCCGCGCCCGGAGCGTTCATGCTCGAGCCGCTGCCGCTGGAGCTGATCGAATCCAGGTGCGCGCCCAGCACCACGATTTCGTCGGACAGCTCGTTGCCCTGGATGGTGAGGATGACCGAGGGCTGCGTCGAGCAGTTGCCGCAGCTGGTGAACAGCGCTGCGCTGGCGTCGCTGCGTCCGTTGGCCAGGCCGGCCCACGTGTCGCGGATCCAGTTGGCGGACTGCTGGCCCGTGGTCGTGGCGTAGTAGCGGTTGTTGTACGAGGTGGAAAGGTGGCTGATGGTGCCGAGGATGTTCGAGGCCTGCACCAGCGGCAGCCACGGGTCGACGGTGGCCTGGTTGTCGATGGTGTAGGAGACCAGGGCCTGGCGCTGGATCGCCTGCGCGGTGCGGTCGGAGCGGATGAATGCTTCGGCCTCCGCCTGCGTGTCGAAGGCGAAGTAGCCGCCGCAACGCTTCTCCAGCGAGTGCACGGTCTCGCTGATCGAGGGCAGCTGGTGCGCCTTGACCTCGGAGATCACCAGCGCGTTGCCGAGGCTGTCCTTGCGCGCGAGGCTGTTGCGCGCGCTGCTGCGGATGCCGGTGCGGTAGGTAGCGTCGGAACTGACCAGATACACGGAGGCCATCGCGTCCTCGCCGCTCGGCGCGGAGGCGGGCGAAAGCACGGCGCCGCCGTGCGCGGCGGCGCCCAGCGGCGACAACATGGCGGCCGCGAGGAAGGTCGTCAGGGTGTGCAAGGGTTTCATCGTGTCGCTCCTGATCTTCCGGCGGCGGGGGCCGGCGGAATGTGGAATGGGAAGGAATGCGGATTGGATGGTCGAGCAGCCGAAATGACGGCTTCGTGAAAAAAGCGGATGCGCTGCATCCCCGACGCTAAGCGAGCATCGCGGCGGCAATCAAGCTGCGGCCGCAGCATTCCTGTGGATAGCGGTGATTCCGCTCGACACAAACAAGAACCCCGGCACAAAGCCGGGGTTCTTGTCGTCACACTTGCATGCACTCAGAACGTGACGCTCCAGCTGTTGAGCTTGCCGGTGTCGCCGTTGGCGTTGTCCTTCACGCGCAGGTTCCACGTGCCGTTCAACGCTTCGCTCGACAGATCGACCGTGTAGGTCTTGTTGATGTTGTCGGCGCTGCCGCCGGTGCGGTTGTGCAGCACATACACGCTGCCATCGGGCGCGATCAGGTCGACCTTCAGGTCGCCGATGTAGGTGTGCGCGATGTCGACCTTCACCTGGGCGTTGTTCGGCGCGTTGCCGGTGCGGCTGGCGACCGCGACCGGGCTGCGGAACGAGCCGTAGTCGGTGATGTTGAAATCCGTGTCGTTGGTGTAGGTCTGCGTACCGCCGCTGCCGCCGCCCCAGTCGCCGACCAGGCTGACGCCCGCATAGGCGGCGTACGCCTTGACGCGCACGTAGTACTTGCCGGCGGTCGGGGTGGCGAACGTGCACAGCTCGGCGTTGCCGCTCTTGTAGGGACGGCAGTCGTAGCTGGTGTCGGTCGGCATGCTGCCCAGCTTCACGTACATGTCGGCATCGCCGGTGCCGCCGGACAGCGTGAACGTCAGGTTGGTCGCGCCCGCGGGCACGTCCAGGGTGAAGGTCAGCGCCTTGTTGGTCGCCGCGGCCAGGCCGGTGACCGGCACGCCCTTGGACAGCGCCACCGGATCCGGGTCGGGCGGCGGGCCGCCACCGCAGCTCACGTCCACCGCGGCGAACGCCGCCGTGACGTCGGCCTTGCTCCAGCCCTGCAGTTCGGCCGCCGTTTCCACGCCGCATGCGCCCTGATAGAAGGTGGAGGTCGACGTCCAGTGGTCGCGGTTGGCGTAGGCAAATGCCAGGAACGCCTTCTTGGTGTCCCAGCCGGCGGTATGCGCCAGCTTGAAGAAGGCCTTGTTGTAGACGCCGGACGAATAGTGCACGTCCAGGCCGTCGTAGTAGTCGTTGGCGCTGCCGATCGAATCGCCGTCCAGCGTCGGGTCTTCCATGTAGCGCAGCGCGCCGGTGGGATTCTTGAAGATGTCCGCGCCGACCAGGAAGTCGTTGCTGCCCTTGAAGAAGAATTCGGCGGCCTCGCCGGCGATGTCGGAGAACGATTCGTTCATGCCGCCCGACTGGCCTTCGTACTCCAGGCCCGAGTTCTGCTCGGTGTAGCCGTGCGAGACCTCGTGCGCGAGCACGTCCAGGCTGACCAGCGGATAGAAGGTGTTGAAGCCGTCGCCGAAGGACATGGTCTGCGTCGACGGGCTCCAGAACGCGTTCTCGTAATTGGTGCTGTAGTGCACCTTCAGCGTTACCTTGCCGGTCAGCGGCGAGGCGGCGAGGTAGTCGCTGTACATGTCGAAGACGACATGGCCGAAGTAGTGGGCGTCGTTGAGCGGCGAGAACGCGCCGTTGATGGCCTTCACCGTGTTGCGCGGGCAGGCGTAGGTCCAGGGCGTGGAGCCGCTGGTGCCGCCGTTGAGGTTGATGGTGGTGACCTTGGCCGAGTTCATGGTGCAGTTGCTGCCGCTCTGCTCCACGTCGAGGAAGCCGAAGTCGGTGCCGTACTCGTACTGGCCGGTCTTGGTGTTGCCGCCGGGGCCGGTGCCGATCTCGGCGTGCTGCAGGATGTTCGACTGCTTGAGGATCTCGCCGCTGTTGGCGTCGACGAAGACCTGCGGGTTGCTGGCGTTTCCGCCCTTGGGGCTGTCGGCGAAGTACGACACCTTGTAGGCGATATGGGCCTTGCCGCTCTTGTCGACGAACACGACCTTCTCGCTGCGCTCGCCTTCGATGCGCAGGCCGAGCAGGCCGGTGCCGTGGCGCGCGGTCTTGGCCAGCGACAGCGCCTGGGTGGCGCTCAGCTTGGGCGCGGCGGCCGGCAGCTCGCGCTCCAGCCCGTCGATCCTCTGGCCGAACAGCGCGCGCACGTTGCCGTTGCCGTCCTCGCTGATCGCCACGTCGGCGCCGTACACCGGCATGCCGCGGAATTCCTGCTGGTAGCGGTAGTTGCGCACGCCGTTGGGCAGCGCATTCGACCTCAGCGCGCGCAGGCTGGATTCGGCGCCCAGGCTCAGTATCTGCGCGTGGCGCTGCACGGGCTGCTTGAGCACGCCCACGGTAGCCGCGCCGGAGCGGGCATTGAGTTGCGCGAGATTGGTCCCGTGCAGGTCTACCCGGGTCGCGGCCTGCGCGGACAATGCGGCGCAGGCAAAAGCGAGCGGTGTGATTGCGGACACTCGCAAAGCATGTTTCTTGATCACGACAGTGCTTCTCCTAAAGGTTGGATATGCGACCACCCGTCCGGGCGGTCTCTCTCAACGCGTTTCCAACTACGGCCTGTCCGCCGCCCCTGTGCCGGACGGAGATCCGTACTGCTGTTCGAGATCCCGGCTTCCACGACGCCGGCAACGCGCCGGCACCACCGGGGCCTGCGCAGTTTCGGTTATTGCCTGATGCCGCCTTCGACGAAAGCAAAGCCACCGACGCCGGCACTGCTGCCGTCGCGGGCCGTGCCGCGGCCGCCCGTTGCGGGATGCCCGACGATGTCCGCCGCCCCTGCGCCCCGGCATGCGCAAGGCCACGGCCTGCGCGCTCCGAAACGGCATTGGGTCTTGTCGAACATCAAAGAGAGTCCCCGGATCGAGCCCCTGCACGCATCCGGAGGCGCGGTCGATGCGGGCCGCCGGACAATTCAGGACACGTGACGCCGTGTGTCCATGAATCGACCATAAAGGACAACCGGGGGCGCGGTCTATGTCGCACCTGCGATGATTCGAGGTGGTTTGCGCGCCCTTCGTCACAATTCCGGCGACGCAGCGGTTTCGGGCGCAACCGAAATAACGCGGCTATAACATTCCGGTTTCGAGCCGCGCCGCCTCGGACATCATGTTGCGGTTCCACGGCGGGTCGAAGACGAGCTCGACGTCGGCCTCGGCCACCGTCGGGATCATTTCCAGCTTGCTGCGCACGTCGTCCACGAGGATGTCGCCCATGCCGCAGCCCGGAGCGGTCAGGGTCATCTTCACTTCCACGAAGCGGCCGCCGTCGTCGCGACGGGACACGTTGGCTTCGTAGACCAGGCCGAGATCGACGACGTTGATCGGGATCTCGGGATCGAAGCAGGTGCGCAGCTGTTTCCAGACCAGCACCTCGACCGCCTCGTCGTCGGCGTCCTCGGGCAGCGCCAGCGGCGCCGGCGGCTCCTTGCCGATCGCGTCGGCGTCGCGGCCGGCGATCCGGAACAGGTTGCCCTCGATGAAGACGGTGTAGCTGCCGCCCAGCGCCTGGGTGATGTAGCCGATGCTGCCGGCCGGCAGGGTCACGGCTTCGCCTTGCGGCACCAGGACGGCGGCGCAATCGCGTTCGAGGCGGACGGGTTCGCTGCTGCGGGAATACATGCCGGGAAAATGGTGGCGGCGCCGGGGCCGCGCAAGGTGTGCATTGTATCGGCGGCACAGGCGGTATGCTGTTTCGTTTGGCGACCGCACCGTTCCGCATGGCCCCAGACCGTCCGCACTCCCCCGCCTCCGGGCCGCTGATCCTGCTGCTGCTCCTGGTCGCCAGCTGCGGCATCGGCGCGATCTGGGCACTGATTTCCCTGTCCGGGGGCAAGCAGAACGGCTGGATGGCGGTGATCGCCGCCCTGGACGCGATCTGGCTGCTGCGCCTGTGCCGCGTCCGCGCGGGTCCCTGGCGCGCGGCCGGCGCGGTGCTGGCCACGGCGATCGCGGTCGCCTTCGCCAACTGGAGCATCGCCGCCATCGGCATGGGCATCCCGCTCGGGCTCGGCCCCTGGGACGCCTTCGTGCGCCTGGGCGCCGGGCACGCCTGGACGCTGATCTGGCTGGCCAATTCCGCCCAGGATCTGGCCTGGATCGGCGCGGCGCTGGTGGTGGCCGCGGTCCTGGGACGCTGAGCGCGGCCTAGCGCAGCACCACCGACAGCTGCTGCTTGAACAGCCGCTCGGGAATGTAGTTGAGGTAGCCGAGGAAGATCGCCTGGTCGATCAGCGCGCCCTTGTTCTCGACCGCGAACTTGCCCTTCATCGCGTCGATGTAGTTCTCCACCGTGCGCGGGGACAGTTCGAGAATGGCGCCGATCTCCTTGATCGTCTTGCCGCGCACCAGGAAGAACAGCACCTCCGCCTCGCGCTGGCTCAGCTTGATGGCGCCGCGGTGCTGGCTGTCGAGCACGTAGCTGCCCTGCCCGGCCAGGCCGTTGGCGAGCTGGATGCCGGTCTGCACGCGTCCCAGCAGCGAACCGAGCTCCACGGTGTTGGCGGAGGTGATGTCGGCCAGATGGAAGATGGTGCCGACCACCTTGCCGCTGTCGTCGTCCATCATCGGCGTCTTGGTGGACAGATAGGCGCGCCATTCCCCGCCGGCGAAGGGATGGATGTCGATGACGCGCAGCGGCTTCATGCTGAGCATCACTTCCTTGTCCTGCGCCTGGAACAGGTGCGCGCAGGCGACCGTGTCGCAAGGCATGTCGAAGTCGCTGCGGCCGATCGCGTCCAGGTGATGCTTCAAACCCACCGCCTCGGTGTAGCGCGCATTGGCGTACATGAAGACCGAATGCTCGTCCTTGCAGCCCCACAGGCCGGGCATCTGGTCGAACAGCGAGCGCAGGCGGGCGTCGATTTCGCGGGTCATCGCCGCATCCCCCGCACCCGGGCGGCGCGCGCGGCGGGCAAGGCATGCACGCGGCGCCGACGCAGCGGGGAAAAACGCAGTTCCATGCCCCGAGTATGGCACGCGCGGATTGCGGTCGGGACGGGGCGGGCGCGCATCGGGCGACGGCGGAAAAGCGGCACATCCGTGTGCCATTCCCTGCCCCAACGGGCCGGGGCTGGGCATTTTTTACGCGCACGGCGATGCCTCGGCATCCGTGCTAATCCCGCTTGCCGCAATACGGGAAATCTGCTAAATCTCAGCGAGTTTTGCGGTCCTCGAGGGCCTGACGGCGCTTCGATCCGCCGTGCCGTGCCAGGGGTGGCCCGGCTTCGAGAGCTCGACCACGCGCCGCAGGGAACGGACCCGTCGGCGCCCGCAAGGGAAACCGGCATGCCGCATCCGCACAACGACCGCGCCTGGCCCTGGCTGATCCTGGGCGGCATCGTCCTGGCCAGCATCGATGCCGTGTTCGCCGTGGCGTTCTGGTCACCGCGCGGCGTGAGCGCCACGCAGGTGTTCCAGTCCATCGCCGCCGGCCTGCTCGGCGACGCCAGCTTCCAGGGCGGCGCGACGACGGCCTGGCTCGGCGCCGCCCTGCACTACGGCATCGCCACGGCCATGGTGGTCGTCTACTTCCTGTTCGCGCGCCGCTGGCGCGCCCTGGTCCGCCACCCGCTGGGCTACGGGCTGCCGTACGGCGCGCTGCTGTACCTGGCCATGAACCTGGTGGTGCTGCCGCTGTCGGCGGCGGGCATGCCGAAATTCAACAACCTGCCCTGGGTGGGCAGCAGCATCGCCATGCATCTGCTGTTCGGCGCGATCTGCGCGTTCGCGGCGCGCAGGGCGCTGCGCGGACGCGATTCCTGAGGCGCGACCCGCGCGGTTCCGCTCGGCACGCCCCAAGCAGGGGCGCGCCGAAGCGGCGGCCCGTCAGTGCCCGCCGCCGTCCAGCGCCTTCAGCTCGCTGACCAGCGCATTGGCCATCTCGCTGCCGTCGCCGTAGAGCATGCGCGTGTTCTCGGCGTAGAACAGGGCGTTCTCGATGCCGGCGAAGCCGGTGCCCTTGCCGCGCTTGATGACGATGGTGTTCCTGGAGTTCACCACGTCCAGGATCGGCATGCCGTAGATCGGCGAGGCGGGATCGGTCTTGGCGACCGGGTTGACCACGTCGTTGGCGCCGATCACCAGCGAGACGTCGGTGTTGGGGAACTCGGGATTGATGTCGTCCATGTCGGCGATCAGGTCGTAGGGCACGCCGGCCTCGGCGAGCAGCACGTTCATGTGGCCGGGCATGCGGCCGGCGACCGGATGGATGGCGAACTTCACCTTCACGCCGCGCTCGAGCAGGCGCTGGGTGAGTTCCCAGATCTTGTGCTGCGCCTGCGCCACCGCCATGCCGTAGCCGGGCACGATCACCACGCGCTCGGCATAGGCCATCATCGCCGCGACGTCGCCGGCCTCGATGGGCTTCTGCGAACCGGTGATCTCCTGCGCCTGGCCGCCGCCGCCGAAGTTGGAGAACAGCACCGACTTGATCGAGCGGTTCATGGCTTTGGCCATCAGGCGGGTCAGCAGGATGCCCGCCGCGCCGACCATCATGCCGGCGATGATCAGCGCCTCGTTGCCGAGCACGTAGCCCTCGAAGGCCACCGCCAGGCCGGTGAAGGCGTTGTAGAGCGAAATCACCACCGGCATGTCGGCGCCGCCGATCGGCAGGGTCATCAGCACGCCGAGCAGCAGGGCGGCGGCGAAGAAGATGACGATGTCCGGCACGCTCAGCGAATGGATCGCCAGCGCGCCCATCGCCACCGCCGCCAGCGCGACCAGCGCGTTGAGCACCTGCTGGCCGCCGAAGGTGTAGCGCTTGTCCATGCGCCCGTCGAGCTTGGCCCAGGCGATGACCGAACCGGTCAGCGACACCGCGCCGATCAGGGCGCCGATCACCGCCAGCGACAGGGTGACCACGCTGGGCGCGCTGCCGAGGGCCGAGTACTTGAACAGCTCCACCGCGCCGATCGCCGCCGCCGAGCCGCCGCCCATGCCGTTGAACAGCGCCACCATCTGCGGCATGTCGGTGATCGCGACCTTCTTGCCCCAGATCCAGGCCAGCGCGGTGCCGATCGCGGCGGCCGCCACGATCAGGCCGAGGTTGTGCAGGCCGGGCAGGAAGAAGGTCGCCACGGTGGCGATCAGCATGCCGATGCCCGCCCACTGGATGCCGCTGCGCGCGGTCTTGGGCGAGGCCATGCGCTGCAGGCCGAGCAGGAACAGCGTCGCGGCGACCAGGTAGCTCGCCTTCACCACAAAGGAAAGCCACACCATCACTTCTTCTCCGGCGGCTTGGAGGACTTGAACATCTCCAGCATCCGCTCGGTCACCACGTAGCCGCCGGCGGCGTTGCCCGCGCCCAGCAGCACGGCGACGAAACCGATCACCTTCTCCAGGGTGGTGTCGGCATGCCCCAGCACCACCATCGCGCCGATCAGCACGATGCCGTGGATGAAGTTGCTGCCCGACATCAGCGGCGTGTGCAGGATCACCGGCACGCGCGAGATGATCACGTTGCCGGCGATGGCCGCCAGCATGAAGATGTATAGCGCCACGAACCCGTCGCTCACCGCCGATCTCCCCACAGCCTGGTTTCCCGCATCATAGAGCCAGACGCCGGCTTTGGGACGGATCGGGGCACGGGGCGCCCCCGCGCGCAGGGCTGTCAACCGATGCCGCTCCCGGACGTTTCCGTTGCAACCGCTTCGACCCGTCCCAGACCCGATGACATGGCCACCGCCGCACGCCCGCGCGCGACAGACCTCCCGCCCCCGCCGGCCGCCGCGCGCGCCGATGGAGCTGCGGCGACAGCCGCCGTTGCGCGCGGCCGGCTTATGCTCGTCCCGGTGAACGCCGACGCCGCCCGTCCCGCCCCGCCGGCCGCGCCCGCCGCGGAGCCCCCCAGCCTGGACCGGTTCCTGGCCGAGACCGGCCCGCGCGCGTTCCGTTTCGCCGAGCTCGGGCTGCGCCACCGCGAGGACGCGCTCGACGCCGTGCAGGACGCGATGATGAAGATGCTGGCCTATCGCGAGCGCCCGGCGGCGGAATGGTCGCCGCTGTTCTGGAGCATCCTGCGCAGCCGCATCATCGACGCGCAGCGGCGCCGCACGTTCCGGCTGGGCTGGCTGTTCAACGCCGGCGACGCCGCCGACGGCACGCCGGACTGGGCCGACCACCAGCCCGACCCGGCGCGCGCCCACGACGGCCGCGAGGCCTACGCGCGTTTCGTCGATGCGCTGCGCGAGCTGCCGCGCCGCCAGCGCGAGGCCTTCACGCTGCGCGTGCTGGAGGAGTTCGACGTCGCCGACACCGCGCGCATCATGGGCTGCAGCGAGGGCTCGGTGAAGACACACCTGTCGCGGGCGCGGGACGCGCTGCAGCGACGCCTGGAGGATTTCGCATGAACGACACCCCCCCGCAAGCGCGCGGGCCCGAAGAAAGCGGCTTCGATGCCGCCATGCGGCGGCGCTATCTGGAGGCGGCCGACCGACTGTCGGCCAGCACCCAGGCGCAGCTGCATCAGCGCCGCCGCGGCGCGCTGTCGGCGCGACCGGCCGCCTCGCCGCTGCGGCGCTACGGCCTGGCCGGCGCGACCGCCTGCGCTGCGCTGTTCGCGGCCGTGCTCGGCCTGCAATGGCAGCGTGCCGAGCGCGCCACGCCCATCGTCGAGGCGCCGCCCGCCGCCGCCGTTGCCGCCGCCGACGGCGATGCCGATGGGGACGGCGTCTTCGACCAGAATCCCGATTTCTACCTCTGGCTGGCCTCGCAGGACGCCCAGACCCTTGCCATGGAGTGACCTCCGATGACGCGCCTTGCCCCCCTCCTGCTGGTCCTGCTGCTCGGCGCCGCCGCGGCCGGGGCCGCGCCACCGCCGCCCGCGACCGCGCCGGCCGCCGCGCCGCTGCCCGATTGGGATCGCCTCAGCCGCGAGCAGCGCGACCTGCTGCTGGCGCCCGTGCGCGAACGCTGGAACGAGAATCCCGACGAGCGCGCGCGCATGCTCGAGCGCGCCCGGCGCTGGCACGAGATGACGCCCGAGCAGCGCCAGCGCGCGCATCGCGGCATGAAGCGCTGGGACCACATGGATCCGCGCAAGCGCGAGGAGATGCGCGCGCTGTTCGACACCCTGCGCACGCTGCCGCCGGAGCAGCGCAAGGCGCAGATGGAACGCTTCCGCGCGATGACGCCGGAACAGCGCAGGGCCTGGATCGAGCGCAATCCGCCGCCGCGTCCCTGAGTCGCCGCGCGCATCCGGCGCGCTCGGTCCAGCCCGCTCAATCCAGCGCGAAATGCCAGCTGGCCAGGTGTTTCAGGTCTGCGGCCGAGCCGCTCGGGATGCGCGTGGGCGCCGGCTGGCGATGCGCCGGCGCGGCGATGCCCGTGGCGATGCGTTTCACGCCGGCGGTCTTGTCCAAACCCCGGCACCAGCTCTGCCAGCGATCGCCGCCGCGCCTGTCGCGATAGCCCGCGCGCGCGGCGGCGGCCGCGTCCGGCGGCTGCGGGCCGCACAGGTCCAGGTATTCCATGCACCCCCAGACCGCGCCCTTGTGGTCGGTCCGGGTCTGGTGGCAATACGCCGCCACCCAGGCGTCCTCGCGCACCCGCACCGCGTAGACGTCGCCGGCCGCCACCGGTCCGGGAAGCGGGGCCGGCCCCTTCTTCGCGCCCGCCGCTGCCGGCGCCTTGCGCCGCGCAGGCGCCGCGCGCGCGGGCGCGGCGGGTTCGCGCGCCGGGCGCGCGAGATGGCCGAACAGCCGCGCCAGCAGGGCTTCGTCGACGCCGTCGCCGCCGGTCCACCATGCCAGCGGCGCCGGCGCCTCTATGCGCGGGCTGGGGCGGCGGTCGCGCTCGGCCGCGGTGGTGAAGCGCTGCAGGAGTCCGGGGAAGTCCGCGTTCGCCAGCACGCCGAGGAAGGCCAGCGATTCGAGCAGCGACTGGCAGCGCTGCGGCGTATTCACGGCCAGCAGCCCGCTGGCCTTGATGCGCGTACGCGCCTGGCCGTAGCGGGCGCCGGCCGGCAGGGCGCGCAGCAGATCTAGCAGCGTGTGCAGCACCCAGACATCGCGCGGCGTCGGCCGCGGCCACTCCCCGGCGGCGAGCGCGTCGGCTTCCTCCAGGGTCAGCATCGCCGCCGTCGGGCCGGCTTCGTCGCTCCAGCCGCTGCCTTCCTTGTGGCGGAAATAGGCCGCCAGCGTGCGATCGCTGGGATGCGCGTCGTGGAAGCAGATCCGGCAGACCGGATTGCGCGGGCCCATCGGCTCCGCCTCGTGCGCCGGCAGCGCCAGGCCGAGCGCCATCGCCGGCAGCACCGCCTGCCAGGCGGGATCGGCCGAGACCAGCGCGGCGACGTAGGCGTCGGCGGCGCGGGGGCGGGGCAAACGCCCCCCCCCCCGCCGCGGGGGGGCGCGCCCCCCCGCGGCGGGGGGGGGGGGCGGCGGCGCGGCGCGGATCGCGCCGCGCCGCCAGCGCGCGCAACTCCGACACGGCCTGCGCGTGGGAAGGCGCGACCATCGCGTTGGGCGGCCAGCCCGAGGCGTCCAGCCGCCGGCGCTCGTCCTCGGTGAAAGTGCCGGGCACCCGGTAGACGGTGTTGCCGCCGGCCTCGACCACGAGATTGGTGCCGACGTAGACGCGCGCGAGCAGATCGACCACCTCGGCGATCCGCGCACGCACGGCCGCGGTCATCCCGCCGTTTCCGCCTTGCGTTCCGGCCACACGCTCCTGGCCAGCAGTTCGTCGTCCCAGTCGAAGGCCAGCGCGCCGTCCTTGAGCAGCAGCGAGACGAAATTGAACACGTTGCGCGCGTACATCTCGCTGGCGTGCAGGGCGCCGCTGCTGGCCAGGTTGAGCGGACCGGCGACGGTGACGCCGCCGCTGTCGACGGTCTCGCCCGGCCGGGTCGCCTCGCAATTGCCGCCGGTCTCCGCGGCCAGGTCGACGATCACGCTGCCCGGCTTCATCCCGGCCACCATCGCGGCGGAGATGATCTTCGGCGCCGGGCGCCCCGGCACCGCCGCGGTGCAGACGATCACGTCGATGCCCTTCAGGTGTTCGGCGAGGCGGCGCTGCTGTTCGGCGCGCTCCTCGTCGGTGAGCTGGCGCGCGTAGCCGCCCTCGCCGGCGGCGCTGACGCCGAGGTCGAGGAACTTGCCGCCCAGCGATTCGATCTGCTCGCGCGTTTCCGGCCGCACGTCGAAGCATTCGACCTGGGCGCCGAGCCGCTTGGCGGTCGCCACCGCCTGCAGGCCGGCCACGCCGGCGCCGACGATCAGCACCTTCGAGGGCCGGATGGTGCCCGCCGCCGTGGTCAGCATCGGGAAGAAGCGCGGCGCCAGTTGCGCGCCGATCAGTACCGCCTTGTAGCCGGCCATGCCGGCCTGCGAGCTGAGCACGTCCATCGCCTGCGCCCGCGTGGTGCGCGGCAGGCGCTCGAGCGGGAAGGCGACCATGTGCCGGTCGCGCAGCGCCTGCGCGCGCTCGGGCGAGGCGTCGGGCTGCAGGCTGCCGACCAGCACCGCGCCGTCCTTGAGCGTGGCGATGGTCGCGGGCGGCGGCGCCTGCACGCACAGCACCAGGTCGGCGCCCGAGAGCGCCGTCGCGGCGTCGGTCAGTTCGGCGCCCGCCTCGGCATAGGCCTCATCGCCTAGATGGGCGCCGGCGCCCAGGCCGCGCTCGACCCGCACCCGCGCGCCGGCGGCGACGAGCTTCTTGCAGGTTTCCGGCGTCAGCGCGACGCGACGCTCGCCCGGCGCGGTTTCGCGCGCGACTCCGATCCATACCGCTCCGCTGTCCGCTGCCATGCAAGGCTCCGCTGGAGATTCGCCGCCATCCTAGCGAATCGCAACGGCCCCCGCGATGTCCCGATGGCAGAATGGAGGCGGTCCGCGTCCCCGTTCCTGCAGGGACCTTCGACGCCGACGCCCCATTCGTTTTACCGGAAACCTTTCCCCCGTGACCCCACTCGACGCCCTCGACGCCCGCCGCTCCGTTCCCGCCAAGCAACTCGGCGAACCGGGACCGGACGCTCCCACCCTGCTGCGCATGCTGCGATCGGCATCGCGCGTTCCCGACCACGGCAAGCGCGTGCCGTTCCGCTTCCTGCGCATCGCCGGCGACGCGCGCCGGGCGCTCGGCGAGGCGCTGGCCGCGCGCACCCTGGAGCTCGATCCCGACGCCGCCGACAGCGTCGTGGAAAAGGACCGCCAGCGCTTCTCGCACGCGCCGCTGGTGATCGCGGTGATCGCCGTGCTCGATGCCGAGGACGGCAAGATTCCCGAGATCGAGCGCCTGCTCTGCGCCGGATCGGTCTGCTTCGCCCTGCTGCAGGCCGCGCAGGCACTGGGCTTCGGCGCCAGCTGGCTGACCGGCTGGCCGGCCTACGACGCCAGGATCCTCGGCCTGCTCGGACTGGGCGCGCAGGAACGCATCGCCGGCTTCATCCACATCGGCACCCCCAAGCTGGAAGCGCCCGAGCGCGAGCGGCCGGACGCCACCGCGCTGCTGACGGATTGGGTGAGCAACCGCGCTTAGCAGACGCCCTCAAGGTCGAAGGGGCGTCGTCAACGCCCCTGAGGGCTGCGGTTGCGAACGCCCGACCATGGATGGTCGGGCCGGACGACCCGAAGCCTGGAATGTCGCGCCCTGGACGGCAACAACCATCCTCCCAAGCGTCTCCGATGCCCTATCGGCATCGGCAGCGGTTGCGAACGCCCGGCCAGGGATTTAGAGCCGCGCCGGCAGAGCGGCGCTAGGCCGGACGACCCGAAGCCTGGAATGTCGCGCCATGGACGGCAACAACCATCCTCCCAAGCGTCACCGATGCCCTATCGGCATCGGCTGCGGGTGCGCCCGCCCGGCCTTGGATTTAGCGCCGCGCCGACAGCGCCGCGAGAGGCCGGACGACCCGAAGCCTGGATTGTCGCGCCTTGGACGGCAACAACCAACCTCCCCAGCGTCACCGCTGCCCTCGCGGCATCGGCTGCGGGTGCGCCCGCCCGGCCTTGGATTTAGCGCCGCGCCGACAGCGCCGCGAGAGGCCGGACGACCCGAAGCCTGGAATGTCGCGCCATGGACGGCACCGGCAAACTCCCAGGCGGTATCGACTGCGATCGCACCGCCGCACCCGCGAACCCCCGGCAATGGTTTATCGTCCCCCCTTGCCATGAAACCCCTTTACCTCGTCGACGCCAGCCTCTACGTGTTTCGCGCCTGGCACTCGATGCCGGACGAATTCCACGACACCGACGGCTGGCCGACCAACGCCGTGCACGGCTTCGCGCGCTTCGTGATCGAGCTGCTGGAGCGCGAACGCCCCCGGCATATCGTGATCGCCTTCGACGAGGCGCTCGACAGCTGCTTCCGCAACGCGCTGTACCCGGCCTACAAGGCCAATCGCGCGCCGGCGCCGCCGGAACTCAAGCGCCAGTTCGCCTACTGCAAGGCGCTGTGCGATGCCATCGGACTGCCCGTGCTCGGACACGGCGACTACGAGGCCGACGACCTGATCGGCAGCGCCCTGCACCAGTCGCGCGCGCACGGCCATCGCGGCATCATCATTTCGGCCGACAAGGACCTCTCGCAGCTGCTGCTCGAGCACGACGAGCAATGGGACTTCGCGCGCGGCCAGCGTTGGGGCATGGCTGGCGTGAAGGCGCGCCACGGCGTGGAGGCGCGCCAGATCGCCGACTACCTCGCCCTGTGCGGCGACGCCATCGACAACATTCCCGGCGTGCCCGGCATCGGCGCCAAGACCGCGGCCGTGCTGCTCGCGCACTTCGGCAGCCTGGACGCCCTGTTCGAGCGCATCGACGAGGTGCCCTACCTGCGCTTCCGCGGCGCCGCGCAGGCGGCGGTCAAGCTGCGCCTGCATCGCGAGCAGGCCCTGCTCTGCCGGCAGCTCACCACCATCGCGATCGACGCGCCGCTGGCGGGATTCGCCCCGCCCTTCGCGCGCGGCGCGGCCGAGGCCGGCACGCTGGCGGCGCTGTGCCAGGCGATGCGTTTCGGACCGCTGACGCGCAAGCGCCTGCAGACCGTGACCGAGGTCGACTTAACCTCGTCATCGGATCCGTCGTAGCATCGTGGCAACGCATTCTTCGTGACGGCCCCATGAGCGACACTCCGGAAATCCTCTACCAGGGCGACTGGCTGCGCCTGGTCAAGCGCGACCACTGGGAATCGTGCGAGCGCACGCACGGCAAGGACGGACTGGCCGTGCTGGTGATCGCGGTGACGCCCGACGACCACGTGCTGTTCGTCGAGCAGTACCGCGTCCCGCTCGGCGCCAAGACCATCGAGATGCCGGCCGGCCTGGTCGGCGACGACGACGACGCGGACACCCTCGAGGCCGCCGCGCGCCGCGAACTGATCGAGGAGACCGGCTGGGAGGCCGGCCGCGTCGACGTGCTGCTGATCGGCCCCACTTCGGCCGGCATGAGCAACGAGCGCATCGCCTTCGCCCGCGCCCGCGACCTGCGCAAGGTCGGCGCAGGCGGCGGCGTGGGCAGCGAGAACATCACCGTGCACCGCGTGCCGCGCGCCGGCGCACCGGCCTGGCTGATGCAGATGCATGCACAGGGCTACGAACTGGACCTCAAGCTCTGGGCGGGGCTGTGGATGATCGAGCACAACCCGGACGGCTCGCCGGCGGCTTGACCGGGGGCGATTTCCTCTCGACGCCCCTTTTTCCGAGAGTCCGCTGCCCGGCCTGGCCGTCGGCGTCTCGCTGGCCTTGCCGCTGTTCCTGCTGCTGCGCGAGCGGCACCTGAGCGCGACCGGGAACCGGGGGCTGCGCGATCCCTCCTAGCGGACGATCGCCGTCCTCCGTGCCACTTTAACTCCGGACTGAACCGGGCCGGATTTGCGCCTCCGTCCGTCATCCTCCGCCGTGATGGGGCGTTACTCGACGGTACCGCCCTCCACGGTACCGCCGTGATCCCGGAGCCCGCCATGCCCCTTCCCCGCTGGAGCCTGCTGCTCTGCTGCCTGCTCCTGGCCGCCGCCCCGACCGCACCGTGCCAGGACAGGACCGCGTGGATCTCGGGCGAATGGCAGCCCGATACGGAGCAAAACGACCGGCTGTTCGAACAGGCCCGGGAGAAATTCAAGGAAGCGGTGCAGGAGGCCCGGCAGGAACGCAGGGAAAGCGGTGAAACGCGGGGGCCGCGACGCGGCGGCAAGGGCGGCGGCAGGGGCGGAATGGGCAGGCGTGGCGGCCGACCGCACGGCGACAGGAGAAGCGGCGAATCGCCGGACGTCTCGCTGGCCGGCCTGCTTCCCGCCGAACTGGCCTTCGCGGCCCCCACCGAGGGCAGCCTGATCCTGCAGCGCACGCGCGAGAGCGTCCTGTTCGGCCGCGGCGACCGCGAGGCCGTGGTCTTCCTGCCGCTTGCCGGCAGGGTCGGGCTTGGCAACGGCATCCAGGCGGCCCTGCGCGAGGAAAACGGTCAACTGATGCTGCAGGCGGACATGCCGTCGGGCCGGCGCGCCTATTACCGCTACGCCGAAACGCCCGACGGCTTGCGCGTCGAGATCAGCATCGACGGCCAGCTGCCGGGCGGAAGCGTGCAGGTCCAGCGGGTCTATCGCCGCGTGCGGGTCGATGTCGGAGCTCCGCAGAAGACCGCCCGTTGAGGCCGCGGCGCCGGTCCGCTCAGCCGCGCATTTCTTCCAGTTCCATGCCCTTGGTCTCGCGCACCATGGCCAGCACGAACACGAACGACAGCAGCGCGAAGGCGGCATACAGCCCGTAGGCGAAGCTCAGGCCGATCTCCGCCAGCCCGGGGAACGTGGCGGTGATGGCGAAGTTGGCCAGCCACTGCGCGGCGGCGGCCACCGCCAGCGCGATGGCGCGGATGCGGTTGGGGAACATCTCGCCCAGCAGCACCCACACCACGGGGCCCCAGCTCACGCCGAAGAAGATCACGTACAGATTGGCCGCCACCAGCGCCACCGGCCCCCAGGGCTCGGGCAGCTGGATGTCCGCGCCGCCGCCGCTGGCCCGGGAGAAGCACCAGGCCATCACCGCCAGCGCGATCGCCATGCCCGCCGAACCGACCACCAGCAGCGGCTTGCGGCCGATGCGGTCGACCAGGGCGATCGCCACAAGCGTGACCAGCACGTTGACCACCGAGGTGGCCACGGTGATCTTGAACGCGTCGGCCTCACTGAAGCCGACCGAATGCCACAGCGTGGAGGAGTAGTAGAAGATCACGTTGATGCCGACGAACTGCTGGAACACCGACAGCAGGATGCCGATCCACACCACCGGCAGCAGCCCGCCGCCGGCCTTGCGCAGGTCGCGCAGGCGCGGGCGGTGCTCGGCGCGCAGGCTGGCGTCGATCTCCTCGATCTTGTGCCGCAGCGCCTCGCCGTCGTCCAGGTTGAGCACCTGCCGCAGTACCGAGGCGGCCAGGGTCTTCTCGCCCTTGGCCACCAGGTAGCGCGGCGACTCGGGCACGCGCAGCACCAGCAGGCCATAGACCAGCGCCGGCAGCGCGGCGACCAGGAACATCCAGCGCCAGGCGTTCAGGCCGAGCCACAGCGGCTGCGCCGCGCCGCCGGCCAGGTGCGCGAGCAGCGCATCGGAAGCCAGCGCGACGAAGATGCCGAGCACGATCGCCAGCTGCTGCAGCGAGCCCAGCCGGCCGCGCACGCGCGCCGGCGAGATCTCGGCAATGTAGGCCGGCGCGATCACCGAGGCGATTCCCACGCCCATGCCGCCGACCAGGCGCCAGAACACCAGGTCCCAGACGCCGACCACCAGTCCCGAGCCCAGCGCGCTGACCGTCAGCGCCACCGCCGCCACCTGCATGGTGCGCACGCGTCCCCAACGGTCGGCGATCGGGCCGGCGTACCAAGCGCCGAGGGCCGAGCCGAGCAGCGCGCAGGAGACCGCGAAACCGATCAGCGCGGCGTCGAGGCGGAAATCGCCGCGGATGGCGTCGACCGCGCCGTTGATCACCGCGGTGTCGAAGCCGAACAGGAAACCGCCCAGCGCCGCCACCGAGGCGATGGCAATCACGCGGGCGTTGCTGGCGCGCGCCGGGGACGCGCTGGCGACTGCATTCATGGCGTTTCCTCCCGCGGAAGGATCGAGGGTCGCGCCGAACGTTACCGCGTCGCGGCCCGGCCGTCATCGCATACGTATGCGTGACGGCCGGTGGCGGTCATGCAAACAAGACCATCGCGCCGTCGAGGATCAGGCCACGAGAAGCATGCGCCGGGGATCAGGCAAAGCGATCGGTGGCCTGCACCAGCGCGTCGATGTTCTCCGCCTCGAAGGCCGAATGCCCGGAGGCCGGCGTGATCGTCAACTGCGACTTCGGCCACGCCTTGTGCAGTTCCCAGGCGCTCTGGATCGGGCACACCACGTCGTAGCGGCCGTGCACGATCACGCCCGGGATGTCGGCGATCCTGTGCGCGTCGCGCAGCAACTGGTCCTCCACCTCGAAGAAGCCGCCGTTGACGAAATAATGGTTCTCGATGCGGGCGAAGGCCAGCGCGAACTTGGCGTCCTCGTGCCCGGTGACGAAATCCTGGTCGACGTGCAGGAACGAGGTCGCGCCCTCCCACACGCTCCAGGCGCGCGCGGCGGCCAGGCGCGCGGCCTCGTCGTCGCCGGTCAGGCGGCGGTGGAAGGCGGAGATCAGGTCGTGGCGCTCGACCGGCGGGATGGCGGCGAGGTAATGCTCCCAGGCATCCGGAAACAGGCGCGAGGCGCCCTCCTGGTAGAACCACTCCAGCTCCCAGCGCCGCAGCATGAAGATGCCGCGCAGCACCAGCTCGGTGACGCGCTGCGGATGCGCCTGCGCGTAGGCCAGCGCCAGCGTCGAGCCCCACGAGCCGCCGAACACCTGCCAGCGCTCGATGCCGAGCCTGGCGCGCAGCTTCTCGATGTCGGCGACCAGCGCCCAGGTGGTGTTGTCGACCAGGTCGGCGTGCGGCGTGGACCGGCCGCTGCCGCGCTGGTCGAACAGCACGATGCGGTATTTCGCCGGATCGTGGAAGCGGCGCATCTTCGCGCTGCAGCCGCCGCCGGGGCCGCCGTGCAGCAGCACCACCGGCTTGCCGTCCGGGTTGCCGCATTGTTCGTAGTAGAGCGTGTGGCGATCGTCGACCTTGAGCGTGCCGGTGTCGTAGGGTTCGATGTCGGGATACAGGTCGCGCATGCAGGAACTCCGCTGATCGGACGCCTAGTGTAGCCGCTCGAGCGCGACGCCCCTGCACCGGGCGTGCGCGACGAGGCCTTCAGTCCGGCGCTCGGCCCAGCGTCACGCGCTCGCGCGCCTCCAGGTCGCGCTCGGTGGCCACCTGCGCGAATCCCGCCGCCTGCAGCAGCGCGCGCACCGCCGCGCCCTGTCCGTAGCCGTGCTCCAGCAGCAGCCAGCCGCCCGCTGTCAGGTGGGCCGGCGCGTCGGCGGCGATGGCGCGGATGGCGTCGAGTCCGTCGCTGCCGGAGCTGAGCGCGATGCGCGGCTCGTAGCGCAGGTCGCCTTGCTGCAGGTGCGGATCGTCCTCGGCCAGGTACGGCGGATTGCTGACCACGGCATCGAAGCGCTCGCCGCTCAGCGGCGCGAACCAGCTGCCGCGGCGGAACTCGACGTTGCCGAGCGCATGGCCGCGCGCGTTGGCGGCGGCCAGGGCCAAGGCGTCCTGGCTGACGTCCACGGCGATCACCCGCGCGCGCGGACGCTCGATGGCCAGCGCGAGCGCGATCGCGCCGCTGCCGGTGCCCAGGTCGGCGACGCGCACCTCGCGGTCGTCCGGGATGCGGGCCAGCGCGGCCTCGATCAGGAGCTCGGTTTCCGGGCGGGGAATCAATGCCGCGGGCGAGGTCGCCAGATCGAGCGTCCAGAAGCCGCGGCGCCCGGTGAGATAGGCGACCGGCTCGCCGGCTTCGCGGCGGCGCGCCAATGCCTCGAATGCCGCCAGCACCGCCGCGTCGAGCGGATCGTCGCCGTGCGTGTACAGCCAGGCGCGGGCGTAGTCGCGGGAACCGTCGTGGCCGCGCAGGGCGTGCAACAGCAGCAGCTCCGCCTCCGAAGCGTCGATCCGCGCGCGCGCGGCCCGCAGGAGCGTGTTCGCGTCGGTGGCGGGCATCGGGTCTTGCATCCGCACATGGTACGGCCTGGGTCTGGTCTATGCTCGGCGGGCGCCGGCTTCGGCCGGCGCCGTTTTTTCCGGTTCCGTTTTTCCCGCTCCGTTTTTTCCCGTTCCCTTTTCATCGACGGCGTTTTCACCGACATCGTCCGCCATCAAGGATTTGGCCATGCACCGACTTCTCGCCACCGCGCTCCTCCTCGCCGCGACGCAGCTGGCGTCGTGGACCCTGGCTTCGCCTGCCTGGGCCTCGCCGCAGAACCCGCCGCCCGACTGCCACGACCACGAATCCGGCGACGATCCCGCCGCCCCGGGCGTGGATCCGGACGAGGACCGCTCCGACTGCGTGCCGCCGCCCACCTCGCCGCCATGGCCGCCCTATTGTCCGGCCGGCATGAATTGCGACGACGAGCCCGCCCCCGACACGCCTTGAGGCGACGGCGGATTTCCTGCGTAAAAAAAACAGGGCGCCGCGAGGCGCCCTGTTTTTTCCGGGCCATGCCCTGATCCGGGCCGGCCGCGGCGTCACTTGCGCGGGAACGTCGGCGCCTGCCCCTGGCGCGCCTGCAGCTGCGCCGCGCACAGCCGCACGCGCTCGCCGGCCTGGCGCAAGGCCAGCGGCCCGCCCTCGACGGTCCCCATGCGGTTGCCGAACTTGGCCTGCAGCTCGGCCGCCTCGGCGTCGCTGCACATGCCCGAGGCATAGATGTCGATCAGGGTCGCGCCGGCCGGTTCGAGCTTGGCTTCCAGGGTCTTGAAGTTGACGTCGATCCACTGCCGCAGCGCGCCGCGCAGCTGCGGCTCGTCGCCCTGCCCGAAGAGGACGTGCGGGATTTCGTTCCTGCGCAGCGTATCCGGCGACAGCGCCAGCTCGCGCGCGCGTTCGGCCAGCGCCGGATCGCGCGTGTCGCCGAGCGCGGAGGCCAGCTGCACGCGCAGCTCCGGATCCTGCACCTGGCGCAGGTGGCGTTCGGCGGCGTCGAACGCGGCCTTGCCGCCTTCCTGCACCGCCGCGCTGATGGCCTCGCCGCGGATGTCGCGCGGAGCGGCGTCCTCCTGCAGCTTGCCGCCGCCGTCGAGCCCGAGCACGGCGCGTCCCTGCGCGGCGAGCGCCTGGCGCACCGCCGGGTCCTCCAGCCGCAGGGCGAAGAAGGCGATCAGCCTCGCGCGCAGCAGGCGGGTGTCGTCGTCGTCCCTGGCGCCGAAGCTCAGGCCGAGCCGCTCCAGGCGCGGACGATAGATCTCGGCGATGCCGGCGCGGAAGGCCTTGCGCGCGGCGGCGTCGTTCCGGAACAGGTACTCGTCCATCCAGCGCACTTCGCCGGTCCCCGCCATCGCCGTCTGCCGCACCTGGGCGCCGGCGAACTTGGGCAGGGCCGCGACCAGGTCGGCCGGCTTGAGTTCGCCGGCGTTGTAGGCGGCCTGCACCGAGTCGGCGAACATGCGCTGCTCGCGCTGGTCGAGCTGGCCGAAGGCATCGGACAGCGCCTGCTGCAGTTTCGGCGCCAGCGAGAAGCGGTAGTAGCCGTCGCCGTGCGCGTTGGGCATGACCCAGGCCGGGCAGCTCTGCGCCTGCTCCAGCTCGATGCGGGTCTGCGCGCCGTCGACCAGCGCGCACTGCTCGCGCACGGCCTTGCCGTCGCCGTAGCGCACGCACATGGGGATGCCCCAGCTCTGGCCCGCGCTGGCGGTCGAGCCCAGCGGCAGGTAGCGCTGCTGCGTCACGGTGAGCGCCGGCTTGCCCTCGCCGCAGGCCAGGTCCACCTTCACCGAAGGCACGCCCGGCTGGTCGATGAAGCTGGAGAACGCCTTGGCCAGGCGCTCGGGCTCCTTGCCCTGCACGGCCACCGCCTGGATCAGGTCGGCGCTGGTGGCGTTGCCGCGCGCGTGCTTGTGCAGGTAGCTGCGGATGCCGTCGCGGAATTTGTCCTCGCCGATGAAGTGCTCGAACATGCCGAGCGTGGCCGCGCCCTTCTGGTAGGTGATGCCGTCGAAGGCCGACTGGATGTCGGTGAAGTCGTTGATCGGCTCGTGGATGCGGCGCGTGCTGGCCAGGCTGTCGGCCTCCATCGCCTCGATCACCCCCTCCAGCAGCTGGCGGTCGACGTGCGATTCGGGCTGCAGCTCGCCGTGGATCTTGTTGCCCATCCAGGTGGCGAAGCCCTCGTTGAGCCACAGGTCGTCCCACCAGCGCATGGTCACCAGGTCGCCGAACCACTGGTGCGCCAGCTCGTGCGCGCTCACGCCCCAGTAGGCCTGGCGCAGCTGCGCGCTGGACTTGTCGTCGGGGAACATCAGCACGTCGCGGTAGACGATCAGTCCCGCGTTCTCCATCGCACCCGCCCAGAAGTCCGGCGCGGCGACGTTGTCGAGCTTGTCGTAGGGATAGGGAATGTCGAAATAGTTCTCCAGCGCCTTGACGATCGCCGGCGTGTTCGCCAGCGAATAGGCCATGCGTCCGCCCTGCCCCTTGGCGGCGATGCCGCGCAGCTTCAGCGGCGTGGTGCGCTTGCCGTTCGGGCCGATGTCGGGACCGGCCGGCACGTCCCAGGGGCCGACGGCGAAGGCGATCAGGTAGCTCGGCAGCGCCTCGGTGCGGCGGAAGGTCAGCTTCTTCCAGCCGTCGCCGAGCGACTCGCTCTTCTCCTCGCTGGTGTTGGCCACCGCCACGTCCTGCTCCGGCACGATCAGCGTGATGTCC
>NZ_JALBFU010000015.1 GCF_022662575.1 Luteimonas aquatica | reverse complement strand
TTCGTTTCTTTTGACGCTTATCAAAAGAAATGAACTCGGCCGCGATAGCGGACGAAACGCTCTGCTCCTAAAAAAACAGCAAAAGCAGAGATCAGAAGCAGAGTCCCAGCCAGCCAGGCTGGCGAGGCAGGAGGCCTCGGCCCACGGCGAGAGGCAGGGCACGCCATCGATACGTGCCCTGGCAAGCCGCCATGCTTTTGCTTAAGGTGCCAGCGCAAACGACACGCTACCGGAATCCCCGTGCCCACCCCCGACCACGACATCCAACGCCTGCTGGACATCATGTCCCGCCTGCGCGACCGCGACACCGGCTGCCCCTGGGACATCGAGCAGGATTTCTCCACCATCGCCCCGTACACCATCGAGGAGGCCTACGAGGTCGCCGACGCCATCGACCGCGGCGATCTGCCCGCGTTGAAGGACGAGCTGGGCGACCTGCTGCTGCAGGTGGTGTTCCACGCGCAGATGGCGCGGGAGCAGGGGGCGTTCGGCTTCGGCGAGGTGGTCGCGGCGATCAGCGAGAAGATGCTGCGCCGCCATCCGCACGTGTTCGGGGATGCGGCGCGCGACGATGCCGA
Organism: Luteimonas aquatica; assembly: GCF_022662575.1. Classification (GTDB taxonomy): domain Bacteria; phylum Pseudomonadota; class Gammaproteobacteria; order Xanthomonadales; family Xanthomonadaceae; genus Luteimonas; species Luteimonas aquatica. The sequence continues at coordinate 45,958 of NZ_JALBFU010000015.1, read as the reverse complement.
GGCGGTGAAGCGCAGCTGGGAGCAGATCAAGCAGGCCGAGCGCCGCGAGGCTGGCGAGCGCGATGCGTCCGCCTTGGCCGGCATCTCGCGCGGGCTGCCGGAGTGGCAGCGGGCGACCAAGCTGCAGAACCGCGCCGCGCGGGTCGGCTTCGATTGGCCCGGCCCCGAGCCGGTGATCGACAAGCTGCACGAGGAGATCGACGAGGTGCGCGCCGAGTTCGCCGCGGTCGCCGCCGACCCGCGCGATGCCGGCGCCCGCGACCGCCTGGAGGACGAAATCGGCGACCTGCTGTTCGTCTGCGCCAACCTGGCGCGGCACGCCAAGGTCGACGTCGGCGGCGCGCTGCGCCGCGCCAACCTCAAGTTCGAACGCCGCTTCCGCGCGATGGAGGCGCTGGCCGCCGCCGACGGCGTCGAGTTGCAGAACCAGCCGCTGACGGTGCAGGATGGCTATTGGGACCGGGCCAAGGCCATGGAGAAGGTCCAGGGAAGCTGAGCAATCTCGTATTGCCCTGAGATTCCTGAGTCGACGAGAACGGGAGGTTCCATGCAGTGCTACCAGCACCATGATCGCGCCGCGGTGGGCGTCTGCCGCGGCTGCGGCAAAGGCGTTTGCGCGGAAGGCTGCGCGGAGGATCTGGGCTTCGGCCTGTCCTGCAGCAACGACTGCAGCATCCGCCTCGGCCATGTCGAGGCCCTGAACCACAAGGCCGGCGCGGCGTACTCGGCGGGCCGGCGCTACCTGTGGCTGGGGCCGACGCTGGCCGCCGTGCTGGCCGCGATGTTCCTCTACCTGGGATGGATCGAGTACCGCAACGCGCGCGAATACTGGTTCCCCGCCGCGTTCGGCCTGCTGCTGTCGCTGACCGCGATCGTTCTGTTCGTGCGCAATCGCAACTGGTCCAGGGCGATCCGCTAGGAGGATGCCGCCATGCCACGCTTCGCCAGCTTCCGCGAGTTCTATCCCTTCTACCTGAGCGAACACAGCAACCGCACCTCGCGGCGTCTGCATTTCGTCGGCAGTTGCGGCGTGCTGGCGCTGCTGGCGGCGGCCATCGCGCAGGGCAACGGCTGGTGGCTGCTGGCCGCGCTGCTGTGCGGGTACGGGTTCGCCTGGGTGGGGCATTTCTTCTTCGAGAAGAACAGGCCGGCGACCTTCAAGCACCCGATCTATTCCTTCGTCGGCGACTGGGTGATGTTCAAGGACATCCTCGCCGGCAAGATCAAGTTCTGACCCCGCTCTGCCGAACGTGCCCGGGCAATTGGCGACAACACGGAAGAAGATCCTCTCGTAATGGCGAAATACTCGATCGAGGCGCGGCTGTACCGCGTCCAGGAACTGTCGGTCAGCCACACCTATTGGTTGCTCCGGGACCTGTCCACCGGGGTCCCGATCGCCGAGCTGCACGGTCTGATCACCGACCGGGGCACCGGCGCGGCGCTGCAGTTCGGCCTGGACGCCGGCGGCGGGCACGCGCTGCAGGCCTGGCACTACATCCATGCGCCGGTGGAAGGGCTGTGGATGGCGCCCGAGCGCACCGAGTTCAACGACAGCGCGCTCTACTGGGAGGGGCAGAAGGCGGTGGCGCTGTTCGTCGGCGACGCGGCCGAGGCGCTGCTGCGCTGGAATTCGGCGGCGGCGATCCTGCCGCTGCTCAACCGCCAGGACCTGGACTACCCCGCGCGCGGCGAGGACGGGGTCGACGACAACAGCCTCTACGCCACCCTGGGCGACATCATGGGCGTGCAGCCGCACGTGTTCGAGGACGGCGACGCGCCGGGCACCGCGCACCGCATGCTCGACGCGCGCCAGATCGAGGCCTTCCGCTTCCGCTTCGAGGGGCCGCGCGAGGACGTGGAGGCCCCGCCCGCGCCAGCGGAGGCGCCCTCGGCGCCGGCGCCCTCGCGCCCGGCGGCCTTCGATCCGACCAATCCCACGCATCCCGACCACCCGCTGTACAAGCAGAGCCTGGCGGCGGTGCACAAGCTCGACGCCAGCCTGGGCCGCACCTCGGACGAGGCCAGCGAACGCCTGGCCGCCAGCATGCTGCTGCTGGCCAAGCAGGTCGGGCTCGAACGCATCGACCACGTGATCCTGAGCATCAAGACCGATTACGTGTCGCGCGGCCAGAACGTGTTCGTGGTGCAGAACGACTACCACTCCTGGCTGCACCGCCGCGCGCACATCGACACCGGTGCGGCGGTGGCCACGCCGGCGGCCGAGACCTTCCGCAAGCTCGAGGCGCTGGCCGCGCATTGAGCGCGGCCGGCGGCCTCATTCCAGGAAGATCAGCCAGGCCGCCACCGCGATCAGCGCGAATCCGGCCCAGTGGTTCCATTTCAGCGTCTGCCCGAGGTAGGTCGCGGAGAACACCGCGAACACCAGCAGCGTGATCACCTCCTGCATGCCCTTGAGCTGCGGCGCCGTGTAGACGGCGCTGCCCATGCGGTTGGCCGGCACCTGCAGGCAGTATTCGAAGAAGGCGATGCCCCAGCTGGCCATGACCGCGATCCACAGCGGCGAGGACTTGTACTTCAGGTGGCCGTACCAGGCGAAGGTCATGAAGACGTTCGATCCGACCAGCAGGAGGACGGGCAGGAGGCGGTCGAGCAGTGTGGGCATGGCGGAGAGTCGGCGGGGCGGGGTGCAAAGCGTAACCACCTTCACGCTCCCTCCACCGACGGGATCGCAATCTTCACAAAGCTGAAGAGGCCTTCATTAACGATTGGGTTCCGGGTCTTCAGGATGATGCGGCGCCCCCGCTTCGGGCGGCGGCGCGGGTCTGGCAAGGCGGGCGGTCCGAATCGGGAGCGCCTCCGCCGGGCCGGGATCGTTCTGTCCAAGCCGGCGCAAACCCGGGAGCAGTTATGCGTGGATCACAGGAACCGGGCGGGCTCGTCCTGATCGTCGAGGACAACCGCAACATCTCGGAGATGGTCGGCGAGTACCTCGAGGGCAAGGGCTTCGAGGTCGACTACGCCACCGACGGGCTCGACGGCTACCGCCTGGCCTCGGAGAACAGCTACGACGTGGTGGTGCTGGACCTGATGCTGCCGCGCCTGGACGGCATCGAGGTGTGCAAGCGCCTGCGCGAGGAGGCCCGCAAGTCGACGCCGGTGCTGATGCTCACCGCGCGCGACACGCTGGACGAGAAGCTCACCGGCCTGGGCGCCGGCGCCGACGACTACCTGACCAAGCCCTTCGCGATCCAGGAACTGGAGGCGCGGCTGCGCGCGCTGATCCGCCGCGAGCGCCGCCAGGTGGGTTCGGAGGTGCTGAAGGTCGCCGACCTGGTGCTCGACCCGGCCTCGCTGCGCGCCACCCGCGGCGGCGTCGAGCTGCAGCTCTCGCCCATCGGCCTGAAGCTGCTGACCATCCTGATGCGCGAATCGCCGCGCGTGGTCAACCGGCAGGAGATCGAGCGCGAGATCTGGGGCAACAGCCTGCCCGACTCCGACACCCTGCGCAGCCATCTGTACAACCTGCGCAAGACCATCGACAAGCCCTACGGCAAGCAGCTGCTGCACACCGTGCAGAGCGCCGGCTATCGCATCGCCGACATCGAGCAGCCTCCCTCCTGAGGCGATGCAGTAAGCTGTCGCACCCTCCGCACGGTGCCGCCATGCCCCAGGGGTTGCCACGCAAGCTGCGCTACGCCTTCATCCTGCAGGCGGTGCTGATGAGCCTTGCCATCGCGGTGGGCATCGTCGTCGCCGGCGCCGTGATCCGCGAGCTGGCGACCGAGCGCAGGCTGCATGCCGAGGCCGGGCACTACTGGTCCGGGCGCGCGCGCGATCCGGCGTTCCCGCTGCCGACCACCTCCACCGTCAGCGGCTATTTCCTCGCCCCGGGCGATTCGCCCGCGCGCCTGCCCGCGGCGCTGCGCGGCTTCCGGCCCGGCATCTCGCGCCTGCCGGGAACCTCCTACAAGGTGCTGGTCGAGCAGCGGCCGCAGGGGCGGCTGTACGTGGTGATGTCCTTCCCGGTGACCGATACCACGGTGTTCTCGATCGGGGCGACCTCGATCCTGCTCTCGCTGCTGGCCGTGTGCGGGGCCACCTGGCTCACCTACCGCACCTCCAAGCGGCTGGTGACGCCGGTCAACTGGCTGGCCGAGCAGGTCTCGCGCTGGCAGCCGGGCGATCCGGACACCGGCGCGATGGCCAACCTGCTGGCGTCCGAGCGCATCCCGGGCGAGGAGGGCAGCGAGGTACAGAAGCTCGGCCGCGCGCTGCGCGGGCTGGCCGAGCGCGTGCAGGACTTCGTGCGGCGCGAGCGCGATTTCACCCGCGACGCCAGCCACGAGCTGCGCACGCCGCTCACGGTGATCCGGGTGGCCACCGACATGATGCTGGCCGATGCCGAGGTCTCGCCGCGGCAGCAGCGCGCGCTGGCCCGCATGCAGCGCGCCGGGCGCGACATGGAGGCGGTGATCGAGGCCTTCCTGATCCTGGCGCGCGAGGGCGGCGACGGCGCCCTGCTGGAGGACTTCGACGTCAACGCCGTGGTCGACGAGGAAGCCGAGAAGGCGCGGATGCGCCTGCGCGACAAGCCGGTCGAGCTGGTGGTGACCGCCTACGCCGCGCCGCGCCTGTACGCCTCGCCGCGCGCGCTGGCGGTGATCCTCGACAAGCTGCTCGACAACGCCTGCACTTTCACCGACCAGGGGCGCGTGGAGGTGATCGTGGAGAGCGACCGCATCATCGTCCAGGACACCGGCATCGGCATGTCGCCGGAGATCCTCAGCAAGGCCTACGATCCGTTCTACCGCGCCGACATCTTCGGACGCGGCGGCAAGGGCATGGGGCTGTCGATCGTGCGTCGGCTCGGCGAACGCTTCGGCTGGCAGATGACGCTGGACAGCGCGCCGGGCGTGGGCACCACGGCGACGGTCGGTTTCGCGCGGCGCGGGCCCGAGGGGCATGCTTGAGGGGCACGATCGAGGGACACGGGCATGGCGCAGGGTGCGCCGCCGGGAAGGCTCGCCGCGGTTCCGAAAGCGCCGCCGCCGTGGCTTTTCGGGAACTTTCGCCTGATGCGGTGATCCTGGTTACAGCACGCGCGCCGGGCCGGGCGGTTAACGCCGTCCGTCCCGTCCTCCACAATAGCCGCTGTCAACCCGGGCCGGCCTGGTGCGTTGCCCAGCATCGGCTCCATTTCCTGGCGATCGCATGAGCACATCCCGCAAGACCCCCGCCGCGCGCCTGGTGCGCCGCATCGCCGTCCTCGCGGTCCTGGCCGCGGTCGCGGTGGCCGGCTATTGGTACTGGCAGCAGCGCGCCGCCGCCGGCGAGGGCGGAACCTGGCGCACCACGGCGGTGGAGCGCGGCGACATCCGCGTGGCGATCTCCGCCACCGGCACGCTGAGCGCGATCTCCACGGTCACCGTCGGCAGCCAGATCTCCGGCCAGGTGACCGACGTGCTGGTCGACTACAACGACAAGGTCGAGAAGAACCAGGTCATCGCCCGCATCGACCCGAGCAGCTACGAGGCGCGGATGGTGCAGGGCGCAGCGCAGATCGCCAACGCCGAGGCCGCGCTGCGCCAGGCGCAGGCGACCTTGCGCAACGCCGAGCTCGACTACCAGCGCAAGTCCGAGCTGGTCGCGCAGCAGCTGGTGGCCAGGAGCGACGTCGACCTGGCGCGCGCGGCGCGCGACCAGGCGCAGGCGCAGGTCAACGCGGCGCAGGCGACGATCCGCCAGCAGTCGGCGACCACCCAGACCACCCGCATCGACCTCGAGCGCACCGTGATCCGCTCGCCGGTCAACGGCGTGGTGCTGACCCGTTCGATCGAGCCCGGCCAGACCGTGGCCGCCAGCCTGCAGGCGCCGGAGCTGTTCAAGATCGCCGAGGACCTGGGCAAGATGCAGATCGAGCTGGCGGTGGACGAATCCGACATCGGCCAGGTCAAGGTCGGGCAGGGCGTGTCCTTCACCGCCGACGCTTTCCCCGACCGCCAGTTCCGCGGCACGGTGGAGCAGGTGCGGCTGTCGGCGACCACCACCAACAACGTCGTCACCTATCCGGTGATCGTGACGGTGGACAACAGCGACGGCACGCTGCTGCCGGGGCTGACCGTCAACGCCGAGATCGAGGTGAGCAAGCGCAACGGCGTGCTCAAGGTGTCCAACGCGGCGCTGCGCTACAAGCCGGCCGGCGAGGAGGACGCGGACGCGCCGGCGGCCTCCGGCCGCGGGCCCGGCGGCATGGCGGACGACCTGGTCCGCTTCGCGGCCGAGCTGCGCCTGACGCCCGCGCAACAGGCCGAGTTCGACAAGGCCATCGCCGCCATGCGCCAGCGCATCGCCGCGCGCATGGCCCCGCAGGCGGCCGAGGGCGGCAACCGGCTGTTCGGCGGCCGTGGCGGTGGCGGCGGCATGCGCATCGTCATGGGCGGCAGCGGCGATGCCCAGGGCCAGATGCGCCAGCGCATGGTCGAGCGCATGAACCAGCAGTTCGCCGCCTTCCGCGCCACGCTCGACGCCGCCCAGCAGAAGCAGTGGGACGCGCAGATCTCGGCGCTGATCGGCGCCAAGCGCGCGCCGCTGTACAAGCTGGTCGGCGACAAGCCGCAGCGGGTCATGGTGCGCGTGGGCGTGAGCGACGGCAGCAACACCGAGATTTCCGGCGACGTCCGCGAGGGCGACCAGATCGTCACCGGCGAGCGGGCGGCGCAGGAATGAGCGCCGCCGTCGCGCCGGTGATCGAAACCCGGCAGCTCGGCAAGGTCTACTCGCCCGGCAGCGAGGCCGAGGTGGTGGCGCTCAAGGGCGTCGACCTGCGCATCGAGCGCGGCGATTTCGTCGCGATCATGGGGCCGTCGGGTTCGGGCAAGTCGACGCTGATGAACCTGATCGGCTGCCTCGACACGCCCACCACCGGCCGCTACGCCTGCGACGGCGTCGACGTGGCCAGCCTGGCCCCGGAGGAGCTCGCGGCGCTGCGCCGGGACAAGATCGGCTTCGTGTTCCAGGGCTTCAACCTGCTGCCGCGCATGAGCGCGCTGGAGAACGTCGCCATGCCGCTGAGCTACGCGCGCGTGCCGCCGCACGAGCGGCTGCGCCTGGCGCGCGAGGCGCTGGACGCGGTCGGCCTGTCCGAGCGCGCCGACCACCGCCCCAGCGAATTGTCCGGCGGCCAGCAGCAGCGCGTGGCCATCGCCCGCGCGCTGATCAACCGGCCGCCGATCCTGCTGGCCGACGAGCCCACCGGCGCGCTCGACAGCCGCACCGGCGAGGAGATCCTGGCGCTGTTCAAGCGCCTGCGCGACGAGGAACACACCGTGGTGCTGATCACCCACGACGCCGACGTCGCCGCGCACGCCGACCGCATCTACGTGATGCGCGACGGGGAATTACATCCTGACAGCGCGCATCCCGACGGCGCGCACGCCGGGGGGGCGCCGACATGAATTTCTCGGACATCCTGCGTACCGCCATCTACGCCCTGCGCGGCAACTGGATGCGCAGCGCGCTGACCTCGCTGGGCGTGATCATCGGCATCGCCGCGGTGATCGTGATGGTCTCGGTGGGTCAGGGCACGCAGAAGGAGATCGACAAGCTGGTCTCCGGGCTGGGTTCGCAGCGGCTGGACATCAATCCCGGCGCCGGCCGCGGGACGGGCGGCGCGCGCATGAGCGCGAGCAGCTTCTTCACGCTTACCGAGGGCGACGTCGAGGCCATCCGCACCGAACTTCCGGAAGTGCAGTACGTGGCCGGCGCCTTGCGCGGCAACACCCAGGTCGTGTACGCGGAGAACAATTCCGCGACCAACTGGCAGGCGGTGCAGCCGGATTACTTCGACATCAACAGCTGGACGGTGGCCAGCGGCAGCCTGTTCGACGCGCAGGACTACAGCAGCGCCGCCAAGGAAGTGGTGATCGGCGACACCGTGCGGCGGACCCTGTTCGGCGACGACGACGGCATCGGCCAGACCATCCGCCTGGGTCGCGTGCCCTTCATCGTGGTCGGCACGCTGGCGCCGAAGGGGCAGGGCGGCTTCGGCCAGGACCAGGACGACGTGGTGATGGTGCCGCTGGAAACCGGGCGCCGCCGGCTGATGGGCATGATGGGCCTGCCGCCGAGCGCGGTGATGCAGGTCTCGCTCACCGTCTCCGACGCCAAGGACCTGGCCTACGTGCAGACCGAGATCGAGGCGCTGCTGCGCCAGCGCCACAAGATCAAGCCCGGCGAGGACGACGACTTCACCGTCCGCAACATCAGCGAGATCGTCAAGACGCGCACCGCCACCACCGACCTGATGTCGAAGCTGCTCGGCGCGGTGGCGACCATCTGCCTGATCGTGGGCGGCATCGGCATCATGAACATCATGTTGGTGTCGGTGACCGAGCGCATCCGCGAGATCGGCCTGCGCATGGCGGTGGGCGCCGGGCCGCGCGACGTGCGCCGGCAGTTCCTGGCTGAGGCGATGCTGATCTCGCTGATCGGCGGCGTGATCGGCATCGGCATCGGCGTGATCGGCGCGCTGCTGGTGGGCAAGTTCAGCGAGCTGCCGGTGGCGCTCAACGCGCAGGTGGTCGGGCTGGCGGCGGCGTTCTCGATCGCCACCGGCCTGTTCTTCGGCTACTACCCGGCGCGCAAGGCCTCGCAGCTGGATCCGATCGAGGCGCTGCGCCAGCAGTAGGACGGGCGCCTAGCGCAGGTGCGGCGCCAGGATCCCGCGCCACAGGTCGTAGCCGCGGCGGTTCATGTGCAGGCCGTCCTCGACGAAGAGTTCCGCGCGCGGCCGGCCGGCGGCATCGAGCATCGGCGTGGCGACATCGACGAAGCTCACCCCGGGCAGCGCGGCGGCGTCGGCGGCGAGCAGCGCGTTTGCCCGCTGCTGCGCGGGCAGTTGCGGCAGGCGGGCGAGGCTGGGCTTGATGGCGAGCAGCACGATCGGCACCCGCGGCAGGTCGCGGCGGATGCGGGCGACGAAAGCGCGGAAATCGGCGGATACCTGCTCCGGCGTGCGTCCGGCGTTGATGTCGTTGTCGCCGGCGTACAGCACGATCCGGCTTGGCCGGTAGCGCACCGCCACCTGGTCGGCGTACCAGACCGCATCGCGCAGCTGCGAACCGCCGAAACCGCGGTTGAGGACCGGTATGCCGGGAAAATCCTCGGCCAGGGCGGTCCACAGGCGCACCGAGGAGCTGCCGGTGAACACCACCGGGTGCGCCGGCGGCGGCCGGGCGCCGTCCTCGGCGGCGAAACGGGCCATGTCGCCGGCCCAGTCGGGCGAGGAGACGGGGTCCAGCGCGGCCTCGGCATGCGCGGCGGTCCGGCCGGGCGCGGGCGGCGTGGCGCAGCCGCCGGCCAGCCACAGCGCGGCCAGGGCGAGGACGAACGGGCGAAGCAGGGCCATGGCGTCTCGGAGGCGGCGGGAAAGGGACGGGATAGCAGGACGATCCGGCGATTGCAAACCGGCGCGAGCGCGCCCTGTGGCAGAATGGGGCATCCGGCCGCATGGCCGAATCGACCTTCCGCATGCTCTCGATCGACGCGCCGGCCCTGGCCGCATCCCGACGTCCCGCCGCACCGGCCGTCCGTCGCGCCGCGACGGCGGGACACTGATCCGGCGCCTGCGCGATGGCGGACGAATTCGGACATCTGCCGCGCAGTCCCGCGCGGCTGCTGCTGGCGACCAAGTGGTCGATGCAGGGACTGCGCGCGGCCTGGCTGCACGAGTCCTCGTTCCGCCTGGAGGTCTACCTGTTCGTGATCCTGGCCCCGCTGGGCTGGTGGCTGGGCGGGAACGGCGTGGAGCGCGCGCTGCTGATCGGCGCGATGCTGCTGGTGCTGGCCATCGAGCTGCTGAACTCGGCGGTCGAGGCGGTGATCGAACGCTACGGCCCGGAACACCATGAACTGGCCGGTCGCGCCAAGGACATGGGGTCGGCGGCGGTCTTCGTGCTGATGATGAACGTGCTGCTGGTCTGGGGCGCGATCCTCCTCCCGCGCTGGGTGAGCTGACGCAAGCTTTGCGCGGCATGCCGCGCAGCGTCAGCGAACGCCCGGCCATGGACGGCCGGGCCGGACCTTCCGTAGCCGATACACTTGCGCCAGGGAAGGCAGCGTGACATTGCGCGGCATGCCGCGCAGCGTCAGCGAACGCCCGGCCATGGACGGCCGGGCCGGACCTTCCGTAGCCGATACACTTGCGCCAGGGACGGCAGCGTGACATTGCGCGGCATGCCGCGCAGCGTCAGCGAACGCCCGGCCATGGACGGCCGGGCCGGACCTTCCGTAGCCGATCCTCTTGCGCCAGGGAAGGCAGCGTGACATTGCGCGGCATGCCGCGCAGCGTCAGCGAACGCCCGGCCATGGATGGCCGGGCCGGACCTTCCGTAGCCGATACACTTGCGCCAGGGAAGGCAGCGTGACCTTGCGCGGCATGCCGCGCAATGTCACGCGGCCTTCCCTGGCGCTAGTGTATCGGCTCCGGAAGGTCCGGCCCGGCCGTCCATGGCCGGGCGTTCGCTGTCGCGGCGCGGCATGCCGCGCAGGGGCAGCGAACGCCCGGCCATGGACGGCCGGGCCGGACCTTCCGGAGCCGATACACTAGCGCCAGGGAAGGCAGCGTGACATTGCGCGGCATGCCGCGCAGTGTCAGCGAACGCCCGGCCATGGACGGCCGAGCCGGACCCTCCGCAGCCGATACACTCGCGCCAGGGAGGGCCGCATGACATTGCGCGGCATGCCCGCGCAGCGTCAGCGCCGAATCGCGCGGCATCGCACGCTTTCCAGATAATTCAATGAGACGAGAAAGAGAATGGATCTGAGCTTCCTTGCTTCCCCCGACGCCTGGCTGACCCTGGTGACCCTGAGCGCGCTCGAGATCGTGCTCGGCATCGACAACCTGGTCTTCATCTCGATCGCGGTCAGCCGCCTGCCCGAGCACCAGCGTCCGATGGCGCGCAAGATCGGCATCGCGGTCGCCTGCATCACCCGCATCCTGCTGCTGGTCATGCTCGCCTTCCTGGCGCGCATGGAGCGCGACCTGTTCACGATCTTCGGGATGGGCATCTCGATCCGCGACCTGGTGCTGATCCTGGGCGGCATCTTCCTGCTGGTGAAGGGCGCGATGGAAATCCGCGACCTGATCAGCGGCGGGCACGACGAGGATCCGCGCACCACCAAGACCTCCTCGGTGTTCTGGATGGTGATCGCGCAGATCGCGGTCATCGACATCGTCTTCTCGCTGGACTCGGTGATCACCGCGGTCGGCATGGCCCAGCACATCCCGATCATGGTGTTCGCGATCCTGCTGGCGGTGGCGATCATGCTGCTGGCCGCCAACCCGCTGGGCCGCTTCATCGACGAGAACCCGACCGTGAAGATGCTGGCGCTGGCCTTCATCCTGCTGATCGGCGCGGTGCTGATCCTGGACGGCTTCGGCGTGCACGTGCCCAAGCCCTACATCTACTTCGCCATGGGCTTCTCGGTGATGGTGGAGTGGTTCAACCTGCTGATGCGCCGCCGCGCGGCCTCGCACCGGGTGCCCGGCGCCGGGGAGTGGTAGTCCGGGCGCGGCCGGCCGCGCCCCGCCTACCACACCCCCGCGCCCGGCACCCGGTGCGCGGCCGCGCGGCCTCGCCCCGGGTGCCCGGCGCCGGGGTGTGGGAGTCCGGGCGCGGCCGGCCGCGCGATTGCGCCGCCGGCCGCGGGATGCTGCAATGCCGCCGACGGCCGCCCCCGGCGGCGGCTCGACACGCCGTTCATCATGCCGTTCGTTCATTGGGAGAAGCGCGCCATGCGTACCGTATCGCCTCTGCGGATCGTCCTGATCGCCCTGTTCGCCGTGCTGCTGTCCGGCTGCGGCTACAACGAAATCCAGCGCAAGGACGAAGGCGTCAAGGCCGGCTGGTCGGAGGTGCTGAACCAGTACAAGCGGCGCTCGGACCTGATCCCGAACCTGGTCAACACGGTCAAGGGCTATGCCGCGCACGAGCAGAACGTGCTGACCGCGGTGACCGAGGCGCGCGCCAAGGTCAGCCAGATCAACGTCAACGCCGACGACGCGGCCTCGCTGGCGGCCTTCCAGAAGGCGCAGGGCGAGCTGTCCAGCGCGCTGTCGCGGCTGATGGTGGTCACCGAGAACTACCCGAACCTGAAGGCCGACCAGTCCTTCCTCGGCCTGCAGACCCAGCTGGAAGGCACCGAGAACCGCATCACCGTGGCGCGCGGGCGCTACATCCAGCTGGTGCAGGACTACAACACCTACATCCGCTCGTTCCCGCAGCTGATCACCGCCAAGATCTTCGGTTATGCCGTGAAGCCCAACTTCACCGTCGAGAACGAGGCGCAGATCCAGAATGCGCCGAGCGTGGATTTCGGCAACGCCCAGCAGCCCCCGGCGCAGCCGGCGCAATGACCGCCTAGTGCGCCGTCGCGATGCGGTCCGCAGGGAATGCGGCGTTGCTGGTCGGCCTGCTGCTGGTGGGCCTGGCCGCCTGCGCGCCCGACGCGCCCGAGACAAGCGCCGCGCAGGAGCAGGCGCAGCCCTCGCTCATCCTGGGACCGCCGGGCCCGGCAGCCGGGCCCGCCTCGCTCGAGCCCATGCCGGTCGAACCCGCGCCGGTCGCGCCCGCCCCGCTCGAACCCGAGCCTGCCGAAGCGGCGCCGGCCATCCCCGCCAGCCACGCGCTGGCGCCGGTGCCGGCGCTGGAGTCGGCGGTCATCGATACCACGCAGACGCTCGACGCCGCGGCGCGCGGCAGGATCGAGGCGCAGATCGCCGACTACGAGAAACGCCGCGGCAGCCAGCTGCAGGTGCTCATGGTGCCGAGCACCGCGCCGGAGACCGTCGAGCAGTATGCCGCGCGCGCCTTCGAGACCTGGAAGCTCGGCCGCAAGAACATCGACGACGGCCTGCTGCTGGTGGTCGCCAAGCACGACCGCAAGGTGCGCATCGAGGTCGGCTACGGGCTGGAAAGCGCGATCCCGGACATCACCGCGGGGCGGGTGCTGGACGAATACGTCGTGCCGCGGCTGCGCGAGAACGACTACGCGGGCGCGATCGGCGACGGCGTGACCCGGCTGATCGCGCTGGCGGAAGGCGAATCGCTGCCGGAACCGGACAACGACGGCGACAGCATCGACCCGCGCTATGCGTTCTCGGCATTCGGGCTGAGCGTGCTGTGCGGCTTCGCCTGGGGCATGGGCTGGCTGCGCTGGCCCTGGGCCCTGGGAGGGTCGGCGGCAAGCGGCTATGGCGTCGGCCTGCTGGCCGGGATGGGCGCGGGGCCTTCGCTGATGCTGGCCTTCATTCCCCTCGTCCTGTTCTTCCCGTACGGCTGGGCCCTGGGCAAGTCGCGCACGGTGCGCCGCTGGACGGCGTACGCGGCCGCCTTCATCGGCCTGCTGGTGCTGATCGGCGCGATCTTCGGCACGCAGCGTCTGCTCGCGGGAATCTTCGTGGTGTTCCTCGGCGCGATGGGCGCGGCGTTGCTGGCGGTCCCGGTCGGCGGCGCGATCCATGCCTGGCGCCATAATCGTCCGGGCTTCTGGATCCGGCTCGCCATTCTGGCCGCGGCGGCGTGCGCGGCGGCCTGGTATCTGGCCGGCCAGGACGATCTTTCCTCTCCCGGCACCTGGGCGCCGCTGGCGATCGGCGGCGCGGTGTTCTTCATCTTCCTGTTCGCTTCGGCGCTGCCGGGCAGCAGCACGAGCCTGAGCTCGAGTTCCGACAGCCGATCGAGCGGCAGTTCGAGCAGCGGCAGTTCGAGCAGCGGCCGTTCCGGCGGCGGCGGCCGCAGCGGCGGTGGCGGCGCATCGCGGGGCTGGTGAGCCGCGCGGCTGCCGGCGCCGCCGCGAGCTGCGATACTCCGCGCATGGCCGTGCTTCGACGCCTGCTCGCGCTGCTGATCCTGCTGTCCGCGACGGCAGTGGCGCAGGCGCAGGCGGTCTCCGAGCCTTTGCCTGCTTCGACGCCGCCGGCAGCGCCCGCCGCGCCGGCCGCCGCCGATCGGCGGGTGCCGATTCCGGCGCTGGAGTCGGCGGTCATCGACCTCACCGGCACGCTGTCGACGCAACAGCGCGCCGGGATCGCGGCCACCATCGACGCCTACGAGGCACGCTCGCACGGCCAGCTGCAGGTGCTGATGCTGCCGAGCACGCAGCCGGAGAGCATCGAGCAGTACGCCCTGCGCGCGTTCAACACCTGGAAGCTCGGGCGCAAGGACATCGATGACGGCTTGCTGGTGGTGGTGGCCAAGGACGACCGCCGCGCGCGCATCGAGGTCGGCTACGGCCTGGAAGCGGCCATCCCCGACATCACCGCCGGGCGGGTGATCGACGACTACATGCTGCCCGGCTTCAAGCGCGACGATTACGCCGGCGGCATCGCCGACGGCGTGCGGGCGTTGATCGGCCTGGCCGAAGGCCAGCCCCTGCCGGAGCCCGAAGTGCTGGAGTTCCACGGCTGGTACCGGCTGCTGGCCGCGCTCGTGCCGGCGCTGCTCGCCGGCCTGGCCGGCGCCTCGCGGACCGTGTCGTGGCGCGTGGCGATCATCGCGGCGGCGCTCGGCGCCGTGCTGTGTCCGCTGCTGGCCGGTTCCGGCGTCGCGGCGTCCCTGGCGATCGCCGCGCTGGCGACCTTGGCCGGCGTTCCGCTGGGCCTGGGGCTGGTGAAGTCGTTCGCGGTCCGCGTCGCGGCGGCGGCCTTTGTCGGCGTGCTGCTGCTGGCCTGGGTGCTGGCCGGGCTGCTGGCGCGGCCGTTCGCCCTGATGTTCCTGGCGTCCTTCGCGGCGGTGTTCGGCGGCGGCACGGCGCTGTTCTTCCTGTGGCTGGCGCTGCGCGAAATGCACGACGCCTGGCGGCGCCACCGCATCGTCTTCTGGACGCGGATCGCGCTCTGGCTGGTCCTGCTCGGTTTCCTGGCCTGGCACCTGCTGTTCAGGAACCTGCTGGGAAACCTGCACAATGGCGGCATCGCGTTCGCGGCGTTGGGAGGCATCCTCATGCTCATCGTGTTCCTGGTCGGCAGCGGTGCGGCGGGCGGCGCAGGCGCGGGTTCGCGCGGCGATTCGGGCTCCGGCGGGGGGCGATCCGACGGTGGCCGGTCCGGCGGTGGCGGCAGCAGCGGCGGCGCCGGGGCGTCGAGGAGTTGGTGATGTCGATGCGTCCTTGCGCGATCCGTCTGCTGGCGCTGCTGTGGCTGGCGTGCGCGGCCTGCGTGCTGCCGGCCATCGCCGCGCCGGCGTCCCAAGGCACCGGCGCCGCGCCGATCCCGGCGCTGAACTCTCCGGTGATCGACACTACCGGTACGCTCGACGCCGCGCAGACGCAGCAGCTCGAACAGCAGGCCTACGCGCTGCAGCAGCGCAAGGGCAGCCAGCTGCAGGTGCTGATGGTGGGCAGCGTGCAGCCGGAGACCATCGAGCAGTACGCGGTGCGTGCCTTCGAGCAGTACAAGATCGGCCGCAAGGGCGTCGACGACGCGGTGCTGCTGGTGGTCGCCAAGGACGACCGCAAGGTCCGCATCGAGGTCGGCTACGGCCTGGAAGGCGCGATCCCCGACATCACCGCCGGGCGCATCATCCAGGAATACCTGGTGCCCAAGTTCCGTGTCGGCGACTACGGCGGCGGCGTCATCGACGCCACCGCGGCCCTGACCAGGCTGATCGACGGCGAAGCCCTGCCCGAGCCGATGGCCGATACCCGGGGCGGCGGTGGAGGCGGCGGCGACTGGCTGTTCGCCCTGTTCGCCGCGTTCATCGCCGCCAACATCGCGCGCGGCGTGTTCGGACGGGCGCCGGCCGGCGTGCGCGGGCTGGTCACCGGCGTCGCCGCCGGCGGCGTGGCCTGGCTGATCTCCTCGTTCCTGGTGCTGGGCGGCGTGGCCGGCGTGTTCGGCCTGCTCTACGGCCTGGTCAAGCTGCCGGCCGGCAGCTTCGCGCGCGGCGGCGACTGGGGCGGCTGGTCCGGCGGCGGAGGCGGGGGCGGCGGCTGGGGGGGCGGCGGTTCTTCCGGCGGCGGCTGGTCCGGCGGCGGCGGTTCGAGCGGAGGCGGCGGCGCCTCGGGGAGCTGGTGATGAAGCGACTTCTGCGCCACCTGTTCCCGCCGTCGTCGCGACGGCTGTTCCCGGAGGCGAGCCTGAGCCGCATCGCCGAAGCGGTGGCCGCGGGCGAGCGCCGTCACCGCGGCGAGGTCTGCTTCGCGGTGGAGGCGGCGCTGCCGGCGAGGGCGGTGCTGCGCGGGATGCAGGCCCGCGAGCGCGCGCACGAGGCGTTCTCGCGGTTGCGGGTCTGGGACACCGCGGCCAACAACGGCGTGCTGATCCACCTGCTGCTGGCCGACCATCGCATCGAGATCGTCGCCGACCGCGGCCTCGAAGGCCTGGTCAGCGACGAGCAGTGGCGCGGCGTCTGCCTGCTGATGGAAGAGCGGCTGAAGGCCGGCGAGGCCGAGGACGCGGCGATCGCCGGCGTGGCGGCGGTCTCCGACCTGCTGGCCGCGCATTTCCCGCGCGCAGCCGACGAGGCCGACGAGAACGAACTGCCCGATCGGCCGCACCTGCTCGGCTGAGGCCGCCTCGGCGCGCGGGTTCGGGGCGCGAGTGCTGTCGAGCCCTCGCCGCGACAGGCACAATAGGGGCTTCCGGCCGACCAGGCGCCGGCCGTCGAGGAGCGTGTGCCAGCGATGTTCTATCTCCATCAGATCGACCCGATCGCGATCCACATCGGCAGCAGGGGCGTGCATTGGTACGGGATCATGTATCTGCTGGGGTTCCTGGCCGCCTGGTTCCTGGGCCGCGCCCGCGTCAAGGCCGGCCGCCTGCCGGGCGTGGACGCCAACGCCTACGGCGACCTGATGTTCTACGCCATGCTCGGCGTGGTGCTGGGCGGGCGCCTGGGCTACATCCTGTTCTA
Organism: Luteimonas aquatica; assembly: GCF_022662575.1. Lineage (GTDB taxonomy): Bacteria > Pseudomonadota > Gammaproteobacteria > Xanthomonadales > Xanthomonadaceae > Luteimonas > Luteimonas aquatica. The sequence goes on along the minus strand of NZ_JALBFU010000015.1, from coordinate 29,084 downwards.
CGACCTGCGCACCTACATCGACAATCCGCTGCAGATCGTCAAGATCTGGGAAGGCGGCATGAGCTTCCACGGCGGCCTGCTCGGCGTGGTGGCGGCGATGTTCTGGTGGGCGCGCAAGCACAAGCTGGCGTTCTTCGACGTCGCCGATTTCATCGCGCCGCTGGTGCCGCCCGGCCTGGGCTTCGGCCGCCTGGGCAATTTCATCAACGGCGAGCTCTGGGGCAAGCCCACCGGCGGCACCTGGGGCGTGGTGTTCCCGCAGGATCCGGATGTGACCAGGCTGCGCCTGGGCGCCGAGGCGCTACGCGCGCAGTTCGAGGCCGGCACACTCAACATCTACGCGCGCCATCCCTCGCAGCTGTACCAGTTCGCGCTGGAGGGCGTGGCGATGTTCGCGATCCTGTGGTGGTTCTCCAGCCGGCCGCGCCCGCGCTACGCCGTGTCCGGACTGTTCGCGCTGCTGTACGGTGTGTTCCGCTTCGCGGTCGAGTTCGTGCGCCTGCCCGACCAGCAACTGGGCTATCTTGCCTTCGGCTGGCTGACCATGGGCCAGGCGCTGAGCCTGCCGCTGATCCTGATCGGCCTGTTCTGGTTGTGGAAGTCGCGCAAGGCGCCGACCCTGCAGCCGCAGCCGGCCGCGCCGCCCGCGAACGCCTGACACGACCGAGACACCGCCCGGAACCGCGATGAAGCCCTACCTCGACCTGCTGCGACACGTGCTCGAGCGCGGCACGGAGAAATCCGACCGCACCGGCACCGGCACGCGCAGCGTGTTCGGCTGGCAGATGCGCTTCGACCTGGACGAGGGCTTCCCGCTGGTCACCACCAAGAAGCTGCACCTGCGCTCGATCGTGCATGAGCTGCTGTGGTTCCTCAAGGGCGAGACCAACATCGCCTACCTGCGCGAGAACAAGGTCAGCATCTGGGACGAATGGGCGGACGCGCAGGGCGAGCTCGGCCCGGTGTACGGCAAGCAATGGCGGCGCTGGGCCGCCGGCGACGGCCGCGAGATCGACCAGATCCGCTGGGTGGTGGACGAGATCCGCCGCAATCCGGATTCGCGCCGCCTGATCGTCTCGGCCTGGAACGTCGCCGAACTGCCGGACATGGCGCTGATGCCCTGCCACGCGCTGTTCCAGTTCTACGTCGCCGACGGCAGGCTCAGTTGCCAGCTCTACCAGCGCAGCGGCGACATCTTCCTCGGCGTGCCGTTCAACATCGCCAGCTACGCGCTGCTCACGCACATGGTGGCGCAGGTGACCGGGCTGGGCGTGGGCGACTTCGTGCATACCCTGGGCGACGCCCATCTGTACTCGAACCATTTCGAGCAGGCGCGCGAGCAGCTCGCGCGCGCGCCGCGACCGCTGCCGAGGCTGCACCTGAACCCCGACGTCGACGACCTGTTCGCCTTCGGCTACGACGACATCGAAATCCACGGCTACGATCCGCTGCCGGCGATCAAGGCACCCGTGGCGGTGTGATGCGCATCGCCCTGGTCGCCGCGCTCGACCGCCATCGCGCCATCGGCAAGGGCAACGCGCTGCCCTGGCACCTGCCCGACGACCTCAAGCGCTTCAAGGCGCTCACGCTCGGCAAGCCGGTGCTGATGGGGCGCAAGACGGCCGAATCGCTGGGACGCGCGCTGCCGGGGCGCAGCAACCTGGTGCTGACCCGCTCCGGGCGCGTGCCGTTCGAGGGCATGCGGGCGGTGGCGTCGCTGGAGGAGGCGGTCGCCCAGGCGCGCGACGAGCAGGCCCGGACGCTGTGCGTGATCGGCGGCGGCGAAATCTATGCATTGGCCCTGCCGCAGGCGACGCAGCTGCACCTGACCCATGTCGATACCGCGGTGGCCGGCGCCGACGCGTTCTTTCCGGCCGTGGACGCTGCGCATTGGCGGGCGGTCTCGCGCCAGGCGCACGCGCCGGACGCCAGGCACGCCTTCGCGTTCGAGTTCGTGGACTATCTGGCGGCCAGCGCCGCGCCCGAGGACAGCGCCGGCCGGTAGTGGCCGATGATCCGGTAGCCGAACAGCAGGTTCTCCTCCTGCGTGCCGCTGCCGATGTTGTGCAGGATCAGCGGTACCCCGTCACGGGTCTTGCGGTCGGAGACGATGCCGATGTGCAGCACGCCGCCGCCCAGGTCCCAGGCGACGATGTCGCCGGCAAGGAAATCGCCGGCATGCGCATCGGCGACGCGCGGCCCCGCCTCGCGCTGCCAGCCTTGCCGGGCGAACCACGCCATCTGGTTGGGCACGCGGCGGTGATCGATGTTCGCGTCCGCCTGCAGGCCGCGCCAGCGCGCGGGATAGGCTTGCGGATGCGCGATCCGGTCCTCGTGGATGCGCTGCTGCAGATCGATGCCCTGGGTGCGCAGCGCGCGGATCACCACGTCGGTGCACACGCCGCGGGCGTAGGGGACGTCGCCGCCCGGATAGGACAGGCGCACGTAGGCCGGATCGTAGAGCCGGGTCGCGCCGATCTGCGAACGCGCGGCGCGCACCAGCGGCGGCGACGGCGGCAACGCATCGGCGGCGGATGCGGAGCGGGCCGGCTGCCGCTCCTGCGATCGGGGTTGCGGCTGCGGCGCCGGAGCGCAGGCCGCCAGCGCGAGCAGGGCGGGGAGGGCGACGCCGCAGATCCGTTGCAGCGCGCGCATCGCTCAGGGCGCTCGCGCAATGGGCGGCGGCACGTCGCGCCCGGCCACCTGCACCAGGCGCAGTTCCTCGCCGTCGAGCTGCAGCGCGGTGAGCTTGCCGCCCCAGACCGCGCCGGTGTCGATGGCGTGCACGCCGTGGCCGATGAACAGGCCGAGGGTGGACCAGTGGCCGCAGACGATCTTCAGGTCGCGCGGCGCGTGGCCGGGGACTTCGTACCAGGGATACAGTCCCGGCTGCTGCGAGCCCGGCGCGTTCTTCTCCTCGAAGGCGATGCGTCCGCGCGGAGTGCAATAGCGCATGCGGGTGAAGACGTTGATGATGGCGCGGTCGCGGTCCAGGCCGGTGAGGTTCGGCGCCCAGTGCGGCCGGTCGCCGTACATGCGCTTGAACAGCTTGCGGAAGCCGTCGCCGCGCAGCTTCTGCTCGACCTCGCGCGCGTACTGCTCGGCCAGTTGCGTGGTCCACTTCGGCGCCAGGCCGGCATGCACCATCATCCAGCCGAGCGTACGGTCGGCGTGCAGCAGCGGCTGCGCGCGCAGCCAGTCGAGCAGAACGTCGCGGTCGCCGGCGAACAGCACGCGCTGCAGGTCCGGGTTGACCTTGCGCTGTTCGGCCTCCTGGCGCTCGCCGATGGCGAGCAGGGACAGGTCGTGGTTGCCGAGCACGCAGGCGGCGTTGGCGCGCAGCGAGTGCACCAGGCGCAGGGTCTCCAGCGATTCGCCGCCGCGGTTGACCAGGTCGCCGCAGAACCACAGCCTGTCGCGCGCGGGGTCGAATGCGATCTTTTCCAGCAGGCGCTGCGTGGGGCCGTAACAGCCCTGCAGGTCGCCGATTGCCCAGACGGCCATGCGCTAGGACCGCCTCAATGCAGCGTGCGCGGCACGGACAGGGTGAACGGCGGGATCGGCGCGTCGAAGTGCGTGCCGTCGTCGCCGATCATGTCGTAGCTGCCCTGCATGGTGCCCACGGCGGTGGACAGCACCGCCCCGGAGGTATAGGTGAACTGCTCGCCGGGCTCGATGCGCGGCTGCTCCCCGACCACGCCGTCGCCGCGCACTTCCTCGATCTTGCCGTTGGCGTCGGTGATCAGCCAGTGGCGCGCGAGCAGCTGTGCCGGCAGCTTGCCGAGGTTGCGGATGCGGATGGTGTAGGCGAAGACATAGCGGTCGTCCTCGGGCGCCGATTCCTCGTCGAGGTAGCGCGTGGCGATCTGAATCTCCAGGGTGTAATCCGATGTCTCGTCCATGACGGCAGTGTAAGCGGAATGGATGAATCCTTGGACTACGGCGTCGCAGTTTGGTTCGCCAGGCGCACGAAATCGGCGACCGGCAGTTGTTCGGCGCGCGCCTGCGGGTCGATGCCGGCCGCGGCGATCTCCTCGGCCCCGCAGACCGCTTGCAGGGCGTTGCGCAGGGTCTTGCGGCGCTGGCCGAAGCCCGCGCGCACCAGGTCCGAGAAGCGGCGGGCGTCGCGGATCCCGACCGCCTCGGTCGGCCGCGGCACCAGGCGGACGACGGCCGAGTCCACCTTGGGCGGCGGCCGGAACGCGCCGGGCGCCACGGAGAACAGCGCCGTCACCTGGCAATAGGCCTGCAGCATCACGCTCAGGCGCCCGTAGACCTTGCTGCCGGGACCGGCCGCCATGCGCTCGACCACTTCCTTCTGCAGCATGAAATGCATGTCGCGGATCGCCGCGCCCCCCGCGGCGTGCTCCAGCGCGTGGAACAGGATCGGCGAGGACAGGTTGTAGGGCAGGTTGCCGACCAGGCGGATGGGGCCGCCCTCGCCGGCCAGGGCGGTGAAGTCGACATCGAGCACGTCGGCGTGGATCAGGGTGAGGTCGCCGTGCGCGCGCGCCTGCTCGGTCAGCGGGGCGAGCAGGTCGCGGTCGAACTCGATCGCGGTCAGCGCCCCGTGCCGGTCGAGCAGCGGGAAGGTCATGGCGCCCTGGCCAGGGCCGATCTCGACCAGGCGGTCGCCGGGCCTGGGATCGACGGCGAGCAGGATCTTCTCGACGATGCCGCGCTCGTGCAGGAAGTGCTGGCCGAGGGACTTCTTCGCCGGCTCGCGGAACGGAAGGCTCATGCGGTCACAGCAGCCGCGTGCCCAGCGGCACGTCGTGCTCGGGCATGCACAGGGTGACGCGGCCCTCGCTGTCGTGGAAGCCGGTCACCAGGCATTCGGACATCAGCGGTCCGATCTGCTTCTTCGGGAAATTGACCACGGCCACGACCAGGCGTCCGACCAGTTGCTCGGGCGCGTATAGCGCGGTGATCTGCGCGCTGGACTTGCGCACGCCGATCTCCGGGCCGAAGTCGACCTGCAGCACGTAGGCGGGCTTGCGCGCCTGCGCGAACGGCTCCGCCGACAGCACGCGGCCGACGCGCAACTCCACTTTCACGAAGTCGTCCCAGGCGATCTCTTGCATCGGCGTCGCGCTCATTGCGTTGCTCGGCGGGGATGATGCGCGAGCCGCGCGCAGGTGTCGATTGCGGCGAGCAGGCTCGAGGCGTCGGCGGTGCCCTTGCCGGCCAGATCGAGCGCGGTGCCGTGATCGACGGCGACGCGCGGGTAGGGCAGGCCGAGGGTGAGATTCACCGCGCGCTCGAACCCGCTGTACTTGAGCACGGGCAGTCCCTGGTCGTGGTACATGGCGAGCACGGCATCGACGTCCGCCAGCTTCGCCGGCAGGAACGCGGTGTCGGCCGGCAGCGGTCCCTGCAACCGCATGCCTTCGCCGCGCAGGCGCGCCAGCACCGGCGCGATGACCTCGATTTCCTCGCGCCCCAGGTGTCCCGATTCGCCCGCGTGCGGATTGAGCCCGAGCACGCAGATCACGGGGTCGGCGATGCCGAAGCGCTCGCGCAGGGCCGCGTGCACGATGCGCAGGCTGCGCTCCACGGCCTCCGGCGTGACGGCATCGGCCACCTCGCGCAACGGCAGGTGCGTGGTCACCAGGGCGACGCGGACGATGTCGTTGGCGAGCATCATCACCACGTCGCGGCCGGCGTGCTCGGCCAGCAGCTCGGTGGTGCCGCTGTAGGCGATGCCGCCGGCGTTGATGGCGGCCTTGTGGGTGGGGCCGGTGACCAGGCCGTCGCAGGCGCCCGACAGGCAGGCGTCCGCGGCCAGGCGCAGGGCGCCGACCACGGCGGCGGCGTTGCGCGGGTCCGGGGTGCCGAAGGCGACCGGGACGGCGTTGGCCACGGCGACCAGGGGCAGGTCGCCCGGGCGCTGCGGGCGCTGCCCGGGATCGAGCAGCCGCAGCGGCAGCGCCAAGGCGGCGGCGGCGGCTTGCAGGGTGCGCGGATCGGCGAATGCGGTGATCTCGCGGTCCTCGCGCGGTAGCTGCGCCGCGCGCACGCACAGTTCCGGGCCGACGCCGGCCGGCTCGCCCGGCACCAGCGCCAGCCGGATGCGGCGGTCGGTGTCCGGCGGCGGGGCTAGGGGCATGGACGGCTCCGGGGCCCGGAGCGGCCCGTCACGGATCGGGATTCACGCGCCATGCCGGCATCTTAAGGCCTGGCATGGGCGCAGGAGGGGGCCGGACGGGGGCGGTCCGGCCCGGCGGCAATCAGCCGCCGTTCTGCGAGGCCGGGGCCGGCGCGGTTTCGGCCGGCGCGGCGGGAGCGGGCGTGGCCGGAGCGGCATCCGCCGCCGGCGCGCCGGTGCGGATGTCGACGAAGGCATCGCCGCGCAGCTCGTGCAGGTGGCGGTTCCATTCGTCCTCGAGCTTGCGCTGGCCGATGCTCTCGCGGACCTGGGCGCGCTTGTTCTCGTCGGTGACGCTGGTCTGGCGGCTGGCCTCACGCTGCAGGATGTGCCAGCCGGCCTGGGTCTTGAACGGCTGCGAGACCTGTCCGTCCTGCAGCGCGGCGACCTGGGCGCCGAATTCCGGACCGAACTGGTCCTGGGTGAACCAGCCGAGTTCGCCGCCTTTGTCCTTGGTCACGGTGTCGTCGGAGCTTTCCTGCGCGGTCTTGGCGAAGTCGGCGCCGCCGGCGACGCGGGCGCGCAGGGTCTCGGCCTTGGCCTTGGCCTTGGCGTCGTCGCCCTCGGCGCTGCCGGGGCGGACCAGGATGTGGCGCGCCTGGTACTGGGTGACGGTCTGCGCGGCGGCGGCCTGGTCGGCCTGCCGGGTTTCGATCAGCTGCACCAGCTGGAAGCCGCTGGGGCCGCGCAGCGGGCCGAGCATCTGGCCGGGCTGCAGGCTGGTGATGGTGCCGGCGAAGGCGTTGGGGATCTCGTCGCTGCTGCGCCAGCCCAGGTCGCCGCCTTCCAGCGCGTTCGGGCTGTCGGAGTAGCGCACCGCCGCGGCGTTGAAGGTCATCTCGCCCTTGTCAATCAGCGCCTTGATGCCGTCGACCTTCTTCTGTCCGGTCGCGATCTGCTCGGGCGTGGCGCCGTCGGGCAGCGCGATCAGGATGTGCGCGAGGTGGTACTGCGTGCCGCCCTTGGCCAGCGCGGCGAGGCCGGCGTCGACCTCGGTTTCGCTGACGCTGATGCGGCTCTGCGCGAAGCGCTGGCGCGAACGCTGGGTGAGGATCTCGTCGCGCAGCGAGCTGCGGAAGTCGTCGAACGACATGCCGTCGCGGGCGAGCTGCTGGCGCAGCTGGTCGGGCGTGAGCTTGTTCTGGCCGGCGATGTTGTTGATGGCGGCGTCCACTTCCTGGTCGCTCACGCGCAGGCCCTGGCGGGCGGCGTCGGCGGACTGCAGCTTGACCAGGATCAGGCGCTCCAGCACCTGGCGCTGCAGGATGTCGCGCGGCGGCAACTGGTCCTGGCGGTTGGCGTACTGCGCGAGCACGTTGTTGAGCGCGCGGTCGAGCTCGCTCTGCAGGACCACGTCCTCGTCGACGACGGCGGCGATGCGGTCCAGCGGCTGGGTCGTCTGGGCGTACGCGCCGAGGGTGCCGAACGACAGGGCGGCGGCGAGGGCGGAGGCGAGCAGTCTGTTCATCGGATGAGGGTGTCGGTGGGGTCGTCGTCGTTGTTCGCGCCGTCGTTGCTGATCTGATCGGGCGGGACGAGATAGAGGTCGTCGCGGTAATAGCCGAGAATAGCACGGCGCAAGCGGCTCTCCGTCTTCTGGCCGGCCGAGCCCAGGCCCTTCAGTTCCAGTTCGAACTGAATGGAGCTGTTCATCCTTTCTTCCCGGCCGCTGCGCACGTATCTGCGCCCCACCAGGCGCGCGGACAGGCAGCAGCTGTCCCACTGGATGCCGGCGATGCCTTCCAGCAGCTGCTTGTCGCGGATCGAGTAGTAGTAGCGTCCGACCACGCTCCAGGTCTGGTTGATCGGATACAGGAACGACAGGTCGACCTGCTCGAGCAGGTCGGGATTGCGGATGTCCTCGTTGGCGCTGTTCGGGTCGTAGCCGAGGTTGCGGCGGTAGCGGTAGGCGAAATTGACGATGCCCTTGTCGCCGACCAGGTAGCGCGTGCGCAGGCTGGCGAGATCCTTGGTGCTGTTCTTCGGGTCCCACTGGTACGAGGCGCCGACGGTCCAGCGGTCGTTGATCGCGTAGTTGGCGTCGGTCACCCACGCCGACTTGCCTTCCTCGATGAAGGGCCTGCTGGAATTGAGCCTGACGCGCGAATCCTCGAAGTAGAGGATCTGGCCGAAGCTGAGCGAGAGCTTCTCGCGGCTGTCGGACTCGCGCAGCCAGCGGCTGGTCACGGCCAGCGTGAGCTGGTTGGCGTCGGCCTGGCGGTCGGCGCCGGAATAGCGGTTGTCGCGGAACAGCTGTCCCCAGCTGAAGGTCAGGTCGCCGGTGTCGAACAGCGGCAGGCCGTCCTGCTCGCGATAGGGCGCGTTGAGATAGAACAGGCGCGGCTCGAGGGTCTGCAGGAAGCTTTCGCCGCCCCAGGTGGTCGAGCGGTCGAAGTAGAGGCCGGCGTCGAGCGAGGTGATCGGCAGGCTGCGCGTGGGATTGTCGTCGTAGAAGCCGGCGATCTGCTGCGCGGTGGGGCGCGCCGGGTTGGCGGTGGTGCAGCCGTTGATGGCGGCGCAGGCGCGGCTGGTCGCCAGTTGCGTGGCCAGCTTGCCCTCGAGCTGATAGGAGGTGTAGCGCCAGGCCAGCGTCGGCGTGATGAACCAGCCGGCGCCGCCGAACGGGAAGCTGACGTAAGGCTTGAAATCGAGCCGGTTGCCGCCGGGTTTGCTATTTTTCACGGATTGCAGGCATTCGACCCCATTACCGAGAAAATCGCCAGGTCGATAGGTGATGCCATTGTTCGTGCATGCGGATGCGGTGGCGGTGATCGTGCGGAAGATGTCGGTCGAACCGTCGGCGGTGTGCTCGAAGCGGGTCGCCTCGGTGTTGATGCCGGCGAGCACGCGCGGGCCGAACGGCTGCTCCCAGTTGAAATTGAGCCTGGGCAGGCGGTTGTAGGCCAGGCTGGTCTCGGGCAGCGTGTAGTCGGTGAGCTGGTAGTAGGACGCCGACAGGCTGGCGTCCCAGTAGCGGCCGCGGCCGTACAGGCCGATGTCGCTGGAACTGCTGTAGGAGGACTGGTTGGTGAGGCTGCTGGAGAAGTCGTCGCGGTAGCGCGGATCGCTGACCCATCTCAGGTTCGCCAGCGCCTGCCAGTTGCGGGTGATGTTCTGCGAACCGATGAACGCGAAGCGGCCGCGGTCGCTCTTGCGGCGGTTGGCGAGCGAATACCGCTCACGGGTGAAGTCGTCCAGCTCCTCGGCGTGCTCGCGCGAGGTCAGGTCGTCGGACGGCAGGAAATCGAAGTCGAGCACGCCCTTGCCGGTGCGCGTCAGATAGCGGAACTCCGTGCCCAGGCCGACGCCGCGCCTGGTCATGATGCGCGGCTCGAGCGTCAGGTCGTAGTTCGGCGCCAGGTTGAAGTAGATCGGCTGGCGGTAGTCGAAGCCGTTGCGGCTGGACTGGCCGAGATTGGGCATCAGGAAGCCGGTATGGCGGCGGTCGTCGATCGGGAACTTGAACCACGGCATGTACAGCACCGGGACCTTGCCGATGCGCACGGTGGCATTGCGCGCGGTGGCGAAGCCTTCCTCGGTGTCGAGATCGATCTGCGGCGCGCGCAGCTCCCAGCGGCGGTCGTTGGGCGGGCAGGTGGAATACGAGGAGCCGATCAGCCGGCCGTGCGTGCCGTCCATCTGGATCTCCTTCGCGCCGCCGTTGCCGCGGCGCGAGGTGAGCTGGTAGCGCACGTTGTCGATCTTGTGCTTGTCCTCGTCCTGCTTGCCGGTGGCGCGATCGGCCAGCATGCGCATGCTGGCGTCCTGGTAGCGCACGTTGCCTTCGGCCACGTACTGGTCGGTCTGCTGGTTGTAGCTGAGATTGTCGGCGCCCAGGAACTGGTCGCCGCGCTTGAGGGCGACGTTGCCCTGGAAGGTCACGGTCTCGCCGCTGACGCCCTGGACGCTGTCGCCGTTGACGTCGGTCGGCAGGTTGGCGCGGTCCTCCGGCGCGCCCTTGGGAGGCTGGGCGTCGGGGAAGAACGGCACCGCGTCGTCCACCGGGCACAGGGAGTAGTCCTCGGGCGGGTCGTCGGCAGCCTGCGCGGAGAGCGAGAAGGCGATGCACAGCGGCAACGGCAGCAGTCGGAAAACTCGGCGCACGCAGGCATCCGTTCAGCCAAAACGACCGCTAGCTTGACGCATCGCCCGCGCAGCGGCAACGGTGAAGGGCGCGGCTGCCCGGCGTCCGGGACGGGGCGCCGAAACCTTAGCTGAATGGCCGCCTGCCGTTTCCGGAACGGCGCCTGACCGGCGCGGCGGCGCGGCCTCTAGCCGCGCAGGGCGGCGACGTGCGCCACGCTGCAATCGCGCAGCGCCTGCAGGTCGTAGCCGCCCTCGAGCATCGACACGATCCGGCCCTGCGCATGGCGCGCGGCCAGGGCGCGCAATTCGCCGGTGATCCAGGCGAAGTCCTCCACGTCCAGCTGCAGCTGCGCCAGGGGGTCGCGCCAATGCGCATCGAATCCGGCCGAGATCAGCAGCAGCTGCGGCGCGAAGGCATCCAGCGCCGGCAGCAGCCGCCCGTTCCAGGCCTCGCGGAAGCGCCGGCTGCCCGTGCCCGGCAGCAGCGGCGCGTTGAAGATGTTGCCCACACCGCGCTCGCGCACCTGTCCGGTGTCCGGATACAGCGGCATCTGGTGCGAGCTGAAATACTGCACGCGCGGTTCGGCGGCGAAGATCGCCTGGGTGCCGTTGCCGTGGTGGACGTCGAAATCGACGATCGCCACCCGCGACAGCCCATGCCGCTCGAGGGCGTGCATCGCGGCGACGGCGACGTTGTTGAACAGGCAGAAGCCCATCGCCGCCTCGGCGGTGGCGTGGTGCCCGGGCGGGCGTACCGCGCAGAAGGCCGCCGAACATGCGTCCGAGAGCACCGCGTCCACCGCGGCGACGGCGGCGCCGGCCGCGCGCAGCGCCGCCTCCGCCGAGGCCTGCGAAAGCACGGTGTCCGGATCGAGCTGGATGCGCTGCTCGACCTTGGCTTCGAGCACGCTGGCCAGCAGCCCTTCGTCGTGCGCGCGCAGCAGCTGTCCGCGGGTGGCGCGCGGCGCCTCCTGCCAGTCGAGGTCGTCGAACCCGCCGCGCAGCGCCTCGATCACCGCGCCCAGCCGCTGCGGACGTTCCGCATGGCCGGGGCCGGTGTCGTGCAGCAGGCACGCGGAATGGGTGTAGATGCGCAAGGAAGGGCTCGGGAGAGGGGGCCGCCCGATGGTACTCCCGGCTCAGTCGCGGGCGCGTTTGCGCCGCTCGTGCGCCCAGAGCACTTCGCCGTGGCCGCTGGCGCGGGCCAGCACGCGGGCGAGCACGAACAGCAGGTCGGAGAGCCGGTTCAGGTAGCGGATCGCCTGGGGACGCACCGCTTCCTGCCGCGACAGGGTGACCGTCTCGCGTTCGGCCCGCCGCACCACGGTGCGCGCGACATGGCAACGTGCGGCCGCCTCGCCGCCGCCGGGCAGGATGAAATCCTTGAGCGGCGGCAACGTCTCGTTGTAGTGGTCCAGGCGCTGCTCCAGGCGCTCGACGTCGGCATCGTCGATGGCGGCGTGGCCGGGGATGCACAGCTCGCCGCCGAGATCGAACAGCTGGTGCTGCACCGTGGTGAGCAGCTCGCGGATGTCCTCGGACAGGCCGTCGGCGGCCAGCAGCAGGCCGATGCTCGAGTTCGCCTCGTCGACCGTGCCGTAGGCGGCCACGCGGGCCGAATCCTTCGCCGTGCGCGTGCCGTCGCCCAGGCCCGTCGTGCCGTCGTCGCCGGTCTTGGTGTAGATCTTCGAGAGCCGGTTGCCCATGGAATCAGGTCCGGTGTCCGAAGCACGACGACGCAGGCAGGGATGCCGGCGCGCCGGCGCCGGCAGGCGCCTGCGGGCATGCGACGAACACGACGATTTTCGTCGCATGCGGAGCCGGGCGCCCGGGACGGGCGCCCGGCGACATCAAGTCATGCCCGCCGTCGTCGCCGGTCTTGGTGTAGATCTTCGAGAGCCGGTTGCCCATGGAATCAGGTCCGGTGTCCGAAGCACGACGACGCAGGCAGGGATGCCGGCGCGCAGGCGCCGGCAGGCGCCTGCGGGCATGCGACGAAAACGACGATTTTCGTCGCATGCGGAGCCGGGCGCACGGGACGTGCGCCCGGCGACATCAAGTCATGCCCGCCGTCGTCGCCGGTCTTGGTGTAGATCTTCGAGAGCCGGTTGCCCATGGAATCAGGTCCGGTGTCCGAAGCACGACGACGCAGGCAGGGATGCCGGCGCGCAGGCGCCGGCAGGCGCCTGCGGGCATGCGACGAAAACGACGATTTTCGTCGCATGCGGAGCCGGGCGCACGGGACGTGCGCCCGGCGACATCAAGTCATGCCCGCCGTCGTCGCCGGTCTTGGTGTAGATCTTCGAGAGCCGGTTGCCCACGCGCGATCAGCGTCGCGTGGTATCACGCGCCGTGGCGTGGGAGGCGGCGGCTATGCGCTCGCTGACCACCTGCGCCACCGCGGCGGCGCCGACGAAGGTCGCGGTGCCCTGCAGGTAGGGCAGCAGCCATTCGGTGTAGTTGCGCCACCAGCCGGCGAAGGTCGGGTCGGCGACGTTGCGGCTGATCCAGTAGAAGCTGCCCTGCGCCAGCAGGTGGCAGACCACCGTGGCCGCGACCACGCCCAGCGCCAGCCGGCCCAGCGCGCCGAGGCTGGCGCCGTGGTAGCCGCGGCGCAGCCAGGTGCCGCCCAGCCACATCGCCAGGTGCGCCGGGATCAGGAACCAGTAGGCCGCCGACATGCAGTAGTGCTCCCAGAAGCCGATGCCCTGGCTGCTGATCACCATCCAGTCGATGGCCACCGCCAGTGCCATCAGCAGCGGGAAGGCCCAGCGCGCCCAGGCGCGCAGGTAGAAGCCGCCGATGAAGAAGACCGCCCAGGAGGCATCCGGCACCGGCGCGAAGTGCGACAGGTAGTGGGTCCGGGTCGCGCCCATCAGCAGCACGAGCAGCGACAGGACGATGGCGCGTTGCAGGTTGGTATTCATGGGGCGGCGAACTCCGGGCACGGCATGCTGGTCAGGCCGCCATTCTAGCGGATGGACCCGTCCGGGGCCTTATCATGTGGCGATGAAGGCAGATTACGACGTGGTCATCGTCGGCGGCGGCCTGGTCGGCGCCAGCCTGGCGATCGCCCTGGACCGCCTCGACCTGGACGTGGCCATGGTCGAGGCGACGCCGCCCGGCGCGCTGCCGGCCGTGTTCGACGAGCGCAACCTGAGTTTCGCCGAGGCCACCGTCAACGCGCTCTCGGCCCTGGGCGTGCTGGCCAGGCTGCGCATGCCCGGCGCGCCGATCCGTCGCATCCACGCCAGCCGCCGGGGGGATTTCGGCCGCGTCCGGCTCGAGGCCGCCGACTACGGCCGCGAGGCCTTCGGCCAGGTGGTGGTGGCGCGCGATTTCGGCGAAGCGCTGGAAGCCAGGCTGCTGGAACTCGCCCGCTTCACGCGGCTGCGTCCGGCGCGCTTCCTCGCCACCGAGATCGACGCGCAGGGGGCGCGGACCGTGCGCATCGCCGACGCCGCGGGCGAGCGCAGCCTGCGCGCGCGGCTGCTGGTCGCCGCCGACGGCACCCGCAGCGGCGTGCGCGCCGCGCTCGGCATCGCCGAGGACACGCACGACTATGCGCAGACCCTGCTGGTCGCGCGGCTGCGCGCCGAGCGGGCGCCCGACGGCACCGCCTACGAACGGCTCGGCCGCGACGGCCCGACCGCGCTGCTGCCGCGCGCCGACCGCCACTACGGCCTGGTGCACGGCGTGGCCCGCGAGGAGGCCGAGGCGGTGCGCGCGCTGTCCGACGAGGCCTTCCTTGGCAGGGTGCAGCAGGCCTTCGGCTGGCGCGCGGGGCGTTTGCTGTCGGTAGGCGCGCGCAGCGCCTACGAGGCGGTACGCGTGGTGGCGCCGCGCACGACCGCCGAGCGCGCCGTGCTGGTGGGCAACGCCGCGCAGACCCTGCACCCGATCGGCGCGCAGGGCTTCAATCTCGGCCTGCGCGATGCGCTGACGTTGGCGGAACTGATCGAGACCTCGCGCGGCGACCCGGGCGATGCGTCGTTGCTGGCGGCCCATGCCCGGCGCCGGCAGGCGGACCGCGAGCGTACCCTGGCGATGACCGACGGACTGGCCAGGCTGAGCGCCAACCAGGCGCCGCTGCTGCGACCGCTGCGCAGCCTGGGCATGCTGGCGCTGGACCGCGCGCCCTCGGCGCAGGCGCTGCTGGTGGGCGGGGCGATGGGTTATCGCGGCGACGTGCCGGCGTTGTGCAGGAGCCGGACGTGACGCGCGCAGCGGCAGGACGGACGGCAGGACGGCGATCGCGCGGCGCGCGCGCCGACGTGGCGGTGGTGGGCGGCGGCGTGGTCGGCGCGGCCTGCGCCTTGGCGCTCGCCAGGCTCGACCTGGACGTGACGCTGGTGGACGCGGCGGCGCCGTCGCCGTGGTCGGCGGCCGTGCCGGACCTGCGCGTGTACGCCTTCGCGCCGGACAACGCGGCCCTGCTCGAGACGCTGGGCGTGTGGGCGCGGGTGCGCGAGGAACGCCTGCAACCCTATCGGCACATGCGGGTCTGGGATGCGGCCGGCGGCGGGGAGCTGCATTTCGACGCGGACGCCCTCGGACGGCGCGAGCTTGGCTGGATCGTCGAGCACGGTCTCCTGGTGGATCGCTTGTGGGCCGCGCTGCCGCAGGCGGGCGTGGACGTGCGCGCGCCGCTGCGGGTCGAGGGCCTGGAGCAGGATGCCGAGGGCGCGCGGCTGCGCTTCGACGACGGCAGCCGGCTCGAGGCGCGGCTGGCGATCGCCGCGGACGGCGCGGATTCGGCGCTGCGCGCGCTGAGCGGCGCCGAAGTCGCCGCGCACGACTATGCGCAGCGCGGCGTGGTGGCGTTCGTGGAGACCGAGCGGCCGCACGAGGAGACGGCATGGCAGCGGTTCCTGCCGGACGGGCCGCTGGCCTTCCTGCCGTTCGCCGGCGGGCGCGCTTCCACGTGCAGCTCGATCGTGTGGACGCTGCCGCAGGCGCGGGCGGCGGAAGTGCTGGCGCTCGACGACGAGGCGTTCTCGCACGCGCTCACCCGCGCCTTCGATGCGCGCCTGGGACAGGCGCGGCCGCTGTCGCGCCGCGTCGCCTTCCCGCTGCGCCGGCAACTGACCGACCGCTACCAGCTCGGACGCGTGCTGGTGATGGGCGATGCGGCGCACGTGGTGCACCCGCTGGCCGGGCAGGGCGTCAACCTCGGCCTGCGCGACGTCGCCGCGTTGCGCGAGACGATCGCGGCCGCCCTCGCGCGCGGCGCCGACTGGTCCTCGCCATCGCGCCTCGCGCGCTGGGCGCGCACGCGCAAGAGCGAGAACGCGGTCGCCGCGTGGTCGTTCGACGGCATCAATCGCGTCTTCTCCAGCGACGGCCTGCGCCGCACGCTGCTGCGCGGCGCCCTGCTGGGCCTGGCCGGGAAACTGCCGCCGGTGACGGCGGCCCTGTGGCGCCGCGCCGCGGGATCCTGACGCCGCCGTTCTCCGCCGGGTGACGCGGCACGCGCCCGCTCCGCGCGGGAGCGGGCGGGCGGGGCATCACATGATCCAGCCGGCCAGCGCCTGCTTGTCGAGGCAGCCCTTGTGCTTCTCGTCCACGGCGCGGAATTCCGCCGTGAGCGTCGCATTGGCCCTGGCCTCCGCGCGGCTGATGCAGCCGTCGTGATTCTTGTCGAGCGCGTCGAAATCGATCTTGTATTCGCCCACGACCGAGTCCGGCGGAATCGAATTCACGGTGACCTGTCCGGTGGCGGCGGGCGGCGCTTGCGGCGGCGGCTGAGGTGCCGCTTGCTGCGGCATCGGCGCCGTCTGCGGCTGCGTGGGTGCCATCGGCGCCGTCTGCGGCTGCGTGGACGGCATCGGCTCCTGCGTGGTCGTCGCGTCCTGGGCGATCGCCGAACCCGCGCAAGTCGCCAACAGCGCCAATGCCAGGATGCGTTGCTTGAAGATGTTCATGGACATGCCCTTGCTGAGGAGGACACCACGCATCGTGGGCGCGCCATCATCAAGCGGAGGTAAATTCATGAATGCGTTGGTGATAACGCTCATCGCATGTTCACGATGGTGATCGGCCGCTGAGCGCCTGGCGAAGGCGGACGCCGCCCTCGAGGCCGTCGAAGGGCCGGCGGGCGCGCGGGATGAGCCGGTCCCGCCGTCGATTCCGAGTATGTCGGGAGATCGCACCGCGATCAGGCGAGCGCGGGCGATGCATCCGGCGCCGTCCTTCCACCCACCTGGCGCAAGGAACGAACCATGCTGAACATCAGAACGGGCACGGCGGCACTGGCCTTGGCACTGTCGATGATCGGAGCCTCGACGGCGGCCGAGGCCGCGGTCACCCAGCACATCCGCTACGCGTCCTATAGCGGGATATCGGCGACGAGCACCTACTATGCATGGTGCATGCCGGGCGAAATCGCGAGCGGCGGCGGATTCAACAACAACTACAACCCCAACCAGTACATCAACGGCTCCTATCCGGCCACGAACGGCGCGATCCAGGGCTGGGCGATCCGCTCCACCAACAACTGGACGGGCGGTCAGGTGCCGAGCGTGAACATCACGGTTTACGCGGTCTGCCTCAGCCAGTAGGCCGATCCGATTCGGCGGGCAGCAGCATCGCCGCCATGATGGCGGCGATGCCGCGATCGTCTTCGCGCGCGGCTCAAGCCACGGTCGCGTGGACCGTGATCTCTTCGCGGTCGTGATAGAGCTGGCGCGCACGGACGCGCAACGGCTTTTCCGCCTGCGCGGCGAACAGGTCCAGGCACAGCCGCGTCTCGTCCCAGCGTTTTTTCATCGGCAGCTTGAGATTGAAGATCGCGTGCCGGCACCAGCCCTCGCGGAACCAGGTCGCCATGCGCTCGGCGACGCGGCGCGGCTGTTCCACCATGTCGCAGACCATCCAGTCCAGCGGCGCCGGCGGCTGCCAGTGGAAGCCGTCGGCGCGCAGGTGCTCGACCAGCCCGGTGTCGAGCACGTGCTGGCGCAGCGGCCCGTTGTCGATCGCGCTCACGCGCAGGCCGTGGCGGGTCAGTACCCAGGTCCAGCCGCCGGGCGCCGCGCCGAGGTCGGCGGCGCGCATGCCGGGGCGCAATGCCGACGCGCTTTCGGAGCCCTCGCCGCGCGTGCCGCGCGGTTCGGCGTCGAGCAGGGTGAGCAGGGCTTCCTCGAGCTTGAGCGCCGAGCGCGAGGGCGCGTCCGCGTGCAGGCGCAGGCGCGGGATGCCGAGCGGCCAGTCGCTGCTGTCGGCGGGATCGGCCAGCGCCAGGAAGGCATGGTCGCCGGCGGTGAAGCACACGTGCAGGCGCGGCAGGGCCGGGTCGTCGGTCGCGCTCAGGCGCCCGGCCTTGCGCAGCGCCGGGCGCAGCGCGTTGCCGAAGGCGCGCGCCAGCCCGGAGAGCGGCTTGGCGTCGTCGCTGTCCGGATGCTCCACCTGCAGGGCGCCGAAGCGCGCGGGCGCGGGCGGCAGCGCGTGCAGCAGCGGGGTGATGCGGTCGCGCGGATCGAGCGCGCGCAATTCGGCGAGCAGCCGCAGTTTCTGCCGCGCGAAGATCAGCCCGCGCCAGGGCAGCGCCCGCGACAGCGCCTCGGCGTCGTCCGAGAGGAAGCAGGCGTATCCGCTGTTGCGTTCGGCGCGCGCGTAGCCGGCGATGCCGGCCTCGGCGGCGCGCCCGGTCAGTTCGGCGGCCAGCTCCGGTTCGAAGCCGGCGCGGCAATAGCACAGGAGCCCGCTCAAGGGATGGCTCAGTACCTGGCGCCGCCGAGCGTGCCGTAGTCGCGCAGCACGGCGCAGGCGTTGTCGCGGGCGATGTCGCGCACCACTTCGATGCCGCGCCTGTTCAGCTCGCCGACCCAGTCGGCCGGCAGCGGGCCCTCGTCGAACTCGGTGAGGGCGGTCACGTCCTCGGCGCGCGCGCCGATCAGCAGGCGGTCGACGCCGGCCCAGACGGTGGCGCCGTAGCACTGGCAGCAGGGCTGCGAGGACGTGGCCAGGGTGTAGCGGCCGTCCTGCTCGCCCGCCTCGTTGCGATTCAGGCGCGCGCGCTGCAAGCGCTGCTGCGCCAGCATGTAGGCCATGTTCTCGGCGTGGGCGAGCGAGGTGTGCTGCGGCAGCACCACGTTGACGCCGGCGGCGACGATGCGCTCGTCCGGGCCGAACACCGCGGCGCCGAACGGGCCGCCGGTGCCGGCGTCGATGTTGCGCCGCGAGAGCTCGATGGCGAGCGCGACCTTGTCCTGGTCGGTGGGGTAGGCGCGTCCGGCGTCGACCGCATCCTGGACCCAGACCGGCAGCGTGAGGTGGACTTGTGCGTACAGCATCATGGGACAGGCTCCTTGGATTCTGGCAACAGGCGTCGCGCCGGCGGCCCTGGATTTCGCGCAACCGCAAGCGTCCCTGCGGTTTGCGCGCAACCGCCGGCGTCCGTGCGGTTGCGCGAATGCCGCGCATCGGGTCCGGTCGTGCCGCGTTTCGCATGGCGACCGCCGGCGGCGAAGGGAATCTTACCCGCGGCGCCGTTCGGACGCCGCGACGGACGTCCGTTCCGCGGCCGGATCCGGCCTGGCTTTAGCCCTTGGCGTTCCAGGTATCCCGCAATCCCACGCTGCGGTTGAAAACCGGCACATCGCTGCGGTGGTCCCGNACCCGCGGCGCCGTTCGGACGCCGCGACGGACGTCCGTTCCGCGGCCGGATCCGGCCTGGCTTTAGCCCTTGGCGTTCCAGGTATCCCGCAATCCCACGCTGCGGTTGAAAACCGGCACATCGCTGCGGTGGTCCCGGCGGTCGGCGACAAAGTAACCCAGGCGCTCGAACTGGAACGCCGTCTCCGGCGCCGCCAGCGCCGCGGCCGGCTCGACGTAGCCGTGCACGCTGCGCTTGGATTCGGGATTGAGGTAGTCGCGGTAGGTCTTGCCGCCGCTCTCGTCGTCCGGATCGG
Source organism: Luteimonas aquatica (assembly GCF_022662575.1). Lineage (GTDB taxonomy): Bacteria > Pseudomonadota > Gammaproteobacteria > Xanthomonadales > Xanthomonadaceae > Luteimonas > Luteimonas aquatica. Next base: position 9,941 of record NZ_JALBFU010000015.1, on the reverse strand, counting down.
GCACCGAGAACAGGCGGTCGTAGAGGCGGATCTCGGCGGGTACCGCATGCGCGGCGCTGAGCCAGTGGATGGTGCCCTTGACCTTGCGGTTGGCACCTTCCATGCCAGGGCGCGAGTCCGGATCGAGCGTGCAGCGCAGTTCCACGACCTGGCCGGACGCGTCCTTGACCACCTCGTCGCAGCGCACGATGCCGGCGCCGCGCAGGCGCACGTCGCCGCCGGGCACCAGGCGCTTGAAGCCCGGCGGCGGCACCTCGGCGAAGTCCTCGCGCTCGATCCACAGCTCGCGCGAGAACGGCAGCTCGCGCACGCCGGTCGCCTCGTTCTTGGGATGGTTGGGGAAGCGCAGCGTTTCGGCGTGGCCCTCGGGCAGGTTGGTCAGCACCAGCCTGAGCGGGTCGATCACCGCCATGCGGCGCTGCGCATTGGCGTCCAGGTCCTCGCGCAGGCAGCCTTCCAGCACCGAGAAGTCGATCACCGAGTTCTGCTTGCTGATGCCCACGCGGTCCACCAGCAGGCGCAGCGACGCCGGCGTGTAGCCGCGGCGGCGCAGGCCCTGCAGCGTGGGCATGCGCGGATCGTCCCAGCCGTCGACCAGGCCCTCGCCGACCAGCGCGACCAGCTTGCGCTTGCTCATCACCGTGTAGTTGATGTTCAGGCGCGAGAATTCGATCTGGCGCGGCTTGGCCGCTTCCAGCGGCAGGCCGCGCTCGAGCAGCGGCGCCAGCAGCTCCGGCGATCCCTTCAGGTCGACCTTGTCCACGCACCAGTCGTACAGCGGGCGGTGGTCCTCGAACTCCAGCGTGCACAGCGAATGCGTGATGCCCTCGATGGCGTCGCCCAGCGCGTGCGCGAAGTCGTACATCGGGTAGATCGGCCAGGCGTCGCCGGTGTTCTGGTGCGTCACCTTCTTGATGCGGTACAGCGCCGGGTCGCGCAGGTTGATGTTGCCGCTGGCCATGTCGATCTTGGCGCGCAGCGTGCGCGCGCCGTCGGCGAACTCGCCCGCGCGCATGCGCACCAACAGGTCGAGGTTCTCCTCTACCGAGCGATCGCGATAGGGCGAATTGCGGCCAGGTTCGGTCAGCGTGCCGCGGTATTCGCGCACCTGCTCGGCGCTGAGGTCGCAGACGAAAGCGTCGCCCTGGCGGACCAGCTTTTCGGCGGCGAGGTAGTACACCTCGAAATAGTCCGAAGCGTGGCGCAGGCTGGCCCAGTCGAAGCCGAGCCAATGCAGGTCGTCCTGGATCGCCTGCACGAACTCGGGATCCTCCTTGGCCGGATTGGTGTCGTCGAAGCGCAGGTTGCACACGCCGCCGAATTCCTCGGCGATGCCGAAGTCCAGGCACACGGCCTTGGCGTGGCCGATATGCAGGTAGCCGTTGGGCTCGGGCGGGAAGCGGGTGCGGATCGCCGCGTGCTTGCCGCTGGCCAGATCCTCGCGCACGATCTGGCGAATGAAGTCGTGCTTGACCGGCGCGGCATCTTGCACCGCCGGCGCGGCAGTGGCGGCGGCGGGATCGGCGGCGGGGCGGGGTGAGGGGCTCATTGCGGCGGGCACGTGGCGGGGGAAACCGCCAGTTTAGCCGACGCGGCGCGAACCGGCTTGCGCCATCGCCGCGGCCGCCGTGTTAGCTTGCCTGTCCGTGGCCCCCGCGCCCATCGCTGTTCCCCGTCCCCCATGCAAGCACCCCGGAAATCGGCCGAGTCCCGCGCGCTGACGTGGATGGCGGTCGGCGCGATCCTGATCGGCACCAATGCGCCGATGGTGCGCATCGCCGAAACCCCGCCGACCGTGTCGGCGTTCTGGCGGCTGCTGTTCGGCGGCGTGCTGGTGCTGCTGTACGCGCGCATCGCGCGGCAGTGGCAGCCGTTGCCGCGCCGCGCCTGGCTGTGGGCGCTGCTGCCCGGCGCGATCTTCGCCAGCGACCTGTGGCTCTGGCATCGCAGCATCCTGCTGATCGGCCCCGGGCTGTCGACGTTGCTGGCCAACGCGCAGGTGTTCTTCATGGCGCTGGCGGGCGTGCTGCTGTTCGGTGAACGGCTCGGTCCGCGTTTCCTGCTGGGGATCGCGCTGTCGTTCTTCGGCCTGTGGCTGATGCTGGGCGGGAACTGGGCGACGTTGCCGCCGGAATACCGCTGGGGCGTGTGGATGGGGCTGGCGACGGGCCTGTCCTATGCGATCTTCAACGTCGGGCTCAAGCGCACGCAGCAGGTGGCGCAAACCGACCCGCGGCGGCCGGCGCCGGTGGCGCAGGTCCTGGGCGTCGTCTCGCTGATCGGGGCGGCGGCGCTGGGGCTGGCCGGGGCGGCGGAAGGGGCCTCGTTCGCGATCCCCACCTGGTCGTCGCTGCTGGTGCTGCTGGCGCTGGCGGCCGTCGGCCACTGCCTGAGCTGGGTGCTGATCTCCAAGGCGATGGCCCACCTGCGCGTGGCCGTGGTCGGATTGATGCTGTTACTGCAGCCGATCGTGGCCTTCCTGCTCGATGTCGGCCTGTTCGGCCGGGCGACCTCGCCGCGCGAATGGCTGGGGCTGGCGTTCACCCTGGCGGGCATCTTCCTGGCCAGCCTGAAGGGCCGCACGCGCCTGTCCGAGCCTCCGGCCTAGCGCCGGCGCTTGAATCCGCCGCGCCCAGCCGCAGATCGTAGGCATCCCCCCGAGGAGCCGCCCCATGTTCGGAATCGGAGCCAACAAACAACGCCTGCCCGCTGCCGAGAAGGCGCTGCCCGGACGCGAAACCGAAATGCCGCTGCGCAACGTCCACCATGTGCACGGCCGCCCGCTGCGCGGCGAGTTCGCCGGTCTGCGGCGCGTGCAGTTCGGCATGGGCTGCTTCTGGGGCGCCGAGCGCAAGTTCTGGTCGATCCCCGGCGTGGAGACCACGGCGGTCGGCTACGCCGGCGGCTACACCCCCAACGCCGGCTACCGCGAGGTGTGCAGCGGCGAGACCGGCCACGCCGAGGTGGTGCTGGTGGTCTACGACGAGGCGAAAGTGTCCTTCGATGCGCTGCTGAAGGTGTTCTGGGAGAACCACGATCCGACCCAGGGCATGCGCCAAGGCAACGACGTCGGCACGCAGTACCGTTCGGCGATCTATTGCGAGACGCAGGCGCAATACGAGGCGGCGCTGGCCAGCCGCGAGGCCTACCAGCGCGGGCTGCGCGCGGCCGGCCACGGCGAGATCACCACCGAGATCGCGTTCCCGGCGCCGCCGTTCTACTACGCCGAGGAAGAGCACCAGCAGTACCTGTCGAAGAACCCGCGTGGCTATTGCGGGCTCGGCGGCACCGGCGTGAGCTGCCCGGTCGGGCTGGAGGCTTGAACCTCGCGCGCCGACGAGCGTCGGCGCGCGGTATTCCGCCGTCCCCGTATTCCGTCATTCCTGCCTTCGCAGGAATGACGGGGCGCCGTTTCGTGAGGGAAAAAAGCCGCGCATCCGCGCCATGGCCGAACGGCGCGTGCGAGCAGAACGCCGCACCTTTCGCCGGCTATCGCGCCGCCCGCGCCGGCGCTTCCAGCAGGTCCTTCGGCAGCGACCGGAAGATCTCCGCCAGCTGCCGCAGGAACGCGTCCATCGCCGAGCTCTTGCGCCAGACCATGGCGATCTCGCGGCTGGGATGGGAGTCGCGGAAGCCGAGCAGGTGGATGCTCTCCGAGCGCGCCACCGGCGGCTTGACCGCCAGCGTCGGCAGCAGGGTGACGCCGACGTTGGCCGCGACCATCTGCCGCAGCGTCTCCAGGCTGGTGGCGCGGAACTCGCTCTTTTCGCTGGCGCCGGACAGGTGGCACACGTCCAGCGCCTGGTCGCGCAGGCAGTGGCCGTCTTCGAGCAGCAGCAGGCGCTGGTCGGCCAGCTCCTTCAGGTCCAGCGCGTCGCGGCGCGCCAGCGGGTGCGATTCGGGCACCGCCAGCAGGAAGGGCTCCTCGAACAGGAATTCGGCGTGCAGCTGGTCCTCGTGCAGCGGCAGCGCGAGCAGCGCGGCGTCCAGGCGCCCGTCGCGCAGGCGCGTCAGCAGCACGTCGCTCTTCTCCTCCACCAGCAGCAGTTCCAGCTGCGGGAAGCGCGCGCGGATCATCGGCACCACGTGCGGCAGCAGGTAGGGGCCGAGCGTGGGGAAGATGCCCAGGCGCACGGTGCCGGCTTCCGGATCCTGGCTGCGCCGCGCCGCTTCGCGCATCTGCTCGACGTCGGCGACGATGCGCCGCGCCCGTTCGGCGACGTCGCGGCCGGCCGGCGTCAGCATCACCTTGCGCGGTGCGCGCTCCACCAGCGCCACGCCGAGTTCCTCCTCCAGCTTGCGGATCTGGGTCGACAGCGTCGGCTGGCTGACGAAGCTGGCCGAGGCCGCCTTGCCGAAATGCTTGTGATCGGCGAGGGCGACCAGGTACTTGAGATCGCGCAGGTTCATGGCCGCCCTCTGGTGTGGACCGCGCTTACGCGGCGATGCTGTCCGTTTCCGCCGGCGCGGTGGTGCGGATCAGGTGGTCGAAGGCGCTCAGCGCCGCCTTCGAGCCCTCGCCCATCGCGATCACGATCTGCTTGTACGGCGTGGTGGTGGCGTCGCCGGCCGCGAACACGCCGGGCAGCGAGGTGCGGCCGTGCGCGTCGACTTCGATCTCGCCGCGAGGCGACAGCGCCACCGTGCCCTTCAGCCATTCGGTGTTGGGCAGCAGGCCGATCTGCACGAACACGCCTTCCAGCTCCAGCCGGTGCGCATCGCCGCCGGCGCGGTCCTTGTAGACCAGGCCGGTGACGCGCTGGCCGTCGCCGAGCACTTCGGTGGTCTGACCCGAGGTGATCACGGTGACGTTGCCCAGGCTGTGCAGCTTGCGCTGCAGCACCTCGTCGGCGCGCAGCTTGGCGTCGAACTCGATCAGCGTGACGTGGCGGACGATGCCGGCCAGGTCGATCGCCGCCTCGACGCCGGAATTGCCGCCGCCGATCACCGCCACGCGCTTGCCCTTGAACAGCGGGCCGTCGCAGTGCGGGCAGTAGGCCACGCCCTTGTTGCGGTACTGCTCCTCGCCCGGCACGTTCATCTGCCGCCAGCGCGCGCCGGTGGAGAGGATCACCGTCCTGCCCTTGAGCGAGGCGCCGTTGGCGAGCTTCACCGTGGTGTAGTCCGGGCCCGGCAGCAGCGCCTCGGCGCGCTGCAGGTTCATGATGTCGACCTCGTACTGGCGCACGTGCTGCTCCAGCTGCGCCGCCATCTTCGGGCCCTCGGTCTCCGGCACCGAAATGAAGTTCTCGATGCCGAGCGTGTCGAGCACCTGGCCGCCGAAACGCTCGGCGGCGATGCCGGTGCGGATGCCCTTGCGCGCGGCGTACACCGCCGCCGCGGCGCCGGCCGGGCCGCCGCCCACGATCAGCACGTCGAACGGGGCGCGCGCGTCGATCCTGGCGGCCTCGCGCGCGGCGGCGCCGGTGTCGAGCTTGGCGAGGATCTCCTCCACGCCCATGCGGCCCTGGCCGAACACCTCGCCGTTGCGGTACACGGTCGGCACCGACATCACCTCGCGGCGTTCGACCTCGTCCTGGAACAGCGCGCCGTCGATGGTGACGTGGCGGATGTTCGGGTTGAGCACCGCCATCAGGTTCAGCGCCTGCACCACGTCCGGGCAGTTCTGGCAGGACAGCGAGATGTAGGTCTCGAACGCGTGCTCGCCTTCGAGCCGGCCGATCTGCTCGATCAGCTCGGCGCCGGCCTTGGACGGATGGCCGCCGACGTGCAGCAGCGCCAGCACCAGCGAGGTGAACTCGTGGCCGAGCGGAATGCCGGCGAAGCGGATGCCGAGATCTTCGCCGGGACGGGTGACCGCGAAGGAGGGCGTGCGCACGTCGCCGCCGCGGTGCTCGACCAGGGTGATCTTGTCCGACAGCAGCACGAGGTCGTCGAGCAGGGCCTGCATCTCCTGCGATTTCCCGCTGTCGTCGAGCGCGGCCGACAGCTGCACCGGACGCGTGATCTTTTCGAGGTAGGCCTTGAGCTGGACTTTCAGGTCGGCATCGAGCATGGGGGAATATCCAATGGGGCGGCATGCGCCGGCGATGCGGCGCCGCGAGGCGACAGGGAGGAGTGAAGAGGAGCGAGGGCGGACGCGGCGAGGGGAGGGGAACCGGCCCGCGTTCGCCCCTCTTCACTCGCCCCTGGGGGCGAGTCCGCGGCCGGCGAGGCGCCGGCCGCGGTGTTGCGCAATGCGTGTTGCGTGTTGCTTGCCGAACTCAGATCTTGCCGACCAGGTCCAGCGACGGCTTCAGGGTCTTCTCGCCCTGCTTCCACTTGGCCGGGCAGACCTCGCCCGGGTGCGAGGCGACGTACTGGGCGGCCTTGACCTTGCGCAGCAGCTCGCTGGCGTCTCGGCCGATGCCGTTGTCGTGGATCTCGCACAGCTTGATCTTGCCCTGCGGGTCGATCACGAAGGTGCCGCGCAGCGCCAGGCCTTCTTCTTCGATCAGCACGTCGAAGGCGCGGGCCAGCTTGGCGGTGGGGTCGCCGACCAGCGGGTAGTTCACCTTGCCGATCGCATCGGAGGTGTCGTGCCAGGCCTTGTGGGCGAAGTGGGTGTCGGTGGAGACGCCGTAGATCTCGACGTCGAGCTTCTTGAACTCGGCGTAGTGATCGGCCAGGTCCTCCAGCTCGGTCGGGCAGACGAAGGTGAAATCGGCGGGGTAGAACACGAAGACCGACCACTTGCCTTTCAGGGACGCTTCGGTCACTTCGACGAACTCGCCGTTGTGGTAGGCGGTGGCCTTGAAGGGCTGCACTTCAGTATTGATCAGGGACATGAGGTTCCTTTGAGGTGGGTGGAGGGGAGGGAGCGCCGGCCAAGCCGGGGATGCCCCTAGATTAGGCGCCGCCTATCGATATGTAAAATTGATAATGAAAATACTATCGATAGATAAAATCTATCGATATGATCGCAGCCGCCGTTGTCGGGCGGATGACGGGTCGGGTGCCGGGGCCTTGGCGGTTTCTTAAGGGGATCAAGGAGCCCGCCCATGCCCGCATTCCGTCCCGTCCTACTCCTCGCCCTCGTCCTGGCGCTGCCCGCCGGCCCGGCCGGGGCCGCCGACCCGGTCCCCACCGGCCCGTTGCCGCGCACGGTGGTGCCGACGCTGGTGCGGCTCGAGCTGAAGATCGATCCGCGCCAGGAGCGCTTCAGCGGCACGGTGCGGATCGAGGCGGAGGTGAAGCAGGCCACCGACACGATCTGGATGCATGGCCGCGACCTGACCATCGGCAAGACCGAGGCGGTGCTGGCCGACGGCACGCGGGTGGCGCTGCGGACGCAGCTCGCCGATGTCTCGGGCGTGCTCAAGATGCGCGCGGCGCGCGCGCTGCCGGCCGGCAGGGCCACGATCGAGATCGCCTACGACGCGCCGTACGGGCCGTTCATGGGCGCGTACCGCGTCAAGAGCGAAGGCCGCGACTATGTGGTCACGCAGATGGAACCCACCGGCGCCCGGCGCGCCTTCCCGGGCTTCGACGAACCGGGGTTCAAGCAGCCGTGGGAGGTCGCGCTGATCGTCCCGGAGGACGACGTCGCGGTGGCGAACGGAGCCGAAACGAACAGCGAACCGCTGGGCGACGGCTGGAAGAAGGTCAGTTTCCGCCGCACGGAGGCGCTGCCGAGCTATCTGATCGCGTTCGGCGTCGGTCCCTGGGACGTGGTGCAGGGGCCGGACGTTCCCGCCAGCGCGGTCCGCGCCGTGCCGCTGCCGCTGCGCGCGATCACGCCGAAGGGGCAGGGCGGGCGCGTGCGCGAGGCGCTGGCGCGGATGCCGCGCATCGTCGCGGCGCTGGAGGACTATTTCGGCACGCCGTACGCCTACGGCAAGCTCGACAGCCTCACCGGGCCGGACCTGGGCGGCATGGAGAACGCCGGGCTGATCGTCTACAGCGACCTGTACATGTTCGCCAACGCGGACTCGCCGGCCTCGCAGCAGAAGCGTTCGCACATGACCATCGCCCACGAGATCGCGCACCAGTGGGTCGGCAACCTGGTGACGATGCGCTGGTGGGACGACCTGTGGCTCAGCGAGGGCTTCGCCTCCTGGATGGGCGTCAAGCTCAACACCATGCTCGATCCGCAGTCGCACCTGGAGCGCTTCCTGCTCGACGGATCGCTGCAGACGATGGCCAACGACAGCCTGGCCGGCGCGCCCGCCATCCGCGCGCCGGTGCCCAGCGGCGACGAGGCCTTCGGTTCCTACACGAAGATCACCTACTACAAGGGCGCGGCGATCACCGGCATGCTGGAGCGCTATCTCGGCGAGGCGGCGCTGCGCGAGGGCATGCGCGCCTACCTGCGCGCCCATGCCGGCGGCAACGCCACCGGCGACGACTGGATCGAGGCCATGGTGGCGCACAGCGGCGAGCGCGCCGATGCGGTGCGGCGGATCCTGCGCGGCTTCACCGAGCAGCCGGGCGTGCCCCTGGTGCAGGTCGACGTGGACTGCGAGGGCGACAAGCCGGCGCTGCTGCTGCGCCAGAGCCGCTACCTGCCGATCGGCGTCGACGACCCGGCCGTCCGGCAATGGAGCATCCCGATGGTGGTGCGCTACGCCGACGGCGGCGAGGTGCGCGAGCAGTCGCTGCTGTTCGAAGGCGCCAAGGCGCGGCTGACGCTGGCGCAGGCGCGCACGTGTCCGGACTGGGTGATGCCCAATGCCTATGCCGCGGGCTATTACCGCTATGCGCTCGCGCCGCGCTGGCGGCAGGCGCTGTCCTCGGCGTTCGGCAGGCTGGACGCGCAGGAGCAGCGCAGCGATACCGACTCGCTGCTGGCCGCCTACGACGCCGGCCAGCTGAGCACGTCGGGGCTGCTGGCGACGTTGCCGCATCTCATGGACGCCACGGCCTCGGAGACGGTGACGGCGCCGCTCGACCGGTTCGAGTGGATCGACGCCAACCTGTTCGAGGATGGGGACGAGGACGCGCGCACGCGCTTGCGCCAGGAGATCGCCGCGCTGTACCGGCCGCGCCTGGACGCGCTGGGGGACGCGCCCGTTCCCGGCGAGGACCAGGCCGTGTCCGACCTGCGCATCCGCCTGCTCGGCTTCTACGCGAAGACGCTCGAGGACAAGGCGGTGCGCGCCGCGCTCGCGGCGCAGGGACGCGCGGTGCTCGGCGTCGACGGCGATGCCGGGCCGCGGCCGGACGCGGCGCCGGCGGATCTGCGCGAACTGGCCTTGCTCGTGGCGGTGCAGGACGGAGGCGTGGAAGCCTTCGACGTCGCGGAGCGCCGCTTGCGCGCGTCGCAGGACGCGACGCTGCGCACCCAGCTGGTCAAGGCGCTGGGCGGGGCCGGCGATCCGCGCCTGATGGCGCGCCGCCAGGCCCTGGCCCTGGAGCCGGGCGTCCTCAACGATCTGGAGTTCTTCGCGCTGTTGCGCAGGATGGCCGACGTGCGCGCGCAGCGAGAGCAGTTCCGCACCTGGATCGACCGCGACTTCGACGCGCTCGGCGGCAGGGTGGCCTTTGCAGGCGCCTACGTCGGGGCCCTGTACGCGACCGGCATGTGCAGCGGCGAGGAGGTGCGTCGATTCGAGACCGTGTTCGGCCCGCGCATGCGCAAGCTCGAGGAAGGGCTGCCCGTGCTGCAGCATGCGCTCGATGTCGCGCGCAGCTGCGCGACCCTGCGCGATGCACGGCGCGCGAAGGGGACGGCATCCATGCCCGAGGCGGCCGGCGCGCAGGGCGCGCCCTAACTAACGACACATGCCCGCGGCCGGGGCGCACCGCATGCTCGCGGCTCCTCATCGCCAAGACCTTCCATGCGCCCGCTTCGCAGCAAGACGTTTCCCGGCAAGACGCTCCAAGGCAATACGTTTCGCATCGGCATCCTGGCGGGCGCCCTGCTGGCCTGCGCCGGCATCGCCCACGCCGCCGATCCGGTGCCCAAGGGCCCGCTGCCGCGCACGGTGGTGCCCTCGCTG
>NZ_JALBFU010000014.1 GCF_022662575.1 Luteimonas aquatica | reverse complement strand
ACCACGGCCGATGCGGTGAGCGTGGACAACGTGGACGCCACGCTGACCATCAACTCGGTGGGCGCGGGCTGCGCGCAGAGCGGCCAGACGGTGACCTGCACCACGCCGGCCGGCCTGGGCGCGGGCGCCAGCGCGACCTACACCATCAATGTCACCCCGACGGCCGCCAACAGCACGGGCATCGTCAACACGGTGAACACCAGCGGTGGCGGCGATCCGAACTGCACCACGGCGACGGGCGAGGGCTGCGACACCAGCACGCCGCCGACCCCGGTCAACACGGGTGCAAGCCTGAGCACGACCAAGACGGTGGCGCCGAACCCGATGACGGTGGGCGTGGCGGCGACGTACACGATCACGGTCACCAACAACGGCACGGGTCCGACCACGGCCGACGCGGTGAGCGTGGACAACGTGAACGCCACGCTGACGATCAACAGTGTCGGTGCGGGCTGCACGCAGAGCGGCCAGACGGTCACCTGCACGACGCCGGCCGGCCTGGCCGCGGGCGCCAGCGCGACCTACACCATCAACGTCACCCCGACGGCGCCCAATGCCGCCGGCATCGTCAACACGGTGAACACCAGCGGTGGCGGCGATCCGGGCTGTACCACGGCCACGGGCGAGGGCTGCGACGCCACGACCCCGCCGGTGCCGGTCGGCTCCGCGCCGATCGTCGCCAACGACGACTCCGCGACCACGCCGCAGAACACGCCGGTGACGATCCCGCTGCTGGGCAACGACACGCTCAACGGCGCGTCGGCGACCGCAGGCACGGTGACGATCACGGTGACGGTGCCGCCGACCAACGGCTCGGTGGTGATCAATGCCGACGGCACGATCACCTACACGCCGAACACCGGCTTCTCCGGGACGGAGACCTTCACCTACCAGATCTGCGAGACGCTCAATCCGGGCAACTGCGACACCGCGACGGTACGCGTGACCGTGTCGCCGAACACGGTGACGGCGGTCGACGACACCGCCAACACGCCGCAGAACACGCCGGTGACCACGCCGGTGCTGACCAACGACACCGCGACGGTGAACCCGGACGGCAGCATCACCTACACGCCGAAGACCCGCTTCTCGGGCACGCACCAGAACACCTACCACCTGAGCGACCACTCCATCCCGACGCCCGTCTGCGACACGGCGACGGTTACGGTGACGGTGTCGCCGAACACGGTGACGGCGGTCGACGACACCGCCAACACGCCGCAGAACACGCCGGTGACCACGCCGGTGCTGGGCAACGACACCGCGACCGGCCAGCCGCTGGATCCGGCCTCGGTGAAGGTGACCACGCCGCCGACCAACGGCACCGCGACGGTGAACCCGGACGGCAGCATCACCTACACGCCGAAGCCCGGCTTCTCGGGCACGGACACGTACACCTACCAGGTGTGCGACACCTCCAACCCGACGCCGGTCTGCGACACGGCCACGGTGACGGTGACGGTGGCGCCGAACACGGTGACGGCGGTCGACGACACCGCCAACACGCCGCAGAACACCCCGGTGACCACGCCGGTGCTGACCAACGACACCGCGACCGGCCAGCCGCTGGATCCGGCCTCGGTGAAGGTGACCACGCCGCCGACCAACGGCACCACGACGGTGAACCCGGACGGCAGCATCACCTACACGCCGAAGCCCGGCTTCTCGGGCACGGACACGTACACCTACCAGGTGTGCGACACGTCCACGCCGACGCCGGTCTGCGCCACGGCGACGGTGACGGTGACCGTGGCCGCGAACGTGGTGACGGCGGTGGACGACACCGCCACCACGCCCGCCAACGTGCCGGTCGAGATCTCCATCCTCGACAACGACACGGTGACCGGCGCGCCGCTGGATCCGGCCTCGGTGACCATCACCCAGCAGCCGGCCAACGGCACGGTGACGGTCGACGAGAACGGCAAGGTGGTCTACACGCCGAACCGCAACTTCATCGGTACCGACACCTTCACCTACCAGGTGTGCGACACCTCCACGCCGACGCCGGTCTGCGACACGGCGACGGTGACGGTGACGGTGACCGGCCAGCCGCCGGTGGCGAACCCCGACCCGGATTCGGGCACGGGCGCCCCTGGCCAGCCGGTGGTGGTCAACGTGCTGGCGAACGACACCGACCCGGACAACAACATCGATCCGAGCACGGTGAAGATCGTCGGCGCCCCCGGCGACGGCAAGACCCTGGTCGTGCCGGGCGAGGGCACCTGGACGGTGAACCCGGACGGCACCATCACCTTCACGCCGGAGCCGGACTTCATCGGCAAGACCAAGCCGATCCAGTACACGGTGACCGACACCACGGGCCTGGTCTCGAACCCGGCCGAGGTGTTCATCGAGATCAAGAGCAAGGCGCGCATCCACGTCATCAAGACGGCGGCGCCGCGCGACGTGAAGATCGGTGACCTGGTGCGCTACACGGTGAGCATGGAGAACACCGGCGAGACCGATCTCATCGACGGCGTGCTGGTCGATACCCCGCCTGCCGGCTTCACCTACGTCAACAACTCGTTGACGGTGGCCGACGGCGACGGTGCCGGCCGCCTGACCGGGACCTACCCGATCAGCGTGGACCAGATCCAGATCAAGGTCGGCGAGCGCGCCACCGTGGCCTACCTGTTGCGGGTCGGCGCGGGCGTGGGTCCGGGCATCCATACCAACCACGCGATGGTGCAGGAGGCCGGCAAGGTGATCTCGAACGACGCCACGGCCAACGTGCAGCTGGTCGCCGATCCGCTGCTCGACGAGTCGCTGATCATCGGTACCGTCTACGACGACCGCGACGGCGACGGCTGGCAGGACAGCGCGGCCATGACCGGCGTGCACGTCCAGGGCGGCTTCGCGCCGGGCGCCTACACGGCCAACTCGACCACGGTCGACCGCGGCACCGGGCCGACGCCGGAGCCGGACGCCAGCTCGCCGATGCTGCACGGCATCGCGATCGGCGAGGTCGCCGGACGCCAGTCCGAGGCCGACACGGCCGACGCGCACAAGGTGGTGGTGAGCCAGACGCTGCGTTCGCTCGACTTCACCGACGACTTCGTGCTCACCACGAAGCAGGGCGTGAGCGTGCGCATGGATGCCGCCGGCAACACCCGCGTCGAGCGCGCCGGCGGCGACGCCGCCAAGGGGCTGACCGCGGCCGACCCGACGGTGGAGCGTCGCGTCAGCCAGGTCGAGGGCGGCTACCGCGTCGACTATGTGATCGGCAACGCCGGCATCGACGAACGCGGCATCCCGGGCGTGCGCATCGCCTCGGTGGAAGGCCTGCTGGTCGAGACCGACCAGTTCGGCCGCTACAACCTGCTCGGCATCAACGGCGGGCCGGCCACGCGGGGACGCAACTTCATCCTCAAGGTCGATCCGGCCACCTTGCCGCCGGGCAGCGCGTTCACCACCGACAACCCGCAGGTCCGCCGCATCACCCCCGGACTGCCGGTGCGCTTCGACTTCGGCGTCAAGCTGCCGTCCGGCCTGATCCAGGGCGGCGACGGACAGCAGGTCGAGATGGAGATCGGCGAGGTGATGTTCGAGGCCGACAGCGCCGAGCTGCGCGAGCAGTACCTGCCGGTCGTCGACAAGATGGCCGAGCAGGTGAAGCAGCACGAGGGCGGGGAAGTGGTGATCGCCGCCAACGGCCCGTCGCAGGCGCTCGCCTACGACCGTGCCAGGGCGGTGCAGAAGGCGCTGCTGGCGCAGCTGCCGCCGGAACAGGCGAAGACGGCGCGGGTCAGCCTGCGCGCCGACGTCGCCGATCCGGGCAGCACGCTGGTGACGCTGGGCCGCGAGGCGACCGTGCTGGGCACGGTGCTGTTCGATACCGCCCAGGCGGAGGTCAAGCCGGAGTTCGCGCCGGTGATCGAGCGCATCGCCGCCGACATCGACAAACAGGGAGGCGGCGTCATCGGCGTGGTCGGCCATGCCGACAAGCGCGGCGCGAGCGCATACAACGATGCGCTCGGCCTGCGCCGCGCCAAGGCGGTGTACGAGGCCATCGCAGCGAAATTGAGCCCGCAGGTGCGCAGCAAGCTGCGCGTGGAAATCAGCGACAACCCGACAGCCCCTGTCGGTTCAAGCAAATAACGGGGGCCGCCGCCATGAAAATGAAACTCCTCGATTACACCCTGATCTGCCTGCTCTCCGGCGTCGCCCCCCTGGCGGCGGCGCAGGAAGCGCCGGCGGCCGCGGCCGGAACCGGTGAGCAGCAGGCGCCACCGGCCGTGGACTGCAGCGGCGATACCTGTTCGGACGCGCAGGGCGTGGTGATGCGCGTGCGCACGCGCGGCGAACGCCAGCCGGTCACCCAGGGCACCAGCGAGGCGTCCTCGGCCGCGGCGCTGCAGCCCGACCGGCGCGTCGACGTGCAGGCCGAGAAGCCGGCGGGCACGCCGGGCAAGGCGGTGGCGATCGGCAAATGGTCCGTGCAGCTGCCCAACGGCGGCGTGATCTGGGCCACCGAGGATCCCAATCTCGGCCAGCCCGAATTCAGCGTGTCCGCGCCGTCGCTGGTGGCCTTCGAGAACGGGCGCATCACCAAGCCGGTGCAGTTCTACGCCCGCAACAACTATTCGTCCTTCATCCAGCGCGCCGAGATCCTGGTCTACCGCGCCTCCGACGCCGATCTGGTCGATCCGCTGGCCGTGGTGCCGCTGCCGGTGGCGGCGGTGACCGACGTCAAGTGGGACGGCGCGATGCCGGCCGGGTTCGAGGCGCGCGTGGGCGACGAGCTGATCTACATCGTCCGCGCCTACGGCGCCGACGGCAGCTACGACGAGACCTTCGCCAACCGCATGCAGCTGGCGCGTCCGGAGGACGTGCAGCGCGGCATGGACCTGTTGCGCAACTCGGTGGAGAAGAAGTACGGCATCTCCTACACCGACGACTCGGCGCAGGAGAAGAGCCTGGTCGACAGCGTGTTCGGCAGCAGCAACGGCCTGCGCCAGCAGAACATCGCCATCTACGGCTCGCGCATCCGCATCCAGGGCCGCAACATTCCCGAGGACTACAACGTCCAGATCGACGACGAGCCGTATCCGGTCGACCTGGAACGCAAGCTGGTCGCCGAGTACCTGGTGCCGATCGGGCGCCACAAGTTCGACGTCGAGCTGACCAACAAGAACAAGCAGACGCTGCACCACACGCTCGACATCGACGTGAGCGGGCGCTACATGTTCGCGGTGGCGCTGGCCGACTTGACCGCCTCCAGCGGCAGCGTGTCCGGCTCGATCGAGCCGCTGGCCGGCGACGAGAACTTCGACAAGAACTTCCTGCTCGAAGGCCGCCTGGCGTTCTACCTGAAGGGCAAGGTCAAGGGCAAATACCTGATCACCGCCCAGGCCGACACCCAGGAGCGCGAGGTCAAGGAGCTGTTCAACGGCTTCTGGGACGCCGACCCGCAGGACGTGTTCCGCCGCCTCGATCCGGACCAGTACTATCCGGTCTACGGCGACGACTCGACCACCTACCGCGACGTCGACACCCAGGGCCGCCTGTACGTGCGCGTGGACTGGGACAAGAACCAGGCGCTGTGGGGCAACTTCGACACCGGCTTCACCGGCACCGAGTACGGCCAGTATTCGCGTGCGCTGTACGGCGGCGCCTTCAACTGGCGCAGCCGCCGCACCACCTCGCTGGGCGAGGCGGGCACGGAAGTGCGCGCGTTCGGTTCGGAGGCGCAGACCGTGCCGGGCCACAGCGAGTTCCTCGGCACCGGCGGCAGCACCTATCACCTCAAGCACACCGATCTGCTGCCCGGTTCCGAGCGCGTGTTCATCGAGATCCGCGACGCCACCACCGGCCGCGTCGAGGCGCGCGTGCCGCTGCAGAACGGCCCGGACTACGAGATCGACGCCTACCAGGGCCGCCTCATCCTGGCCCGTCCGCTCACCGGCACCACCAAGGGCTCCGAGTACAAGCCGCGGCTCACCATCGATTCGCCGCTGGACGGCTTCGAGCAGGTGCTGCTGGTCGACTACGAGTACGTGCCGCGCGGGTTCGACGCCGACAAGGTGGCCGCCGGCTTCCGCGGCAAGCACTGGTTCGGCGACCACCTCGCGGTCGGCGCGACCTATGTCGACGAGAACCGCGCCGGCCAGGACTACTCGCTGCGCGGCGCCGACGTCACCCTGCAGGCCGGGCGCGGCACCTACCTGAAGGTGGAGCACAACAAGACCGAGGCCACCAGCGTTCCGGTGTTCTTCTCCGACAACGGCGGCCTGAGCTTCCTGGAAACCAATCCGACCATCGGCCCGCGCAAGGGCGAGGCGAGCGCGGTGGAAGCGCGCATCAACCTCAAGGAGCTGGGCTGGACGCGCCTGGACTGGTCGGCGGGCGCCTGGTGGCGCCATGTCGACGAGGGCTTCTCCATCGCCCGCTCCGACATCGGCCAGGAGATCGAGGAGAAGGGCTTCGAGGTGCTCGGCCAGTTCGCGCCCAACTTCAACATCTACGGCCGCTACAGCCGCAAGGAGCGCGGGGCCGAGTCGCTCGAGCAGGACCAACTGACCGCCGAGTGGCGCGTGACCGAGGACGCGACCTGGGCCGCGGAGCTGCGCCGCGTGCAGGAGCAGCGCGGCATCGGCGACGCCGTCGGCACGCTGGGCGCGCTGCAGTACAAGCAGCGCTTCGGCACGTCCTGGGAGGCCTACGGCACCGCCCAGTTCACCCTCGACGACGACGGCGGCCGCTACGCCGACAACGACGCCTTCACCCTCGGTGGCAAGTATCTGTTCGGCAACCTGTCGAGCGTCGGCGCCGAGGCGACCACGGGCGATCGCGGCGACGCGGCGCAGATCAACGCCGAGTACCGGCTGACGCCGGACCACACGGTGTACGCCGGCTATACCTATTCGACCGACACCAGCCAGTACGACCCGCTGTTCAACAACCGCATCGTCCCGGGCTGGACGCTCGGCCAGCGCTGGCGGCTGTCGAACCAGGTCAACATGTACAACGAGAGCCAGTTCCTCAAGGAGCCCAACGAAAGCGGGCTGGCGCACACCTTCGGCATGGACTTCTATCCGGGCGTGGGCTGGAACCTCGGCTTCGTGCTGACCACCGCCGAGCTCGACAAGGAGATCGGCAACGTCGACCGCGACACGGTCAGCGTGTCGGCCGGGCGCACCTCCAACCAGACGCAGTGGTCGAGCAAGCTGGAGTGGGGCCGCGACAGCGGCGCCGAGCGCCGCACCAAGTGGGCGACCACAAACTACCTGACGCACAAGGTCACGGAAAGCTTCCGCCTGGCGGCGCGCTTCAACTACGAGGACGTCGACGACGAGATCGATCCCACCGCCGGCGCCAAGTTCATCGAAGGCAACTTCGGTTTCGCCTGGCGGCCGTGGAACTCGACCCGCTATGCGCTGTTCGGCAAGTACACCTACCTGTACGACGTCTCGACGCTGGAGCAGGTGGGCGACAACGCCAACTACTACGACCAGCGCACGCAGATCCTCTCGTTCGAGGGCGTCTACAACCCCGACAGCCGCTGGGAATACGCCGCCAAGCTGATGCGCCGCCGCGGCGAGGTGCGCCTGGGCCGCATGACCGGCGACTGGGCCGATTCCACCGCGACCTTCGTCGCCGGCCAGCTGCGCTACGAGTTCGCGGACCAGTGGCATTCGCTGCTGGAATACCGCTGGCTCGGCGTCACCGACGGCGGCAACCGCCAGGGCTTCCTGGCCGGCATCGACCGCGACATCGGCCGCAATTTCCGCATCGGCATCGGCTACAACTTCACCGAATTCAGTGACGACCTCACCGATTTCGACTACGACCACAAGGGCGTGTTCCTGAACGTGGTCGGCCGCTACTGATCGAGCCCAGGGGCCGGGCGTGCACACCCGGCCAGCAAGCGACCAGCCCCGCCGCGATCGCGGCGGGCGACGAACCTCACTGTCCCGAGCAAGGGCGCATCGCCGGAGGCGATGCCGCCTGGATGGCTTCGGCCATGCGCGAGGGAAGCCACCGCAGATCCGGAGCACGCAATGGTTCCAATCGCATCTTCGAGCGTCAAATCCGCAGCCGGCGCCGTCCTGGCGCTGTCGCTGGCGCTCACCGCCCTGTCGGCGCAGGCGCAGGTACAGCGCAGCACCATCAACCTGAGCTTCGAGCAGCCCGCGATCAACAATGGCTGCCAGGGCTATGTCTACTCGGCGCGGGTTCCCGGCTGGAAGACCACCGACCAGTTCCTGACCTCGCCGACCGCGGACTTCGACAGTCCGAACGGCTGCGTGGGCAACAACGGCACCAATCCGCCGGGCGGCACGCAGATCTTCGAGTACTACAGCAACGGCGTGGTGGACAACCAGAGCGGCCTCACGCTCAACGCGGCCGACGGCCGCCAGTTCGTCGAGCTCAACGGCCAGTCCAGCGCGAGGCTCTATCAGGACATCTGCCTGATCGCGAACGAGACGGTCACCTTCAGCTTCAGCCACCTCGGGCGCAGGAGCGCGACGGTGGCCGACGTCGCCCGCTTCGTCATGGGCGGCACCGCGCTCGGGTCCGGCACCACGATCGCCGAGGTGTCCGATTCCAACGACGGCACGCCCGGCTTCGCCACGCCCGGCCTGAGCACGAACATCGCCCGCGTCCAGGGACCTTCGAGCGGCGGCAGCGGCCGCTTCTGGGGCAATTATTCCGGCAGTTTCAGGGTGCCGGTCGGCAGCGGGGGCGTGCAGCAGTTCGGATTCGAGGCGCTGAGCGCGGCCAACGGCAGCACCTCGCAGGGCAATTTCCTCGACAACATCTCGATCACGCTGCTACCGATCATCGAGTTCGGTTCGGCCGGCAACTTCTCGAGCCTGGAATCGAACGCATCGCCTCCGGGGCTCGCCCTGACGATCGTGGGCGTGGTGCCGGCGGGCGGCGTGCCGGTCTCGTTCTCGATCATCGGCGGCAACGCCGCCGCGGGCACCGACTACACCATCAACGGCGGCAGCGCGACCACCTTCAGCGTGGTGGTGCCCGCCGGCGACTACGGCGCCGGCACCACCTTCACCGTGCCGGTGGGCATCGTCAACGACGCGCTGGTGGAGGGCAACGAGACCTTCACCGTCAGGATCAACGACAATCCGAGCCGTTACGTGGCGAGTTCGACGGCGGTGTGCGGCAGCTCCGGCGTGGTCAATGCCACCTATACCATCCTCGACGACGACGTTTCGCTGGTGATCGCCAAGGACGCCGTGCCGGACGGTGCGCAGGATTTCGCCTTCACCACCACCGGCACCGGCCTGAGCGGCTTCAGCCTGGACGACGACGCCGACCCGGCCTTGCCCAACACGCGCACCTTCACCCTCGCCGCAGGCGCCTACAGCGTCACCGAGACGGCGGTCCCCGGCTGGACCCTGACCGGCCTGGCCTGTACCGATCCGGACAACGGCACCACCACCAACACCGGGACGCGCACCGCGACGCTGGACCTGGACGGCGGCGAGACGGTGCGCTGCACGTTCACCAACACGGCCACCAGCGGCGACCTCACGCTGACCAAGACCAACACGCCGGTCGCAGGACCCACCGACCAGACCGGCGACACCGTCACCCGCGGCGGCGCCGTCAGCTACAACGTCGTGGTCACCAACAACGGGCCGGCACCGATGACCAACGCGGTGCTGCGCGATCCGGCGCCAACGGGCCTCTCGTGCACCACGGCGACCTGCAGCAGCGCGGTCGGCGGCGCCACCTGCCCGACGCAAACCGGAGCGGCGCTGCTGGCCGCGATGCAGTCGGCGGCCGGAGCGCCGATTCCGGCGTTGCCGGCGGGCGGCGCGGTCACCATCGCGGTCAGCTGCAGCGTGCAATGAGCAGTGCGGTGAATCCTCCAGAGCGTTCGCGAACAGGTAAAACGATGAAGATCCACGAAAGGCGCTCCGGGCGCACGAAACCGGCCGATACCGGGCGCCATGCCTGCGCGCTGGCGCTGGGCGCCTTGTTCGCATCGATGCTGGCCTTGCCCGCGCATGCGCAGAGCTGCACGCCGATGCCGCAGCGCGTGGCGAGCACCCTGTCGACCACCATCACCGGATGGACCTCGGCGGACGGCGATACGACCACCAATCCCTCGGACACCAACTGGACCAGCAACGCGCTCGGCAGCACCGGCGCGCAGCACTGGGACGACCAGGGCGACACCACGATTCCCGCCGCCAACCTACCCACCGGGTTCGACACGCTCACCGCCAACACCGCCCCCGTCAAGGTCTCCGGCGGCGCCGTGCTGCAGTTCGACATCGCCTGGAACAACGCCCAGCAACGCAATCCGCCGCCGTCGCCGCCACCGTGGGACGGCAACCAGGCGCGCATGGTGGTCAGCTATGGCGGCACGCAGTATTTCGAGCTGCTGACTTCGTCCTACGTGGGCAGCGGCACGCGCGCCGCTCCGGGCCCCACCACGGGTTCGGCGATCAACGCGCTCAACGGCGCAACCCTGCTGTCGGGGACGATGCCGGCGCCGACCAACGTCGCCGGCGCCGTGACCATGGTGTGGTCGACCGTGCGCATCCAGCTGCCGGACAACATCGCCCAGACCGGCGCGCTGGTGATCGGCGCGCAGCGCATGCAGAACAATCCCGTGGACCGGTCGACGGACGACGTCTACGTCCGCAACCTGACCATCGAGAACCGCACGCTGTGCCTGCGCAAGGCCACGCCGAACGGCGCGGGCAATTTCCAGTTCACCACCACCAACCTGGACGCCAACCAGACCACGGCGGGCAACCAGAACGGCCCCCTGGCCATGAATACCGTCGACGCCACGCCGGTGGCGATGCCCGATGCGGACACCTCGGTCGCCGGCACGCAGCCGGCGCTGGTCATGGCCAATGGCGTCAGCGTCACCGAAACGACGCTCGCGGCCGGCTACGGCATGACCGGGATCAGCTGCGACAACGGCGTGACCGGCAGCATCGGCGGTACGGCCGCGGTGCCGGTGGCCACGCTCTCCTCGATCCCGGCCGGCACCCAGGTCACCTGCACCATCACCAATACGCATCCGCGCATCCGCCTGCAGAAGACCCTGCCCGCCGGGCGCGCCCAGGCGGGCGACCAGTTCGCGCTCGTCATCGCCGGCCCGCGCGGCGGCGGCGCGACCACCGCCACGGCCACCACCACCGGCACCGGCAGCACCGCCAGCGGCACGGCGGATTTCAATCCGGCCGATGCCGGCGGCAGCTACGTGCTCTCGGAAACGGCGGCGGGCACCACGGTGCCGGGTGCCTACGCCAGCAGCTACAGCTGCACCAATGCCACGGCGGGTTCGCCGACCGCGATGCCCAGCGGCAGCGGCACCAGCTTCAATCTCGCGCCTGCGGCGGCCGACGACATCACCTGTACCTTCAGCAATGCGCCGAGCCTGAGCGACCTCTCGCTCACCAAGACCAATACGCCGGCGGCCGGACCGACCGACCAGGCCGGCGACACGGTCACCCGGGGCGCCGCGGTCAACTACAGCATCGTGGTCAGCAACGCCGGCCCGCAGCCGGCCAATGGCGCGGTGTTGCGCGATCCGGCGCCGACCGGCGTCACGTGCGCGGCGGCGAGCTGCAGCGCCAGCGGCGGCGCCACTTGTCCGGCGCCCGCGTCGCTGACCGTGGCCAATCTGCAGTCCGCCGCCGGCGTCGCCATTCCGAGCATGCCTTCCGGCGGCTCCTTGACCGTCAGCCTCACCTGTACCGCCAACTGATACCGCGAGGACCTTGATGTCTCTTACGAAAGCCATCGCCGCCCTGTTGCTTGCCGGCGTTTCGCCGTTCGCCCAGGCCGCGGTCTGCCCCGACCCGAACACGCAGGCCACGGCGGAAAACCTGCCCGGCATCCTCGCCTACAAGGCGAGCAACCACCAGAAGATGTTCGGCTACTTCCGCATCTGGCGCGACGAGGCCGCCGATCCGGCGGTCAACATGACCTCGATGGCCGACCTGCCGGCCTGCCTGGACCTGGTCTTCGTCTTTCCCTACAACGTGGCCGACGACAACCCGGTGTGGTCGATCATCAGGGACGACTACGTGCCGCTGCTGCGCGCCCAGGGCACCAAGGTGGTGTGGTCGATCTTCATCGACAAGCTGCTGGACACCTCCTATCCCAACAACGCGGCCGGCTACGAGGCCCTGGCGCAGAAGATCATCGCCGACACGGTCGACAAGTACGGCGTCGACGGCCTGGACGTGGACATGGAGTCGAACCTGACCTCGACCCAGCTGACCCGGGCCAAGGGCGTCTTCGCGGCGCTGGCCAAGCGCCTGGGCCCGCAGTCGGGTACCGGCAAGCTGCTCATCTACGACACCAACAAGGACGGCACCAACAGCCTGTTCCGCGCCGTGGCGCCGATGGTCGACTACGTGCTGGTGCAGTCGTACGGGCGTTCGGTCAGCGGCCTGCAGACGACCTTCAACACCTACAAGCCCTACATCCCGGCCAGCAAGTACTTCATCGGCTTCTCCTTCTACGAGGAGCGAGGCACGCGCTGGGGGGACACCACGACGCCCATGACCGGCAGCCGCGCCTACAAGTACGCGCAATGGCAGCCCACCGGTACCCGCAAGGGCGGGATCTTCAGCTATGCGATCGACCGCGACGGCGTGCCGGAAGGCCAGGACGCGATCGTGCCGACGGACTACGCGTGGACGCGCCAGCTCATCTCGGTAATGAATCCCTGAGTGATGTCTATGCTGGAATCGGCATCGCGAAACGGCAATAACGACAAAGTAAAGGCTCGGTGAATCCGGAGCGGATGGGATGTGATGAATTCATCGTTTCATGACGTCCGGCTGTGCTAGATGCTTCTTTGAAAAGGGGAGAACAAGAAAGGAAACGAGCGTGATGCTGAACCGACTGCGATACCCGGGCGGGTGCGCATGTCCTCGTTCATCGTCTTTTTGCCGAAGCGTTTCCCGGCGTGTCCGCTTGCATCGTCAAGGGGCGGTGGGGCTGCGCGGGAGGCAAGGGTCTTGCGTATGCCGGCAAGACGCATCGCCGGTCGGGATGGAGAAGCGAAGAGCGTACGGCCGGCGCATCGGCCGTCGTGGTTTGGATGCAACGTAAAATCGAAGGGGAAGCACATGAGCCTGGTTAAGCTGTTCCGATCCGGAATTTGCGGTCTGGTGTTATTGGCATCCTTGGCTTTCGTCCCTGGACAGGCGCAGGCGCAGCTCAACAACCGCTGCTATCTCGCCGCCAACCAGGCCGCCGGCCAGCACAAGCTCTGTTGGCTCGACTGGACCGGTTGGACCAATCCCTTCGTCAACATCGGTCCGTCGACCTGGCTGCTCGACGACGGCTCGCGGCTTTCCGCCACCTCCTGGGCGGGGACGCCCGGCGTCGGCTTCGCCGCCGCGGCGGCGCCGGTGGGTGCGACGGTGGCGCTCGGCAACACGGCGTATACCGGCATTCCGGGACAACCGGTGCTGCGCTCGCTGTCCACCGTCGTCAACGCCAACACGCTGTTCTTCACCACCGTCAGCATCACCCGGCCCGACGGCAGCAGCCCGTCGACGGTCCGCATCATCGCCGGCGACGCCTCGCTCACCGGCGTCACCATCCTGCCCCCCACCGTGCAGTCCATGCAGTGGACGGCGATCGGCGTCATCACCAAGTTCGAGGAGCTGCCCGCCACCGACGGCAGCGGCACGGCGTGCATCTTCCTGTCCACCGTCATCGGCACCGCGAACTGCACCGGTGCGCCGTCGGTCGTGACCGACACCCGGCTGCCGGCCACCTTCGCGTCCACCGACATGCCCAACGGGCTTTTCGGCAACATGAACATCACCACCGCGGGCATCGCGCTCTCGGGAACGCCGATGTCGGTGGCCTATGCCGTGCAAGTGGCGTCGGCTGCGGTGCGCAAGACGGTCAACTCGCGCTACCAGGCCGGCGACCAGTTCCAGGCGCGCATGCAGGCCGGCGGCACCGACTTCACCAGCGTCAATACCACGGGCACGACGACCGGCGGCGCATCCACGGTCACCACCGGCCCCAAATCCGTGGCGCCGAACGCGCCGGTGGTGTTCTACGAGGTCGGGCTGGGCGGCACCAACCTGGCCAACTACGTCACCACCTACCAGTGCGTGAACGCGAGGAACGGCGCCACCAGCAACGGCAGCGGCACCACCGTCACGATCACGCCCACCTACGACGACGACTGGACCTGCACCTTCACCAATACCGCCGTCGCCCGCCTGACGTTGTCCAAGACCATCGTCGGGCGCGCCGCCACCACCGACCAGTTCACGCTCGCCATCAACAACGGCGGCCCCAGCGTGACCTCGACCGGCGCCGCCACCACGGTCAGCACGCCCGTCTTCACCGCCGTGCCGGGCACCGCGTACCAGCTGAGCGAAACCGGCGCCGGCACGCCGCCGGCGAACCTGGCGCAATACACCACCACCTACAGCTGCACCAATGCCGGTCCCGGCACCACCACGGTCCCGGCCGGCAGCGGTACCAGCATCGCGGTCACGCCCGCGCCGGGCGATAACCTGACCTGCACCTTCGTCAACACGCCCAACCTGGTGAACCTGTCGGTCACCAAGACCAACACGCCCGGGATCGGGCCGGTCGACCAGAGCGGCGACCAGGTCCTGCAGGGAAGCCAGACGAGCTACGACCTGGTGGTGAGCAACGCCGGCCCGTCCACGGCCAGCAACGCGACGCTGCGCGATCCCGCGCCCACCGGGCTCACCGGCTGCGTACTGGGGACGCCGGCCTGCGCGGTGAGCACGGGCATGGCGAGTTGTCCGACCGCCGGCGCCGGCGCCGGGCAGTTGTCGATCGCCAACCTGCAGGGCGCCGGCGTCGTGATCCCGTCGCTGACCGCCAACAGCTCGGTGACGATCAAGATCAGCTGCACCGTGCAATAGCGGTCGCCGCGCCCCGCGCCATGCCCGCGGCGGCCTGAAGTCCGGCCGCGGGCTATCCCGCGCGCGCGAAGCTGCGCGCTAGGCCGAGGCTTCGCGGATCACGGCCAGCACGTGCTCGCCGTAGCGCTCCAGTTTGGTGGTGCCGATGCCGCCGATGCGCGCCAGCGCGTCGAGCGAATCCGGCCTGGCGTCGGCGATGCCGCGCAGGGTGCTGTCGTGGAAGATCACGTAGGCGGGCACGTTCTGTTCGCGCGCCAGTCGCGCGCGCAGCTCGCGCAGGGCGTCGAACAGCGGCAGGTCCGCCGCCGCCAGCGCCGGCGCGGCGCCGCCGCGGACACCGCGTTCGCGTTCCCGCTTGCGCGGGAGCTCCTTGCGCAGCAGCACGCTGCGCTCGCCGCGCAGGATCGCGCGACTGTCGGCGGTCAGGCGCAGGCTGCCGTAGCCCTCGGCGTCGATGTCGAGCAGGCCGGCCGCGACCAGCTGGCGGAACACGCCGCGCCAGGTGCGCGCGTCCAGATCGGCGCCGACGCCGTAGGTGGGCAGGCGGTCGTGCCCGAACTGGGCGATGCGCGCGGTGTCGCCGCCGCGCAGCACGTCGATCAGGTGGGCGGCGCCGAAGCGCTGGCCGGTGCGGAACACGCAGCTGAGCGCCTTCTGCGCGGCGACGGTGGCATCCCAGGTCTCGGCCGGCTGCAGGCAGTTGTCGCAGTTGCCGCAGGGATCGCCGGCCTGGCCGCCGTCGGGCACGTAGTCCTCGCCGAAGTTGGCGAGCAGCACCTGCCGGCGGCAGCGCGTGGTCTCGCAATACCCGACCAGGGCGTCGAGCTTGCGCCGCTCCAGCCGCTTGCGCTCCTCGCCGGCCTCGGACTGCTCGATCATCTGCTTGAGCAGCACCACGTCGCCCAGGCCATGGCAGAGCCAGGCCTCGGCGGGCTCGCCGTCGCGGCCGGCGCGGCCGGTTTCCTGGTAGTAGCCCTCGATCGACTTGGGCAGGTCGAGGTGGGCGACGAAGCGCACGTCGGGCTTGTCGATGCCCATGCCGAAGGCGATGGTGGCGACGATGATCACGCCTTCCTCGCGCACGAAGCGGCGCTGGTGGGCGGCGCGCGTCGCGGCGTCCAGGCCGGCATGGTAGGGCAGGGCGTCGAAGCCGAGTTCGACCAGCTGCTCGGCGGTGCTCTCCACCTTCTTGCGCGAGAGGCAGTAGACGATGCCCGCCTCGCCGCGATGCGCGC
This sequence comes from Luteimonas aquatica, assembly GCF_022662575.1. Lineage (GTDB taxonomy): Bacteria > Pseudomonadota > Gammaproteobacteria > Xanthomonadales > Xanthomonadaceae > Luteimonas > Luteimonas aquatica. The sequence goes on along the minus strand of NZ_JALBFU010000014.1, from coordinate 34,466 downwards.
CGAGGAAGTCGCGCAGCTGCTGCCGCGCCTGTTCCTTCTGCACGACGGTGTAGCGGATGTTGGGCCGGTCGAAGGAGCTGACGAAGCGGCGCGCGCCCTCCAGCTGCAGGCGCTCGGCGATCTCGCGCTGGGTCGGCGGGTCGGCGGTGGCGGTGAGGGCGATGCGCGGGATCTGCGGCCAGCGCTCGTGCAGCAGGGTCAGTTCGCGGTATTCGCGCCGGAAGTCGTGCCCCCACTGCGAGACGCAGTGCGCCTCGTCGATGGCGAACAGGGCCAGCCTGCTGCGATCCAGCAGCGAGAGGAAGCGCGGGGTGAGCAGGCGCTCGGGCGCGACGTAGAGCAGGTCCAGCTCGCCGGCGAGCAGCTGCTGCTCGATCTGTTCGGCGTCGAAGGCATCGAGCGTGGAATTGAGGTAGGCCGCGCGCACGCCGAGCTGGCGCAGCGCGTCCACCTGGTCCTGCATCAGCGCGATCAGCGGCGAGACCACGATGCCGCAGCCCTCGCGCAGCAGCGCCGGCACCTGGTAGCACAGCGACTTGCCGCCGCCGGTGGGCATCAGCACCAGCGCGTCGGCGCCGCCGGCGACGTGCGCGACCACGGCGGCCTGCTCGCCGCGGAAGTCGGCGTGGCCGAAGACCCGTCGCAGCACCTCGAGCGCCGCGGAGCCCGCGGAAGATGCGGCCGGGCCGGACGGACGGGCCGGGGAGAGGGAGTCGGGAAGCGCCATGGATGACGACTAGAATACCGGCTGGGCGGCGCGTGGCTGTCAGAAAAATCCCCGGCCGTGGCCAGGGATCGTGCTCGGTGCGCGGGGCCACGCCGCCTCCGCCCGCGGGCGAAGGCGGCGGGCGAGGCTCACTGCAGCAGCGAGCGCAGCATCCAGGCGTACTTCTCGTGCGTCTGCAGGCGCTGGGTGAGCAGGTCGACGGAAGGGTCGTCGCCGGCGCCGTCCGCGGTCTTGAGCACCTTGCGCGCGGTGCGGCAGACCGCCTCGTTGCCGACGGTGAGCTGACGGACCATCTCGCGCCAGTCGGCGGCGTCGCTCAGGCCCGGTTCCTCCGGGATCGAGGTCAGGCGGGTAAACTCGCCGTAGGAACCCGGCGCGTTGAAGCCGAGCGCGCGGATGCGTTCGGCGATCTCGTCCAGCGCGGCCCACTGCTCGTTGTACTGGGTCTCGAACATCAGGTGCAGGCTGTTGAACATCTGCCCGGTGATGTTCCAGTGGAAGTTGTGGGTCTTCAGGTAGAGCGTGTAGCTGTCGGCCAGGAACGCGGACAGCCCCTCGGCGATCTTCTTGCGATCGGCGGTCTTGATCCCGATATCGATGTCGGGTGCGCGGTCGTTCGGACCCGGCGAGGCCGCCGGCTCGAGCTTCGTCGATTTCGGAGCTTTCGGTTTGGTCTTGGCCATCGGATTTCTCCTGGGGAAGGGATTGCCGTCAAAATAACAGGGTGTCACGAAACAGGTTGTGGCAGGAACCGGGAAACACAAGAGACGGCGGCGTGCGGCACAGGATCGCCGTCGCGATCGAAACGATCCATGAAGCCTATCGAACCCGATGCAAGCGCGGCGTTAACGTCGGCGCCGGCCCTGGAACAGGGGCTGCGCGCCATCGACGGCGCCTGCAGCCGCGACGCCGCCCGCCTGCACGGGCTATGGCGTCGCTGGCGCGCGCGCGCCGACGACGACGGGGCCCGCGAGGCCTTCGCGGCGGCGCTGGCGCAGTCGCTGGCGCGCCGCCAGGCGCGGGCCGAACGGCTGCCGCGCGCCGAGGTCGTCCCGGCCCTGCCGATCGCCGCCGAAGCCGAGCGCATCGTCGCGCTCATCCGCGAGCACCCGGTGGTGGTGATCGCCGGCGAAACCGGCTCGGGCAAGACCACGCAGCTGCCCAAGCTGTGCCTGCGCGCCGGGCGCGGCGCCGCCGGCATGATCGGCTGCACCCAGCCGCGCCGCATCGCCGCGCGGGCGGTGGCGCGGCGCGTGGCCGAGGAACTGCAGACGCCGCTCGGCGGCGCCGTCGGCTACCAGGTGCGCTTCACCGACAACGTCGGTGCCGACACCGCCGTGAAGTTCATGACCGACGGCATCCTGCTCGCGGAGATCGCCTCCGACCGCTGGCTGTCGGCCTACGACACCATCATCATCGACGAGGCCCACGAGCGCAGCCTCAACATCGATTTCCTGCTCGGCTACCTCAAGCAGCTGCTGCGCCGGCGCCGCGACCTGAAGGTGATCGTCACCTCGGCGACCATCGACACCGAGCGCTTCTCGCGCCACTTCGGCGACGCGCCGGTGGTGAACGTGGAAGGGCGCGGCTACCCGGTGGAAACGCGCTACCGACCGCTGGAAGGCGATGGCGAGGATGCGGGCGAGCGCACCGTGGTCGACGGCATCGTCGCCGCCTGCGACGAGATCGCGCGGGAACGGCCGGGCGCCGGCGGCGCATGGGGCGACACGCTGATCTTCCTGCCCGGCGAGCGCGAGATCCGCGACACGCACCAGGCGCTGGAACGCCGCAAGTACCGCCACACCGAGGTGCTGCCGCTGTACGCCAGGCTGTCGGCGCGCGACCAGGACCGGGTGTTCAATCCCGGGCCGCAGCGCCGCATCGTGCTCGCCACCAACGTGGCCGAGACCTCGCTCACCGTGCCGCGCATCCACTACGTGATCGATCCGGGGCTGGCGCGGGTGAAGCGCTACAGCCCCCGGCAGAAACTCGATCGCCTGCACATCGAGCCGATCAGCCAGGCCAGCGCCGACCAGCGCAAGGGCCGCTGCGGGCGCGTGGCGCCGGGCGTGTGCTACCGGATCTATTCGGAAGCGGATTTCCAGACGCGGCCGCAGTACACCGACCCGGAAATCCGCCGCGCCGCGCTGGCCGGGGTGATCCTGCGCATGCTGTCGGTCGGGCTGGGCGAGATCGAGCAGTTCCCGTTCGTCGAGCCGCCCGATCCGCGCGCGATCGCCGACGGCTGGCAGCAGCTGGCCGAGCTCGGCGCGGTCGATGCCCAGCGCCGGCTGACGCCGATCGGCCGCACCATGGCGCGATGGCCGGTGGACGTGAAGCTGGCGCGCATGCTGGTGGCCGCGCAGGCGCACGGCTGCCTGCAGGAGATGCTGGCGATCGCGGCCTTCCTCGGCATCCAGGACCCGCGCGAGCGCCCGGCCGACCAGCGCGCCGCCGCCGATGCCGCGCACGCGGAGTTCCGCGACGCGAAGTCGGAGTTCGCCGGCATCCTCAAGCTGTGGGACGCCTATCGCGCCGCGCACGAGGAACTGACCCAGTCGCAGCTGCGCAAATGGTGCGAGAAGCGCTTCCTCGGCTTCCTGCGCATGCGCGAATGGCGCGAGCTGCATCGCCAGCTGAAACTGCAGTGCGACGAGCTGGGTTGGGCGAGCGGCGCCGCCGGCGCCGCGAACGCCCGGCCAACGGCGACGGAAGACAAGGACCAGTCCGTCGCCCTGCACCGCGCGCTGATCGCCGGCCTGCCCACGCAGATCGGCCACCGCGGCGAGCAGGCCGGCGGAAAATCCGGCGGCCAGTACGACGGACCGCGCGGACGCAAGTTCCAGCTGTTCCCGGGCTCGCCGCTGGCGTCCAAGCCGCCGCCGTGGGTGCTGTCGGCGACGCTGCTCGACACCGAGCGCGTCTGGGCGCTGACCAACGCGGCGATCGAGCCGGAATGGGTGATCGCCGAGCTGCCGGCGCTGCTGGCGCGGCGCCATTTCGATCCGCGCTGGTCGCGCGGCCAGGGACGGGTGATCGGCAGCGAGCAGATCAGCCTGTTCGGCCTGGTGCTGGCGCCGCGCAAGCCGATCCATTACGGCGGCCTGTATCCGGAGGAGGCGCGCGCGCTATTCCTGCGCGACGGCCTGGTCAGCGGCGAGATCAATACGCGCAGCGCCTTCCTCGCCCGCAACCGCAGGACGCTGGCGTCGGCGGAAGAGGAGGAGGCCAAGCAGCGCCGCGCCGGCCTGGTGGTCGACGAGGACTGGATGGCGCACTGGTACGCGCAGCGCATTCCGGCGGAGATCGTCAGCGCGCAGGCGCTCGATGCCTGGTACGCCAAGCTGCCGGCCGAGAAGAAGCAGGCGCTGGAATGGTCGCGCGAGGACCTGCTGGTGGCCGACGGCGCCGACGCAGACCGGTTTCCGGCCTACCTGGCCCTGGGCGAGGCGAGGCTGGCGGTGCGCTATCGCTTCGAGCCCGGCGCACCCGACGACGGCATGACCGTGGCCGTGCCGCTGCACCTGCTCAACGCGCTCGACGAGCCGCGCCTGTCGTGGCTGGCGCCGGGGTTCGTCGAGGACAAGGCCGCGGCGATGATCCGCACGCTGCCCAAGGCGCTGCGGCGCAACTTCGTGCCGGCGCCGGACTTCGCGCGCGCCTTCGCGCAGGCGCACGCGGCGCCGGAGGCCGACGACTTCAAGGGCACGCTGGCGCGCTTCCTGAAGCGGCTGACCGGCGTGGACGTGGCCGCCACCGAGTTCGACGAGGCCGCGCTGGAGGCGCACCTGCGCGCCAACCTGCGCCTGCTCGACGGCGACGGGCGCGGCGTGCTGGCCGAGTCGCGCGACCTGGGCGAGCTGCGCGCCCGCTTCGGCGCGCGCGCGGCGCAGGCATTCGCGGCGCGTGCCGCGCAGGGCCTGGCGCAGCGCGGCCTGACGGACTTCCCGTCGACGGCGATCCCGGAATCGGTGCCGGGCGTGGGCGGCGTGCCCGCGTTCCCGGCCCTGCACGACGACGGCGAGACCGTCTCGCTGGCCGTGCACGCCGACCGCGCCGATGCCCGCCGCCACCATCCGCGCGGCGTGCGCCGGCTGCTCGCCCTCGCGCTCGCCGACAAGGCGCGCCAGGCGCGCAAGCAGCTGCCGGTCTCGCCGAAGACCGCGCTGCTGTACGCGGCGATCGAGTCGCAGGCGCCGCGCGCGGCGACGGCCGGGCGGCCGGCCGACCATCTGCGCGAGGATCTGGTCGACGGCGCCTTCGCCGCACTGGCCGCCGACGGCCTCGACGCGATCCGCGACCCGCAGGCGTTCGAGGCGCGCCGCGAAGCCATCGCGAAGGGATTGTTCGGCGAGGCGATGCGGCGCTTGCAGCAGGCCGAGACCATCCTGTCGCTGGTCGCCGACGTGCGCGCGAAGCTGGACTCCAAGCTGGTCGGCTGGGCGCGCGCGAACCTGGACGACATGCAGGCGCAGCTCGCCGCGCTGGTGCCGCCGGGCTTCCTGCGCGCAGTGCCGGCCTCGGCGCTGGCGGAATATCCGCGCTACCTGAAGGCGCTGGCCGTGCGCGCCGAGCGCGCGCTCAACGATCCGTTGCGCGACCAGCAGCGCATGCTCGACATCAAGCCCTTCCTGGACGCGCTGTCCGAGGCCGTGCTCGAGGGCAGCGGCGAGGAGCCCGGCTGGCAGGCGCTGCGCTGGGAGCTGGAGGAGCTGCGCGTGTCGCTGTTCGCGCAGGAGCTCGGCGCGAAGGGCGGGGTCTCCGCCAAACGGCTGTCGTCGCGACTGGCGCAGCTGCGCTGAGGGCCGAGGCCAGGCGCGACGGCGCGGCTATTTCAGCCGCTCGACCTTGGCGCGCGTGTTGTAGCCCTCCACGCGCAGGTACCAGGCGTTGCCGACCATGCTCGGGTTGATCGTCGCCGTCGCCTGGTTCAGGCGCACGCCGGCCAGCGTGGCCTCGTCGGTCTGGCGCCAGACCTGCCCGTTTTCCAGGGCGTATTGACGGCCGCGCGCGAAGCCGCGGAATTCGCCGACCAGCCTGGAGACGATCGGCTCGGACGAACCGAAATTGAAGAAGCCGCGATTCTCGTCCTCGACCCGCTTCTTCGCCTGCGCGGCGGCCTTGCCGGTCTCGGCGTCCAGGGTGCGGTTGAGCCAGGCGTTGAGACGGACGAGTTCGTCGGCGCTGAGCTTGTCCAGGCCGGCAGCCTTGAACTGCTCGGGCGTCATCTGCTGCTCGATGCGCTGCTGCGCCGTCGCCGGCGCGGCGCAGCACAGCAGCAGGACGGGCAAGAGGCGGCGGGTGAGGCGCATGGACGGCTCCTGGCGGGACGGAGGGCGCGCCGCCGTCCGCGGACGGGCGACAGGCGTGCAGGTGTCGATCGTGCGACGGGCTGCTAGTGTAGACCTCCCGTTTCCCGCCCGGTACCGCTGTGCCTTCCCCCGCGCACGACATGCTCGATTCGCTGCTGGCGCTTCCGGCGGTGGCGGCCTTGCCCGAGCGTCTGCGCCTATTGCTGCGCGAGGCAGCCGAAGGCGGCGGCGCGGCGGACGGCTTGGCGCTGTCGGAGCCGTTGCCCGTGCTCGCCGACACGCTGCAGTCGCTGGCGCTGCTCGGCGCCGACGGCGAATCGGTGCTGGCCACGGTATTGCACGCCGCCAGGCCCTGGGCCGAACGCCTGGAACCCAGGCTCGCGCGCGAGCAGACCGGCATCCTGGCGCTGCTGGAAGGCCAGCGCGCCGCGCAGCAGGTGTGGACGCTGCATGCCGAGCGCGGCCGCCGCGGCGGCGTGGAAGGCCTGCGGCGCCTGCTGCTGGCGATCGTGCGCGATCTGCGCGTGGTGCCGATCCTGCTGGCGCGGCAACTGGCGCGCATGCGCCACGCCGCGCAACTGCCGGAGGACGAGCGCCGCGCGCTGGCGCGGCTCACCCGCGACATCCATGCGCCGCTCGCCAACCGGCTCGGCATCTGGCAGCTGAAGTGGGAGCTGGAGGATCTCGCCTTCCGCATCCTCGAGCCGGATACCTACCAGAAGATCGCGCGCCTGCTCGACGACAAGCGCGTCGGGCGCGAGCGCTACATCGAGCAGGTCAAGCGCCTGCTCGGCGAGGCGCTGCGGGCGCAGGGCGTGCGCGGCGAGGTCGCCGGACGGCCCAAGCACATCTACAGCATCTGGAAGAAGATGCAGAAGAAGGACGTGCCCATCGGCGAGCTCTACGACCTGCGCGCGGTGCGCGTGCTGGTCGATGACGTGCCCGCCTGCTACGCCGCGCTCGGCGTGGCGCACGCGTTGTGGGCGCCGATCCCCAGCGAGTTCGACGACTACATCGCCCGGCCGAAGAACAACGACTACCGTTCGCTGCACACCGCCGTGGTGGGGCCGGAAGGCAAGACGCTGGAGGTGCAGATCCGCACCTTCGAGATGCACGCGCAGGCCGAGCTCGGCGTCGCCGCGCACTGGCGCTACAAGGAGACCGGCGGATCGCAGCGCTCGGCCGCCAGCAACGCCGCCAACGACCGCAAGATCGAATGGATGCGGCGCCTGCTGGAGGCGCACGCCGAGGGCGGCCGCGAGGGCGACGAGGCGGCGCTGGCAGGCGGCTTCGACACCGAACTGGTCGAGGACCGCGTGTACGCGCTCACGCCGATGGGCGAGGTGATCGACCTGCCCAACGGCGCCACCCCGCTGGACTTCGCCTACCACGTGCACACCATGGTCGGGCATCGCTGCCGCGGCGCCAAGGTCGACGGACGCATCGTGCCGCTCGACTACCGGCTGCGCAGCGGCGAGCGCGTGGAGATCCTCACCGGCAAGGTCGCCGAGCCGCGCCGCGACTGGCTGCTGGTCGCCAACGGCTTCCTGGCCAGCGCGCGCTCGCGCGAGAAGGTGCGGGTGTGGTTCCACAAGCTCGACCGCGCCGGCAACGTGCAGGCCGGACGCGAGCTGCTGGAGAAGGAGCTCAAGCGCCTGGGGCTGCATCACGCCGACCTGGCTCCGGCGCTGGCGCGCTTCAACGCCGCCACGCTCGACGATCTCTACGTGCAGGTCGCGCTCGGCGACGTCGGCCCGCACCAGGTGGCGCGGGCGCTGCACGAGCACATCGAATCGCGCCGCCAGCGCGAAGAAGGCTCCGACAACCTGGTGCCGCCGGAGCTCGCGCTGCGCCAGCCGCGCAAGGCGCCCAAGGTCTCCGACTCGGCGTTCACGGTGGTCGGCGTGGACAACCTGCTGGTGCAGGTGGCGCGCTGCTGCCAGCCGCTGCCGGGCGAGGCGGTGGCGGGCTATCTCACCCGCAATCGCGGCGTCAGCGTGCACCGCGCCGACTGCGCCGCCTTCCTGCGCCTGTCGGCCGGGCAGCCGCAGCGCGTGCTGCCGGTGGAGTGGGGCCGCACCGGCGGCGGCTACGAGGCCGGCGCCGCCATCGACGCCATCGACCGCAAGTATCTTCTCAAGGACATCACGAACCTGATCGCGCAGGAGGACGTGCACGTGCTGTCCATCCAGAGCGACCACGCCGCGCAGGGACAACTGCGGCTGCGCCTGCGCCTGCGCGTGCAGGACTACGGCCAGCTCTCGCGCCTGCTCGGCAAGCTCGACAGCCTGCCCGGCGTGCAGCAGGCGCGGCGCGCCTGACGCGTCCCGGATCGCGCCTGTTCAGGCGCGATGGAATGATCAGTTGCAGCGTTCGGGGTGGACAAGGGGACGGGCGCGCGCAGAATCCGCTGCATCGCGGCGGCGCGGCGTCGATGATGCAACGCGGGCCGCAGCCGATTCCCCCGCGGAGACATCGACATGCGCATCGACGTGCACGCACACGCCTGGAGCGAGGCCTACCTGGACCTGCTCGCCGAACTCGGCAACGACCGCACTGCGGTGCACCGCGGACTCGGCGCCGGCACCACGCCGGAGGAGCTGGAGGCGCGCTTCGCGCTGATGGACTCAGCCGGCATCGCGCTGCAGGTGCTCTCGGCCACGCCGGCCTCGCCGCATTTCGCCGACGAGGCGGCCGCGGTGCGGGCGGCGCGCTTCGTCAACGACGAATACGCCGGACTGGCGCGCCGCCATCCCGCCAGGTTCCGCGCCTTCGCCTCGCTGCCGCTGCCGCACGTGGCGGCCTCGCTGGCCGAGCTGGCGCGCGCGATGGACGGGCTCGGCATGCTGGGCGCGTGCATCACCACCTCGGTGCTGGAACGCTCCATCGCCGATCCAGCCTTCGACGCGCTGTACGTCGAGCTCGACCGCCGCGGCGCGCTGCTCTACGTGCATCCGGCCGGCTGCGGGGCGTGTTCGCCGCTGATCGCCGATCACCACCTGACCTGGTCGATCGGCGCGCCGATCGACCAGGTCAGGTGGTGGTCGGCGATCAGCGGCGAACACGCCCCGCACCCGGCCGGCTGCGGGGGGTGTTCGCCGCTGAGCGCCGATCACCACCTGACCTGGTCGATCGGCGCGCCGATCGAAGACACCGTGGCGGCGCTGCACCTGATCCTCGCCGGCATTCCCAAGCGCTATCCGCGCATGAAGATCGTGCTCTCGCACCTGGGCGGCGCGCTGCCGATGGTGCTGCAGCGCGTCGAGCACCAGGTGCCCTGGGAGGCACCCGGCACGCCCGAGCGCCCGACACTGGCGGCGCGGCGCATGTGGTACGACACGGTGGGCCACAACCATCCGCCGGCGCTGCGCGCGGCGGTCGACACGCTGGGCGCCGACCGCCTGCTGCTGGGCACGGACTTCCCGTACCAGGCGGACGATCTGTTCCGCGCGGCCGTGGACTATGTGTCGCGCGCCGGGCTGGCCGAGGACGCCATCGGCGCGATCCTGGACCGCAACGCGGCCGCCTTGCTCGGCCTGGACGCGAAGGCGGAGGGCGCGCCATGAAGGACGGCATGCCCGATCTCGAGGGCGCCCGCCATCTGTGCCGCGAAGAGGGCACGGCGATCGCGCCCTGGCGGGTGAAGGCTTGCGGCGACGACACCGGCGGCCGCTTCGATTTCCTGGTCGGCGAGGTGGCGTATCGCAGCGGTCCGCCGCTGCATCGCCACAGGGTCGAGGAGGACAGCTTCTACGTGCTCGAGGGCATCCTGACGGTGCAGAGCGGAGAGCGGGTGTTCGAGGTGGGACCGGGCGAGTTCGTGACGTTCCTGCCCGGCACCGCGCATACCTTCGACAATCTGCGGCCGGACCAGCCGCCGGTGCGGGTGATCAACCTCATGACGCCCGGAGGCTACGATCGCGTGCTCGTCGTGTTCAGCGAGGCGGGCACGCAGGCGCTGGACGAGGCGACGGCGCGATCGCTGGAGGAACGCTTCGGCGTGGAGATCGTCGGGCCGCCGCTGCGCGATTCGCTGGAGCGTGCGGGAACGGCCTCGTGGCGCTCCGCGGACGAGCGCGCGCCGCCCGGCTGAACCGGCCGGCAGCGCCGCACTGGATTCCCGCAGGGCATCTTTTATGCTGCGCGGGTGAGCCGCGATCGCAAGACGCCAGCGCAGGAGGGTCCGGGCGACGCCGGTGACGCGGGCAGGACGGACGGTCGCCGCGAGCCGCGCATGGGCTGGCTCGACGATCTCGATTTCCGTGCCCTCGACCTGCGTGCCTTGGACGTGCGCGCTGTGTCGCGCAGGATGGCCGACGCGCCCCGGACGGTGCGCTGGGGCGGCTGGGCGGCGGCGGCCGTGATCGTGCTGCTGCTCGCGGCCCTGCTGCTGCGACGGCCGCTGGCCGATTTCCTGTGGCCGGAGACGCGCGCGCAGGCCTTGCGCACGCAGGCGGCCCAGGCGCTGGCGCAGGGGCGGCTGAGCGCGGAGGACGGCAGCGGCGCCCGCGAACTGTACGAGGCGGCGCTGGCGATGGACCCGGATCGCAACGAGGCGCGGGCCGGCCTGGCGCGCGTGGCCGTGGCGGCGCTGGCGCAGGCGCGCGCCTTGGCCGCGCGCAACCGCTTCGACGAGGCGCATGCTGCGCTCCGGCTGGCGCAGGAGCTGTCCGCTCCGCGCAGCCAGATGGCGCCGGTGGAGGCGGCCTTGCGCGCGCGCGAGGCCGCGCATGCCGGTCTGCCGGCGCTATTGGCGAAGGCCGGGGCCGCCGCCGCCGCGGGCCGCCTGGTCGGCGACGAGGCCGCCGCCTTGCCCTTGTACAAGCGCGTGCTGAGCCTGCAGCCGGAGAACAACGCCGCGCTGGAAGGGCGCGAGGACGCGCTCGGCAATCTGCTGCAGCAGGCACGCGCGCAGCTGCGCGAGGGGCGGCTGGCCGAGGCGGTGTCGGCGATCGCCGTGGCGCGCGAGTACGACGCGGGCCACGTCGATCTGCCGGAGACCCAGGCGCGGCTGAACGAGGAGCTGGAGAACGTGCGCCGCCGCGCCGGCGCGGAACTGCGCGCCGACCGGCTGGAACGCGCGGCGGACGGCTATCGCATGCTGGGCGAGGCGGGGCTGAAGGTCGAATCGGAGACCGGCCTGGCGCAGGTGGCCAGGGCGCTGCTGCGGCACGCGGAAACGGCCGCCAGCGACTTCCGCTTCGCCGAGGCCGACCGCCTGCTGGCGCGCGCGCGCGCCACCGCGGCGATTCCCGCGGCATTGGCCGAGGCCGAGCGCCACATCGCCCGCGCGCGGCAATCGCATGCGCGCCTGGACAGCGGCCTGTCCCCGCGCGAGCGCGCCAGGCGCGCCAATGTCCTGCTCGAGGCCGCCGCCGCCGCCGAGGCGCGTGGCGACCTGCTCACCCCGCCCGGCGACAGCGCCTTCGACAAGTTGCGCGCCGCCCGCGCGCTGGCGCCCGACGATCCGGCGGTGAAGCGCGCCTCGGCGCGGCTGCTGCCCGCGGCCAAGCGCTGTTTCGAGGAGGAGCTGCGCAGCAACAATCTCGCCCGCGCCGGCGGCTGCCTCGACGCGCGCGTGATCGTCGAGGGAGCCGCGGAAGGCGAGAGCGCGTCGCTGGCGCAGGCCAGGCGGCGCCTGGCGCAGCGCTGGCTGGCGGTGGGCGACGAGCGGCTGGGCGCGGGCGAGGTGCAGGCCGCGTCCTCGGCGCTGGCCTCGGCGCGGCGGCTGGACCCGGCCACGCCGGGCATCGCCGAATTCGAGGAACGGCTCGGCAGGGCGATGCGCGGCGAGCGCTGAGCGCCGGCGGGCGTCGCGCCGGACTCACGCTTCCCGGGATGTGTTTTCCAGGAATACCCGGCGCACCGTCTCGCGCGCCGCGTCCGGGGAAAAGTGGCGCGCCACGTTTTCCAGGCCGTGGATGCTCAGCGCCAGCCACAGCGTCTCGTCGCGGTAGAGCTGCACCACGGCGCGGGCGAAGGCGTCCGGCGTGTCGGCCACCAGCACGTCGAAACCGTCCTGCAGGTGCATGCCCTCCACCGCGCAGGAAGTCGCCACCACCGGCTGGCCATGGGCCATGCTGAGGTTGATCTTGCCCTTGACGCCGGCGCCGAAGCGCAGCGGCGCGACCGCGACGCGCGCGCCGTCCATGTAGGGCGCGATCTCCGGCACGTGGCCGTGCACCAGCACGCCCTCGTGCGCGGCCAGCGCCTGCACCTCGGGGGTGACGTCGCCGCCGACGCAGTGCAGGCGCACCTGCGGCAGCGCCTGGCGCACCAGCGGGAACGCCTCCTCGACGAACCAGCGCACGGCGTCGGCATTGGGCGGATGGCGGAAGCCGCCGACGAAGACCAGGTCCTGCCGCTGCGGAAAGGGCAGGCCGGCGCCGGCGATGCGGTGCAGGTTGGACAGCAGCTCCACCCGCGCCTGCGGCGCATCGCGCGCCAGCAGTTCGCGTTCTGCCGCGCTTACCACCAGGGTGATGTCGCTGTGCGCGATGGCGTCCAGCTCCAGCGCGCGGGTGCGCTCGGCCGCGCGCTGCAGGCGGGCGTCGCCGGCGACCTCGGCGGCGCGGCGCTCGCGCAGGTAATGCAGGTCGATGGTGTCGAACACGATCCGCGCCTGCGGCGCGTAGCGGCGCAGCAGCGGCAGGAATTCGCGGGCGACGTAGTGGCGGCAGACGACGACGGCGTCGAAGCGCGGACCGTGCTCGCGCAGCCAGGCCGGCACGCGCCTGGCGTAGGGGGCATACCAGGTCTCCACGCCGAGCTGCTGCAGCGCCTCGGTATAGCCGCCGGCATGCTTGGGCGTGGCGGGCAGGAACACCACGTGCGCGCCTTCCTCGACCAGCAGCCGCATCATGTTGAGCAGACGCAGCGATCCGGAATCGCGATCGGGCGTGGGCGTGAGCGCGTCGATGACCAGTACCTGCTTCTGCCCGCGGTGCAGCAGCGCCGGCGTCGGCACGGTGCCCGCCGGCAGCTGCCGGGCGAGCATGTCGCGGCGGTGCGCGGCGAAGCGCTCGCGGTTGCGCACCTGGTACGCCTTGACGCCGCTGCCGGTGTCGGTGCCGGCGGTGGCGCCTTCGGCATGCACCACACGCGCGGCCGGCTGGTACAGCACGCGCAGGCCGGCGGCGCGCACGGCGAAGGCGAGGTCAGTGTCCTCGTAGTAGGCCGGCGCGTAGCGCTCATCGAAGCCGCCCAGCCGCGCGAACAGCGCGCGCGGGATGGCGATCGCCGCGCCGCTGACGTAATCGGCCTCGCGCAGGTAAGCGAAGCGCGGGTCGCCCGGCGCCTGGAAGCGGCCGTAGTTCCAGCCGCTGCCGTCGGCGAATACCACGCCGCCGGCTTCCTGCAGGCGGCCGTCGGGGTAGAGCAGCTGGGCGCCGACCAGGCCGGCGTCGGGCACTTCGTCGAAGGTGCGCAGCAGCGCTTCCAGCCATCCGGGCTGGGGCACGGTGTCGTTGTTGAGGAAGACCAGGTACTCGCCGAGCGCGAGCGCGGCGCCGTCGTTGCAGGCGGCCACGAAGCCGCCGTTCTCGCCGCGCCGGTGGTAGTGCAGGCCGGCGATGCGCGGCAGCACCTGGGCGCTGTGGTCGGGAGAGGCATCGTCCACCACGATCACCTCGAAGGGCGTGCGCGGCGGATGCTCGGCGAGCGCGCGCAGGCAGGTCAGGGTGTGGCCGAGGCGGCCGTAGACGGGAATCACGATGCTCACGCGCGGCTCGCCGCTGGTGGCCAGCGCGGCCGGTGCCGGCAGGCCGTCGGCGTTCGGATCGGCGGCCGGCAGGTAGAGCGCCGAGCGCCGCGTCGCCGAGACGGGGCCGAATTGCGCGATCAGGCGTTCGCGGGTGGCGCGCCAGCCGCGCGTGCGCAGGCTGAGCAGACCGCGATGAAGGAGGCCGGTGGCGCGATCGAACAGGAAGCGCGCATCGACCAGTGAAAACGACATTCCGGGGCTGCTCCGGGTAGGGGGACACGCGCCTGGCGGATGCCCGCAAGACAACCGCCGTATGGCGAACGCACGGCCATCGAGGCCCGGGGGACGGCATCGATTGCGTAGCGATGCAAGTTTAGCGGATGCCCGCCGAGCCTCGCGCCCGTGCCTGAACGCCCGGTTAGGGAGGAACGTGCGGGCCCCCGGAATCGGCCATCGGCCAAGGGTGCGCGCCGGAGGCCGCGGCCGTCTGCGCTAGACTCAGCCGCCGCGTGCGTGCCAGGCATGGCCGCGCCGGCACAGGTCAGCACCCTCCCGCTCCGAACAGACACCGCCGAACGTGGCCCGCATCGATTACGACGAAGACGAATACGACGAGGACGGCGACCACGCCCCGGATTGGCGCCGACGCGTCCTGACCTGGGTACTGGCCGCGATCGGCCTGGGACTGGGCTTTCTCATCCCGTACACGCTCTATCTCAACCACCAGGTCTCGCAACGCTTCGGCCAGCTGAAGTGGCAGATTCCGACCCGCGTGTACGGGCGGCCGCTGCTGCTCGAGCCCGGGATGTCGATGGACGCGCGCACGCTCAAGACCGAGCTGGACGCCGCCTCCTATCGCGGCGACGGCGGCACCGGTGCCGGCACCTATGTGCAGGATGGCGCGCGCTGGACCATCGCCAGCCGCGGCTTCCGCGACGTCGACCGCGCCGTGGCGCCCAGCCGCGTCGAGCTGACCGTCTCCGGCGGCCGCCTGCAGGGTCTGCGCGATGCCGGCAACCGGCGTGCGCTCAAGTCGGTGCGGCTCGATCCGGCGCGCATCGCGACCCTCTACGGCCAGAGCCAGGAGGAGCGCCGCCTGGTGCGCATCGAGGATGTGCCCGAGCTGCTGGTGACCGGGTTGCAGGCGGTGGAGGATCGCGATTTCGCCCACCACCACGGCATCGACCTCAGCGGCATGCTGCGCGCGGTGTTCGTCACCGTGAAGTCCGGCGGCAAGACCAGGCAGGGCGCCAGCACGCTGACCCAGCAGCTGGCGCGCAGCGGCCTGCTCGGCATCGGCCGCGAACAGACGCCTTCGCGCAAGTTCAAGGAAATCCTCTACGCGCTGCTGATCGAGGCGCGCTACGACAAGCGCACCATCCTGGAGGCCTATCTCAACCAGGTCTACCTCGGCCAGCGCGGCGCGCAGGCGATCCGCGGCGTCGCGGCCGGCGCCGAGTTCTGGTTCGGGCGCGAACTGCAGGACCTGGGCACCGAGCAGATCGCGCTGCTGATCGGCATGGTCAAGGGGCCGTCCTACTACGACCCGCGGCGCAATCCGGACAACGCGCTGCAGCGGCGCAACTTCGTGCTGGGCGAGATGCTGGAAACGGGGCTGATCCAGCAGGCCGACTACGACCGCGCGCTGAAGATGCCGCTGGGCATCAGCCACGCGCCCGGCAGCCTGGCGGCCAACCGTTTTCCGGCCTATGTCGACCTGGTGCGCCGCCAGCTGATCCGCGACTATCCGGCCGACGCGCTGCAGGGCGCCGGCCTGTCGGTGATGACCGGCATGTCGCCCTCGGCGCAGGCCTATGCCGAGGGCGCGGTGACGCGCACGCTGAAATCGCTGGAGAACAAGCGCCGTCCGCCGCTGCAGGCGGGCCTGGTGGTGACCGACGTGCACAACGGCGACGTCGTCGCCGCGGTCGGCAGCCGCGATTTCGCCCAGCCCGGCTTCAACCGCGCCATCGAGGCACAGCGCCCGGTCGGCTCGCTGCTCAAGCCCTTCGTCTACCTGCGCGCGCTGGCGCTGCCGGACCGCTGGTCGCTGGCCACCTGGGTGGACGATTCGCCGGTCACCGTCACCCTGGACAACGGCAAGCGCTGGACGCCCGGCAATTCCGACGGCCGCAGCCACGGCAGCGTGCGCCTGATCGATGCGCTGGCGCAGTCCTACAACCAGGCCACGGTGCGCGTGGGCATGCAGGTGAAGCCGGCGGTGGTCGCCGACCTGATCCACACGCTGGCCGGGATCGAGGCGCCGAGCAATCCCTCGCTGATCCTCGGCGCGGTCGACCAGAGCCCGTATGCGATGGCGCAGCTGTACCAGTTCCTGGCCTCCGGCGGCGAGATCCAGCCGCTGCACCTGGTGCGCGGCGTGCTCGACGCGCAGGGCAAGACGGTCAAGCGCTACGACAAGCCGCCCAAACCGGCGCAGGAGGGCGATTCGATCGCGGTGCGGCTGGTGACCACGGCGCTGCAGCACACCGTCACCTCCGGCACCGCGCACCAGCTGGTCAACGACGGCCTGGGCCGGCTCAATGCCGCCGGCAAGACCGGCACCAGCAACGACGGCCGCGACAGCTGGTTCGCCGGCTGGACCGGCGATCACCTCGCCGTGGTCTGGGTCGGCAACGACCAGAACGAGATGACTGGCCTGTACGGCGCCACCGGCGCGATGCGCGTTTGGTCGGGACTGTTCTCGCGCCTGCCGAGCGCGCCGCTGCAGTTCGGCGCCAAGGGCCTGGACTGGCAGTGGGTGGCGCAATCCAGCAGCACCGATGCCGGCTGTCCCGGCGCGCGGCGCTTCCCGTTCGCCGCCGGCTACGCGCCGCCTTACGAGCCGTGTCCGTACGCCGCGCCGGCCGCGCCCTACGGCGAGGGCCAGCCGGCGACGCAGGAGCAGGGCGGCGACGGCTGGTGGAGCCGATTGTTCCGCGGCGACCGGCGCGAGCCGGCGCCGCAGCCGCAGGCGCAACCGCCGCAGCAGCCGCAGCAGCCGCAGCCATCCCAGCCGCAGCAGGCGCCGCGCTGAATGAGGGGCGTGGAAACGGTGTCGCGCGAAGTGTCGCAGGATCGGGGAATCAGCCAGGGGGCCCATGCGCCGGACCGGGGATCGGGCGCGCCAACGTTGACCGTTCGAGGTGCTTGATGTCGATTCCCTTCCCCCGCCTGTCCCGTCTCCCGCTTTTCCTCCTTTCCGCCGCGGCCCTGCTGTCGCTGGCCGCCTGCACCAGCACGCCGCCACCGCCGCCGGCGCCGGCCCCGCTGAGCAGCGCCACGCCCGAGCAGATGGTGGCGGCGATCCGCGGCGCCGCCGGCAGCGGCGACAGCGAGCTGGCGGTGCAGCCGCTGCGCGATCCGCAGGTCGAGGACCTGCGCGAGGACGCGCAGCGCCTGGAGGCCCAGCGCCGCTATGCCGACCAGGCCAAGGCGCTGGACCAGGCGCTGGCCATCGTGCCCGACGATCCCGCGCTGCTGCAGGAGCGCGCCGAGGCGGCGCTGCTGCTCGAGGATTACGCCAACGCCGAGACGCTGGCGCGGCGCGCGTTCGAGCTCGGCTCCAAGGTTGGCCCGCTGTGCCGCCGCCACTGGGGCCTGATCGAACAGGCGCGCCTGCACGCCGGCGACGCCGCCGGCGCGGCGAACGCGAAGACGCAGGTGGATGCCTGCAAGGTTCCCGGTGTCGACAGGTTCTGAAGCGCCCGCTGCCGCGGCGCCGGAGGCCGGACACGCGGATGCGGCGGGATCGCTCGCCGAGCGCAGCCGCGCGGCCCTGGCCGAGGGCGGCGTGCTGGCGGTGCGCATTCCAGGCTTCGCGCCGCGCCCCGCGCAGCAGGCGCTTTCCGGCGCGGTGGCGCGGGCCTTCGACGGGCGCCAGGTGCTGCTCGCCGAGGCCGGCACCGGCACCGGCAAGACCTTCGCCTACCTGGTGCCGGCGCTGCTGTCGGGCGCCAAGACCATCATCTCCACCGGCACGCGCGCGCTGCAGGACCAGCTCTACCACCGCGACCTGCCGCGGGTGCGCGACGCGCTCGGCGTCGGGCTGAAGACCGCGCTGCTCAAGGGGCGCGCGAACTACCTGTGCAAATACCGCCTGGAACGCGCCAAGGGCGAGCCGCGCTTCGCCTCGCGCGAGCAGATCGCGCAGTTCCAGCGCATCGTCGCCTGGAGCGGCCGCACGCGCCAGGGCGACCTGGCCGAGATCGACGCGCTGCCGGAGGATTCGCCGCTGCAGCCGATGGTGACCTCCACCGTCGAGAACTGCCTCGGCAGCGAGTGCCCGTTCTACGGCGAGTGCTTCGTGGTGCAGGCGCGGGCGCGGGCGCAGAGCGCGGACGTGGTGGTGGTCAACCATCACCTGCTGCTGGCCGATCTCGCGCTCAAGCAGGAGGGCTTCGGGGAGATCCTGCCCGGCGCGGAGGCCTTCGTCGTCGACGAGGCGCACCAGCTGCCCGACCTGGCCGCGCAGTTCTTCGGCGAAGGCCTGTCGGCGCGGCCGCTGGTCGAGCTGGGCCGCGACGCGCTGGGCGAATGCAAGGACGTCGAAGGCTCGCTGGCGATCGTGCAGCAGCCGGCGCGCGAGCTCGAACACGCCGCGCGCGCGCTGCGCGCCGCGATGGACGAACTGCCGCCGCGCGGCACGCAATGGCGCGCGCTGCAGGCGCCGGGCGTGGAGGAGGCGCTGGACGCGCTGGCGCAGGCGCTGGTGCGCCTGGCCGAGGCGGTGGCGCCGCTGCGCGACGCGTCGCCCGGATTCGAGACCTGCCATGTGCGCGCCCAGGACCAGCTCGGACGCCTGACGCGCTGGCGCGTCAGGCGCGAGTTCGACGAGGACTTCGAGGCCGGCGACGAGGACGTGCGCTGGTACGAGCTCTCGCCGCGCGGCTTCCGCCTGCAGCGCACGCCGCTGGACGTCTCGGCGCCGCTGCGCGCGCACCGCGAACGCGCGCGCGCGGCCTGGGTGTTCACCTCGGCCACGCTCGCGGTCGACGGCCATTTCGAGCACATCTCCGAGCGGCTCGGCCTGCTGGAGCCGGAAACCCTGCTGGCGCCGAGCCCGTTCGACTGGCCGCGGCAGGCGCTGTGCTATCTGCCGCCGCGCCTGCCCGAGCCGAACGCGCGCGACTACACCGCCGCGGTGGCCGAGGCGCTGCTGCCGGTGCTGCGCGCCTCGCAGGGCCGCGCCTTCGTGCTGTTCGCCTCGCACCGCGCGCTGCGCGAGGCCGCCGAGCACCTGCGCCACGGCCCCTGGCCGCTGTTCGTGCAGGGCGACGCGCCGCGCCACGTGCTGCTGCAGCGCTTTCGCGAATCCGGCAGCGGCGTGCTGCTGGGCGCGGCCAGTTTTCGCGAGGGCGTGGACGTGGCCGGCGCCGCGCTCAGCGTGGTGGTGATCGACAAGCTGCCCTTCGCCGCGCCGGACGATCCGGTGTTCGAAGCGCGCCTGGACGCGATCCGCAACCGCGGCGGCAATCCCTTCCGCGACGAACAGCTGCCGCAGGCGGTGATCGCGCTCAAGCAGGGTGCCGGCCGCCTGATCCGCACCGAGACCGATCGCGGCGTGCTGGTGCTGTGCGATCCGCGCCTGCTCGGCAAGAGCTACGGCAAGGTGTTCCTGGATTCGCTGCCGCCGTTCCCGAGGACGCGCGCGATCGGCGACGTCGAGGCCTTCTTCGACGCGGAGCATGCAAGCGAACGGCAAGACGGAGCCGGCGACATCGGCGTGTAGGGCGCGTGAAGGTCTTGCATCGTCCGTAGAAGGAGCTGCAAAAAATTGTCACCCCGCTTTCTGCAAAGCGCGGGCGCGACGGCGATCGGCAGCCGGCGCCGGCGATCGTTGGCCGGAAATCCCTTGGCGAACGGCGATTTACGGGGATCGCGCCGCGCGCGGGCATGACGCCGAAGCACGAAGTTCCGCACGCGGTGGCGATTCGCGGATGTTCGCGGCGCGCGCCGTGCGCACGCGCAGCATGACAGGCGCCGCGCCACTGATGACTATTGCCTTGGCTTGATGCCACGTCGAATCGCATCGTCGCATTCGATGTTTCCGTCGTCATCACAGGGAGTAGCCTCAACATGAAACTGCAGATGCATCCGCTCGGATTGGCCATCCTCGGCGCAATCGTCCTGCCCATGTCCGCGCTGGCGGCGCAGCCGCTCTCCGCGAGCGGCGCCTCGCTGCGCGCCCAGGCCCTGGTCGATACGCCCGCCAACGCCAAGGCCTTGCAGCGCGCCGACGGCGATACCTTCAGCGCCCGACGTATCGCCCGCGACGGCGACGGCACCGAGATCGTGCACATGGATCGCCTCAGCGGCGGCCTGCGCGTGATCGGCGGCGACGTGATCGTGTCCTCGCGCAACGGCCGCATGCGCGGCGTCGAGATGAGCCTGAAGACCCAGCAGCGGCCGCTGTCGCGCAAGCCGCGCCTGGATGCCGCCAGCGCCGCGGTGGAGGCCGGCGCGCGCTTCGGCGGGCGCGTCGACAGGATCAGCGGCAACGAGCTGGTGATCTGGGCGCGCGACGGCAAGCCCAAGCTCGCCTACGAGGTGCGCGTCGACGGCCAGGCCACCCGGGACCATCTCGGCCTGATGCTGTATTACGTCGATGCCGCCACCGGCAAGGTGCTCGACGCGCAAAGCCGCCTGCAGACCGCCGCGGCGACCGGCACCGGCAAGACCGTGCTCTACGGCAACGTGGGCTTCACCACCGACCAGGTCGGCGCGAGCAGCTTCCGCATGGTCGATCCCACTCGCGGCAACGGGCAGGTGTGGGACGGCAAGGATCTCTACTACGCCAACATTCCGACATCGTCGAGCCCGACGCTGTTCACCGACGCGGACAACACCTGGGGCAACAACGCCACCTCCGACCGCGCCAGCGCCGCGTCCGACATCCATTACGGCGTCGGCATCACCTGGGACTACTACAAGGCCACGCACGGCCGCAACGGCATCTTCGACGACGGGCAGGGCGTGAAGAGCTACGCGCACGCCAAGTTCGACGTGATCCCCGGCTTCCCGTTCTGGCTGACCGGCGCCAACGCCGCCTGGTGGGGCGACCACAAGATCATGCTCTACGGCGACGGCGACGCGCTGTTCGGTTTCCCGAAGCCGCTGGTGGAGATCGACGTCGCCGGGCACGAGATGACGCACGGCGTGACCGAGGCCACCGCCAACCTGGCCTATTCGGGCGACGCCGGCGGACTCAACGAATCCAGCTCGGACATCTTCGGCACGCTGGTGGAATTCTTCGCCAACAATCCCAACGATCCGGGCGACTACATCATCGGCGAACTGGTCTCCAGCAACGGCGGCCTGCGCAAGATGTACGACCAGGCTTCCGACGGCAGCTCGTTCAACTGCTATCCGGCGGGCGGCTTCAGCACCAGCAACAGCGCGCACGATCCGCACTACACCTCCGGGGTCGGCAACCGCTTCTTCTTCCTGCTGGCCGAGGGTGCGGTGCCGCCGAGCGGCAGCGGCCTGACGCCGGCGCAGCTGGTCTGCAACGGCGACACCGGCATCGTCGGCATCGGACGCGACAAGGCCGGGAAGATCTGGTACCGCACGCTGACCACCAAGCTCACGTCCAATGCCTCGTATCCGCAGGCACGCGCGGCGAGCATCGAGGCGGCGACCGAGCTGTACGGCGCGGGGTCGGCGGAGGCCGCCACCGTGGCCAGGGCCTGGAGCGCGGCCAGCGTGAACTGACCTGCCGTCGCGCGGCAGGGCGTGCGTCATCGGAAACGGCCCCGCGCGGGCCGTTTCCTTTTGTTCGCGGTGCGATGCGGCGGGCCCCGTGCGGTAAAGTTGCCGCCTCCCGCGCGCCATCCTTCATCGCGCGGATCGATTCCTTCCGGACGCCCATGCACCTGCTCGCTTTCGAAACCGCCACCGAAGCCTGTTCCGTCGCCCTGTGGATCGACGGAGCGGTGCGCGAGCGCTTCGAGATCGCGCCGCGCCGGCACGCCGAACTGGCCCTGCCATGGGCGGAGGCGCTGCTGGCCGAGGCGGGCGTGGCGAAATCGCGCCTGGACGCGATCGCCGTCGGCCGCGGACCGGGGGCGTTCACCGGCGTGCGGCTGGCGGTGGCGCTGGCGCAGGGCATCGCGCTGGCGCTGGAGCGTCCGGTGCTGCCGGTGTCGACGCTGGCGGCGCTGGCCATGCGCGCGCCGGCCGCGCAAGCGCGGGTGCTGGCCGCCATCGACGCGCGCATGGGCGAGGTGTACGCGGCGGCGTTCGCGTGCGAGGGCGAGGCGCCGCGCGCGCTGTCGGAGGAAACCGTTTGCGCGCCCGATGCGGTGGCGCCGCCGGAGGCGGACGGGCCGTGGTGGGGCGTGGGCACGGGATTCGCCGCCGCCGACCGCGCCCTGGAGCAACGGCTGCGGCCGCGGTTGTCGGGCGTGGACGCGAGCGCACTGCCGCACGCGGCCGATGTCGCCCATTTGGGCGCGATGGCCTTCGCGCGCGGCGAGGGACTCGCGCCCGAACGCCTGGAGCCGGCCTACCTGCGCAACCAGGTGGCGCTGACCCTCGCGCAGCAGCGCGCGCTGCGCGAGAACCGCTGAATCCGCGCAGCGGCGCGGCGTGGCCGTTCTCGCCGGTGCGTTAAAGAGGTGTGAAGGCTCGTGTCGCCGATATTTCCTACACTCGGCCGAGGGCGTTAGCCGCGCGAGCAAGGGGCGCAGATGTTGCCGGAATCGGCTTCGGATCCAGGCGAGATCACGCAGCTGCTTCGCGACTGGCGCCGCGGCAGCGCGGACGCGCAGGACCGGCTGTTCAACCGCGTCTACCGCGAATTGAAGGGCATCGCCCTGCGGCGCATCGCCAGATCCGGCGTCAGGCTGGTCGATGCCACCGAGCTGGTCAACGAGGCCATGCTACGCCTGCTGGCCAGCGTGCCCGACTCGCGCGATCGCGAGCACTTCTTCAGGATCGCCGCCGCCGCGATCCGTTGCACGCTGGTGGACATCGTCCGCCATGGCTGCGCCGAGAAGCGCGGAGCGGGGCAGGCGCCGGTCTCGCTCGCCCTCGCCGACGGCGAGCCGGTGACCGGCGGGCAATGGCTGGAAGTGGAGGAGGCCCTGCGCGAGCTGGAGCGCCAAGACGAGCGCAAGTGCAGGATCGTGGAGATGGCGCTGCTGCTCGGCCTGGAGCAGACCGAGATCGCCGAGGCGATGGCCGTATCGCTCTCCACCGTGGAACGCGACCTGCGTTTCGCGCGGGCATGGTTGCGCGAGCGCCTGTCGCCGTGACGTCCGAGCATTTCCGGCGCGTCGAGTCGCTGTTCCATGCGGCCATCACGCAGCCAGAGAACGCGCGCGCTTCGTTCCTGCAGTCCCACGAGACCGACCCGCGCGTGCGCGAGGAGGTCCTGCGGCTGCTGCGGCACGTCCAGGACGCCGGCCCGGGGCCGCTGGAAACGCGCCTGCAGGACGTCGGCGGGCTGGTCGATCCGGCGCCCGCGCAGGTCGGCCCCTATCGCATCCTGCGGGTGCTGGGCGAGGGCGGCATGGGGCGGGTGCTGCTGGCCGAGCGCGACGTGGACGGCACGCCGCGGCGCGTGGCGCTGAAGCTGCTGCACGGCGTCCCCGGCGACACCGCCAGGCGGCGCCTGGCCAGGGAGCGGGAGTTGCTCGCCGGTCTCCATCATCCGCACATCGCCGGGCTGGTCGACAGCGGCCTCAGCGACGACGGACGGCCCTATCTGGTGATGGACTATGTCGAGGGCGAGCCGCTGTCGGACTACCTGGCCCGGCATCGCCCCGGCCTCGCCGAGCGGCTGCGGCTGTACCTGCAGTGCTGCGACGCGGTGCAGCACGCGCACCAG
The DNA here is from genome assembly GCF_022662575.1 of Luteimonas aquatica. Taxonomy (GTDB): domain Bacteria; phylum Pseudomonadota; class Gammaproteobacteria; order Xanthomonadales; family Xanthomonadaceae; genus Luteimonas; species Luteimonas aquatica. The sequence continues at coordinate 10,893 of NZ_JALBFU010000014.1, read as the reverse complement.
CGCCTGGTCCTGCATCGCGACATCAAGCCGGCGAACATCCTGGTGAGCGAGGACGGCACGCCGGTGCTGCTGGATTTCGGCGTTGGCAGGCCGCTGGGCGAGGAGGCCGGGGAGCGCACCGTCACGCTCGCCTTCACGCCGGGCTACGCCGCGCCGGAACAGATCCGCGGCGAACCGGCGACCACCGCCACCGACGTCTTCGGCCTGGGCGCGCTGCTGTTCGATCTGCTCGCCGACACGCGGCTGTACGCGGTGCGCAAGGGCGAGGCGGCGGTGCCGGCGCCGAGCCGCTACGTGGCCGATGCGGCCCTGCGCCACGCCGTGCGCGGCGACCTGGATCGCATTGTGCTGAAAGCCACCGCGCAGGCGCCCGAGGCGCGCTATCCGGCCGCGACCGCCCTGGCCGAGGATGTCCGCCGCTACCTGCGCGGCGAACCGCTGTCGGCCGGGCCGGATGCGCTCGGCTATCGCCTGCGCAAGTTCGTCGGCCGCCACCGCGTCGCCGTCGCCGCCGGCGTCGCGGCGCTGCTGATGGCCGGCGCGTTCGTCTGGCGCCTGGACGCCGAGCGCCAGCGCGCGCTGCAGGCCGAGGCCCAGGCCGAGCGGGAAACGCTCGGCGCGAAGGCTTCGCGCGATTTCCTGGTTTCCGTGCTGGGGGCGGCCAATCCCGAGGAGCTGCAGGGCAGGTCGCTGACCCTCGACGCGCTGCTCGATGCCGCCACGGCGCGGCTGCGCGCCGACCGGGAGCTGGAGCCGCATGCGCGCATGCTGAGCTGGCTGACGATCGCCGAGATCTACGGCAACGTCCGCCACCCGCAGCAGGTGCTGAGCGCGGTGCGCGAGGCCGAGGCCGCCTATCGGCAGGCGGGCGAGGACGCGGACGCGCGCGCGCGCATCCTGGAGCTGCGCGGCTCGGCGCTGCGCGACATGGAGCGGCATGGCGAGGCGCTGGCGCAGATGCGCGCCCTGGTGGCGCTGCGCGAAAAGCGCCCGAATCCGTTGGCGCAGGCGCAGGCGCACCATGCCTACGCGACGGCGGCCGTGGACGCGCGCGAGTTCGCGCTGGCCGACGCGCAGTTCCGGCTCGCCCTGTCCCTGATGGACCGCGCCGAGGTCCCGCGCGAGGACAGGCGGCGCCTGGGCGTGCTGCTCAACATGCTCACGCTGGAGATTTCCCGCGCCAACTTCGACGCGGCCGATCGCTTCCTGGGGCGCATCCTGCCCATCGCCAAGCGGGTGCTGCGTCCGGACGACCTGGACTGGGGGCGCATCCACAACGCCGCGTCGGAGATCCGCCTGAACCAGACCCGCTATCTGGAGGCGCTGCGGGAGGCCGAGCTGGCCATGGCCGGCATCCGCCGGGCCTACGGCGAACGCACCGTGCGGCTGGTCTGGCAGGACAAGCGCATCGCCAGCATCCTCTACCAGCTCGGCCGCGAACAGGAGGCGATCGCGCATCTGCGGGCCGCGCGCGAACTGGGCGCGGCGCTGCGGGTCGGCGGCGTGCCATTGGCGCAGCTGGACGTCGAGCTGGCGACCAATCAGATCAGCTGGGGGCAGCACCGCGAGGCGATCCGCGTCCTCGACGGCGCGCTGGCCCAGCTGCCCGCCGACGATCCGGCGCAGGAACTGTGGCTGATGGCGGCGCACGGCCTGCGTGCCCGCGCCCATGCCGCGCTGGGCGACTACCCGCGCGCGTGGCCGGACTTCGAGCAGGAGCAGCGGCTGGCGCTGCGCATCGGCGCGGACTCCTTCGAGTACGCCCAGGCGCTGCTGCCCTACGCCCAGGCCCTGCTCGAGGCCGGGCGGCTGCGCGAAAGCGCGCGCGCGCTGGCCGTCGCCAAGCGCATCAACCAGGCGCAGGGCATCGACGAGCGGACCCCGGCCGGCATCGCGCAGCTGATGCTGGAGGCGCGGCTGCGGCAGGCCAGCGGCGATCCGGCCGCCGCCTCGCGCGACGTCGACAGGGCGTTGTGCGCCATCCAGGCGCGCGGCGCGGAGATCGATCCGAAGAACGCCGCGGCGCTGCGGGTCGCCGCGGCGCGGATCGCTTTCGCGCAGCGCGACAGGAGCCGCGCGCGGCAACTGCTGGATCAGGCCTTGCCGGTAATGGAGCGGCGGCTGTGGCCGCAGGCCGTGCAGTTGGCCAAGGCGCGCGAGCTGCAGCGCCAGCTGGGCCCGGGCCTGGCGGCGCGCTAGGCCGCGGCGCGCGGCGCCGGTGACTGGGAAATCCGGCCGGCATGCGTCCTGCTGCGAATCCCTTCCGCGAGCTTCATCTCGTGAGCGGCCGGATTCCGCCAGTCCTTCCCTAGATCGCAATTGGGCGGCCGCACCCGTCACGGCCGGCCGCGCGCCGGCCGGCGACGGTCATTCGTCCAGCAGGGTGCCGCCCGGCAGGAAGTTCCAGGTGCGGGTGACGTGCAGCACGTCGACGTTCTCGTCGGTCTTGGGCAGGGGCGGGTAGGGCTCGGCGAGCTTGGCGATGCGCAGCGCCGCGGCGTCGAGCAGCTTGATGCCGCTGCTCTGGATCACGTCGGCGCGCTCCACCGAGCCGTCGCGGCGGATCGCCACGCTGATCACCAGGGTGCCGGCCAGCTTGCGGCGCCGGGCCTCGTCGGGGTAGTTCAGGTTGCCCACGCGCTCGACCCGGTCGACCCAGGCGCGCAGGTAGCCGGCCCAGGCGTACTCCTGGGTGCTGGCCGAGACGAACTTGCGCTTGGGCCGCTTGGCATAGCGTTCCGAGCGCAGGTGGATCTCGGCGGCCAGGCGCGCCATCGCCAGGTCGCGCTCGATCTTTTCCGGGCCGGCCTTCAGCGGCGAGGCGTCGGCCTGCTGGCGCGCGTCGGGCGCCGGCAGGCGCTGCTCGGCGCGCAGGCTGCTGATCACCCGCGCCTCCGGCGGCGGCCGCGCCGAGGGCGACTGCGCCTCCAGCGGCCGCGGCGCGATGCCGTCCTCGACCTGCGGCACCACGCCGGTCTGGTCGTCGCGCGGACGCGTGGTCTTGTCGTGCTCGCCGCCGCCCTGGTTGTTGGCCTGGGCGAGGAAGTCGACCTGCTTCTTGGTGAGCGGGCTCTGCGTCTGGGTCAGGATCACGTCCAGGGTCGGCAGCACCGGCGCGGCCTTCTCCAGCGAGAAGCCCACGCCCAGGATCAGCAGGCCGTGCAGCACCAGCGACAGCACCAGGGTCGCGCTCAGGCGCTGGTGGTCGTCGATCGTGCCGGGCAGTGGGGCGGGGGTGGCCATCGCGTCCATTTTGTCATTCCCGCGTCCGCGGGGGGCCCGCGGCGGGGAATCGCTTCGTCGTCCTTGGCAGGCGGTCTCGGTTTGCGGCGGGTTTTGCGCCGCCGTCAGTCGCGCCGGTCCGCGCGCGGCGCGGCCTCGATGGCGTCGAACAGCAGCCCGGCGATGTTGATGCCGAACTGCGCGTCGAGCTCGCGGATGCAGGTGGGACTGGTGACGTTGACCTCGGTGAGGTAGTCGCCGATCACGTCCAGGCCGACGAAGCGCATGCCGCGCCGGCGCATCTCCGGCCCGACCTGGGCGGCGATCCAGCGGTCGCGCTCGCTCAGCGGCCGTCCTTCGCCGCGTCCGCCCGCGGCCAAGTTGCCGCGGAACTCGTCGCCCTGGGGAATGCGCGCCAGGCAGTAGTCCACCGCCACGCCGTCCACCAGCAGGATGCGCTTGTCGCCGTCCTTGATCTCCGGCAGGTAGCGCTGTGCCATGGCCAAGTGGCGGCCGCCCTCGGTGAGGGTCTCCAGGATCACGTTGAGATTGGACTCGCCGGCGCGGGCGCGGAAGATCGAGCGCCCGCCCATGCCGTCGAGCGGCTTGAGCACGGCGTCGCCGTGCTCGGCGACGAAGGCCTTGAGCGCGGCCTGGTCGCGGCTGACCAGGGTTGGCGGGCAGCACTGCGGGAATTCCAGCGCGCCCAGCTTCTCGTTGATGTCGCGCAGCCCCTGCGGGTCGTTCACCACCCGGGCGCCGGCGCGCTGGGCGAAGCCGAGCACCTGGGTGTCGTGGATGTAGTCGGCGTCGACCGGGGGATCCTTGCGCATCAGCACCACGTCGTCCCCGCCCAGCGCGCGCGTGGCGGCCTCGCCGAGCGCGTACCAGCCGGCCGGGTCGTCGGCCACCTGCAGCGCGGCCATCCGGGCCACCGCCTGGCCGCCGCGCATGGACAGCCCGCCGGGCAGCACGTAATGCAGGCGGTGGCCGCGGCGCTGCGCCTCCAGCAGCATGGCGAAGGTCGAATCCTTGGCGATCTTGATGGATCCGATCGGGTCCATCACCACGACGACGTCGAAAATCATGCGTACCACCTGGGGCAGATTGTGACAAATGTTAGCAGGCGCTCCGGCGACGGGCGGCGCGTCCGGCACGGGTAAGTGCGGACTGCGTTCCAATCACGGCCGGGCGTGCGACGGGATGCTTGACAGTGCGTCATTTGACTGGGATATAAGGCGGTTTGCAGCGACGCCGGCAGGCATGAAGCGTCGCGCCAGGGGAATGACGATGACGCAAGAAGAAGCACGCGCCGGCAGCCTCGACGGGCTGCGCGTGATGGTGATCGACGATTCGAAAACCATCCGCCGCACCGCCGAAACGCTGCTCAGACGGGAAGGCGCCGACGTCGTGACCGCCACGGACGGGTTCGAAGCGCTCGCCAAGATCGTCGACCAGCGCCCGCAGATCATCTTCGTCGATATCATGATGCCGCGGCTGGACGGTTACCAGACCTGCGCGCTGATCAAGAACAACCAGCTGTTCAAGCAGACGCCGGTGATCATGCTGTCCTCCAAGGACGGCCTGTTCGACAAGGCGCGCGGGCGCATCGTCGGCTCCGAGCAGTACGTCACCAAGCCGTTCACGCGCGAGGAGCTCCTCGACGCGATCCACAAGCACGTCAACGCCTGACCGGGGGGCAGGCACCTAATGGCACGCATCCTGCTGATCGAGGACTCGCCGACCGACACGGCGGTGCTCACGTCGCTGCTCGAACGCAATGGCCACCAGGTCCTGGCGGCGGTGACCGCCGAGGCCGGCATCGAGGTCTGCCGGCGCGAACGGCCGGATCTGGTGCTGATGGACGTGGTGCTGCCGGGCATGAACGGCTTCCAGGCCACCCGCGCCCTGGCGCGCGACGACGCCACCCGCGCCATCCCGGTGCTGATCGTCAGCACCAAGGGCATGGAGACCGACCGCGCCTGGGGCCTGCGCCAGGGCGCGAAGGACTACATCGTCAAGCCGCCGGTGGAAAGCGACATGATCAGCCGCATCAACGCGGTGCTCGGGACCTGAGATGAGCCTGGCGCGCGACCCGTTCGAGATCCTGGCCGAGTACGAGCGCAAGAGCCTTGCGCACGTCGCCGGCCTGCCCGAACAGCTCGATGCGCCCGGCCTGTGGCGCGGCGTCGGCTACCGCATCGGCAAGCGGCGGCTGGCCTCGGAATTCGACCAGGTGATCGAGATCCTGCCGATGCCGCAGGTCACGCCCGTGCCCGGCGCGCAGCCGTGGATGCTGGGGGTGGCGAACCTGCGCGGCAACCTGCTGCCGGTGGTCGACCTGAAGCAGTTCCTGGAAGGCGAGCGCACCGTGCTGCACGAGGACCAGCGCATCCTGCTGGTGCGCCAGCCCGGCGGCGACGTGGCGGTGACCATCGACGAGCTCTACGGCCAGCGCAGCTTCCTGGAAGAGCAGGCGATGCAGGCCGACACGCTGTCGGAGAGCCCGCTGGGGTCCGGGCGCTATGCGCACTTCGTCGACCGGGGCTATCGCGTGGCCGATCATGCGTGGGGGGTCTTCAGCCTGGACCGGCTGACCCGCACGCCCGAATTCAGACAAGCCGCGGCATGAGCGGCGCAAGCAATGGTTGAGGGGATCGCAGCATGAGCACGAGGATGGATGGCGAAGCCGGCAAGCGCCGGTTCCTGAACAGCAATTTCTGGCTGATCGTGCTGGCGGTCGCGCTGGTGGTCTTCAGCGCCAATACCGGCTACGCCATCTGGAAGGCGGCGCGGCTCGGCGGCGCCAGCACCGCGGCCTCCAACCTGCAGGTCAACTCGCAGAAGCTCGCCAACCAGGGCCGCGAGGCGGTCGAGGGCAAGGCCGAGGCCTTCAAGGCCTTCAAGGCCACCAAGGCGCAGATCGACGGCGACATCCAGCAGCTCAACGGCAGCTACGGCCAGACCACCGGCCTCAGCGGCCCGATCCAGACCCTGAGCGAGACCTGGACGCCGCTGGAGAAGAGCGCGCAGCAGGTGATCGCCAGCGAATCGGCCGTGCTGGCCCTGTCCGGCCACGCCGACCGCTTCACCAAGGCGGTGCCGCAGCTGCAGGCCCAGCTCGACGAGGTGGTGCGCGCGATGTCCTCCAGCGGCTCGCCGGCCTCGCAGATCTACATCGCCCTGCGCCAGAACGTACTGGCCGGCAACCTCTCGCGCCGGGTCACCGAGGTGCGCGCCGGCGGCACCGGCGCGGCGGTGGCCGGGCAGGCGCTGGCCAACGAGGCCGGCGTGTTCCAGCAGGTGCTCGCCGGCCTGAAGTCCGGCGACCAGGCCATGAACGTGCAGCCGCTGGGCAACCGCGCCGCCATCGCCGCGCTCGATCAGGCCACGGCGCAGTGGACCGAGATGAAGCGCGACCTGGACGCGATCCTGGCCAGCTCGAAGAACCTGTTCGCGGCGCAGTCCGCCGCGGCGAGCCTGACCACCGGCTCGGACAAGCTGCTCTCCGACAGCGTCGACCTGTTCCGCGCCTTCACCGCATTCGGCTCGATGCGCGACACCAGCGTGCTCGGCAACCTGTGGATCAGCATCCTTTCCGGCCTGGTGGTGCTGGCGGCGATCGTGCTGTTGATGATCAGCCTCAGCCGCGCGCAGCGCGAGCGCTACGAAACCACCATGGAGCTCAACAACCGCAACCAGGAGGCGATCATGCGCCTGCTGGACGAGATCGGCGCGCTCGCCGAGAACGATCTCACCGTCAAGGCGACCGTCACCGAGGACATGACCGGCGCGATCGCCGACTCGATCAACTTCGCCGTGGAGAACCTGCGCGGCCTGGTCACCACCATCAACGACACCTCGGTGCAGGTGGCCTCCAGCGCCCAGGAAACCCAGGCTACCGCCATGCACCTGGCCGAGGCCGCCGAGCACCAGGCGCAGGAGATTTCCTCGGCCACCGACCGCATCAACGAGATCGCGGCCAGCATCAGCCAGGTGTCGAAGAACTCCACCGAGTCGGCCAACGTGGCGCAGCGCTCGGTGCAGATCGCCACCAAGGGCGCCGGCGTGGTGCGCGAGACCATCGCCGGCATGGACTCGATCCGCGACCAGATCCAGGAAACCTCCAAGCGCATCAAGCGGCTGGGCGAGTCCTCTCAGGAGATCGGCCAGATCGTGGAACTGATCAACGACATCTCCGAGCAGACCAACATCCTGGCGCTCAACGCGGCGATCCAGGCCGCCTCGGCCGGCGAGGCGGGACGCGGGTTCGCGGTGGTGGCCGACGAAGTGCAGCGGCTGGCCGAACGCGCCTCCAACGCCACCAAGCGCATCGAGACCCTGGTGCAGGCGATCCAGTCCGACACCAACGAGGCGGTCAGCTCGATGGAGCAGACCACCTCCGAGGTGGTCGCCGGCGCGCGCCTGGCCGAGGACGCCGGCACCGCGCTGGGCGAGATCGAAAACGTCTCCACCAACCTGGCCTCGCTCATCGAGGGCATCTCGACGGCTTCACAGCAGCAATCGGCCGCGGCCTCCAACATCACCGCGACCATGAACACCATCCAGTCGATCACCGCGCAGACTTCGCAGGGCGCGAACCAGACCGCCGAGTCGATCGGCAACCTGGCCCAGCTGGCCGCCGACCTGCGCCGCTCGGTCGCCGACTTCAAGCTGCCGGGCGAGGGTGAGAGGGCGCGTGCTTAACGAACGCCCACAAGGCGTTCGTTGCGCCCTCGAACGCCCGGCCATGGATGGCCGGGCCGGGCGTTCCGGAGCCGCCCATGCTGCGCCATGGATGGCCGCGGCGATCTTGTCGTGGCCGAACGAACGACCGGCCATGGATTTCGAACCGTGCCGTCAGCGCGGTGAGGGGGCCGGGCGTTCCGGAGCCAGTCGAGCTGCGCCATGGATGGCCGCGGCGATCCTGCCGTGGCCGAGCACCGGTGCAAGGACGGCCATCGCATGACCGCTGCCCTGCGCACCGCCATCGACTACACCACGCTGGGCTGGGTGAAGCCCGAGCTCGACCAGACGCTGCGCCTGGCGCGCGCCGAGATCGAGGGCTTCGCCGAGGAGCCCGGCGACGCCGGGCGCATGCGCCAGTGCGCCGAGTTCCTGCATCAGGTGCAGGGCACGCTGCGCATGCTCGAACTGTATGCCCCGGCGATGGTGGCCGAGGAAATGGAGCGCCTGGCGCAGGCCCTGCAGGCCGGCGGCCTCGGCGACCGCGACGGCGCCTGCGCCGCGCTGATGCGCGGCGCCCTGCTGCTGCCCGACTACCTGGAGCGCCTGCAGAGCGGCCATCGCGACATCCCGATCGTGCTGCTGCCGCTGCTCAACGAGCTGCGCGCGGCGCGCGGCGAAACCGGATTGAACGAAAGCGTACTGTTCGCCTCGGCGCCGGGGCCGGTGCAGACGCCCAGCGAGACCGAGATCGACCATGCGCAGGGCAGCCTGCGCGGGCGCAACCGCACCCTGCTGGAAACCGTGGCGGCCGGGGTGAAGGAGGAACTGCTGCGGGTCAAGGACGTGCTCGACCTGCACGTGCGCAGCGGCGGCGGCGAAGTCGCCGGCCTCAAGGCGCAGGCGGACACCCTGGATCGCGTCGCCGACACCCTGGGCATGCTCGGCCTCGGCGTCGCCCGCGGCCTCGTGCAGCAGCAGCGCGATGCGGTGCAGGCGATCGCCGCCGGCACGCGCCCGGCCGACGACGATTCCCTGCTCGACATCGCCAGCGCCCTGCTGTTCGTGGACGTGACGCTCGACGAGCAGGTCGCGCGCCTGGCCGACAGCGACGCCGAGATCGGTCAGGAGGCTTCGCTCGGCGGCGAATCGCGCAAGATCATCGAGAACGTCTCGCGCGAGGCGGGCGTCAATTTCGCCGATGCCCGGCAGGCGTTCGTCGCGTTCGTGGAGACCGGCTGGGACCACAGCCAGCTCGGCGAGGTGCCGCGCCTGCTGCGCGAGGTGGCCGGCGCCATGGCCATGCTCGATCTGTCGCAGCCGGCGCAATACCTGAGCGGCATGCGCCTGTACACCGAGACCGAGCTGCTGGGGCGCAAGCGCGTGCCCAGCGGCCGCCAGCTCGACACCGTGGCCGACGTGCTCACCAGCCTGGAGTACTACGCCGAGGCGCTGCGCGAGCATCGCGCCAATCGCGAGGAAATCCTCGACGTGGCCCGCGGCAGCCTCGAAAGCCTGGGCTACTGGCCGCTGCCCGAGCCCGACGCGGTCGAGGCCAACGAGCCGGCCGCCGTCGTCGCGATCGCGGACGCGGCGCAGGACAAAACGGCCGTCGACGAAGCGGCCGTCGACGAAATGGCCGCCGACGAAGCCGTTGTCGAGGCGATCGTGGCCGAATCGCCCGCGGACGTCGTCGCCACGCAGGCCGCCGCCGGGGCGGCGAAGGCGCCTGCACCGGTCGCGGCGCCCGCGCCGGCGGTCGGCAGCGGCGGCTTCGAAGCCGCCGGCGACGAGATCGACGACGAGATCCGCGAAGTGTTCCTCGAGGAGTTCGCCGAGGAGACCCTCAATCTCCAAACCCTGCTGCCCGCCTGGCGCGAGCAGCCGGAAGAGCTGGAGCGGCTGCGCCCGATCCGGCGCGTGTTCCATACGCTCAAGGGCAGCGGCCGCCTGGTCGGCGCGCGCACGCTGGGCGAGTTCAGCTGGAAGATCGAGAGCCTGCTCAATCGCGTGCTCGACGGCGCGCGCGCGCCCACCCCTGCGGTGGTAGGCATGGTGGAGCGCGCCTTCGACGCCTTGCCGCACCTGCACGAGGCCCTGCGCAACGGCGGCGCCGTCGCCGTCGATCTCGCCGGATTGCAGGCGTTCGCCGATCGCATCGCCGAGGGCGAGGAGGTGCACGTGCCCGCCGCCCTCGTGGCCGCGGTCGCCGTGCCGGTCGCCACCGGGACGCCGGCGGCGACCGTCGCAGCGGCGGCGGTCGTGCCGGCTTCGCCGCCGGTCCCCGCGACCGTGCCCGCATCGGTGGATGCGTTGCTGCTCGAAATCCTCGACGCCGAGGTGGCCGGGCACCTGACGACCGTCGACGCCTGGCTGGAACAGGCGCGCGGCGCGCCCACGCCCGCCAGCGACGCCTTGCTGCGCGCGGTGCACACCATGAACGGCGCTTTCGCGATGGCCGAGGTGCCGGTGATCAACGAGGCGCTCGGGCCGGCGGAGGCCTGGGTACGGCGGCTGCTGGCCGCCAGGCGCGACGCCGACGGCGAGGGCGTGGCGGCGATGGGCGAGCTGGCCGCGCTGATCCGCGCGACGATCGCCGGATTGCATGCCGCCTCGCCGCATGTGCCGACCTGCGTGCCGCAGGCGGCGCGTCTGGGCGCGCTGCGCGACACCTTGCCGGAGGTCGCCGCGCCGTCCCTTGACTTCGATCCCTTCGAGGACGACATCGTCCAGCTGGACGACAGCCGGGAACTGCTCGACGGCTCCGGCGCGGTTCCGGAAGCCGCGAACGATCCTGCCGAAGCCGCGCGCGCCGAAACGGAAGCATTGCTGCTGGATGTCGTACGTCGCGAGGAAGAAGCGCGGCTTGCGGCCGAACGTCTCGAAGCCGAACGCGTCGAAGCCGAGCGTGTCGAAGCCGAGCGTGTCGAAGCCGAACGCGTCGAAGCCGAGCGTGTCGAAGCCGAGCGGGTCGAAGCCGAGCGG
>NZ_JALBFU010000013.1:71814-74348 GCF_022662575.1 Luteimonas aquatica | reverse complement strand
TCTGCGCGGTGACCGTGATCGTGCCCAGCGTGGTGGCGTCGCCCGGCTTGGACTGGTCCTGCGGCGCCTCCGGCGCCGTTGCCAGGTCCTGCGGTTCCGCCTGCGGCGCTTCGGAGACAGCTCCCGGCGGGAGAGCTGCCTCAAGGGCTTTTCCCCGCACGGCATCTCCGCCCGGCGGCTCCTCCTGCGCGGTTCCCATCAGGGCGATGGTGTTGCTGCCGACCACGCGATAGCGCAGGCCGCTGCCCTCGAGCAGGTGCTGCAGCGCCTGCTCCGGCGCGTAGTCGCCCGAGAGCTGCATCGAGCGCAGGTTCGCCAGGTCGTTGTTGGACGTCACCACCTGGATGCCGGCCTGGTCGGAGAACGCGATCAGCGCCTGGCCCAGCGGCTGCGCCGCGATCTCGAAAGTCCTCTCCTGCACCGGCAGCTGCTGCGCCTGCGCCTGCAGCGAACACGCCGCGGCGATGCACAGCGCCAGCATGCGGTTGCGCGGCCGATATTGCCCCTTCTTCATCCTGCCCTCTCCCCTCGTTCGTCGTTGATCGCTCGTTTTGGCTTCGATGGTCGCCGCCGGCGGGTCCCAGCACCGCCGAGGAACGACGCGGCTGTGCCGCCGCTCAGTACTGCAAAACGAAGTCGAGGGCGTTTGCGGAAACGCGGCGTGCGCCGGACGCGCGCGCCGCGTACGACAGGCTACCGCGTCCGGCGCCTGTCGATGGCGATGACGTCCGCGTCGCGGCGCGCCACGCGCACGGGGAACGAGGTTTCCAGCGCGTCCAGCCAGTTGTCGAGCTTGCCGGTGAAGACCGTGCCGGTGTAGCGCAGCTCCGCCAGCGCCGGCTCCTCCAGGACGATGGGCCGCGCCGAATAGCGGTTGAGGTCGGCGATGACCGCGCCGAGCGGCTCGTCGACGAACTTGAGCACGCCGCCGCGCCAGGACGTGGCGAGCCGGGGGTCGGCGCGCGCGACGCGCAGGCGCCCGGCGCGCGGAGAGAACGTGGCCGCCTCGCCGGCGCCCGCGGTCATCGGCGTTTGCGGCTCGGGCCTGGTCACCGTCGCCTCCAGCCGCGCGAGCAAGGTGCGCTCGGGTTGCAGCCGCACGCGCCCTTCGCTCACCGTGACCTGCACCCGGTCGGCGCCGGTATGCACGTTGAACGCGGTGCCCACGGCGGTCACCTCCAGCCCGCCCGCCTCGACCACGAACGGCCGTTTCGGATCGTGCGTGACTTGGAAATACGCCTCGCCCGCCTCCACCACCACGCGGCGCACCTGGGCGTCGTAGCGCAGCACCAGGCGCGAACGCGCGCCCAGGTCCACGCGCGACCCGTCCGGCAGGCTGCTGCTGGCGTTGATCGCCACCGGCGTGCTCAACACCGGTGCATCGCGCATGGACGGCGGACGCATGACCCACCAGCCGACGAGACCGGCCAGCACTGCGAGGCCCGCGGCCAGCGCCTGCCGGCGGCCGCGGCGGCGGCGCACCAGCGCCGAGGCGGCATAGGCGGCGGGCGCCTGTTCGCGCCGCAGCACCTCCCCGGCGGTGCCGGTCAGCTGCCACATGCGCTGGATCCGCTCGAAGCTTTCGCGGTGCTCCGGCGCGGCCTCGCACCAGGCCAGCCATTCCTGCAGCGTCCGCTCGTCTTCCGGATCGGCGTTCAGGCGCAGCAGCCACTGCGCGGCGGCGTGCAGGCGTTCGCTCTCGGGGTCGGGCATGCTCATCGCTTCATCCGCTCCCGTGCCTGCGCCGCGCTGGCGCCGGACAGGCGCAGCTGGCAGTACACCAGCGTGCGCTCGATGTGGTAGCGCACCATGCGCTCGCTCACGCCCAGCTCGCCGGCGATGTCGGCCGTGCTCCTGCCCTCGACGCGGTGCAGCAGGAAGGCGCGCCGGGTCTCGCGCGGCAACTCCTCCAGGCAGCGCACCACCAGCGCCAATTCCTCGCGCGCGATCTGGATGCGCTCCGGCGCGCGGGTTTCGTCCAGTTCGCCGAACACCCCGCCCTCCTGCGCGGCACGGGCCTCGACGCTCCGTCGGCGCAGCCGGTCCACCGCCAGGTTGGAGGCGATCCGGAACAGCGAGGAGCGCAGGAAGCTGTGCACCGCCGGCTGGTCGAGCTGCAGCAGGCGCACGTAGGCTTCCTGCGCGACTTCCTTGGCCTCCTGGGCCGACTGCAGGCGCGCCGTCAGGAACAGCAGCAGGGACTGGTTGTGCTCGTGGAACAGGGCGGCGATCCGCCGGGCGCGCTCGGCATCCGGGCCTGTCGGCTCCCGTTGCGGCGCGTCTCCCGCGAATTCTGTCGTCATGCCATCCCCCGACCGGGCACGTGGATACATTTCTAGCAGTTTGTCGAACCCCCCGCATCCGACACGCCGGACCCGCTTCCGCCAAGGCAGGCACTCGTCGTGCCTGCCTTGGCGGCGCGATCGTCCGTGACCGCGGGCGCGGCGGGCTTGCCGCCCGCTGCCGCCCCCCGTGAAAGCCCGAGGGAAGTCGGGCTCACCCCGCCGGCGCGCGATGCGGATCGCGCGCCGGCG
>NZ_JALBFU010000013.1:0-71780 GCF_022662575.1 Luteimonas aquatica | reverse complement strand
GCCTTGGCGGCGCGATCGTCCGTGACCGCGGGCGCGGCGGGCTTGCCGCCCGCTGCCGCCCCCCGTGAAAGCCCGAGGGAAGTCGGGCTCACCCCGCCGGCGCGCGATGCGGATCGCGCGCCGGCGAGCGACGCATCCTTACGCCGCGGGGGACGCAAACACGTCCGTCCCCTCCACTACGAACGAGGGCGCGAAAACGGAAACGGACCGGAACGGCCGGATCGCCCCGGGACGCGGGCGGGCCGGCGCCGGGGAGAACGGGGAGCCGCGTCAGCGCGGACGCGGCCCGCGGCCGAGGTCGCGCAGGATCTCGCGCGCCGCGTTGCGGCCCGGCAGGCCGGTGACGCCGCCGCCGGGGTGCGTGCCCGATCCGCACAGGTACAGGGCGCGCAGCGCGCCGCGATAGTTGCCCTGCCCGAGCAGCGGACGCGCGGAGAACAGCTGGTCCAGGCCGAGCGAGCCGTGGAAGATGTCGCCGCCGACCAGCCCGAAGCGCCGCTCCAGGTCCAGCGGCGACAGCGCCTCGAAGCCGAGCACGCTGCGCTTGAAGTTCGGCGCATAGGCGTCCACGGTCTCGATCATCAATCGCGCCACCGTCTCGCGGTGCGCGTCCCAGCCGCCGCCCGGCTCGCCCTCGCCGGCCAGCCGCGGATTCACGTGCTGGCAGAACAGGCTGGCCACGTGCTGGCCCGGCGGCGCCAGCCGGCGGTCGACAAGCGTGTCGTCGAGCGTGGAGGAGATCACCACTTCCACGATCGGCGCGCGCGCCCAGCCGGGGTTGTGCTGCTGCGACTTGGCGTCGAAGTAGGCCTGCTCGAAATAGCGCAGCGACGGCCCGATCAGGATGCCGCTCTGGTGGTGCGGCTGCAGCTGCGTGCCGGGCGCGGCGCTGAAATCCGGCAGCTCCGACAGGGCCACGTTCATGCGGAAGGTGCCCGAGCCGCAGCGGTAGCGGGCGATGCGCTCGGCGGTATCCGCGTCCAGCGCGCCCGGCTCGATCAGCCGGGTGTAGAGCAGCTTCGGATTGAGGTTGGAGACCACGACGCGGGCGCGCAGCTCGCGGCCGTCGGCCAGCGCCACGCCGACCGCGCGCCCCGGACCGTCGCCGTCGCGCTCGACCAGCACGCGCGCCACCTCGGCGTCGGTGTCCACCTGCACGCCGCGCGCGGCGCATTCCTTCGCCATCGCCTGGGTGATCGCGCCCATGCCGCCGATGGCGTGCCCCCACACGCCGCTCTTGCCGTTGACCTCGCCGAAGACGTGGTGCAGCAGCACGTAGGCCGAGCCCGGCGTGTAGGGGCTGGCGAAGTTGCCGACCACCGAATCCCAGCCCAGCACCGCCTTCAGCGGCTCGGACTCGAACCACTGGTCGAGCATCTCGCCCGCCGACTTGGTGAACAGATCGAGCAGGTCGCGTCGCCCGCGCATGTCCAGGTGCTTGAGCTGCCTGGCCACGCCGTAGGAGGCCAGCCAGTCGGCGAGCACGAAGCGATCGCTGATGTTCGGCGGCGTGCGCGTCATCAGCTCGCGCAGCACCGCGACCACGCGATCGAGCATGGCGTAGTACTCGGGCAGACGCTGCGCGTCGCGCTGCGACCAGCGCGCGACCTCGGCCTGGGTCCGCTCGCCGCCCAGGCGGAAGGCGCGCCCGTCCGGCAGCGGCAGGAAGTTGGCGTAGGGCCGCTCGACCACGCGCAGGCCGTGCTCGGCCAGGCGCAGATCGCGCATCACCTGCGGATTGAGCAGGCTCACCGTGTAGCTGGCCACCGAGTTGCGGAAGCCGGGATGGAATTCCTCGGTGACGGCGGCGCCGCCGACGATGCCGCGCCGCTCCAGCACCCGCACCGTCAGCCCGGCCGCGGCGAGGTAGGCGGCGCAGACCAGGCCGTTGTGGCCGCCGCCGACGATCAGCACGTCGCTGGTCTGCGTGTCTCCGGCTTGCATGCTCATCGCGCCCTCGCCTGCAGCATGCGCTCCACCTGGTCGGCCAGCTTGGCCGCGGCCTGCGGCTGCGCCATCGCGCTGGAAGCGGCGGCAGCGGCGGCCAGCTTGTCCGGCGCGCCGAACAGGTCCGCCAGCAGGGCCGTCAATCCTTCCACGCGCAGCTCCGGCTCCGGCACGCACCAGCCCGCGCCCGCGGCCGCCATCGTCTCGGCGTTGCGGCGCTGCTCCTCGCGCGAGCCGCCCTGCGGGATCGGCACGAAGATCGCCGGGCGGCCGACGGTGAGCAGATCGGCGGCGGTGCTGGCGCCGGCGCGGGTGATGACCAGATGCGCGTTCGCCAGCTGCTGGCCCATGTCGTCGAAGAAGGGGCGGATCGTCGCCTCGATGCCGGCCTCGCGCAGGCGCGCGGCGATCGCATCGGCGTCCTCGCCCTTGTACTGCAGCGACAGCCGCAGGCGGCGGCGGATCCGCTCCGGCAGCGCAAGCAGCGCCGGCGGCACCGTCTCGCCGAATACGCGCGCGCTCTGGCTGCCGCCGACCACCAGCAGTTGCAGCGGCGTCTCGTCCGACAGCGCCGGGTACGGCGCGCGCGCGGCGAGGATGTCGCGCCGCACCGGATTGCCGGTCTCCACGATCCGCGCGGCGTCGAAGCCCTCGGCGCCGGACACGCTCGGGAACGAAATGGCGAGCGCATCGGCGAAACGCAGCAGCTGCCGGTTGGCCACGCTCAGCCGCGTCGCCTGCTCGTGCAGCAGCAGCGGCAGGCCGCGGCTCTTGGCGGCGACCGCCGGCGCGAAGCTGGGATAACCGCCGAACCCGGCCACCAGCGCCACGCCGCGACGGCGCATGTCGCCTCGCGCCCGCCAGGCCGCGCGCGCGATGGTGAAGGCGGCCGCGAGCTTGCCCAGCAGGCCGCCGGCCAGGCTGCGCGCCGGCAGCACCACGAAGGGCAGGCCTTCCAGCGCCTTGGTGTAGGCGGCGCCGCGGCGCTCGGTGTAGATCACCACCTGGTGTCCGCGCGCCAGCAGCTCGCGCGCCAGCGCCTCGGCCGGAAACAGATGCCCGCCCGTGCCGCCCGCGGCCAGTCCGATGGTCCGGGAAGCGCCGGAATTGCCTGCCGCTGCTGTCATGAATTGCCCGGGAGCGCCGGCCGAAAGGGAAGCCGGCCACTATAGCCGCGGGCGTCCCGGGCAGCCAGGAACGCCCCGGAAACATGGCCTTAAGCCGAGGCCTCCCGCCGACGCAGCCGCCACGACCATCCCAATGTCATTCCCGCGGCCGCCAGCAGGATCAACGCCGCGCCGACCGCCTGGAGCGGATGCAGGCGGTGGCCGAACGCCAGGCCATCCACCACGATCGCCACGATGGGATAGACGAAGGACAGCGCGCCGGTCAGGTGCGTAGGCAACTTCTGGATCGCCCCGTACAGCAGGATGTACATCACGCCGGTATGCACCGCGCCGAGCGTGAACAGCGTGCTCCAGACCGCCAGGCCGCTGGGCCATCCGCCATGCGATGCGAGCGGGGCGAGCGCGACGGCACCCACCGAGACCTGGATCAGCGCGATCAGGTGCGGCGGCATGCCCTTGAGCGCCTTGGCGAACAGCGCCGCCAGCGCATAGAAGAAGGCCGCCGCCAGGGCCAGCAGGATGCCTTGCAGATAATGCTCCTGCGTCACTCCCGCGTCCGGCTGGATCTGCACGATCAACAGCATTCCGCAGAAGGACACCGACAGCCAGCCCAGCTTGGACAAGGTCAGTCGTTCCCTGAGGAACAAGGCGCCCAGGGCCACCAGCATGAAAGGCTGGGTGTTGTAGACGGTCGTGGCGATCGAGATGGAAGCCCCCGAATACGCCGCGAACAGCAGCAGCCAGTTGGCGACGATGGCCAGCCCGCCCGCAGCGGCGAGCCCGGCCTGGCGCCAGGTGATGCGGCCCGCCCGCAAATAGCCCTTCGCGGCGCACACCGGCAGCAGCACCAGGGCACCGAAGACGCAGCGCCAGAACACGACCTGCACCACCGGGCGGCCGGACACCACCACCAGCCAGCCGATGGTGCCGGAAATCGCCATCGCGGCGACCATTTCCACCATTCCGCGCGTTCTTTCGCCCACCGGCCCTGTCTCGTTTCCGTCGAGGGCTCAATGTAGAAAATACGGGGCCAAAAAGGCAGGCAAAATTTAATGCGATAGCTTATATTTGCCTTTCTTTATAAAGAAATATTCGGATTCCTCCTATGCAGCTCGACGACATCGACCGCCGCATCCTGTCCCTGCTTCAGCACGAGGGGCGCATCGCGGTGAAAGCCCTGGCCGCGCAGATCGGGCTGTCCTCGCCCAGCGCCTCCGAGCGCCTGCGGCGCCTGGAGGATCGCGGCGTGATCCGCGGTTTCACCGTCGATGTCGAACCGGCCGCGCTCGGCTACGCCCTGCAGGCGATCGTTCGCGTCCGGCCGCTGCCCGGCAAGCTCCAGGCCGTGCAGAAACTCATCGAAGCGATCCCCGAGTTCGCCGAGTGCGACAAGGTCACCGGCGAGGATTGCTTCATCGGCCGCCTGCACCTGCGCTCGATCGAGCACCTCGACCAGATCCTGGACAGGATCACCGACCTGGCCGAGACCAATACCGCCATCGTCAAGGCGCAGCCGGTCAGGCGCAGGCTGCCGCCGCTTTGATCGCGGTGCCGGCGGACGGGACGGCGCATCCCGGCCGCAAACGAAAAGCCCCGCATCGCTGCGGGGCTTTTGCTTGCTTCGCGAAACAGCGGCGCGACTTAGAAATCCATGCCGCCCATGCCGCCCATGCCGCCGCCGGCCGGCATCGCCGGCTCGTCCTTCTTCGGCAGCTCGGCCACCATCGCTTCGGTGGTGATCATCAGGCCGGCGATCGAGGAGGCGTTCTGCAGCGCGGTGCGGGTGACCTTGGTCGGGTCGAGGATGCCGAACTCGACCATGTCGCCGAACTCGCCGTTGGCGGCGTTGTAGCCGAAGTTGCCCTTGCCTTCCTTCACCTTGTTGAGGATCACGGAGGGCTCCTCGCCGGCGTTGGTGACGATCTCGCGCAGCGGCGCTTCCATCGCGCGCATGGCGATCTGGATGCCGTGGTTCTGGTCCTCGTTGGCGCCCTTCAGGCCGTCGATCGCCGACAGCGCGCGGATCAGCGCGACGCCGCCGCCCGGGACCACGCCTTCCTCCACCGCCGCACGCGTGGCGTGCAGGGCGTCTTCGACGCGGGCCTTCTTTTCCTTCATCTCGATCTCGGTCGAGGCGCCGACCTTGATCACCGCCACGCCGCCGGCCAGCTTGGCCACGCGCTCCTGCAGCTTCTCGCGGTCGTAGTCGGAGGAGGTCTCCTCGATCTGCGCCTTGATCTGCTTGATGCGGCCTTCGATGCCGGAGGTTTCGCCGGCGCCGTCGATGATGGTGGTGTTTTCCTTGCTGACCTGGATCTTCTTGGCGCGGCCCAGATCCTTGATCGTCGCCTTCTCGAGCGAGAGGCCGACTTCCTCGGAGATCACGGTGCCGCCGGTGAGGATGGCCATGTCTTCCAGCATCGCCTTGCGACGGTCGCCGAAGCCCGGCGCCTTGACGGCGCAGACCTTGACGATGCCGCGGATGGTGTTGACCACCAGGGTCGCCAGCGCCTCGCCTTCCACTTCCTCGGCGACGATCAGCAGCGGCTTGCCGGCCTTGGCCACGCCCTCGAGGACGGGCAGCAGGTCGCGCACGTTGGAGATCTTCTTGTCGTGCAGCAGGATGTACGGGTCATCCAGCTCGGCCGACATCGACTGCTGGTTGTTGACGAAGTAGGCGGACAGGTAGCCGCGATCGAACTGCATGCCCTCGACGACGTCGAGCTCGTTCTCCAGGCCCGAGCCTTCCTCGACGGTGATCACGCCTTCCTTGCCGACCTTCTTCATCGCGTCGGCGATGATGTTGCCGATCGACTCGTCGCTGTTGGCCGAGATCGTGCCGACCTGGGCGATCGCCTTGTCGTCGGCGGTGGGCTTGGAGAGCTTCTTCAGCTCCTCGACGGCGGCCACGACGGCCTTGTCGATGCCGCGCTTGAGGTCCATCGGGTTCATGCCGGCGGCGACCGCCTTGGAACCCTCGCGGATCAGCGCCTGCGCCAGCACGGTGGCGGTGGTGGTGCCGTCGCCCGCGTTGTCGGAGGTCTTGGAGGCGACTTCCTTCACCATCTGCGCGCCCATGTTCTCGAACTTGTCGGCCAGCTCGATTTCCTTGGCGACGGAGACGCCGTCCTTGGTGATGGTCGGGGCGCCGAAGCTCTTCTCGAGCACGACGTTGCGGCCCTTCGGGCCGAGGGTGGCCTTGACGGCATTGGCGAGCACGTTGACGCCGCGCACCATCTTCGCGCGCGCGTCCTCACCGAAACGGATTTCTTTGGCAGCCATGGAAAACTCCAGATTGATTCGTAGAAAAATTCAGAAGTCCGCGCAGCGGGCCGCATCGTCGATGCGGCGAGGCACGGAAGGACCCGCAGATCAGCCGACGATGGCGAGGATGTCGTCTTCGCGCACGATCTTGTATTCGACGCCGTCCTGCTTGTAGGACGAGCCCGAGTACTGGCCGTAGATGACCTTGTCGCCGACCTTGACCTTCGGCGCGCGCAGGCTGCCGCTGTCCAGCGCCTTGCCCTCGCCCACGGCGACCACTTCGCCCTTGGTCGGCTTCTCTTTGGCGTTGTCGGGGATGACGATGCCGCCGGCGGAAACTTCGTCGGCTTCGATCGGCTTGACGATGACGCGGTCGTAAAGCGGCTTGAGATTCATTGCTGTCCTCGCAAGTAATTGGTTGGAAAGGATAAATTGTAAAAACAGACGCAAATTTTAGCAGTCGTGAAGGCCGAGTGCCAAACTCACGAGCAGGAAAACCCGGCCAGGCCGGGATGGCTTGGACATGAGGCGGGGCCGCGGGCTTTTCAAGGGCTCGCAATGTGCGCGGATCGATGTGCCTCCGGCTCGCCCGAGACCGCTCGAAAGGAGTCCGGAATCCCTTAAACGCCAACAAGATCAATCTCTTGAATCGCTCGAATCGGCCTGTCCGTCCGCCCCGGCCGCTGCAGGCGCGGGTCGGGCCAGACGCGATGACTTCGACCGTGAGCCCGCGACGGCCCGGCTGCGCCTCCGGCTTCCAGGCGGGTGCGACATTTCCTGGCGAATTGCCTCTTGCAAACATTTCATGAAATGCTTACCGTAAGCTTTCATGAAAACACCGCACCCAAAATCTTCCACCGTCTACGTGCGCGAGTTCCGCGAACGCATGCGGCGGGAAGGCTTTGTCAAAAAGGACGTCTGGATCCTGCCCGAGCACGCGGACGAGCTGGCCGCCGTGGAGCGCCGCCTGCGCACGCCCGGCGGCGCGGACGCGCAGCCGCCGGCCGACGAGATGAATGTCGGCCCCGCCTGGACGATGCGCTCCCTGCACGCCGCGCTGGCCGACACCCGCCCCCTGCAGAGCGGCGCGATCTGGATGGAGCTGCTGGAAGGCGCCGAGCCCAGCCTGCATCTGGTGATGCGCGACCACGGCGACCTGCCCATCTACGTCGCCGCCGGCGGCGAGCAGATCGTGGTCGAGGCGCTGATGTGGCCGGTCGACGACGTCCTCGACCCGGCCGCCTTCAACGCCCACATCCTGCGCACGCACAAGCTGCTGCCGCTGTCGGCGATGGGTATCGAGATCGTCGGCGGGGTCGCCTGTCACGTCATGTTCGGCTCGCTCGATGCGCATTCGAGCCTGGCGAACGTGCTGTTCGAGATCGAGACGCTGGCCGAGAACGTGATCAGCGCCGCCGAGGCGTTCGAGCCGTTCCTGCGCCCCGAAGCCTTCGGCGCATGAACGGCCTCGCCTCGATCTTCGGCCATCTGCGCGAGCAGCTTTCCGAGATCGGCGAGTCGATCTTCGGCGGCCAGGCTCAGCGCGGCCTGGACGCCGACATCCGCGATACCGATGCCCATCTGCACGAATGGCGCGCGCACCTGGCCACCTTCCAGGCCAACCGCCTGACCGCGAACGAACGCATCGAGCGGACCGCGGCGACGATCCAGCAGCGCGAGGCGCAGGCGCTGTCCGCCCTGCGCACGGGCAAGACGGCGTTGGCCCGGGAGGTGGCGACGGCCATCGTGCAACTGGAGCAGGCACGCGACGACGAGCGCGCCTTCGTCGCGCAGCTCGACGGGCGCATCGCGCAGATGCGACAGTTGATCGAACAGGGGGAGAACAACTTGCGCCGACTGCAGCACCAGCTCGACGCGCTGCGCGCCGCCGAAGCGGTGCAGCGGGCGCAGGAAATCATCGCCAGCCGTCAGTCGGGCCCCTCGACGCTGCCGCAGACCGCGATCGAGTCGCTGCTGCGCGCCCGACGCCAGAAGAATGCGCCCGACGAGCAGAGCGTGCGCCCGGCGCGCGACCCTGCCGCATCGGAATTGGACGGGCGGCTGGAAGCGGCGGGCATCGGCGAGCACGACACCCGTGCCCAGCTCGTGCTCGAACGCATCGGCCAGCGCATGGCCGAACCCGCCTCGACCCGCGGCCGTCGCCGCAAGCCGGACCCGGACCAGGAGCCGCGATGAACGACTTCCTCCGCACATCGCTGAGTTTCCCGACGCTGCTGTACAGCATCCTGCTGGTGGTCTGCCTGGTGTACTGGCTGCTCGCCGCGACCGGCCTGGCCGACAGCCACGACAGCCACGACCTGCCGGTAGGCGACGGGCACGGACACGGCAACAGCCTCGACCACGACAGCGAAGGGCTGGCCGGAATCCTGGGACGGTTCGGCCTGTCCGGAGTCCCGCTGATGGTGATCCTCACCGTGCTGAGCCTGGTCGGCTGGCTGGGCACGTACTTCGTGCACCTGCTGCTGCTCGCCCCCCTGCCGACCATGATGCGCCTGCTGATCGGCGCGGCGGTGGCGGTGGGCATGCTGGTGCCGGGCGTGTTCCTCACCTCGCTGCTGCTGCGCCCGGTGAGCAAGCTGATCCTGCGCCTGCGCCCTCCGGCCGATCCGTCGATCCTCGGGCGGGTGGCGACCGTGAGCACGCCTACGGTCGATGCCGGCTACGGCCAGGCCACGGTGGACGACGGCGGCGCCGGCCTGGTGCTGCAGATCCGCCACGAGGACCCCGAACGCTTCAAGCGCGGCGACCGCGTCGTGCTCATCGAATACGTCGCTTCGCAGCACGCGTACCGCGTGATCTCGGAACAGCAGTTCAACACCCTGTAGTCGTACGGATCCAACAAGGAGAAGTTGCAATGAGTATGTCCATGATCCTCCCCCTCCTCATCGGGGCTGGCGTCGTGCTGGTGCTTCTGTTCGGCCTCCTCGGCATGTTCAAGGCCTTCTACATCAAGGTCGACCAGGGTACCGCCCTGATCGTCAACGACATGAGCTCCACGCCGAAGGTGCGCTTCACCGGCGGGCTGATCATCCCGGTGCTGTACCGCGCCGAGCACATGCGCATCAGCCTGATCACCCTGCAGGTCGACCGCCGCGGCAAGGAGGGACTGATCTGCCGCGACAACATGCGCGCCGACATCACCGTAGCCTTCTACCTGCGCGTCAACGAGACGCAGTCCGACGTGCTGCGCGTGGCCAAGGCGATCGGCGCCGACCGCGCCTCCGACAAGAACGCGGTGGACGAGCTGTTCAACGCCAAGTTCTCCGAGGCGCTGAAGACGGTCGGCAAGAAGTTCGAGTTCACCGACCTGTTCGAGAAGCGCCAGGAGTTCCGCGACGAGATCGTCAAGGTGATCGGCAACGACCTCAACGGCTACGTCCTCGAGGACGTGGCGATCGACTACCTGGAACAGACGCCGAAGAGCCTGCTCGACCCGAGCAACATCCTCGACGCCGAAGGCATCCGCAAGATCACCGAGCTGACCGCGACGCAGAATGTGGTGACCAACGAGCTCGAGCAGAACGAGAAGCTGGCCATCACCAAGAAGAACGTCGAGGCGCGCGAGGCGACGCTGGCGCTGGAGCGCCAGCAGGCCGAGGCCGAGGCGCGCCAGCAGCGCGAGGTGGACACGATCCGCGCCCGCGAGGAGGCCGAGACCGCGCGCGTGCGCGAGGAGCAGCGCCTGATCGCCGAACAGGCGCGTCTGGCCGCGGAGGAGCAGATCCAGATCCGCGACCAGAACCGCCAGCGCGAGGTGGAAGTGGCCGAGCAGAACCGCCAGCGCGCCGTGGCCATCGAGGCCGAGCGCGTGGCGCGCGCGCGCCAGCTGGAGCAGGTCACCACCGACCGCGAGGTGCAGCTGCAGGGCGTGGAGCGCGACAAGGTGGTCGAGAACGGCAAGATGGACGTGGCCAACATCACCCGCGAGCGCATCGCCATCGACAAGACGGTGGCGCAGGAGGAGGAACGCATCAAGGAAGTGCGTACCGTCTCGCTGGCCGAGCGCGAGCGCCAGGCCAAGGTGATCGCGGCCGAGGCCGCGGCGCAGGAGGACCTGGTGCGCACGGTGAAGGAAGCCGAGGCGGCGGAAGCGGCGGCCAAGTTCCGCGCGGTCGAGATCACCACCATCGCGCAGGCCGAGCTCGACGCCGCGGCCAAGGACGCTGACGCCAAGAAGCTGCTGGCCGAGGGCGTGCGCGCCGAGACCGCCGCGCCCGGCCTGGCCGAGGCGCAGGTGCGCGAGGCGACCGCGAGCGCGATCGAGAAGGTCGGCGTGGCCGAGGCGCGGGTGATCGAGGCCAAGGCCGAGGCCACCTACAAGGAGGGCAGCAGCCAGGCGCGCGTGCTCGCCGAGAACCTGGCCGCGCAGGCCGAGGGCGAGGAGAAGATGGGCCGCGCCAAGGCGAGCGCCGTGGAATCGGTGGGCATGGCCGAGGCCAACGTCACGGTGAAGAAGCTCACCGCCGAAGCCGAGGGCCTGACCGCCAAGTTCGGCGCGATCGATTCGCTCAGCGACACCGCGCGCAGCCACGAAGAGTTCCGCATGACACTGGAGACGCACCTGGAGCAGGCGATGGCGGCGATCGAGGCCGGCCGCGAGGTATCCAAGGAGAACGCGGAGGTCATCGCCACCGCGCTGCGCAACGCCAACATCGATCTGGTCGGCGGCGACGGCGGCCTGTTCGAGAGCTTCTCCCGGGCGCTGTCGCTGGGCAAGGCGGTGGAAGGCTTCGCCGGCAAGAGCCCGATCGTGCAGGACCTGATGGAACGCTTCCTAGGCGTGGTCAAGCCGGCGCGCGAGCAGCCGATCGACGCGTCGGTGGTGCCGATCGGCGCGGCCGACAAGGGCAGGCAGGAGTCCGCCAGCGCCTGAGGCCAGGCTCCGGCGCTCCACTCTTTCCATCGCTACGACAAGGACTTCAAGACATGAGCCAAGAAAACCGCGACTTCCTGGAGATGGCGTTCCACTCCATCCGTTGCTTCGGCGACGACGGCCGCCTGGACGCGGCCGAACTGGGCCGGATCCTCGCCATCGCCGAACGCGACGGCGTCACCGACGCCAACGAGCTGCGCGTGCTGGGCAACATCGTCGCGCGGATCCGGCCGGACGAGATCGATGCGGCGATGCGGGCGCAGCTGACCGACATCGCCCGCAAGTACGGTCTCCAGGTTCCGGGCGAGACCCACGCCTGACCGTCCGCGCCGGCGGGCCCGGATCGGCCCGCCGGCCGTCGCTCTCCAACCGCCCCGGATCGGGCGAGGTATCACGATGTCGCAATCCGCCATCCCCGCCGAACAAGGCGCCGTTGCCGAAGAGGCCTCGACCGCCCAGGGCGTCGACCAGGCCGTCGCGCAGGGCGGCGCCTACGAGGTGCTGCGCCGCCGCCTGAGCGAACAGGGCGCGCGGCTGCGCCAGGTCGCCGAGGCGCTCAACGCGCAGCGCTTGCAGGAATTCGGCGACAGCCGCCTGGAGGTGATCGGGCGCCTGCGCATCCGCACCGAGAACAACTGCATCGGCCGCGACATCGTCCCGGTCGGCGACCTGCTGCTGTTCGGCTACAACGTGTTCCTCGGGCTGAAGACCACCACGCGCGTCGAGGACGTGTTCGGCCTCTACCGCCTGGTCGAGGGCGCCGACGGCTTCGACGTCACGCCGGTCGACCAAGCCGGCAGCTTCCTCGGCGAGGCCGCGTTCGTGCGCGACTTCAACGAACTGTACGCCTACTACAAGAATGCGCGCCTGCTGCAGCTGGACGTGGCCGGCGGCAAGCTGCTCGCGGCCTTCCAGATCGGCGAGCGCAGCAGCGACGTGCGCGTGTTCCGCTGGGCCATCCTCGACGGGAGTGCGCCCAACCGGGGCGAGCTGACCTACATCGATACGCGCGGCGAGCGCGATCTCGCGCTGCCTCCGCCGTTCGACTTCGAGTGGACGCGGGCCACCCGCGAGCTGATGGTCAGCGGCCGCTTCCCGCACCTGAACATCCTCGACACCCTGTTCGTGGAGACCACCGGCGGCGACCTGACCATCAAGGTCGAGAACAACACCGAGCAGGGCCAAGGCATCTACAGCGAGCCGGTCGAGGACAAGACCCAGTCGCTGGACGACGCCAGCATCGACTTCGCCCGGGTCGGTTCGCTGATCCTGCTCAAGGTGCTGCCCTACCGCGAAACCGCCTGGCGCGGGCTGGTCTACAATACGCTCACCGGCAAGGTGACGCGCAACGACGCCATCGTGCAGGCCTGCGTCCAGCTGCCGGAAGACCACGGGATCATCTTCCCCGGCGGCTACTACCTGCAAAGCGGCGAGCACAAGGCCTTCGAGGCCGGCATGGAGGGCATGCAGTTCCAGCGCGCCACCCGCTCGCCCAACGGCGAGGACGTGATGTACGTCTTCTACGAGCACGAGCAGGGGCGCACGGCGCTGTTCGTGTACAACCTGATCCAGCGCAAGCTGCAGAATCCGCTGTTCGGGCACGGCCACGCGCTGCTGCCGGACGGCCGCATGGTGCTGTTCCACGCCGAGGGCGACGGGGCCACGCGCATCCACCCGATGCAGGTCTGGCAGACCCCGTTCACCAGCGACGAATTCGCCGCCGCCAGACCGCCGGGCACCAGCTTCATGGGCCGGATCGGCAACGCCGCGCTGGTGCGCGGCATCTCCGACCTGTACGACCTCGGCCGCGAGATCGACAACACCGACGTCTCGGTGCAGCGCTACCAGCTGCTCACGCAGAACACCCGCCGCCTGTTCGATGCGCACCACTGGCTGGACGATGCCCATTGCCAGGGTGCGGCCGGCCTGCTGCACGAGATCAGCGCCACCGGCGAGTCGGTGCTGGACGAGTTCGAGAAGGTCGAGATCATCCGCCGGCAATCCGACGCCGCGATGGCGCAGGCACGCGCCGAGCACAAGGCCCTGCTCGGCCGCCTGCTGCCGGAGAACTGGACCGAGGTCGCCGAGTTCGTCGAGGCGCTCAATGCCATCACCCGCCAGCGCGGCCAGCTGCTGACGATCCGCGAATACCGCTACATCGACACCGCCGCGATCGACGCGATGGGCGCCGAACTGCAGAGCCAGCACGAGCGCATCGGCGCGGCCACCGGCGCCTTTCTCGGCGACGACAAGGCGCTGCAGCCCTATGCCAAGCGCGTGGAGGAGCTCGACGCGCTCGCCCAGCAGGCGCAGACCGCCAAGCAGCTGGCCGAGCACGTCGCGGCGCTGCAGACCATGTCTGCCGACCTGGACATGCTCTCGGAGCTGGTCGCCAGCCTGAAGGTCGACGACGCCACCCAGCGCACCCGCGTGGTCGAGGTGATCTCGGCCATCTATGCCCGCCTCAACCAGGCCAAGGCACGGGCCGAGCAGCGGCGCAAGGCATTGGGATCGGCCGAGGCGGTCGCCCAGTTCGGCGCGCAATTCGCGCTGTTCGGCCAGGCGATCACCAGCGCGCTGGGACTGGCCACCGACCCCGAGCGCGCCGACGAGCAGCTCTCGCGCCTGATGGTCCAGCTCGAGGAACTGGAAAGCCAGTTCGGCGAGCACGAGCAGTTCCTCGGCGACATCCTCGCCAAGCGCGAGGAGCTGCTGGAAACCTTCGAGTCGCACAAGCAGGGCCTGCTCGACGAGCGCCAGCGCAAGGCGCAGTCGGTGCTGGACGCGGCCAACCGCATCCTCGAGGGGCTGGGCCGGCGGACCGAGAAGTTCGCCGGCGCCGACGAGCTCAACGCCTTCTTCGCCGGCGATCCGCTGATCCTCAAGCTGCGCGAACTGGCCGAGCGCCTGCGCGGCTACAAGGACAGCGTCAAGGCCGACGACGTCGAGGCGCGGCTGAAGGGCGCGCGCGACCAGGCGGTGCGCGCGCTGCGCGACCGCAGCGACCTGTTCGAGGACGGCGGCAGCGTCCTCAAGTTCGGGCGCCATCGCTTCAGCGTCAACACCCAGCCGCTCGACCTGACCATCCTGCCGCGCGGCGACGAACTGGCGCTGCACCTGACCGGCACCGACTTCATGGAGCCGATCCACAACGAGGAACTGGCGGCGCTGCGCGAATTCTGGCCGGTGAGCCTGGAGTCGGAAACGCCCACGCTCTACCGCGGCGAATACCTGGCCGGCGAAGTGCTGGAGGCGGCCGGTTCCGGGCGCGAGGGCCTCGACCGCGACCTCCTGCAACGGCAGGGTGCCGATCCCGAGGCGCTGGCGAAGACGGTGCGCGATTTCGCCGCGCCCCGCTACCGCGACGGCTACGAACGCGGCATCCACGACCACGACGCCGCGCTGATCCTGCGCACCCTGCTGGCCCAGCGCGCGAGCGCCGGGGCGCTGATCCATGCGCCGGCCGCGCGCGCGCTGGCCACGCTGTTCTGGGCCGAGCACCGGCAGCGCGAGGACGCGTCGGGCTGGCCGCAACGCCTGGCCGGCGCGCAGGCCATGCGCGCATTGTTCGGCAACCGCGCGGCCCTGGAGTCGCTGCACGCGGAAATCTCCGCGGCGCTCGCCGGCCATCTCCAGGCCACCGCGCTCGCCTTCGACCCGTCGCTGGTTGGCGCGGCCGCGGACTATCTGATCGAGGAACTCGGCCAGGACGAGGTGGCCTTCGTGCGCTCGCGCTACGCGCGCGAGCTGCAGGAGGGGCTGCGCGCGCGCCTGGCCGAGACCGCGGCCCTGCAGGACGCGTTCGCGCGCACGCTGGACGCCCTGCCCCCGGCCGCGCGCTGGGCGCACGCGCTGCAGTGGTTCGAGGGCCTGTGCGCGCAGGACACGTTCGCGCCGATGGCCGCCTACGCGCCGGAAGCGGCCGCCGCGCTGCTGGTCGAGGGCATCCTGCCCAGGCGCGACAACGACACGACGCTGCTGGCCACCGTCGAGGGCCTGCTCGGCGAACACCCGCGCATCCAGGCCGGCCGCCTGCGCTTCGCCGCCGACGACCTGCTCGGTCGCCTGCGCCTCCACCGCGAATGCTTCCTTCCCGGCTATCGCCGCTACCAGTCGCTGCGCCAGGAGATCGCCGGGCGCGAGCGCGAAGCGCTGCGCCTGTCCGAGTTCAAGGCAAGGCCGCTGACCTCGTTCGTGCGCAACAAGCTCATCAACGACATCTACCTGCCGATCGTCGGCGACAACCTCGCCAAGCAGATCGGCACCGCGGGCGAAGGCAAGCGCAGCGACCTGATGGGTCTGCTGATGCTGATCTCGCCGCCGGGCTACGGCAAGACCACGCTGATGGAATACGTCGCCCACCGGCTCGGCCTGGTGTTCATGAAGGTCAACGGCCCGGCGCTAGGGCACGGCGTGCGTTCGCTCGATCCGGCGCAGGCGCCGGACGCGACCTCGCGCCAGGAGCTGGAAAAGCTCAACCTGGCGCTGGAGATGGGCAACAACGTGATGCTGTACGTCGACGACATCCAGCACACGCACCCGGAGTTCCTGCAGAAGTTCATCTCACTGTGCGACGGCACCCGCCGCATCGAAGGCGTGTGGAAGGGCCGCACCAAGACCTACGACATGCGCGGCAAGAAGTTCTGCGTGGTCATGGCGGGCAACCCGTACACCGAGTCCGGCGAGGTGTTCAAGATCCCCGACATGCTCGCCAACCGCGCCGACATCTACAATCTCGGCGACGTGCTCGGCGGCATGGAGGCGGCGTTCACGCTCAGCTACATCGAGAACAGCCTCACCTCCAATCCGGTGCTGGCGCCGCTGGCCACGCGCGACCTGGCCGACCTCTACCTGCTGGCGGAGAAGGCCGGCGGCAAGGAGGTCTCGCTCAACGCGCTCAGCCATGCCTACAGCGGCGCCGAGAGCAACGAGATCGTCGCCACGCTGCAGCGGCTGATGCAGGTGCGCGACGTCGTCTATCGCGTCAACCAGCAGTACATCGCCAGCGCCGCGCAGGCCGACAAGTACCGCACCGAGCCGCCGTTCAAGCTGCAGGGCAGCTACCGCAACATGAACAAGCTGGCTGAGAAGGTGTCGCCGGTGATGAACGCCGCCGAGCTGCAGCAGCTCATCGCCGACCACTATCTCGGCGAGGCGCAACTGCTCACCACCGGCGCCGAGGAAAACCTGCTCAAGCTGGCCGAGTTGCGCGGCACGCTGAGCGGCGAGGACGCCGCGCGCTGGGCACAGATCCAGCGCGACTTCCTGCGCAACAAGGCGATGGGCGCCGACGATGCCGACGTCGGCGGCCGCGTGGTGGCG
Source organism: Luteimonas aquatica (assembly GCF_022662575.1). Taxonomy (GTDB): domain Bacteria; phylum Pseudomonadota; class Gammaproteobacteria; order Xanthomonadales; family Xanthomonadaceae; genus Luteimonas; species Luteimonas aquatica. Next base: position 55,226 of record NZ_JALBFU010000013.1, on the reverse strand, counting down.
CAACTGGCGGACATCGCCGAAGGCCTGCAGGCTCTCGGCGAGAGCGCGCCGCCACCCGCCACGCCGCCAATTGCTACGCCGGCGCCCTGGGACGACGTGCTCGCCCTGCTGCGCCAGGTCGCCGCGGAGCGGCAGGCGCCCGTTGCGCAGGCTTCCGTTGGGCAAGCCCCCGCCGATGCCGGCGACGCCTCGTCGCTGGCCACGGCACTGCCGCAGAGCTTGCGCGCGGCGGTGGAGCCGCTGCTGGAGGCCATTCGCGCCAGCCACGCGCAGCAGGACCGGATCAACGCCGCGATGCTGCAGCTGGCCGGCGCGATGCGCGACGGCGGCGCGCCCTCCAGGGGCCGGACGCCGGCAACGCGCAAGCCGCCGCACAAGCCGACCTCCGCCGAACAACCGCTGGACGAGGCGTTGCAGCAACTGCACCTGTCCGATCCGCAGCCGGACGCCTCCGCGTGAAACCCGGCGCCCCGGCCCCTGAACCAGTGCGCGATCTGGGCGCGGCGCTCCTGGCCGAGGTCGATCTCGACGCCGTCGCCGCGCGCTTGTCGCGATTGCCCACGGCCGCGCTGCTCGATGCGCTGGAAGGCGTTGTGGCCACGCTCGACAACGCCGACCCGGCACGCCGGCGCAAGCGCGCCGGCGTGCTCGGCCGCCTGCTCGGCCGCGACCTGGTGGCGCAGGCGCAACCGGATCCCGTCGAGAACCGGATACGGCTGCAGCTGGCCGGCGCCCAGGCGCTCGCCGTCGAGCTGGCCGAAGGCAGCGACGCACTCGCCGCCCTGTCCGCGCATCTGCAGCGACAGACCGCCCGCCTCGACGAACTGCTCGCCGGCGAACGCCTCGCCGACACCGAGGCGGACGCTGCGCACCGGACCGTGGCCCGTCAGCGCCGCCTGGAGCACCTGGACGCGATCGCGGCCTCGTGGCGTGCCACGGTGGCGCAGATCGCGGTGGTGCGCGACCATGCCGCGTTGCTGCTCGACCGCCATGCACAGGTGCGGGACCTGCTCACCACGCTGTGGCGGCAGCGCGCGGCGGCCACCGCCGCGGCGGCGCAGCTTGCCGCCGACCCCGGGAACGAACGCCGTCTCCGGACCCTGTTGCGCGCGCAACTGATCCCGCTGCGCGCATCCGCCCTGCAGATTGCCGCCTCACCGTCCGCTGACATCGAACGCCCATCCAAGGAGCCCACGCCATGACCCAGCCCACTTCGGACTTCGGCAACACCGACCTCGTCACTTTCGCGGCCGAGGGCGTGCCGGACGAAGCCGCGCTGACGGCGCTCGGCCTCACCGCCGAGGACACCCCGCGCATCCTGGAGATCCGCCAGACGCTGCAGGACCTCGCGCCCGCCGGCATCCACGGCTTCGGCCGCGAGGCGGCCACCAAGACCACCGAGTTCTCCGGCCAGCTGCTCGACCAGGTGCGCAACCGCGACCTGGACGGCACCGGAGACAAGCTCGGCGAGGTGGTGCGCATCGCTCGCACGCTCAACCTGCGCAAGCTCGGCGCCCGCTCCAAGGTGCCGGTGATCGGACCGCTGATCGATCGCATGCGCGTCTCCAAGGGCGAGCTGGTGCAGAAGTTCAGCAACACCAACCAGCAGATCGAACAGCTGATGCGCGACGTCTCGCGCCAGCAGGACGACCTCGGCAAGCGGGTCAAGGACTTCGACCGCATGTACGAGATCGTGCTCGACGAGCGACACGAACTCGGCCTGCACATCGCCGCCGGGCGCATGCGCCTGGCCGGCCTGGAGCAGGAGCGGCGCGCGCTGGAGGGCGCGGAGGACCCGCAGTCGCGCAACCGGCGCGCCGAGGTGGACAATGCCGTGCGCCTGCTCGACAAGCGCGTGGGCGACCTGGTGCTGCTGCAGCACGCCGCCGACCAGTCGCTGCCGACCATCCGCATCATCCAGGCCAACGCGATGCTGCTGATCGAGAAGTTCGCCGCGGTGCGCGACATCACCATCCCGGCGTGGAAGCGCAGCTTCGCCATCCAACTGTCGCTGCATGAGCAGAAGAACGCCGTCGAGCTGGCCACTGCCATCGACGACGCCACCAACGAGATGATGCGCAGCAATGCCGACCTGCTGCACCAGAATTCGGTCGACACGGCCAAGGCCAACCAGCGCGGCGTGATCGACGTGGAGACGCTGCAGTACGTCCACGACCAGCTGATCCGGACCGTCGAGGACGTGCGCGCGATCCACCGCGAGGGCATCGAGAAGCGGCGCCAGGCCGAACACCAGCTGGCGCAGATGCGCGAGGACGTGCAGAAGCGCCTGGCCGCCCCGACCATCGAAACGCGATGAGCGCCGCGCCAGACTCGAGCCGGCCCGATTTGGACCGGCTTGATTTCGGCCGGCTCGACCACCTGCTGCGCGACTCGGCGGCGGATCTCGAGCTCGACAACGAGGAACGCTTCGAGCTGCGCGAGATCGGATCGGGCGCCGACGCCGACCGGCTGCGCTTCCTGCGCAACCGCGCCTTCGAGATGGCGCGTGAGCTGATGCTGGCCGACGCCGGCGCCATGCTGCCCGCGCTGCGCTGGCTGGAGCAGGTGGTGAAGACCCTCGACCTGTCCGCCACCGCCGCGGCAGCCGGCACCACGGCCTTCTTCACCCCCGGCGACAGCTGCCTGCGCAAGCTGCGCGAACTGTGCCGCGGCAGCCGGCGCGGCATCGACGTGTGCGTCTACACCATCGCCGACGACCGCCTGAGCGAGGAACTGCTGGCCGCGCACCGCCGCGGCGTGCGGGTGCGCATCATCAGCGACAACGACAAGCGCTTCGACGACGGCAGCGACATCATCCGCCTAGCCGCCGCCGGCATCGCGGTGCGGGTGGACGAGACGCCTTTCCACATGCACCACAAGTTCGCCCTGTTCGATGGCGCCCTGCTCGCCAACGGCAGCTTCAACTGGACGCGCAGCGCCAGCTCGTCGAACCAGGAGAACCTGGTGGTCAGCCGCGACGCCTATCTGCTGCGCTGCTTCGGCGGACAGTTCGAGGCATTGTGGGAGCGCTTCCCCGCCTTGGCCGCCTGAGGGCGCCTAGTGGGCGAAATAATGCATGCCGCCGCCGACCGGCACGACCGCGCCGGTGACGGGTAGCCGACGGCGACGCCCTCGCCCAGGTCGCGGACGCGAACGACGACGAACAGTCTGTTCCATGCTCCCTTGTTCGCGGCCCGCGCTGTCTGCGACCGCATCCGGGCGCTCGCCTCCGGCCCCGCTGGAATCCGACCCCACTGGAATCCGACCCCGTTAGAATCCGGACCCCGCTAGAATCCTGCCATGTCCGACGTCCGCATCGTGTTCTGTACCTGCCCCGATGCCGGCACCGCCGAACGCATCGCCCAGGCGCTGGTCGGCGAGCGGCTGGCCGCCTGCGTCAACCTGCTGCCCGGCGTCGAATCGGTGTACCGCTGGCAAGGCGCGCTCGAGCGCTCGCGGGAAGTGCAGCTGATCGCCAAGACCGTCGAGCCGCGCCTGGAGGCGCTCATCGCGCGGGTCCGCGCGCTGCATCCCTACGAGCTCCCCGAAATCCTCGCCATCGCCGCGTCGGGCGGCCTGCCGGACTATCTCGACTGGGTGCGCGCGGAGACCGGGCACCCGCCCGGCGGCTGAGCGCGGGCGCCCCGGGCGCGGCGCGGAGCCAGCGGGGAGAGCGAAAAAAATCCGCCGGCGGTGTCGATTCGCGCGATCCTGGTTCGTCGCCTTGCCGAACGGACCGGAAACGGCTCCGTGATTCGACCCCATCCTCAATCCCAGGACCGATGCCATGACCGCCCATTCCCAGCTGTTCGTCAATTTGCCCGTGCAGGACCTCGATCGCTCGGTCAAGTTCTTCGCCGCGCTCGGCTACAGCTTCAATCCGCAGTTCACCGACGAGAACGCCACCTGCATGCTGCTGGGCGAGAACCTGTTCGCGATGCTGCTGGTGCGGCCGTACTTCCAGACCTTCACCAGGAAGGAAGTGATCGACCCGCAGCGCCAGGTGCAGACCCTGCTGGCCGTGCCGCTGGACACCCGCGAGGCGGTCGATGCCCTGGTGGACAAGGCCGTCGCCGCCGGCGCCAAGGCGCACGAACCCAAGGACCTCGGCTTCATGTACCAGCGCGCCTATGACGACCTGGACGGCCACACCTGGGAAGTGTTCTACATGGACATGAGCGCCATGTCGGGCGACGCGCAGGGCTGAGCCGGCGTCCCGGCCGCATTCGCCGGGACCTCGTTCTCCAGCGCGCGGCGCCCGGCGATCCGCGGCGCCGCGTGCCTCGATGCGGCGATCTGCGGCGCGAGACCGGGCCGCGGGGCCCATGACAGCGGGCGGGCGCATGGGTAGGCTTGCGGTCTCGGCCGTCCCGAGCCAGCGACCTCTCCGCCTCCGCTTTCCGCGCGCCCGAAGAACTCCCGGCGGCCGCGACGGTCGAACCGGTCCGGCGCGCGCGGGCCCGCTGCCATCGGGCCGCCGCCTCCCCCATCCCGGAACCGAGATTTGAAGCCGATGCCCTGGCGCCCGCGACGCCTGTCCGCCCCCATCGCCACTGTCGCCGCCAGCCTTGCCGCCGCCGTCGTCGCGACCGTCCTGCTGCTCGCGCCCGTGCCCGGCTCGGCCGCGATCAACGAGGCCGACCTGCTGCCCGTCGACGAGGCCTTCGCGCTGACGGCCCAGGCCGCCGCGCCCGGCCGCATCGAGGTGCACTGGAAGATCGCGCCCGGCTACTACCTGTACCGGCATCGCATCGCGGTGCAGGCGGTCGAGGCGGGCATCAGGCTCGATGCGCCGCAGCTGCCCGGCGGCGAGAAGCACCACGACGAATTCTTCGGCAACGTCGAGACCTATCGCGACGGCGTCACCGCGCTGGTCGGCGGCGACGGCATCGACGGCCTGCGCGCCTTGACGCTGCGGGTGAAATACCAGGGCTGCGCCGATGCCGGCGTGTGCTATCCGCCACAGACGAGGACCTTGAATGTCGCCCTGCCCGCGCCGGCCTCCGCCGCGGACGACACGCAGGGCGGCGGCGACGGCAGCCTGGCCGCGCTGGGCGCGGCACTGGGCGGGCGCCGCCCGCTCGCGCCGGCCGCCCAGGCCGGCAGCGACGCGCTGCCGCTGCCGCCGGAGCAGGCATTCGGCTTCGAGGCGATCGCCGACGGCGGCAATGCGCTGCTGCTGCGCTTCACGCCGGCGCGCGGCTACTACCTGTATCGCGACAAGACCCGGCTCAAGCTCGCCGCCGACGGCATCGCGCTCGGCGCGCCGCGCTGGCCGCGCGGCGTGCAGCACCGCGACGAGCATTTCGGCGAGGTGGTGGTCTATTTCGACCAGGTGGAAGTGCCGCTGCCGCTGCGCCGCACGCAGGCCGGCGCGCAGCAGGTCACGCTGACCGCGACCTTCCAGGGCTGCCAGAACGAGGGCATCTGTTATCCGCCGATGACGCGCAACGTCACGGTGGCGCTGCCCGCGGGCAGCGTGGCCGATACCGCCCCGCAAGCCACGGATGCCGGAGGTTCGGATGCCGCCGGCGCGGATGCCGCGAGTCCGGAGGCCGCGACGGCGCCTGCGTCCCCGGACACCGCCTCCGCATCGAACGACGGCGCCCCGGTCAATTCCGCGGACGGAACCCCCATCCGCCAAGCGGCGAAAAGCCTGCGGGCCGCCGATGCCGCCTCGCAGGCCGAGGACGTCCGCCTCGCCGCGGAACTGGCCGGCAAGAACCGCTGGACCGCCCTGTTCTGGTTCTTCCTCGGCGGCCTCGGCCTGGCCTTCACGCCCTGCGTGCTGCCGATGGTCCCGATCCTGTCCGGACTGATCGCCGGCCAGGGCACCCGGCTCGGCAGCGCGCGCGCGCTGGGGCTGTCGCTGGTCTATGTGCTGGCCAATGCGCTGGTGTTCACCGTGGCCGGGGTGATCGCCGGGCTGGCCGGCCTCAATCTGCAGATCCTGTTCCAGACGCCCTGGGTGATCGTGCTGTTCGCGCTGCTGTTCGCGGCGCTGGCACTGTCCTCCTTCGGCCTGTACGAACTGCAGTTGCCGGCCGCATTGCGCGCGAAGCTCGGCGGCCTCAGCGACCGGCAGCGCGGCGGCTCGCTGCTGGGCGTGGCCGCGATGGGTGCGCTGTCGGCGCTGATCGTCGGTCCCTGCGTGGCGCCGCCGCTGGCGGCCAGCGTGCTGTACATCACCCAATGGCGGGACCCGGTGTTCGGCGGCCTGGCCTTGTTCCTGCTGGCGATGGGCATGGGCGTGCCGCTGCTGGCCTTCGGCGCCGCCGCTGGCCGCGGCATGCCGACCAGCGGGCCGTGGATGATCGCGGTGCAGCGCGTGTTCGGCTTCGTGTTCCTGGCGCTGGCGGCCTGGATGGTCTCGCGCATCCTGCCGGGATCGGTGACGCTGGCCCTGTACGGCCTGCTGGCGATGGCCGCGGCGGCCTGGGCCTTCGCCGGCGCGCGCAGCGAGAGCGCGCGCGTGCGCTGGCTGTCACGCTTCGCCGGCCTGGTGCTGGCGGTGATCGGCGCGGCGCAGCTGCTCGGCGCGCTCAGCGGCGGGCGCGACCCGCTGCAGCCGCTGGCCGGCGTGTTCAACGGCGGTGCCCAGCATCGCGAACTCGCCTTCCGCACCATCAAGTCCGCGCAGGACCTGGATCGCGAACTCGCCGCCGCCCAGGCCGCCGGCAAGCCGCTGCTGTTCGACTTCTATGCCGACTGGTGCGTGGCCTGCAAGGAGATGGAGAAGTACACCTTCACCGATCCGGCGGTGCAGGCAGCGCTGGCCGACTTCGTGCTGCTCAAGGCCGACGTCACCGCCAACGACGAGACCGACCAGGCGCTGATGAAACGTTTCGGCATCATCGGTCCCCCCGCCACCCTGTTCTTCGCCGGCGCCGCGGAACGGCGCGAGCTGCGCCTGTTCGGCTTCGAAAAGGCCGAGGTCTTCGCCGCGCGCGTGCAGCGCGCGCGCAAGGCCGAGTGATGCAAGCCAACACCAAGATCCTGCTGGTGGCCGCGGCGGCGGGCGCGCTCGGCGTGATCGCCAGCCTCGCCACGAACGGTCCCGGCCCGTTCTTCGGCAGCGAGCTGGGCCAGCGCGTGCTGCAATCGTCCATGGACGCGAGCGCGCCGCCGGTCCCGGCCGGGGTCGCGGTGGCGCGGCGCGGCGAACGCATCGCCGACTTCGCGGTGCCGGCGCTCGACGACGGCCAGATCCAGGTGCCGGGCGCCTACGCCGGCCGGCCGGTGCTGATCAACCTGTGGGCCAGCTGGTGCGCGCCCTGCGTGGAGGAAATGCCGGAGCTGCAGCGCTTCCACGCCGCGCAAGGTGAGCACGGCACACAGGTGGTCGGCATCGCCCTCGACGATGCCGAGGCCGTGCGCGGCTTCCTCGGCCGCGTCGGCGTCACCTACCCGATCCTGATCGACGCCGCCGGCCCCGCCGATGCCGGCGTGCGCCTGGGCAACCCCAAGGGCGTGCTGCCCTATTCGGTGCTGATCTCCGCCGACGGCCGCCTGCTCAAGCAGCGCATCGGACCGTTCCGGAAAGGCGAGATAGACACCTGGGCGAGCAAGCGCGATTAGCCGATGCCCTATCGGCATCGGCTGCGCTTGCGAGCGCCCGGCCAAGGAAGGCCGGGCCGGACGTTCCGAAGCCCGAGATGCGCCGCCATGGATGGCAGTGGTCCTCTTTCCGGATTTGACCGATGCCCTATCGGCATCGGCTGCGCTTGCGAGCGCCCGGCCACGGAAGGCCGGGCCGGACGCCTGAAGCCCGCACTGCCGCGCCGCGAGCGCTCCGGGATTCAAACAAGCGCTTAAATCACCCGAATCGGGGCAAACTTCGGCGATCTGGACAGCATCCCCCGCTTCCCGCAGACTGCGCGCCTGTCCCCACGACCGGTCCCATGGCCAATCTGCTGGTTCTGCACGGCCCCAACCTCAATCTGCTCGGCACACGCGAGCCGGAGGTCTACGGCCGCACCACGCTGGCGGAGATCGATGCCGCGCTGCGGGCGCAGGCCACCGCTGCCGGCCACGCCCTGGACAGCCTGCAGTCCAACGCCGAGGCGGCCCTGGTCGACCGCGTGCAGGCCGCGCGCGAGGACGGCACCGCCTTCATCCTCATCAATCCGGCCGCCTTCACCCACACCTCGGTCGCCCTGCGCGACGCGCTGGCGGCGGTGGCCATCCCCTTCATCGAGGTCCACCTGTCCAACCCGCACAGCCGCGAGCCGTTCCGCCACACCAGCTATTTCAGCGACCTGGCGGTAGCGGTGATCTGCGGCTTTGGTGCCGACGGCTACCGCTACGCGCTGGAAGGCGCGCTGGCGCGGCTGGCCAAGGCACAGGGATAGCCGTCCGCATGCCCCGACGTCGTCCCCCCTTTTCTCCGGCGCCCTCGCGCCCGGCGTGGCGCGCCCACTCCCGGGCCGAGCGTCTCCGGCACGGCGCCGGCTGAGCGCCGCCTTTCACTCTCACGAGGCCATCCATGGACCTGCGAAAAATCAAGAAACTGATCGATCTCCTCGAAGAATCGAATCTGTCGGAAATCGAGATCAAGGAAGGCGAGGAATCCGTGCGCCTGGCGCGCGCGCCCAAGGGGCTCCCCGCCGCGCCGACCGTGGTGCACACCGTCGCGGCCGCTCCGATGCCCGCCGTGCCGATGCCGATGCACTCGCCCACCGAGGCCGCCACCGGCGGCAGCAAGTCGGCGGCCGATCCGAACCAGGGCCTGCCCGACGGCCACGTGGTGCGCTCGCCGATGGTCGGCACCTTCTACGCCTCGGCGGCGCCGGACAAGCCGGCCTTCGTCACGGTCGGCGCCACCGTCAAGGCCGGCGACACCCTGGGCATCATCGAGGCGATGAAGATGTTCAACCCGATCGAGGCCGACGTGTCCGGCACCGTGCTGGCGATCCAGTGCGAGAGCGGGCAGCCGGTCGAGTTCGACCAGCCGCTGTTCGTGATTGGGTGAGCGGGGATTTCGAGCGGCGCTGCCGCGAGCCCGCGAACGCCCGCCGGCCCTGCCGGCTGGCCGGAACGATTACATGGGACATGAAACATGCTTGACAAAGTAGTCATCGCCAACCGCGGCGAGATCGCGCTGCGCATCCTGCGCGCCTGTCACGCCATGGGCATCCGCACGGTCGCGGTGCATTCCACCGTCGACCGCAACCTCAAGCACGTGGCGATGGCCGACGAGTCGGTGTGCATCGGTCCCGCGCCGTCCTCGGAAAGCTACCTCAACATGCCGGCGATCATCGCCGCCGCCGAGGTCACCGACGCGCAGGCGATCCACCCCGGCTACGGCTTCCTGAGCGAGAACGCCGACTTCGCCGAGCGCGTGGAGCAGAGCGGCTTCGTCTTCATCGGCCCCAAGGCCGACACCATCCGCCTGATGGGCGACAAGGTCGAAGCGATCCGCGCCATGAAGAGCGCCGGCGTGCCCTGCGTGCCCGGCAGCGGCGGCCCGCTCGGCGACGACGCCGCCGCCAACGTCAAGATCGCCCGCGAGATCGGCTATCCGGTGATCGTGAAGGCGGCCGGCGGCGGCGGCGGCCGCGGCATGCGCGTGGTGCACACCGAGGCCGCACTCAACAACGCCATCGCCACCACCAAGTCGGAAGCCAAGGCGGCCTTCGGCAACGACATGGTGTACATGGAGAAGTTCCTCGAGAACCCGCGCCACGTCGAGATCCAGGTGCTGGCCGACGGCCAGGGCAACGCCATCCACCTCGGCGAGCGCGACTGCTCGATGCAGCGCCGCCACCAGAAGGTCGTCGAGGAGGCGCCGGCGCCGGGCATCACGCCCGAGCAGCGCGCCGAGATCGGCCGCGTCTGCGTGGAGGCGTGCATCCGCATCGGCTACCGCGGCGCCGGCACCTTCGAGTTCCTCTACGAGAACGGCCGCTTCTACTTCATCGAGATGAACACGCGTATCCAGGTCGAGCATCCGGTCACCGAGATGGTCACCGGCATCGACCTGGTGCGCGAGCAGCTGCTGATCGCCGCCGGCCACAAGCTGTCGATCCGCCAGGAGGACGTGGTGCTCACCGGCCATGCCATCGAATGCCGCATCAACGCCGAGGACCCGGACACCTTCCTGCCCTCGCCCGGCCTGATCCAGCACTTCCACTCCCCCGGCGGTCCCGGCGTGCGCGTGGACTCGCACGTCTACGAGGGCTACCGCGTGCCGCCCAACTACGACTCGATGATCGGCAAGCTGATCGTGCACGGCGCCACCCGCGCGCAGGCCATCGCGCGCATGCGCGTGGCGCTCTCCGAGATGGTGGTGGACGGCATCAAGACCAACATCCCGCTGCAGCAGCGCATCCTCGCCGACGGCGGCTTCCAGCAGGGCGGGCAGAACATCCACTACCTCGAGAAGCGGCTGGCCGAGCGCAAGGAAAAATCGCTCTCGATCGTGTGATCGCCAGCCCAGTACGCATCGCACAGACACCGGAACGCCCGCTTGCCCTTCCTCGAACTCAGCCTGCGCTGCCGCGAATCCGAACAGCCGCGCTACGAGCGCGCGCTGGAGGACGTGGGCGCGCTGGCGGTCACCATGCTCGACGCCGACGCCGAGACGTCGAACGAGCAGGCCATCCTCGAACCCGGCGTCGGCGAGACGCCGCTGTGGGACGCGATCACGCTCAGCGCGCTGTTCGCGCACGACACCGACGCGCTGCTGCTGCTCGCCGCGCTGGAGGCGTTCGACCCGGAACTGGACTGGTCGCGGGCGGGCTTCCGCAACGTCGAGGACCAGGACTGGGAACGCGCGTGGATGGACCAGTACGCGCCGCTGCGCTTCGGCGAGCGCGTCTGGATCGTGCCCTGGAACTGCGAGGTGCCCGCCGAGGCGGACGCCCCGCAGGCGGCGATCGTGCGGCTCGACCCGGGCCTGGCGTTCGGTTCCGGGACGCATCCGACCACGGCGCTGTGCCTGCGCTGGCTCGACGCCCTGGCCGCCGACGGCCTGCTGCGCGGACAGCGCGTGCTCGATTTCGGCTGCGGCAGCGGCATCCTGGCGCTGGCGGCGCTGAAGCTGGGCGCGGGGAATGCCGTGGGCGTGGACAACGACCCGCAGGCGCTGGTCGCCACGCACGATAACGCCGAGAGCAACGGCATTGACGGCGCCCTGTCGGTGCACCTGCCGCAGGACGAGCCGGCCGCGCAGTATCCCGTCGTTCTCGCCAATATCCTGGCCTCGGCGCTGGACGCGCTCGCCGACACGCTGGCCGCGCGCGTGGCTCCCGGCGGGCGCATCGCGCTGTCGGGCATCCTCGACGGCCAGCAGGACGCCTTGCTGCGGCGCTACGGCGCCTGGTTCGAGGAATTGCGCGTCGCCGTGGACGGCGACTGGGTCCGGATCGACGGCCGCAAGCGTGATTGAATAGCCGCATGTTCATCAATTGCCCGCACTGCCGCGCGCTGGTGGCCACCGACCTGGCCACGGGCCTGCCGCCGGAGCGCTGCCCGCGCTGCGCGCAGCGGCTGCGCGAGGCGCCGCAACCGCAGGCGGTCGCGCCCGCCACGGAGACGGTGGCGGCATCCGAACCCCGCGCTGCGGAGCCGGTCTCCGCGTCTTCATCCGCGACGGCTCCCGCATCGGCATCGGTCGCAACGCCGGTATCGGCACCGACGCCGACATCAACAACAACGGCCTCGTCGGTTACGCCTCCGCAACCCGCGGCGCAGCGCGAGCTGCCCGCCGACGATCCCGCCCTGATCGTCACGCTGCCGGGCACGCCGCCGCCGGCGCCCCTCTCCGCGCCCGCGGCCCCCGAGCCGCGCACCTTCGTCGCGCTGCTGAAAACAGCGGCGCCCGCGGCCGCGACGGCGTTCGATGCCGCGCCCCTTGCGCCTCCCGGCGAACGCGCCGGGAGCCACGCCGCGCCGCCTGCAGCGGCGGATGCGATCGCCCCACAAACGCCACCGTCCGGGGAACCCGCGGCACCCGTCGAATCATCGCCTGCCGAGATATCGAGCGAGAACGCCGACGCGGTGACGCCGCCGTCTTCACCGGCGCGCGAGTCGGCGGTGGCACCGAAGGCCAAACCCGCGCCGAGCTTCGCGCGCGCCGCCGACGCCCCGGAAACCGTGCAGCTTGCGCACGGATGGAAATTGCCGGCCGCCGTGGCCGCGCTGGCGCTCGCGCTGGGACTGCAGCTGCTGCTCGCGGACCGCGACCGGCTGGCGATGGATGCGGGCTGGCGACCGGTCGTCTCGGCGCTGTGCGGCGTGCTGCGCTGCGCGCTGCCGCCCTGGCGCGAACCGGCCGCTTTCGTGCTGGTCGACCGCGACGTGCAGTCGCACCCGAACAAGTCCGGCGTGCTGCGCGTCACCGCCACCTTCCGCAACGAGGCGCGCTGGGCGCAGCCGTGGCCGCGCCTGCAACTGACCCTGTCGGACGTCAACGGCAATCCGGTCGCCGCGCGCGTATTCACCGAAAGCGAATATCTCGGTGCCGCGCCCGCACAACCCTTGCTCGCCAGCGGCCAGAGCGCGTCCATCGCGATGGACATCGTCGAGCCCTCCAAGCAGAGCGTGGCGTTCGATTTCGCGCTGCAGTGATGTTTTCCGCTTCGATGCGCGTCACATTGGCGTCCGCGCCCCGGGCGCGCTAGACTCGCTTCCCCCTGCCGCGTTTCGGCGGGCGCGACAGATTGACGGGAACGCCTTTGAACGCCGAACGCTCCGACACTGCCAGCCGCATCGGCGCCCGCGCGCCGCTGCGCGAGCACGTGGCGAATTCGGTGCGTCGCTTCCTCGGCGACTTGAACGGCTGCGACGCCGACAACCTTTACGAGATCGCGCTGCGCGAACTCGAGATTCCGCTGTTCATCGAAGTGCTGAACCACTGCGACGGCAACCAGAGCCGCGCCGCCGGCATGCTCGGCATCCATCGCGCCACGCTGCGCAAGAAGCTGCGCGACTACGGCTTGGGGTGAGCGCCCGCGCTCAGCCGATGCCCTATTGGCATCGGCTGCGGGCGCGAACGCCCGGCCAGGGATGGTCGGGCAGGACCTTCCGCAAGCCGACGCATTACCGCCAGGGATGGCAACGCCGGCAATGCCATGCATATCGATGCCCTATCGGCATCGGCTGCGGCGCGAACGCCTGACCCGGGATGGCGCGCCCGCATTGCCATGCATATCGAACGCCCTGTCGGCATCGGCTGCGTGCCCGAATGCCCGCGCCATGAAGCCCGGGCCGCGCTTTCCGTCCTGAAATCCCGTCCGGCCGAAGCCCGGCCAGCGCTCCCTTATAATTCCGGGCCCGCTCCAGCCCTCCCCTCCCCGCATGTCCAATGACCGCCTGCCCGGCACGCCCGTGAAGATCCGCCGGGCGCTGCTGTCCGTGTCCGACAAGACCGGATTGATCGACCTCGCCCGCGCCCTGGCCGCGCGCGACGTGGAACTGCTCTCCACCGGCGGCACCGCCAAGGCGATCCGCGAGGCCGGCCTGCCGGTGCGCGACGTCTCCGAGGCGACCGGCTTCCCCGAGATCATGGACGGCCGGGTCAAGACGCTGCACCCGAAGATCCACGGTGGCCTGCTCGGTCGCGCCGGCACCGACGACGCGGTGATGGCCGAGCACGGCATCGCGCCGATCGACCTGCTGGTGCTCAACCTGTACCCGTTCGAGAGCGTGTCGGCGAACCCGGACAGCACCATGGACGAGATCGTCGAGAACATCGACATCGGCGGCCCGGCGATGCTGCGCGCGGCGGCCAAGAACTACGCGCGCGTGGCCGTGGCCACCGATCCGGCGCAGTACGCCGGCTTGCTGGAGGAGCTGCAGGCCCACGACGGCACGCTCTCGGCGAACACGCGCTTCGCGCTGTCGGTGGCCGCGTTCAACCGCGTCGCGCAGTACGACGCCTGCATCAGCCATTATCTTTCCTCCTATGTGGATCCCTCCGCGGAAGACCGCAGCCTTCGCCCCGCCGACGGCGCGACTGCGATGCAGGGACTTTCGGTAAGGACGGACGGCACGCGCGCCGCCTTCCCCGCGCAATCCAACGGCACCTTCGTCAAGGTGATGGACCTGCGCTACGGCGAGAACCCGCACCAGCAGGGCGCGTTCTACCGCGATCTGTATCCGGTGCCCGGCACGCTGGCCACCTTCGCCCAGCTGCAGGGCAAGGAGCTGAGCTACAACAACCTGGCCGACGCCGACGCCGCCTGGGAATGCGTGCGCCAGTTCGAGGCGCCGGCCTGCGTGATCGTCAAGCACGCCAACCCCTGCGGCGTGGCCGCCGGCGCGGCCTGCGGCGACGCCTACGAGCTCGCCTACGCCACCGACCCCACCTCGGCGTTCGGCGGCATCATCGCCTTCAACACGCCGCTGGACGCGGCCACGGCCAAGGTCATCCTCGACCGCCAGTTCGTGGAAGTGCTGATCGCGCCCGACTACGAGGCCGGCGCGCTCGACTACGCCAGGAAGAAGGCCAACGTGCGCGTGCTGCGCATTCCGCATGGCGAGGGCCGCAACAACGTCGACGTCAAGCGCGTCGGCTCGGGCCTGCTGATGCAGAGCGCCGACGTCCGCGAGGTGGCGCGCGAGGAGCTCAAGGTCGTCACCCGGCGCGCGCCCTCGCCCGCCGAGCTCGACACGCTGCTGTTCGCCTGGCGCGTGGCCAAGTACGTGAAGTCCAACGCGATCGTCTACGCCAAGGACCAGCGCACCATCGGCATCGGCGCCGGGCAGATGAGCCGCGTGATCAGCGCCCGCATCGCCGGACTGAAAGCCGAGGAAGCGGGCCTGACCGTGACCGGCTCGGTGATGGCCTCCGACGCCTTCTTCCCGTTCCGCGACGGCATCGACGCCGCGGCGGGCGCCGGCATCGGCGCAGTGATCCAGCCAGGCGGCTCGATGCGCGACAACGAGGTGATCGCCGCCGCCGACGAGCACGGCATGGCGATGGTGTTCACCGGCGTGCGGCATTTCCGGCATTAGACTCGACCAAGCGCGACGAAGCCCCCCTTGCCCGTAGATGGCCGATTTACATTACGTGTCCACTTCCGCCCCCACCGCACGATGCGTAATGTCTGGAACCGGGCGAATTCCGGAAGCCGGACATGGACAAGAACCGAAAACTCAGGAAATCAGATTCGAAGGGATACCGTTGGGAAACCACCGAACGCAATGAGCGTCTGTCCCTCTGGCTGAATTTCGTTTCGTGCGTTTTTCCTCCACTGATAGGCTTGGCCGCCTACTTGCTCAAATGATCGAATCCTCATGAAAATCCTCGTCATCGGCGCCGGCGGCCGCGAGCACGCCCTGGCCTGGAAGCTGGCGCAATCCCCGCGGGTGAGCGAGGTACTGGTGGCGCCGGGCAACGCCGGCACCGCGCACGAAGCCAAATGCCGCAACGTCGACGTGGCGGCCGGCGATCTCGACGGGCTGATCGCGCTGGCCAGGCGCGAGGACGTGGCCGTGACCGTCGTCGGCCCGGAGGGCCCGCTGGTGGCCGGCGTGGTCGACCGCTTTCGCGCACAGGGCCTGCGCATCTTCGGACCCAGCGCCGCGGCTGCGCAGCTGGAGGGCAGCAAGGCCTTCGCCAAGGATTTCCTGGCCCGCCACGGCATCCCCACCGCGCACTACGCGGTGCATACCGACACCGAGGCGGCGCTCGCCTATCTCCATGAGAAGGGCGCGCCCATCGTCATCAAGGCCGACGGCCTGGCCGCCGGCAAGGGCGTGATCGTGGCGACCACGCTCGCCGAGGCGGAAGCGGCCATCGTCGACATGCTCTCCGGCAACGCCTTCGGCGCGGCCGGCGCGCGCGTGGTGATCGAGGAGTTCCTCGACGGCGAGGAAGCCAGCTTCATCTCCATGGTGGACGGCACCGCCGCGCTGCCGATGGCCACCTCGCAGGACCACAAGCGCGTGGGCGACGGCGACACCGGCCCCAACACCGGCGGCATGGGCGCGTACTCGCCGGCGCCGGTGGTGACGCCGGAGGTGCACGCGCGGGTGATGCGCGAGGTAGTGATGCCGACCGTGCGCGGCATGGCCGCCGACGGCGTGCCGTTCACCGGCTTCCTGTACGCCGGGCTGATGATCGACCGGAGCGGCGCGCCGAAGGTGATCGAGTTCAACGTGCGCTTCGGCGACCCGGAGACGCAACCGGTGATGCTGCGCCTGCGCTCGGACCTGCTGGACCTGGTGGAGGCGGCGATCGACGGCCGCCTGGACCTGGCCCAGGCCGACTGGGACCCGCGCCCGTCGCTGGGCGTGGTGATGGCGGCGGCCGGCTATCCGGGCACGCCGCGCACCGGCGACGCCATCGATGCCCGGGACGTGCCCGACGTGGACGGCACCAAGGTCTTCCACGCCGGCACCCGGCTGGCCGAGGGCCGCGTGGTCACCGCCGGCGGCCGCGTGCTGTGCGTGTGCGCGCTGGGCGACACGGTGGCCCAGGCGCAGCGGCGCGCCTACGCCGAGGTGGCGGGCATCGCCTGGCCCGGCGAGTTCCATCGCCACGACATCGGCTGGCGCGCCATCGAGCGCGAGCAGGCCTAGCGCGCCGGCGGGGAGGCCGCGGCTGCGCGGCCCGCGCAGCCGCAAGGGACTTCCGCTAGGCTTGCGCGAAATCGCGCGAGGACCGCATGGCCCACAACCAGTTCGAACTGCTGCGGCAGCGCCGCTTCCTGCCCTTCTTCGCGGTCCAGGCGCTGGGCGCCTTCAACGACAACGTGTACCGGCAGGCGATCATCGGCCTGCTCGGCTACCTGGCCGTGGCCGACGCCGACCGCACGCTGTACGCCAACCTCGCGCCGGCGATCTTCATCCTGCCCTACTTCCTGTTCTCCTCCATCGCCGGGCAGTTCGCCGAGAAGCTGGAGAAGTCGCGGCTGATCCGCGTCACCACGGCGATGGAGATCGCGATCATGTCGCTGGCCGCGGTCGGCTTCCTGACCCAGAACATGCCGCTGCTGCTGGTGGCGCTGTTCTGCACCGGCGTGCAGTCCACGCTGTTCGGGCCGGTGAAGTATTCGATCCTGCCCTCGGTGCTCAAGCCGGAGGAGCTGACCGGCGGCAACGGCCTGGTCGAGATGGGCACCTCGATCTCGATCCTGGTCGGCATGATCTTCGGCGGCCTGATCTTCACCCTGGCCGGCAGCCACGGCACGGTGGTGGCGGCGGTGGCGATCATCGCGCTCGCCATCACCGGCAACCTGGTCTCGCGGATGATCCCGAAGGTGGACGCGGGCGCGCCCGACCTGAAGATCAACTGGAATCCGATCCCCGAATCGCTGGCCATCTGGCGCCTCACCCGCAAGCAGACCGCGGTGCGCAACGCGGTGCTGGGCGTGTCCTGGTTCTGGTTCATCGGCACCATGCTCACCGCGCAGCTGCCCAGCTATGCGGTGGTCAACCTGGGCGCGCTGCCGAACAACACCACGGTCTACGTGTTCTGCCTGGCGCTGTTCTCGGTGGGCACCGGCGTCGGCTCGCTGCTGTGCGAGAAGCTCTCCGGGCGCACCGTGGAGATCGGCCTGGTGCCGCTGGGCGCGTTCGGCATCAGCGCCTTCCTGATCGACCTGTACTTCTCGCGCAGCGGCGCCCCGCCCGTGTCCGGGCTGGGGCTCGGCGGCTTCCTGCAGGCGCCGGGCAGCGTGCGGCTGATGATCGACCTGGTCGGCATCGGCCTGTTCACCGGCTTCTTCGTGGTGCCGCTGTTCGCCCTGATCCAGAGCCGCACGCCGAAGGACGAGATCTCGCGCGTGATCGCCGGCATGAACATCCAGAACGCCGCCTTCATCGTGCTGGCGGCGGTGCTGGGCATCGCCCTGCAGATGAAGCAACTCACCCTGTTCGGCCATCGCATCGGCATGCCGGGGCTGAGCATTCCGCAGCTGTTCCTGGCGCTGGCGATCGCCAATGCGGTGGTGGCGATCTACATCTTCACCCTGGTGCCCGAGTTCCTGATGCGTTTCCTGAGCTGGGTGCTGGTGCGCACGCTGTACCGCCTGCGCGTGCGCGAGGTCGAGCAGCACGTGCCGGACCAGGGCGCGGCGCTGATCGTGTGCAACCACGTCAGCTACATGGACGCGCTGATCCTCTCGGCGGCGATTTCGCGGCCGGTGCGGTTCGTCATGTACTACAAGATCTTCAACATCCCGGTGATGCGCTGGATCTTCCGCCAGGCCAAGGCGATCCCGATCGCCGGCGCCAAGGAGAACCCGGCGCTGATGCAGCGCGCCTTCGACGAGATCGACGCGGCCCTGGCCGACGGCCAGCTGGTGGGCATCTTTCCGGAGGGCGCACTGACCCGCGACGGACAGATCGCGCCGTTCAAGTCGGGCGTCGAGCGGATCCTGGCGCGCGCGGCCGAGAACGGCCGGCCGGTGCCGGTGATGGCGATGGCGCTGCGCGGCATGTGGGCGAGCATGTGGAGCCATCGCAGCGCGTCGTCCCAAAGCGGCCGCCTGGCCCGCATGCGCGTGCCGCGGCGCTTCCGCGCCCACGTGGAGGTGGTCGGCAGCGCGCCGGTGGCCGACGGCGATCTCACGGCCGAACTGCTGGAGGCCAAGGTCCGGGCGCTGCGCGGCGACGCCGCCTGAACGCCAGCTTTGCCTGGGCGGCGGCCTCGGTTAGGCTAGGCGCGGGGGAAATCCGAGCGGCGGACAGCGTCCGGTGCGCAGCGGCGCCCATCCGGGTTCCCCGCCTTTCTACCCATCGATAACGGAGATCGACCATGAGCACCCTGCCGCCTTCACCTCCGCCCGCTCCCGGGCAGTCCTTCGGCGACACGCCGTCGCTGCCGCCGGGCAGCGTGCCGAACTACCTGGCCTGGTCGATCATCGCGACGGTGCTGGGCGCCTGCCTGTGCTGCCCGCTCGGCCTGATCGGCATCGTCGGCATCGTCTTCTCCTCCAAGGTCAACGGCCTGCTGCAGCGCGGCGACCTGGAAGGCGCCAAGCGCGCCTCGAAGAACGCCAAGACCTGGGCCTGGGTCGCCACCGCGCTGGCGATCATCGGCCTGCTGATCAACGTCTACTTCTACATGACCGGCGGACCGGCCGCGTACCAGCAGTGGATCCAGCAGATGCAGTCCATGCAGCAGCAGTGACCGCATCGCGGGCCCTGCAGCTCAGCCTGGCGACGGCGGCGGCCACAACCGCCGCCGTCGGCGTCTGGGTGCTGCGGAATTTCGATCCGAACGTGCCCGGGCTGTTTCCGCCGTGCGTGTTCCATGCGCTCACCGGCTACTGGTGCGTGGGTTGCGGCATCACCCGCGCCCTGCACGCGCTGGTGCACGGCGACCTCGCGCGCGCCTTCTCCATGAACCCGCTGGCGACGGCGCTGCTGATGCTGGCGCCGCTGCTGGCCGCGTGGAAGCTCGGCTGGCAGCCGCGCTGGCTGCGTCCGGGGGTGGCGCTGCTCGCCGAGCCGAGGCTGTGGCTGGTGTTGCTGCCGGCCTACTGGATCGCGCGCAATCTGCCGTGGTGGCCGTTCACGTTGCTGGCGCCGGGGTGATGGCCCGGTTTTGCCTGCTGGCTGCGGGCCCATGTCCTGTCATTCCTGCGAAAGCAGGAATCCAGCGACTTGATGTGCGGGAAAGCGAAGGCACTGGATTCCTGCTTTCGCAGGAATGACGGGTTTCTTTAGCTGACTCGAAGGGCAGAAGCGTCGGTTCCGCGAACTTCGCGCCGCCATCCCTGGCGAAACACTATCGACTTCGGATCGTCCGGCCCGGCCTTCCATGGCCGGGCGTTCGCTAAGACTGCGCGGCAATGCCGCGCAAAGCACGTCTTGGCTCACCCGTGCAAAGGGTGTTTCCCAATTCTGTCAATTAGGCGTTGCCATCCCTGGCGGCGAATATCGGCTTCGGATCGTCCGGCCCGGCCATCCATGGCCGGGCGTTCGCTGAAGCTGCGCGGCATGCCGCGCAAAGCGCGCTTCAGCTCACCCATCCCGCGATCACGAACAGGGCCAGCACCGCCAGCCATACCAGCAGGATGCGCCATACCAGGCTCATTGCGTCGCGCAGTTCCGGCAGCTCCGGCGCGCTGGCGACCAGCGCCGAGGAGGTGGCCGCCACGCCGGACTCGGTCTCGTCGGCGGCTTCCTCGGCCAGCTCGCTCTTCACGCTGGCGCGCGCCGCGGCGGCAAGGAATTCGCCGTCGAGCGCGAACGAGGCCCCGCCGGCTTCCTTCCAGGCGCCGAACACCGAATCGAAATTGCCGACCAGCGCCATCGCCAGCGTCATCAGCTGCGCCACCGGCCAGTCGAGGATGGCCAGCAGCACGCGCGCCCCGGCCACGGTCTCAGACGGCAGCACGTGGGTGCCGTCGCCCTCGGCGGTGATCGCCGTCAGGCGGTACAGCAGCGCGCCCACCGGGCCGAGCAGGATGAACCAGAACAGCACGCCGAACCAGCGGCGCTGGGCGTTGCGGAACACCGCGCCCACCAGCGCCCCGCCATCGAGCGAGACCGGCTCGCCCGGCGGCCACAGGTGCGAGGCGGCGTTGTGGCGCGCCACCGGATCGCGCGCTTCCGTGATCGCCTCGACCTCGCGGTCCAGGTCCGCCGGCCCCCAGGCGTAGAACAGCACGGCGATGCCGAACAGGATGCCCGCCAGCCCCAGCACCGCGCCGTCGGCGAGCGCCAGCTGGAAGAACAGCACCAGCAGCAGCGCCGGCAGCAGCGCCAGCACGATGCCGTAGCGGCCGCGCCAGAAGCTCTCCTGCGGGAATTTCGCGTCCAGCCACCGCGTCCAGGCGTGATACCAGCCGTAGTGGCGCACCGCGGGCGCCAGCGACGGCGCGAGATGGCCCAGTGCGAGGGTGACGACGGCGGCGATGAGTGTGACGAACATCCCCGGAGTTTAATCCACGGGCGTGACCGCGGGCAGCGCCCGGCCGCCCGGTCAGCGGCGGGCCAGCATCTGCGCGTGCCAGTGGCCGATCAGCCAGCGCGAAATCGAGATCGACGGCGACAGCAGCAGGGGCGCCTGCTCGCGCGCTTCCCGCGGACCGCCGGCCGCGCGCAGGGCCTCGTCGATCTCGGCGAAGCCGAACCAGCGCGCATCCTCCAGCTCGTCGTCCACCGCCGGCTCGTCCGGCTCGGCCTCGGCCAGGAACCCCAGCATCAGCGAGGACGGGAACGGCCAGGGCTGCGAGGCCAGGTAGCGGCAGCGGCGCACGCGCACCCGGCTCTCCTCGAAGACCTCGCGCATCACCGTCTGCTCCAGCGATTCGCCCGGCTCGACGAAGCCGGCGAGCGTGGAATAGCGCCGCGGCGGCCAGCCGGCCTGGCGCCCGAGCAGCAGGCGCTCGCCGTCGGTGACGGCGACGATCACCGCCGGATCGGTGCGCGGATAGTGGTCCAGCCCGCACTGCGGGCAATGGCCGAGCCAGCCGGCCTGCAGGAAATCGAGCGCCGCGCCGCAGGCGCCGCAATGGCGGTGCCGGGCGCGCCAGTGCAGCAGCGCGCGCGCCTGGGCGAAGGCGGTGGCGGCCGGCGCCGGCCAGGTGGCCGCGGCGGTGCGCAGGTCCACCCGCTGCGGGAACGGGTCGGCGATCTCCTCGGCCGGCAACGCGAACCAGGCCTGCTCGCCCGCCAGGCCCAGGAACAGGCCGCGTGCGGCGTCCACGCCACCGGCATCGGCACCGTGCAGGGCGGGCATGCCGCCTTCGGCGTCCGCGATGGCGCGGCCTTCGCCGTCCACGAGCAACAGCCGCGCGCGTGGCCACAACCCGGCCAGGGCCTCGGTGTCGCGGCGCAGGTGTTCGACGCGGTCAAGCGCGCCTTCGACGAAGGCATAGGATTGGCTGGAGGACGTCATCAAGGGCGGTCGTCCGCTCGAATCTGCCAGTAGAAGCCGCCGCCAAGGCCGCCAGCGCCGGTGATCGCGCACAGCACCCACTGCGCGGTCCCGTCCGGGACGAGGTGCAGGATCGCGTACCAGGCAAGGCCGGTCAGCGCGGCACAGAGGAAGAAGCGCCAGGACGATGCAAGATCGATCACCGTCGAAATGAGATCAGCCACATCCCCTAGCGCCACGCGGACCCTCCGAATTGTGTTGCGTGCTGTGCCGTTCCGCCGTCCGGGTGCGGGCGCGCCGGCGCCCAGGCGCGCTCAGACGGTGAACGAGGACCCGCAGCCGCAGGTGGACTTCGCGTTCGGGTTGCGGATGGTGAACTGCGCGCCGTGCAGGCTCTCGACGTAGTCGACCGAGGCGCCCATCAGGTACTGCAGGCTGAGCGGATCGACCAGCAGGGTCACGCCGTCGGTGGCGATGGCCAGGTCGTCCTCACCCTGCTGCTCGTCGAACTCGAACCCGTACTGGAAGCCCGAGCAGCCGCCGCCCTGGATGTACACGCGCAGCTTCAGCGCCGCGTTGCCTTCCTCGGCGATCAGCTCGCGCACCTTGGCCGCGGCCGCGGCGGTGAATTCGAGCGGGCGCTCGAGCGATTGGTAGCCCGGGGCGGCGGCGGTGCTGGCGATCGTGGATTCCATGTGCGACAGGATGGGGCGCGGGCGGCCCGCCTTCAAGTTCCGGCGGCGGAACGCTCGGTCGCGGCGGCCTCGGCCCAGGGGAAGGACTGCTCCACCGCCGCGCCGCCCTGCGGCTCCAGGCGCACGCTCACGCGCATCGGCTGGAAGCCGGCCGGCAGCACGATGTCGCCCTCGACCTGCTGGAAATACTTGAAGGAATAGGCGACCCCGGGTGCGCTCGCCTGCTGGCGCAGGTCGCTCCAGTCCAGGCGCTGCAGCTTGCCCTCGCGCGTGCCCTCCACCGACAGCGCCACGCGGCCGCTGCTGACCGCGCCGCGGTTGAGGTTCTGGGTCAGGGTGGCGGTGAAATGCCAGGCGACGTCGCTCTGCGGCTGCAGCTGCAGCTCGTGCACGGTCAGCCCGCGGCGCTGGCCGGTGGCGCCGACGAAGCGCTCGTAGAAGGCCACGTCGGCGCGCAAGCCGGAAATCTCCTCGTCGCGCTCGGCCAGGGTGCCCTGCAGGTCGCGGTTGGCGTCGCGGCTGATCTGGTCGGAGCGGGTCAGCGTGGCCACCTGCTGCTGCAGAGCCTCGTTCTGCGCCTGCTGCTCGCGCAGGCGCGCGCGCGGGTCGCCCGCGGCCGGCACCAGCGTCCGCCAGAGGCCCCAGAGCCCGAACAGCAGGGCGAGCATCACGATCGCGGTCCAGTGCCAGCGCCGCATGCGCCGTTTCGGGCGCGGCTCCGGGTCCGGGGCCGGGGGTGCCGCGACGGCGGCGGCCTCGGGCGCCAACGGGTCGGCCGAGGGGTGTTCAGCTTCGGTCATCGGCACGGTATAGCGAGCCGCTCGCGCCGGCGTCAACCTGGGCGGGACCGTCGCCTTCCCCCCGCTCAGCCTGCGCTAATCTGCGCACGCGCATTTTCGTCGCCGCCCCGGGGGGCCTGGAGACCCACGATGTCGGAAGCCCATCTGTTCGCGATCGGCGTGCTGCTGGCCTGGCTGGCCGGCATCCGCGTCTATCTCACCGTGTTCGGCATCGGTATCGCCGGCTTCTTCGGCTGGCTCGATCTGCCGCAGGCGCTGGAAGTCACCGCCTCGCCCTGGGTGCTGGGCGTGTCCGGCGTGCTGGCGCTGGCGGAGTTCTTCGCCGACAAGATCCCGGGCGTGGATTCGGGCTGGGACCTGCTGCACACCCTGTTGCGGGTCCCGGCCGGCGCCTTCCTCGCCGCCGCCACGCTGTCGCCGGACGGCCAGCTGGGCGCCGGCATGCTCGCCACCGGCGCCGGCGTGGCCCTGACCAGCCACGTCATCAAGGCCGGCTCGCGCGCGCTGATGAACACCTCGCCCGAGCCGGTCAGCAACTGGACCGCCTCGATCACCGAGGACGCGGTGGTGGTCGGCGGCCTGGCCCTGGCGTTCGCGCACCCGTGGATCGCGCTGGCGATCGTGGTCGCGGTCAGCCTGTCCTTCGCCCTGCTGCTGTGGTGGGTGTGGCGCAAGCTGTTCCGCCGCGCGCCCAGGCCGCCGCTGGAAGGCACCCGGGCCTAGCCGGGCCGCCCGGCCCCGGCCGCTCCGGGCGGGGATTGCCGGGGGGATCGCCGGAGTCGCCACCGCCTCCACGCTGCCGGTAGGGCGCCATGCTGTAGGCTGTCGGAATCCATTGCGCCGACACCGACCAGGGGAGCTGGAACCGTGCACGCAACGCCCACGACCGCGGCTGCCGAGGCAGAGCGCACGCCCGCCGCGCGCGCCGAATTCCCGCCGCCCCGGTATTGGCACCGCTGGGGCGCGGGCGATGCGCCGCCGGCACAGCTGCCCGCCGCCGACGCACCGGCCGGCGCCGCCGAGCCCGGCCCGCCGCCGTCCCTGCTCGCGCCGCCCGCGCCCGGGGCCGACGAGGAGGCGCCCTACCGCGTCCTGCTGATCGAGGACGACCGCAGCCAGGCCCTGTTCGCGCAGAGCATCCTCAACGGCGCCGGCATGGACGTGCGCGTGGTCGGCTCGGGCACCGAGATCCTGTCGGCGCTGCGCGAGTTCCGCCCGGAACTGGTGCTCACCGACCTGCACATGCCCGGCACCAACGGCATCGAGATCACCGCCGCGGTGCGTGCCGATCCGGCGTTCTCGCAGATGCCGGTGGTGATCCTGACCGGCGACACCGATCCGGACCAGCAACTGGAGGTGCTGCAGGCCGGTGCCGACGACGTGCTGTCCAAGCCGGTGCGGCCGCGGCACCTGATCGTCGCGGTGGCCAGCCGCGTGCGCCGCGCGCGCGCCTGGCAGCGCCAGCGCGACGGCGAGGGCCTGCATCCGCATACCGGCCTGCACACCCGCCCGGCGATGCTGCAGCGCCTGGACGCGGCCGTGCACGCCAGGGCGCGCGGCGCGCTGTACTTCGTCGAGATCGAGGGCGTGGCCACGCTGCGCGACCGTTTCGGCTACTTCGCCCTGGAAGCGGCGCTGATCGAGGCCGGCCGCGCCCTGGCCGCGATCGCCGACGGCCAACCGATCGCGCGCCTGAACGAGAACGCTTTCCTGCTGCTCGGCGACGACGCCGGCGCCGCCGCGCAGCTGGACCGGGCGCGGGCCCTGCGCGACGGACTCGGCCGCCGCGACATCGCGCTGGCCGGGGAGACCGTGCGCCTGCGCGCGCTGGTCGGCTACACCCCGCTCCCGCACGAGTACGAGGACGGCAGCAGCGCGCTGGCCGGCGCCGAGCAGGCGCTGCGCGAGGCGCGCGCGCTGCCGGCCGGCATCGCCGCGCACCTGCCCGCGCCCAGGGCGCGCGAGACCGACAGCGCCGGCCATCGCCTGTTGCAGGAGGCGCTGGCGCACGACCGCTTCGAGCTGGCCTACCAGCCGATCATCGCGGTGGCCGGCGGCGGCGAGGCGCAGTTCCAGACCCTGCTGCGCCTACGCGACGACAGCGGACGGCTGCACACCGCCGGCGAGATCCTGCCGCTGGCCGAGGCGGCGGGCGCGCTGCACGAGATCGACCGCCGCGTGATGCAGCACGCCGTGGCCGTGCTGCGGCGCCGCGGGCGCGAGCAGCGGCCGGTGCGCCTGTTCGTCTCGCAGTCGGCGCGCAGCCTCGGCCGCGACGGCTACGCCGACTGGCTGACGGCGCTGGTGCACGAGGAAGGCATCGACAGCGGTTCGCTGGTGCTCGACGTGCGCCTGGAGGACGCGCTGATCCACACCATCGCGCTGCAGGAATTCTGCGCGGCCATGGTCATCGCCGGCGTGCAGCTGTGCATCGGGCAATACCGCGCCGGCGCGGACGCCGACGCGCTGCTGGCGCGCCTGCCGCTGAGCTTCGTGCGACTGTCGGCGCGCTATTCGAGCCAGCTCGACGAGCCCCCGGTGCGCGACGAGATGCGCACGGCGATCGAGTACGCGCACCGCCTGGGCCTGCAGGTGATCGGCCAGCAGGTGGAGAACCCGCAGTCGGCGGCGACGCTGTGGGTGAGCGGCGTGGACTACATCCAGGGCAACCTGGTGCAGCAGGCCGCCGACTCCCTCGACTTCGACTTCCAGCATTCGATCCTCTGAGCGGCATGGGATCGCGCGCGCAGCCGCTTTCGCAGGTCCCGCCCTGGCTTTCGCCGGCGGCGGCGGCGGCGGCGGTCCTGCTGCTGTTGCCCGCCGTGCTCGGCGTCGGCGGCCCCTGGCCGCTGCTGGCCCTGCTGCTGGCCCTGCTCGCCGCCGGCGCCGGCGTCTACGGCATCCGCGCCGACAACGAGCGCAAGCGCGTGGAACGCGAGCTCGGCGAGGAGATCGCGCGCCGCGACGCCGAGCGCCTGGAGGAATTGCGGCGCGAGCTGGAGCGGCACACACAGCTCGAGCGCGAGCTGCGCCAGGCCAAGCAGGCGGCCGAGTCCGCGCTGATGTCGAAGGACGAGTTCCTGGCCACCATGAGCCACGAGATCCGCACGCCGCTCAACGGCATCGTGCCGATGCTCGACCTGCTGATCCACGCCTCGCTCGCCCCCGACCACGGCGACCTGGTGCGCACCGCCTACACCTCCTCGCAGCAGATGTTGCGCATCGTCGACGACATCCTCGACTACTCCAAGCTGGAGGCCGACAAGCTCGAACTCGAGTCCACCGGCTTCAACCTGCGCGAGATGCTCGACGGCGTGATCCACCTGATGGACCGCCCGGCGCAGAACAAGGGACTGCGCCTGCGCCTGCAGATCGACCCGGCGGTGCGCCTGCCGGTGCGCGGCGACCCGGTGCGCCTGCGCCAGGTGCTGAGCAACCTGGTCAGCAACGCGGTGAAGTTCACCGAGCGCGGCTCGGTGACGGTGAGCGTGCGCCGCATCGGCGAAACCGGCGCCCAGCACCTGCTGCACTTCGAGGTGCGCGATACCGGCATCGGCATCGCGCTGGACGCGCAGGCGCGCCTGTTCCAGGCCTTCACCCAGGCCGACGCCTCGACCACGCGCCTGTACGGCGGCACCGGCCTCGGCCTGGCGATCTGCAAGCGCATCGTCGAACTGATGGGCGGGCGCATCGGCGTGGAGTCGATGCCTGGGCAGGGCGCCGCGTTCTGGTTCGAGGTGCCGATCCTCAAGGCGCAGGGCGACATCCCGGGCGCGCCGCCCGATGCCGCCACGCGCGGCCGCGTGCTGCTGCTCAGCGCCGACTCGCGCCTGCGCCTGCGCCTGTCGCTGCTGCTGCCCAACTGGGGCCTGCGCGTGAGCGCGGTGGAGACCACCCAGGAAGCCATCGACCGCCTGCGCAACTCGATCAGCCAGGGCGCCGCGTGGGCGTATTCGATCGTGGTCGCCGACCTGGCCGGCATGCGCAACACCGTGCCCGCGCTGCAGCGCTATCTGGCGCGCCAGACCGTCTCCCAGCACCTGCACCTGGTCTGCCTGTACGGCGACGAGCCGGTCGGCGACGACCTGCGCCGCAGCGCCACCCTGCTCAGCCGGCAGGCGCCGGACGAGGACCTGCGCGACGCCCTGACCGCGCTCGACTTTCCCGCGCCCGCGCGCACGGCCGCCGGCGGCGCGGCCGTCCCGCATGCCGCGGCCGCGAGCGCGACGCTGCAGGAAGCGCGCGTGCTGCTGGTGGAGGACAACCCGGTCAACCTGATGGTCGGGCAGCGCCTGCTCGGCGTGCTGGACATCCGCTGCGACACCGCCGGCAACGGCGAGATCGCGCTCGAGCACATGGCGCACAAGCCCTACGACATCGTGCTGATGGATTGCCAGATGCCGGTCATGGACGGCTATACCGCGACGCGGCGCTGGCGCGAGCGCGAACGCGCCGCCGGCGACGGCCGGCACCTGGCGATCATCGCCATGACCGCCAACGCCATGGCCGGCGACCGCCAGAAATGCCTCGACGCCGGCATGGACGACTATCTGCCCAAGCCGGTCACGCGCGCCGAACTGGAAGCCTGCCTGCAGCGCTGGTGGAACCCGGAGATCGCCCAGGCGCTGCTGGAAGACGCCGATGCCGCGGCGCGCGCCGCCCCGCCGCCGGCGAGCACGCAGGCAACCACGGCCACCGGCGCGGACGCACCCATGAAGACGGATATGCAAACGGATGCGGAGACGGAGATGATTGCGGAAGCGGAAGCCGCCTCCGGCACCGCCGTCGCGGTCGCCGCGCCGGCGGCGCAAGCGCAGCAAGCGCAACGTCCGGCCATCGACGGCGAAATCCTCGAGGATCTGCGCGGCCTGCTCGGCGGCGACTTCGGACAGCTGGTCGACCTGTTCCTGGAGGATGCGCCGCGCCACATCGGCATCCTCCGGGACGCCGCGTCCGCCGCGGATTTCCAGCGCCTGTACGAGGCCTCGCACGCGCTGAAGAACTCCAGCGCCAACCTCGGCGCGATGCCGCTCTCGGACGCGGCGCGGCGCGTGGAGGCGGGTGCGCGCGCCAGGACGCTCACGCACGCCGTCGACGAGGTCGCGGCCATCGGCGCGGAGTTCGACCGCGCCAGGCAGGCGCTGCTGCGGCTGCGGCGCGGTCCGGCGGACTAGCGCGGGGCGCTCAGTCCTCGATCTTGCGCTGCAGGTAGTTCTGCTCGCCCACGCGCTGCATCAGGTCGAGCTGAGTTTCCAGCCAGTCGACGTGCTCCTCTTCCGAATCGAGGATGTCGTTGAACAGGCGGCGGCTGACGAAGTCGTTGACCTTCTCGCAATGGGCGATCGCCTCGCGCAGCAGCGGGATCGCCTCCATCTCCAGCGCCAGGTCGCACTCCATGATCTCGCGCGGCGTCTCGCCCACCTTCAGCTTGCCCAGCGCCTGGAAGTTCGGCAGCCCCTCCAGGAACAGGATGCGATCGGCAAGCTTGTCGGCGTGCTTCATCTCGTCGATCGATTCTTCGTATTCGTGCTTGGCCAGCTCGTGCAGGCCCCAGTTCTTCAGCATCTTGGCGTGCAGGAAGTACTGGTTGATCGCGGTCAGCTCGTTGTAGAGCGCCTGATTGAGGAACTTGATGACTTGTGCGTCGCCCTTCATGGCCGACCTCCGCAATACCGGGACGGGGCGCACTCTAGCGCCATGGAAAAAACCATGACGAAACGCGAATCGTGTGCATCGACCGCATCGCGCGGCGTCGACGCCGCGGCCGATCAGGCGGCGCTGCGCACCAGCGGGAAAGTGACCACGTTGCCGCCCGCGGCGCCGTTCTCGGCGCGGACCTCGTCGAGGCGGCTCTCATCGAGAATGGCACATGCCATCGACACGCAGCTGCCGCAGGTCGCGCCGCATCCGGTGCGCATGGTCAGCTCGGGCATGCCCGTGCAGCCGGCCTGGGCCGCCTGGCGGATGTCGCGCTCGGTCACGCCGTTGCAGATGCACACGTACACGGTTGCGGGGGCCTCGGGCCGTTCGGAGGAGCCCATTCCGCCACCAATGAGAATGATTGTCAATTCTTAACGGCTGCCGTATCCGCGACGGCGCCGGGACCCGGGGCTAGTCCGGCCCCTGCCCGGACTTGATGCCGCCGGCCGGGCGATGCCGGGCCCGCTGCGGCCGGTGCCGGCCGGCACCGAGCGCCCGCGTCTCCACCTGGGCATTGGGGATGGCCAGGGCGCCGGCGATCTGCCGGGCGAACGGCGCCAGGTGCCGCAGCGCGCTGGCGTAGACCCCTCGCTTGAAGGTCACCACGTGCTCCAGCGGGTACCAGAAGTCGACCCAACGCCAGTGGTCGAACTCGGGCTTGTCGGTCAGGTCCAGGCGCAGGTCGCTCTCCGCGCCGGTGAACTGCAGCAGGAACCAGACCTGCTTCTGGCCGATGCAGATCACCCGGTCGTTGCGGCGGATGGCCCGCTGCGGCAGGCGATAGCGCAGCCAGCCGGGGGTCACGCCGAGCACGGCCACGTGCTCGGGCAGCAGCCCGGTTTCCTCGCGCAACTCCCGGTACATGGCCTCCAGCGGCGTCTCGTCGGTGTTCATCCCGCCCTGCGGGAACTGCCACCCGTCGCGCCGCACGCGGCGCGCCCAGAAGACGCGGCCATCGGGCTGCATCAGCACGATGCCGACATTGGGCCTGTAACCGTCCGGATCGATCACGATGCGGACTCCAAATCTTCCAACTGCCCCCGACTCTGCCATGCCGGGCGTGAAGCGACAAGCCAAGCCCGGCCAGCGTTCACGTTCGTGGAAGCGCATTGACGCCGGCGCGCGCGGCATGGACAATTCGCGGTCCGCCGCGGCCTCGCGCGGCCGATGGCTATGTAGCTCAGCCGGTTAGAGCACAGCACTCATAATGCTGGGGTCGGTGGTTCGAGTCCACCCATAGCCACCATATTCAGAATCCGCGACACTCCCAGGAAATCCCGCTCAAAGCCGCCCTCCTTTGTTTCATAGGGGCTAGAAAGATTCGTGCGGCTTCCAATTCCGCGAAGGCAGTCATCGGCATTACAGATATTGGGCCGGCCCATGATCTATGGCCTAATCGTCCTTGGCTGCCTCCCCAACAGGGTCAAACTGAGTCAATGCAGTTCGGCCTGGAGGCAAGCGAAATCCGGGCTTGGATTCTGGCCCGCGCAGAGCAACGCGACGCCACTGGTCATAGCGCAGGAATTAGCAAAGCGGCTTGACGGTAGCTGACAAACACCAAGTTGTTTTTCCTTGCAATGGCATATAGTTAGAGAGCCGATCACGGTGCGCTCCGGGACAGCTTACGCTCCATGGCCCTGATCATTCCTCCGTTGACAGCCCACGACGACCTTCTAGTTTCGAGATGCTCATTCCTAACAGTCGCCGCCTGCGCACGAGCGTTGAACTAACGCAATGATCGGCGACCCCATTTCTGGAGTCAGAAATATGTCGAAGTTTCTGGTTGCGATCCTGCTGCTGTTTTTTGCGGGCTCCGCATTCGCCGATACGTGCGGCGGCAAATTGATCGGTTACAGCCGGATCTACAGCAACGGCCTCACCATCGGGCAGCTGCAGCTATATTACAACGCCGCAAACGGCAACAATTGCGCGGTCCTCAAGCATGCCAGTCCGACCTGGGGAGTTTCCCTGCGTACCAAGGTGGATCTGTTCACCTGCACGGACAGCACCTGTGCACGCCCGGCGAATCCGCGCGACATCGACACTGGCTATTACAGATACGAAGCCGGGCCCGTAAGGATCTATGGCAAAGGTCGATGCGTAGCCGCTGTTGGAACTATGGATTACAGAGGCGTGCAAGCAGGTACGGGTATCAGAAGCTGCGACTAACGATGACGTAGCTTCGCCATTTGCAGCAATGCCAACGGGCAGACTGCTGCGATTGAAGGA
The DNA here is from genome assembly GCF_022662575.1 of Luteimonas aquatica. GTDB lineage: Bacteria > Pseudomonadota > Gammaproteobacteria > Xanthomonadales > Xanthomonadaceae > Luteimonas > Luteimonas aquatica. The sequence goes on along the minus strand of NZ_JALBFU010000013.1, from coordinate 24,024 downwards.
AGTCATCGGCATTCCAGGGTTGAGCCGGCCCACGATCTATCGCCTAACCGCCCTCGGCCGCTTCCCCAATAGCGTCAAATTGAGTCAACGCAGTTCGGCCTGGATGGCAAGCGAAATCCAGGCTTGGATTCTGGCCCGCGCAGAGCTAACGCGACGCCACCGGTCATGGCGCAGGAAGCAGCAAAGCGGATTGACGGTACTTATGGCGGTATCTGACAAATACCAAATTGTTTTTCCTTGTAATGGCATATATTTAGCGAACCGATCACGGCGCCCCCATAGCCACCACGCCTTTCGTCCAGCATGGACATCTTCAAGACCTTCACCATCGAAGCCGCGCACCGGTTGCCGAACGTGCCGCCCGGGCACAAGTGCGCGCGCGTGCACGGGCATTCGTTCCGCATCGAGCTGCACGTGTCCGGCGAGCCCGGCGCCGAGAGCGGCTGGGTGATGGACTTCGGCGACATCAAGGCCGCCTTCCATCCGCTCTACGAGCGGCTGGACCACCACTATCTCAACGAGATCGAAGGCCTGGAGAACCCGACCAGCGAGCGCCTGGCGATCTGGATCTGGGACCGCCTCAAGCCGGCCCTGCCGGCCCTGAGCCAGGTCGTGGTGCACGAGACCTGCACCTCCGGCTGCCGCTACGCCCCCGGCTAAGCCCTTGAATTGACTGGCACCTGAACGATTCAGGGGCTTGCATCGGAATTTGTTGCGGCGCAACAAAATGCGCGCTATGCTGCATCGCACAAATTCCCGGCATTCCCTGCCGGATCACAACGCAGGAGTCCGCCATGTCCTACCAGTTCAACGAGCAGTTCGCTGCCGCGTCGCGCCAGTTCGCCGACGCCGCCGCCCAGTTCAACCGCCTCACCCTCGAGAACGCCGAGAAGGTGTTCGGCCTGCAGCTGGCCACGTTCGAAGAGAACGCCAACGCGACCTTCGCCTTCCTCGGCGAAGTGGCCGAGATCCGCGACATCGACGGCCTGAAGGCCGTGTGGCCGAAGGGTCTGCAGGTGGCGCGCGAGAACGCCGAGCGCGTGGTCACCACCGGCCAGGAAGTGTTCGGCCGCACGCTGAAGACCAACGAAGCCATCGCCGAGCTCGCCAAGGCCCAGGTCGCCTCGACCACCGCCAAGGCGCAGGCCCAGGCCGAGCAGGTCGTGAAGGCCGCCACCGCCAAGCGCAAGTAATTCGTTCTCTCCGGCCGGGCGACCGGCCACGCGGCTCTCTCTCCGCGTCCGAACCCGGCAGCGCAAGCTGCCGGGTTTTTCTTTGCGCGCAGTCTTCGCGCGCAGCATCGCGCCGCCAGCGCGCGCCGCGAGAACGGCGGGGCGCCGGCTTCAATGACGCGCCGTGGCGCGCGGCGGCGGCGCAAACCCGGGCAGCTCGAACTTGGGCGCGGGCAGCGCCACTTCGCTGGGCAAGCCGTCCGTTCGACCGGCTCCCAGGAATTCCAGCAGCGCCTGCTTGACCGCCGGCTCGTGCCTGAGCTGGTAGAACGCGCCGTCGTGGCCGCCGCGATGCACGAGGATGGCGCGGGCGTTGGGAAAATACGCCAGCAGGCCGAGCGTGTTGTCGATCGGCGTGGAGGTGTCCCAGTCGCCGTGCACGAAGACGACCGGCGTCGGATTGGCGACCGGCTTCCTGATCCCATCGCCCATGTCGCGCGTCGGCCAGTCGGCGGCCGAGGCGATGTTGGCCTGGAAATTCCAGGCGCCAAGCAGTTCGAGGGCCGGATCGGTCCGCAACAGGTGCTCGCGTTCGGCGCTCACGCCCAGGCTGCTGTCGACCAGCGGACCGATCAGGACGGTGTCCGTGCTGCGGCGATCGGCCGCAACCTCGCGTGCCCAGTCCTGGTAATGCCCGTGGTAGAGCGAGAGCAGGAACGCCGGCCAGCGCTCGCCGTCCTGCGTGTGCGACAGCAGGGCGAGCTGCAGATCCTGCGCCCCCAGCACCACGGTTTCCGCTCGCCCCGCATCGTCGCGGACGCTCACGCGCACGGGCGCCTTCGCGAAGCGCTCGTGCAGGGCCCGCACCGCGCCCATCATGCCGCCTGGCGGCAGATAGGGCCGCAGGCCCGGATCGCGATCGGCGTCGTAGGCGATGCGCTGCAGAGCCGCATAGACCTGCGACGGCATGTCGTAGCCGTTGTCGAGCGGCTCGACGCCCGAAAGCACGGCGCGCGCGACGATCTGCGGATGCAGGCGCATCACCGCCAGGCTCCACTGCGAGCCGAAACTGCCGCCGAACAGGTTGATCCGGTCATAGCCGAGCGCGCGGCGCAGCGAGTCGACATCGGCGGCGAACTCGCCGATGTCGTAGCCGGACAGGTCCTTGCCGGGATTCTGCGCGACCGCCGCCCTGGCGAGATCGCGCATGGCCGCGGCCGCGGCGGCGACCGAGCCGGGTTCGCGCAAAGGCGCGGCAGTGCCCGTGCCGATCAGTTTCTCGCCGCGCACCGTGTAGCCGCGCTGTTCGAGCACGACCAGGTCGCCGGCCTGGCTCAGGCTCAGCCAGGTGCGAAGGCGTCCCATGTCGTTGCTGGCGAATGCATCCAGCACGCTCAGGCCCGGGCCACCGGGCAGCCAGAACACCGGAGGCGCGTCCGGCGACCGCGACGACTTGATGCGCGCGAAACCGACCCCGATCAGCCGGCTGTCGGCCTGGCGCCTGTTCTCGGGCACGTACAGGGTGCCGATCTCATAGGGAACGGGCGCCCCTTGCTCGTCCTTGAGAGTGCCGTGCTCGAGCACCACCTGGCCGGCGCTTTGCGCCGACGCGCCTGACGCCCATCCCAGCCATCCGCACGCGAGCAGCCCCAGCAGGAAACGTCCCATCCCCTCTCCCGGGAGCGTGCCCGCTCCAATGCCGCGCGAGGCGGATCCTCCGCCTCGCGCGCGTCGCCGGCTAGCCCGCCTTCGCCGCGGGCGGCGCCTCGTCCATCTTGTCGCCCAGCATCCTGCGCACCACCACGTAGAACACCGGGATCAGCAGCAGGCCGAGGAAGGTGGCGAACAGCATGCCGCCGACCACGCCGGTGCCGATGGCGTGGCGCGCGTTGGCGCCGGCGCCGCTGGAGAAGACCAGCGGCATCACGCCCATGATGAAGGCGAAGGAGGTCATCAGGATCGGCCGGAAGCGCAGTTTCGCCGCCTCCACCACGCCCTCGGCGAGCGTCTTGCCTTCCTTGCGCTGCTCCAGCGCGAACTCCACGATCAGGATGGCGTTCTTCGCCGCCAGGCCCATCACCGTGATCATGCCGATCTTGAAGTAGATGTCGTTGGGCAGGCCGCGCAGCAGGGTCAGCAGCACCGCGCCGAGCACGCCCAGCGGCACCACCAGCAGCACCGCCACCGGCACCGACCAGCTTTCGTACAGCGCCGCCAGGCACAGGAACACCACCAGCACCGACAGCACCATCAGCGCCGCGGCCTGGTTGCCGGAGAGGATTTCCTGGTACGACTGGCCGGTCCAGTCGTAGCCGAAGCCCTGCGGCAGGTCCTTCTGCACGATCTGCTGCATCGCGCTCATGGCCTCGCCGGAACTGTGCCCGGGCGCGGGCGAGCCGTTGATCTGCACCGCGGCGTAGCCGTTGTAGCGCTGCAGGGACGGTGTCGCGGTGATCCAGCTGCTCTTGACCACGTTCGACAACGGGATCATGGCGCCGGTGCTGGCGTCGCCCTCGGTCGCCGCGGCGGCGCTGGGGTTGGGCGTGTAGAAACGGCTCAGCGCCTCGGCCCCGGTGCGGTAGGGCGCATCGGCCTGCATGTTGACGCGCTTGATGCGGCCGGCGTCGACGAAGTCGTTGACGTAGATCGGCGCCAGCATCAGCTGGATGGCGTTGTAGATGTCGGTGACCGACAGCCCCATCGCCTGCGCCTGCACGCGATCGACCTCGAGCTTGAGCTGCGGCGCGTCCGCCAGCGCGTTCGGACGCACGCCGGTGAGCACGGAGTTCTGGCTGGCCTTGCCCAGCAGCATGCCCATCGCCTGCGCGAGCGCGGCGCGGCCCTGGCCGCCGCGGTCCTGCAGGTACATGTCGAAGCCGCCGAACTGGCCCAGGCCGTTCACCGTCGGCAGGTTGACCACGAAGATCTGCGCGTCGCGAATGCCGAACAGGTGCATGTTGGCCTGCTGGATGAACTCCTCGGCATTGGTCTTGCGCTCGCCCCAGGGCTTGAGCTTGATGAAGGCCATGCCCGCGCTTTCGCTCTGGCCGATGAAGCTGAAGCCCGAGACGGTGAACACGCCCTCGAACCCGTCGATCTTCTCGACGGTGTGCAGCAGCTGGTCCATGACCTTGTCTGTGCGCTCGAGCGTGGCGCCCGGCGGGAGCTGCACGATCGCCAGCGCATAGCCCTGGTCCTCTTCCGGCAGGAAGCTGCCGGGCAGGCGCGTGTAGACGAAGATGCACAGCGCGGTGAGCGCGGCGAACACGATCATCCACAGCGGCGCATGGCGGATCGCGCTGCCGATGTGGCCGACGTAGGTGCCGCTGACCCAGTCGTAGACCTTGTTGAAGCCGCGGAAGATCGGGTTGCGGCTCTCGTGGTGGCCGGTGGGCTTGAGCATGGTCGCGCACAGCGCCGGCGTGAAGCCCAGCGCCAGGAACGCCGAGAACGCCATCGCCAGGGCGATGGTGAGCGCGAACTGCTTGTAGATCTCGCCGGCGCTGCCGCCCTGGAAGGCGCTGGGCACGAACACCGCCGCCAGCACCACGGTGATCGCCACCACCGCGCCGCTGATCTGGTCCATCGCCTTGATGGTGGCCTCCTGCGGCGGCAGGTGCTCCTCGGTCATGATGCGCTCGACGTTCTCGATCACCACGATCGCGTCGTCCACCACGATGCCGATCGCCAGCACCATGCCGAACAGGCTCAGCTGGTTGATGGAGAAGCCGATGAAGTACATGCCGGCGAAGGTGCCCAGCAGCGCCACCGGGATGACCAGGGTCGGGATGATCGTGGCGCGCAGGTTCTGCAGGAAGATCAGCATCACCAGGAACACCAGCACGATCGCCTCGAACAGCGTCTTGACCACTTCCTCGATCGAGACCTGCACGAAGTCGGAGGTGTCGTAGGGCGCGAACCAGGTCACGCCCTTCGGGAAGGTCGCCGCCAGCTCCTCCATGCGCGCGTTCACCGCCTCGGCCACGCCGAGCGCGTTGGCGCCCGGGGCGAGCTGCACGGCGAAGCCGGCCGCGGGCGAGCCGCTCCACTTCAGGCTGGCGCCATAGGACTGCGCGCCCTTCTCGATGCGCGCGACGTCCTTCAGCCGCACCGCGCTGCCGTCGTTGTTGGCGCGCAGCAGGATGTTGCCGAACTCCTCCACCGTGCTGAAACGCCCTTCGGCCGAGACGGAGGCGGTGAACGCCTGCCCGCTGGGCGAGGGCGCCGAGCCGATGCTGCCGGCGGCGAACTGCACGTTCTGCCCCTGCACCGCGGCCAGCACCTGCGAGGCCGAGAGGCCGAAGCCCTGCAGCTTCTCGGGGTTCAGCCAGATGTTCATGGCATAGACGCCGCCGAAGAACTCGGTGCCGCCGACGCCGGGCACGCGCGCGATCTGGTCCAGCACGCGCGAGCCGAGCAGGTCGGCCATGTAGTGCTCGTCGTAGGCGGCGCTGTTGCTGCGCAGCCCGATCACCATCAGGAAGCCGGGGTTCTGCTTGGCCACCACCACGCCCTGCCGCACCACTTCCGAGGGCAGGCGCGGCGTGGCCAGCGACACCTTGTTCTGCACCTGTACCTGGGCGATGTCGGGATTGGTGCCGGGCTTGAAGGTCAGCGTGATCGAGGCGCCGCCGTTGGCGCTGGAGGAGGAGCTGAAGTAGTCGAGGTTGTCGATACCGGTCAGTTCCTGCTCGATCACCTGGGTGACCGCGCCTTCCACGGTTTCCGCGCTCGCGCCCGGATAGCCGGCGGCGACCGTCACCTGCGGCGGGGCGATGTTCGGATACGACTCGACGCCCAGGCTCATGATCGCCAGGGCGCCGCCCAGGCTGATCAGGATGGCGATGACCCAGGCGAAGACCGGGTGATGGATGAAGAATCTGGACATGCTAGAACCTGTTCATGGCTTCCTGCGGCATCGCGCGCGACCGGATGCGCGCGTGCCGGAAGGAAGGGTGAGGGGTCAGCCCTGCTTCGCCGCGTCGTCGCCTTTCTGCGGCGCCGCCTCGGGCTTGCCCGGGCCGGGCGCCTGCTGCTGTTTGCCGCCGGGGGCGCCTTCCGGCTGCCACGGCGTGGCCTGCACCTTGACCGGCTTGCCGCCGCCCATCTGCTCGGCCATGCCCACCGCCTGCAGGCCGGAGACGATCACCTGATCGCCCTCGGCCACGCCCTTGGTCACGATCCAGTTCGCGCCCTGGCTGCGTTCGGCGTCGATGTTCTTGCGCGTGGCGATGCCGTCCTTGCCGACCACCAGCACGTAGGCGCTCTGCGCATCGCGCTGCACCGCGGCCTGCGGGATCAGGAAGGCATTGTCGATCGAGCCGAGCGAGGCCTTGAGCGTGACGTAGGTGCCGGGCAGCAGCACGCGGTCGGGATTGGGCAGCGTGGCGCGCAGCGCCACCGCGCCGGTGGTCGGATCGACCACGTCGCCGGAGAAGTCGAGCGTGCCCTTGCGCGGATACACCGAGCCGTCGGGCAGCACGACGTCCACCTCGGCCTTGCCGCCGGGGGCGTCGCCCTGCAGGCGGCGCACCTGGCTCAGCTCGGTCACGCTCATCGAGAAGTTCACGTACAGCGGATCGATCTGGTCGACGGTGGTCAGCAGCGTCGGCGTGCCGCCCGCCCCGACCAGCGCACCCTCGGTGACCTGCTGCTTGCCGGCCCGCCCGGCGATCGGCGCGCGCACGCTGGCGTAGCCGAGGTTGATCTGGGCGTTGTCCACGGCCGCGCGCGCGGTCTGCACCTGCGCCGCGGCGGTGCGCTCGGCGGCCAGCGCATTGTCGTAGTCGGACTGCGAGACGTACTTCTGCGGCAGCAGGCGGCGGGCGCGGTCGGCCGCCGCCTTGGCGTTGGCGTAGTCGGCCTGGGCCCGGGCCAGATCGCCCTGCGACTGGCCGAGCGCCGCGCGCAGCTGCGCCGGGTCGATGATGAACAGCTCCTGTCCCTCGCGCACGTCGCGGCCTTCTTCGTAGACGCGCTTTTGCAGCACGCCGGGGACGCGTGCGCGCACGTCGGCGCTGCGATACGCCGCCAGGCGTCCGACCACGTCCTGCAGCAGCGGCACGTTGCCGGCCTTGGCCTGGATCACGCCGACCTGCGGCGGCGGCATGCCGCCTGCGCCTTCGGGGCCTGCTTCCTGGCCTTTACCGCAGGCCGCCAGCACTAGGAGGAGTGCGCTGGACAGGGCCAGCGTACGCAGATGCATCGCCATAGAAAACTCCGGGAACAGGGGCCGGACGGAAGGTTCGAGTAATTCTTGTACTCACCAGGATAGCATTTGGTACGCGCGCGTACTGTGCCGGAAGTTATGTTGCGGACGAATCGAGAAGCTGAGCCGTCGACAGTTGCCGCGCCAATACGCCGGCGTCCGGTCTCGCGGAAAAGGGCAGGCGCCCGAGGCAGGGGGCGGGGATGCGCCGCTGCAGCAAGGCGAAATTCTCGTCCCGGCGCGCCATCTGCGGATCGACCTCGCTGGCGATCCAGCCGGCCAGCCGGGCGCCGTCCTGCGCGATCGCCCGCGCCGTGAGGCGGGCATGGTTGAGACAGCCCAGGCGCAGACCCACCACCAGGATCACCGGCAGGTCCAGGGCGCGCACGAGATCGACCTGATCGAGCTCGGCCGTGAGCGGCGCCGCCCAGCCGCCGACCCCTTCCACCACCACGATCCGCGCCAGTGCCGACAGCCGGGCGTGCGCGGCCAGGATCGGGGCCAGCGCGATCTCCACGCCCGCCTCGCGCGCGGCCAGCTCCGGCGCCAGCGGCTGCGGCAGGGCATAGGGATTGACGTCCTCGTAGCGCGGCACGGGATCGCTGGCCGCCTGCAGTGCCAGCGCGTCCTCGTTGCGCCAGCCTTCGGGCGTGCGGTCGCAGCCGCTGGCCAGCGGCTTCATGCCCACCGCGGCATGCCCCAGGGCGCGCAGGGCATGCAGCAACGCGGCACTGGCCAGCGTCTTGCCGGCCCCGGTGTCGGTGCCGGTGACGTAGAAGCCGCGCGCCTGCGCGCCGCCGCCCGTTGCCGTGTCCTTTTCCCGCGGCATCGCCGCCTCCCGCATTGCCACGCTAGACTGCACCCATGTTCACAGCCTCCAGTCTAAGCGGCGGCAAGCGCGAGCAGTACGCGCAGCTCGCCGAACAGGCCCAGTCCCTGCTCGCCGGCGAACGCGACCGCATCGCCAATGCCGCCAACCTCTCGGCGCTGGTGTACCACGCCCTGCCCGACCTGAACTGGGTCGGCTTCTACTTCTTCGACGGCACCGAGCTGGTGGTCGGCCCGTTCCAGGGCTTGCCGGCCTGCGTGCGCATCCCGCTCGACAAGGGCGTGTGCGGCGCCGCCGCGCGCACGCGCGCCACCCAGCGCGTGGCGGACGTGCACGCCGTTGCCGACCACATCGCCTGCGACGCCGCCTCGCGCTCGGAGCTGGTGGTGCCGCTGGTGCGTGCCGATGGCGCCCTGGTCGGCGTGTTCGACCTGGACAGCCCGTCGCCGGCGCGCTTCGACGCCGACGACCAGGCCGGGCTGGAAGCGATCGCCGGAATCTTCGTGGCGGCGCTGCCATGAGCGCGCCGCTGAAGCTGCGCAACGTCGGGCCCAAGAGCGCGGCCTGGCTGCGCCAGGTCGGCCTGCGCACGCTCGACGACCTGGCCGCGGCCGGCCCGGTGGAGGCCTTCATGCGCGTCAAGCGCGCCGGGTTCCGGCCCAGCCTCAACCTGCTCTACGCCCTGGAAGGCGCCCTGTGCGATTGCCATTGGCAGGAAGTGCCGGAGGCGCGGCGCGCCCAGCTCGTCGCCGAGGCCGAGGCCGCGACCGCGCTGCTGCCCGCGCCGCGCGGCCGTCCCGCCGCGGCGCCGGTCACCACCACGCATGGGCCGGAAGAGGACGGCGTCCCGTCGCCCGGGCTGCTCGACGAACCCGACCGCGACTGAGCCGCGCGGCGGCCGCGCTGCCGATCGCATACAATTGCCGCGCTTCGAGGTGATCCGAAGGCATTCGCGAGTTCCTTCGCAAGAGCCCGCACCCTTCGCCACGCTGACGGCGTGGCTACGATGTGCGGACTTGAGTGGTATGCGAATCCCTCGCAAAGGGCCGCACATCCCTGTGCGGACTTTTCAATGCTTCAGGATTGAAACGGGAAGCCGGTGACGCCGCGCGCAGTCCGCGCCTGGCCATTCCGGCGCTGCCCCCGCAACGGTAAGCGAGTCGCGCCAACGCATCCGCCACTGTGCTCCGGCACGGGAAGGCGCCGCGGCCGGAGTCGGCAACGACCTCCACTCGCCAGCCCGGAGACCGGCCCCGAAGCCGACAGGTTGCGATGCGGAGGGCGTCGCGGCGGTGCCGAGGCCCATGGCCCGTCCGGCGCTCCGCCGCCATTCCCTTCTCCCTTCGCCGCCTGCGCGCGGCACCGTCGCCGGAACCCGTCCGCCCGCGCCCGTCGCGGCGCGCGCCGCTTCCGCGAAGGCGCCGCGAAGACCCGCGCATTCCGCGCGGACCTTCCACTTCACGCGTGCGTGGGCGCACGCCACGGAGATCCTGTTCAATGCACGCTCGAGTTCGACCCTACGCGCTCTCCCCGCTCGCCGCCGCCTGCGCGCTGCTGCTCTCCCCGGCCGCGTTCGCGGCGGGCAACCCCGCGGCCGACGCCGCCATCGACCTCGACGAGGTGGTGGTCACCGGCACGCGCACCGAGGTCCCGCTGATCGACAGCCTGTTCCCGGCCGAGGTGATCGACCGCGAGGAGATCGAACGCAGCCAGGCGCGCGACCTGCCCGACCTGCTGCGCGGCCGCGCCGGCGTGGACATCGGCAACTCCGGCGGCGCCGGCAAGGTGACCAGCGTGTTCCTGCGCGGCAGCGGCTCGGGCCACGTGCTGGTGCTGGTGGACGGCGTGCGCATGGGCGCGGCCACCAACGGCGCGATGGCGTTCCAGGACCTGCCGGTGGAACAGATCGATCGCATCGAGATCGTGCGCGGTCCGCGCTCGAGCCTGTACGGCTCGGAGGCGATCGGCGGCGTGATCCAGATCTTCACCCGCCGCGACCAGGGCAAGTTCACCCCGCACTTCCGCCTCGGCGCCGGCAGCCACAACCTGCGCGAGGCCAGCGCCGGCTTCGGCGGCGGCGGCGCGCGCGGCTGGTACGGCGCCGACGTGGCCTACTCGCGCACCGACGGCATCGACGCCTGCCGCGGCTCGGCCGCGCTGTTCGCCGGCTGCTTCGCCGACGAACCCGACCGCGACGGCAACCGCAACCGCTCGCTCAACCTGCGCGGCGGCCTCAACATCGGCGAAACGCTCGGCCTGGAAGCGCACGCGCTGCGCGCCGAGGCCGACACCGAGTTCGACGGCAGCCCCTTCGCCGGCAACTTCGCCAGGAACGTGCAGCAGGTCGTCGGCGGCAAGCTCGCCTGGAAGCCGTCCGAGCGCCTCGCGGTGAACCTGCAGGCCGGCCGCAGCGACGACAAGGCCGACTCCTACTTCCAGGCGCCCGGCGCGGCGCGCACGCACGTGAGCACCTTCGACACGCGCCGCGACACCGCCTCGCTGCAGGGCGATTTCACCCTGGCCGAGAACCACCTGCTCACCGCCGGCCTCGACTGGCAGAACGACAGGATCACCAGCACGGCCGACTACGCCGAGACCGAGCGCGACAACACCGGCGTGTTCGCCGAGTACCAGGGCAGCTTCGGCGCGCACCAGCTGCAGCTGAGCGTGCGCAACGACGACAACGAGCAGTTCGGCAACCACACCACCGGCGGCCTGGGCTGGGGCATGAAGTTCGGCGACGGCTTCCGCCTCAGCGCCAACTACGCCACCGGCTTCAAGGCGCCGACCTTCAACGACCTGTACTTCCCCGGCTCGGCCAGTCCCGACCTCGACCCGGAAACCTCCAAGACGCTCAACCTCGGCATCGGCCAGCACACCGAGCTGCTGAGCTGGACCTTCAACGTCTACGAGAGCCGCTTCGACGACCTGATCGTGTTCGTGTACCCGCCGCCGCTCTACGTCGGCCAGGGCTACAACGTCGACAAGGCGCGCGTGCGCGGCGCCGAGCTGACCTTCGCCACCACCGTCTTCGGCTGGGACCTGTCCACGCAGTGGAGCCTGACCTCGCCGCGCAACCGCAGCCGCCGCAATCCCGACGGCACGCCGGACGCGGACTACGGCAACCTGCTGGCGCGTCGCGCGCGCAACACCGGCCGCATCGACCTGGACCGCGCCTTCGGCGATTTCCGCGTCGGCGTCACCGTCGCCGGCGCCAGCTACCGCTACGACAATCCGGCCAACACCGTCGCCTCGCGCCTGCACGGCTACGCCACCGCCGACCTGCGCCTGGAATACGCGCTGTCGCCGGCCTGGACGCTGCAGGCGCGCGCCAGCAACGTCTTCGACAAGCGCTACGAGACGGTGCAGTGGTACAACCAGCCCGGACGCGAGTACGGGATCAGCGTGCGCTACCGTCCGCAGTGAGGTTCGCCGCGCCCCTCTCCGCCGGGCGGAGAGGGGCCGCTGTCCAGGATCGCCGCGCGGCGCGACTCAGGCGGAAGCGGGCGAGACGGGACGCAGGTCGAGCAGCTGCCGCATCTCGCCGATGACCGCCAGCGCGCCGGCCGAATCCAGGTCGAAGCCGCGCGGATAGCCGTAGCGCACCAGCACCAGCGGCATGCCCGCCGCGCGCGCCGCGGCGGCGTCGGTGGCCGAATCGCCGACCATCACGCTCGCCTCCGGCGCGATGCCGAACTGGCGCGCCAGGTGCAGCAGCGGCAGCGCGCTGGGCTTGCGCTCGGGCAGCGTGTCGCCGCCGACCATGGCGCCGAAGAAGCCGGCGATGCCCAGGTGCTCGAGCAGCGGACGCACGTAGCGCTGCGGCTTGTTGGTGCACACCGCCAGCGCGACGCCGTCCGCCTGCAGCGCCTGCAGCGTGTCGGCCACGCCCGGATACGGCTGCGCGCGCTGCAGCAGCGTCTGCCCGTAGTGCACCATGAAGCCGTCCATGATCTCGTCCACGGCGACGGCGCTGCCGGCGTGGCGGAAGGCGGTCTCGACCAGGACGCGGGCGCCGTCGCCGATCCAGCCGCGTATCACGGCCTCCTCGACCTGCGGCAGCTGCCAGTCGCGCAGACTGCGGTTCACCGCCTCGGCGATGTCGGCGGCGGTGTCCACCAGGGTGCCGTCCAGATCGAACAGCGCCAGCGAATACGGAAAGTTCAAATCGGTCTCCAGATGCGGGGGCGGAATCGTGCCGCCTAGGGATGGTCCCAGGGCGGCGCGTCGCCGAAACGTTCGGCGAGGAAGTCCAGGAAGCTGCGCACCAGCGCCGGCAGCTGCCGGCGCGAGGCGTACACGCCGTAGATGCCCATCGGCTCGATGTCGTAGTCGGGCAGCACGCCCACCAACGCACCCGAACGCAGCAGCGGCGCCACCTGGTAGGTCGGCAGCATGGCGATGCCGGCGTCGGCGCGCACCGCCGCCAGCAGCACGCCGGCCTCGTTGGCGCTGACGCTGCCACCCACCGCCACCGCCAGTTCGCGGCCTTCGCGCCGCAGGTGCCACAGGCTCTTGCCGACGAAGTGATGGGTCAGGCAATTGTGCCGCATCAGTTCCTCGGCGCGGCGCGGCGTGCCGTGCGCGGCCAGATAGGCGGGCGATGCGCACAGCACGGAGCGGCACACCGAGAGCTTGCGCGCGATCAGGTTGGGGTCGAGGGCGTGGGCGATGCGGATGGCCAGGTCGATGCGCTCCTCGACCAGGTTCACCGTGCGGTCGGCCAGCACCATGTCCACCGACGTGCCCGGATGGCGCGCCGCGTACGCGGCCACCGCCGCGGCCAGCTGGCTTTGTCCGAACGAGGTGCTGCAGGCGATGCGCAGCCGCCCCTGCGGCGCGGCGCCGGTCCGCTCGCCGACCGCGCCGCGCAATTCCTCGCCCAGCTCCAGCATCTGCCGGCAGCGCGAGAGCGCCTGCTCGCCGGCGGCGGTCAGGCTGATGCGGCGGGTGGTGCGGTGGAAGACCCGCGCGCCCAGCCAGCCCTCCAGTTCGGCCAGATAGCGCGTGGCCATCGCCCGCGACATGTCCAGGGCCTCGGCGGCGGCGGTCAGGCTGCCGCGCTCGGCGACCTCGACGAAGACGGCGACGGCGGTCATGCGATCCATGATTGGGGCGATCCGTGCAACAGACTCGCGTCTTATACGCGGTTTTTCGATCCATTTCAGGCAACTAAGCTGGTTCCATTCCCACCCGCCAGGAGTTCGCCATGCAAATCGCCCTCGTCGGCGCCACCGGCAAGATCGGTCGCCAGATCGCCCGCACCGCCCTGGACCGCGGCCACGCCGTCACCGCCATCGTGCGCAGCGACGCCGCGCTTCCCGCCGAGCTCGACGGCGCCCGCATCGTCGTCGCCGGCCTCGACGACGGCCAGGCGCTGGCCGCCGCCGCGCGCGGCCACGACGTGCTCGCCAGCGCCTACGGTCCCGCGCCGGGGACGCCGGCCGACTCGGTCGCCACCGTCGCGGGCACGCTGATCGCCGCCGCGCGCGCGGCCGGCATCCGCCGCCTGGTCGCCGTCGGCGGCGCCGGCAGCCTGGAAGTCGCGCCGGGCCTGCAACTGGTCGACACGCCGGATTTCCCCGAGGCCTACAAGCCCTATGCCCTCGCGCACCGCGAGGCGCTCAAGGTTTTCCAGGCCGCGGACGACCTGGACTGGACCTTCTACTCCCCCGCCGCCGAGATCGGCCCGGGCGAGGCGCGCGGGACGTTCCGCACCGCCGCCCGCACGCTGCTCGCCGACGCCCAGGGGCATAGCCGGATCAGCTATCCGGACTACGCCGCCGCGTTCGTCGACGAGATCGAGCGGCCGCAGTTCGTGCGCCAGATCGCCACCGTCGCCTACTGAGCACCGGCGCTCATTCGGCCGGCGCGGGCGTCTCGAAGGAGAACAGCTCGCGCTGGCCGGCGCTCTCCTCGGCCTCGCGGAAGCCCGACAGACCCACGCCGACCAGCCGGTAGCGCGTCGAGGGATCCAGGTCGACGCGATCGCGCAGCGCCAGCGCGATCGCGGCGAACTCCTGCAGCGTCGCCGGCGGCGCCTCGGGCGTGAAGCTGCGGGTGAGGATGCGGAACTGCGCGGTCTTGAGCTTCAGCACCACGGTATGGCCGATGCGCTCGGTCTTGCGCGAGGCCTGCCAGGCCTTCTCGGCGATGCGCACGATCGCCGGTTCGAGCTCGTGCAGCAGCAGGTCGCGCTCGAAGGTGTCCTCGGCCGAGATCGACTGCACCGGCTGGTTCGGTTCCACCGCGCGCTCGTCGACGCCGCGGGCGCGCGCATGGAGCCTGGCGCCGAAACTGCCGAAGCGCGCTTCCAGCTCCTCGCGCGCGAAGGCGTGCAAGTCGCCGACCGTGGCCACGCCCAGCTCGGCGAGCTTCTTCTCCATCACCTTGCCCACGCCGGGAATGCGCGAGACCGGCAGCGGGCGCAGGAAGGCCTCGACCTGCGCCGGCTTGATCACGAACAGCCCGTCCGGCTTGTTCCAGTCGGAGGCGATCTTGGCCAGAAACTTGTTCGGCGCCACGCCCGCCGAGGCGGTGAGCGCGGTTTCCTCGCGGATCTGCGCGCGGATCGCCTGCGCCGTCGCGGTGGCGCTGGGCGAGGCGATCTTCGGCGCGGTCACGTCCAGGTAGGCCTCGTCCAGCGACAGCGGCTCGACCAGGTCGGTATGGCGCAGGAAGATCTCGCGCACCTGTCGCGAGACGGCCTTGTAGCGGACGAAATCCGGCGGCACGAACACCGCCTGGGGGCACAGCCGCTCGGCGCGCACGGCCGGCATCGCCGAACGCACGCCGAAGGTGCGTGCCTCGTAGGACGCCGCGCACACCACCGAGCGCGCGCCGCGCCAGGCCACCACCACCGGTTTGCCGCGCAGGGCGGGATCGTCGCGCTGTTCCACCGAGGCATAGAAGGCATCCATGTCGATATGGAGGATCTTGCGCATGCGGCGATTATCCGCGCTGTCCGCCCGCGGCGCACCGCATCGCCAGCCCTTGCATCACCGGCCCTTATCGGAAACTTGACGCACCGCTGACGCGGCCGGCGGGAGCATCGATCCTCCCGCCGGGAGTCCGCCATGCCAGCCGTCTCCGCACCGCTTCCCCACGCCTTGCCGCCACGGCCTCGGGCATGGCCGGACGCAATGCCCGCAGGCTCGCGGCCGTGGTGAGCGGCGAACGCGACCGCAAGGAGATTCCCGCGCCCGGGAGCGACGATGCCCCGGAGACGCCCGAGGCGCGCGCCCGGCGCAAGCGCCACGAGAGCGAGAACCAGGACGAAGCCCTGGACGAGACGTTCCCCGCCAGCGACCCGGTCTCGCCGTTCATTCCCGCGAAGGGGCATCGATAGCCCCGCACGCCATCGGCTTTGCGACCCCGCCGATCGCGCCTTGCATCGTCATTGCATTGCGATCCCGTGGCGCGCGACGACGGCCGCCCGCCAATCCGTGCGCCCGTTCACGTCCTCGACGGACCGTCTTGATTGCGGCCTGTTCTGCGAGGACGATAGGCGCGCTTCCGATACCTGACCGACCCTCGGAGGGGGCATGCAAGACTGGAGCGATGCCATTGCACAGGGGATCCTCTGCAAGCGTTGCGTGCTGCCGCTGGAGGACGACCTCGCGCCCGGCCCGCGCCTGTGCCATTGGTGCCGCGAGGAGGATCGCCTGGCCGCCCAGCTTGCGAACGAGGAAAGGACGCGCGAACAGGGCTGACCGGCGTCTCGGTCCATGAACGATGACACCCGCGTCCTCGCGCCGGCAGCGCGAGGACGCGGGCTTATTCCACCGTCACGGAATCGTTTCCAACGGGGGAGGGGGGATCGTTTTCCCGGCGGCCCCCTCATCGGCAGCGCTACCAGCTTATTGACAGACCCCTTCTTCAATTTGCAGCCCTTGCGCTGCTGCCCGGAGGTACCCGATGCACGGCGGCTGAAGGATTTGGAATCGGAGAACAATCGTCTGAAGCGCCTGGTGGCCGAGCAGATGCCGGTGATCGAGGGGATGAAGGAGGTCGTCCGAAAAAAATGACGACCCCGTCGGAACGAGCGACACGGTCCAGCTCCTGATCCGTCGGGGTCTCTCGCAACGCAAGGCATGCCGCTATCTGGGGTTGAGTCGGCGCATCACCAGCTAGGCGCCGCGGCAGGCGGCCAAGGATCAGGCCGTGGCCGAGAAGCTGCTGGCGGCGTCGCCGGAAGTGCCGCGCTTCGGCTACCGGCGCATGGCCGCATGGCTGAATTTGGGCGAGGCCTGCATCCGTCGGCAGTGGCGGGCGCTGGGGCTGAGCATTCCACGCCGCCGTCCGCGGCGACGTCGTTCGGGCAGCGACATTCGGCTCCCTGGTGCGGTGCGGCCCAATGCGGTGTGGAGTTACGACTTCGTGCACGACCAGATGGTCGATGGGCGTAGCCTGAAGCTGCTGTGCGTGATCGACGAATACACCCGCGAGTGCCTGGCGATCGAGGCCGGCGCGAGCCTGCGTTCGCAGGACGTGATCCTCACGCTCTCGCGGCTTATGCGGTTGTGCGGCAAGCCGGCGTTCGTGCGTCCGGACAACGGCGCCGAGTTCATCGCGGCCAAGGTGATGCGCTGGCTGCGCGACGCCGCCATCGGCCCGGCCTTCATCACCCAGGGCAGCCCGTGGCAAAACGGCCTCGTCGAGAGCTTCAACGGCAAGCTACGCGACGAGTTACTCAATCGCGAATGGTTCCGTAGCCGTGCCGAGGCGAAGGTGTTGATCGAGCGCTGGCGGTAGTTCTACAACGAGCAGCGGCCGCACAGCGCGCATGGCTACAAGCCTCCAGCCACGGTGCGGCGTGCTTGGCCGGAAACCGATAACATCCCCACAGGACTCACTGCCTGAGTGGCTACAAAACCCGTACGCAGGTCACCTCCTCCTAATCGCAGGCGACCGCCTGGCAACGAGGAGAGATTGCCAGCCCGAAAACCCAATGTTTCGATTCCCCGAGCCGACCCCGACCGGGGGCGGCGAACGTCGTAAGCAAGCCCGGAAGCGGAGTCCTCGTAAAGCTTAGATGCTTTTCTTTACAACTCGTAAAGTGCGCTACAGCGAGCTTTACGCCCTGCGCAGCCGAGGCTTAGTTAGGTACCCGCAAATCTGCGGGCGTACTCCGCTAGGTACTTCGGAGCTAGGTACTGTTTGCTCTCTTGTATGAGGCTTACGCCGGGGAACGCGGCATCCAGCTGCTCGACTCGGATCTCAGGCTCTCGCCGAGACAGAACGATGATGCGGTCCATCTGCGTAGCTTTGCCTTTCGTATCTCGCCAGATGCGCGTCGTCTTGATGTCATCCCCAATGTGATCATCAAGGCATCCTACGAATCCGAAATGCCCGTCGTGGGCAACCCGCCGAATGAACTCACGCGCGAGACTGATTGACCCCTTTCCCGAACGCGCTACATCGCCTACGACAAACACGATCACGCCATCCGGAGAAAGGGTCTGCACCATTTGTTCAAGTACCAGCGAAGAGAAGCTCATCCATTCCCCCAAGTTCAAGTCATCGTCCAGGTGCTTAGCAAGATGACTTGTACTTCCCTCCTCTAACAACCAATTCCGTATCCAGTTCTGCTTTGCGTAGTTCACAACGTCCAAGTAGGGCGGACTGGTAACCACAAGATCAATCTTGCCCATGATTGGCTGGAACGCTGGGCACTTAGCCAATTCCTTCGCATCGCACGCACTTACACAAGCCTCAAACTCTCGCGGCGCTTCATCTACTCTGAGCCGCTCAACCTTTGACGCAAGAATCGAGAATACGTCACGCTCTACTCTGTTCAGCCTGTTCTCCGCTACGTACCTACGCACGTAGTTGGGTGACATGCTGAATGTATTAGGCATGCTGATTGATGCATATCCTGATGTTCCATCCTGCCGTTCTGCGCCGTGCATCACCCCGAGAAGACAACCTAGGAGAAAAGCATCCGTCGAATCGTTCGAGTCGACAAGCATGCTCCTTAGATAGCAGAGCTGCGCAAGTGTGCCGGGGTGAAAGATGATCTGGATGTGCTCAGGCTGAACTTGTGCTTCTGGCAAATACAGGACGCGATCATATTCATCCCGCAATTCTTCAATCCGCTCTATCGCAGCATCGTAAGAAACCGCGGCCCCCTTAGCCTTGGAGAGAGCAAGAGCGATCGGATTCAGATCCGAAGCATATGCACGCCTCTCGGTTAGACGAGCTTCGAGTAGGGTTGTACCCCGACCCGAAAACGGGTCTAGAACGATATCCCCGCGCCCACTAAAGAGCGCAAGCGCAGCACGGGCTAACGATGGCGGATACGTACCCAAATACGAACACATCTTGTGCCACGAATGTCCCCATCGCTGCCCGAGCCCAGACCAAGGTGTTGAGATTTCGAGAACTGATTCTTCGGTCAAGGTATGGCTCGCGACAGCTTGCTTCATGCTACAGCCGCTTCCGGGGATCCGACGGCAAGGACATCAAACAGCGCCTCCATAATGCCGCAAACCGTCTCGCAGGCATTGATGAGAGTTGCATCTTTGCGAACAGCCGCTTCGCCTGCGTCACCGTTCTCATCTTGAGCTGGCGCCAAACGCTTTGTGACGTGATCGAGTACGGCATAGAACGCGATATGTTCCAGATAGAAGCTACGAATCGCCTCAACGGCAGAGTCATCTTTCCTCTGCGCACGCGTAATGAGCGCTGTCAGCCGGTCGTTGGATACATTGATAAACACGTTTGTGGATTCGTCGTCGCTTTCCACCCCGGCGACCGACTTTCCATCCCAATGTTTATCCGAGTAGTAGGCGTCCTCCTTCTCGATTGGGCAGATGTTGATATTCGGCGTTTTTGCGTCGCCCTTATTGTCGCCCGTCGTCTGAGGCAGCTCGACCGCTTCAAGGTCGAGAGAGTCGCTCAAACTCGCAGAGCGAGGCGGCCGAACTTCGAGCGTAACTTTTGCGGTTGCCCCAATTTCGATGTCCTCCATTGCGCGAAAGTACGCGACTCCGTGACCTTCGCGGACATTGGCAATACCCTGGAAAGCGCCAAATGTCGGGGGAGTCACCAGCGCCATGAAGTGGTCGAGCGATGAGAAATAGTCTGCCCGAGCATCAGTGTCGAACTTGACGGTAAACATTTTTCCTGCGTACACCTTACGAGGCACCGCACTTGTGATCTGAAGGAAGGTCGGCGGGTCCACTACCGGGATCGCCGCAGGGTCCTCATGCTCGTGCGGCGATTCAGGTGGCGCGCTACGCGGACCTTCCTTGCCGCCGCCTGTAAGAAGCGATGCCTTAATGCGCTTGGCGAGACGCTTACGGATCGCTTCGACTGGTGAAGACGACGTCTTCAGATACTTCTGCTTGCGCTTATGATCCAACTCACGGAGACGATCATCACCGACCAATGCCTCGACGATCAGACGGCGCAAGTCATCACCGATCTGAGAATCACGGATCGTCTCTCGCGTCGTTGGAAATAGCTGGCGACGGGACTCGCCATCCAAGCCATCACAATCGACGTGGACGACCAAATAGCGGTCTAGGAATGGAAGCTTTACCTCCTCTCGAATGATTGTGTTGGGGAAATCGCCCTGCTTCTGTCCGTTGTAGGTCACGATAATCGGCTTGCCGACCATCGCATAGTTGCGAATCTTGTCTCGGGAGTCCTCTGAATCGGACGATAGAACCCACCAATGGATATCGATACGACCGTCACGAAATACAAGATGCGCACTGCTCTTGTGCTCGACGTCACTCCCAGCTTGAGTCAATCGGCGATGGTTTCCTGTCACCATTCGCGCCGTCGGCTCCTTGTCCTTAAGCTTGCTCTTCCGCTTCTCTTCAATGCGAAAAGGCATTACAGGGTCAAACAGATAGTTGTGCGCGAGCCACCACATGGAACCGGTGGGCGACGTCATAACGGCAGAGTACTTCTGTAGCGACATCGCAACGTGACGCACAAGCGTTCCCGGCTCGAAGAAGCTGTCGTTGCAGTCAACGAAGAAGGGGGCCTTAGTCTTAGCGTCCACTAAGTACTCGTAGACGCCGTGCTTGTCTTGATCAACGTTGCCAGGGTTGTAGCGAACCACTGTGAATGCCAACGGACCCGCCGCCTCCCCCTCAAGCGCCGCGCGGCGTGAGAAGATCACCGTGTACTGAGAGTGAGCGAGTGCCGTCGAACCACCCTGACCAAACGCACCCGCAAGAAAAAGCTTCTTCAGCTTTCTATTCTTGTTTAGGCTGAGAATCGAATCACCAAACTCCTGCGGCAGCAGACCTACACCCTGATCGCGAATATCTACCGTCGGAAGGTCGCTGTGATCTGAATCCAAGAGCGTAACAACAACGTTCTTTGACAGGTCCTGAATTTCCTTCAGATCATCTCGGACGATCCCCCCGAGCCGTCCATTTGGAATATCGAACCACGTAGAGGTTGCCGCGCGTGGTGATTTGACGCCGTCCGGGCGCCCTTGTTGAATCCACTCCCGGTCGAGAACAGCATCCACCGCGTTGGTGACGCGCTCAATCAAACCTGCGGCGGAGTCGCTTCCCAAGTTGATGATCGCGAGATTGTTGTCATTGTTGCCAACAGGAAGCCATTTCAGCTTGCCAACTTCCTTCTGGAGGGCACGGGTAAAGCTCGTCAAATCGCGTACCGATGTGGCGGCTAGAAGTTGCTCAACAACCTTGCGTTCCATTTGCTGTATGCCCTGTCTAGAGTTTGAAACCGGCTTCCGCCGACTCCGTGCGCTCGTCGAAGCGGCGTCGAGCCGCCTTAACCTCAGCTTCGATAGCGGCGAACATTTTTCGCACCTCCTCAGAGGTGTAGTGATAGTTCGCGCGGTTGCTGAGGTTGCCAACCAACCGCATGTCCTTAAGCAGTCTATTGACGCGGCTCTCAGCCAGCGCCAGGAACCGCTCGCGCTTGTCTCGCATCGTGACCGGACCTCTGGTTGCTCGGGCAGCAGAATATACAATTCCCTCCATTTTTGCAATCCATTTATGAAATGTATTCTACCAGTAGCAAGTATTCTGGATATGTGAGCCCCTGAGCAAAGGTTAGCCCGCCCTGAGCGGGCGTCCCCCATCAGGTGCCTTAACCTGCCCCGCCTGAGCCTGCCCCTGAGCCCCGCCCACCACTTGAGAAGCTCCTCCTCGCTTGCCCGCCCGCTGCCGCCTGCCGCGGCGCATACTGGTGATGCGCCGACTCAGCCTCAGATAGCGGCATGCCTTGCGTTGCGAGAGACCTCGACGGACCAGGATCTGGACCGTGTCGCGTCGCTCCGACGGGGTCGTCTTTTTTTCGGACGACCTCCTTCATCCCTTCGATCACCAGCATCTGCTCGGCCACCAGGCGCTTCAGACGATTGTTCTCCGATTCCAAATCCCTCAGCCGCTGTGCATCGGGTACCTCCAGACCACCGAACTTGTTGCACCAGCAGAAGAACGTCTGGTCGGTGATGTTGTGCTTCCTACACACCCCCTTGATCGACAAAGCGCCAGTTTCGGCTTCGCGCAGGATCGTGATGATCTGCTCGTCGGTGAATCGCTTCTTCATGAGTTCTCCTTGGCCTCTCAGGGTAGAGAACTCACCTTCCAAGTGGCCACACGATTCGTCTCAGGTCACCGCAACTTCCGAATCAGTGAAGAACTGGACCAGCAATGAAGGCTACCGCCGAACTCGTCGGGACTGACCCATCACCCCTCCTTCGCGACCTCATAAGGATGAGGCCAGTCTTATCGTCAGCAGCCCCGACATGCAGAAAATGCTTCGCCAGCGATATTCCCAACCGTTTTGACCACCCAATTCTTAAGCTCTAAGCGAAGTCACGGGCTGATCCATGTCTTTCTTGTTCGGAAGTACGAGTCATCATTGTTGAAGATGGCGAATATTTCTCCGAAGCACGGAATATCACCCCCATTTCGGAAATAGACTTTCCATTGTAGGGCGCGCAACAACTCTACCCAGTATCTGATTATTTGCAGAACTCGCAGTTGACGATGCGGCGCTACAGCCTCGAACATTCCCGTTCTTTGGCTTGCTTGTTCGATATCGGTGATTTCTTCGCCTATCTCTGACGTATGCAGCACCATGGAATGCTGCCCAATGAGCGCGGCAACAGCTGCGGCGTTGTGCGCAATTTTTTGCTTCTTGGCGTCCGTGACCATGCTTTCATAAAGCGGGATATCAACTGTCTTATACCAAGCGATTACAGGGTCACTCGATCTCGGATTTCGGATGACCATGTCGATGTTGGAGTAGCGATCACCAAGGGCGAAATCATGTAGCACTTGAATGATGGCTTGAAGTATTGGATCGGAAAGGTCCTGCTTGTATTCAATCTCGATCGAGTGACGAGCGATAACATTCTGCGATCTCGCGTACAGCAGCTTGAGTTTGTGACCAATTTCCGTCCTTAGGTAGTCGTCATCAGGAAATCTTCCGCTACTCAAATAGCAATCGAGTAAAAGGCACAGCTTACCGATTCGTTCTAGCCCGGTCGCCAAGCTGGTGAACGCCTGGAAGTACAAGCCCTTAGAAGCGTAGTTCGCTTTTCGGATCTGAGTAGCGCCAGCCCCCAGCATTTCTTGCGTGAACTGTGCTTCTTTAAGTAGAGCTTTGAATGTCGGAGCCAGCACTACAGGAGGCATGCCAATCGCGGCCATATCGGCATTCCGACATCATGATCTTGGCGATCATATCCATCACACTGGAGGCTGTCTATGTTGCGCTCCTAAGCACATATGAGCGATCAGGACCTGCTCTGGTGGACCTTCAAGTAGGTTTCGTAGTCGCCGGCATTGTGCATGTGCGAGCAGTTCTCGACATACCAGCCGAACTCCTCACGCGAAACCAGGGGTCTTTCACTGTCGTTGAGAGCCCAGCATTTGTTGTAGACGGCTTCCTGCTCTCTGTCGCGGGCACGCTCCTCATCTTCTTTCGCTGCTGCCTCAGCTCGCGCCTTCTGCTCAGCCAGATCATCATTCGTTAGACGAGGCGAGGATGGCTCAGACGCGGCTGTAGTCTCACCCGCACTTCCTACTTAGCTGATTTTATTGGTCGGCTGCTCCTGCAAACACCCTATTGCAGTAAGGAGAATCAGCCATACAATCGCTTCCCGAATCATTTGCCACTCCCTTTCGTTGACTACCTATAGGTAGTCTACCTAGGCATCTGTAGAGCCAAAAGGGGCGTTTTCCCTACGGTGGTCTGCTATGACAGCTACCCTCCTGCAGCGCCTTGGAAGTGGCCTTCGAGCCCGGCGGGAGAAGGCTGGCTTCAGCCAAGAGGGGTTCGCCGACCATATTGGGATGCATCGGAGCCACTACAGCGCCATCGAGCGGGGCGAGAAGAACCTACAGCTCGATACGCTGCAGTGTGTATGTAAGGGTTTAGGCTGCCGTGCTTGGGAAGTATTGAGGGAAGCTGAAGGCTAGGAATCCGCCTCATGTTGATCTACCAACATCTCCACGACAACTGCGTGTAAGTGGAAGCGGACTCGCTTGCTCTCGCGGATAAGGCAACGCTTCCATTTACAGTAGATGGAATAGACGAGCGCGGGGTAGAACCGCTTTCCTCTTGGACTGACTAGTCCGCGGACACTTAGCTCGTTGGCGATCCGAGGAAGCCGTGGCCCCTCTCTTTAAAAAAGAGGATTGCGTCTACCAACTTCAAGTGTTCTTGAGAGTGGCTAGGCTGCCAAAGCTGGGGCGTGGTCACGATAACCATGTAGATCAGGTTACCCCCGTTGAAAACTATTCCACCGTGACGCTCTTGGCCAAGTTGCGCGGCTTGTCGACGTCGGTGCCGCGGGCCAGGGCGGCGTG
>NZ_JALBFU010000012.1 GCF_022662575.1 Luteimonas aquatica | reverse complement strand
GGTGGCACCGTCCCCGCGCGGCCTGGCCGCGCTGCGCGCGCTGCGCGCGCCGCCCTGGCTGATGCTCAGCAGCGGCGAGGCGCTGCGGACGCTGCTCGACGCGCTGCCGGCCGAGGACGCCGCGCGCCTGCGCCGGGCGCGGGTCAGCGCCGCCAGCGCGCGGCTGGCCGAACTCGCGCGCGCACTGGGCTGGTCGGAGATCGCGATCGCCGAGGACGCCCGCCCGCGCAGCCTGCTCGCCGCCGCGGCGCGGGCCGCTTGCGCACAGCGCCGTTGACGCCGATCCGCTAGCATTCGCCTACCTCGGTCACACTCTGACGCCTTGAGCACGCCCACTCCCTCTCCTTCCACCGCAAGGCGGCGCGGCGGCGCGGCGCTGCTCTGGCTGCTGGTGCTGGCCGCGCTCGCCGCGGCCGGCTGGTTCGGCTGGCGCTGGTGGCAGCAGGACCGCGCGCACGCGCGCAACGCCGAAGCGCAGTCCATCCAGCGCCTGGCCGCGCTGGAATCGCGGACCGCGGCGCTGCGCGAGGACCAGCGCGCGCAGGGGCGTCGCCTGCAGCAGGGCGATGCCACCAACCGCGTGCTGCGCGACGAACTGCTCGGCCTCGGCCAGCGCGCCGCGCTGATCGAGGACAGCGTGTCCAAGCTCGCCGACCCCGAGCACAGCGGCGCCCAGGCGCTGCGGCTGGAGGAACTGGAGATCGTGCTCGGCATCGCCCAGCAGCGCCTGCGCCTGGCGGGCGACCTGGGCGGCGCGCGCCACGCCTACGCGCTGGCCGCGACCCTGCTCGACGGCATCCACGATCCGGCCTACCTCAGCCTGCGCCAGACCCTGACGCAAGAACGCAGCGCCGTCGACGCGCTGCCGGAAGACCCGCGCGCGGTCGCCGCCGGCCGCCTGGACGCGTTCGCGGCATCGCTGCCGGCCCTGCCGCTGCGCACTCCGGCCGAAGTCAACGCGCAGGCGCCGTGGTGGCGTCGCGCCTTCGGCCGCCTGATCGAAGTGCGTCCGGCCAGCGGCAGCGTCGCGGTGGACCCGGGCGACCGCGCCGCCGCGCTCGCCGCGCTGCAACTGGAGATCACCCTGGCGCAGGCCGCGGTCGAGCGCCGCGACCGCGACGGCTACCGGCGCGCGCTCGCCCGCGCCGACGGCTGGCTGACGCGGCTATGGCCGGATTCGCCGGCGCTGCGCGAACGCCGCGCGGCGCTGCGCGAACTGCGCGAACTGCGGCTCGACCTCACCCTGCCCACGCTCGGCACCACCCTCAACCAGCTGCGCGCGATGCGCGCGGGCGAAGGATCGCGCTAGGCCGGCGATCGCGCGGCAGCCGGCGCGCGGCATGGCCGGAGAGATGCAGGCGCACCCCCGCGTCGGGCGACGTTCAGCCACCTCAAGCCACCGTTTAGGCAGTTCACGGTAGGACCTCCTCCAACAGAGCACACGCCGACCCCGCCATGCGCGCCGAACCGCACTTCCGAGCCTATGCGAGCGACGACCGCAATGCCTGCCTGGCGCTGTTCGACGAGAACTGTCCGGCGTTCTTCGCTCCCAACGAGCGCGAGGACTACGCCGCATTCCTGGCATGCGACAGCGCGCACTACACCGTGTGCGAACTGGACGGACGCATCGTCGGCGCCTACGGCCTGCATCCGCTGGCGCGCGACTACGCCCTGCACTGGATCCTGCTCTCGCCTTCCAGCCAGGGCCGCGGCATCGGCTCGAACATCGTCGCGCGCGTGCTGCGCACGCTGCGCGGCGGATCCGGACGGCCGACGCTGCACATCAGCGCCAGCCACAAGTNGCCAGGGCCGCGGCATCGGCTCGAACATCGTCGCGCGCGTGCTGCGCACGCTGCGCGGCGGATCCGGACGGCCGACGCTGCACATCAGCGCCAGCCACAAGTCGGCGCCGTTCTTCGCCCGCTTCGGCGCCCTCGAGACCGCCCGCGTTCCCGACGGCTGGGGCCCGGGCATGCATCGGGTCGAGATGCGGCTCGCATCGGACCAAGACGCCCCTTCCCTTCCCCCGCGCGGCATGACGCCCACGAGCAACGACGGAGCGCCCGTATGAACCTGTTCCGAAACCTCCTGTTCTGGATCGTGCTGGCCCTGGTCGGCGCGCTGATCGCGCAACTGCTGCTGCAGGACCCCGGCTACGTGCTGCTGCGCTATCGCGGCACCGAGTACTCGATGACCGCGGTCTCGGCGCTGCTGGTCCTGTTCGGCGGCCTGTTCGTGCTGTGGCTGGCCTGGACCCTGCTGGCGCTGCCCTTCCGCGCCTGGCGCGGCCGTCGCGACCGGCAGCACCGCGCGCGCCTGGGCGAGGGCCTGGACGCGCTGCGCCTGGGCCATTACACGCGCGCCGAGAAGCTGCTCGCGCAGGCCTCGCAGGACGGCGCGGCCGCCGGCGCCGCGCGCGGCCTGGCCGCCGAGGCCGCGTTCGCGCGCGGCGACACGGTGGCGGCGAAGGCGCATCTGGATGCGCTGGAAGACCGCCATGCCGCCGTGCGCGCGATCGGCAACGCCGAGCTGGCGCTGGCCGAACACCGCCCCACCGACGCCCTGGTCGCCCTCGACGCGCCCGCCGCGCAGCCGCTGCCGCCGCGCGGCCTGGCGCTGCGCGCGCAGGCCCTGGCCGCCGCCGGGCAGGCCGCGCAGGCCTACGGGCTGCTCGGGCCGATGCGTCAGCAGCAGGCGCTGTCGGAAGCGCAACTGTCGGAGTTCGAAACCCGCTGGGCCGAAGCCGCCTTGCGCGAGGCCGGCGATGCCAACGTGCTCGCCGACCGCTGGGAACAATTGCCCAAGGCCTTGAAGGCCGAGGCCGGCGTGGTCATCGCCTATGCCGAGCGCGCCGCCGCGCTGCGCTGGGACGACGCGGCGGCCAAGGCCATCGAGCAGGCGCTGGAATCGCGCTGGGACGAGCGCCTGGCCGCCAGCTACGGCACCCTGCCGATCCAGCGGCTGGAACAGCGCCGCGGCAACGCCGAACGCTGGCTGCAGGCGCACCCCTCCAGCCCCGCCCTGCTGCTCACCCTCGCCCGCCTGGCGCGCGCGCAGGGCCAGTGGAACCAGGCCGAAGACTACCTGCACCGCGCGCTGGCGCAGGGCGCGGGCAGCGAGGCCTGGGAGGAGTTCGGCCACGGCTATGCCAATGCCGGCGACGACGCGCGCGCGCGCCAGAGCTATGCCAACGCCTTGCGCGCGGCGCGCGGCGAGGCGGTGCAGGAACTGGGCGGACGCGACCTGCGGCAGAAGATCTACGACCAGGCCGTGATCGAGGAACGCGACCAGCACGGCTTGCCGCGCCTGCGCGAGTGACGCGAGGCGATCGGCCGTCCGCGGCGGCTTGCGGCCGCTAGCGCGTACAGGGGATCGGTGCGATGAAAGAACTTCCCAACAGATTCAAACCGCTCGTCGGCATCGGGATACTCTTGGTCGCCGCGATCCTTGCCACCGTCTACTATTCGGCCGTCAAACGCCACGACCAGCCTTTCAATCTCTTCCCCGCGCTCATTCTCGGCTGCTTCCTGCTCCTCGGCATCGTCATGGTGACCGAGCGGATCCTGCCCAAATGGCTGCTCATGACATTGCTGTTCCTGCTCGGGACCGCTTTTTTCTCGGTCATGGCCCTGACGGTGTTCGGCGATGCACTGCCCTGGTTCGTCATGGCCCCGATCGGGGCTGCGGGTGCGCTCGCCTACTACTATGTCTTCGCGCGACGCGAATAACCGGCATGAGCGCAGGGCGCTGCCCTAATTGAGCAGACGCGTGTGCGGCGAATACTCGGTGGGTTCCAGCGTGCGGCTCTGGATCTCGCCGACCAGGGCGCCGTACTTGCGCGTTTCGCGCTTGATGCCGATCCATTCCTGGTCGGCCATGAACTTCGCCCAGCGATCGTCCATCGTCGCCTTGTCGGGCCATTCGAGCAGGTAGACGAATTCGGTGCGATCGGCGTGCCGCGATTCCCAGGTGGCGACGATCTTGAAGTCGTAGCGGGCCATGATGCGCATCGCGTGATCGCGGAAGCGCTCGTGGAACTGCCGCTTGTTGCCGTCGAAGATCTCGTAGATGCGCAGTTGGTGGATCGCGCCCTCGCGCGGCCGCTCCTCGGCCGCAGCCGCGCCCTCGAACAGGCACAGCGCCGCCACGACGCCGAAGGCGCGTGCCCGCCAACCGCCGATCCGTCCCGTCCCGCGCATGCCATCGCCTCCGTCGTCTCGCACCGGACTCTGCCAGGGCGGAGGCGCGGCGGCGCCTGCCGGAAGTCAGTCGGCCGCGCAGGCTGCGGGGCGCAGGCGAGCAGTCCGTCGTTGCCCGGCAGGCCCACTGCAGAAACAAGCGAACGGCAAGGTGCTCGGCTTGCCCGGCGTCGCCGCCGGGCGCGGCTTCGGCGCGCCGGTGACGCGCTATCATTCGTCTCACGCCCGCCACGGACAGGACGCATGCCCCAGGGAACCGCCGCACGCTCTGCGCTCCTGCTGCTCTGCCTGACCTCCGCCGCCTGCGCACGGACGCCGTCCGACACGCCTACGCCCGCCACGCAAGGAACCGCCGCCATGTCCACGGACCCGCAACCCGCTTCCGGACACCGCTTCGAGGGCTACAACGACAAGCCGGTCGAGGCGCGGCTGGGCCCGCACCGCTACCTGATCCCGGCCAACTACTTCGACAACCAGATCGGCCCCGAATTCGACGGCAGCTTCTCGCTGAAGGTGCAGTGGCCCGACCTGCAGCCGCTGCCGCCGGGAGAGCGCTCCAGGCAGAGCATGGAGACGTTCAACAAGCAGATTTCGATCCTGCCCAACTACGTCGATCGCGTACCGATTACGGCAGTGCTCGAAAAACTCGCCCGGCCGGCCGTGTCCGAGGACTCGATCTCCTACCAGGACCCCCGCGAACGGCTGGACTTGCGGATCGAACAGCCCGCCTCCTTCGGTCTCACCCCTTATTGGGTGGACGAGGAAAAACTGGCCGCTTACGCGAAAAGCCAGGAACAGGCGAGCGGCCACCCCTACCGGATCAAGCGCGAACTCGAACAGGACTGGTACCTGCGCCGCACTGGCGAATCGGGCATCGCCACGCTGATCAAGTGCGACACCCACGCCTCGCCCGACGGGCTGACCGTCCAGGGCGAACGCGTGCTGGCCGACGATTCCACGCCCATCGCCCAATGTACGCACTACTTCGTCGATCCCACGAGCGGGATTTCGTTCTCCGCATCCTATGCCCGCGTCTTCCTCAAGGATTGGAAGCGGATCGAGGATCGCGCGCACGAATTGCTGGCCCAGTATCGGGTCGATTGAAACCTCCGCTCTCCGCAACGTTAGGGAAAACTTATGGCCGGACTCAACCAACGGGATATGGACATCCTCCGCGGCTATGCGGAAACCGGAAACCGCGAGCTGTACTGGAACTACCTCGCCCGACACGAAGGCAGCGACGGCTACGGGCTGCTCGCGCTGGGCGTGGTGCGCAACGACAACATGCCCGGGGCGGTCGCCAATGCCTATGCGCAGAACTTCGCACGCAGCGAAAACGGCCGCAACCTGAGCGAGCGCGAATGGGAAACCTTCGGCGAGAACTTGGTCTCGCGCGACTTCGAGCGCAGGCAGCTGCGGATGGCGGAAGGCCGGCCGGATCTGGCGCTCAACCTTCCAGTCTCCGACGTGCAGCTTGCCCATGACCAGACGTTCCGCCGCCACGGCATCGATCCCAACGCCTGGACCCCGCGTCGGCTGCTGGAGGCCGCCCACCGCCAGGGCGGCGACGAGGCGGCGCAGCAGGTGTGGGGCAACATGCTCAACAACGCGGCACTGGGCATCGGCCGCGCCGGCATCACCTCGTGGGACGTGATGTACACCTACAACGACGAGCAGATGCCCGCCACCCGCTACATGCTCGACCTGGCCGGCGCCAGCGCGATGGCGGCCAACGCGCGCTCCAACGTCGATCCCGACGTGATCGGCGCCTCCAACTTCTACTACATGTACGACCGCAACGCGCGCGAATGGTCCAGCGTAAGCAGCGGCGGGATGGCCGGTCCGATGATCCGCCGCGTCACCGACGCCGGCACCATCGCCGAGCTCGACGACGCGCGCCGCGTGCGCCTGGAACGCCAGGAGCAGGCGCGGGAATTCCACCCCGACGACCCCAACCGCGAGCGCGGCATCGCGCGCAGCCCGTTCACGTTGGCCGACGCCGGCCCCGACGCGGCGCCGGGCACGCAGACGGCAACGGGGGATCGGGTACGCTTGGCCAGCATTTCCCCCACGAGGTCCGATGGCATGGATACTTCGCATCCCGACTACCCGCTGTATTCGCAGATCCGCAGCGGTGTGCAGCGGCTCGACGCCGCGCACGGCCGTCCCTTCGACGACACCAGCGAGCGCATCAGCGCCAGCCTGCTGCCGCTGGCGAAGGAGAACGGCATCACCCGCGTCGACGAGGTGATGCTCAGCAACGGCAGGAATCCGAACGTCGCGCCGGGCCAGAACATCTTCCTGGTGCAGGGCAGCCCGGACGATCCGGCCATGCAGCGCGCGCACATGCCGACCCAGCTCGCCGCCCAGGCCTCGGTGGCCGAATCGATGGAGCGCCTGGCCACCATCAACCAGACCCTCGAACAGCAGACGCGGCAGGCCTCGCTCGAGGCGCCGCGCCAGCAGCAGGCGCCGCACCAGCTCGGCTGACGGTCGCGGCGAGTCCCGCGCCCGGCGCCGGCCCGCCGCGATCGCCTCCCGTCGCGGCGAGCATCGCCGCGGCGGACCTCCTCGCTCAGGACGACGGCGTCGCTTCGTCGCCGGCTTGTGCGCCGCGCGCCGCGCGTCGCGGCAGCAGGCGCCGCAGCCCGACAGCGGCGACCAGCGCGGCCAGCCACAGCGGCCACAGCGCGGCCAGCGCCACCACCACGCTCAGGAAGCCGTCCCAGCCGGCGCGCATGGAATGCCCCAGGCGCACGAAGAAGCCCGGGGATTCCTGGCGCACGATCGCATCCACGTCCACACGCACCGTGCGGCGCACCTGCGGCGCCTGGTACAGGGACAGGTCGATGGTGCTGAAGGCCACGCGGTCCTCGAAGGTCTTCTGCGCGATCAGCGCCTCGTCGCGCTGCTCCTGCGCGTCGCTGCGCGCATGGATGGCCTCGGTCCTGGCCGATGCGCGCGCGGTGCCGTCGGCGACCGCGCCCAGCGCGCCCTGCGCCTGCTGCTGGCGGGCGAAGGCCAGCTTCTGCCGCAACAGGTCGAACTGCGCGTCCTGCGCGGCGAAATTGCGCCGGTCGAGGAATTCCACCTGTGCCGCCATCGCGCGCAGGAATTCCTGGGTCCTGGCGCTGGGCACGCGCACCTGCAGGTCGGCGCGCAGCGT
Organism: Luteimonas aquatica; assembly: GCF_022662575.1. Taxonomy (GTDB): domain Bacteria; phylum Pseudomonadota; class Gammaproteobacteria; order Xanthomonadales; family Xanthomonadaceae; genus Luteimonas; species Luteimonas aquatica. The sequence goes on along the minus strand of NZ_JALBFU010000012.1, from coordinate 71,525 downwards.
GTAGGTCGCCAGGTCGACCGCCTGGCCGTCCCGGCCGGGCAGCGAACGGGCGTCCTCGACGTCGGCGCGGATATCGTTGCGGGTGACGAAGCCGCCGTGCCGCGCAGCCAGATCCTCGATGGCCAGCGCCGAGCCGTAGACCTCCTTCACCCGGAACTGGGCGTTGGCGGTGCGGATGAACTTGCGCTCGCCATCGTCGAAGCTCAACGAGGAGGACTGCAGCTGCGCCTGCACGGGCGGCGCGGAAGGCAGCGGCGGCAGCGCGGCCGGCGCCATCTGCATCGGCTCCGCCACGGCCTCGGCCTTCGCCTCGATGGCTGGCGCGGCCGCGCCGGCGACCGCGGCATCGGCGGCCGCTTCGGCCGCCTGCGGCGGCGACGATTCCTGCCTGGCGCAAGCGCCCAGGGCCACGGTCAGGCAGCACAGCAGCAGACCGGTGCGGAGATTTCCTTGCATGACCAACCCCTTCTCGATGTGGGCGACCGACACATGCGGTCGCGGCACCGACTGCTTACGCGCGAGCCGGCGCTTCGGGGTTGGAGGGTCGAAGTCGAGCGAGCCGCCGGCGCGGACTAGGCCACGCCGGCGACGCTTCAGCGTTTCGGATCAGCGTTCCAGGATCGCCACCACGCCCATGCCGCCGGCGGTGCAGATCGAGACCAGGCAGCGGCCGCGGCCGCGTTCCTTCAACTGCTTGGCGGCGGTGGCCACGATGCGCGCGCCGGTGGCGGCGAAGGGATGGCCGGCGGCCAGCGAGGACCCCACCGGATTGATCCGCGTCGGGTCGATCCTGCCCAGCGGCGCGTCCAGGCCGAGGCGCGTCTTGCAGTACTCCTCGCTCTCCCAGGCGCGCAGCGTGCACAGCACTTGCGCGGCGAAGGCCTCGTGGATCTCGTAGATGTCGAAATCCTGCAGCGTCAGGCCGTTGCGCTTGAGCATCTCCGGCACCGCCGCCGTCGGCGCCATCAGCAGGCCCTCGCCGTGCACGAAGTCCACCGCCGCCACCTGCGCGTCGCGGATGTGGCACAGCACCTCGTGGCCGTGGCTGGCCGCCCACTCGTCCGAGGACAGCAGGCAGGCGGCGGCGCCGTCGGTGAGCGGCGTGGAATTGCCGGCGGTGAGCGTGCCGCGGCCGGAGGTCTTGTCGAAGGCCGGCTTGAGTGTGGCCAGCTTCTCGATGGAGGTGTCGGCGCGCAGGACGTTGTCGCGCGACACGCCGCGGAAGCTCACCACCAGGTCGTCGAAGAAGCCGCGCTCGTAGGCGGCGGCGAGCTTGTGGTGCGAGGCCACGGCCAGCTCGTCCTGCGAGTCGCGGGCGATGTTCCAGGTCTTGGCCATGTCCTCGCAGTGCTCGCCCATCGACTTGCCGGTGCGCGGCTCGGCCACGCCCGGGTATTCGGGCTTGAGCTCGCGCAGGTGGAAGCCCTTGAACGCGCGCAGCTTGTCCTTGGTGGTCTTGGCGGTGGCCGCGGCGATCATGCGCCGGCGCAGCTTCTGCCCGAACACGATCGGCACGTCGGAGGTGGTGTCCGAGCCGCCACCGATGCCGGACTCGATCTGCCCGGCGGCGATCTTGTTGCCGACGGTGATCAGGCTGTCCAGCGAGGTGCCGCAGGCGCGCTGCAGGGTGATGCCGGGCGTGAGCGGCGACAGCCCCGAGGACAGCGTCGCCTCGCGGCCGAGGTTCCAGTCGCTGCTGTGCTTGAGCACCGCGCCCATCGCCACCTCGCCCAGCTGCTGGCCGTGCAGGCCGAACCTCTCCACCAGGGCGCCCAGGGTCCGCACCGACATGCCGAGATTGCCGACATCCGTATATGCCGTGTACTGGCGGCAGAAGGGGATGCGGACGCCGCCGAGCACGGCGACGGGACGGCCTTGTAGCATGGGGATTCCTCGGGAGTGGACCGCCGCGTCCGGCGGCGATGCGGCGTCAGGACAGGGACTTGCAGTCTAGCGCCGTCGCCGTGCACGGCCAATCGCGCGCATGGCGCGGGCCTCTGCCCGCGGCCCGCGCGGGGCCCGGACGTGCGGCCGCGCACATTCCGCGTCATCATGGCGACGGCATGAACGATCGAACCTTCCAAGTCCTCGGCGCGCTGGCGCTGGAGCTGGCCCCGGGCAGCGGCGCGGCGCACGACGCGCTGCCGCAGCAGGCCGCCGGCGCGCTGGCCGCCGCGATCGCGCACGACCTGGCGGGCTTCGCCGCCGACGCGGCGGCGCTGGACCTGATCCTGGTCGGCGCCCACTACGATCCGGTGGAACTGCTGCGCCCGGGCTGGCCGGTGCATCGCGAACTCGACCAGCTGGGCGCGCGCGCGCCCGGCGATCGCGACGCGCGCGGCCGCATCATCGCCTTCGGCAGCCACGAGGGTCGGCTTCCCGGCGCGCTGGCGCCGGCGGCCGACTACGCCGGCGGGCCGCTGCGCCTGTTGCCGTGGGTGCTCAGCGGCGAGGCCGAGACCGCGCGCCGGGTCGGCGAGCGCTTCGAAAGCGAACTGATGGAACACGGCATGGCCGGCGCCGCCACCGCGCTGCAGGCGCAGGAGGCCTTCGGCCTACGCATCGAGCACGCGCGCTACCTGACCGTGCACGACCTGTGCGCGCTCACCGCGATGCAGTACGAGCACGCGGGCCTGGCGCCGCTGTGGCCGATCCTGGAGACGGCGCTGCTCTCGCCGCACCGCGAGGCCTGGCTCGACGCGCCGCCGGAACCCCTGCTGCATTACACCGACGGCGAGGCGCGCATCGCCCTGCTCTCGCCCGACGCCTGGCGCAAGCGCTACGCGGGCAACCTCGGCGACGACGCCGAGCGCCTGCAGCGCGCCTTCGCGCATTTCGAAGCACGCCAGCGCCAGCTGGCGGCGGTGCTGATGGCGCACGGGGTAACGGTCACCTTCGCGCACTGCGGCGGCGATCCCGTGCAGGAGCTGTAGCCCCGGCACGGCATCCGCCATGCGCGGATACCGCGATCCCGCAGACGATTACTGCGTGACGGTGATGACGCCGCAGGCCACGCGCGCGCCGGAATTGCCGGCCGGCTGGCTCTTGTAGTCGTCGGCCGCCGCATGCACCACCACCGCGCGCCCGGCGATGTCGTTGGGCGCGCCGCCGCCGAGCGTCACGCCGGCCAGATGGATGTCGATCTTCGCCACGCCTTCGGCATTCGCGACGATGTTGTCCATGTCGCCGGCATGGTGCATGCCGGTGCCGGCGCGGCCATGCGCGCTGGCGGTGGGATTGAAATGGCCGCCGGCGCTGCTGGCGTCGACCGCGCTGCAATCGCCCTTCTCGTGCACGTGGATGGCATGGGTGCTGGTGTTGCCGAGGCCGCCGATCTCGCCGGTGAGATGCACGCCGCCCTGCATCGGCACCAGCGTCAGCTTGCCGCTGACCAGGCTGCCTGAGGCGGAGGCGAGATTGGCCGTGGCCGACTTGGCGGTGCTCACCGTCGAACCCGGCGCCGGCACCGTGGCGGAGCTTCCCGTACCGGACTTGGGCGCGGGCGTGCTGGAACAGGCGGCGACCGTCACGGCGATCGCGGCCGAGAGCAGGGCGCTACGCGTGGATACTCGCATGACAGGCTCCTCGATGGGGAAAGGACACAGTAGTCACGCCCAAGTTTATGCGCGATGAAACCCGGGCGCGACGCCTCGGCGCGCATCCCGCGCGTTCTCAGCGCGGCTTGCGTCCCGATCCGAGCTTGCGCGTGACGGTATTGCGGCCGAGTCCGAGCCGCGCGGCGGCCTCCGCGCGGCGGCCGCCCGTGTGCGCGAGCGCGGCCTCCAGCAGGACGTGGTCGAGCCTGTCGCGCGCGCGCGCATGGATGTCCGCCTGCCCCGCGCCGAGCTGCGCATGCGCCCACTCGGCGAGCGCCGCGTCCCAGCCCGCGGCGGGCGCGGCATCCGGCGGCGCGGCCGAGGCCAGCGCGCCGTCGAGATCGGCGACGGTGATGGTGTCCGTCGGCGCCAGCGCGGACACGCGCCAGCACAGGTTTTCCAGCTCGCGCACGTTGCCCGGCCAGTCGTGGGCGAGCAGGCGCTCCAGCGCGGCCTTGCCGAAGCGCTTGGGCGCGGCCTGGATGCGCTCGGCGGCGGCCTGCAGGAAACGCTCGGCCAGCTTGGGAATGTCCTGGCAGCGTTCGCGCAGCGGCGGCAGGCGCAGACGCACCACGTCCAGCCGATGCAGCAGGTCGGCGCGGAAGCGTCCCTCGGCCACCAGCGCCTCCAGGTGCTGGTGGGTGGCCGCCACCACGCGCACGTCGACGCGGATCAGCTCGCGCCCGCCGACGCGGAAGAATTCGCCCTCGGCCAGCACGCGCAGCAGGCGCGTCTGCAGCGGCTGCGGCATGTCGCCGATCTCGTCGAGGAACAGCGTGCCGCCGTCGGCCTGCTCGAAGCGCCCGACATGGCGCTTGGCGGCGCCGGTGAAGGCCCCGGCCTCGTGGCCGAACAGTTCGCTCTCCAGCAGCTCGGCCGGAATCGCCGCGGTGTTCAAGGCCACGAACGGGCCGCGCGCGCGCGGCGATTCGCGATGCAGCGCGCGCGCCACCAGCTCCTTGCCGGTACCGGTCTCGCCGGTGATCAGCACCGACAGCGGCGCCTGCGCCAGGCGGCCGATGGCACGGAACAGCTGCCGCATCGCCGGCGTATCGCCGACCAGGCCGTCGGCGTCGCCGGCGGCCGCGGTCGCGCCGGCATCGTCGGCCTCTCCTTGCTGCGCCAGCGTGCGCGCGGCCAGCGCCACGGCATCGTCGAGATCGAAGGGCTTGGAGAGGAATTCCTGCGCGCCGCCGCGGAAGGCGCCGGCGGTGCTGGCCACGTCGGTGTAGGCCGACATCACGATCACCGGCAGTCGCGGGTGCGTGCGCTTGAGCCGGTCGAGCAGGGCCAGGCCGTCGTCGCCGGGCATGCGCACGTCGGTGAACAGCAGCTGCGGCGCCGCGCGCGCGCCCAGCGCCTCGAGCGCCGACTGCGCCGAATCGAATCCGGTCACCTCGAAGCCGGCCTCGCGCAGCGCCGTGGCCAGCACGAAGCGCACGCTGCGGTCATCGTCCACCACCCAGACGTGGGCCGATTGCGGTGCCGGCTCATTTGCCATGGGTCGGTTCCTGATCCGGTTCGATGAGCGTCAACGGCAGCAGCAGGGTGAACACCGTATGCCCCGGGCGCGAGCGGAAGGCGAGCGAGCCGCGATGCTCGCGCACCACCTGCTGCGCCAGCGCCAGCCCCAGCCCGCTGCCCTCGGCGCGGCCGGAGACCAGCGGCAGGAAGACCTGCTCGGCCAGCGACTCCGGCACGCCGTGTCCGTCGTCGGAAATCTCCAGGCGCAGCGCCACCGAGTACAGACGGTCGGCGATGCGCGCGCCGTGCTCGGCGCGGGTGCGCAGCGTCACCGTGGCCGCGCCCGCCTCGATGGCATTGCGCACCAGGTTCCACACCGCCTGGGTCAGCCGGTCGGCATCGCCGCGCAGGTCGGGCAGGCTCGGGTCGTAGTCGCGCAGCAGCTTCACCGTCCAGCCGGCATCGCTCTCGGCCAGGCGCAGCACGCGCTCGAGCACGGCGTGGATGTTCAGGTCGGTATGCGGCTGCGGCGGCGCCGGCGACAGCAGCCGGTCGAGCAGTTGCGTCAGGCGCCCGACCTCGGACTCGATCAGGCCGGTGAGCTCGCGCGAGGCCGGATCGTCGTGGCGGCGCGAGAGCAATTGCGCCGCGCCCTTCACCCCGGCCAGCGGATTGCGCAGCTCGTGGGCCAGCCCCTTGAGCGCGGCCGACATCGCCGAGGGCAGCGCCGACAGCGGATCCTCGCCGGGAAATTCGTCGACCGGATGCGCTTCCAGCCGCCAGCCGCCCTGCTCCACCCGCGCCAGCCAGACGTCGGCGAAATGCGGCGGGCCGCCCGCCCCGGGGAAGGCCAGCGGCAACCGCCGCAGGCACACCAGCTCGCGCTCCCCCGGCTCGCGCATGCAGCGCGCCAGCGCCTCGCCCTCGAACTCGAACGCCGCCAGCGGCAGCCCGGGCATGCGCTTGGCGCTGACCCCGAGCCAGCGCGCGAAGGCGATGTTGGCCGAGGCCACGACGCCGGCCGCGTCGGCCAGGGCCAACGGGGTGCTGAGCAGGTCGTAGGCAGGGTGGCCGGTTTCCATTGCACCAATATAGTGCAACCGCCCCAGTGGCGCAGCGGCCGTGTCGAAGCGCGTCCGCCACCCAGCTTCTGGGCGTTGCCGCCTCCGGCCTGTGCCGCTACAACGCGGCGACCGATGCCCTCACGCCGGGATATGCGACGAGAAGCGACATTGACGTGGTTCTGGGTCAGCGCCTGGTGGCTGCTCACCGGGCTGGTCTGGACCGGGCAGATGTACGAGGCCTTTTCCGGGCAGGTCGCCGCGTCCTACCTGTTGCGCACGGAAATGGCCAAGGCCGTGCTGTGGATTCCCTTCACCGTGTTTCTTTTCTGGTGGGTGGGCCGCCATCCCATCGAGCGCGCCGAACGCGGCGCCATGCTGCGTTCGATCGGCTGGCTGACCCTGGCCGTTGCCGGCATCATCGTGATGCGCGCGCTGTGCGTGGCCGCGTTCAATCCCTGGATAGGCTGGCATGCGCAGCTTCCGGGCTGGTCCGCGCTGCTGCGCACCAGCTTTCTCGGCAACCTGCTCACCGCCTGGATGATCATCGGCGTGGCGCACGCGCTGCTGTTCGCCCGGCGCGAACGCGCGCGCCGGCGGCAGCATGCCGAGCTGCAGTCCCAGCTGTCCCAGGCGCGCTTCGAAGCGCTCTCGGCGCGGCTCGACCCGCACTTCCTGTTCAACACCCTGCACTCGATCAGCGAGGTGATGCATCGCGACACGGCCGCCGCCGACCGCATGGTGGTCGGGCTCGGCGGCCTGCTGCGGCAGAGCATCGAAGGGAGCGCGATGGAGCGGACCACCCTGGGCGAGCAGATCGAACTCATCGAGGATTACGTGGAGATCGAACGGGTCCGGCTCGGGCCCCGGCTGCGTTTTTCCCTGCAGGTGGACGGTGCGCTGGGCGCGGCCCTGGTGCCGCGACTGCTGCTGCAGCCGATCGTCGAGAACGCGATCCGCCATGCCATCGCGCCGCGCATGGCCCCCGGCAGCGTCCAGGTAGTCGCGCGTAGCCGGGAACAGCGCCTGCTCCTGGAGGTGCGCGACGACGGCGACGGCAAGGCCGCCGCCACGCCGGGCCATGGCCTGGGGCTGGCGGGTACGCGCGCGCGCCTGCAATGCCTCTACGACGAGGATTTCCGCTTCGAGGTGGAGACAACGCCCGGAAGCGGAACCCGGGTGCATGTCGACCTGCCGTTGCAATGGCACGCGGAGGCCGCATGAGCGCGCGCCTTCGCGCCATCGTCGTGGACGACGAGCCGATGGCGCTGGCGCGCCTGGCGCGCCTGCTGCGCGAGGAGGACGGCGTCGAGGTCGTCGCCGAATGCGGGGACGGCGAGGCCGCGATCGCGGCCCTGCGCGCGCATCGCGCCGACGTCGCCTTCCTCGATATCCGCATGCCGGGCATCAGCGGCCTGCAGGTGTCGGAGAACGCCCTGGCGCGCGACACGTGCGTGGTCTACGTGACCGCCCACTCCGAGCACGCCGTGGGCGCGTTCGAGACCGGCGCGGTCGACTATCTGCTCAAGCCATTCTCCGTCCGGCGCCTGCAAGCCACGCTCGCGCGCCTGCGGGCACGCCTGGGCGCGCGCACGCCCGACTTTCCCGAGCGCCTGCTGTTGCAGGCCGGCGCGCGCCAGCGCCTGGTGCCGGTGCAGGGCATCGACTCGCTGCTGGCAAGCGCCAACTACGTCGAGGTGCATTGCGGACAGGAGCGCCTGCTGGCGCGCGAAACGCTCGCCGCGATCGAAGCCAGGCTGGACCCGGCCCGGTTCGTGCGCATCCATCGCTCGCGCCTGGTGCGCATCGCCGCCGTGCGCGACGTGGAAGTGCTGCCGTCGGGGCAGTACCTTCTTCGGCTGCACAACGGCCAGAAGCTGTCCGGCGGGCGCCGCTATCGCGATCGCCTGCGAAAGGCGCTCGGACTGGCCGGCTCCGGCCCATCCGGGATGCCATGAGGTTGCGCGAACGCGCCCCCTGCGAATCGTCCGTGCCACCGTTGCGGCATCAGTCCGCTACACGCCCCAGAGCCTGCGCGCCTCTTCCGCGACGAGGTCCGGCATCTCCTCCGGCCAGAACAGCCTTCCTCCCTCGACCCGCCTGATCCCGCGCGACCCGGGCAGGGTCCTGTCGAGCCAGGACGCCCACGCGACCGGGAACAGCGGATCGGCGGTGCCCCACAGCATGCGGGCCGGCACGTCCAGGCGGCCGAGCGCCGGCGCGAGCGCCGGCAGAGGATTGGGCTCGTGCGCGGCCAAATGCCGGTTGAGCTGCGCCCTGCGCAGCGGCGAGGCGACGAGCGGCGCGAAATAGTATTCGAGCGTTTCGTCCGTGACGCCCGCCGGGTTCATGTAGGCCGAGCCCAGGATGCCCTTCCCGGACCTGGCGTAGATGCGGTCATCCAGGTGCCGCTGCATCTTCTGGTCGTAGCTGCCGGCCTTGGCGGCATTGATCGAGTTGCGCATCTGCGCGGGAGGGCTGTTCTCGTGCACGTCGCCGTTGGTCAGCAGCAGCGTGCGCACCCGTGCCGGACGCTGCGCCGCGAACAGCTGGGCGACCGTCATCCCGCTGTCGTTGGCGATCAGATCGACGGACGCGATGCCCAGGCGGTCGAGAAACGCCGCCAGCATGTCGGCCTGCGCCTGCGGCGACAGGTCCTGCCGCGCGGATACCTCGCTATAGCCAAGCCCCATGAAGTCCGGCGCCAGGCATCGCCGATACGGCGCGAGGCGCTCGAGCGATCCGCGCCATTGCAACCCGTTCAACGGGAAGCCGTGCAGGAACAGCGCCCCCGGCCCCGCGCCTCGCTCCAGGCATGCGATGCGACCGAAAGGCGTGTCGACGAAGCGGCGAAGCGCGGCGGCGCTCGCCGCATCCAGCGGCGCCGCCTCCCTCGCCCGCCCATGGCAGGCGGCGAGAACGGCGGCGCCGGCGATCGTGGCGCATGTCCCCAGGAAATTCCGTCGGTTCATCTCGGCTCCCGCGCCGGAAATGGCGTGATGCGTCATCGGCAGGCAAGGCCGCATTGATGCGGGATTCCGGGGCATAAGCAAGGCATCGGGGACGAACGACAGGAATTCCCCTGCGAGCGTCCGGTATTCCGCGCGCGGGAGCGTCGCCTTTGCCGCGAGCGGCGACCGCCGCATCGCCGCGGGCGCCGGCGGCTCCTCGACTCGAATGCGGCGATCGCAGCAATGTCCGCGTCGCCGCGTACGCAGGAAAGGCGATTTCCCCTACCCCGAAAGCCATGCGTTCTTCTTCTAAGCGCGATGCGTTGCGCATCACGAATCGCCATGTGGTTTTGCTGCAGTTGCGGCTTGAGCGCCGGCGACGCCGTCCCTTAGTGTCGCCTTGCTGACAACCAACGTCAGCGCCGATCCATCGACAGGTTTCAGGGGCCTACAACTCGCGTTCCGTGGCGTTCGCGCCCGGACCCGTTCCGCTACGACTCCGGTCGTCGGTGGGGGCCGGCTTTTGCGCCGGCATCGCAGTTCGAACGCCCGCACGTTGCACGCGGCGCAGGGGGCAACACCGCGAACCGTCAGCGAATTTTCGCTGAAACGTTCCTTCATCCCATTCATCCGAGAGATCCACAGCCATGGTGATGCAATCCAGCAACCGTCCTCTTCGCTTCCTCGTGCTGACGCCCCTGGCGATCGGCGTCGCCCTGTCGTCGGCCCATGCCGCCGAACGCGTCGATCTGCAAACCCGCAGCCTGGCCCAGCTCAAGCAGCAGCTGGGCTCGAAAGCCGTCGCGGCCGGCGATGCCGCGGCCAGCACCCACGTGCGCCACCAGCAGTTCCTGGGCATGGACGCCGATTCGCGCCTGCTCGCCAAGAAGCGCCATCGCGAACGCGGCCTGGTGAACTCGCGCTATGCGCAGACCTATCGCGGCGTGCAGATCCACGGCGACGACGTGATCGTCAGCGAGAACGAAGCGGGCGACGTGCGGGCGCTGTTCGGGCAGCTGGTCAACGGCATTGAACGCGACGTGCCGAGCGTCACGCCGAAGCTGAGCGGCGCGCAGGCCCTGGCCCTGGCCAAGCGCGCGGCCTTCGGCGGCGCCTCCAACCTGCCCACGGCGAACGAGAAGTCCGACCTGCGCATCTGGCTCGACGGCGACAACCGCGCCCATCTGGTCTATGTCGTCTCCTTCCTGTCGCAGCGCGAAGGCAAGCCGCTGCGTCCGTTCGCGATCATCGACGCCAACAGCGGGCGTCCGCTCAAGCAGTGGGACGGCATCCGCCACGCCCTGGTCGGCACCGGCCCCGGCGGCAACCAGAAGACCGGCCAGTACGAGTACGGCACCGACTTCGGTTTCCTCGACGTGACCCAGACCGGCAGCACCTGCGCGATGGAGAACGCCAACGTCCGCACCATCGACGTGAACCACCGCTACTGGACGCCCGGCTCGCCGGCGCCGACCAACCTCACCACCTACAGCTACACCTGCCCGCGCAACACCTACCAGACGATCAACGGCGCCTATGCCCCGCTCAACGACGCCCACTACTACGGCGGCGTGATCTTCAACATGTATCGCGACTACATGGACGCCGCGCCGCTGAGCTTCAAGCTGCAGATGCGCGTGCATTTCAGCAACAACTACGAGAACGCGTTCTGGGACGGCACCGGCATGACCTTCGGCGACGGCAACACCCGGTTCTATCCGCTGGTCAGCCTCGACGTATCCGCGCACGAGGTCTCGCACGGCTACACCGAGCAGAACTCGGGCCTGGACGGCAACGGCACCCAGGCGCTGGGCATGAACGAATCGTTCTCCGATATCGCCGGCGAGGCCGCCGAGTACTACATGACCGGCAGCAACGACTTCCAGGTCGGCGCGCAGATCTTCAAGGCCTCGGGCGCATTGCGCTACATGTGCACCCCCTCGCAGGACGGCCGGTCGATCGACAACGCCTCGCAGTTCACCAACGGCATGGACGAGCACTACTCCTCCGGCGTCTACAACAAGGCGTTCTGCCTGCTGGCCAAGAAGACCGGCTGGAACACCAAGACCGCGTTCCAGGCCTTCGCGCGCGCCAACCGCGACTACTGGACCTCGAGCATGACCTACAACCAGGCGGCGTGCGGCGTGCAGAAGGCCGCTGCCGACATGGGCCTGAACGTGCAGGACGTGGTCTCGGCGATGTCCGCGGTGGGCGTGACCGCCTCGGGCACCAACTGCGGCGGCGGGGGCACGACCAACAATCCGCCCACGGCCAACTTCACCTCGTCGGCCAACGGGCTGACGGTGCAGTTCACCGACGCCTCGACCGACGGCGACGGCAGCATCGCCTCGCGCAGCTGGAACTTCGGCGACGGCACCACCTCGACCGCGGCCAGCCCCAGCAAGACGTATTCCGCCGCCGGCACCTATACGGTGACGCTGACGGTCACCGACGACGACGGCGCCACCAATACCAAGACCGGATCGGTCACGGTCAGCAGCGGCGGCGGCGGTTCGGTGCTGAGCAACGGCGTGGCGGTGACCGGCATCGGCGGCGCGACCGGCAGCAGCAAGGTCTATACGCTGAGCGTGCCGGCCGGCGCGACCAACCTGAAGTTCGTCACCAGCGGCGGCAGCGGCGATGCCGACCTGTACGTGAAGTTCGGCAGCGCGCCGACCACCGGCAGCTACGATTGCCGTTCGGCCGGCGCGACCACCGCCGAGACCTGCAACATCGCCACCGCGCAGGCCGGCACCTACTACGTGCTGGTGTCCGGCTATTCGACCTACTCGGGCCTGTCGCTGACCGGCAGCTACACCACCGGCGGCAGCGGCACGCAGACCTACAGCAACACCACCGACTATGCGATCAACGACAACGCCACGGTGGACAGTCCGATCACGGTGTCCGGCCGCAGCGGCAACGCGCCGAGCAACGCGCAGGTGACGGTGGCGATCGTGCACACCTACATCGGCGACCTGAAGGTCGACCTGGTGGCGCCGGACGGCACGCTGTACAACATCCACAACCGCAGCGGCACGAGCACCGACAACATCAACAAGACGGTGACCCTGAACCTGTCGAGCGAAGCGCTCAACGGCACCTGGAAGCTGCGGGTGAACGACAATTCCGCGCGCGACACCGGCAAGATCGACAGCTGGAGCATCCAGTTCTGACCGTTGCCCCACCATCGGCCCGCGCGGCGCGACGCGCCGCAACGGCCATGCCACGACAACCCCCGATCCGTCGGGGGTTGTTTTTTTGGACGCATGGCGCGAGGGGATTAGTTAGAACGTGATCTCCACCGACGGCGCGCTGCGCCGCGCCGGGCCGTGAAACACCGCCTCGATGTTGTTGCCGTCGGGATCGAGCACGAAGGCGGCGTAATAGCCCGGATGATAATCGCGCTGACCGGGAGCGCCATTGTCGCGCCCGCCGGCGGCGAGCGCGGCGCGGTGGAAGGCATCGACCATGGCCGCATCGGCGGCCTGGAAGGCCAGATGGTGGCGGCCGGTCAGCGCGCCCTGCGCGGCGTCGCTGGCGGCGGTGGAGACGAACAGCTCGTCGGCCCAGAAGTAGTCCTCGCCGTCGCCGCCCATGGGCACGCCCAGCACGTCGAAAACGGCGGCGTAGAACTTGCGGCTGGCGCCCAGATCGCGCACGACCAGCTGCAGGTGGTCGATCAGCCGGCCGCGATGCAGTTGCTGCGTTTCCATATCCGGGATCCGAGAGGGGCGAGCCGGCATGATGGCATTTCGGCGCGCGGGCGGCGCGGGCCCTCGTCGCGTTCTCGCGCATCGCCCGCCTGCCATTCCATCCATCGTCTCGCGGCAATCTCTTTCGGCGGCCTGACAGCCCGATGATCGCAGCCATCGCATCGCTGCCACGTCGCGGGCCGCGATCGCATCGCGCGCCTAGCGCGCGCCCGGCTTGAGCAAGCCCAGGCGCAGCAGGCTCTCGGCGGTGGCCGCCAGCGCGTCCTCGCTGCTGCGCGGCCGCCAATCCAGCAGGCGCTGCGCCTTGCCGGCGGTGGCGTTCTTCGGCTTGCCCAGTTCGGGCAGGATCTGCTTCACCGCCGGATCGCGCAGGGCGGCCAGGCGCACCAGCCAGTTCGGCAACTGCAGGGTCGGCACGCGGCGCGCGTCGGCGCCGAGACGGGCCTTGAGCGTGCGCGCCATGTCGCGGATGGACAGGAAGTCCCCGGCCACGGCCAGGAAGCGTTCGCCGTGGGCGCCGGGATCGAGCATGGCGCGCAGGTGCAGGTCGGCGACGTCGCGCACGTCCACCACGCCGAAGTGCAGGCGCGGGCAGCCGGGCATGGCGCCTTCCATCAGCCGCTGCACCAGCAGGATCGAGGTCGAATAGTCCGGCCCCAGCACCGGGCCGAACACGCCCACCGGATTGACCACCGCCAGCTCCATGCCGCCGCCCTCGCGCTCGACGAAGTCCCAGGCGGCGCGCTCGGCCAGGGTCTTCGACTTCACGTAGGGCAGCACGTCCTCGCCGTCGGGATCGGTCCAGCTGGTCTCGTCGAACGGCGCCTCGCGCGGCGCATGGCCGTAGCCGATCGCGGCGAAGGAGGAGGTCAGCACCACGCGCTGCGCGCCGGCATCGCGCGCGGCGCGCAGCACGCGCAGCGCGCCCTCGCGGGCCGGCACGATCAGTTCGTCCTCGTGGCGGGGAATGTGCTCGGGAAAGGGCGAGGCCACGTGCAGCACGTAATCGCAGCCGGCCGCCGCCTCGGCCCAGCCGGCATCGCGCTCCAGGTCGGCGGCGAAGACGCGCAGCGCAGCGTCGGGATCGGCGCCGCCGCGCGCCAGCATCGCGCGCACCTCGGCCTCGCGCGCGAGGTTGCGCACCGTGGTGCGCACGTCGTGGCCGGCGGCCAGCAGTTGCAGGAGGCAATGACTGCCGACGAAGCCGGACCCGCCGGTGACCAGCACTGTGCCCATCGCGTTGTCCCCGCCGGCTCTGGCGCCGGATGCGGCACGCTAGCACGGCGCGGGCGCGGCAAGCGTGCGCTATTTCGCGGTGCGCTGGCTGAAGGCCACGCTGCCCAGGATCAGGGCGCTGGCGACGCCCATCGCCACGGTCAGCGGCTCGTCCAGCAGTATCCAGGCCCAGGCCACGCCGAACAGCGGGATCAGGTAGGTCACCGTGGAGGCGCGGCTGGCGCCCACGCGGGCGATCAGGCGGTAGTAGAGGACGAAGGCCAGCCCGGTGCTGAGGATGCCCAGCGCCACCACCGACAGCCACGAATGCAGCGGGATGGCGGCCTGCGGCCAGGAGACGACCGCGAACGGCGCGATCAGCAGCGCCGAGCTGCCCAGCGTGGCCGAGGCCACCGCCGCCGGCGGCAGGCCGGTCAGGTGCCGGCGCACCAGGTTGATGCCGATGCCGTACAGGAACGAGGCGGCGGCACCGGCGGCCACTGCCCAGCCGATGCTGGCACCGGCCACCTTGCTGCTGGCCAGCACCACCACGCCGGCGAAGCCGACCAGCAGCGCCAGCGCGCGCCGCGCGCCGATCTTCTCGCCGAAGAACAGGAAGCCGACCAGCGCGGTGAACAGCACGGTCATGGCATTGGTGATGGCGCCCACGCCCGCCGGCGCGCGCTGCGCGGCCCAGGCGAACAGCAGGAAGGGCAAGGCCGAGTTGATCATGCCGATCAGCGCCAGCTTCGGCCACAGCCGCGGCGCGAACTGGCGCCGCGCCCGCCACAGCAGCGGCAGCAGCACCAGCGCGCCCAGCGCCAAGCGCACCTCGACCAGCGGCGCGGCGCCGAAGTCCTTGGCCGCCACGCGGGTGAACAGGAAGGAGGCGCCCCAGATCGCGCCGAGCACGATCAGTTCCAGGGGTGTGAGCCAGGCGCGTTCGGGCGAGGCGGTCGCGGGCATGGGAACGGTCTCGATGGCTTGCATGGCGGCGGTGTCCAGAGGGTCGTGGGCGGGCTCAAGCGGCGGCGGCGCGCAGGAAGCGTTCGAAGGAGGCATCGACCGCGGCGCGGCCGCCGCCGAGGATGTTGCGGCCCCAGGTGTAGCCGAACACGTCCTCGAAGGCATAGGGCACCAGGCGCTCGCGCATCGCGTGCACGTCGCCCACGCGCATCGGGATGTAGTTCGGATAGCTGTACATGAAGCTCACGTGGCGGCGGTCGAGCGCCACCTGCAGCGCGTCGCCCGGAAACAGCGCGCCGCCCGGGCGCGGACCGCGCGCCCAATGCAGGGCGGTGCTGCCGGGAAAGTGGCCGCCGCAGCGGATCAGGGTGACGTCGTCGGACAGGGCGAGCGTGTCGCCTTCCCAGAACTCGATGTGGCGCGAGGGCCGCTGCACCCAGGCGCGGTCGGCGGCGTGCAGCAGGATCGGCACGCCGCCCAGCGCCTGGCTCCACTGCACCATCGACGCGTAGAAGTGCGGATGCGAGATGACGATGCGGTCCACGCCACCGCGCGCGCGCAGCGCGGCGACCGCCGCGTCGGTGACCAGGCTCAGCGATTCCCACAGCAGGTTGCCGGCATCGGTGGGCAGGTACAGCGCGCGCTGGTTGATGGCGTAGTCCGGCGCCAGGCCGATGCCGAGCAGGCCGGCGTCGTCCTCCAGCCGCAGCGCGTGGCCGGCGGCCAGGGCCTCGTGGGTGGTCCAGGCCTGGCCCCGCCAGCCCACGTACTGGCGCTCGTCCTCGCAGATCGGGCAGCGGGCCGGGGCGGCGGCCGTCTCGGCGAACTGGGTACCGCAGGTCTCGCAGATGTAGCAGGGCATGGCGGGCCTCTCGGGTGGGCGGCGGAACTCCGCCGTGGCACCCATTAAAGGCGTAATCTGGCTCCTTGAATGATCCAGTTTTTGGAAATTCTATGGAACCAGTTCTCCCCTTCGCGATCACCCTGCCCGAACGCGACCACGGGACGCGCACCCAGTCCCTGCACCTGAAGCTGCGCGCGGCGATCCTCGACGGCCGCCTGCCGCCCGGCCATGCCCTGCCGGCGACGCGGCGCGCCGCCGCCGCTCTGGGCGTGGCGCGCAATACCGTGATCGCCGCCTACGACCTGCTGATCGCCGAGGGCTACGTGCTGCCGCGGCGCGGCGCCAAGGCGGTGGTGGCCGGGTTCGCCGCGCGCAGGGGCGCGGCGGCGCGGCATGCCGGGGGCGGCCTCGACGAGGCGGCACGAATCAACCCGGCCTGGCGGACGCCGCTGTTCACCGGCCCCACCGCCCCGCCCGACCTGCCCGAGCGCAGCTTCCGCCTCGGCGTCCCCGACCACCGCCACTTCCCGCACGCACTGTGGCGGCGGCTGTCGGCGCGCGCTTGGCGGCAGTGGGCGCGCGTTCCCTTCTCCTATCCGCCGACCGAGGGCATCCCCGCGCTGCGCGAGGCCATCGCCGGGCACGTCGCCTTCGCGCGCGCGGTGGCGTGCACGCCACGCGACGTGGTCGTCACCTCCGGCGCGCAGCAGGCCCTGGACCTGCTCGCGCGCCTGCTGGTGACGCCCGGGCGCACCTGCGTGGCGGTGGAGGATCCCGGCTATCCCACCTTCCGCGCCGCGTTCTCCGTCGCCGGCGCGCGCATCGCGTCGGTGCCCGTGGACGACGAGGGCCTGTGCGTGGAGCAGCTGCCGGAAGACGCGCGGGTGATCTGCGTGACGCCCTCGCACCAGTCGCCCACCGGCGTGGCGCTGTCGCTGCGAAGGCGCGCCGCCCTGCTCGCCTTCGCGCGCCGCCACGACGCGGTAATCGTCGAGGACGACTACGACGGCGAGTTCCGCTTCGGCGGCCGCCCGCTCGACGCGCTGCAGACCCTGGACGGCGACGCGCGCGTGTTCTACGTCGGCACCTTTTCCAAGAGCCTGTTCCCCTCGATCCGTAAGGCCTTCGTGGTGACGCCGTCCTGGGCGCGCGAGGGCCTGGTCGCGGTGAAGTACTGCGCCGATTCGCACTGCGACGCGGTGGCGCAGGCGACGCTGGCCGCCTTCATCCAGGACGGGCACCTGGCCCGCCACGTGCGCCACATGCATCCGCTCTACGCGGCGCGGCGCGAAGCCCTGCTCGAGGGCCTGCGCGAGGAGCTCGGCGCCTGGCTGGACCCGATCCCCTCCGAGGCCGGCCTGCACCTGGCCGCGCGCCTGCGCCGGCCGGAATGGGCGCCGCGCCTGCTGGCGGCGGCGCGCAGGCACGCGCCGGGCTCGCAATCGATCGCCGAATACTCGATCACGCCGCTCAGCGAGCAGGCGGTGTCGTTCGGCTACGGCGTGATCGATGCGCACGACATCCGGCCGGCGCTCTCGCGCATCCGCCACGCGCTGGAAACGCAAGGCGCGGCCGATTGAGTGCATGCCCCGGGCGGCGCCGGCATCCCTGCCTTGCAGGATGCCGGCCTTACGGGATGCCGGATGTTCGCCACGGCCTCGATGCGCGGACTCTTCCGCTGCGCCTGGCTAGGCGCGATCCGCGACGCCTTGCACGCCCGACGCCTTGGCGCAGTGCGCGCAGCAGTAGATGGCATCGCCATGCTCGACGCCATGGCCGACGATGCGGCACTGGCAATGCGCGCAGCGCGGCGCCATGGCGTGGATCGCGCATTCGAACGAATCGAAGGTGCCGCTATGCGCGCCCTGGGTGACGGTGAAGGCCTTGTCGTAGTCGTTGCCGCAGACATCGCAGGTGGGCATGAGGGCTCTCCTCGGCTAGCGGGCGGCGCCCGGTTTGACCGTCAGGGCGCTCGCATCCACGTCCTTGACGCCCTTCACGCTGCGCGCCACGGCGACCGCGCGATCGGATTGCTCCTGCGAATCGACCTCGCCGCTGAGCTTGACCTGGCCATTGACGGTTTCGACCTTCACTTCGACGCCGGACACGCCGCGCGCGGCCATCAGCTCGGTCTTGACTTTGGTGGTGATCCAGCTGTCGCTCACCGGCTGTACCGATTCTTCCTGTTCCATTTGTTGCGCCTGCTGGGGACCGCCCTCGCGCGGAACGGCGGCGACGGCGAAGGACAGGCTGCTGCCGAGCAGGGCGCAGGCGACGATGGTGGTCGGTTTCATAACGGCATCCTCGTGAGACAAGCCAGCGCATCGGCCCGACGGAGCGGAAGACCTCCGTCCGCGCGCCGCTGCAGGCCCACCCTACGGCGGCAGGAGTTAATCCCGGGGCACCGCGCCGTTAGCGCCGGGTGTGCGGACTGAACGCCGCCACAATCCGCGCGGCCGCGGCGCCGCAGTTGCGCGCCAGGCGGCCGCGGTGCATCGTCTGCGCGACTCCACGGCTTTCAGGACAAGGCGCATGGCCGCCGACGACGGACTGGGACACGGCACCGCAGCCATCGCGCCCCTGGCGATGCGCGATGGCGCCGCATTGTTCCGGCGCGAGTGGCCGCTGCCGCTGGCGCGGCGCGCGGTACTGCTGGTACACGGCCTGGGCGAACACAGCGGACGCTACGCGGCGCTGGCGCGCTGGTTCAACCAGCGCGGCTACGCGGTGCGCGCCTACGACCAGCGCGGCCACGGACACAGCCCGGGACGGCGCGGCGCGATCGCGCGCCCGGAGGCGCTGCTGGAAGACCTGGCCGAGGTCTACCGCGACTACGCCGCCGCGCTCGGCTTCGCGCCGCTGCTGCTCGGCCACAGCATGGGCGGGCTAGTGGCGTTGCGCACGGTGCTGGACGGCCGCATCGCGCCGCCGCTGTTGGCGTTGTCCTCGCCGCTGCTGCGCGCGCACGAACCGCGATGGCTGCAGGGGCTGGCCGGGCGGCTCGCGCCCTGGCTGCCCAATCTGCCCTTGCGCGCCGGTCTGCGCGCGGACAGGCTCTCGCACGATCCCGCGGTGGGCCTGGGCTACAGGCGCGATCCGCTGCGCCACGGCTGGATCACCCCGCGCCTGGCCGACTTCCTGTTCCGCGCCGCGCCCGCCTGCGTGGCCGACGCCGCGACGCTGCGCGTGCCGACGCTGCTGCTCTACGCCGGCGACGATTTCCTGGTCGATGCCCGCGGCAGCCGCGATTTCGCCGCCGCGGCGCCGCCGGCGCTGCTGACCGCGCAGGCCTTCGACGCCCTGTACCACGAGCTGTTCAACGAAACCGATCCCGGCCGCGGCGAGGTGCTGGCGGCGCTGGAAACCTGGCTGGCGGCGCGGGACGCGGACCCGGCGCGATGAGGCCGTTGCCGCCATGAGAATCGGCATGACCAGCGTGTACGTCGCCGACGTCGAGGCCGCCTTCGCCTTCTACACGCGCACGCTCGGCTTCCGCGAGAAGCTGCGCATTCCCGAGGCGCGGCTGGCGATCGTGGTCTCGGCCGAGGACCCGGACGGCACCACGCTGCTGCTGGAACCCAACGACAATCCGATCGCCCGCACCTACCAGCAGGCGCTGCGCGAGGCCGGCCTGCCGGTCATCGTGTTCTTCGTCGAGGACGTGGCGGCCGAGCACGAGCGGCTGCGCCGGCTGGGCGTCGTCTTCACGCAGGCGCCGACCGCCACCGAATGGGGCACGCAGGCGGTCTTCGACGACACCTGCGGCAACTACATCCAGCTGCACGACGGCGGCTGACCCTCAACGCGCGTCCTGGCGGGTAAGCGCGTGCAGGATGCGCAGGTCCTCGGCGTCCAGCACCTCGCTCTCGCTGCCGCGGTAATGGCGGTGGAAGGCGCGCACCGTGGCCGCGCGATCGTCCAGCGGATAGCCGATCAGGCGCAGCGCCGTCCACGGGTCGAAGCCGGGCGGCGGATCGCCGGCGTCGGCGGCCGGCCAGCGCCCGAAACCCGCCTCGGCCAGGCGCTTCCAGGGAAACCTCGCGCCGGGATCGCGCTTGCGCGTGGGCGCGAAGTCGGCATGCGCGACGATGTCGCCGCGGGCGATGTTCAGGCGTGTGCACAGGTCTTCCAGCAGCACCAGCAGGCTGTCGATCTGCGCGGCGGGGAAATCGGCGCTGCCGTCGTTGTCCAGCTCGATGCCGATGGAGGCGGAATTGAGATCGCCGATCGTGCCCCAGCGCCCGGGCCCCGCGTGCCAGGCGCGTTCGCCGTCGGCCACCAGCTGGTAGCGCTTGCCGTCGCGGCCGATCAGGTAATGCGCGCTGACCGGGCCGCCGCTGTTGGCGGTGCGCAGCGTGTCCAGGCTCTGCTGCACCGAGTCCTGCTCGGTGGCGTGGATCACGATCAATACCGCCTTGCGCGGGCCGAAGTTCTGCGAAGGCACCCACTGCGCCAGCGGATTGCGTTCGGGCGCCGGCGCGTGCGCGCAGGCGCCGAGCAGCGGCAGCAGCGAGGCCAGGAGCAGCAAGCGCAACATGGCGGCATTGCAGCCGCTGACGGCGGCGAAGGCAAGCATCCGACGCCGACCGCGGATCAGGGTACGACTTCGAACTCGACGAACCCGACGATCTCGCCCGCGCTCGGCTGCAGGCGCACCACGCGCAGGGTCTTGTTGCCGAAGGCCAGCGTCTGGCCGACCTTGAGCGTCAGCGACTGCAGGTCCTTGGCTTCGACGCTGTCGCGCGGCGAGAGCTTGGGCCACATCTCCGCCTGCGCTTCCTGCCGGGTCAGTCCGCCGACCAGTTCCAGCCGCGACAGGCCGACCTCGAGCCGGCCCTGCGCCGGCAGCACCGGGTGCGTCGGCGGCACGGCCTTGATGCCGGCGCTGTCGCTGACCGCGGCCAGTTCGATCCGATCGCGCTCGCCGAGCACGCCGGTGATCCAGTCGGCCAGCCGCAGGAACTGCCCGCCGGCCGGCAGCGCCTCGCCGCGGCGCAGATCGAAGCGCGCCGACCAGAACTTCTCGTTCTCGTCCCACACGCCCAGGGAGACGCGCTCCTCGTCGTAGGCGTCCATGAAGCCGACCACGCTGCCCGAGCGGGTCTGCGTGGTCCCCTGGGTGATCGCGATCTGTTCGGTCATGACGGATTTCGCCTCTGGAGCCGGGGACGCCGGCGGCGCCGCATGCGCGGCGCCGGTGAGGGCGAGCAACAACCATCCGCTTGCTAGACGCATACGAGCCCGCCCGTGAACCTGGATTGCGGCGATCTTAGCATCGCGACCCGCAGTGCCGGGCCGCCCCGAGTCGCGCCGGTCAGTGCGTGGGCGTGTTGCTCACCTGGGCGTACATCGCCTGGTAGTCCGAGTACGGCATGACCACGTCCTGGTTGCCCCAAGGATTGTCCAGGACCACCGTGTCCACGGCGGCGACGGCCTGCTGCCCGGTGTTGGGATCTGTGTAGGTCGTGCCCGCGGGGATCACGTCGCTGACCGCATAGGCATGCCCGCCCTGCACGTTGTACTGGTTGGCCAGTGCCTGCTGCTGCGGAGTGAAGCCTTTCGAATCGCCGGTCCAGGCCACCACGGCCTGCCCGCCGTCGAGCATCTGCTCCATCTGCGAGAAGGACACCGCGCCTGGCGCGGCCGTGGTCGCGCGCGCGCCGAGGATGTGTTCCATCGCATCGCTCGGGAACACCCCGCCGCTGCCGGGAACATTGGGATTGGGCGTGTAGGTCGGATCGTTGGGCTTGTAGGCCTGGGCGTAGGCGGCCTCGATGATGCTCGGCCAGATCTCCTGCTCGCCCTGCGAGTTCACGTCGCCCGAGGGATGCGCCGCGCCGCCGCCGAACGGGCCGCTCACGGTCACCTCGCGCGGCACCCAGATGTCCTGTCCGAAGACGCTGACCCGGTCCTGGAAGGTGACGGTGTAGGTGCCGTCGCCGTTGTCCTGGATCATGTCCTGGATCACGCTGGGATCCTGCTGCGCGATCGCCTCCAGCGTCGACATCACGCCGCAGCTGCCGTAGCCGTTCTGCCTGACGTCGTTGGGATCGACCGCGTTGCCGTCGCCGTTGCCGGTGACGAACGGCGTGTCCTGCGTCTGCACGGGCTGCTTGTCGATCTTGTCCCAACCGCGATCGTCGATGGGGCGGGCGGGCGGGGCCAGGCGCGGCGCTTCGAGGCTGGACATGGCGGGTTTCCTGTCTTCGGGTGCAGGCGATGCTAGAAGGTCGCGGCGCGCCTGCGTCAGCTGGTGCGTTCCCTAGCTAGGGCTCGCCCCAGGACGCTCCCGCGCCGCGCGCGCAAAAAAAATCCCGATGCGCCCGCACGGGCGGGCGCATCGGGAAGAGCGGCATGGCGCGGCGGACAGGGGAGGGACGATGCCCACCGCGCGGCCCTCATGCTTCGTACGCGGTTTCCCCGTGCGAGGTGATGTCCAGGCCCTCGCGCTCGGCGTCCTCGGCCACGCGCAGGCCGAACACCGCCTTGGCGACCAGGAAGCCGATCACCGACACCACCGCGATCCAAACGATGGTGATGCCCACGCCCAGCGCCTGCTTGCCGACCTGCGCGGCGATGCTGAAGTCCTCGGCGCCGGTCCCGCCCAGCGACGGCGCGGTGAACACGCCGGTGAGCAGCGCGCCGACGATCCCGCCCAGGCCGTGCACGCCGAACACGTCGAGGCTGTCGTCGGCCTTCAGCATCCGCTTCAGCCCGTTCACGCCCCACACGCAGACCACGCCGGCGACCGCGCCGATCACGATCGCGCCCAGCGGCCCCACCGTGCCGGCGGCCGGCGTGATGCCGACCAGGCCGGCGACCGCGCCCGAGGCCACGCCCAGCACCGAGGACTTGCGCTTGGCCAGCTTCTCCACCAGCGCCCAGGCCAGGATCGCGGCGGCGGTGGCCAGCAGCGTGTTGAGGAAGGCCAGCGCCGCGGTGGCGTTGGCTTCCAGCGCCGACCCGGCGTTGAAGCCGAACCAGCCCACCCACAGCAGCGCCGCGCCGATGAAGGTGAAGGTGACGTTGTGCGGCTTGAGCGCCTCGCGTCCGAAGCCCAGGCGCTTGCCGACGAAGTACGAGCCCACCAGTCCCGCCACGCCGGCGTTGATGTGCACCACCGTGCCGCCGGCGAAGTCGAGCGCGCCGAGGTTGAACAGGTAGCCGGATCCGGCCCAGACGATGTGCGCGATCGGCAGGTAGCCGAAGGTGAACCAGATCACCGCGAACAGCAGCACCGCGGCAAAGCGCGCGCGCTCGGCGAAGGCGCCGACGATCAGCGCGCCGGTGATGCCGGCGAAGGTGGCCTGGAAGGCGACGAACACGTACTCGGGCAGCTTGAAGCCGGCCGAGAAGGTGTCGGCGAGCGAGTCGACGCCCACGCCCTTGAGGAACAGCTTGTCGAGCGTGCCGATCCAGGCGCCGCCGCCGGCGAAGGCCAGGCTGTAGCCGTAGGCCGTCCACAGCAGCACGATCAGCGAGAACACCGAAATCACCTGCGCCAGCACCGAGAGCACGTTCTTCGAGCGCACCATGCCGCCGTAGAACAGCGCCAGCCCCGGCACCACCATCAGCAACACCAGCAGCGTGGAGGTGAGCATCCAGGCCACGTCGCCCTTCTCGACCACCGGCGCGGCGTCCGCGGCCGGCGCCGTGTCGGCAGCGGCGACGGCCGGCGCTTCGGGCGCCTGCGCGAAAGCCGGCGCCGCGAATCCGGCGAGCATCAGCAGGCACAGCAGGGCCGGGGCCAACGCGCGGGCACGAGCGGCCCACGCGGGGAAACTTCCGATCTTCAACAATGCGATCTTCATGGTCGTCTCCGTGTGTGGGTCAGAGCGCATCGGCGCCGAGCTCGCCGGTGCGGATGCGGATGGCCTGCTCGATCGGCGTGACGAAGATCTTGCCGTCGCCGACCTTGCCGGTGCCCGCGGCGTTCTGCAGCGCCTCCAGCGCGCGCTCGAGCAGCGGCTCGGGCACCGCGCACTCGATCTTGAGCTTGGGCAGGAAATCGACGACGTACTCGGCGCCGCGGTACAGCTCGGTGTGGCCCTTCTGCCGGCCGAAGCCCTTGACCTCGGTGACGGTGATGCCGGACACGCCCACCTCGGTGAGCGCGCCGCGGACGTCGTCGAGCTTGAACGGGCGAATGATGGCGGTGATCAGTTTCATGGCGTTCTCCCAGTCTTGATGCGCATCGGCGATGTCCTCAGAAGGCCTTGGTGAAGGTGACCGCGAAACGTCCGTCGGCGATCCTGGTGCCGTGGGCGTTGGTGTACAGCGCCTCGTCGGCGTCGGTGTCGGTGTAGGCGGCCGCGATCGAGAAGCCGTTGTCGAAGGCCTTGGTGAGGCCGACCTTCCAGTCGGTGTACTCGAAGTCGGCATTCTTCTCGATCCACTGCTTGCCGCCGTGCAGGTTGAGCGTCCACCCGGGGCTGAAGGTCCAGTTGAGCGAGGCGTCGAGATAGCCGCTGCCGTCCGAGTCGCTGTAGCCGAACAGCTCGGTGAGGGCGTAGGAGTATTTCAGGCCGAAGGACAGCGCCTCGGTCGGCGCGAGGGTGGCGCCGAGATAGAGCTCGGTGGTGTCGGCGCGGCTGAAGCCGTCGGGGAAATCGCCCGGGTAGTAATAGCTGAGCACGCCGACGTCGTAGGAGACGGCCTCGCCGGCCTTGCCGCGATAGCCGAGGTAGCCGTCCAGCTCGAGGCTGCTGGAGACATCGCCCGGAATGTCGGAGAGCCAGCTGATGTTGCTGCCCCAGGCGCCGAGGTAGAAGCCGCTGTCGTGGGCATATTCGATCCCGGCCTGCAGCGCGGGGTCTTCGTCGGTCTGCGACACGCCGCGGAAGACGTAGTCGCTGGTGAGGGCGGCCGAGCCGGTGACGGCCGCGCGGGCGTGGCCGGTGCCGAGCAGCAGCAAGGATAGCGTCGATGCGATGGCGGTGTTTCGAAACGACATGACAGGCCCTCTTCACAGAATGGCCCTCCCCAGTCATTGCGGTGTTGCACGGCCGGGCGCTCTGTCGGCGTCCTGGTTCCGTTTCGTTTCCCGCGGCCGGACAAGCCCGCGCGGTCCCATGTCGCCGCACGCGGCGCGCTCAGTGTTCGGTTGCGATCTCCCTGGTCATGAAAACGCTGTTCGGATCCTCGAGATAGCCGCCGAACGGCGCGCAGGCCTCGAAACCGAAGCGCGCGTACAGCCGCCGCGCCGGCGCGAAATAGTCCATCGCGCCGGTTTCCAGGCTCAGCCTGCGATAGCCGCGGCGCTGCGCCTCGCCGAGCATGTGCTCGAGCAGCCGCGACGCGACCCCCCGGCGTCGGTATCCGCCCGCCGTGCGCATCGACTTGATCTCCGCGTGCAGCGGGTCGAGTTCCTTCAGCCCCCCGCAGCCGGCCAGCGCCTGGCCGTCGCGGACGACCCAGAAGCTGACGTCGGCGCGCCGCAGCCCGTCCAGCGCCAGGGTGTGGCAGCTCTCCGGCGGCGAGACCGCGCGCATGGCCTCGACGTGCTCGCGCAGCAGCGCGATCACGTCGCTTGCCTGGAGATCGTCGCGACGGATGTCCAACGGCACGCCTCCTTCTCGCCAAGGCGGCCGCGCACGCGGCTCGCCGTCAAATGTCCCCTCGCTTGCCCCGCACCGGAGCAAGCGAGGGAACTCCCCCAACCCCGCTCAGATCGCGTAGTACAGCTGGTACTCCAGCGGGTGAGGACGGGATGGTTGCGCGGCATTGCCGCGCATCCCGTCCGAACGCCCGTCGCGCTGCGGCGGGCCGGACATCCGCCGTTCCGAAGGTGCACACATGCGGTCATCGCTCGCCATCAGATCGCGTAGTACAGCTGGTACTCCAGCGGATGCGTGGCCGCGCGGAACGCGGTGACTTCCTTCATCTTCAGCGCGATGTAGCCGTCGATGAAGTCGTCGGAGAACACGCCGCCGGCCTTGAGGAACTCGCGGTCCTTGTCCAGCGCCTCCAGCGCCTGGTCGAGCGAATGGCAGACGGTGGGAATGCCCTTCTCCTCTTCCGGCGGCAGGTCGTAGAGGTCCTTGTCGCTGGGGCTGCCCGGGTCGATCTGGTTCTTGATGCCGTCCAGGCCGGCCATCATCAGCGCGGCGAAGCTCAGATAGCCGGACTGCATCGGATCGGGGAAGCGGATCTCGATGCGCCGCGCCTTCGGGTTGGCGACGTAGGGGATGCGGCAGGACGCGGAGCGGTTGCGCGCCGAGTAGGCCAGCATCACCGGCGCCTCGAAGCCCGGCACCAGGCGCTTGTAGGAATTGGTGGTGGAGTTGGTGAAGGCGTTGATGGCGCGGGCGTGCTTGAAGATGCCGCCGATGTACCACAGCGCGGTCTGGCTCAGGCCGCCGTAGCCGTCGCCGCTGAACAGGTTCACGCCGCCCTTGGCCAGCGACTGGTGCACGTGCATGCCGCTGCCGTTGTCGCCCACCAGCGGCTTGGGCATGAAGGTGACGGTCTTGCCGTTGCGGTAGGCGACGTTCTTGATGACGTACTTCATCGCCGCCAGTTCGTCGGCCTTTTTCACCAGCGAGTTGAACTTGGTGCCGATCTCGCACTGGCCGGCGTTGGCCACCTCGTGGTGGTGCACCTCGACCTCGATGCCGATCTGCTCGAGCGTCTTGCACATCTCCGCGCGCAGGTCGTGCAGCGAATCCACCGGCGGCACCGGGAAGTAGCCGCCCTTCACGCCCGGACGGTAGCCGGTGTTGCCGCCGTCGTACTCGCGCGCCGAGTTCCAGTGCGCCTCTTCCGAGTCGATGTGGAAGAAGGTATGGCCCATGTCGTTGCCGTAGCGCACCGAGTCGAAGATGAAGAACTCGGGTTCCGGGCCGAAGAAGGCCTGCTCGGCGATGCCGCTGGACTTCAGGTAGGCCTCGGCGCGCTTGGCCACGCCGCGCGGGTCGCGCGCGTAGGCCTGCATGGTCGCCGGGTCGAGGATGTCGCAGGTCAGCACCAGGGTCGGATCGGCCACGAACGGATCGAGGTAGGCGGTGTCCGGATCGGGCAGCAGCACCATGTCCGACTCGTTGATGCCCTTCCAGCCGCTGATCGAGGAGCCGTCGAACATCTTGCCTTCCTCGAACAGGCCGGGCTCGATGATCGACTTGGGGAAGGTGACGTGGTGCTCGACGCCGCGCATATCGGCGAAGCGCAGGTCGACGAATTCGACCTTGTGGTCCTTGACGAGCTTTTCGACGTGTTCGATGGACATGTGGGTTCCGCTGGAAGGTGAAGGGAAGACGCGGCCGCGGCCGGGACACGATTCGTCAAGCACAAGCCGTGCCAATCGGATTGCCGCACGCAAGCCATTGTTTGTTAAAGACCAATGAAGCATTCCACCAGGATTTGCACTTACTTGGTGCTGTCCGGGTCCTCTCGAATCCCCAGTCTGGTGCGTCGCGGCGCGGCTGCTATTCTTTTGCGCCGCCCGCCCCCTGCCCGCCCATGTCCGACCTCCTGGCCGCGCTGCTGCTCGGCATCATCGAAGGCATCACCGAATTCCTGCCCATCTCCAGCACCGGCCATCTGCTCATCGCCGAGCACTGGCTGGGACAGCGCTCGGACCTGTTCAACATCGCCATCCAGGCCGGCGCGATCCTGGCGGTGGTGCTGATCTACCGGCAGCGCCTGTGGGGCCTGGCGCTGGGCCTGCGCGAAGCCGCGCAGCGCGACTACGCGATCAAGCTGGCCGCGGCCTTCGCGGTGACCGCGGCCGGCGGGCTGCTGGTGAAGAAGCTGGGCTGGACCCTGCCCGATGCGATCGCACCGATTGCCTGGGCGCTGATCATCGGCGGCGTGTGGATGGTGCTGGCCGAGCACTTCGCGGCGCGGCGCGCGCAGGCGCTGGGCGAGCGCACCGAGATCACCTGGACCGTGGCGATCCTGGTCGGCGTGGCGCAAGTGGTGGCCGGCGTGTTTCCCGGCACCTCGCGCTCGGCCGCGACGATCTTCGTGGCGCTGCTGTTCGGCACCACCAGCCGCGTCGCCGCCACCGAGTTCGCCTTCCTGGTCGGCATCCCGACCATGTTCGCCGCCACCGGCTACGAACTGCTGGACGTCTACCGCAGCGGCGGCATGGCCCACGAGGACTGGAGCGCGCTGTCGATCGCCTTCGTCGCCTCGGCGGTGACGGCCTTCGTCGCGGTGAAGTGGCTGCTGCGCTACATCCAGTCGCACCGCTTCACCGCCTTCGCCGTGTACCGCGTGCTGTTCGGCGCCGCCCTGCTCTGGCTGCTGCCCGCCGCCGCCTGATCCACGCCGACCCGCCGCCGATCCGCCGCCGATGCGGCGCGTGCACGCACGCCGCGCTACCCTCGCCCCGCCGTCGGCCCCGCCCGCCGCGGGCTGAACGCGAACCCGACCGGCAACCCCGTTGCCGGCCGTCCCGCGTTTGATCCGGTCCCACATGCACAGGACATCCCCGCCATGAAGCACCTGCTTGCCGTTTCCGCGCTCGCCCTCGCCCTCACCGCCTGTCCCAAGCCGGCCCCCGCGCCGCCCGGGCAGGAGCCCGCGCCGCAGGCACAGCCGGCCACGCCGGAAGGACAGTCCGCGCAGGCCGCACCGACCCTGTCCAGCCACTACTGGCTGCTGAGCAGCGCCACCGACGGCAAGGGCCAGGCGATCGCGGCGCTGCAGCCGGACGCCAAGCGCCCGCTGCGGCTGACGCTTGCCGAGGGCCGGCTCAGCGTCAGCGGCGGCTGCAATTCGATCGGCGGCGGCTACACCGAGAAGTCCGGCACGCTCGAGGTGGGCCGGCTGGTCTCGACCATGATGGCCTGCAGCGACCAGCGCCTGATGCAGCTCGACAGCGAGATCAGCAAGCGCCTGGAAGGCACGCTGCGCGCCGAGATCGGCGGCGACGACACGCCGCAGCTGACGCTGGTCACCGCCGGCGGCGACAAGCTCGTCTTCGCCGGCGAACCGACGCCGGAAACGCGCTACGGCAGCAAGGGCGAGACGCAGTTCCTGGAGGTCGCCTCGCAGCTGGTGCCCTGCTCGCACCCGCTGATCCCCGACCACCGCTGCCTGCAGGTGCGCGAGCGCGAGTACGACGCCAACGGCGTGCAGAAGCCGGCCAAGGCTGAATGGCAGCCGCTGTTCGAGGGCATCCAGGGCTACGAGCACATCGACGGCCAGCGCGACGTGGTGCGCGTGAAGCGCTTCGACTGGAAGAACCCGCCGGCGGACGCTTCCTCGGTGGTCTACGTGCTGGACATGGTGGTCGAGAGTGAGGTCGCCGACGCGAAGAAGTAGGCGTCGCGCCGCCGGCGCGCCTCAGCGCGCGCCGGCATCGCCGCGTCGGCGGCACTTGTCGGCATACATCGAACGATCGGCCTCGGCGATCATCTGGTCGAGCGTGGTCTGGCCGCCGCCGGCCGCGCAGGCCGTGCCGATGCTGAACTGCGGCGCGGCGCCGTGCGCGGGCGCGGACATGCGCGCGCGCAACGCCTCCACGTCCGGCGCCTCGCCCGCGGCCAGCACCACGAATTCGTCGCCGCCGATGCGCGCCAGCAGGTCGTCCTCGCGGAAGGCGCGGCCCAGCAGGCCGGCGGCGGCGCGGATCAGCGCGTCCCCGGCGGCGTGGCCGGCGGCGTCGTTGGCGCGCTTGAGCCCGTCCAGGTCGATGTAGATCAGGCAGCAGGGCTCGCCGCGCGCGCGCAGCGCCGCAAAGGCGCGCTCGCCGTGCTCGAAGAATCCGCGCCGGTTGAGCAGGCCGGTGAGCTCGTCGGTCTGCGAAAGCCGCTGCACCGCCTCCTGCGCGCGGCGGCGCTCGGAGATCTCGGCGTGCAGCTGGTGCGTGCGCTCCTCGACCCGGCGCTCGAGTTCCGAATAGACCTGCACGTTTTCCATCGCCACCGAGGCCGAATCGGCCAGCGCGCGCAGCAGGTGCACTTCCTGCTCGGTGGCGCGGTGCGGCTGCGCCCAGTAGTTGCCGATCGCGCCGATCGGATCGCGGGTGCGGATCGGCACCATCACCAGGCTTT
This sequence comes from Luteimonas aquatica, assembly GCF_022662575.1. Classification (GTDB taxonomy): domain Bacteria; phylum Pseudomonadota; class Gammaproteobacteria; order Xanthomonadales; family Xanthomonadaceae; genus Luteimonas; species Luteimonas aquatica. The sequence continues at coordinate 41,712 of NZ_JALBFU010000012.1, read as the reverse complement.
TGACGAAGGTGGGCCGATACGCTTCGTGCGGGACGCGCGGGTCGAGGTAGATGTCCTCGATCACCGTCGCGCTGCGGTTGAGCATGGCCCAGCCGCTGATGCAGATCGACAGCGGGAAGCGCTGGCCCTTCCACAAGGGCTCGATGGCGTCCTCGTCGGCGTAGTAGCACTTGTCGCCGTCGCGCAGCACGAAGGTGGCGCCGTCGGCGCCGGTGAGCGCGCGCGCGGTGCGGCGCACGACGTCGGTCACCGCGTCCAGATCGCGGGCCAGCGACAGCTCCTGCACCGCATCCACCAGTCGCTCGAGACCCTGCTGGTAGGTCATGGATCCGGGTATCCGCCGAAGGCTTGGCGGCATCCTAGCGCAATCGTGCGACGCCATCGCGCCGCGGCCGTCCGAGGCCGCGCCCGGCCGCCGTTCATTTGGCCAGCAGCAGGTTGGCCGGCGAATACTGGTCGGTCAGCGGGCGGACGTCGGTGACCCGGGCCGCCGGCTTCAGGGCCGAGAGCAGATAGTCCGCGTCCAGGTCGAACTGCCTCAGCTGCGGCGCCACCAGGCGCGCGTTGTCGCGCATGCGCGCCGCCGCAGGCAGGCCGTCGCGGCCGGCGAGGATGATGCGGTTGGGGCTTTGCGGCGGCTGCACCGTCATCACCGCGCCGAACACCGACTGGTAGGTGGCCAGCTCGTAGCGCCGCAGCGGGCCGTTGGAGAAGGTGTTGGCGGCGACGATGCCGCCGGGATTGAGCACGTCGCGGATCTCGGCCATGAACTCGCGCGTGAGCAGGTGCTCGGGGATGTAGCGCACGTCGAAGGCGTCGACCATCACCAAGTCGTAGTGGACGCCCAGGCGGCGCTGCTTGCGCACGAAGACGCGGGCGTCGTTGACGTAGACCCTGGACAGCCGGTCCTCGCGGAAGCCGAAATGCTCCTTGGCCACCTTCACCACCGCCGGATCCAGCTCGACCGAATCCACCTGGATCGCCGGGTCGAAGGCGCGCAGCGCCATCGGCATCGTGCCGACCCCGAGGCCGAGCACAAGCACCCGGCGCGGCGCCGGCACCGCGAAGAAGCTGGCGAAATAGCTGCGCGAATACAGCAGGGTGAGCCGCTTGGGATCGGCCAGGTAGATGCAGCCCTGGCGCCCGTCGCGCACCCCGAAGGTCATGCAGCGATAGCCTTCGCCCTCCTCCACCAGGATGTTGCGATAGACCGATTTCTCGCGGTAGATCTCTCGATGCATGTTGAAGGCCGCGGCCTGTCCGGCGCACAGCAGCAGGACCACTGTCGCCGCCCACGCCCTAGCGCGCATGGCGTCCGCGTCCGAACACGCACAGCGCCAGCCCGATCAGGAAGGAGATCGCGATCAGGCCGATGATGATCGTGTTCACCTCGAACAGCAGCACCAGGTAGAACGAGGTGAGGATGGTGCCGCCGGCCGATCCCAGGGTGGAGGCGAAGTACAGCCGTCCCGCGGAACGGCCGGAGCCGCGCAGGTCGTCGATCAGCAGGCGCACCGCGTAGGGCGAGACCATGCCCGAGAGCAGGGTCGGCGCGCCGAACAGCAGCAGCGAGCCCAGCAGCGAGCCGTAGCGCGGATCGTCGATGGCGAAGGCGATGGCTTCCAGCAGGCGGTCGCCGCCGCCGACGATCGGCCATGCCAGCAGGGCTTCGCCCATCAGCAGGATGCCCAGCCGCGCCATCGAGGGCGAACGCAGCGACATCTGCCCGCCGATCAGATAGCCCACCGCCAGGCAGGCCATGAACACGGCGATCAGCGCGCCCCAGACGAACACCGAACTGCCGAAGTAGGGCGCGAGCAGGCGGCCGCCGAGCAGTTCCACGCCCATGACGAAGAAGCCGCTCCAGCCGGCGGCGACGTAGATGCACGGATTGCGCCAGCGCGGCGCCTTGCCGCCTGCGGGCGCGGCCGCCTCCGATTCCGAAACGGTCGAACGGCGATGGTCGTCCATGAACTCCGGTATCCCTTCCCCTTCCCGCCGGATCATAGCGTGCGGGTCTGGCCACCGTCGACGTCGAGGATGGCGCCCTGCACGTAGCTGGCCGCCGGGGACAGCAGGAACGCGACCACGGCGGCGATCTCCTCGGGCGTGCCGAAGCGGGCCACGCGCAGCTGCGCGGCCAGGGCCTGCGCGGCCTGTTCGGCGCTCAGGCCGCGCTCGGCGGCGAGCGCGTCGATGCGCTTGCGGTTGCGCTCGGTGGCGGTGCTGCCGGGATTGACCGCGTTCACGCGCACGCCCTCGCCCACGCCGCGGTCGGCCAGCGCCTTGGTCAGGTTGAGCAGCGCGGCGTTGACCGTGCCGCCGATGGCGAACTCGGCGCTGCCGGTGCGTCCGCCGATGCCGGCGATGTTGACGATGCCGCCGCGCGTGGCGACCAGGTGCGGCCAGGCGGCGCGGCACAGCCGCATCGCGCCGAAGAATTTCAGCGCGAAGCCCTCGTCCCAGTCGGCGTCGCTGAAGCCGAGGAAATCCCCGCGCGGGGTGGCGCCGGCGTTGTTGACCAGGGCATCGATGCGGCCGAAGCGCGCCAGCGCGGCATCGACCAGCGCCCCGGCCGCGCCGCGATCGCGCAGATCGCAGGCCAGGTACGCCGAGGGCGTGGGCAGCGCCGCCACCAGCGCCTGCAGGGCCGACGCATCGCGCGCCGCGGCCAGCACCGCGTAGCCGTCAGCGGCCAGGCGCCGCGCGATCGCCGCGCCGATGCCGCGGCTGGCGCCGGTGACGATCGCCACGGGCGCGCCGGCGGCGTCCATCAGCCCGCCTTGGCGTTGAGCGAATAGGTGCCGTAGGTGGCGGCCTCGGCCAGCACGTGGCCGTGCAGCGCGCGCTGCACGTCGGCGGCGGTGAAGCCGTCCGGCAGTTCGAGGCGCTCGACGTCGAGCGCGAACAGGCGGAAGAAATAGCGATGCACGCGCAGGTCGTTGGGCGGCGGATACGGACCGTCGTAGCCGCGATAGTCGCCGCCCAGGTCGGCATCGCCGGCGAACCAGCCGGTGTAGTCGTTGCGTCCCTGGCGCGCGCCGGCCGGGCCCGGCGGCTGCGTCTTGCCGCGCCTGGTCACGCCGTCGCTGCAGGCGCCCTCGTCGATCCCGCCGACGTCGGCCGGAATGTCGACCATCGCCCAGTGCGCGAACTGCCCGCGCGGATGCTCGAGCGCAATCTCCACGCCCGCCTTGCCCGCCAGCGCCGGATCGGTGGGCGCGTCCGGGTCCAGGCACAGCAGCGCGAAGGAGCGCGTGCCCGCCGGCGCGCCGTCCCAGGACAGCTGCGGGTTGCGGTTGCCGCCGAACCCCTCGGGCGCGCCGAGCGCGTAGGTCGCGGCGATCGGGCCGCCGTGTTCGAAACTCTGGCTGTGGATGCGCATGCCGGGCTCCCGCGTTTTCGCGATGCGTGGGTCAGGTTGGATCAGAGGTCTGGATCAGGTGTCGGAATATCCCAGGCGCCGCGCCACCGGCGCCAGCGTGGCGAACGGCTGCGCCAGCGCCTGCGCGTATTCGCGCCAGCGGCCGGATGCGAAGCGCGGCGCGCCGAACAGGCCCGCCGGCGGTTCCGGCAGCGGCGACTGCAGCACCTCGCCCAGCGCCTGCGCCACGGCCGCCTCGTCGTTGACGATGGCGTCCATGCGCAGCAGCGTGCGCGGCAGCAGGTCGTTCTCCTCGATCGCGGCGATCTGCTCCAGGTAGCGCGCCATCCACGTCGCCGCCGCCTCGGCGGACTCGAAGCGGAAGGGCGCGCCGAACACCAGCCAGTCGAGCAGCATGTCGCGCGGATCGCGCAGCGCCACGATCAGCTGCGCCTGCGGGATGTGGCCGCGCAGCACCGCGAGCAGGGCGTTGTCCCACCACGGCAGCCAGTCGATGACCTGGGCGTTGGGCAGGCCGCGCGCGGGCAGCTGCGCGTACCAGCTGCGCGCCACGGCCTCGGGCGTCACCTGGCCTTCGACCAGGCGCACGGCGGTGTTGAGCCGCTGCAGTTCGTCGCGCGGCGGTTCGCCCTGGAAGCGGTCGCCGCGGAAGGCCGGCAGGCAACCGGCGAGCAAGGTGGCCACGCGCTCCACCGATGCGCCGGGCGCGCCGATCAGGAACGCCACCGGCGGCGTGTCCGCGGCGACGGCGGCAGGCGCCGGCAGCGGCGCGTCGGCGGTCGCGGCCGGCGCCGGCGGCGGCATGCGCTGCTGTCCGGTTTCGGCCTGCAGCGCCAGCCAGGTCTGCACCGCCTTGTCGCGATAGCCGGCGCTGTCCTGGGCGATGCCGAGCCAGCCGCGGTACAGGCGCTGGATGTCGGCGTCCTCGCTCCTGGCGATCGCGTCGTTGAGATGGGCGACCGCCATCCTCGCGTCGCTGCGCAACAGGCCGTCGACCAGGCAGCGATGCGCGGGCGGGTAGTCCGGCGCCTGTTCCAGGATCCGCCGCGCGGCGGCTTCAGCCAGCGCCCTGTCGCCGCGCGCGAGGTAGACGTGCATCTGCACGTCCAGCGCCGCCAGCGCGTCGGGCGCCGCGGCGAGCCAGCGATCCAGCACCGCCATCACCTCCTCGCCGTCGACCGCCTCGATCGCCACGCGCGCGCGCCACAATCCTTCGGCCTGCGGCGAGGTCGCCAGCGCGGCATCGAGCGTGCGCCGCGCGTCGTCGCGGTCGCCGCTGCGCTGCCACAGCTCGAGCATGCCCGCCAGCGCCAGCGGATCCTCCGGCTGCGCCGCCAGCGCCGCGCGCAGCAGCGGCAGCGCGCGCTCGGGACGGCCGGCGGCCAGTTCCAGCTGGCCGCCCAGGCGCTGCAGCGCCGGCGCGGCATCGGCGGCCGCCAGCAGCGGGGCGAGCGTGTCGGCCGCGTCGTCGAAGCGGCCCTGGCGGCGCTGCAGGTCGGCGATCAGCGCACGCAGGTTGTCGCCGTCGCTCGACTGCCCGAGCACGCTGTTGAAGGCGTGCTCGGCGAAGGCCAGGTGGCCCTTCTGCAGATAGGCGAAACCGAGCACGTAGCGGATCTGGGCATCCTCCGGCGCCTGCCGCGACGCGCTGGAGAGCAGCGAGATGGCGCTGTCGGCCTCGCCGCGCTGCAGCGCCAGCGTGCCCTCGAGCATGCGCAGCCAGGGATGGCCGGGCGCGATGCGCGCGGCGAGCTTGCTCAGCCGCTGGCATTCCTCGAGATCGCCGCGCGCCACGGCCAGCTGCGCCTGCAGGACGTAGGCGCCGAACTGGTTGGGATCGAGCTGCACGCTCTGCGACAGCGCCGCCTGCGCGGCCTCGACCTCGCGCTTGCCGAGCAGGTAGCCGGCACGGTGGAAATGCAGGTCGGCGTCCTCGGGCGCCAGCGCGATGGCGCGGTCGATGCTGGCCAGCGCGGCGTCGTGGTCGCCGGCGGCCTCCTGCGCCATCGCCAGCCAGCGGTGCGGCTGCGCCTGTCCCGGCGTGGCGGCGACGGCCTCCCGGGCCATCGCCAGCGCCTGGTCGTGGGCGCCGCGGCGCAGGGCGTCGAAGATCTGCTCTTGCATGGTATCGGCGAATGCGGGGCCAGGGCCCGGAACCGCATAGTCTAGCCGCGCGCGCCGGCCTCGCCCGGGTCCGGCGTCGCAGTCAGGCGCTCGGCCACCCAGCGCTCGGCGAAACCGTCCATGCGCAGGTTCTCCAGGAAGCCGCAGTGGCCGCCCCAGCGGGCGATCTCCACCCGCGTTCCCGGCGCCGCGCTCAGCGCGTGGAAGTCCTCCACCGGAATCACCGGATCGTCGGCGGCGGTGAGGATGTCGGCCGGCACGTCGAGCGCCGCCAGCCGCTCGCCGGCGACGCTGTAGCCGTCGAAATAGTTGTCGAGGGTGCCGAAGTCGGTATGACGCTGCACCAGCCACTGCGTCAGCTCGCGCATGCGCAGGCGCAGCGTGGCGTCGTCGAAGTCGTGCTGCTGCGGGAACAGCGCGCGCTTGCGCTGCAGCGACTCGCGCCACTTCTTCTCGAAGTGGCGCAGGTAGATCGGCGGCGCGCGCTCTTCCATCCAGGTCATGGTCTTGGCCGGATCGAGCACCGGACACACCGAGGCCACCCGCGCCAGCGGCAGGCCGGCGGCGCTGGCGCGCGCGGCCAGACGCAGCGCGAAGTTGCCGCCCAGCGAATAGCCGGCCGCCACCAGCGGACGCTGCGCGCCGGCCTCGGGCCAGAAGCGGCGCGCGATGTCGCAGGCCGCGTGCACCACCTCGTCGATGCGATTGGAATGGAAAATCGCCTCGTTGAGGTGATGGCTGTCGCCGTGGTCGCGGAAATTCAGGCGGAACACGTCGTAGCCGCGGCGCAGCAGGTGCGCGGCGGTCAGGCGCATGTAGCTCGATTCGGTGCTGCCCTCCCAGCCGTGCAGCAGCAGCGCCAGGCCGCGCGGCAGCAGGTCGGGCAGCGTGCTGTACAGGCCGTGCAGGCGCACGCCCTCGCCGCCGTCGACCAGGTATTCCTGCGTGAGCGCGCCCAGGCGCGCCAGCAGGCGCGCGCCGCGCGCGCGCCGGAACGGGCTGCCGCCCAGCAGCGACTGCACGTGGCTGTTGCGCAGCCACAGCGGCGGGCGATAGTCAGAAGCGGCGAGCATGCCTGCTCCCGCATGCCGCGCGCGGCGCTGTTCGCGCGTTGGAGGCGTTCGTCGCCATGCGGCGTTCGTGCGCGCGGCGGACGCCTTGCGCGCGCCGGCTAGCCACGCGTCCCCTCGTCCATCGCCGCGACGATGCGCTCGCGCGCGAGCTCGGCGATGCGGCGGCGTCCGCCGGGACCGTCGGGCGCGACCGGCTCGAGGAAGATCACCTCGACCTCGCGCGAAGGCTCGCCGATCAGGCGCACGAAATTGGCGAAGAAGCTTTCCTTCGGGCCGAAGGCGACGATGCGCTGCGCGCAGGCGTGCTTGCCGTAGCACAGCGCCACCGGCTGCACCGGCACCCCGGCCTCCACCGCCGCCAGGAAGATGCGCGCGTGGAACGGCCCGACCGCGCCGCCGTCGCGGGTGCGCCCTTCCGGGAACACGCCCACCGAGCGGCCGGCGCGCAGCCGCGCCTGCATCTCGTCCATCACCCCGCCCAGCGATTCGGGATTGCCGCGCTCGTGGTAGATGGTTTCCCCGCGCGTGGCCAGCCAGCCCACCAGCGGCCAGCCGGCGATCTCGCGCTTGGCGACGAAGCCCATCATGCGCTGGCTGTGCAGGGTGACGATGTCGACCCAGCTGACGTGGTTGGCCACGAACAGCGTCGCACCCGGCACCGGCGCGCCGACGCGGCGCAGGCGGAAGCCGAACACGCGCAGCAGCCCCGCCGACCAGGCGCGGATGACGCGATGGTCCAGCCGCGTGCCGCCGATCCTCCACGCGCACCACGGCGGCGCCATCAGGATCAGCGCCACCGGCAGATCGACGAGGATGTGCCACAGCAGGAACGGGACGCGGAGGAGGTAACGCAGAGCGCGCACGGAAGCTCGGGGGAATGGGGGGCGGTACAGGCCGCCACGATACCGAACGGGGTTAGAGTCCCGCTACAGGACCGCGCAGGACGCCCCGTCGGCGGTCAGCGCCTGGGCACCACGGCCAGCGTCAGGCGCGAGATGCAGACCAGGCGTCCGCGCTCGTCCTCGATGCGGATCTCCCAGACCTGCGTGCTGCGGCCCACGTGCAGCGGCCGGGCGGTGCCGGTCACCGTGCCTTCGCGCACGCCCTGCACGTGGTTGGCGTTGATCTCGATGCCCACGCACAGCGCATCCTCGCCCACGCACAGGTTGCCGGCGGTGCTGCCCAGGGTCTCGGCCAGCAGCACCGAGGCGCCGCCGTGCAGCAAGCCGTAGGGCTGGTGGGTGCGCGCGTCCACCGGCATGGTGCCGCGCACGTAGTCGGGGCCGATCTCGGTGATGACGATGCCCAGCGACTGCAGGGCGGTATTGCGGCCGGAGGCGTTCAACGCCTCCGGCGAAATATCGGTACGGAAGATGCTGCCGGTCATGGACGGTGTGCCGCGGGGGGAGCATGGCAGCCTAGCAGGTCGCTCCGCGGCGAGAGGCGCGGCGCGCTCAGCAGAACTCGAAGCGCGCGCTGCCCCACTGGCTGGCATAGCGGCGAGCGCTGGCATAGCCGCTGCTGCCGCCATAACGGATACCGAAGTAGCCGATGCCGAAATCGCGCGGGCGGCTGTCGCGGCGGATGCCGGCGGCCTGCGGTTCGCTGCGGGCGGGAGCGGACGGGGGCGTGGCGGTGCGGGCGGCGGTGTTCATGGCGGACTCCGGAAGGCGGACGGTGGGATCAGCAGAATTCGAAGCGGGTGTTGCCCCAGTTGCTGGCGTAGCGGCGGCCCTGGGCGTAGCCGCTGCTGCGGCCGTAGCCGATGCCGAAATCGCGGGGACGGCTGTCGCGGCGGAATTCGGGGGCCGGGACGAGCGCGGCCTGGCGGGCGACCTTGGCGGCGGGGGCGGCTTGGCGGATGCGAAGGTTCATGGCAGGCTCCTGAAGTGTTGGTGTGAGGTGGTGTGCTGGTAAAGTATAACACCAGGAGACGCCCGACATGGGCCAAAAGTCACCCCTCCAATGGCATGGCCACAAGCCTTTGTTTTTATTGGGATTGCCCGCGAAAGGGGCTTACAGGATCGGGGCCAGGCCGGCGCCGAAGGCGGTGAAGATGCGCGTGAGCAGGCTCTTCAGGCCCATGTGGACCTCGGGAAAATCGCCCACCGGCTCGTAGCAGCGCCGGAAATTGGGATCGTTGGGCGGCAGCGGCATCGGGCAGTCCGGCCCGGGCTTGAATTCGTAGCTGGTGGCGTAGCGCACCGGCCAGAAATCGAACAGCGGCAGGTGCTCGGAGACCTTGGCCAGCGAATACTCCAGCCCGGAGAACAGCACCGGCTTGTCGCGCCGGGCGATGGTCCAGGCGTTGGCCGGCGCGATGTCGCGGCGGATGCTGGCCGCCAGCGCCTGGGCGAAGGCCGGATCGGCGATCACCACCGCGCTCTCGGTGTTGTAACGGTCCCCGCGCGGATCGAAGTTGTGGGTGCCCACCACGCCCACCCGCTCGTCGATCACCATCGACTTGGCGTGCAGCCCGAAGCGCATGCCGCCGCGCTTGAGCCGGACCGGCTTGTTGGCCGAGAACCCGGCCCAGCGCAGCGCCGAGTACTCGCGCCCGAGCGGACGCGCATGCTCGGGCCTGGCGTCCTTGCCCGCCGGCGCGGCGGCCGTCTCCGCGGGCGCGCTTTCGCTGATCACCGGCGTCCCGTCGGCCTGCCAGCGGATGTCGACCGCGCCGGTGGCCTCCATGTCGAAGGGCGCGTCCTGCGGGAACGGCTTGTATTCGTGGATCTCGAAGCCGAAATCGCGCAGGTAGCGGCGCTTGTACTTGTAGGACAGGGCGTAGGCGATGAAGGCGTCGGTGGCGGCCAGGCTGTTGGTGGAGATGACGATGCGCGGACGCGGCTTGCGCGCGCGCAGCTGGCGGAACAGGTCCTGCGCCGGCGGCGAGAGCACCAGGTAGGGCGTCTGCAGCAGCACTTCCGATTGCGCCGAGGCCACCAGCTCGCGCAGCCGCCCGGCCGCCGGCGCCACCTCGTCCTCGTTGCGGCGGCGGTGCTTGCGCGGCAGGTCGGCGATGAACTCCACCTCGCCCACCGCGATGGCCGCATCGGCCAGGCGCTGGCGCACCAGCGCCTGGTCGCCGGCATCGCGCGCCATGCGCTGCGCGCGCGCGGGCAGTTCGTAGTCGTTGGCCGGCAGCGCCGGCACGCCGTGGCGCAGGATGCGCTTGCCCACGTCCACCAGCTCGGCGATGCGGCGGGTGCGGCGCGCGTTCCAGAACGCCTCGAAGCTGGCGCTCATCTCGGTGGTGACCGGGCCGGCCACCAGCACGTCGCGGTCGCGGAAGTTGTAGACGCCACTCCAGTCGTAGTAGTCGTTCTGGTAGTTGCGCCCGCCGGTGATGCCGACCATGCCGTCGATCAGCAGCAGCTTGTTGTGCATGCGCTGGTTGAGCTTGCGCCAGCAGCAGGCCGCGGCCAGGCCGTACATCGGGTAGTTGATGCGCCCGCGCCCGAGCACCGGGTTGTAGACGCGCAGCTCGAAGTCGGCGTGCACGCCGGCCAGCGCCGCCAGCGTGTCCACGCGCCTGAGCGCGGAGAGCTGGTCGATCAGCACGCGCACCCGCACCCCGCGCCGGGCCGCGGCGAGCAGTTCGTCGAGCACCAGATGGCCGGCATCGTCCTCGTCGAAGATGTAGGTCTGCAGGTCGATGCTGCGGGTGGCGCTGCGGATCAGGTTCAGCCGCGCCACCAGCGCGTCCTGGCCGTAGTCGAGCAGCAGCGCGTAGTGCCGGGGCGCGTCCGGCACGCTCTCGCCGTAGGCGCGCGTGCCCAGTTCGCGCAGCGGCGAGGGCTGGGCACAGGTGCCCGCCGGTTCCTGGCAGCTGATCTGGGTGGAGCGCGCGGCCTCGGCGATGCGCAGCGCCTGGTCGCGTTGCACCGGCGACAGGCTCGCGCACGAGGCGCAGCCCAGCGCCAGCAGCAGCGTCAGCCAGCGGCCGGCCGCTGCGATCCGCTCACCCAACATGCTGCCCTCCATGGCACCTCCCGGGATCGAACGCCCGGCGGGCGCCGTGCCGGCCCCCGCCCTCTCCATGCGCGCCGCCGCTCATGACTCGGGCAGCGTGCGCACGCGCAGTCGGAACACCACCCGGCCGGACAGCGCGAAGCGCCAGCGGTCGACGCCGTAATCGTTGCGGTCGATGCTGCCGCGCGCGATCACGTCGCACTCCCGCGCCGGCTTCGGGCAGGCGGCCTGCTCGACCTCGAAGGTCTCGGTGCGGCGCATGCCGCGGATGCGCAGCGCGCCCGGCAGCGCCCCGCCCTCGCGCATCAGCCGCGCCGGGAACGGCTCGGAGACGAACTCGATCGTCGGGAAATGCTCGGCGTCGAAGAAGCCGCGGCCGCGGGTGAGCTTGGTGTAGGTCTTGTTGCCGACGATCTCCACATCGCGCGTGGACAGCTCCAGCCGCACCTGCTGGCGGCCGTCGGGCAGCACCGCGATCTCGCCCTTGTAGTGCGGGAAGCGTCCCTCCAGCACCTGTCCCCAGCGCGTGCGCAGGGTGAAGCCGATGTCCGACTTGGCGGTGTCGATGGCCGCCGCCGTCGCCGGCGGCGCCGCCAGCGCGCCCAGCAGGCAGGGCAGGACCGCCAGCGCCCGCAGCGCATGCGCGCGCTTCCCGGCGCCATGCGGCCGGGAAGCCGTCAGCGGCGCGTTCATGGCCACCAGAAAGCGGAGAGCGTGGCGATCCCTGGCTCGATTTCGGCTTCCGCGGGCAGCGTCAGCACCACGATGCCCGCCGGCGGCATGCCGCGGTAGTCGCCCGACTGGCCGCTGTGCATCAGCGCGGCGAGGCGTTCCAGCCCCGGGTTGTGGCCGACCAGCATCAGCCGGTCGACGTCGCGATGGGCATCGGCCAGCGCCGCCAGGGCGCCGGAGGAGGCCTCGTAGATGTCCTGTTCCAGGCGCTGGTCGACGTAGCCGATCACCGCCAGCACCGCTTCCAGCGTCTCGCGCGTGCGCCGCGAGGGCGAGCACAGCGCGCGGTCGGGAACCAGCTTGCGTTCGTGCAGCCAGCGCCCGGCCGCCTCCGCCTCCGCCATCCCTTCCACCGACAGCGGCCGGTCGAGGTCGGTCTGTCCCGGGGCGACCGGTTCGGCGTGGGCGTGGCGGAGCAGGATGAGTTCGCGCATGAAGGATTCAGGTCGGTGGCTGGGGGGTCGGGACCGCGCGCGGTCGTCCGCCGTGTGAGCTGCCTGGGCGCGCGCTCCGTGCGTGCCCGCGGCGGCATTCTAGAACGGCGCGCGCATCGCGTGCGTCGTCATTTCTTCAGCCAGCGCAGCAGCGGCTGCCAGTCTTCCTGGTGGTCGCGCACCTGCGCGGACTGGTAATCGAACAGGCTCTTGCCCAGCCCGGTCAGCATCACGTAGGCCTGGCTGTCGCGCAGCTGCGCCACCACCGGATAGGGCCATTGCTTGAGCAGGTCGAGCGCCTGCTGCGAGGCGTTGGTCCAGGGCTTGAGGCGGTTGCCGACCAGGCCGACACGCAGCTGGCCCTTGCGCACGCGCGGGTGCTTGGCCAGCGAATTGAGGAAATGGACCGTGGCGTCCATGTCGAGCACCGAGGGCTGCACCGGCACCACCACGGCGTCGGCGGCCTCCAGGTGCGAGTCCAGGTCGTCGCGCATGGCCCCGGCCGCGGCGTCGATGACCAGGCGCTGCGCGTCTTCGGGGACCGCCTTGTGCCAGCTGCGGCGGGTGCCGTCGATCGGCAGCACGGCGCTCTGCAGTCCGGCGCGCCGCTCGGCCCAGCGCGTGGAGGAGGCCTGCGGATCGGCGTCCACCAGCACCGTGCTCAGCCCCGACAGGGCCGACTGCGCCGCCAGATGGGTGGCGATGGTGGTCTTGCCGACCCCGCCCTTGGAGCTGGCCACCAGCACCGTCTTCATGCGTACCCCCCGACCTCAAAGGAAACGAACCCGGAGCGTACCAGAGGTGTCGCGGCAGGCGTGCGGCGGGGGCGCAGCGGCCGCCCCGGGCCGCCGCGATGCGAGTTCTGCGGCCCTGGCGGGAGGGTGCTCCGCCAGGGCGCGCCTGCGCGGCGGGACCGGATCGGCTGTTCGGCTCAGCTCTCGCCCAGCTGCGTCAGCAGCCGCGGACCGGTACCGGCCAGCGTGACCGCCCCGGTCGGCGAGGCGTCGGGGCCGCTCGCGGCCTGGTGGGATTCCCACGGGATCGCCTGCCGCGGCCCGGGAATGTACAGATCCCACTTGCCGTAGGGCGTCGGCTTGCTCTCGCCCAGCGAGAAATCCACCGGGAAGCGCACCGTCCATGAGGACTGGTCCGCGACCGGGCCCTGCGCGGGCACCGTGAACTTCCACTTCTTCGCCGCCGCCAGCGTCGCCTCGGACAGCATCCTGCGCGCGGCGTCCATCGAGGCCTGGTCGCGGTAGAACTTCAGGTTCACCTGCTCGGCCACCGCATCCTCGACCTTGCCGTCCCGGCCGACCCGCATCACCAGGTACACCACGCCCACGTAGCCGCTGCGGATGGCGTTGGGCGGGTATTTGGGCGGCGTGATCGACTTGCCGATCACATCCTGGCCGGAAGCCGGGTCCAGGCTGGCGAAATGCGCACTGCGGATCTCCAGGCGCAGGTTCTGCTCGTCGATCGCCCGCATCGCCAGGCGCAGGTACATCTTGGCCCGCACCCGTGCCGGCTTGCCGTCCACCAGCACCGGCTCGAAGCGCCACTTGGGCACGTGCTGCCCGACCAGGTCCGTGGCCGCCTGGGTCAGCGCCTCCGGCTTGTCGAGCCGGTACTCGGCCACGCCGCCGTCGGGCGCGATGTCCACCGTCCCGGTGACCACCGTGCTCAGTTCGGCGTTCTTGAGAATCGTCGCCCGGCTGGCCGCGCCCGCGGCGAAGGCCAGCGGCAACAGGGCGAGCAGGATCCACAGGTGCTTGCGCATAATCTCCTCCCTAAGTTTTTCCCCGAAAACGGCGCGACTATACTCCCGCTTCGGGGGCACCCGGAGCATGGCCGGCCTTGCGGGCGTCGACAGCAATGCAGCGCACGCAAACCGCGCCGCCAGGCGCCTTCGGACATAAGCGGGCACCATGAACTCTCCACGGGCGGAGCTGCGAAACGAACTGACCGCCAAGCTGTTGCCGGCTTTGCGGGCGCGCGGCTTCGCCGGCGCGGACCAAATCGGCGGGAACCGCATCTTTCACGACTTCAGGCGTCCCCACGGCACGGCCACGCACGTCATTATCCTGCAGCTGGAGAAGCTGGGACTGCCGCGTTTCATGCTCAACCTCGCAATAGAGCCGGCCGGCGGGTTTTCCGAGATCATCGAAAGCGGCGGCACCATCGTCCAGGGCCGTGTCCATCCCATATCCCGCATCAGGTTCAAGGAGAGTCTGTCCTTGCGGCAAAGACTCTTCGGGGAGATTTACGACACGCCTGTCAGCGCCGTCGATCACTGCCTGGAAATGCTGCCCGAGATCGACGCCTGGTGGAACGATCAGCGCGCGAGCGCAAATATTTCCGTCCATGAGACGCGGTATCCGGGGCGCGCATCCGGTATGGCGCCTGATCCCACGCGTAGATGAAAAGACGGCCGCCGTCGTCGTTGCCGGCGGCGGCAGAGACCCGGCCCCGCGCGCGATTGGCGACGCCCCACCGCGGCACCGCCATGCGCGGGGTCGTCTCCAGGACGCCCGGCCGCTTCCGGCGCCCGAGCGAGAACCGTCCGCCAGCCCCGCCTTCTGCTATCGTCCCCGCGCTTCCAGGACCACGATCGCCCCGCCCGCCCCATGAGCGAACTGCAGGACCTCGCCGCGCTGATCCGCGCCGGCACGCCGTTGATCGTGATCGAGACGCCCGACGAGGCGCGGGTGGTCGACCTGTTCCGGCAGTCGCTGCTGCACGTGTGGCGGGCGCTGTACCGCTGGTCGATCACCGAGGGGCTGCGCCGCATCGACCTGGACGGCGAGGACCCGCCGGACACGGCGCCCGATGCCGGCGCCACGCTGTCGGCGATCCGCAACGCCACCCAGCGCGGGGTCTACCTGCTGCTGGATTTCCACCCCTACCTCGGCTATGCCGGCACCCAGCGCCAGCTGCGCGAGATCCTGCAGCGACGCGACTGCATGCCGCACTGCGTGGTGCTGGTCGGGCAGAAGATCGAGCTGCCGGCCGAGCTGGAAACGCTGGCCACGCGCTTCGCGCCGCGCCTGCCCGACGCCAACGCGCTGCTGAAGATGGTGCAGGACGAGGCGCGCGGCTACGCCGCCGAGAACGGCGGCAAGCGGGTGGAGGTGGACGCCGAGGCGGTGAAGCAGATCGTGCGCAACCTGCAGGGCTTGAGCCTGACCGACGCGCGCCGCATCGCCCGCCAGCTGATCTTCCGCGACGGAGTGCTCAACGCCGGCGACCTGCCGGAGCTGTCCAAGCTGAAGTTCGAGCTGCTCAACCGCAGCGGCCACCTGCACTACGAGTTCGACACCGCGCGTTTCGCCGACGTGGCCGGCGCGCGGCGCCTGAAGCGCTGGATCGAGCAGCGCCGCAAGGTGTTCGTGGAAGGCAACGCGCCGCCCGGGCTCGATCCTCCCAAGGGCGTGCTGCTGCTCGGCGTGCAGGGCTGCGGCAAATCGCTGCTGGCCAAGGCGGTGGCCGGCGGCTTCGGCGTGCCGCTGGTGCGGCTGGATTTCGGCACGCTGTACGACAAGTACCACGGCGAGACCGAGCGCAACCTGCGCCAGGCGCTGGCCTCCACCGAGCAGCTGGCGCCATGCGTGCTGTGGATCGACGAGATCGAGAAGGGGCTGGCCGGCGACGGGGGCGACAGCGACGGCGGCGTGTCGCGCCGCGTGCTCGGCTATCTGCTCACCTGGATGGCCGAGCGCAGGTCGCAGGTGTTCCTGGTGGCCACCGCCAACCAGGTGCAGGAACTGCAGCCGGAGCTGCTGCGCAAGGGCCGCTTCGACGAGATCTTCTTCGTCGACCTGCCGGACGCGGCCGCGCGCGAGGAAATCTTCGCCCTGCACCTGCGCCGACGCGCGCTGGCGCCGGAAGACTTCGACCTGCCGGCGCTGGCGCAGGCGGCCGAGGGCTTCTCCGGCGCGGAGATCGAGCAGGCCATCGTGGCCGCGCTGTACGCCGCGCACGCGGCCTCGGCGCCGCTGAGCGAATTCCAGCTGCGCGCCGAACTCAAGCAGGCACGGCCGCTGTCGGTGCTGATGGCCGAGCAGGTGCGGGCGCTGCGCGAATGGGCGCGCGAGCGTACGGTGCCGGCGGACTAGGGCGATCCCCGCGGCCGCCGCCCCATGCCTGCGCGGGCGGAGCGCCGACGGAATCCGATCGGCAACGCAAGGCACCGGTTTCCCGCTTGCGCGGGAAACGACCAGCCTGGCTAGCGCCTCGGGCGGCGAGGCGGCTGCCAGTCGGCCGGCGGCTGCAGGGGGATGTTCGCCTCCTTCAGCACGCGCGCGATCAGGTCGATCTCGGTGTGCACCGAGGCGTCCGCCAGCAGCCGCGCCAGCTGCGCCGCGCCCTCGTCCGGCTGCGCGCGCACCGCCTGTCCCCACTGCACCATCTGCCAGTCGACGCCGCGCCGCGCCTCGGCGGCCGCGGCGCGCGCGGTGTCGTCCTGTGCCGTGTCCACGCGCAGCGCGCTGCCGACCGCGCGCCCGACGGCCGTATCGGAGGCGCCGGCGAGCACGTCGGCGGCGTGCCGGCAGTCGGCCGCGCGCGTGGGCGTGGCATTCAGCGCCGCGCCGCGGCAGGCGTCGACCAGGGCCTGGAAGCGCGGTCGCGCGATGTCGCCCCACAGGCCCATCGCGGCGTTCATCGCGAAGCTGCCGCGCTCGGCCGGGGAATCGAACATCGCCGCGGCCTCCTCCTCGTCGGGTGGCGTCTGGGCATAGACGCGGGCGAACCAGCGCACGGTCTCCAGGTAGTGCAGGTCGAAGCGCTTGCGCTCGCGCAGCGCCGCCAGCAAGGCATCGCCCGACAGGTCCTCTTGGAACAAGGGCGCGGCGTTGTCCGGCTCGGCCGTCGCCCAATGCGTCGCGGCCTCGCGGCGCAGCTGGCCGCCGGCGCCGAGCAGCAGCAGGTCGGTGAGCAGGTCGCGGCCCGGCGCCGCGGCGGCGCGGCGGCGCCAGGCCTGCGCGTCGTCGTCCTCGGCGATGGCCTGCGACGGCTCGTCCGTCTGCGGCGCGTCGCCCTGCGCCTCGCCCTGCGCGAACCTGCCGCGCAGCGCCGCCGCCAGCGCCAGCTCGCGCGCGCTGCCGCCGGCGGCCAGCTGCGCCGACAGGCGCTGGTGATAGCGCGCCGCGGCGGCGAGGCCGGCCTCGTCCTGGTCCTGCGCCTCGAAATCGGGCATCTGCGCCAACGATGTGCCCGCGGCGATCAGCAGGCACGCGGCGGTGCCGGACCTCCATAGAAGAGCTTTCAGCGACATGCGAACTCCACCCTGTTCCGGAATGGCGCCATCCTACGCCAGCGCCTCAATACCCGGCGGCCTGCCCGTCCTTGCGCGATTCGCTGGCGCCGATGTAGCCGCCCTGCGGATTGACCATGATCGCCTGGTAGCCGCCGTAGGGGCCGTCGGCGAAGCGCACGCTATGGCCCATGCGCATCAGCGCGCGCACCGTCTCGTAGGGGTAGCCGGTTTCCAGGTCGACCTCGCCGCCGTCGCGCATGGCCGTATTCTGTCCGGTCGGTTCGACGTCGCCGTCGTGCTGGATGCGCGGCGCATCGCCCGCCTCCTGCAGGTTCATGCCGAAGTCGATCAGGTTCATCAGGATCTGCACGTGGCCCTGCGGCTGCATCGCTCCGCCCATCACGCCGAAGGACAGCCACGGTTTCCCGTCCTTGGTGACGAAGGCGGGAATGATGGTGTGGAAGGGCCGCTTGCCCGGCGCATAGCTGTTGGGGTGTCCTTCCTTCAGCACGAACATCTCGCCACGATCCTGGAAGACGAAGCCCAATCCCGGCGGCGCCATGCCGCTGCCCATGCCGCGATAGTTGGACTGGATCAGCGAGACCATCATGCCGTCGGCGTCGGCGGTGGTGAGATAGATGGTGTCGCCCTGATCGAGCTGCGCGGGTACGCCGGGCGCCACCACGCGTGCGGCCTTCTCCAGCGAGATCGCCTTGCCGCGCTCGGCCGCATAGGCCTTGGAAACGAGCTTGGCCACTGGCGTCCTGTAGAAATCCGGATCGGCGTAGAGCGCGGCGCGATCGGCGAAGGCGAGCTTCTTGGCCTCCACGAACAGGTGCACGTGCTCGGCACTGCCGAAGCCGTAGCGCTTGAGGTCGTAGGGTTCCAGCAGGTTGAGCATCTGCAGCGCGGCGATGCCCTGGCCGTTGGGCGGCAGTTCCCAGACCTGGTAGCCGCGGTAGTCCGTCGCCACCGGCTCGACCCATTCGCCGCGGTGCGACGCCAGGTCCTCGTAGCGCAGGTAACCTTCGTTGGCCTTGAAGTAGGCGTCGATCGCGTGCGCGATCTCGCCCTTGTAGAACGCGTCGCGCCCGCCGTCGGCGATCTTCTGCAGGGTGTCGGCGAGGTTGGGGTTCCTCCAGGTCTCGCCCGTGCGCGGCGCGCGGCCATCGAGCGTGAACTGCTCCTTGAACCCGGGCCAGGCCGACAGCTTGGGCACCGACAGGCCCCAGTAGTAGGCGATCACTTCGCTCACCGGGAAGCCTTCGCGCGCGTAGCGGATGGCCGGCGCCAGGTTCTCGCGCATCGGGCGGCGGCCGAAGCGCTCGTGCAGCGCGAACCAGGCATCCACCGCGCCCGGCACGCTGACCGGCAGCGGCCCGTGCGGCGGTAATTCGGTCAGGCCGCGCCTGCGCAGCTCGGCCAGGGTGAGCGCGCGCGGCGAGCGGCCGGAGCCGTTGTAGCCGTAGAGCTTGCGCGTCTTCGGGTCCCAGACGATGGCGAACAGGTCGCCGCCGATGCCGTTGCCGGTCGGCTCCATCAGCCCGAGCGCGGCATTGGCGGCGATGGCCGCATCCAGCGCGCTGCCGCCGGCTTTCATCGTGTCGAGCGCCACCTGGGTGGCCAGCGGCTGCGAGGTCGCGGCCATCGCGTGCGGGGCGTACACCTCGCTGCGGGTGGCGAAGGGCCGGCCGGTGACGCGGTCTGCGGCGGCCGCCGACGGGAGGGCGAGCGCCAGCGCCAGGCCGCTGATGAACAACATGCGAATCATGAACGGTCTCCTCGTCCGGCGCCCTGAAGAGGCGTCAGTATTGCCGACTCGGGGTTTTCCCCAGGTGTCGCCGGGATCGCGGCTGCCTACCATCCCGACATGTCCAGGCTTCCGAGCAAGCGCCCATGACTGTTCCCGGCCCCGTCGGCGCGCCTTCTCCCTACCTTCCGGCGCAGTACGACACGCCGAACGTCGGCAGCACGCCGTCGGACGCCTACATCACGCCTGGGCTGGTGCACCTGGAGGAAGGCTGGACGCCGCAGGGCCAGGCGTACACGGGCAACGGCGAACTGCTGACCACCTACTACTACCACGACCGCTTCAATCTCCGCGATCTGCTGTTCGGCAACGTGGACGACAGCCAGTATCTCCCGCCCACCGACATCCCCTACCGGCAGGAGGATCTCACCGAGCGCGGCGTGCTGCTGTCGATCCAGGACACCAGGAACGACACCGAACGCTCGGTCGCCCTGCTCGGCCCGCGCGGCGACAGCGAATTCCTGGCGCCCACGCACGGCGGCGGCGTGGCGACCCATGGCGATACCGTCTATGTCGCCGACACCGACGGCATCTATCTCTACTCGCGCGCGCAGATCGACAACGCGCCGGTGAATCCCGCAACCGGCCGCGCGGAAGTGCGGGCCCTGGACGTGATCCCGCAACCGCAGGCGCCCGAAGGGAGCGACTTCGTCTCCAACGCCAGCTTCATGACCGTGCACGGGGATTACGCCTATGTCGGTACCTACAACAAGGACGCGGACGGCGCCGATACGACCGGCGCGGTCTGGCGCTTCGAGATCGGCGCCGACGGGCGCCTGACCGATCCCTCCGGCCCGATCGCCGCGCCCGACCGCGCGCAGGGCATGACCGTGGTCAACGACGGCCAGGGCCTGCTGTTCAGCACCGGCGACAGGCATCTGGTCTACCAGCCCATCGAAAGCAGTCCGCAGACCTTCACCGCCGACGGCGCGAGTGAGAACATCGACAACGGCAAGCTCGGCAGCTGGGCGCAGGGCATCAACATCGTCGGCGACGAACTGTGGGTGACCTACGAGAACGGGTCGAGCCAATACGACGGCCACGACGGCCCGCAGCGGATCGAACGGATTCCCTTGAGCGAACTGGCGGACTTCCCGGTCGGCACCCAGCCCGACTGATCGCCGGCCGCGTTCGGTGCGTCACAGGCCGAACCAGCGCCACGCCGGCGTTCCCGAGGAATACGTCAGCGTGATCGTTTGTTGCGGCAACAGGGTGTAGGTGCCGTTGCCCAGGTCGTGCAGCACGCTGTTGACGTTGACGCCGTCGATCTTCACGCCCGTGCTTCCCGCCAGGCCGGAGAGGAAGATCATGACCGGGAAGGGATATGGCTGGACGAGTTCCACGTTGCTGGCGGGCACCGCCGGATGCGCTTCGTATTCGGCCGTGGCCAGTGCCAGCGATCCCATGCCCGTCAGCCCGGCGCAATTGAAGCGGCGGCCGGTACGGTAGCGGTTGGCGAGATTGCCCACCCGCATCCGGCGGTTGGCGATGCCGGCGCCGAAGCGGAAGTTGCTGAACTCGATGCCGTTGGTCAGCCCATCCTGATCGAGGACACCATCCTTGAAGCGGTCGATATAGACACGATCGAAGATATTGTTCTGCACCACCTGCCCTTCGTCGGAATTCATCACGATGCCGCTCGACAAATCCTCGATGACGTCGGTGCCGATGATCGAGATGTCCGAGAAACGGTTCCCCGCGAGCGGCGTGTTGAAGGTACCGAGTTCCGGATGGTCCACGTCCTGGTTCCAGAGCAGGATGCCGCGCAGGCCGGCCGCGAAGATCTTGATGCGCGAGAAGCTGTTGCCCACGCATCCCGCGCCCAGCAGCAGCGCCGGGCATTTGTTGCCGGTGGTGTCCTGCGGACCGATGACGATGTCGTCGAAGATGTTGTAGTCGCTGTTCATGTGCGCCCAGAGCCCGGCGCCGCCGACCGAGGCCGAGTGACCATCGATGTAAAGCCCCTGGATGACGTTGAAATTGGACAGGTAGCCGAGGATGAGGCCCGCGCGCCTGCAGTTGCGCGCCTCGAAGTTGGTGATCCGGTTGTAGCAGCTGCCTTCCGAGAGATTGATGCCGCGATGGCCGCAATTGAAGGCGCGACAGCCCAGGATGACCGCCCGGTCGGCGCCGCCGGGGCCGGAAGCAAAACCGTGGTACCCGAAATTCTTCGAGGTGACGTTGCGCACGGTGCAGCCGTCGCCGAGCAGGATCACGCCGGAGCCGCCGATCGCATCGTCGACCTGCGTGCCGTCGATGGTCAGGTCCGACACCGTGGCCTCGTCCAGCAGGTTCAGGGCATTGATGCGCTGCGGCACCCGCAAGGTGCCGCCCTCGCCGATCAGCTCCACCCCCGGGGGCACATTGACGGTGCGCGTGTAGTAGGCCGTCCCCAGCCCCGGCACCGTAACGCGCCTGGCGCCGGAGGCCAGCGCCGCCGCGATCGCCGCGTAGTCGTCGGTCACCCCGTCCATGACTGCGCCGAAGTCGCGGATGCTCACCGTCTCGCGCAACTTGGCCTGCACGGTGCGCGGCACGGCGCCCATGCCGGCCTGCAGGAAGCTGACCTCCTCGGCGGAGATCGTCGTCTGGCTTTGCGCGGCCGGCGGATGGGCGGCGAGCAGCGCGCCGGTCGCGCCCGAAACGCCGATCAGCATTTTCCTGCGGTCTGCATCCATGGCTGGTCTCCTGTCTCCGATGCGGTGGGGTCGCCGGGCATCATGCCGCGCGCCGCACGGAGGCCACGTCATGATCTCGGCCGACTAGGGCAAGCCCCAGCTTGCCCGGGCCGCGGGGCGGATTTAGAACGGAACCCTGACTCTGCGGGGGACTCGACATGGTGCTGGGACCGATCGATCGCGTGCTGACCTTGCTGTCGCCGCCTCCGCCGCCACCCCCGCCGCCGCCACCGCCGCCGCCTCGGGAACCGCTGTCGACACAGCGCACCTTGCCCGAACCGTCCTATCACCCCGATCTGGCGCGCCTGCAGGCCAATTTCGCGCCCAAGACCGGCGGTCCCGACGGCCCTGGCTTCGCCAGCGAGGTCCGCGGCCAGGACAGCAAGCCGATCGACCTGGACCTGATGAAGCTGGCCAATGCCGCCTACGACCCGAGCACCACCCGGGTCGACGGCTGGACCCGCGTGAGCGATGCCGATCTGCAGAGCGCCGGCATCGATCCGGCGCTGCTGGAAACGCCGGAAACCGGCTTCCGCGCCGGCGTCTACAGCGACGGCAACGGCCGCTACGTGCTCGCCTACTCCGGCTCGAACGAAACCAAGGACTGGACCGGCGCCAACTTCCCGCAGGGCCTGGGCTTCGACGCCGAGCAGTACGACCAGGCGGTGCAGCTGGCGCAGCTGGTCTCCAACAGCGCGTTCGGCCGCGACGGCAACCTGGTGATCACCGGGCATTCGCTGGGCGGCGGCCTGGCCGCCATCGCCTCGCTGGCCACCGGCGTGCCGGCGGTGACCTTCGACGCCTCCGGCGTGCACGACAAGACCATGCAGCGCCTGGGCCTGGACCCCGGCACGGCCAAGCAGCAGGCCGAGAACGGACTGATCCGCCGCTACAACGTCGCCGGCGACCCGCTCACCGCCGCGCAGGAGGACACGCCGGGCCTGAGCAGCATCATGCCCGACGCGCCGGGCCACGAGATCACGCTGAAGGATCCGCTGCCGCCGATCAAGGCGCCCGAGTGGACCTGGAATCCGATCGAGATGGGCAAGCGCACCGCCGAGTACCTGAAGGACAAGGCCGAGCGCGTGGCCGACCTGCACCGGCAATCGACCATGATCGAGGCGCTGCAGGAACAGCAGCCCTGGCTGCGTTGATGCGGCGCTAGCGCACGCGGATGCCGCGCGTGCGCTACGCTCGCCTGCCCCTTGCGCCTTCCGCCGACGATGCGCCTCGTTCCGCTCCGCGCCCTCGCGCTTTCGCTCATACTGCTCTGCACTGCCTGCCGCGGAGACGCCATGGACGCCGAGAAGGCCTTCCACGACCCCCAGACCGCCGCGCTTGCCGCCGCCGCCGCGCGCGGCGATGCGGCGCAGGTGCGCGAACAGGTGCGCCAGGGCGCCGATCCCAACGCGCGCGGCGAGGACGGCGTGAATCCGCTGCAGTTCGCGCTGATCGCGCGAAACGCCGACGGCATGCAGGCCCTGCTCGACAACGGCGCCGACCCCAACCGGCCGGGCCTGGGCGGCAGCACCGTCGTGCACAGCGCCGCCATCGCCGACGACCCGGACTACCTGCAGCGGCTGCTCGCCGCCGGCGCCGATCCCAACGTCCGCCACGAACGCACCGGCGCCACGCCGCTGGCCGGCGCCACCGGCCCGCGCACCGACGCCCAGTTCCGCCTGCTGCTCCAGCGCGGCGCCGACCCGGACCTGGCCGACCACGGCGGCAATACGCCGCTGCACGCCGCCGCCATGATCAACGCTGGCGAGCACGTGCTGCTGCTGCTCGAACAGGGCGCCAGCCCGAACCTGCGCAACGCGCAGGGCGCCACCTTCCAGCCGTATTTCTTCAAGACCCCGGCCGCCTCGCTCACCGCGCAGGCCCGGCAGGCGCGCGAAACGGTGGTCGCCTGGCTGCGCGCGCACGATGTTCCGCTGGAAGCGGGCGCGGGCTGATGAACGCGCCCAGGGTGCGTTTCGAACACCACTCCGGCCCGGCGGTCCTCCTCCCCGCCGGCACGGTGATCGAGCTGGAGGGGCGCAGCAGCGTCGCCTTCCGCGACGGCCGCGTCGCCGCCATCGTCGACCGCGGCCCGACCTGAGCCTCGGGCCCCGCCGGGGCGTGCCCCGATTCCGGCCGGGCGTCACAATCCGCCCGCGCGCCCCGCCACGGTCCCGCGATGGCGGAGGCACCACTAGGGTTACTCCTAGCTGTTCAGACTGCGGGCGGCCTGCCTATGCTGCCGCCATCAACTCAAACCAGCGTGAGACGCGTCATGGGCTTCCCGATCGATCCCTATCTGCCGCCACCGCCGCCTCCGCCGCCCCCGCCTCCGCCCCCGCCACCCCCTCCGCCGCCGGAACCGGTGCCCAAGGGCGACGGCACGTTCAGCGGCAAGGTCGCCGGCACCGATCCGCAGCAGAAAACCGATCTGCAGTTCGCGCAGATGGCCAACGATGTCTACGACATCCCCGATCCCAAGACCGGCAAGACCGAGACCAAGTCCGAAGCCGAACTCAAGGAAGCGGGCTGGAACCGCCTGCAGGTGCCGCCGGGCGACAACCCGGACCATCTGGTCGACGCGCAAGGCAACCGGATCAACATCGATCCGAAGATGCTGGAGGACAGCAAGAGCGGCTTCCGCGCGGCCATCTACCAGAACGCCGAAGGCCAGTACGTCGTCGCCTACGCCGGCACCGATCCGAAGGAAATGGGCGACCTGCGCGCCGACGCCGGCCAGGCCTTCGGCCTGGAGACCAAGCAGTACAACCAGGCGATGGCGCTGGCCAAGGAAGCCACCGACGAGTTCGGCAAGGGCAACGTCGCCTTCGCCGGGCACTCGCTCGGCGGCGGACTGGCCTCGTTCGCGGCCCTCTCGGTGAATGCCAGCGCGGTCACCTTCAATGCCGCCGGCGTGAGCAACGACAGCCTGCGCAGCCTGGGCATGAATCCGAACGCGGTGCGCGACCAGCTCGCCGACAGTGGCCAAGTCCGCCGCTACGTGGTCAACACCGATCCGCTGACCCTGGCGCAGCAGGACCTGCCGCTCATCCCGATCCTGCCGATCGGCTCGCCGCCCAACGCCGTCGGCCACGAGCTGCGCCTCACGCCGCCGCCGGGCACCACCCCGGTGGTCGGCACCCACGGCGGCAGCGGCGACGACGGCGACGTCTACGTCGAGGCCGTGCGCACGCAGACGCCGTACGAGCCCAAGGAGCACGGCCTGGTGTTCAACACCGTGCAGAACGCCGGCGAGATGATCTTCAACCAGTGGGGCAACGTCGCCCAGAACGTGCGCAGCAACATCACCGACACCGTCACCACGGTGAAGGACACCGCGGGCGAGATCAAGGACACCGTCCAGAGCAACTACAGCGAAGGCCGGTACGTCGACGGCACGGTCAGCGTGGTCGGCGATGTGGCCGACGGCACCCTGAACCTGGCCGGCAAGACCGTCTCCAACGGGCTGTCGCTGACCGGCGACACGGTGCAGAACATCACCGACGGCGGCGGCCAGCTCATCCGCGACCTGGGCAAGGGCAGCCTCCTGGAAACCCCGGCCAACTTCGTCGCCGGCCTGGTCGAGGGCACCGGCAACCTGTTCGCCAAGGGTACCGACGGCCTGGGCAAGGGCATCGAGTGGCTGACCGACAAGGGCGGCGACGTGGTCGAATGGGGCGTGGACCGCATCGCCGACGGCGCGCAGGGCCTCTACGACGGCGCCAAGTGGACCGGCGGCAAGATCGTCGAGGGCGTGAGCTGGACCGGCAACAAGATCTCCGAAGGCGCCAGCTGGGTCGGCGACAAGGTCAGCAAGGCGATGCCCTGGAACTGGTAACGGGTCCGTTACTCCCGTTCCGCTATCCTGCAGGCCCGGCCGCATTCCGCGGCCGGGCCTTCGACTTTCCAAGCCTATGACGCATGCACAGCCGGCGGGCCGCACCGCGAACGCCCGCGCCTCCGACGCCCTCCCCCGCGCGGCGCTGACGCTGCGCGGCGGCATTCGCGTGGCGCTGATGGCCTCGCTTATGCTGTTGGCCTGCAGCGCCTGCGCCAGACCAGGAACCAGCCCGATGTCGAGCAAGCCCTTTACCGATCCCTCCACCGCCAGCCTGGCCGAGGCCGCCAAAGACGGCGACGCCGTCAAGGTCCGCGAACTGGTGGCGGCCGGCGCCAACCCCAACGCCGAAAGCGAGAACGGATTGCCGCTGCTGCAATGGGCCATGCTCAACCAGAGCCGCACCGGCTTCGAGGCCCTGCTGGCCGCCGGCGCCGACCCCACGCGCGGCGACAGCGACGGCGACACTGCCGTGCACCTGGCCGCGCAGGCCGATACGCCCTACTGGCTGGAGACCCTGCTCAAGCGCGGCATCAGCCCCGACACGCCCAATACCAAGACCCAGGCGACGCCGATGATGTCGGCGCTGATGTCCGAGCGCTCGGGCAACGCCGACCTGCTGATGAAGTCCGGCGCCCAGCTCGACGCCGTCGACCGCCAGGGCAACGCCGCGATCCATGTCGCCGCCAAGATCAACGAGACCGGGCGCATCCTCAAGCTGCTCGAGGCCGGCGCCAATCCCAACCTGAAGAACGCGCGCGGCTCGAACTTCCAGCGCTACCTGTTCATGACGCCGGAAAACGTGCTCAACGGCGAGACGCGCCGCCAGCGCGAGGCGATCAAGGACTGGCTGCGCGCGCACAACATCCCCGTCGAAGACGCCGGCTGACCCAGCCTGTCGCCGCTGGCGGCGGCGACTGCGCGCAACGTAGCTGAAAGCGATTCCAGGCGCGGCCCCGGCATCCGCCGACGCCTCACCCCCGCGCGTCGCCCGCCGCCTTCGCATGTCCGTCGCCCGGCCTGCTCGATCGTCCAAACGTGGGCCGCGGCCCGGCTGGTAAAATCGCCGCCTTTCCGCAGCCAGCGGCGCCCTCCGGCGCCGTCGCCACGCCATGACCAGCACCGCCGAACTGTCCTCGCCCGCCTCCGCCAACACCTTGCTGACGCATGGCGTCGTCGACCCCGACTACACGCTGGACGACAAGTTCGTACGCACGGAAGGCCGTATCTACCTCAGCGGCGTGCAGGCGCTGGTGCGTCTGCCGCTGATGCAGCGCCTGCGCGACCAGGCGGCGGGCCTGAACACCGGCGGCTTCATCTCCGGCTATCGCGGCTCGCCGCTGGGCGGCTTCGACCTGGAGCTGTGGCGTGCGCGCAAATATCTTGAACAGGCGCAGGTGAAGTTCCAGCCCGGCCTCAACGAGGACCTCGGCGCCACCATGGTCTGGGGCACCCAGCAGACCAACCTGTTTCCGGGCGCCAAGGTCGATGGCGTCTACGCCATGTGGTACGGCAAGGGGCCGGGCGTGGACCGCTGCGGCGACGTGTTCAAGCACGGCAACGCCGCCGGCACCTCGCGCCACGGCGGCGTGCTGGCGCTGGCCGCCGACGACCACGCCTGCCGCTCCTCGACCCTGCCGCACGGCTCGGAAGGCGAGTTCACCAGCGCGATGATGCCGATCCTCAACCCGGCCGGCGTGCAGGACATCCTCGAGCTCGGCCTGATCGGCTGGGCTATGTCGCGCTACACCGGCCGCTGGGTCGGCTTCAAGACCATCGCCGAGACGGTGGAGTCCTCCGCCTCGGTGGACGTGAACCCGTTCGCGCTGCAGATCGTCACCCCCGACGACTTCGAGATGCCGCCGGGCGGCCTCAACATCCGCTGGCCCGATCCGCCGCTCGACCAGGAGATGCGCCTGCACCGCTACGCGGTGAAGGCCGCGCAGGCCTTCGCCCGCGCCAACCGCATCGACCGCACCGTGATCGATTCGCCGAACGCGCGGCTGGGCATCGTCACCACCGGCAAGAGCTACCTCGACGTGCTGCAGGCGCTGGAATACCTGGGCCTGGACGCGCGCGCCTGCGCCGACCTCGGCATCCGCGTCTACAAGGTCGGCATGACCTGGCCGCTGGAGCCGATCGGCATCCGCAACTTCGCGCGCGGGCTGCAGGACATCGTGGTCGTGGAGGAGAAGCACAGCTTCATCGAGAGCCAGATGAAGGAGCTGTTCTACAACTTCGACGGCAACCGCCCCTCCATCGTCGGCAAGTACGACGAGAGCGGCGAATGGATCCTGCCCTCCACCAACGAGCTCACTCCCGCGCGCATCGCCGGCGTGATCGCGCGCCGCATCCAGCGCTTCCATGACTCGGAACAGATGCGCGATGTGCTGCGCTGGATGGACGCCAAGGAGAGCGAGCTGGCGCTGCCGCGCGCGCAGTTCCCGCGCGTGCCGCACTACTGCTCCGGCTGTCCGCACAACACCTCGACCAAGGTGCCCGAGGGCAGCCGCGCGCTCGGCGGCATCGGCTGCCACTACATGGTCACCTGGATGGACCGCAGCACCGACACCTTCACCCAGATGGGCGGCGAAGGCGTCACCTGGTGCGGCCAGGCCGCCTTCACGGACACGCCGCACGTGTTCCAGAACCTCGGCGACGGCACCTACTTCCATTCCGGTTCGCTGGCGATCCGCCAGTCGATCGCGGCCGGCGTCAACATCACCTACAAGATCCTCTACAACGACGCGGTCGCGATGACCGGCGGCCAGCCGGTCGACGGCACGCTGTCGGTGCCGCAGATCGCCCAGCAGATGCGCGCCGAGGGCGTGCAGACCATCGTCGTGCTCTCCGACGACATCGAGAAGTGGTCGGACAAGGCGCCCGCTTCTGCAGGTATCTTCCCGCCGGGCGTGGAGTTCCTCGACCGCCGCGAACTCGACGCCGCGCAAAAGCGCCTGCGCGAGGTGAAGGGCGTGAGCGTGATGATCTACGACCAGACCTGCGCCACCGAGAAGCGCCGCCGCCGCAAGCGCGGCAAGATGGTCGACCCGGCCAAGCGCGTGTTCGTCAACACGCTGGTGTGCGAGGGCTGCGGCGACTGCGGCGTGAAGAGCTTCTGCGTCTCCGTGCTGCCCAAGGACACCGAGTTCGGCCGCAAGCGCGAGATCGACCAGAGCAACTGCAACAAGGACTACTCCTGCGTCGAGGGCTTCTGCCCGAGCTTCGTCACCGTGCACGGCGGCGCGCCGCGCAAGGGCAAGAAAATCAGCGCCGCCGAGCGCCTGGCCAACCTGCCGGCGCCCAGCTTCGCCACCGATCTCTCGCAGCCCTGGAACATCCTCATCACCGGCGTCGGCGGCACGGGCGTGGTCACCATCGGCGCCCTGCTCGGCATGGCCGGGCACCTGGAAGGCCGCGGCTCCACCGTGCTCGACCAGACCGGCCTGGCGCAGAAGGGCGGCGCGGTCACCACCCACATCCGCTTCGCGCGTACGCCCGCCGACCTGCACGCGGTGCGCATCGCCGCCGGCGAGGCCGACCTCGTGCTCGGCTGCGACATGGTCGTGGTCAACGACTACTGGGCGCTGTCGAAGATCCGCGCCGGCCGCAGCCAGGTGGTGCTCAACACCTACGAGGCGATGCCCGGCACCTTCACCACGCGTCCGGACATGCAGTTCCCCGCCGCCGACATCGTGCAGGCGGTCAAGCAGGCGCTGGGCGGGGACGAGCCGCTGTTGGTGGACGCCACCCAGCTCGCCACCGCGCTGATGGGCGATGCCATCGCCGCCAACCTCTTCATCCTCGGCTTCACCTGGCAGCGCGGCCTGGTGCCGATCTCGTTCGAGGCGCTGATGCGCGCGATCGAGCTCAACGGCGCCGCGGTGGAGATGAACAAGACCGCCTTCGCCTGGGGCCGCCTGGCCGCCATCGATCCGCAGGCGGTCAACGAGGCCGCCGGCATCGTGCGCAACGCGCCGACCGCCGCCGAACGCACGCCGGGCGCGCTGCAGTCGCTGCCGCCAGGCGAGTGGGAAAGCACCGAATGGGGCGCCACCTCCGCGCCGAAGGCCTCGCGCGCGCAGGACGAGCTGCGCCATTTCTCCGGCAAGGCGGAGGGGCAGCCGCCGGCCGAGGGCCGCGGCGACAACGTCGCCTTCCTGCCGCTGGACGACCTGCGCCTGTCGCGTTCGCTGGAGGAGGCCATCGACCGCCGCCGCGCCTTTCTCACCGACTACCAGAACGCCGCCTACGCCAGGCGCTACACCGACTTCGTGGCCAGGGTCCGCGCCGCCGAGACCGCCAAGGTGCCCGGCTCCAGCGACCTGTCCGAGGCCGTGGCCCGCTACTTCTTCAAGCTGATGGCCTACAAGGACGAGTACGAGGTGGCGCGCCTGTACACCAGCGGCGAGTTCCGCCGCCGCATCGAGCAGCAGTTCGACGGCGACTACACCCTGCACTTCCACCTCGCCCCGCCGCTGCTGGCCAAGAAGGACGCCGACGGCCGGCTGCAGAAGCGCGAGTACGGCGCCTGGGTGTTCACGGCCTTCAAGCTGCTGGCCAAGCTGCGCGGCCTGCGCGGCGGCGCGCTCGACATCTTCGGCTACACCGCCGAGCGCAAGGGCGAGCGCCAGCTGATCGCCGACTACGAACGCACCGTCGGCGACCTGCTCGACGCGCTCGATGGCGGCAACGTCGACCTGGCCGTGGAGATCGCCAGCATTCCCGAGCACATCCGCGGCTACGGCCACGTCAAGGAAGCGCACCTGCACAAGGCCAAGGCGCGCGAGGCCGAGCTGCTCACGCAATGGCGCAATCCGCTGCGGATCGTGCAGGCGGCCTGAGCGCAGTTCGCGGGCCTCGCTAGGGCGAGGCCGGATCGGCCCGGGCAGGCTGCGGCGCCCGAGGCCGCAGCCAACGCCGGCGCAGCGCGCGCTCGCAGGGTTCGGAAAAGCCGCGCGCCAGCGCCCAACCCAACCCCCAGCACAGCGGCAACAGCGCCAGGTACCACCAGAAGCCGCCGCGCATCCCGCCGCCGGTGAGCTTGAACGCGCCGACGATGGCGAACACCACGAACATGTGGGTGAGGTAGATCTCGTAGCTCAGCCGTCCGCACGAGCGCAGCCAGGCCGTCCCGCGCGGGGCCGACGCCAGGCCATGCGACTGCCGCCAGTGCAGTCCCGTCACCAGGCAGGCGGCCGACGCGGTGAGCAGCAGCATCGTGCCGTTGCCCAGCAGCGGCCACAGCACCCCGCCCCAGCCGAGCACCGCGAGCAGGCCGACCGCGCCCAGCACGCACAGCCCGGTCGCCTCGCGCGCGCTGGCGCGCCAGCGCCGCACCGCCATCGCCGCCAGCACGCCGGTGGCGATGGCTGCCATGCCGGGCAGGTAGGCCTTCTCCCGCCAGATCTCGTTGTCCGCCAGCGCCGCGCGCGTGGCCGGCAGCGACAAGGCCAGCGCCGCCAACGCGAGCGCCAGCCAGCGCGCGTCGCGCAGCAGCAGGCAGGCGAGCGGGAAGCCGAGATAGAACACTTCCTCGATCGACAGCGACCAGAGCACGTCCCAGCCGCCGGGCAGCCAGCCGGTGCGACCTTCGTACCAGTTCAGCGTCAGGCCGAGCGCGGACAGCAGCGCGCCGCCCAGCGACTGCGTCGGCTTGTCGATCACGTAGTCGGGCACGCTGGCCAGGTGCATCGCCGAGAGCACGGCCAGCAACAGCAGCAGGCAGGGCAGGATGCGCGCGGCGCAGGTAGAAGGCGCGCGCGTCGACGGCCGACAGCCGGCCCCAGCGCTGCAGCGAATGCAGCGCGATCAGGAAGCCGGAGATCACGAAGAACACGAACACCGCCTCGTAGCCGTTGTAGCCGAGCGCGTCGAGCAGGCGCCTGGGCAGCACCTCAATCAGCGCGGTCTCGCGCAGCGGGATGCGCAGGGCGAGGTGGTGGAGCACCACCAGCAGGATCGAGACGCCGCGCAGGGCGTCGATGCCGGCATTGCGCGAGGCCGGTTCACCTTCCCTGGCGAGGGCGGGCCGCATGCGCGGTTTCGTGCGGGCGGCGCCTACTTCCTCGGCGCGAAGATCGCGCTCAGGTGATCGGGCGTGCCCTCGACGCGCTCCAGGTGCGGGTAGCGCAGGCCGCCGCGGTAGTCGACCGACACCGTGCGATAGCGGTCGAAGTCCTTGACCAGCAGCCGGATCGGCGCGCCGCCGCTCTTGGCCGCCTTGATCGCGTCCTCGAGGTTCTCCTTGCTGTAGCCGCGCTCGTCCACCGCCAGCAGGCTCATGCCCACGCCCAGCCCGGCGTTGAACGCGGGGCTGTCCCAGCGCACCTCGCCGAGCCTGCCGTCCTTGTTGACGCGAAAACCGATCGAATACAGGAAGTCGCTGCCGCCGGTCAGCGGATTCTTCTCGTTCGCCTTGGCGATCGCGCTCGGCGTCTCGGTATAGACCAGCCGCCAGCCGCTGGCTTCCAGGCCGCCGGTCAGCGGGCCGCTGCCGTCCAGCCGCTGGCGCAGGAAGCCGGCCCAGTCGTCGGCGACCAGCGCGTTCAAGGCGGCGACCACGTCGTCGAAGACGTAGGGCTTGGCGACCCAGCTGCCGTCCTCGACGCCGAAGAAGGCGCGCGCGAAATCGTCCAGCGACTTCTTGCCGCCGCTCCTGGCGCGCAGGCGCGCATCGACGTCGAGCCAGATCAGCTGGCCGGCCTGGTAGTAGTCCTCGCTCATCTGCCAGCCGCGGTAGGGCTTGGTGCGGCGCTGGGCGATGATCGGATCGTTGGTGGTGTCCTGCACGTTGCGCCAGGCCAGGCCCGGACGGTTCTCGCTGTACAGCGCCGCCACCATCGCCAGCTCGTCGCGCGACTGCTCCTGGGTGCGCAGCCCGGCGCGCGCGGTGAGCACGTTGCCCCAGTACTGGGTCTGGCCTTCGTACACCCACAGCAGGTCGTCCTGCATGGGCACGTTGAAATTGGGCGTGAGCAGGCCCGCCGGACGGCGGAACTTGCCGTTCCAGGAATGGGTGAATTCGTGCGCGAGCAGGTCGTCGGTGCCGACCTTCGGATCCCAGTCCTTGAAGTAGTCCACGCCCATGCCGTTCTCGCTGGAGCGGTGGTGCTCCAGGCCGTTGCCGGACATCTGCCCGGACAGCGAGAACAGGAAGTCGTAATGGTCGTAGTGGTGCGAGTCGAACAGCTTGTAGGCCTGCTTGATCAGGTTACGGTGCTGAGCCACGTGCTCGGGCTTGGCTTCGAGATAGCGCGGGTCGTCGGCGATCACGTTCAGCCGCACCGGCGCCTTGGCGCCGGGGTCCAGGTCGATGGTCTTGGCGTAGCGGCCGGCATACACCGGCGAATCGACCAGGGTGTCGAAATCCACGGGCTTGTAGCGCACGGTGTCGCCGGCGCGCGAATCGACGTCGAGCGCGGTGAACGGCTGCCAGCCCTGGGGCACCTTCAGCGTCGCGACGAAGGTGACCTTGTCCGCGGCGTGCCCGGCCGGATACAGCGCCACCATGTTCCACTGCAGGTTGAGCATGGTCGGCGTCATCACCACGCGTCCCTGCTCGCGGTCGGTGGGCGAGAGGTACTGCGCGGAGACCTCGATCTCGCTCACGCCCTGCGGAACGTCCAGATTGAAGGCGTACACGTCGAGCGGATCGCGCTTCCACGCCAGGCGCTGCCCGTTGCCGGTGATGGTCAGGCCGGCGAACTTGTCCACCGAACCGTAACCGGCATGGCGGCCGGGCAGCCACTGCGGATACAGCAGCGTCAGCGGGCCGGGCTTGACCGGGATGCGCTGCTTGGCGCGGAAGATGCGGTGCGAGAGGTCGGTGGCGTCCACCTCCAGCGCGATGGTGCCCGGATACGGCGTGTCGGCCGGCATGGCGTTGCGCTGCGCGTGCGCGGCCGGAACGGCGGCGAAGGCGAGCACCAGGCACGCGGCGGCGCGCAGCGAGGGGACGCGCATCGGCGAGCGACGATCGGACGGCTGGCGCGGCATCGCGGATCTCCTGCGTAAGACGACGAACCCCGTATCGTAGCCAAGCGCCATCGCCTGCCCCCCTGCCATTGGGCATGCCCGGCGCCCCGCGCGGCGCCCGATGTTGCCGGGCAGCATGCCCCGCCGGGGCCGGCACGCTACCCTGCCCCTTCCGCACGCTCCGGGTACGCCGCGCTTCATGACCGCCACCGCCAACGTCGAGCCGCAGGTCTTCGACACCGATCTCACGGCCCGCCTCGACCGTCTGCCCTGGGGGCGCTTCCATACCCTGCTGGTCCTCGCGCTCGGCATCACCTGGCTGCTCGACGGGCTGGAAGTGACGCTCGCCGGTGCCGTGGCCGGCGCGCTGAAGGAAAGCCCGGTGCTGCGCCTGAGCAGCTCGGACATCACTCTGGCAGGCGCCGTCTACATCGCCGGCGCGGTGCTGGGCGCGCTGTTCTTCGGCTGGCTGGCCGATCGCATCGGGCGACGCAAGCTGTTCTTCATCACGCTTGCCGTCTACATCGTTGCCACCGCCGCCACCGCGTTCTCGTGGAACCTGTGGAGTTTCCTGCTGTTTCGCTTCTTCACCGGCGCGGGCATCGGCGGCGAATATTCGGCGATCAATTCCACCGTCCAGGAATTCACCCCGCCGCGCTACCGCGGCTGGGTCGATCTGGCCATCAACGGCACGTTCTGGGTCGGCGCCGCCATTGGCGCGGTGGGCGCCATCTACATGCTCAATCCGGACATCGTGGGCGGCGAGCTGGGCTGGCGCTTGTGCTTCGGCATCGGAGCCGTGCTCGGCCTGGTGATTCTGTTGATGCGCTGGTGGATTCCCGAGAGCCCGCGATGGCTGATCATCCATGGCCACCGCGATCAGGCGCGCGACATTGTGGAGAACATCGAGCGGCGCTTCGAACGCGCGGGCCATCGGCTGGCACCGGTACCGCCCGAGATGCACCTTCGCCTGCGCAGTCGCCGCCACACCTCCCTGCTCGAGGTCATCCAGGTGCTGCTGCAGCGCCACCGCCGCCGCTCGCTGGTGGGCATGGCGCTGCTGACCTCGCAGGCGTTTTTCTACAACGCGATCTTCTTCAGCTACGCCTTGGTGCTGACCGACTTCTATCGCGTGCCTTCTGACAAGGTGCCCTGGTACATCCTGCCCTTCGCGCTCGGCAACTTCTGCGGCCCCCTGCTGCTCGGTCCCCTGTTCGACCGCCTCGGCCGCCGCATCATGATCTCCTTCACCTACATCATGGCCGGCGTGCTGCTCACCGTCTCGGGCTACCTGTTCCAGCAGAACGTGCTCGACGCCACCCAGCAGACCATCGCCTGGATGGTGATCTTCTTCTTCGCCTCCGCCGCCGCCAGCTCCGCCTATCTCACCGTCGCCGAAACCTTCCCGCTGGAAATCCGCGCCCTGGCGATCGCGGTGTTCTTCGCCTTCGGCACCGCGCTCGGCGGCATCAGCGGCCCGCTGCTGTTCGGCGAGCTCATCGAGACCGCCAGCCGCGACAACGTCTTCATCGGCTACCTGATCGGCGCCGCGCTGATGGTCGGCGCGGGACTGGTGCAGGCGTTCTGGGGCGTGGCGGCCGAGCGCCGCTCGCTGGAAACGGTGGCCGCGCCGCTGTCCCTGGTGCTGGACGAGGAGCGCCGCGACTGAGGCGCGGCCGGCTGGGACGCGGCCGAACCCGCCATCCGGTCTCGTTCCCTGCGCCGCCGGCGTGACATAGTCACGGCCCGGACGCACCGTCGTTCCCGCAGCGGGAGGCCGCCATGCAGCTCAAGCGCATCTACGACAACTGGGACCAGGTCCGCGCCGCCTCCGGCACGCCGAGCAGCCGCAACCGCCGCGTCTGGCGCGACTACCTGCGCACCCGTCCGGCGATCGCCTACTGGGGCGATTCCTGGTTCAGCACGCCGCTGTACAAGAACCTGTACTGGAACAGCTTCGCGCGCATCGACGGCCTCTCGCTGCGCCTGGGCGGACCGGGCCTGACGGCCGCCAGGATGTGCACGCCGGCGCAATGCCGCAACTACGCCGAGCGCCTGAAATCGCGCGAGTTCGACCTGCTGTGCCTGAGCATCGGCGGCAACGACGGCATCGCGCCGCTGGCCAGGCTGTTCGCCGAGGCAGGGCGCATGTCCGCCGAGGACGCCTTCGCGCGCCTGCTCGCGGCCGGCACGTTCGAGGACATCCTCGAGCGCTACCGCATCCTGCTCTCGGCGATGCGCACGGTCGGCGGCGCCTTCCGCGTGGTCGGCCACGGCTACGCGCGCCTGCAGCGCATCGGCGAGCCGGGCCGCACCAGCATCAAGAACCTGGGCCTGGCCGCGCCGCTGATCGGCAACGTCGGTCCCTGGCTGTGGCCGCCGATGAAGGCGGTGCTCGGCAGCAAGGCCGAAGCCCGGCGCTTCGCCGGGCTGCTGCTGGTGCGCGGTTTCCGCGACCGCGTGCTGGCGCCGGCCAAGCGCGAGTTCCCGGGGCTGTTCTCCTACGCCGACTTCAGCGGCGTGGCCGACGCCGACGACCCCGGCTTCTGGTACGACGAGATCCATCCCACCGAAAGCGGCTTCGGCACGCTCGCCACCGGCTACAACGCCATGATCCGCGCCGCGCTGCCGGCGGCCAAGCGCGCGGCGGTGGGTTGAGGCGCGTTCCGGGGTCGCGCTTTAACGCTTTTGACACGCGGGGCGCGGCACGCTGTCGCTTCCCTGTTTCGAGGACATCCCCATGCCCATGCGCGCGTTGCTCGTCCTCTCCGTGGTCTTGTCGCTGTCCGCCTGCGCGCACGATCCCGCCGGCGCGCAGGACGCCGCGGCCTCGACTCCGCCCGCAGCGGGATCGACCCCCGAAACCCCCGTCGACCCCATGCCCGCCGACTGCAACGCCGCCGCCGCGCAGTCCTATGTCGGCCAGGCCGCCAGCGACGCCAACCTCGATGCCGTGCGCGGCGCCACCGGCGCCAAGAACGTGCGCGTGATCAAGCCCGGCGACGCGGTGACCATGGATTTCCGCAGCGACCGCCTGAACATCGAGCTCGACGCGCAAGGCAGGATCGCCAGGATCGGCTGCGGCTGATCCGGCGCCTGCGCGCACGCGACACGGCCAGCGGGGAATAACGATGCGTCGATACTGGCTGATCGCGGTGGTCGCGCTGATCGCGCTCTGGGCCTGGTCGCAGCGCGCGCCCGAATCGGCGTTGCCGGCATCCGGCACGGGCGCCGACGATTCCGCGCAGCAACGGACCCTGCCCGCCGACGCAGAGGTGCAGGCCCCGGCCTGGCTGCCGGAGGAAGCACGCGACACGCTGCGGCTGATCGAGCGCGGCGGCCCGTTCCCGCATCGCCAGGACGGCAGCACCTTCCAGAACCGGGAAGGCCGCCTGCCCGCGCAGCCGCGCGGCTATTACCGCGAGTACACCGTGCGCACGCCCGGATCGCGCGACCGCGGCGCGCGGCGCATCGTCGCCGGCGGCGACCCGCCCCGCGAATTCTTCTACAGCGACGATCATTACCGCAGCTTCCGCCGCTTCGATGCGGAGACGACGCCGTGAGCGCGCTCGAGCTCGGCGCCCTGCTCTCGGATCCGGCGCAGAGCGGCGCCTACTTCGTCGACGTGCGCGACCGCGAGACGCTGGAGGAAGCCGCGCTGGCGCTGGACTTCGCCGTGGCCGCCATCGACTGCGCCGGCTGCTCGGACAAGGACGAGATCCTCGACCGCTTCGCGCAGGCGCTGCGCTTTCCCGACTGGTTCGGCGCCAACTGGGATGCGCTCGAGGATTGCCTGGGCGACCTGTCGTGGTGGCCCGCCAGCGGCTACGTGCTGCTGCTCGACCACATCGCCGCCTGGCGCGGCGCCGATCCCGAGGCCTTCGCCATCCTGCTCGATATCCTCAACAACGTCGCCGCCGGCTGGGCCGAGGCCAACGTGCCGTTCTGGGCCGTGATTCCGATGTCCGCCGAATCGCTGCCGGACACGCAGTGAGAATGCCGCAAGCCTGAACGTTCGCGTACGACGAGACGCACGAACGTCGCGATTGCGACGCGGATCGGCGCAGCACACGTTTTCGTACGTGAAAACTAACGCTTCTGCTACATGCATCCCGCGAGAATCGTGGCGTCGCAATTACGCACGACGAGGAGACAACGCACATGAAAGGCATCCTGTTGCCGCTGGCCGCCGCGGGCACGCTGATCTCGGCACTGACCCTGTCGGCCTGTTCGCCCAAGCCCAGCGAGACGCCGTCGCCGGATTCTCCGCCGCCGGCCGACTCGTCCGCGCCCGCCACCGATACCGCGCCGCCTGCCGACACCGGCACGCCGCCGGCGGACTCCACGACACCGCCTGCCGATTCCACCATGCCGCCCGCGGACTCCACCACGCCGCCGCCGGCCGACGGCACCACCCCGCCGGCGAGCGATCCGAACGCACCGGCCGATTCGACGGCACCGCCGAAGACCTGATCCAAACCTCTCTCCAGGGTTTCGGCTCTTGGCCCATCTCCCTCTCCGGGGAGATGGGTTTTTCTTTTGCGGCCTGCCGCGCGGGCGGCGTCAGTCGTCTTTCTTCGTGCCGCTCAAGTCCAGCGGCTTGCTCTCCTCGCTCCCGCTCTTCCAGGTGCCCGTGGCCCGGCGCTCGCAATTGCGCGAGACCGGTTCGCCGGGCCGGTCCGGCTGGCTGGTGCACAGGGGATTGGCGTCGACCGCCGCGTTGGTGTCCTCGTACTGCACCGTGCCGCATCCGGCGGCGGCGAGCGCGATCAACAGAGCGAAGGCATGGCGCATCACGATTCCTCTTCGAAGCGGCGATGCCGGGATTCTGCACCCGATCGGCCGGCTTTGCGCGCGACGCCTTGCCCGGATGGATCCGTTCCGGGGCGCTCAGGCGGGATCCGGGTCCGGATCGACGGACGGCGCCGCCGTCCCGCGCGCGCGCGCGAAGCGCCATGCGACCCCGATCGCGGCCACCATCATCAGCGCCGCCGCCCAGAACGGTGCCCCCGGCAGATGCACCGGCGTCGTCGGTTCGATGAACCAGGCGAAGACGTTGGTGTAGAACACCGGCGCCAAAATGCCGGCCAGGCTCGCCAGGCTGGCCAGCGCACCCTGGACGCGGCCCTGCACGTTCGCCGCCACCTGCCGCGTCACCAGCGCCTGCGTGGCCGGCATCGCGAAGCCCCAGAACGCCATGATCGGCACGCCGATCAGGAACAGCAGGCCGGTTGGCGCCCAGCCGTAGATCGTGAATCCGATCACCCCCGCCGACAGCCCCACCAGCAAGGCGCGCCGCTCGCCCCAGCTGGCGACCGCGTGCTTCACCAGCACCGCCTGCACGACCACCCCGCAGATGCCCACGAACGCCATCACGCTGCCAACCTTCTCCGGCCCCCAGTTGAAGCGGTAGTCGGCGAACAGCACGAACACGCTCGGATACACGTAGTGCGCCATGTTGATCAGGAACACCACCGCCACCAGCCCCCAGATCTGCGGGTAGCCGCGCAGCAGCTGCAGCGAGCCGAACGGGTTGGCGTGCTTCCAGTCGAAGCTCGGCGAGCGGTGTTCGGGCTTCAGCGACTCCGGCAGCACGAACCAGCCGTAGACGAAATTGCACAGCGCCAGCAACGCCGCGCCCCAGAACGGCCAGCGCAGGTCGAAATGCCCCAGCCAGCCGCCCATCACCGGGCCGACGATGAAGCCCAGGCCGAAGGCCGCGCCGATCATCCCGAACGCCTGCGCGCGCTTGTCCGGCGGCGTGACGTCGGCGATGTAGGCGTTGGCGGTGGTGAAGCTGGCCGAGGTCACGGCCGAGATCACCCGGCCCACGAACAGCCACGGCATCGAATTGGCCAGCGCCATGAAGATGAAATCGATGCCCAGCCCCAGGCAGGACAGCAGGATCACCGGGCGGCGCCCGAAGCGGTCCGACAGCGCGCCCTGGATCGGCGCGCTCAGGAACTGGATCAGCGAGAACATCAGCCCGAACACCCCGGTCCAGTGCAGCGCGCTGATGATGTCGCCGTGGGCGAACTGCTTCACCAGGCGCGGCAGCACCGGAATGATCAGCCCGAAGGCCAGGATGTCGATCAGGACGGTGACGAAGATGAAGACGAGGGCGGCGCGGCGCGCGCCCGACGCTGGCGGTGTGGCGGTCACGGCGGGGCTCGGCGGTTCCCGGGAGGCGGCGCGTAGTCTAGCGCGGGCGCCGTCTCAGCGAGCGAGACCGAGTCGGCCAAAACCGAACCCAGGCGCGGCCCCCGCTCAGCCCTCCATCGCCTCGCGGCCGCGCAGGAAGCGCAGGAACTCCGCGCGCGTGCGCGCGTCCTCGCGGAAGGAGCCGAGCATCTTCGAGGTCACCATGCTCACCCCGCGCTTGTGGATGCCGCGCGTGGTCATGCACTCGTGCGAGGCCTCCACCACCACCCCGACCCCGAGCGGATGCAGCACGTCCTGGATGCACTGCGCGATCTGCGCCGTCATCTTCTCCTGCACCTGGAAGCGCCGCGCGTAGGTCTCCACCACCCGCGCCAGCTTGCTGATCCCCACCACCTTGCCGTCGGGCAGGTAGCCCACGTGCGCCCGCCCGATGATCGGCGCCATGTGGTGCTCGCAGTGGCTCTCGAAGGAGATGTCGCGCAGCACGATCATCTCGTCGTAGCCGGCCACCTCCTCGAAGGTGCGCGCCAGGTATTCGCGCGGATCGTCCCCGTAGCCGCTGAACCAGTCGCCGTAGGCGTCGGCCACCCGCTTGGGCGTATCCAACAGGCCTTCCCGCGCCGGATCGTCCCCGGCCCAGCGCAGCAGCGTGCGGACCGCCTCCTCGGCCTGCTGGCGGCCGATGCCGTTGCGTTCGTCGGGGGGATTTGCCATGAATAGCGCCTTACGATGATGACAGGGCCTGCCATCATACTCATGGACCTCGGCGCGGCGGAGTATAGGGGACAGGTATCGGGAATATTGTCTCAAACAAGCAGCACTGCCTACCAAGCTACAAGCTCGTTGCTTCAATATTTCCATCAACAGCCCCTTGACGCAATCAAAAATTCTGCTTCTTACCGTGTTACGCCTTAAGGCACCTCTGCGCAATCTTTTGAAGCCGCAAACCCACAAGCGCCCTCCAAGAGAAAGGTTTTGTATGTGCGCTTTTCAGGATCCACAAGACCAACTCCAATTAATCCATAATGTCTCGAATATAAATACATCATTCCAATCTTTTTATTGTCTTCGCGAATCATAGATAATTTTTTCTTGTTTCCCCAAATACTATATTCGTCGACAGAATCTACTGTATACCGATGTCCATCGAACACCCAAGATTTTCCAACCACCTCCACCTCATCATTATTTGGCACGGAAAAATAAAACACTTTTGATTTCGCACAAAAATATTCTTCGTGCTCTTTGCACAATTCGATTTTTTCTGCAACATCGGCAATAAGAAATAATTTATTCCCCACATCTATTGAGATATTCTTTTGAGGAAATACTGGGTCGCCATATCGATACAACGAATCACTCGCAGTTGCAGTGAACGCGACCAATAGCAATAGAGCAACACACACCAGCAGGGTTGTGGATTTCATTAGTATTTTCATCAGTTTGCGCATCCGCAGCGAGTTTTAAAAAATCTATTTGACCATGCATCCGCATCGATTTCACCCGGAAACTTTGTTGTGTCTTGTCCTGAGATAAGGGCTCGCAAATAAGCGCCCTTTTCAGACAAATATAAATTTTGATTTTCCACAAAATTGTGCCTCAATTCGTGGCCGCCCACAAAAAATAAATCGCTTTCAAGTGCGCCTTGTTTAAAGGTGGTTGTATGCGTTTCATATACATTTATGGCCAAATCACTTCTATCTGGACGGGCACTTCCTACCGTCGCGTCTAGCTTTACTTTCCATTTATCGAAAATCGGCTGTATATAGTCTTTGTCTTTTTTACATTTCTTGTCGATTAATTCTTGCATATACCTGCCCATTCCACGAAGCCGTTCTTCATACTTATGGGCATCCGACGCCATAAATTCTCTTCTTCTTTTTAGTCTGTCAGAAAATGATTCCCCCGCTATTTCTTGAAATCTACTAATAACCTCAAACATCCCCCATGGGTCGACCAAACTGACCGGATTTCCTCCGGCATACATGTAAGGATTCAGCCCCCCGTTTAATCCAATCGGATCCACCTGCAAGTATTTGCCCGCATTCGAGTCGTAATACCGATTGATGTTGTACCAGAGCCCACTCTCCTGGTCGTAGTACTGCCCCGGGAACCCGACGTTCAACCCGCCAATCGCATCAACCGCCACCGTCCGGTCGAACGCCCCGTTGGTCGCCTTCCAGACGATCGCTTTTGTGCCATCGGTCACGATCTCCGGCCGGCCCAGGTGGTCGGCGTGGATGTAGCGCACGATGTTGTTGCGCACCATGCCC
>NZ_JALBFU010000011.1 GCF_022662575.1 Luteimonas aquatica | reverse complement strand
CGGGCCGGGCGCCGCCGCGGCGAGGACGGACGGGCGCATCGCGGCGGCCGCCCGCCCCAGCCACAGCGCGAGCAGGCTGGCCAGCGGCATGCCGAGCAGCCAGAGCGGCATCCAGCCGAAGGCGGCGCTGGCGCCGCGCGCGGCCGGCAGCGAGAGCATGGCGACAGCGCCGAGGAACAGGGCGCCCATCAGCCAGGACGCCAGCGGCGAGTCGGCGGGGGGCGTGACGGCGGAAACGAACGGACGGCGGCTGGACATGGCGGCGTTCCTGGCGGCATTCCCGGAATTGGGCGTCCAGCCTCGCCGCCGGCCATCTCACGGACTGCGATGCTCCCGGGGGTGATGCTTCCGGGTGCGATGCCCCCGAGTGCGATGTCCCCGAAGCCGACGCGGCGTCCTTCGACGTCGCGTCCGCAGTTCAGTACCCGGCCGCGTCCAGCGCCTTGCGGGTCTCGGCGCGGCCGACCTCGACCAGCTCCTTGGCGCGCCAGAATTCGTAGAAATGGCAGGCATCGCGCGGAATCTCGATCACCAGCTCGGGCGGATCGAGTGCCAGCTGCACGCGCGCGAGCTGGCCCTGCATGGTGTCCAGCGACAGGCCCATGGTGTCCACCAGCCCCTTCTCGTCCGGCCGTCCGCCCATGCGCGCGTCCAGCCAGCGCGAGAAGCGGTGGCCGCGCGACCGCGGCGGCGTCTCGGCAACCTCGGCCGGCACGCCGGGCGGCTGCTTCGGCCAGCCGTTCATGTTCACCGCGATCAGGCGGTGCGCGTCGGCCATGCGCGTGGCCGCGATCGGCAGCGGCGAAAGCAGACCGCCGTCGACCAGTTCGCGGCCATGCACCAGGTGCGGGGTGAAGAGGCCGGGAATGGCGAAGGAGGCGCGCAGCGCGTCCCACAGCGGCCCCGAGCGCAGCCAGACCTCGCGCTGCCGCTCCAGGTCCACCGCCACGGCGGTGAAGGAGATCGGCAGGGTTTCGATGTCGGGATTGCCGACCACCTCGCTCATCGCCTCGACCAGGCGTTGGCCGCCGATCAGCCCGGGGCGGCCGAGCACCGGATCGAGCAGGCGCAATACGTCGCCGCGCGTCTTGGCCTCCATGCCCTCGCGGAACTCGCGCAGGCGGCCGGCGGCGAACACGCCGCCGACCAGCGCGCCGCTGGACGCGCCGGCGATGGCCACGATCTCGAAGCCGCGCGCCTCCAGCTCCTCGATCACGCCGATCTGCGCCAGTCCGCGCGCCCCGCCCGCGCCCAGCGCCAGCGCGACCGGCTCGCGCTCGGCGATCTTCGGCGGATCGGCAGGGGTCATCGGACCGCGGGCGTCAGCTGTCGTAGTTGCTCAGCGCCAGCGCCAGCAGCGCGCGCGCCTGTTCGCGCAGGGGCGCCGGCGAGGTGATCTCGGCGTCGCTGCCGTAGTGCAGCACGTCCATCAGCAGCTCGCGCGCGGCGCTGTAGGGCACCTTCAGCTCGTAGCGGCCGTCGGGCAGGAAGCGGCCCTGCTGCTG
Organism: Luteimonas aquatica; assembly: GCF_022662575.1. GTDB lineage: Bacteria > Pseudomonadota > Gammaproteobacteria > Xanthomonadales > Xanthomonadaceae > Luteimonas > Luteimonas aquatica. The sequence goes on along the minus strand of NZ_JALBFU010000011.1, from coordinate 81,528 downwards.
CGAATGCCAGTGCTCGTCGGCCACCCAGCGCGCGGCCTTGGCGCTGAAGACGATGGTCGCCACGCCCTTGGGCGGGCCGGAGAAGATGCCGTAGCTGCCGGCCAGATGGCGGTCGAGCTCGGCCTCGTCGATGTCGCGCGCCGGGGCCTCGAGCTGGCGCGCGCTGGCGATGCGGTCGACGGAGAAGCTGCGCAGCGCCTCGCGATCGTGGTCCCAGGCGTCCAGGTACCAGTTGTCGCGGTAATGGGTGATGCGCTGCGGCGAGACCGTGCGCCGCGATTTCTCGTCGGTGGACCGGGCGCGGTATTCGAAGCTGATCTGCTTGCGCGAGAGCACCGCCGAGCACACCGTGCGGAAGGCGTGCTCGTCCATGCGCCGGGTGCGGTGCGGGATCACGCGCACGCGCTCCATCGGCCAGGCCTTGCCGGCCGCGTGCTCGGAGAGCAGCTTCTCGATGCGCCCCTGCAAGGGCGCCAGCGCCGAGGACAGCACGCCGCCGCCGCTGCGCGAGAGCAGTTGCTGCGCGGCGAGCAGCGCGTGCAGCTCGTCGGAGTTCAGCCACAGGCCGGGCAGCTCGAAGCGCCCGCCCTCGTCGGCGTCGTAGCGGAAGCCGGCCTCGCCGTCGCCCACCACCGGCGCCATCAGGCCGTCGCGCAGGAAGGCCAAATCGCGATAGACGGTGGCGCGCGAACATTCGAGCTCGTCCTGCAGCCGCGCCACCGTCACCGGATAGCGCGCCGTCTTGAGAATGCGGTGCAGCGAGAGGATGCGTTCGTAACGGTCCATTGTCAGTGCCGTAACCGGGGGGCGAGACGCCGATCCGCCTAGCATCGCATCGGCATTGCCGCCGCCGCCAGTCCCTTTATTGTGACGCGGGGCCTTCGGCGGTCTTTTGCGCGACATATTCGGCCGCCGCCCGGCCGACGAGGGCGCGGCCAGGATTGGCGCCGGCGATCCACTCCTGCGGCGGGAACAGCGCGAACAGGCCCACCTTGACCAGGGTCGGTACCGCCAGGCGCAGCTCCCTTTCCACCTCCCCGCGCTCGCCGAGGTTGTAGCGCTCGACGTTGCGCAGCATGGCCGCGACGGTGCCGGTCTGCACCGGGCTGCCGTCGCGCAGGCGCACCACCGGCAGCGATTCGCCCTCGGCGAGGATCTTCCGGTTGACCGCGCCCAGGCGATCGGTGTTCTCGGGGGAGGGTTTCGACATGGGCTGCTCCGCGGCGCGCCGACCGCGCAGGAAAAACATGATGCCCCGCGGCCGCTTTTCAAGCCGTCCGGCGCGCGCGCATGACGGAACCGGCGCGCGCAGGCACAATGCGGCGATGCATCCGCCAGCTCCGAATCGCAGATCCGGCCGCCAGCACGCAGCCCCGCCACGCGGCCGGCGCGCCCGTGCCGGAGCGGAAGCGGCATGAAAGAGCCCGCGCTCGATCTCTCGCCCTCGCCCGGCGATCAGGTCAAGACCACCACCTGCTACATGTGCGCCTGCCGCTGCGGCATCAAGGTGTGGCTCAAGGACGCCGGCCCCCAAGGCCCGACGATCCGCTACATCCAGGGCAACGCGGCGCATCCGGTCAACCGCGGCGTGCTCTGCGCCAAGGGCGCGTCGGGGATCATGCAGCACTACTCGCCGGCGCGGCTGGACAAGCCGCTGCTTCGCACCGGCGAGCGCGGCAGCGGCGAATTCAAGGAAATCGAGTGGGAGGACGCGCTGCGCATCGCCACCGACTGGCTGCGGCCGATCCGCGAGCGCAATCCGGACGAGCTGGCCTTCTTCACCGGCCGCGACCAGTCGCAGGCGCTCACCGGCTGGTGGGCGCAGCAGTTCGGCACGATCAACTACGCCGCGCACGGCGGCTTCTGCTCGGTCAACATGGCCGCAGGCGGGCTGTACACGCTGGGCGGCTCGTTCTGGGAGTTCGGCGAGCCCGACTGGGAGCACACGCGCTACCTGATGCTGTGGGGCGTGGCCGAGGACCACGACTCCAACCCGATCAAGCTCGGCCTGGGCCGACTGAAGGCGCGCGGCGCCAAGATCGTGGCGGTGAACCCGGTGCGCAGCGGCTACGGCGCGATCGCCGACGAATGGATCGGCATCCGCCCCGGCAGCGACGGCCTGTTCGCCTTCGCGCTGATCCACGAGCTGCTGCGCGCCGACCGCATCGACCTCGACTACCTGGTGCGCTACGCCAACGCGCACTGGCTGGTGCTGCGCGATCCCGGCGGCGCGGACGACGGGCTGTTCGCGCGCGACGCCGAGGGCCGGCCGCTGTGCTTCGACCGCAACACCGGGGCGCCCGCCGACGCCAACGCCATCGGCATCACGCCGGCGGTGGTGGGCGAGGTCGCGCTCGCCGACGGCCGCCACGCCGTGCCGGCGTTCCAGCTGGTCGCCGAGCGCTATCTCGACCCGCAGTACGCGCCGGAGGCGGTGAGCGAGCGCTGCGGCATCCCCGCCGACACCATCCGCCGCATCGCCCGCGAACTGGCGGAGGCCGCCTTCGACAGCGGACTGACCCTGCCGGTGCCCTGGACCGACGCCTGGGGCCGCGAGCATCCGGAGATGGTCGGCCGACCCGTGGCCATGCACGCGATGCGCGGCATCAGCGCGCACAGCAACGGCTTTCACACCTGCCGCGCGCTGCACCTGCTGCAACTGCTGCTCGGCGCGGTGGACGCGCCGGGCTCGTTCCGCTACCAGCCGCCGTTCCCAAAACCCATTCCGCCGCCCAACCGTCCCGGCCGGACGCGCAAGGACAACGGCGCGCTCGACGCCCCGCCGCTGGGGTTCGTGCACACGCCTGCCGATCTGCTGGTGGATGCCGAGGGACGGCCGCGCCGCATCGACCACGCCTTCTCCTGGGCCTATCCGCTGGCCGCGCACGGCATGCTGCACACGGTGATCCGCAACGCCCATGCCGGCGATCCCCATCGCATCGACACGCTGCTGATGTTCATGGCCAACATGAGCTGGAACTCGGCGATGAACACCGCCGAGACCATGCGCTGGCTCACCGACCGCGACGAGGACGGCGGCTACCGCATTCCGCGCATCATCTATTCCGACGCCTACGCCAGCGAGATGGTCGCCTACGCCGACCTGGTGCTGCCGGACACGACCTACCTGGAACGCTTCGACGCGATCAGCCTGCTCGACCGGCCGATTTCCGACGCCGACGGCGCCGCCGACGCCATCCGCCAGCCGGTGCTCGAGGCCGCGCGGCAACGCGCGCAAGACGGCAAGCCGCGCGACGTGCGCGGCTTCCAGTCGGTGCTGCTCGACCTGGGCGCGCGCCTGGGCCTGCCGGGCATGGTCGACGAGGACGGCGCGCCGCTGTATCGCGACTACGCCGACTACATCGTCCGCCACGAGCGCGCGCCCGGCGTCGGCCTGCTCGCCGGCTGGCGCGGCGAGGACGGCGAGCAGCACGGCAAGGGCGCGCCCCATCCCCGGCAGCTGCAGCGCTACATCGACAACGGCGGCTTCTGGCGCGAGGAAGTGCCCGAGCACGCGCGCTATTTCAAGATGGCCAACCGCGGCTACCTGGAATGGGCGCGCAAGCTCGGCTTCGTCGGCTCCGCCGAGCCCATCGTGCTGCAGCTGTACTCGGAAACCCTGCAGCGCTTCCGCCTCGCCGCGCAGGGGCACGGCCCGCACCGGCCGCCGCCGGAGCACCGCGAGCGCATCGCCGCGTATTTCGATCCGCTGCCGATCTGGTACGAGCCGTTCGAGCACGACCAGACCAGCCGCGAGGCCTTCCCGCTCAACGCGGTGACGCAGCGGCCGATGTTCATGTATCACGCCTGGGGTTCGCAGAACGCCTGGCTGCGGCAGATCGCCGCGCGCAACTATCTCTACCTGCATCCGGACACCGCCGCGCGCCACGGCCTGGCCGACGAGGACTGGGCGGTGGTCGCCTCGCACCACGGCCAGATCACCGCCCAGGTGAAGTTCGCCGGCAACGTGCAGCCGGACACGGTGTGGACCTGGAACGCCATCGGCAAGCGCCGCGGCGCCTGGCGCCTGGACAAGGACGCGCCCGAGGGCAGCGAGGGCTTCCTGCTCAACCACCTGATCTCCGACCGGCTGCCGCGCGGGGACTACGCCAACGCCGACCCCGTCACCGGGCAGGCGGCCTGGTTCGACCTGCGCGTGAACCTGCGCAAGGCCGACGGCGCGGACCAGGCGCAGCCGCAGTTCCCGCCGCTGCCCTACGCGCCGGCCGACCCGCGCCCGCTGCGCTACGGCGCCGACCTGCGCGCCAGGAGCAAGACGCGATGACCGCGCTGCCGCCGCCGTCGAAGAAGAAGCTGGGCCTGGTCATCGACCTGGACACCTGCGTCGGCTGCCATGCCTGCGCCACCAGCTGCAAGGAATGGAACGCCGCCGGCATCGCCGGGCCGCTGACCGACGAGCGTCCCTACGGCAAGGACCCGAGCGGCGTCTGGTTCAACCGCGTGCACAGCTACGAGCTGGCCGGCGGCGACGGCGCTTGCCCGCCACCGGCCATGCCCGCGCCGCCGGCGCTTACTTTGCCGGCTCTTACTTTGCACTTCCCGCGCTCGTGCCTGCACTGCGAACAGCCGGCCTGCGTCACCGTCTGCCCGACCGGCGCCAGCTACAAGCGTGCCGAGGACGGCATCGTGCTGGTCGACGAGGACAAATGCATCGGCTGCAAGCTGTGCAGCTGGGCCTGCCCCTACGGCGCGCGCGAATACTCGGCGGTCGAGGGCGTGATGAAGAAATGCACGCTGTGCGTGGACCGCATCTACAACGAGCATCTCGACGAGGCCGAGCGCCAGCCCGCCTGCGTGCAGGCCTGCCCGACGCGGGCGCGGCATTTCGGCGATCTCGCCGATCCGGAGTCGGACGTCTCCCGGCTGGTGGCCGAGCGCGGCGGCGTCGACCTGATGCCGCAGCTGGGCTACCGGCCGACCAACAAGTACCTGCCGCCGCGGCCGCGCCGCGCCGGCACCGAGGCCGACGCCGCGGCGCCGGCGGAGGACACGCTCGAGCGCGACAAGCTGCCCGCCGCGCTGCGCTGGCTGGACCGGATGCTGTCGCGATGAGGACGATGCGCGCGGACACGGCACGTCGCGGGCGTGTCCGCCGGGAGCGATGCTGACATGCATCCGGCCTGGTCGGTCATCGTCTTCACCACACTGTCGGGCGCCGGCTACGGCCTGATGGTCTGGCTCGGCGCGCTGCAATGGATGGGCCGTTTCCCCGTCGACGGCGCGCCGCCGTGGCTGTGGGCGGCGCTGCTGCTCAAGGGGCTGGTGCTGTCGACGCTGGGGCTGCTCAGTTCGATGCTGCACCTGGGCAAGCCCGGCCGCGCCTGGCGCGCGTTCTCGCAATGGCGCACGTCCTGGCTCTCGCGCGAAGGCGTGCTGGCGGTGCTGACCGCGCTCGTCGCGCTCGCACTGCTGGCGCCCGCCGTGCTGGAGGCGGCAATGCCGCGCTACCGGCTCGCGCTGGCGCCGGCGGCGACCCGGACCCTGCTCGCCGCGCTGGTGGCCGCGCCGCTGCTGACCGTGGTCTGCACCGCGATGATCTACGCCTCGCTCAAGCCGATCCCGGCCTGGCGACACCGCCTGGTGGTGCCGGCGTATCTCGCCTTCGCCCTGCTCAGCGGCGCGGCGCTGCTGGGCGCGGCGCAGGCGGTGACCGCGGGCGCGGTGCCCGCCGCCGTCGCGATCGCGATCGCGGCGCTCGCGCTGCTGACCGGCGCGCTGAAATGGATCTACTGGCGCGACATCGACCGCCAGGCCCTGCCCGTCACGCGCGGCGACGCCATCGGCCTGCCCGGCCGCGAACCGCAGGTGTTCGAGCGTCCGCACACCGAGGGCAACTACCTCACCCGCGAGATGGGCTTCGTCCTGGCGCGCAGGCACGCCCGCAAGCTGCGCGCGATCGCGCTGTTCCTGTTCGCCGCGCTGCCGGCGCTGCTGGCCGCGCTGGCGCTGGCGGTCCCGGCGGCGGCGCTGGTCGCGCTGCCGGCGGCGGCGGTCGCGGTGCTGCTGGGGGCGATGACCGAGCGCTGGCTGTTCTTCGCCCAGGCCCGGCACGTGGTGATGCTGTATTACTGAGCGGCCATGGCCGGGACGGAGGCCATCGACAGGGCAAGGCCCGGCCGAAACGGAAGCCGCGCCCAGCCCGGCTTTCGATCCGCGCCGGGGGCATAACGTGCTCTAAACGCGGAAGGCGAAAACCTCGCGGCCGTCTTGGGCGCGTCAAGCGACGCTGGCATAATCCGGTACTTGTAACCGTTTCCAAGGTGCGCTCGTGTCCACGGCATGGTGGCTGGCGCTCGCCGGCCTGCCCGTCTTCCAGCATCCCTTGCCCGAATCGCCGGGCGAGCCGGCCCTGGTCGCCATCGCGGCCGGACGGGCCTCGCTGCGCATGCCCTGCTACGAGCTGGTCTGTCCCGACGCCGAGTGGATGGCGCCCACCCGCTACACCGCCCTGCGCGCGCCCAAGGCGCCGGGCGCGCTGCCGCGCCTGCGTCCGATGCGCACGCCGCTGCTGGCCACGCGCAGCATCACCTCGCTCTCGGCGCCCACCTCGCGCCGCGACTGGATCAATTCGGAAATCAGCAACACCAAGATCGGCACCAGCTACGGCTTCGAGGCCCTGCGCCGCCCCGGCACCGACCTGCGCGTGCAGTTGGGCACCGGCTACCGCATCGTGCCCTATGCCGATTACGGCACCGCCATGCCCGGCCCGATCGCGCGCGGCGGCTTCGTGCTGTCCCAGGACCTGAGCGACCGCGCCCGCCTCGACCAGCAGGTGATGGTGGAAACCGGCCGCCGCAACACCTACGTGCGCCAGACCATCGGCGTGGACGTCACCGTGGCGCCGCAGTGGACGCTGCGCTCGGACCTGGAAATGCGCCACGACAGCGCCGCCAACAACGGCAAGGGCGCCACCGACACCGAAGGTTCGGTAAAGCTGCGCTATTCGTTCTGACCTCCTTGCGGCGCACGTTCGACCGCGATTGCGCGTGACGTCCATCACGCGATATTCAGCCCGAACCCTTCACCCTCGCCCGGCGGGCCGCAACAGCGGCCCGCTTTTTTGCGCCCATTTCGAAGGAATTCCCCGCTCATGACCTGCAAATCTCTGCTGTCGCTGCTGCTGGCCGCGGCCCCTCTCTCCGCCCTCGCCCAGGAGGCCGCGCCGGCCGCCGATACCGGCTGGACCGCCACCGGCGAGCTCGGCCTGGCCCTGGCCCGCGGCAACGCGCGCTCGGAAAACCTCAACGCCAAGCTGTCGCTGGGCAAGGAGGACGCGCAGTGGAAGCACGCCTTCTACGGCACCGCGCTGCGCGCCAAGGGCGAGGTGACCGGCGATTTCGACGGCGACGGCATCGAGGAGGAGAAGTACGAGCTGAGCGCCAACCGCTACGAACTCGGCGCTTCCAGCGCCTACAAGTTCGACCCGCGCAACTACATCGTCGGCGCGCTGCGCTACGAGAACGACGACTTCTCCACCTACGAGTACCAGGCCACCGCCTCCATCGGCTACGGCCGCAAGTTCGTCGACAACGACCGCACCCAGTTCGTCGGCGAGATCGGCCCCGGTTTCCGCCGCGCGCGCAACGCCGAGACCGGGCAGATCGAGGACGGCGCGATCGCGCGCGGCCTGCTCGACCTCAAGCACAAGCTCACCGACAACACCGAGCTCTACAACACCTTCCTGGTGGAATCGGGCAGCGACAACACCTTCATGCAGAACGACCTCGGCGTGTCGGTGGCGATGAACGACCGCTTCGCGCTCAAGGCCGGGTTGCAGGCGCGCCGCAACAGCCAGGTCGACGAACTGGCCGGCGAGAAGAAGACCGACACCCTGACCACGGTCAACCTGGTCTACAAGATCCGCTGAGGATCGCTTCACCGGCGCCGCCTCGCGGCGCCGGCGGCTCAGCGCGGCGGCAGGAAGCGCGCCGCGCCGGCCTCGAGCAGGCGCCGGGCCACCGCTTCGCCCAGCGCCTCGCCCGCGCCCGCGCTTGCGCGCGACTGCGCGCGCACCAGCTCGCCGGTGGCGGCATCGCCCACCAGCCCGCGCAGTTCGAGCGAATCGCCGTCGAGCTGCGCCAGCGCGGCGACCGGCACGTGGCAACTGCCGTGCAGGGCGCGGTTCATGGCGCGCTCGGCCTCCACGCAGGTGCGCGTGGCCGCATCGTCGAGCACCGCGCACAGCGCATGGATGCGCGCATCGTCGGCCCGGCACTCCACCGCGATGGCGCCCTGCGCCGGCGCCGGCAGCCAGTCCGGCGCGTCGAGCCGCGCGCGGATGCGTCCGGCGAACCCCAGGCGGTCCAGGCCCGCGCAAGCCAGCACGATCGCCTCGTACTCGCCGCCGTCGAGCCTGCCCAGGCGCGTGTTGACGTTGCCGCGCAGGTCGAGCAGTTCCAGGTCCGGGCGCCGCGCGCGCAGCTGCGCCTGCCGGCGCAGCGACGAGGTGCCCACGCGCGCGCCGGGCGGCAGCGCGTCGAAGGCGCCGTAGCGCGCGCTGACGAAGGCGTCGGCGTGATCGGCACGCGCCAGGATCGCCGGCAGCGCGAACGGCGCGTCCAGCGTCATCGGCACGTCCTTGAGCGAATGCACGGCGCAGTCGGCCTCCCCGCGCAGCATCGCCAGCTCCAGCTCCTTCAGGAACAGGCCCTTGCCGCCGATCGCCGCCAGCGAGCGGTCGAGCACCTCGTCGCCGCGCGTGGACATCGGCACCAGCGTCACCGCCAGGCCGGGATGGGCCACGCGCAGGCGCTCGGCGACGTGCTCGCTCTGCCAGAGCGCGAGCGGGCTTTTGCGGGTGGCGATGCGGAGCTGGCTCATGCCGGCATTATCCGCGAAAGCGGGCGGCGAACGCAGAGGAACGGGACGCGGGCGGACCGGCGATTCGCGGCGCCCGCTCCTCAAAGATGTCGGATCGTCTCGCGCAGCTGCGCCACGCAGCGCCGGCTCACTTCCAGCGGCTGCTTGCCGTGGCGCAGGATCGCGTGCACATGGCCCTCGGCGTCGCGCCGGAGCTCGACGAATTCGTGGCGCGCCACCAGGCAGTTGCGGTGGATGCGCACGAAATGCCCGGCGAACTCCTCCTCCAGCGATTTCAGCGACTCCTCCACCAGATCCTCGCCGCGGGCGTGGTGCACCACCACGTACTTCTCCTCCGCCTGCAGGTAATGCACGTCCTCGATCGGGATCAGGCGCAGGCTGCCGCGCAGGCGCGCGCACAAATGGCTGCGCGACCTGCCGGCGGACGCGCCGTCGGCGGCGAGCGCGCGGCCGCGGCCGGCGATGAAGGTGCGGGCGCGATCGAGCGCGGCGTGCAGGCGCTCGGGGCGCACCGGCTTGACCAGGTAGTCGACCGCCGCCGCCTCGAAGGCCGACAGCGCGTGGGCGTCGTAGGCGGTGCAGAACACCACCGCGGGACGCGGCTCGAACGCGGCCAGGTGGCGGGCCGCTTCCAGGCCGTCGATGCCGGGCATGGCGATGTCGAGCAGGACCAGATCCGCGTCGTGCAGGGCGCAGGCCTGCAGCGCCTCGCGGCCGTCGCCGGCCTCGGCCACCAGCTGCACGCCGGGCTGCGCGGCCAGCAACTGGCGCAGGCGGTCGCGCGCGAGCGGTTCGTCGTCGGCGATGACCACCTTCACCCAAGCCACCTCGGCCACGGACAGTTGCCGACGATAGTAGCGATCCGGCCGCGCCGAGGCCAACGGCGCGACGCGCAGTGCGTCAAGCTTTCGCGAGGCGAAGCGACATCCAGGCGCCGAGGTCGGCGATTTCCTCGGCGCAGACCGAATGCGGCATGCGGTAGTGGTGCCAGTCCACCTGGAAACCGAGCTTGCGCAGCGCCACCGCGCTCTGCTCGCCGGCGCCGAAAGGCACCACCGGGTCCTGGGTGCCGTGCCCCATGAAGACCGGCTGCGCCTGCGCGCCCTCGGCGAGCAGCGCGGCGGCGTTGGCCGCGCCCGGCAGGTAGGTCGACAGGCCGATCAGGCCAGCCAAGGGCGCCTGCCGGCGCAGGCCGGCGCTGAGCGCGATCGCGCCGCCCTGCGAGAAACCAGCCAGGAAGATCCGCGCGGCGTCGATGCCGCGCGCGATCTCGTTGTCGATCAGCGCCTCGACCTGCGCCACCGAGGCGTTCACGCCTTCCTGGTCGGCGCGATTGGCCAGGTCCAGGTCGCGGATGTCGTACCAGGCACGCATGCGCATGCCGTTGTTGATCGTCACCGCGCGCACCGGCGCATGCGGGAAGACGAAGCGGATCGCCGGCCAGCCCTCGCGCACCAGCTCCGGCACGATCGGCGCGAAGTCGGTGCCGTCGGCGCCGAGGCCGTGCAGCCAGATCACGCTGTAGCGCGGCGCGGCGCCGGTTTCCTGTTCGATGGTGTCGAGGAGCATTGAGGGGCAGGCGCGGGACGGGCGTGCAGTCTATCCGCTTTCGTCTGCGCCCACGCCCTACTGCGCCTCGTGCTTTTCCCGCAGCTCTTGCGCGCGCACCAGCACCGCCGGCGGATCGAGCTCCTCGGGCGTGGAGAAGATCCGGTGGCGGCGCAGCCATTGCCCCGGGCCGCGCGCCGAGGTCAGCATCACGATCGGGATCGACAGCACCAGGCCGAGGATCACCGGCGCCATCCATGCCGCCAGCCCCGGCGAGATCAGGTAGGCGGCCACGCCGGCGGCCGCGCCGAACAGGCTCAGCCCGCCGTAGCTGCGCAGCAGGCCGGCGAAGGGCAGGCTGCCGTCGTCGCGGCGCTGCGATTCCCAGCCCGAATCGCGCCCGGCCAGCACTTCGGCCACGCCGCGCGATTGCACGTACATGGTCACCGGCGCCATCAGCGCGGCGAGCACGGTTTCCAGCAGCATCGCGATGAAGGCGCGCACCGCGCCGCCGCAGCCGCGGCGCATGTCGCGATCGCACAGGGTGGCGATGAACCCCATGAGCTTGGGCGAGAGCAGCATCGTCATCGTGGCGACGAACACCCAGACGAAGCGTTGCGGATCCTGCTCGCGCCAGTACGCGGTGGGCGAGAAGGCCGGGATCACGAAGTTGCCCCATGCGAAGCCGGCGTGCAGCAGCGGGATCGACAGCCCGACCAGCATCAGCATAGCCCACATCGGCGCGGTGAAGTAATGGCCGATGCCGATCAGCAGGTGCCAGCGGTTGACCCAGTGCAGGCCGCGCGCCGGCAACACCGCGCCGTGCTGCAGGTTGCCCTGGCACCAGCGGCGGTCGCGGATCAGCATGTCGGTCAGCGAGGGCGGCCCTTCCTCGTAGCTGCCCGACAGGCCGGGGATCATGTGCAGCGCCCAGCCGCCGCGGCGCAGCAGCGCCGCCTCGACGAAGTCGTGGCTGAGCACGGTGCCGCGGAAGGGCTTCACCCCGCGCAGCTCCGGCAGGCCCGCGCACTCGGCGAAGGCGCGGGTGCGGATCAGCGCGTTGTGGCCCCAGTAGTTGCTCTCCGCGCCGTGCCACCAGGCCACGCCGTAGGCGATCACCGGCCCATAGACGCGGCCGGCGAACTGCTGCATGCGCGCGAACAGCGTGCTGCCGTTGACGATCACCGGCAGGGTCTGGATCAGCGCCACGTCCTGGTGCCCTTCCATCGCCCCGGCCAGGCGCACGATGGTGTCGCCGGTCATCAGGCTGTCGGCGTCCAGGATCAGGAAATGCGGATAGGCGCCGCCCCAGCGGCGGACCCAGTCGGCGATGTTGCCGGCCTTGCGCTCGTGGTTGTTCTCGCGCAGCCGGTAGTACACGCGCGCGTCCATGCCGAGCCGGGCGCGCAGGGCCGCGAACGCCGCCGCCTCGGCGGCCTGGATCTCCGGCTTGCGGGTGTCGCTGAGCACGAAGAAATCGAAATGCGCGATGCGCCCGGTGGCCGCCACCGATTCGTAGATCGCCTGCAGGCCAGCGAGCAGGCGCTCGGGGTCCTCGTTGTAGGTCGGCATCAGCAGCGCGGTGCGCGCGCCCAGCGTCGGCAGCGGCGCGTGCGGGGACAGCCCCAGGCGCGCGCGGCGGCGCGAGAGCACCAGCACGAAGCCGGCGATCGCGCCGACGAAGGCCTGCACGATCCAGGCGAACAGCAGCACGAACAGCGCCAGCAGCGACCCCTCCAGCACGTCGATACCGTCGCCGCGCAGCAGCCACCAGATCTGGTAGGTGGCCACCAGGGTCAGCAGCACCGCGCAGCCGATCACCGCGAAGCGGCGCCAGAACATGCCGGCGGGCGTGGTCGGCAGGCGCGGATTGCGCAGCCGCCCGGCGCGCAGCGTCTGCACCGGCATCGCCATCGGCGCCTCGGGCGGCAACGGCGGCGGCGGCACGCCCATGCGCGGCGGCAGCGGCGTGCTCATGGTCGCGTTCATGCCAACCACCGGTACAGCCAGGTTTCCGACAGCGGCCCTTTCCCGTCGAACAGCCGCGCGCGCAGTTCCGCCGCGCGCGCCTCGCCCGGCTGCAGTTCGAAGCTCAGGCGCCAGCCGCGCTGGTGGCGATAGGCCACCGCGTTGCGCACCGCGCCCTGCGGGGACGTCGCCTCGATCTGCGGTTCGGCATCGGCCGGCAGCTGCGACAGGCGGCCGCCGGCCAGGTCGATCACGAACAGGCGCGCGCCGGCCTTGGCGGCGCGGCCGACGCGGGTGGCGGCGACGCGGGCCAGCTGCGGCTGCCAGGCGTGGTCGCGGCACCAGTGCAGGCGATAGCGCCAGCGATGCTCGCGCCCGGCCGCCAGCGGCTCGCGCGGCCGCCAGAAGGCGACGATGTTGTCGCTGTATTCGTTCGCCGTGGGGATCTCCACCAGATGCACTTCTCCTTCGCCCCAATCGCCGACCGGCTCGACCCACAGGCCGGGCCGGTTCTGGTAGTTCGCCTCCGCATCCATGTAGTCGGCGTAGTCGCGCTTGCGCTGCATCAGGCCGAAACCGCGCGGGTTGCGGTCCTGGAAGCCGCTGTGCTGCAGCGTCTTCGGGTTCTGCAACTGCCGCCACGCCTGCTCGCCGTTTCCGTTGAGCAGGGCCAGCCCGTCGGAATCATGCACCGCCGGGCGGTAGTCGTCGACGCCGAGGCGGTCGCTGGCGTCGAAATCGAACATGCTGGTGAGCGGCGCGATACCCGGCTTGACCAGCGTCACGCGCGGATACAGGCGCATGTCGACGTCGAACACGGTTTCTTCGCCGGGCACGATGCGAAAGCGCAGCGCCGCCGCGGCGCTGGGACCGTCGAGCAGCGCATGCACCACCATGGCCTCGGCGCCGGCGGCCGGCCGCTCCAGCCAGAACGCCTTGAACACCGGGAATTCCTCCGGCCCCGGCTCGCCCGTGCCCAGCGCCAGCCCGCGCGCCGACAGGCCGTAGTGCAGACCCTTGGCCACCGCGCGGAAGTAGCTGGCGCCGAGGAAGGCGCAGACCTCGTCGAAATAATCGGCGCGGTTGATCGGGGCGTGCAGGCGAAACCCGGCGAAGCCGAGATCGCCCACGTCGGCATCGCGCAGTGCCGGGCGCGGTGCGTAGTCGAACAGCGCGGTGGAAAACGCGACCGGCGTCGCCTTGCCCGCGTCCACGACGAACATGTCCACGCGCTCCTGGAACAGGAAGCCGCGGTGGAAGAACTGCGCCTGGAACGGCAGTCCCCGGTCGCGCCACAAGGCGCGCGCCGGGCGGTAGCGGAAGTCGCGGTAGCCGTCGTAGCCGACCTTCTCCAACGCCGCCGGCAGGCGCCGGTCCGGCGCGCGCCAGGCCGCGCCGGCCAGGGCCCTGGCCTGTGCCGGCACCGTGCCGTCGTCGAAGGCGCCGCCCGATGCGGACGATGAAAGCGTTTCCAACTCGCGCGCCAAGGCGGTCAGGGGCAACGACAATCCCGCCAGCACCACTTCGCGACGACGCACGCAGACTCCTACATGACTTGCGAGCGCGCACTATACGGAGGCGATCCGCAGCAAAACGTAAACGTGCCGCCCCGTCGCGGAGGCGCAGCCGCCCCCGCGCGATCCACGCCCGCTCAGTCGATGCGGAACACCCGCGGCTTGGCGACGTCCTCGTCCACCTGCAGGAACCAGCGGCCGGCGATGCCCGGCACCACCACCACTTCCGGCGCCTGCAGCGGTTTGCGCAGCTTCATGCTGCCCTTGAGCACCTGCCAGCGCTGGCCGTTCTCCAGCTCGAACACCGTGCCCGGGCCCCATTCGCTCACGCCGCCCTTGAGCCGGCTCTTGATGGGCTCGTCATGCAAGCCGATCAGCGACGCGGCGCCCTGCCCGCCCTCGACCGGGACGGGGCGCGCGGCCGCCTCGCGCTGCCCGGACTCGCGCAGCATGCGGTTGAGCAGTTCCAGCTGCGCCGGGGTCAGGCCAACCTCGTGCAGCTGCTCGGGCGTGAGGCGCTTCTCGATCTCGACATAGGACTGCTGCGCCGCGGCCGTCGTGGCGGCGCACAGCAGCGCCATCGCCAGGCTGATCGTCTTCCACATGTTTGCGTCTCCGCGTTCGACCGAAAACACTCGATTGTGCCGCCCGCTCATGTCGGATTTGCGACGTGCGCGTCCGCCACCCGGTTGCGACCGGCCTGCTTGGCCCGGTACAGGGCATTGTCCGCGCTTTCGATCCAGGCGGCGACGTCCAGCAGGCGCGCATCGGCCATGGCCAGGCCGATGCTCGCCGTGCAGCGGAAGTCCGGATCGCCGAAGCGCGCCTGCGCGATCTCGCGGCGGATGCGCTCGGCCACCTCGCGCGCCTCGGCCGCCGGCGTCTCCACCAGCACCAGGCCGAACTCGTCGCCGCCGTAGCGCCCGGCGGTGTCGGTTTCGCGCACGCAGGTGCGCAGCACCCGCGCCACGCGCTGCAGCACCAGGTCGCCGAAGGCGTGCCCGTAGGTGTCGTTGATCTGCTTGAAGTTGTCGATGTCCAGCATCAGCAGCGCCGAGGGACGGCCGGCGCGGCGGCCGCGCGCCATTTCCGCCGCCGCCGCTTCCTCCCAGTGCTGGCGGTTGGACAGCTCGGTGAGCGCATCGGTGCGGCTGAGCCGGCGCAGCAGGCGGTTCTGCCGCGCGACCTTGCGCCCCAGGGCGTAGCTCATCGTGCTCAGCGCCAGCGGATAGGCCAGCAGGAACGGCAGGCTGGCCACTAAGGTCGCCATCGAGCCCTGGGGCTGGAAGGGAAAGCCCAGCGCCGCCCACGTCACCGCGCAGACCAGCGCCTGCAGGGCGGCGGTCCGCGCCAGGAAGCGCCATCCGCCCACCGCGATCTTGTCGGCCGAGAGCATCACCGCGATCAGCGCGCTGGGCACCGCGTTGAACTGCATCATCGCGATCCACAGGCCGCCGAACATCGAATCGACCATCAGGCTGCGCTTCTCGGCGCGCAGCGGGAAGCGGCTGCGGCGCGCGAGGAAGTAGGCCAGCACCGGCCACAGGTAGCCGTTGAACACCAGCAGCGCCCACACCGGCGCCGAGGCGCCGTGCTCGTACAGGCCGGCGCCGACCGCCAGGCAGCCCGTGCCCAGCCCCAGCGTGCGCATGCGGTAGATGCGCGAAACGAAATTCAGGTGCTCTCCCGATCGCCTCGCCGCCTCGTTCACGTCGCCCCCCTGCCCATGCGTCCCCTAAGCGCGGCCGGCTCCGTCCCGGCTCCGCGCCATCTTAGGCGCCACCGGGACCGCGTGCGGTGAATCGGAATCCTTCACATTCCGGTTTGCCTTCGCGTCCGGCGCACGGTTGGACGGTCGCGGTGCAGCCCGGCGATCCGCGCGGCGGTGGCCGCCAGCTGCGCGCGCAGCGCCGGCGGCCCCAGCACCACCACCTCCTCGCCCAGGCGCATCAGCTCGCGGATGCCGAAACCGAAGGACTCCAGCGGCAGCTGGCAGCGCACCCATCCGCGCCGGTCGGGCTTGCCCGCGGTTTCGGCCGCCCGGCGCACCACGTAGGGGCCGAGCAGTTCCAGCATGTACACGCCCTGCGGCGAGAGCCGCACGTCGGCGAGCTCGTGGTAGACCCCGGCCTCGTACTCGCGCACCGCGCGCTCCCAGTGCGCGACCAGGTCGAAGCCGGCGGGGCGCTCGAAGGTCTCCTCGCAGATCTCGGCGTCGTGGATGTTGGCGGCGCGATAGGTGCGCACGGACTTGCCGCTGCGCGCCACCAGGTACCAGATGCCGCCCTTGAGCACGAGGCCGAGCGGCGCCAGGCGCCGCGGGCGCGCCTCGGTCTCGCCGGAGCGGCGGTAGCGCAGCCGCAGCATGCGCTCGCTCCACACCGCGCGCGCGATCGCCGGCAGCGAGGGCAGCAGATCGGCATCGTGGAACCAGGACTCGGCATCGAGATGGAAGCGCGCGGCGATGCGCTCGGCGCGCAGCTGCATGTCCGGCGGCAGCGCCGCGAGCAGCTTCAGACGCGCCGTGGACAGCGCGTCCGCCACGCCCAGCTGCGCGGCCGGGCCGGGCAGGCCGGCCAGGAACAGGGTTTCGGCCTCGGACTGGTTCAGCCCGGTGAGCATGGTGCGATAGCCGTCGCGCAGGCGGAAGCCGCCGCCGCGCCCGCGCTCGGCGTAGACGGGGATGCCGGCCGCGCTGAGCTGGTCGATGTCGCGGTGGATGGTGCGCACCGCCACCTCGAACTCCGCCGCCAGCGCGCGCGCGCTCATCCGGCCGCGGGTCTGCAGCAGCATCAGGATCGACAGCAGCCGGCTGGCCAGCATGCGTTGAGATTCTCGTTAATACATGACATCAGATGGCATGTTTCGGCGCCATGCTAGCGCGCACCGACTCCCGAAGGAAACGCCGCATGCGCCGCCATCACACCCTCCTCGCCTGCCTGCTGCTCGCCGTGGCCCCGGCCGGCGCCGTTCATGCCTCCCAGGACACGCCCAAGTCCGCCGAAGGCGCCGGCAACCTCGCCGGCCTGCACGATTTCGATTTCCTGGTGGGCGACTGGAAGGTGCGCCACCGCAAGCTCAAGGCGCGCCTGGTCGGCAGCCGGGACTGGACGGAGTTCGACGGCACGCTGAGCATGCGCAAGCTGATGGACGGCCGGGCCAACGTCGGCGACAACCTGTTCAACACGCCGGACGGCCCGTACCGCGGCATCGGCTTTCGCGCCTACGACCCGAAGACCGGGCAATGGGCCAGCTGGTGGCTGGACGGGCGCAATCCGTTCGGCGCGCTCGATCCGGCGATCAAGGGCGGCTTCAAGGACGGCATCGGCACCTTCGAGGCCGTGGACACCCTGCAGGGCAAGCCGATCCGCATGCGCGTGACCTGGTCGAGGATCACCGCCGAGACCGCGCGCTGGGAGCAGGCCTTCTCCGCCGACGGCGGCAAGACCTGGGAAGTGAACTGGGTGTCCGATTTCCAGCGCGTGCGATGAGCCCGGCCATGACCAGACTGCGCATCGCCCTCGCCGCCCTGCTGCTCGCCGCCGCCGGCGCGGCGCCCCTCGCCCATGCCTCCCAGGACACGCCCGGGTCCGCGGACGGCTCCGGCGATCTTTCCGGCCTGCACGATTTCGATTTCCTGGTCGGCCACTGGAAGGTGCATCACCGCAAGCTCAAGGACCGCCTGGCCGGCAGCCGCGACTGGGTGGAATTCGAGGGCGAGATGACGATGCGCACGCTGCTGGACGGCCATGCCAACGTCGACGACAACCTCCTGCGCGTGCCCGGCGGCGAGTACCGCGGCCTCAGCCTGCGCGCCTACGACGCGAAGACCGCGCAATGGGCGATCTGGTGGCTGGACGGGCGCAATCCCGCCGGCGCGCTCGATCCGCCGGTGAAGGGCCGCTTCCGGCACGGCGTGGGCACGTTCTATTCGAACGACACCTTGCGCGGCAAACCCATTCGCGTGCGCTATACCTGGTCGCGGATCACGCCAGGCTCCGCGCGCTGGGAGCAGGCCTTTTCCGCCGATGCCGGCAAGACCTGGGAAACGAACTGGGTCATGCGCTTCGAGAAGACGCGATGACTCGAGAGGACACGATAACGCTGCAGGACACGACGACGGACCGGCACCGTCCTTCGACACACCTTCCAACCGAGACCTTCCGATGACACGTTCCGTTTCGACCGCGCATTCGACCGCGCGCCGCAAGCTGCTGATCGATGCCCTGGCCGGCGCCGGCGCCGCCGGCCTGCTGCCTCTGGCCGGGGCCACCGGCGCGGCCGGCAAGCCCCGCGTCGCGCAGCTGCCGGCCAATCCCGCGACGCCGGCCGGCGGCATGCACGATTTCGACTTCTTCGTCGGCCACTGGCACGGCACCAACCGGCGGCTGAAGCGGCGCTGGGCCGGCAGCGACGACTGGGACGTCTTCCCGGGCGATCTGCGCTGCGAAAGCCGCATGGGCGGCGGCGTCAACATCGACGAGGTGCGCTTCGCCACCAAGGGCTGGTCGGGGATGACGGTGCGCATCTTCAATCCCGCCAAGCGGCAATGGGCGCTGTACTGGATCAACAGCATCACCGGCGAACTGTTCCCGCCGGTGTTGGGCGGCTTCGACGGCCGGCATGGCGAGTTCTACGGCGACGACAGCGACGAGGGCCGTCCGGTGAAGGTGCGCTTCCGCTGGAAAAGCATCGATGCCGACAACGCCTACTGGGAACAGGCCTTTTCCCTGGACGGCAAGGAGTGGGAAATCAACTGGACCTGCGACTTCAAGCGCATGCAGGCCTAGGCCGCGCCGGGGCGGCTAGCGAAACGCGGCCGCCTCGGGCACCCAGGCGTTCCACAGCAGGCGCGCCTCCTCGGCGATCACGTCGGGACGCTCCTCCGGCCAGAACAGCTTGCTGCGCTCCAGCCGCCTGACGCCGCGCGAGTTGCCGAGCGCGCGGTCGAGATAATCGGGACTGTGCGGCGAAAAGATGGTATCGCCCATGCCCCACACCACGCGCGCCGGCGCGGTGCTGCGCCGCAGCTGCGGCGCGATGCCGGCCAGCAGGTTGGGTTCCAGGCCGATCGCGTAGGCATGCAGCAGCGCCTTGCTGCGCGTGCTGGCCAGCAGCGGAGCGAAGTACATCTCGATCGCCTCGTCGCTCGGCTGCGCCGGATCGGCGTAGCACATGCCGCCGATCCCCTGTGCCGAGCGTGCCAGCGCCTTGTCCGCGCGCCACGGCGCCAGCCACTGGTCGGCGAACTTGCCCTGCCTGGCCAATTCGATCACCGGCAGCAGCGCCGGGGGTGGGCTGTCGGTCTCCACGTCGCAATTGGTCAGCAGCAGCGTGCGCACGCGCCGCGGATGCCGGACCAGCAGCAGCTGCGCCACCGTGCCGCCGCTGTCGTTGGCGACCAGGTCGACGCTGTCGATGCCCAGCGCATCGAGCAGGGACACCAGCATCGCGACCTGTGCCTCGGGGCCGACGTCCTGGCCGCGGGCCACCTCGGTGTGGCCCAGGCCGAGGAAGTCCGGCGCGATGCAGCGGCGATACGGCGACAGCCGCTCGAGCGCGCCGCGCCACTGGAAGCTGTTGAGCGGGAAGCCGTGCAGGAACAGCGCCGCCGGCCCGGCGCCGCGCTCGACGTAGGCGATCCTGCCGAAGGGCGTCTTGGCGAAGCGACGCGCGGCGCGGAAAGCGGGGGCGTCCAGGCGATCGCCACCGGTCACGGGCGAGACGATACCCAGGCCGCGACTAAGGCAGCCGCTGATCGCGCCCGCGGTTAAGGCGCCGCCCGCGATCTGGAGGAAATGTCTGCGGTTCATGGCAATTCCATGGAAATTGGAATGAAAAGTGACGAAAAACGGTGCGACGGGCATCCGCCGCACCGGTGCGGGCATTGCCGCGCTAGGCGCTCGCCAGCCAGTGCGCGCGCAGCGTCCGGTTGAAGGCCTCCCAGCGCTCTTCGGGAAAGAAGATGCGCGCCCCCTCGAACTCGACGCGTTCGCGCGTGCCGGGAATCGTCTCGGCCAGCCAGCGCGACCAGGCGAGGTCGAAATAGACGTCGTCCGTACCCCAGGCGATCAGCGTCGGCGCCTGCAACGCCCGCAGCTTCGCCTCGACGGCAAGCGTATGGCGCGGATCGAAGGCGGCGAGGAAGCGCTGCAGATCGCGAGTGCGCTGTTCGCTGCGCAGCAGCGGACGCAGATACGCCTCGATGTCGGCGTCGCCGAGCGACTGCGGGTCCTCATACGCCGGCCCCAGCGCCTGCGGCGAGCGGTAGACCGACTTGTCCGCCAGCATCCCTTCCAGCGCACCGCGCAGGCCGCCGGCCGCCGCCATCGCCAGGAACGGCTTGAACGCTTCCGGCGGCCAGTTGTCGTGCGTGTCGCAGTCGGTCAGGGTCAGGCTGCGCACGCGCTCGGGATGTTCGGCGGCGAAGATCTGCGCGATGCCGCCGCCGCTGTCGTTGCCCACCAGGTCGACGCGATCGATATCCAGCGCATCGAGAAACTCGCGCAGCATCCGCGCGTTCGCCGTCACCGAGACGTCCTGGTCCGGCGCGATCTCGGTCTCGCCGTGGGCCAGCAGGTCCACGGCGATGCAGCGCCGCAGGTCGGACAGGTGCGCGAGCTGGTGCCGCCACAGGTGGCCGTTGAGCAGCACGCCGTGCACGAACAGCGCCACCGGCCCGTTGCCGCGCTCGGCATAGCCGACGCGGCCGGAGGCGGTCTGCACGCTGTAGCGCGCGGGGGAGGAAAGATTGCCGTCCATGTCAGGCCTTCCCCGCCGACGCGGCCGAGGCATAGGCCTCCTTGAGTTTCTGCGCGCATTCGTCGCAGCACACTTCCACGGTCTTGCCGCCGATCTTGACCTGGAAGGCATTCTCATCGAGCGGGTAGTCGCACGCCGCACAGGTTTTCTCCGCCATGACACTCTCCGAAAGCACCCGACGTCCGGGTGCGATCAGTAGGCCACCGGGGGCCCGGGTGCCGCTGTCAGAATCTTTAGCGAGTTCCCGCCCCGGCCGGGCGCGGCCTCAGCGGTGCAGCGCCGCCTGGCGGAATTCCGAAGGCGAACGGCCGTAGGTCTGCTGGAAGGCGGCGCTGAAATGGCTGTGGCTGGAGAAGCCCAGGTCCTGGCCGAGCGTGCTCAGGTCCTCGTACTGCCCGAGCAGGTCCAGCGCGCGCGCCAGCCGCAGGCGCAGCTGGTAGCGGTACAGCGGCAGGCCTTCCACCTGCTGGAACACCTGGGTGAGGTAGACCGGCGAGACGCCGACCTCGGCCGCGATCTCGGCCAGCGTCCAGCGCCGCGACAGGTCGGAGGCCAGCACCAGCTTGGCGCGGTCGACCAGGCGCTGGCGGCCGACGCTGGCGCCGGCCACGTGCGTGGTGCGCGGCCCCAGCGCGCGCTGCGCCAGGGTCAGCGCCAGGCTTTCGGCTTCCAGGTGCTCGGCCACGTTCCGGCGCAGGCTGTGGCGCAGCATCGCCACCAGCGCCTGCGTGCGCGGGTCGATGCGCAGGCGCTGGTGGCGAAAGGCGAGATCGCCGCCTTCGCGCACCAGGTCGGCCGGCGCCAGTTCGCGCAGGATCGCCTCGTCCACCGACAGCGACAGGCTGGCATCGCCGCCGGTCACCGGATGGCTCACTTGATAGCCCTCGCCGGTGTTGAAGAACAGCACCTGGCTGGCTTCGGCCACCGCTTCCCGGCTGCCGACGTGGCGCACGTAGACGCCGCGGTAGGGAAACACCAGGTGGCTGGCGCTGGCGCACTCCTCCGCGCTCTTGTGCTTGCACTCGCCGCGGCAATACACGTCGCGCACCGCGACGATCGGCGTTTTCAGCAACAGCTGGACGGTGAACTCGGACATGCCAGGACCATCCGCGGAAGGCTCCGCCGGGCGATCTACTCTACCCGCTTGCGCTAGTCCTTGCGCCTGCCGAAGGCCAGGTACGCCAGCAACAGCGTCAGTACGATCAGGCCGACCACGATCAACAGGAAACCGTGACCGTAGTCGGACAACGGGATGCCGCCCACGTTCATGCCGAACAGGCCGGCCACCAGGTTGATCGGCAGCGCCATCACCGTGACCATGGTCAGCACGAACAGGGTGCGCCCGGTCTGCTCGTTGACCAGCGCGGCCAGCTCTTCCTGGATCAGCTTCACGCGCTCGACCAGGGCCGCCGAGTCGCCGATCGCCGTGGAGAACTCCTCGGCGGCCTGCTGCAGGTCCTGGATGTCCTCGCGGCTGATCCATTCCGGCGGGCGGTTGAGCAGGCGGAACAGCGCCGTCGGCTCGGGCGCCATCAGCCGCTGCAGCCGCACCAGCGAGCGGCGCAGCGCGCTCAGCTCCTTGCGGTCGGTGGAGATGCGGTTGGCCAGCAGCTTGTCCTCGATGCCGTCGACCCGGCGCGTGGACTTGCGCACGATGTCGCCGAGCACGTCGGCCTGGTCGCGCAGCAGGTGCGCCAGCAGTTCCACCGGCGAGCGGAAGGCATGCCCGGCACGCACCGACGCGCGCAGCTGGTCCACCGAGCGCAGCGGCCGCAGCCGCGCGCTCACCAGCAGGCGCGGACCGATGCACAGGCTGGTGGTGCCCACCTGCGAGGCATCGAAGGTGGAATCGAACAGCACGTCGTGGATCACCGCCACCAGCGCGCCGGCGTCCAGCTCCAGGCGCGTGGAGCCGACCTCGCTGCGCAGCGATTCGAAGAAGGCATCCGGCAGCGACAGCGCGCGCTGCATGTAGCGCTCGGACGCCTGGTTGGAGAGCGAGAAATGCAGCCAGAGGAAATCCTCGCCCTCGCCCTGCGCCTGCGCGGCCAGGAAGGTCGGCACGGCGTCGGTGCTGATCGGCTGCGCCGGCTGTCCGGGCGCGAAGCGGAAGCCCCAGATCAGGCCGTGCTCGTTCGAACCGTAGGTGTTGTCGATGATGCGCACGTCGCCGGCCGCCACTGTCGTGTCGCGGCTAGGCTAGCGGAAAGGCGACGCGTTGTGCCGGCCATAGGCCGCGCGATCCGGCGCAGACGCGCCGCTGCGCATGGCACGCGATGCCCGGGAAGGGCGCCTCGTCGAGAAAGAGGCGGAAGCGGCGGAGGCGGCCGCAGAGAGAGGGCGGCCGCAGAGAGAGGGCGGCCGCCAGATCCGCCGGCGGCCGGCGTCCCTGCCGGCTTGTGTCGGATAGCGCCAGCAGCGCCGCGTCCATACGGCGCCCGAAAATGCGAGTTGACCAGGGGAATGGGGTATCGCACTTCGTTGCTGGCAGGGATAGCGTGCCGCATGCGCGGGCCGATGCCAATCGGTGATCGCCGCTCCCGCGTGTCGGGTTTTTCCTACACGAATCGACCGCCGGCACGACATCCGTGCATCCTGTGTAGGAAGTCGCCGCACGACGTCAGTCGGCGACCACCAGCGTCACCTCGATGTTGCCGCGCGTCGCATTCGAATACGGGCAGACCTGGTGCGCCTGCTCGACCAGCGCCTGCACCTGCTCGCGCGGCAGGCCCGGCGCGGAGATGCGCAGCTCGGCCTGCAGGCCGAAGCCGTGCGCGATCGGGCCGATGCCCACGCGGCCGGTGATGCCGGTGCTCTCCGGCAGCG
This sequence comes from Luteimonas aquatica, assembly GCF_022662575.1. GTDB lineage: Bacteria > Pseudomonadota > Gammaproteobacteria > Xanthomonadales > Xanthomonadaceae > Luteimonas > Luteimonas aquatica. The sequence goes on along the minus strand of NZ_JALBFU010000011.1, from coordinate 58,069 downwards.
CCACCTTGGCCTGGCGGGCGACCAGCTTCAGCGCACTCAGGAAGCAGGCCGAGTAGCCGGCGGCGAACAGCTGCTCCGGATTGGTGCCGGGGCCGCCGGCGCCGCCCAGTTCCTTCGGCGTGGACAGCTGGACGTCCAGGGCGTTGTCGGAACTGACGGCGCGGCCGTCGCGGCCGCCGCTGACGCTGGCCTGGGCGGTGTAGAGGATCTTGTCGAGGGACATGGCGGTTTTCCTGATGGAGGACGGGGTGGCCGGGCTATTCGCCGGTGAACGCTACTTTGCGCCGATTGCCGAAACGAAAAGTGACATAGAATCCTGAAAACTTGATCGAGAGTACCGCCATGCCCGACCGGCTCCAGGCCCTGCTCGAACGCTTCTCCGTCCGCGCACAGATGTTCCATGCCGGCGCCCTGTGCGGGATCAACGACCTGGTGCCCGAGGACGGCACCGGCCAGCTGCACCTGATCCGCAGCGGTCCGGTCGAGGTCAGCCATGGCGGCGCCGGTAGTGCGCTGCATGTCGCCGCGCCCAGCCTGCTGCTCTACCCCCGCCCGCTGCCGCACCGCTTCGTCACCGACGCCGAGCGCGGCGCCGACTTCGCCTGCGCGCACCTGCGCTTCGACGGCGGCACCGCGCATCCGATCGCCGCGGCCCTGCCCGATGTCGTCTGCCTGCCCCTGGACGCCGTGGCCGGTGCGCGGGACGTGCTGGCGCTGCTGTTCGAGGAGGCCTTCCTGCAGCGCTGCGGCCGCCAGGCCCTGCTCGACCGCCTGTTCGAGGTGGTGCTGATCCAGATCCTGCGCCAACTGATGGAAAGCGGGCAGGCCCAGGTCGGCATGCTCGCCGGCCTGTCGCATCCGCGCCTGCGCCATGCGCTGGTGGCGATGCACGAGCGGCCGGCCGAGGACTGGTCGCTGCCGGCGCTGGCCGCGCGCGCCGGCATGTCGCGCAGCGTCTTCGCCGGCGCCTTCCGCGACACCGTCGGCTGCACGCCCGGCGCCTACCTGCAGCGCTGGCGCATCGGCCTGGCGCAGCAGGCCCTGCGCCAGGGGCTGCCGCTCAAGCGCATCGCCGACGAGGTGGGCTACGGCAGCGAGGCGGCGCTGTCGCGCGCGTTCAAGGCGCACAGCGGCGTCTCGCCGCGCGAATGGCGGCAGGCCGAAGCCGCTTGAAGCCCGGGCTCCCCGCGTTCACCGCGGCTGCGCTACCCTAGACGCATGTCCCTGCCGGCGCGCCTGCTGCGAATCGTGCTGATCCTGACCCTGGTGCTGAACGGCATCGGCTCGGCGGCCGCATCGATGCACCTGCACGCGCCGATGCCCGCGCAGCCGATGCACCATGCCGGCATGGACGGTGCGCAAGCGCCTGCGGCGCCCTGCGCCGAACACCACAAGGGCATGTCCTCCGGCGCCATGGCCGCCGCCGAACACGCCGCGCCCACGGCGCCCGTGCAGCACGACGACCCGCGCGCCCCGGACTGCTGCAAGCAAGGCTGCGATTGCGCTTGCGTGCATGCCTGCGCCTCGGCCCTGGTCGCGGCGCTCTCGCCGCCGCCGGTGATGCCGCACGCCCTCGGCGTCGCCTTCATGGCCCCCGGGCGTCCCGCCCCGGCGCTGCCGCATCTGATCCGACCTCCCATCGGCTAGGGAATCCCCGGCGCCACGCGCCGGCCGGCCGTGTCCGATGTCCCGCAGCGCGGGACTCGTCACGGCACGAACGTCCGCCTCGCGCGGACACTTCCCTGGACATTCGTGGAGTTCCCTCATGTCATCCGATTCCTTCGGCGGCGCCGACGCTGCGCGCCTTCTCTCGCGGCGACGCTTCGTGCAGGGCCTGGCGGCCGGCGGCACGGTCGCCGGCCTCGGCCTGTGGCCCAAACCCAGCTGGGCGCTCGCCGGCCCGGGCCAGCCCGGCACGCTCTCGGGCACCGAGTTCGACCTCGCCATCGGCGAAACGCCGGTCAATTTCACCGGACGCACGCGCCCGGCCATCACCGTCAACGGCTCGATCCCGGCGCCGCTGCTGCGCTGGCGCGAGGGCACCACGGTCCACCTGCGCGTGCGCAACGCGCTGCCAGCCGGTTCGATCCACGGCCACGAGACCTCGATCCACTGGCACGGCATCCTGCTGCCGGCAAACATGGACGGCGTGCCCGGCCTGAGCTTCGACGGCATCGGTCGCGGCGAAAGCTTCCATTACCGCTTCCAGGTGCGGCAAAGCGGCACCTACTGGTACCACAGCCACTCCGCCTTCCAGGAGCAGGCCGGCCTGTACGGACCGCTGGTGATCGACGCGGCCGAACCCGAGCCCTTCGCCTACGACCGCGACTACGTGGTGATGCTCAGCGACTGGACCGACCTCGACCCCGCCGCGCTGTTCTCGCGCCTGAAGAAAATGCCGGGCCACGACAACACCTACAAGCGCACCGTCGGCGATTTTGTCCGCGACGCGCGCCAGGACGGCCTGAAGGCCACCCTCGCCGACCGCCGCATGTGGGGCCGGATGCGCATGACCCCGACCGACCTGTCGGACGTCAACGCCCACACCTACACCTACCTGATGAACGGCACCACCGCGCTCGGCAACTGGACCGGCCTGTTCCGCTCCGGCGAGAAGCTGCGCCTGCGCTTCATCAACGGCTCGGCGATGACCTACTTCGACGTGCGCATCCCCGGCCTGAAGATGACCGTGGTCGCCGCCGACGGCCAGCACGTGCACCCGGTCACCGTGGACGAGTTCCGCATCGCCGTGGCCGAAACCTTCGACGTCATCGTCGAACCGTCCGGCCAGGACGCCTTCACCGTCTTCGCGCAGGATTCCGCGCGCACCGGCTACGTCAGCGGCACCCTCGCCGTGCGCGAAGGCCTGCGCGCGCCGGTGCCGGCGCTCGACCCGCGCCCGCTGCTGACCATGACCGACATGGCCATGGATCACGGCACGGGCCACGGCATGGGCGGCGCGGCCGGCGGCAAGGGCATGGAAGGCGGCTGCGGCGCGAACATGGGCATGGCGGGCATGCAGCATGGCGCCTCGGCGCCGCCGGCGGCGGCGTCCGCCGACCCGCATGCCGGCCACGCCATGCCCGGCATGCAACGCGACGCCGGCATGCAGTCCCACCCGCCCGGCGAACGCGGCAACCCGCTGATCGACGGCCAGGCGATGACGCCCACCTCGCGCCTGGACGACCCGGGCAACGGCCTGCGCGGCAACGGCCGCAAGGCGTTGAGCTATTCGATGCTCAAGAGCACCTTCGACGACCCCGACGGCCGCGATCCCGGCCGCGATATCGAACTGCACCTGACCGGCCACATGGAAAAGTTCGCCTGGAGCTTCAACGGCCAGAAGTTCTCCGATGCCGCGCCGCTGCAGATGAACTACGGCGAGCGCCTGCGCATCGTGCTGGTCAACGACACCATGATGACGCACCCGATCCACCTGCACGGCCTGTGGAGCGACCTCGAGGACGACGCCGGCGACTTCCTCGTGCGCAAGCACACCATCGACATGCCGCCCGGCAGCAAGCGCAGCTACCGCGTGCGCGCCGACGCGCTCGGCAGCTGGGCCTATCACTGCCACCTGCTGTACCACATGGAAGCGGGCATGATGCGCGTGGTGAGGGTGGACGAATGAAGACGACCGCCTTCTCCCCGAGCCCCGCCCTGCTCGCCGCCGCGCTGGCGCTCGCCGCCGGTCCGCTGGCCGCGCAGTCGCACGATCACGCGGCGATGCATCCTGCGGCCCAGTCAAAGGAACGCGCCAAGCCGACGCCTTCGCAACCGGATTCGCATGCCGGCCATCCCGCGACGCCGGCATCCGGAGCCGATCCGGGCATGGATCACGCCGCGATGGGTCACGCGCCATCGGCGACGACCTCCACGCCCGTCGATCACGCCGCGATGGGGCACATGGCATCCCCGCAAACTCCGCGCACGCCGATCCCCCCGCTCAGCGACGCCGACCGCGCCGCCGCCGTCGCGCCCGCGCACATGCACGCGATGCACGACAACGGCCTGCACAGCTACGTCCTGTTCAACCGCCTGGAAACCTGGGACGCCGATCCCGGGCGCGGCCTCGGCTGGGAAGCGCAAGGCTGGATCGGCACCGACCTCGACCGCCTCTGGCTGCGCAGCGAAGGCGAACGCAGCGACGGCCACACCGAATCGGCCGACCTGGAAGTCCTCTACGGCCGCAGCGTGGCCCCCTGGTGGGACCTCGTCGCCGGCGTGCGCCACGACTTCAAGCCGGGCGATGCGCAGACCTTCGCCGCGTTCGGCGTGCAGGGCCTGGCCCCGCAGAAGTTCGAAGTCTCCGCCACCGCCTACCTCGGCGAGCGCGGCCAGACCGCCGCCCGCCTGGAGGCCGAGTACGAACTGCTGCTGACCAACCGCCTGATTCTGCAGCCCCTCGTCGAGGCGACCCTGTTCGGCAAGGACGACCCCGCGCGCGGCATCGGCGCCGGCCTGGGCACCGTCGAGGCGGGCCTGCGCCTGCGCTACGAGTTCACGCGCAAGTTCGCCCCTTACGTCGGCGTAGTGCACGAGCGCGCGTTCGGGAAGACGGCCGACCTGCGCCGCGGCGACGGCGAACCCGGCGATGACACGCGCATCGTCGTCGGCCTGCGGACCTGGTTCTAGGAGACCGACATGACAAGCATTGCCAAGACGTTTCTCGCGGCAGGCGTCGTGCTCGGCCTGTTGGCCGCCGGCGGCGCCGTGGCCTTGTATTCCGGCGCCTACAACGTCGGGGCCGACGTACCGCACACCCGTCCGGTCTACGCGCTCCTGGACATCGCGCGCGAGCGCTCCATCGCCTCGCGCGCGCGCCAGCTGCAGGTCCCGCCCGGCCTGGACGACCCGGCCAACATCCGGCAAGGCGCCGGCAATTACGCCGCGATGTGCGTCGGCTGCCATCTGGCTCCCGGCATGCCCGACACCGAGCTGCGCAAGGGCCTGTATCCGCAGCCGCCCGACCTCACCCAGGAAGACGTCGCGGCCGCCGAGGCCTTCTGGACCATCAAGCACGGCATCAAGGCCAGCGGCATGCCCGCCTGGGGCAGGAGCATGGACGATCCCTACATCTGGAACATGGTCGCGTTCCTGCGGGTGCTGCCCAAGCTCGACAAGGTGGAGTACGACGCGCTGGTGGCCGGCAGCGGCGGACATTCGCATGGCGGCGGCGAAACATCCGATCCTCCGCATAGCGGCGGCACGGACGGACACCATCATGACGCCGGCATGGACGCGGCCAAGAAGATGGCGACGCATGGCGAGGCAGATCACCACGCTTCGCATGCCGGGCCCCATCCCGGGAGCGCTGCAGCCCTTCCCGCAGCGGCTGCCGACAAAGCCGCCAACGACGGAGGCGGCACGGAACGCAGTCCGCCGCCAGGCGAACAGGCGGAACCCGCGCATGCCGGGCACGCTCATCAACATTGACGCGTCGGGCGTCATGGAGTTTCGTTCGCCGCCAGGTGCACCATGCATCGTCCCTCACGGGAGGGACGAACTACGGGGCGTAAGGCGTGAGGCAATCAACCTGGCTCCCGCCGCCTGCTTTCAACTGAAAGCAGGCGGCGGGAAAGCCGACATGGCCCGCATTTGGGAAACGTCGACGCCTTGCATTGTCGCTCGGGGAAAGAAAGGCCAGACACGCACACCCTCTGGCGCCCCCTCGAACAGTGGCCGCTATTCGTCGAACTCGACGACGACGTTCCATCCCGGCCATTCATTGCGCCGGAGACGCGTTGCCCGCTGCGCCGGCCAGGGCGTACGCCCCAGCGCACCGATGTCCCCGTAACGCCCCAGCTCGCGCCAGCCCGACAACGCGAACGGCAGCCCTTCCCCAGCCGCCGGCTCGGCGGCATCGGCGACGTGGAAGTGCAGGTGCGGCCCGGTCGAATCGCCGGTGAATCCCAAGGCGGCGATCACCTGGCCGCGTCGCACATGGTCGCCGGCCCGCACGCGGATGCTGCCCGGCTTCAGGTGCTCATAGACGGCATAACGCCCGTCGGACAAGCGCAGCGAGACGAAATTGCCGGCAGCATCGGTCAAGGCATGCTTGCGCCGCGCCGAAACAAGCTCCGGCTCCGGCATGTCGTCGCGCACCAGCGCGACGACGGCCTCATCCACCGCCAACACCTCGTCGCCATAGCCAAGCGTGTCCGCGACGCGATCCGCATCGCCGCGACTGGTCTTCCCCTGCGCATCGGTCTTCACCCAGTCGATCGCGAAGCGTCCCGGGATGCGCGCCCGCCCGCCCGTGGCGATGACGACCCGGCGGTGCCCGCGCGGCCAGTCCGGACTATGCACCGCCACCCACGGCCCGCCTCGCAGCGGCGGACCAAGCCGCAAGGTCGCCGGAACCGCGACCGGCACCGGCGGCAGTGACAAGGTACGAGTCTCATCGCCATCGAGATAGTCGACCTCGTGACGCAACGTCCTCGACAGAGCGGCAGCATCGCCGGACAGGAAATCCAGATAGATCACCGCGCGGCGACCGGGCGCGATGCCCGCCAATGCAACCGTTTCGTCCGCACCGATCGTGACCAAGCGACGCTGTAGTTCGTCTCCTCGCAGCGTCCATGCCGGCTGGCGCTTCTGGTCGACATAGACGCGCACCTCACGCACAGTCAGTGTGCGGCCGACGAAGTTGCTCAGATGCAACTCGTACAGCCATTGCAACCGGCCATCCACAATCACCGGCCCCGGCTGCGCACCGATCCTTGCATCGAAGCCCTCGGCAGTGACCGTCAATGGCTGCGCGGCGGCCCCGAGCGCGGCCAACACGATCGTGGCCAGTGCCAGCCGGCAAATGGCTCCGATCATTCCCATATCTGCACGAACTGAACCATGAAGCGGCTTCTGTTCGAATGAATCGAAGACCTCAATCGACGCACAGTGTCGGCTCGGCTCGACCATGCGACACGCGGGTTAGGCATGTGCCCGTGAAATTATAGCTTCGATAGCAGGCGCCTTGCGTGCGCGAGCCCGCCCTGGTGCCGGAGGGCGCGACACACAACCCGGCACAATCACTGTGATCCCGGCACGCCTTTCCTGCATCCGGAGTCGGCACGCTGCAGCGCTGACTCACGATGATTTCTTCCGATCCCTCCCAGCTTCCGCCAACGGCTTTGCATGCCGCTTCGGTCTGGGCTTCGGGACCAAGATGTGAGACTGGGAATGTCGCAAGCTCCCGCTCGGTAACGCATCCGACGAGAAGGGCAGACAATGAAACCATCAATGTTTTATTCATAGGAAGGGCCACCCCGACTCGCATTTTACCCTCGCATCGAAGCCTCGACGAGAACGGCCGGCGACCGCACGGCGGTACCGAGCGCAGCAGCCACGATGGCCATGGCAAACATCAATCGACAATGGTTCGGATCCTGCTCATACGCAGATTCCGGGTCATAGATTCGCTTCGGAATGAATGCACCATCGGGCTTCAGCCGTGATGCTCAGCGCATTTTCACTGTCATTAATCGTGACGCCAGAGAACCCGCTTTTGGCCAGAATAAAACAGAATAAGTCGACTCTGACCCGTGTTTTCCACTCTGACCCGTGTTTTCCTTCGTTCTTTAGCTTTCCGCCGTTGCCGCGGTGCTATGGTGCACCCGAGCTTAAGCCGGGAATATGCAGCGACCACATGTGCCAGACGCGTATCGGGCCGGGATTGTCTCCGCTGTGATAGTGCCAGGTGCGCTGATGCATGCTGTTGCCGCATAAAGGCGCAGCGGCGGCGGGAGAAGCGAAGCAGTGCCCTTGCTGTGGGATGGTGGCTAGCGTGGCATCGGCGGCCAACTTTACTTCCAGCGTCTGGCGTGGACGCGGTCGTTGCGCCTGATAGGCGATCATCATGGCGCCTTGCATGGCCCAGGCGTAGTCGCCGACGATGAAACGCTTCAACCCTTCATCGGTATAGCGGCTGATCGGCGTCTTCATCGAGACGATTTTGGTTTCGACATAGATGCCGACGTAGCGCCGCGTTTGCTGCAAGGGCCCATCGGCCAGCTGAATTATCAGATCCGGCTGCTTGTTGATGAATTGAGCGTTGTAATTAGAGAGATTCTCTGCACGACTGACGTGCTCGAAATGCGCGCTCGAAAAACCCGGTACGACGGCCGTGGGACTCTTGAGCATCTGCAACAGCAGTTCACATAGCGCGTCGGTATAGATGTCTTCGGCTGGGTTGCCTGGTGTCGGCTTGGCTAAATGCATGGCCGGATCGCTTTCGATGACTGACCAAGCATGGACCACGGCTTGTCCAATTACTCGCATGACCCCTGCAGGAACGGGGTGCGGGAAGCCGTTGTGACGGGATACCAGCTTGACAGGGCTTCCATGCAATGCAGTCACGCACGACCTCGCACGTCGGATCCATGCCCATCGGCGGCGCCATCACGCATCGGCTCATCTGGACCACCGCGCGATAGGATGCCATGGCTACGCTTGATCAGATCCAGCGCCAGCGTGCGGGCGGCGGTCTGTGTCCAATACCGGCGCTGGTTGAGGATGCCGATGAACATCGCATCGCCGTCGATGCACTCGACCAGAGACGAGTCCAGCGAATCGGCGACACTCACACTAGTCAGTAACTGATGCATCGAGGGCCCCTGCGTGCCCCCCTCAGCGCCAAGCCTCAAAAACCGCCATGGCGACAGGGGGCTTTGCGAATACAGACGTACCTGCAAAGGGGTATCGCTCATGTCGAAGGGCAGCAGCATGCTTTGCAGGGTGTCGCAGAAGGCACAAACTTCGTCGTCTTTGGGCGGAGCGACCGCCCGATGACGCACGGCAGAAAACGGCATCGCAACCGCTAGGCGATCCCGAATCAGTTGATGATCGGCGGGCCGGAGTTGATAGATGTCCTCAACCAGCGCGTTGACGGCGATCTCAGGCGGGTTCTTGGACTTCAATGCCTTAAGCCACGCGCGCAATCGTTTGCGCTGCTCGCTGGTCAGTTGCTCCAGGGGAACAATCGGGAAGCGGTCCGCCTCTTCTTTCTGCAATGTGCTGCGCTCGCACCCCAGCTTACTGCTCGTCATGAGGATGTAGTAAAGAAACAACGAGCTGTTGAACACTGCCCACAGGTACACAGCGAGCAATTCAGGATCCGGCGCGCCGGCGCAGCTGTAACCGTTGTAGGACTCGCGGTACACCACCTTCTCGAACGCCAGCATCGCCAGTGGCCGATGTGGCCGCGTGCTGGGGGCTTCGCGAAGCAGCACCAGCGGCGGCTCGTAAATGGCCTCCTTCAGGCGGGTTCGATGAAGGCGCAGCCGCTCGAAGAGCGGTAAATCTTTCACCGGCACCACGGGCCATTGCGCGTCGGGCGGTGCCGGCATTTCCGGCAGGCCCACCATCTCCGACGCGTCCTCTTTTTCGCTGCTGGTTTGGTAGCCATGACCATGTGCCAGTTTCCACTGTGCCAAGTAGGCCGCAAGCGGTGGACGCATGGCGTGCACTGCAAATTTTGTCTGCCGCGGAGAGATGGGTTGATGAACGACCCGCTCAAGCAATTCGATATCCAGCGCGTTGCCTTTAGCTAGCGTCTTGAATAGGTGCGGGATGCTACCCACCATGGTCGGATCAGAGGCCCAAGCGTCTTTGCTGTCGATCCGAACGCGCCCCTCGCGATTGAGTCCCTGATCTTCCACCGGGGTGACCGCGTAGAACCGACTGTTCTGGTCCGAAGTCCGATTACGTGCAAACAGCAGGCAAAAATGAGCCGTCATGTTCGGCCAGACACGCGTGTTACGCAGCTCCAAGCCATTGAGCACGTAGGTCACATCTAGGCCATTGAACAAGGCCTGCCGCGCTTGCACGCCTTGCTCAGTCGTTTTTGTCAGCAAGCGTCCGTGCAGCGCAAAGGCCATGACAGCGCCCGGCTTGGCGCAGCGGGTCGCCTGCCATACGAACGGTAGATCCGGCACCCCGTCCGGATTGCTGACTGGCGTAATGCCGCGATCGGCCATCGCGCTGCGGCTGATCGCATCGATCGCCTGTTGTTTCGGCTTGTCTTTGACCGCAGTCCAAGGCGGATTACCAACGACCAGGTCGAACTGCCCAGCCAACGTAGGTGGCACCGGCAAGCTTAAGCTACCCAGATCCAGGCCGGACGTGGCATCGCGCCAATACTCGGCACTCAGCAGGACGCTGCTCTGTAGTGCCTTGAACTTCAGATGTTTCAGCTGGCCTACGTTCGGATCCAGCTCCAACGCAGTCAAATACAGCGCCAACGCACTGAGTTGCCGTGCAGCCGGATTGATTTCGATGCCGACCAACTGCGTATTGAGAATCTCGCGGATCGTCTCCGTATCAGGCTGCACGCCGGTGGCCCGCCAACGCGCCTGCACCAGACGACGAAATGCCGCAAGCAAGAACACGCCCCCACCCGATGCCGGGTCGAGCACGCGTGCGAGATGCGCCGCCGGTCCCAACATCACCATGGCGTGGTCCACCATGTATTCGGCCAAATGGCGCGGCGTGTAGTAGACGCTTTTCTCACGAGCGTCGTCTTCTTCGAACCGGTGTGCGTATTCCTCGTACACCTGACTGAGCAGTCCGACCGGAATGTAGGAGAAATGCAGGTCCGCCCAGCTGAACTGCGTCTGGTACGCCCCATCACCGACCGGTTTGTCGCCGCGGATGATCGCGCTCAGGTCCTGCAAGGCCGAGCCGCCCGGCGCTGCGGCAAGCCGCTGGAAGTAGGCTTCGCTGCCCCGATCGGGCAGCTCCAGCAGGTCACCATTGAAGGTGTCATCGAGCCAGCGGCAGCTGGCTGCCGCGTGTGCAGGCGTGGCGAGGCAATCCCGAAAATCCGCCACGCCTGGTAGAGGCTTGCGGGCCGGCAGCAGTCCGCGATCGGACAGGAAGCGTAAAAACACGGCCCGTCCCACTAGCGCCAAGGCCTCGGCTGCCGTAACCCCGCGCGTGCCGATCAACTCCTCGGTGACCGCCTTGAGCAGTTCGAGCATCAACTGATGCGTGGTGTAGCCATCGCTCCGGCTTGGCACATCGCCCACCGCCAGCCGCGCAATCAGTCCCGGTGCCAGCTCGTCCAACTGCATCAGCGGCTCGGTGCGTGCCTGCACACTAGCCAAGGCAAACACTTGCACCGTCCCTGGGCGCAGAATGGCCACGTAGGGTGCGTCCGATCGCAGGGCAAGCCTGCCTAGGGCGCGGCGCAGTTCCGCATCATCGCCAACCGGCCGACTGCTGCAGTCCCAGACATACAGCAAGGGCTGGCCTTCGTGCAGCACCACCGCGTCGGGGACTGGCTGGTCGTGCTGACGTGCCTGCATCAACCCGAGAAAATCCAGGTGCTCTGGATCCGGGTGCGCCTCCTGCAACGTGACCACATCCGCGATCGGCGTTCCGAGCGCGACGGCCAAGTGCTGCCTGGAGAGCCCGGATCTCGCCATAATCTCGCGTTCCTCGTCAGCAAAACATGCTAACCCACTGATCGGGCGGCGTACACCATGGCGCGCCATCCCCCAGGTCCGCCGCGTCGGCTCCGGCTGGCTGGAACATCCCAGGCTCGAACGCACCACTCATACCGCAACTCGGGTGGAATAGGTTGCATGCCCGTCATCGCATGAATTAAGACCGCTGAGCCCGGCGTTGCCAACCCCTTAGCTAATCGCTAATGTAACTTTAGCGCGTAAAGGATACATTAGGCAATGACATCCGCCCCGCCACTGCCTCGTCAGGTCGTCGAGCTGACGAGAATTCCCGAGCGCCACCTTTTCGCCGATCGCAATGTGGTGATCGTTGAAGCCGCGCTCCTCCATGGCCTAGGTAGCACCGAGATCGCTGCGCTCAACGCCGGCGACGTAGACCTAGCCCGACGCTGCTTCCGCCGCCCCCGATCGAAGGCATGGCTGCCGCTACACACATCGCACTGGGCCAGCTGGCACCGCCTGACGGAGAGCGCAGATCCGTCCCGACCGCTTTGTCAAAGCAAGAGCGGACGACGGATGACGCGGGTGGATATCTGGCGCGTGTTGCGCCGGGTCGGCATCGAGGGCGGGCTACAGCGGGCTCTGCATAGCCGTCGAGCACGAAAGTGGGTTGGCCATGCCTTGGCCCGTCGTGAAAGAGTCGACCCGGCGAGTCTTGCCCTGGCCATGGGTGTGTCGGATTTGCGGGCGATCGCCGCATATCTGCCGACGGGGGCGACCTGGTCGTTTCCGACCCAAGCAGTGTGATCGTCAGGCTAACCATACTCCGACTTGGCCGGGGGTCCACCTGCTCTGTAGGCCGACCGCGCTCGTCCGAAGCCATGCCGACAGGCCTTGCCTATCGATGCCCATATTGATTCATGGATCCTTCGCGGCTTTGGTTGGACCATGCGCAGCGCACAGGGGCGTAGCGGAGTAGCGATATGGCCAAAGGCAGTCGCTGATGACCGTGTTCGACTCGAAGTGGACGGGCATTGCCGTGCGTTGGCGAGGGTTAGTTACACTCCAACCACTCGCAGTGTGCCAGCGCCGGCACTCTGTTGGTACGTGATTGGACGTGCCTGCTCGTTCAATACTTAGGTTCTAGCTGAGGAAGAAGCGGGAGTCATGGAGTACACATGGGATCACTTGTCAGCCTTGCCCTAGGGCCGTTCGAGGTGGACTGGGGGAAGAACAATCACATCAATTTGCATGGTGAACTGTTCCAGCCTAGCGACATCACGCTCGTCCAAGATTTTTATGTAGACAACGACGGAGAGCGCTTCACCAAGATACAACAGGGCGCATCGAAGTTGCTGAAGGATGTGCTGCCTCGACTGGAACTCCTAGGCTACACGCTGAACGCGGTGCAGGATGAGTTCGAGTTCCTAATGAGGTTGCTGGGTGAAGAGGACGACCCGCCAATCAAATTTCATGAACTCGCCGATGCCATCAAGTGTATGGACATCGACGCAGCGGCAATGGACTATCACGAGGACTACGATTTAGGAGAGTTCTTCGCGCGGCAAGTCTTCGACCGTCTTGGCTTGGGAGCGCATGCTGCTGATTCACGAAGGTATGAGCTAGGCCAGGTGATGGAGAATCTAAGTCCATACGCCGTGCTTCGGCTCCTAGCCGAGAACCCAGACAATCTCTCGCGAGCGGTGACCTGGCACTACAACGACGTGGTCGAGAACGGCTGGGTCGATGCTGAAACCATATCCGCGAGCATTGGCAACGTCAGACGTTACCTGATTGTGACGGAAGGATCGTCAGACGTGCATATTCTGCGTCGGGCACTTGAACTCCTTCGTCCGGCAACGGCTGATTTCTTCGTGTTCGTCGATATGGAAGAGGGATATCCATTTACTGGCACTGGGAACCTGCATAAGTTCTGCCAAGGGCTCGTCGCAATAGGTATCGAGAACCGAGTCGTTGTCCTCTACGACAATGACCTCGAAGGTGCCATGCGATGCGCCGACACGAATGGGTTAAATCTGCCTCCTAACATGCGTGTGACGAAGCTTCCATCACTTCCGGCCTTGGACTCGTTTCGAACCATCGGTCCTAACGGTACGGAGCTTGCAGACATTAATGGCAAGGCTGCTTCCATCGAGTGCTATCTCGACCTGGCATTTGGCACTTCTGAGACGCCGCGTGTTCGTTGGTCGACGTACATCGAGAAGGCTGATGGGTATCAAGGGGCCTTGATGTACAAAGAATCTTATGCCCGCCGCTTCATGACACTGAGGCATCGCGAGAGCGCATACGACTTCAGCAAGCTGGAGGCAGTACTGGATCACCTATTCGAGGTTTGCTTCGCCGTTGCCGAGACCAGCAAGCTGACCGAGACGGGGCGTGAGCTTGGCAGGGTTTAGGCCGGTGCTGACCCAGTCGGCATCGTCAATCTATAAGCGAGCACTCTGTCAAAACGCCCAGAAGCGTTCACGATCACATGGTACCCGTAAGTAGACGGCCAATTTATGCTTCCTATGAGCGGCCAGGTTATGGTGCCTCCCACACCCTACGGTCTGCAGCCGACTGATTAGTGGGCCCACCAGGACTCGAACCTGGAACCAAAGGATTATGAGTCCTCTGCTCTAACCATTGAGCTATAGGCCCGCGTGCGGAAAGTGTAGTGGAGCGCGGTCCGGGACGGCTAGGCGGCGCGGGGGGAGCATGGGCGCGGCAGGAAGACGGCAAGAAGAGAAGAATTGAGTGAGGAAAAGGGCGAAAAGCCGGCCCTCACCCCTGCCCCTCTCCCGCGTTGCGGGAGAGGGGTTCAGAGGACCTCAGTGGGCGGTGGAGATCGAGTACGGCTGCCGCTCGGGATGCGTGCCCCACTCGCGGTTCGGCTCGGCCTGCATGGTGAAGCGCAGTTCGCCGCCGGCGGTCAGCTCGTCGTGGCGGAGGAAGGCGCGGTCGAGCGGTTGGCCGTTGAGGGTGGCGGCGCCGATGTAGGGGTGGTCGGCGTCCAGGCCGTTGGCGACGACGGTGAAGCGCTTGCCGTTGGGCAGGTGCAGGACGGCGCGCGGCAGGAAGGGGCGGCCGATGATGTATTCGTTGCTGCCGGGGGCGACGGGGTAGAAGCCGAGGGCGGTGAAGACGTACCAGGCCGACATCTGGCCGAGGTCGTCGTTGCCGGCCAGGCCGTCGGGGCGCGGGGCGTACTGCGAGTCCATGATCTGCTGCAGCCGCGCCTGGGTGCGCCAGGGCTGGCCGGCGTAGGCGTAGAGGTAGGCGACGTGATGGCTGGGCTCGTTGCCGTGGGCGTACCAGCCGATCAGGCCGGTAATGTCCTCCATGTGCTCGAAGATCTTCGGGTCGACCTTGGCGTCGAAGACCGCGTCGAGCCGGCCGAGCAGCTTGTCGGCGCCGCCGTGCGCCTTCGCGAGGCCGGCGACGTCCTGCGGCACGTACCAGGAATACTGCCAGGCGTTGCCCTCGGTGTAGTCGGTGCCGTAGCCGCTGGCGCTGGGGTCGAAGGGCTCGCGGAAGCTGCCGTCGCGCTTGCGCGCGCGCATGAAGCCGGTCTTGGCGTCGAAGGCGTGGCGCCAGTTACCGGCGCGGGCGCCGAACTCCTTGGCGACGTCGGCGCGGCCCATGCTTTCCGCCATGCGCGCGATGGTCCAGTCGTCGAAGGCGTATTCGAGCGTCTTGGAAGCGGCCTCGCCCTCCTCGTCGATCGGCACGTAGCCGAGTTCGCGGTACTGGCGGATGCCGTCGTAGGGGCCGTAATTGGCACTGGCCACCATCGCCTGCAGTGCTTCGTCGGCGTCATAGCCGCGGATGCCCTTCATGTAGGCGTCGGCGATCACCGGCACGGCGTGGTAGCCGATCATGCACCAGGTCTCCAGGCCGTGGAACGCCCACACCGGCAGCACGCCGTAGGGGCTTTCGCGGCGCGAGGCGAGCAGCGAGTTGACGATGTCGTTGGTGCGCTGCTCGGGCTGCACGAGGGTGAGCAGGGGGTGCAGGGCGCGGTAGGTGTCCCAGAGCGAGAAGGTCGAATAGTGCGTGTAGCCCTTGGCCTGGTGCACACCGTTGTCGGGGCCGCGGTAGCGGCCGTCGCTGTCCATGAACAGGCTCGGGCCCATGAAGCTGTGGTAGAGCGCGGTGTAGAAGCTCTTGCGCATCGGCTCGGACGCGTCGATCTCCACCGCCGACAGCGCCTGCGCCCACTGCGCCCTGGCGGCGGCGCGCACGCCGTCGAAATCCCAGCCCGGCATCTCGGCGTCGAGATTGGCGATGGCGCCGTCCTCGCTCACCGGGGAGATCGACACCTTCACCAGCAGCGGCTCGCGCAGGTCGTCGCCGAAATCGAAGCTGCCGACCAATTGCCGGCCCTCGATCTGCGCGCGCTCGGCGGGGTCCTTCTCGCCCGGCGGCGGGAAGCCCTTGTAGGGGATGTCCTGCTCGGTGTTGTGGAAGGCATGGCCGCGCAGGGGCCGGGAGAAGCGCAGGGCGAAGTACAGCTGCCGGCCCGGCGCCCACCCGCGCGTCTCGCGAAAGCCGGTCACGGTGCCGTCGGGACGCAGGCGCAGCCGCGACCAGGAGATCTTGCCGGGATAGTCGTACATCGAGGTGCGCAGGTCGATCAGCACGTGCGCCGGCTTGCCCTGCGGGAAGCGGTAGCGGTGCGCGCCGACGCGGGCGCCGGCGGTGAGTTCGGCGCGCACGCCGTAATCGTCCAGGGTGACGGCGTAGTAGCCGGGCTCGGCGCGCTCGTCGTCGTGGCGGAAGCGCGAGGTGTAGCCGCTGCCAGGCTTGTCGGGCTCGCCGCGCTCCAGCCGCACGTCGCCGGCGATGGGCATCAGCAGCACGTCGCCCAGGTCGGAATGGCCGGTGCCGGAGAAGTGGGTGTGCGAGAAGCCGACGATGGTGCGGTCGTCGTAGCGGTAGCCGGCCGCCCAGCCGTAGGCGTCCTTGCGCGGCTTGATCTGGGTGTCGGGGCTGAGCTGGATCATGCCGAAGGGCACCACGGCGCCGGGAAAGGTATGGCCCTCGCCGCCGGTGCCGATGAAAGGGTCGACCGCGGCCACGGCCTGCGCCCCGTGCGCCGGCGCGTCCGCCGCCATCGCCATCGTCCCCGCCGCCAGCCACGCGCCCATCGCCACCACCGCCCCGAAGCCGATCTTGTTCATCCGGTCACATTCTTTGGATCGTTCCAAATGAAACCCTACCACCGCCGGCCAACCGGACCATGCTGCGCCGCAAAATGCCTTGGGAAGCGTTTACCGGCACCATGCCCTCCAATTTAGACCGATCTAAAACAGATGTTCCGCCACCGCGCGACGGAAAACGGCCCCGCAATCCCCGCCCTGCCCGGCCGCCGCAAGGCGATCTCCGGCCGGGCTTTCGTGTCCGCGCCGCGCCCCATTCCCTGCCCGACCACGCCGGCCTGCGGCCGCCCCGGAGCTCGTCCATGAGCCAGCAGCAACGCGATCTGTCCCACGCCGCGGCCATCGCCGTGGTCAGCCTGATTTTCTTCACCTGGGGCGGGCTGACCAGCCTCAACGACGTGCTGATCCCGCATCTGAAAGCGGTCTTTCAGATGAATTATTTCCAGACGATGCTGATCCAGATGACCTTCTTCGGCGCGTACTTCCTGATGTCGCTGCCCTCCGGCGCGGTGGTGGCACGGGTCGGCTACAAGTCGAGCATCGTGATCGGGCTGGTGGTGGCGGCCGTGGGCGCGGCGATGTTCTATCCGGCGGCGCGGCTGCCGTCCTACCCGCTGTTCCTCTCGGCGCTGTTCGTGCTGGCCAGCGGCATCACCCTGCTGCAGGTGGCGGCCAATCCCTACATCAGCCTGATCGGCGACCCGGCCGGCGCGCCCAGCCGCCTGAACCTGGCGCAGGCGCTGAATTCGCTGGGCACCACGCTGTTCCCCTCCTTGATCGGGCCGATGATCCTCGCCGCCGCCGTGCTCGGCGCCGACCAGCTCGCCGCGATGAGCGCGACCGAGCAGGCCGCCTACCGCGCGCAGCAGGCGCAATCGGTGCAGGTACCCTACCTGGCGCTGGCCGGCGGCCTGCTGGTGCTGGCGGTGTTCGTGCTGCTGATGCGCATCCCCTCGCTGCGCGAGGCCACCGACCACGGCGACGACGCGCACCACACCTTCGGCGAGGTGCTGCGCTTCCCGCACGTGCGCTGGGGCGTGCTGGCGATCTTCGTGTACGTGGGCGCCGAGGTGTCGATCGGCAGCTTCCTGATCAACTACATCTCCGGGCCGGACACCGGCGGCCTGACCGAGGCCACGGCCAGCAAGTACTTGGCCGTCTACTGGGGCGGCGCGATGGTCGGGCGCTTCATCGGCGCCGCGCTGCTGCAGGTGGTCGATGCGCGCCGCCTGCTGGCGCTGTTCGCCGGGGTCGCCATCCTGCTGCTGGTGACCACGATGTCGAGCGCGAACGCGGTGGCGATGTGGAGCGTGCTCGCCATCGGCCTGTTCAACTCGATCATGTTCCCGACCATCTTCACCGTCGCCATCGAGCGGCTCGGGCCGATGACCAGCAAAGCGTCGAGCCTGCTGATCATGGCGATCGTCGGCGGCGCGGTGATCCCGCTGCTGCAGGGCTGGCTGGCCGACCACATTGGCATCCAGCACGCCTTCGTGCTGCCGCTGCTGTGCTACGCCTACATCGCCTGGTACGGATTGCGCGGCTCGCGCCTGGCCGGCGACCTGCCGGCGGCCGCGGGCACGGCGCGCGTCGCAGGACCGATGCACTGATGTCCGCCCAACGCACCGCCGCGCGCACCTGGGTCGCCTGCTTCGGCGAAGCCCTGATCGATTTCCTCGCCCGCCCTGCCGCCGCGCCGGGCCAGCCGCGCCAGTTCGCCGAATACGCCGGCGGCGCGCCGGCCAACGTCGCCGTGGGCGTGGCCAGGCTCGGCGGGCAGTCGCGCTTCATCGGCATGCTCAGCACCGACATGTTCGGCGACTTCCTGCTGGGGCAGTTCCAGGGCTACGGCGTCGACACCGCGCAGGTGCGGCGCACCGAGGCCGCGCGCACGGCGCTGGCCTTCGTCTCGCTCGGCCTGGACGGCGAGCGCAGCTTCAATTTCTACCGTCCGCCGGCCGCCGACCTGCTGTTCCAGCCGCAGGATTTCGATGCCGAGGCCTTCGCCGACACCGCCGTCTTCCACGTCTGCTCCAACAGCCTCACCGCGCCGGCCATCGCCGGCACCACGCTGCATGGGATGGAGCTGGCCGCGCGCGCCGGCGCACTGGTCAGCATGGATCTGAACCTCAGGCCTTCGCTGTGGCCGGCCGACGTCGATCCGACGCCGACGCTGTGGCACGCGCTGGCGCCGGCGCACCTGGTCAAGCTCAGCCGCGAGGAGTTCGCGTTCCTGGCGCGGGACGGCAGCGAGGAACGCGTGCTCGCGCGCCTGTTCGAGGGCGCGACGCAGGTGCTGATCGTCACCGACGGCCCGGCGCGCATCCGCTGGTGGACGCGCGAGGCTTCCGGCACCGCCGGCACGTTCGCCGTCGACGCGGTGGACACCACGGCCGCCGGTGATGCGTTCGTGGCCGGACTGCTGCATCGGCTGGGCACGCAAGGCATCGCCGCCGGCACGCTGGCCGCCGCTTTCGCCGACGCGTCCACGCGCGAGGACCTGCTGCGCTACGCGGCGGCGGCCGGCGCGCTCACCACCACCCGCTTCGGCGCCTTCGCGGCGCTGCCGACGCACGAGCAGGTGCGGGAGCTGATCGAGGCGGGGCCGCGCCAGGACGATCCCGCGCAGGACGGCCCGCTCCCGGCCGATTCGCGCAGAACCGGTTCGCGCTAGGCGAACGCGCCCAATCCCCATCCGCAGCAAGCCACCCTCATGAACCTGCCCGCCACGCCCGTCCCCGATTTCGACACGCCCGCCTTCCTGCGCGCGCACATCGCCGACACCATGGCCTTCTACCATCCGCGCGCGATCGATCCGGCGGGCGGCTTCTTCCATTATTTCCGCGACGACGGCAGCGTCTACGACGCCAGCCACCGCCACCTGGTGAGCAGCACCCGCTTCGTTTTCAACTACGCGATGGCCGCGCGCGAGTTCCCCGACTCGCCGCAGGCGCCGGCCTACCTGGACGCCGTGGCGCACGGCCTGCGCTACCTGCGCGAGGCGCATCGCGACCCCGCCGGCGGCGGCTACGCCTGGACGCTGCGCGACGGCCGGCCGGAAGACCGCACCAACCATGCCTACGGCGTGGCGTTCGTGCTGCTGGCCTATGCCACCGCGCGCAAGGCCGGCGTCGACACCGCGGCCTGGATGGAGGAAACCTGGCAGCTGCTGGAAACGCGCTTCTGGGACGCCGAGGCCGGCCTGTACCGCGACGAGGCCGACGCGCAGTGGCGCTTCTCCGACTACCGCGGCCAGAACGCCAACATGCACATGTGCGAGGCGATGATCGCCGCGTTCGAGGCCAGCGGCGAGGCGCGCTACCTCGAACGCGCGCTGGCCCTGGCCGAGCGCATGACCCAGCGGCAGGCGGACAAGGCCGGCGGCCTGGTGTGGGAACACTACGACCGCGACTGGAACGTGGACTGGGACTACCACCGCGACGATCCCAAGCACCTGTTCCGCCCCTGGGGCTTCCAGCCCGGCCACCAGGTCGAATGGTCCAAGCTGCTGCTGTTGCTGCACACGCACCTGGGCGGCGCCGGCAAGGCGCCCGGCTGGCTGCTGCCGAGGGCGTGCGCGCTGTTCGACGCCGCGCTCGAGCACGGCTGGGACGCGGGCTTCGGCGGCATCGTCTACGGCTTCGCCTTCGAATCGCTGCGCGCGCCGTCCGCCGACGGACGCGTGACCGTGGAAGGCGCCGCCTACATCTGCGACGACGACAAGTATTTCTGGGTGCAGGCCGAGGCCCTGGCCGCCGCCGCGCGGCTGTTCGCGGCCACCGGCGATGCCCGCTACCGCGGCTGGTACGAGCAGCTGTGGCGCTACAGCTGGCAGCATCTGGTCGACCACCGCTACGGCGCCTGGTATCGCATCCTCGACCGCGAGAACCGCAAGTACGACGACGAGAAGAGCCCGGCCGGCAAGACCGACTACCACACCATGGGCGCCTGCCACGACGTGCTGGCGCTGCTGCGCCAGGCGCCCGGGGCGTTCAGTCGCAACGGCTGAGACCGGGCCGGCGTAGGCTGCGCTCCCCTGTCAGGAGAGCGCCATGAACACCGAGCAAGTCGCCAAGCGCCTGGTCGAGCTGTGCCGCGAAGGCAAGTACGAGGAAGCCCAGAACGAGCTGTACGCCGAGGACGCGGTCAGCGTCGAGATGGAAGGCCTGCCGCAGGGCGCGCTCGGCAACGTCAAGGGACTGGCGGCGATCCGCGAGAAAGGCAAGAAGTGGGCCGCGGACATCGTCGAGATCCACGGCGGCGGCGTCGGCGAGCCGATCGTGGCCGGCGACTGGTTCAGTGTCGCCATGTCCATCGACGCCACCTACAAGAGCATGGGCCGCGTGCCGATGGAAGAAATCTGCGTGTACCAGGTGCGTGGCGGCAAGATCGTGCGCGAGCAGTTCTTCTACAACGTCTGACCGAACGCTTCACCTCGCGACTCTTCGTGCAAGGAAAAGGCCCGCCGAGGCGGGCCTTTCCGAACAACCTTTTGCAGGAGACGCAGCAGGCTTACTCGATGTCGAGGAAGCTGCGCAGCTGTTCCGAGCGCGAGGGGTGGCGCAGCTTGCGCAGCGCCTTGGCCTCGATCTGGCGGATGCGCTCGCGGGTGACGTCGAACTGCTTGCCGACCTCTTCGAGGGTGTGGTCGGTGTTCATGTCGATGCCGAAGCGCATGCGCAGCACCTTGGCTTCCCGCGGGGTGAGGCCGGCGAGCACGTCGCGCACGGTCTCCGACAGGTTGGTGTTGGTGGTCGCGTCGATCGGGGACTCCACGTTGGTGTCCTCGATGAAGTCGCCCAGGTGCGAATCCTCGTCGTCGCCGATCGGCGTCTCCATGGAGATCGGCTCCTTGGCGATCTTCATGACCTTGCGGATCTTGTCCTCCGGCATGTCCATCTCTTTCGCCAGCTCTTCCGGGGTCGCTTCGCGGCCGAACTGCTGCAGCATCTGCCGCGAGATGCGATTGAGCTTGTTGATCGTCTCGATCATGTGCACCGGGATGCGGATGGTGCGCGCCTGGTCGGCGATCGAGCGGGTGATGGCCTGGCGGATCCACCAGGTGGCGTAGGTGGAGAACTTGTAGCCGCGGCGGTACTCGAACTTGTCCACGGCCTTCATCAGGCCGATGTTGCCTTCCTGGATCAGGTCGAGGAACTGCAGGCCGCGGTTGGTGTACTTCTTGGCGATGGAGATCACCAGGCGCAGGTTGGCCTCGACCATCTCCTTCTTGGCCTTGCGGGCCTTGGCCTCGCCGTAGGCCATGGCGCGGCTGATGTCCTTGATGTCGGCCAGGGTCACGTACATCGCCTTCTCGATGGCGATGGTGGCTTCCTGTTCGGCGATGATCTGGTCCTTCACCTCGCGCAGGCCCGAGGACCACTTCTGCTTGCGCTTGAGCACGTCGTCCACCCAGCCCAGGTTGGTCTGGTTGCCTTCCCAGGCGCGGATGAAGTCCTTGCGCGGCATCTTGGCCACGCGCGTGGACAGGTCGAGGATGCGGCGCTCGTGGTCCTTGATCTCGGCCAGCACCTCGCGCAGCTTGCGCACCAGGGTGTCGGTGAGCGCGAGCGGCAGCTTGAAGGTGACGAACTGCTCGGCCATCTCCTCGCGCAGCTTGACCACCGGCTTGGCGGACGGGCCGTTCTTGGCGTAGGCCTTCTGGAACTTGGCGTAGCCGGCGGCCAGCGCCTCCATGCGGCGCGCAACCTCGGCCGGATCCGGACCGGTCGGCGCCGGCTCGTCCTCGCCGCCGTCGGCGTTGTCGTCGTCGTCCTCGTCGACCTCGGAATCGTCGTCGCTGCTGTCGGCGGCGATCGGCGGCTCGGGCTCTTCCTCGACCAGGTCGTTGAAGCCGACCACGATCTCGGCCAGGCGCTTCTTGCCGCCCTTGTGCAGTTCGTAGTCTTCCAGCAGCAGCTGCACCGACCATGGGAAGCTGGCCAGCGAGGACAGCATCTGGTTGAGGCCTTCCTCGATGCGCTTGGCGATGGCGATTTCGCCCTCGCGCGTGAGCAGTTCCACCGTGCCCATCTCGCGCATGTACATGCGCACCGGGTCGGTGGTGCGGCCGCCCTCGCCGTCGAGCGCGGTCAGCGTGGCCGCGGCTTCCTCGGCCGCGGTGTCGTCGACTTCGCGGTTGCCGGAATTGCCGTCGGCGAGCAAAAGGGTATCGGCATCCGGCGCAACCTCGTGCACCTCGATGCCCATGCCGTTGATCATGCCGATGATGTCTTCGATCTGCTCCGGATCGACGAGATCGTCGGGCAGGTGATCGTTGACTTCGGCGTAGGTCAGGTAACCCTGCTCCAGGCCCTTGCTGATCAGCTGCTTGATGTCGGACTGCGGGGCCTGACGTTCGTTGGCCATGTGGGGCGCCACCGGGGATAGGGGAGAAGGGAACCCTGCATTATACCCCCTTGTAGAGGGCGCAGGGGACGAAATGGGTGCGTCGCCCTGGCGGGCGGCGCCCGGGTGCCGGCGATCCGGCCCTGCGCGGAGGGCGGCTAGGGGCGGCCGCCGGCCCGCAACAGGAAGGTGACCGGGCCGTCATTGACCAGGCTGACGGTCATATGGGCACCGAAGCGCCCGGTTTCCACCCCTGGCGCGTGTTTTTCTCGGCAAATCGCCACCAGGCGGTCGAAAACCCGTTCAGCCTCGGCCGGTGCCGCGGCCGTGCTGAAGCCCGGGCGCATGCCGCCGCTGGTGTCGGCGGCCAGGGTGAACTGGCTGACCAGCAGCAATCCGCCGCCGCAATCGGCCAGGGACCGGTTCATCCGGCCGGCGTCGTCGGCGAAGGCCCGGTAGCCGAGCAGGCGCTCGCTCATCCGCGCGACCTCCGCCTCGCCGTCGCCCGGCTCCACGCCCACCAGCGCCAGCAGCCCCGGGCCGATGGCGCCCACGCGCTCGCCCTGGACATCGACGCTGGCGGAGGCGACGCGTTGGATCAGAACGAGCATGGGCGGCCGGACGGGGACGGTGTGCGGGGAAGCTAGCGGTTCGGCCGCGGCTTGTCATGCCGATCCTCGCGGCGCGCGGCGCAAATACCGCATGGACGCCGCGCGGATCGCCGAGCCGCAGGGCCGGGCCGGCTAGACTTTCCCGATGCCGTCCCTGATCGCCGCCCTGCTCTACCTGCTCGCCAGCGCCGTCGGCCGCCTGCCGTGGCCGTGGCTGCGCGGGCTGGCCGGCGTCGTCGCGCGCCTGTGGCGTCGCCTGGACGCGCGCGAAAGCCGGGTGGCGCTGCGCAACCTGGAGCTGGCCCACCCCGAGATGGCACCCGCGCAGCGGCTGCGCCTGCGCGAGGCGATCCTGCGCACCACCGCCTACCAAGCCCTGGAGACGCTGCGCTTCTGGACGCGGCCGCACGCGCAGAATCTGGCGCTGATCCGCGAGCGGCACGGCGCCGAGCGCTTCGCCGAGGCGGTGGCGGCCGGCCGCGGCCTGATCGTGGCGGCGCCGCATTACGGCAACTGGGAGCTGCTGAACCAGTGGCTGGCGGCGCAGGGCCCGCTGGCGATCCTGTACCGCCCGCCGGAATCGGCGGTCGGCGAGGCCTTCCTGCGCCGCGTCCGCGCCGACGGCCAGGCACGCGTGACCCAGGTGCGGGCCGAAGGGCCCGGCATCCGCCAGCTGTTCAGGCTGCTCAAGGACGGCGGCGTGGTCGGCATCCTGCCCGACCAGCAGCCCAAGGCCGGTGACGGCGAGTTCGCGCCGTTCTTCGGCAAGCAGGCGCTGACCATGACCCTGCTCAACCGCCTGGCCGAGCGCACCGGCGCGCAGGTGCTGTTCGGTTACTGCGAGCGCATCGGCACGGGGCCGGGATTCGCGCTGCGCTTCGATCCCGCGCCGGCCGAGGTCGCCTCGCCCGATCCGGCCGCGGGCGTGGCGGCGCTCAATCGCGAGGTCGAACGGATCGCGCGACGCGATCCGACGCAGTACCAATGGACCTACAAGCGCTATACGCTGCGACCGCCCGGCACGGGCGAGGACAATCCCTACCGGGACCTGGAGCTGGACCGATGACACGCATCATGGAACGATCCCGGCGCGGACGCGCGCGCTGCCGCATCGACGCGGCGCGTCCGCGATGAACGCTCCCGACATCGGCGATTCCCTGCAGGCGATGGCCCCGACCGCGCGACACGACGACGACTGGCAGCCGCTGCCGCCGCGCGCGCGCGCGCTCTACATCCTCAGCACCGCCCTCGGCCTGGGCGCGGCGGCGCTGCTGGGCGTCGGCGTGATGAGCCTTTCGCGCCTGCACCTGCTGGCGTACTTCCCGCTGTTCTTCACGCTGGCGGCGATCGCGGCCGGCGCGCTGTACGGCAACCGCCGCTACGTCAACACGCGTTGGCGGTTGAACGCCGACGGCTTCGCGCTGCAGCGCGGCCGCCTGTGGCAGGTGGAAACGCGCGTGCCGGGCAGCCGCGTGCAGCACCTGGATCTCAAGCGCGGCCCGATCGAACGCTACTGCCGCCTGGCCACGCTGGTGATCCATACCGCGGGCACCCGGCACAGCTCGGTCTCGCTCTCGGGCCTGGACGAACACGACGCGGAACGGCTGCGCGACCGGCTGGCCAGCCAGACCGACGACGATGACGACGCCTGAGCCGGCGGCGGCGCCGCCGCCGGAGATGCCCGACGCCCTGGCGCAGGAACATCGCCTGCATCCGATGTCGTGGCTGTTCGTGATGCTGCAGCACATGCGTACCTTCATCGTGCCGCTGCTGGCCTTCCTGATCTTCGGCCGCACCGACCGCAACGAACTGTGGTCGGTGGTGGCGATCTGCCTGATCGCCGCCGCCGCGTTGTGGCGCTACCTCACCTACAGCTACCGCCTCAGCGGCGACAGCGTGCTGATCCGCAGCGGGCTGCTGCACCGCACGCTGCGGCAGATCCCCTTTTCGCGCATCCACAACGTCGCCCTGCACCAGACCCTGCTGCACCGGCTGTTCGGCGTGGCCGAGGTGCGCCTGGAATCGGCCGGCGGGCACAAGCCCGAGGCGGAGATGCGCGTGCTCAAGCTCGCCGAGGCCAGCGCCCTGGAAACGCTGATCCGCCGGCGCGGACACCAGGACGCGTCGGCCGCGACGAGCGCGCCCGCCGCGCCGGCGCCGCTCGACCGGCTGCGCCCGGGCAGCGACGGCGTGCTGCTGACGCTGCCGCTGGGCGAGGTGCTGCGCCTGGGCGTGATCTCCAACCGCGGCATGCTGGTGTTCGGCGCGGCGGTGGTCGCGGTCTCGCAGCTGCGGCTGAAACTCCCGGAGGACATCAACCGGCAATGGAGCCGGATGGTGGACTACTTCTTCGGCCATTTCGGCGTCAGCCAGGTCGCGACCGTGGTGGTATTGCTGGCGGTGGCGTTCTTCGCGCTGCTGCGGCTGCTGTCGGTGCTGCTGGCGCTGCTGCAGTACTCCGGCTTCCGGCTCGAACAGGAGGGCCGGCGGCTGACGGTGACGCGCGGGCTGCTGACGCGCCTGCGCACCAGCGCCGCGCGCCGGCGCATGCAGGCCTTCCAGCTGCAGGAGACGGTGCTGCACCGCCTGTTCGGGCGGCGCACGCTGAAGGTCGACACCGCCGTCTCGGGCTCGCACCACGACGACCGCAGCTTCCGCGAGATCGCCCCGGTGGCCACGCCGGAGACCTGCGACGCGCTGGTGCGCCACGTGCTGCCCGGCGCCGCGTGGCCGCCGGCGCGCTGGCGGCCGCTGCATCCGCACGCCTGGCTGCGACTGGCGCTGCCGGGAACCGTGCTCGCGCTGCTGCTGACGGCCTTGCTGTCGTGGCGCTACGGCGCCCTGGGCCTGTGGGGACTGGCATGGCTGCTGCCGGCGACCTTCGTCGCCTGGCAGCACGCGCGCCGCGCCGGCTACGCCGTCGACGATGCCCTGGTGGCGGTGCGCAGCGGCTGGTGGTCGCGGCGCTGGCGTTTCGCCGAGCTGGACAAGCTGCAGGTGCTGCTGCTGCATCGCTCGCCGCTCGATCGCCTGCTCGGCATGGCTTCGCTGTCGCTCGATACCGCCGGCACCGACCCCACCAAGTCCGCGCTGCGGCTGCGCCACCTGCCGGTGGAGGACGCGCGCGCGCTGCTGGTCAGCCTCGACCGCGAGGTCGCCCGCCGCCCCTTGCGCTGGTAAGGCGGCCGCGCTCGGCACGATGCGGTTCGGGCGCCCGGGGCCCGCTCATTCCGGCAACAGCACCCGCATCGTCTCCCGCCCCTGCCAGCGGCGCCACCAGCCGCGGCGGCGCGGCCGCAGCGGGCCGTAGCCGCCGGCCAGCAGGCGCTCGGTCGCCTCGATCACGCGCTGCGCGGACTTGCCGTCGCGCGCGGGATGGATCTGCGCGATGTACTCGCCGATCGCCCGCATCAACGCCGGCGGCCGCGACAGGGCCAGGTCGATGGCCGCATCGACGTCCTCCGGCGCCTGCACGTCGAGCAGGGCCGGGCGCGGCCGGCGCGTGCGCAACGTGACCACGGGCTTGTCCAGCAGCAGGCATTCCTCGATCACCGAGGAGGTGTCGCAGACCAGCACGTCGGTCGCACGCAGCATGTCCAGCAGGTCGGGCGCCTCGAGGAAGCGGGCGTGCGTTCCCGCCAGCGCGCGGTAGGCCTCGAACAGCGTCGGCGGGCATTTCGGATGCAGGGTGAGCAGCCAGTAGCGGTCGCCGCGCGCGATGAGCTCCGGCAAGACCGAGAGCAGCGCCGGCGCCGCGCTCAGCGATTCGGTGAAGGTGGAGGCCACCATCGCCACCGGCCGCCCGGCCGCCGCCGCGCGCAGCGCCTCGGCGGCCGGAGAGGGCGAGAACAGCGGATCGAGCTTGGGCCAGCCGGTCTCGGCGACGGCGAAATCGCCGTGCGCGCGCGCCTGCTCGGCGAAGCGCGGCGTGGTGGCCGGGCCGTGGGTGCAATACAGGTCGAACAGGCCGCGAATGCGGAAATGGCCGCGGCCGTCGTCGTTGCGCTTGTCGATGTTCAGGCCGTGGAACAGCTGCACCTGCTTGCCCGGCAGCTGCGCCGGAATGCGATGCACGGTGGCGAAGGTGGCGTCGGCGGCGAAGGCGCGCAGCGCGGCGCGGCTGGCGATGCGCGGCTCGTCGGCGCGCAGCCGCGCCGCCACCGCGGCGTCGCAGAGCCAGCCGACGCGATGCCCGGCCGCCAGCGCCGCGGCGGCCACCGGCCGCAGCACCGGCAGCGAATACAGTTCGGAGGCGAGCAGGAGGTAGGCGGACATGGCCGACACGATAAGCCAAGCATGCGCGCACGGGGGCGGGAAGCGGGCGCAAGGCCCCCGCTTCCGCGTGCGCCCCGCTCTTCCGCGCGCGTTTCTCGCTACAGTACGCCGGCCGCTTCCGGTTCCGAGCCCCCGATGTTCCGCCCCGCGCAATCCCCGAACTGGCCGCTGACCATCGCCTGCGTGTTCGCCAGCGCCGTGCTGGCGATCGCGCTCGACCAGGGCATCCAGGTGGGGCGCGAGAACCACGCCGGGCTGATCCCGGTGGTGCGGCGCCTGCTCGATCCGGCCTATCTGCCGGGCGATTTCGGCATCGAGATCCGCGCCCACCACCATCGCATCTTCGCGCTGATGGTGGCGGCGCTGGCGCGCCCCTTCGGCGAGACCGGCGCCTTCGTCGCGCTGACCTACGCCGGCTACGCGCTGATGTTCGCCGCGCTGTGGACGCTGGGCGCGGCGCTGGCGCTGCCGCGCGGGCGGCGCCTGCTGCTGGCGGTGGCGCTGGCCACCGGCTTCGCCTTCCTCGATCACGGCGTGGAGGCCAACCGCTTCCTCGGCAACGGCCCGATCATGCCGCCGACCTTCGCCCACGCCGGCATCGTCTTCGCCGTCGCCGCGCTGGCGCGCGGACGCTGGAACCTGGCCTTCGCGCTGTCCGGCGCGGTGGCGCTGGTGCACCTGCAGATCGGCGGCATCTGGCTGGCGGCGATGCTCATCGAGGCGACGCGGCAAGGCGTTTGGCGGCGCCCGGCGGCCTGGCTGCCCGGTCTGCTGGCGGCGCTGCTGATTGCCTCGCCGGCGCTGCTGGACCTGGCAGCGCTGGCGCGCCAGGGGCTGACCCGGCAGATGGGCGCGATGCAGGACGTCGCCTTCCGCATGCCGCAGCATTTCCAGTTCCACGGCAACCGCGTGGCGGCGGTGCTGCTCTATCTCGGCCTGTTCGCCTGGCTGTGGCGGCACTGGCGCAAGCGCGGCGACGCGCGCGCGGCGGCGTTCGCGCCGCTGCTGTCGCTGGCGGTGATCCTGATGGCCTTCACCGCGCTGCACTACGCCGACTACTACCTGCTGGGCACCGGCTGGATCTCGCGCATCCAGCTGCTGCGCCTGAGCGTGTTCGTGCCGGTGCTGTCCGCCTTCGCCCTGCTCTCGACGCGCCTGCCCGGCGCGGACGGGCGCGAACGCTGGCCCTGGATCGTCGCGGCGCTGTTCGCGCTGGGGGCGATGGCCGGCTATGTGCGCAAGGGCGAGCCGCCCTCACTGCGCGTGGTCGACGCCTCGCGGGCCGAGCGCGACTGGGCGCAGGCCTGCGACTGGCTGCGCGCGCAGGGGCCGCGCGTGCTCTATGCCTCTCCGCCCGGCCACACCGGCTTCACCGCCTGCAGCAACCGCTCGACGCTGGTGGAATTCAAGATCAATCCCGACGGCGGCGCCGGGCGCGCGCAATGGCTGCAGCGCCTGCGCGCGGTCGCCGGCGGCGCGCTGCCGGCCAGCTCCAGCCGTGCGGGCGTGGCCGAGGCCCTGGATGCCGCCTACGCGCGCCTGCCCGACGCCGGATTCCAGGCGCTGGCTCGCGACTACGGCGTCGGCGCCGCGCTCGTCCCCGCCGCCAGCCCGTTGCGCGGCGAGGTGCTGTACCGCAACGCCGGCTATCGCGTGGTCGCGCTGGCCGCGCCGGGCGACGCGCCATGAGCGTGCCCGCCCGTCCCCCGATCTCGGCCTGCATCATCGCCCTCAACGAGGCCGACCGCATCGGCGACTGCCTGGCCTCGCTGGCGTTCTGCGACGAGATCGTGGTGGTGGACTCCGGCTCGAGCGACGGCACGCGCGAGCTGTGCGAGCGGGCCGGCGCGCGCGTGCTGCAGCGCGCCTTCGACGGCTTCCGCAGCCAGAAGCAGTTCGCGGTGGAACAGGCCGCGCACGACTGGGTGCTGTGCCTGGACGCGGACGAGCGCGTGGGCGAGCGGCTGCGCGAGGCGATCCTCGCCGAACAGGCCTCAGGTTTCGCCCATGCCGGCGGCTACCGCTTCGCGCGGCTGTCGGAGTATTTCGGCAGGTTCCTGCGCCACGGCAACGCCTATCCCGACCGGGTGCTGCGCCTGTTCGACCGCCGTCGCGGCGGCTGGCGCGGGTCGCGCGAGATCCACGAGACCGCCAGCGTCGACGGCCAGGTGCGCACCCTGCCCGGCGACCTCGTCCATCACCCCTACCGCTCCTTCGAGCAGCTGCTGCACAAGACCGAGGGCTACGCGCGGATGATGGCCGAGCACGAGTTCGCCCGCGGCAAGCGCGCCTCCCTGGCCAAGCTGGTGATCTCCCCGGCCTGGCGCTTCTGGCGCGGCTACGTGCTGCGCGCCGGCTTCCTCGACGGCTGGCACGGCCTGGTCTACGCCTACGTGCGCGCCAACTACGTGCGCCAGAAGACGATCATGCTGTGGCTGCTGCAGCACGGACAGCCGCTGCGCACGCCGCGCGGCTGAGCGGCGAGGCTCGTCATCGTCGCCGCGATCCCCGACAATGCCGCCGCGCCCTTCCCGTCCGGCACCGATGCGCGTCCGGGGACGCGCGTGACTCCGACTCCCGCTCCCACGCCGCCCGCAGGACGCAAGACATCATGAACATCAGCGTCGTGCTGCTGACCTACAACTGGCCCGAAGCGCTGGGACTGGCGCTGGACGCGCTGGCGCGGCAGGCGCTGCGTCCGCTGGAGGTGATCGTCGCCGACGACGGCTCGGCCGAGCCCACGCGCGCGCTGGTCGCCGCGCGCGCGAAGGACTACCCGGTGCCGCTGCGCCACATCTGGCACGAGGATCGCGGCTTCCGCGCCGGCGCCGCGCGCAACCGCGGCATGGCCGCCAGCCGCGGCGACTACATCGTGCTGGTCGACGGCGACATGGTGGCGCATCCGCTGTTCCTGGCCGACCATGCCGAGTTCGTCGAGCCGGGCTGCTTCCTCGCCGGCGGCCGCCTGCGCGCCAGCGCGCGCGAGACCGCGCGCCTGCTGGCCGGCGGCGCGGCGCGCTTCAACCCGCTGATGGACGGCATCTTCGACGCCCCGTTCGACTTCCATCGCCAGCATGCGCTGCGCTGGCCAGCGCTGGCGCGGCACAAGGCGCGCCGGCCGGGCCGGGTGATGAGCTGCAACATGAGCTTCTGGCGCGAGGATGCGCTGCGCGTGAACGGCTTCGACGAGCGCATGGAGGGCTACGGCAGCGAGGACCTGGAACTGGCCGCGCGCCTGCGCAACGCCGGCGTGCGCCAGAAGCAGCTGAAGTTCACCGCGCTGGCGGTGCACCTGGAGCACACCTCGCGCGCGCCGGCCGATCCCGACGATCCGGACATGCCCAACAACCGCCTGCTGCGCGAGACCCGCCAGCAGAAGATCACCCGCTGCGAGCGCGGCATGGACCAGTACCTGGGCGAGTTCGGCTGAAACGGCGCCCGCCGCGAACGCGGCTCAGGCGGCGATGTCCTCGATCGCGCGCAGCAGGCGGCGCGGGAAATCGTCGCGGTTGTCCTCGAACCAGCGCCGCGCCGCAGTGCCGAGCGCGTCGCTCTCGGCCGGCGACATCGCCAGGCAGCGCTCCACCGCCTCGCGCATGCCCTCGACCTCGAAGTCGTAGAGCGTGGCCAGGTGCTGGGTGCCGCTGGCGCGCGCGGGCACCAGCACACCGCGCTCGGGCGTGACCAGCTCGTTCATCGGTTCGGCGTCGGTGGTGATCACCACCGCGCCCAGGCTGAGGCTTTCCACCAGCGAGTGGCCATAGCCCTCGGTCTGCGAGGGACACAAATGGAAGCGGCTGGCGTTCTGCAGGCGGCGCAGTTCCTCTTCCTCGACGAATTCGCGCAGCAGCGTGACGTTGGCCGGCATCGGCGGCAGCTCGACGCGGCGGCGGCGCCAGACCACGGTGAGCTGCGGCCAGTGCGGGTGCCGCGCCCACAGTTCCAGCAATGGCAGCGTGCCCTTGTTGCCGCTGCGTCCCGGACCATGGAAGAAGGTCGGCGCGCGCTCCACGGCGCGGTCCAGGCGGTCCTGGCTGGTGAAGCCGACGTAGGCGGTGCGGCAGCCGAGTTCGGAGAATATCCGCTCGGCGTGGCGGGTCTTGGCCAGCACCAGGTCGAACCGCCCCAGCTCCGGCCGCCATTCCGGGCGGAACCACTCCGGATTGGGCAGCAGCACGTTGCGCCGCGCCTGGTCGAAGAATTCCGCGCGCACGTGCTCGACCATCACGTTGACGTCGAAACGGGCGTTGAGCTCGCCCTTGCGCCATCCCCGCCACAGCCGCCGCAACCGCGCATGCACGCGCCGCAGGCGGCTGCTCAGGCGTCCGCGATGCCCCAGCGCCGTGACCTCGACCTCGTGACCGGCCCGGACCAGCAGATCGGCGAGCAATTGCAGGTCGCGCGTCAATCCGGCGCCGTTGTCGCGAGCGATCAGTTGGATGCTGGTCATCGATTCGGCGGGCCGGGGCTGCGTTCCGGCCGGCATAGTACATGCCGCCCCGTTTCGGGGCCTACGCGCGGCGCCGTCGCGGCGGGGCCGCGCCGAAAGGCGCGATCACTCCTCCTCGTCGTCCGGCCCGGCCGGCGCCGCGTGCCGCGTGGAGACGCAACCGGCGATGCGCGCCTGCGCCGGCAGCAGCCACCAACTGCGGCGGTTGCCCACGCCCAGATGCAGGGCGCGCGTGCGGTCCACGCACTCGTCCAAGGCCACTTCCTGCGCCAGCAGCCAGCGCGGGGCGGCGCCGGCCTGCGCCTGCCAGGCCAGGCCGCGCCGCATCTGCTCGTCGAAGGGCACCTTGAAGCCGAAGGTGGTGGCCGGGCGGTCGGCCATCAGCAGGTTCTGTTCGCGCCAGGCGACCAGGCCGAGCTCGGCATCGGGGCCGATGCGCGCGCCGACCTCGCGCATCAGGCCGCGCGCGGACGAGGAGTCGTTGAGCAGCGGCTGCACGAACAGGCCCACCGCCACCCACAGTCCGGCCAGCGTCGCCAGCAGCGCGGCCACCGGGCGCCGGCGACCGAGCCAGAGCAGGCAGGCGATGCCCCAGACGCCGATCGGCAGCAGGGTCGCCGCCAGGCCGCGCGCGCCGTCGGTGATGCCGCGCTCGGCCGCCAGCTTCTCCTCGAAGCCCGGATGGCCGAACCACATCAGCAGCGCCAGCGTGGTGAACGCCACCGCCAGCAGCGCCGTGCAGGCCAGGGCCAGCCGCCGCGGCCACGGCCGGCGCAGGATGCCGGCCAGCAGCGGCGCCAGCGCCAGGCACAGCATCGGCAGCGCCGGCAGGATGTACATGTCGCGCTTGCCGCTGGGGATGGAGAAGAACAGCAGCACCAGCCCCCACCAGGCCAGCGGCAGCAGGTAGCGCGCGTCGCGGCGGCGCAGCCGGCGCAGCCACGGCTTGAACGCCCAGGGCAGCGCAAGCACGGTCGGCAGCCATGCCGTCGCCATCACGCTCAGGAAGTACCAGGGCGGATGCCCGTGGTCCCAGGAGGCGCCGTAGCGCTTGGCGGTCTGGCGCAGCAGGATGTCGTCGAGGTAGGCGCGGTACTCGGGCGAGTCCTGGCCGAGGGCGGCGACCAGCACCGGCACCAGCCAGACGCAGGCGGCCGCGACGAAGGCCAGCGGCCCGAGCCAGAACTTCGCGCGGCCCGCGTGCACGCGCACGCCCGGCCAGCCGCGCAGCGAGGCGATGCCGGCCGGGATCAGCATCAGCAGCGCGATCACGCCCACGCCCTTGGTGATCGTGCCCAGCCCCGCCGCCGCCCAGCCCAGCGTCCACATCCTCCAGTCCGGTCCGCCGGCGCGCGCCAGCACGTGGCGCAGCAGGCCGTAGTTGGCCAGCGTGATCCAGAAGATCACCACCGGATCGATCTGCGCCTTCTTGAACTGGTAGGTGAACTGGAAGGCGAACAGCAGCGCGTAGGCGGCATACAGGCCGACCCGCGGCGTCCACAGCCGGCGCCCGAGGTCGTACACGCACCACAGCGTGCCGAACGCGGCCAGCAGCGAGGGCAGCAGGAAGGCCACGCGCAGGTTGCCGAGCACGCTGTAGAGCAGCGCCTGCAGCCACATGAACAGCGGCGGCTTGTCCGAGTACAGCTCGATGCCGCGGTGCGGGAACAGCCAGTCGCCGCTCTCCACCATCTGCTTCGCCACCAGGGCGAAACGCGGCTCGTCGGCGGGCCAGGGATCGCGCAGGCCGAGGCCGGCGCCGAGCACCACCAGGGCGACGAGGAAGAGGATCCAGAGTTCGCGGGACGCGCGGGAAGTCGGCATGCGCGGATGATAGCGACGGGCCCTGTCGAAAAACCGTCCGATCCGGGGCGCGAGCCCGATGCGTCGAGGCCCGGGATGCCGAGGTTCAGCCGTCGACGATGCTCAGCCGCGCCTGCGCAAGCGTGCGTAGTAGAACCCGTCGCCGCCGCCTTCGCCGGGCAGGCGCTGGCGGCCGGCGCCCGCGGTGCGGCCGAAGCGCGCGTCCAGCGCCTCGGCCTCGGCATCGGGCGTGCGCGCCAGGAACGCGTCCACCTGCGCCGCGTTCTCGTCCCGCAGGATCGAACAGGTCGTGTACAGCAGCACGCCGCCCGGCCGCAGCACGCGCCAGCCGGCGTCCAGCAGGCGCGCCTGGGTCGCACACAGGGCCTGGATGTCGGCGGCGCGGCGATGCAGCGGCACGTCCGGCTGCCGGCGCACGATGCCGGTGGCCGAGCACGGCGCATCCAGCAGCACCGCGTCGAAGGCCTCGCCGTCCCACCAGGCATCGACGTCGGCGGCATCGGCCACGCGCAGCGCCGCCCGGGCGCCGACGCCGAGCCGGGCGAAGGTGTCGCGGACGCGGTCGAGCCGCTGCCGGTCGACGTCCAGTCCGGTGAGCGAGAGGCCGGGATCGCGTTCGAGCAGGTGCGCGGCCTTGCCGCCGGGTGCGATGCAGGCATCGAGCACGCGCGCGCCCGGCGCCGGCCCCAGCGCGTCGGCGACGGCCTGGGCGGCCACGTCCTGCACCGACACCTCGCCCGCGGAGAAGCCCGGCAGGGCGGCGACCGCGACGCCGGCGTCGAGGCGGATCGCGTCGGGATTCCCGGCATCGATCGCGCAGGCGATGCCGGCCTCGGCCAGGCGCGCGGCGTAGGCCTCGCGGGTGCCGTGCCGGCGATTGACCCGCAGCCACAGCGGCGCCGGCTGCGCGCTGGCGGCGAAGATCGCCTCGATGTCCTCGGGCCAGTCGGTGCGCAGGCGCTCGCGCAGCCAGGCCGGCCACTGCGCCTCGATGTCGCCGGCGGGCACGCCCTCGCGCTGCGCGCGCCGCAGCAGCGCGTTGACCAGGCCGGCCTGATGCGCGCGGCCAAGCGCGCGCGCGACGTCCACGCAGGCCGACAGCACCGCGTGGGCGGGCATCTGCAGCGGATCGAGCTGGGCGAGGCCGGCGTACAGCAGCGCGCGCAGCTCGCCGTCGCGCCGGCCCGGTGGCTTGGGCATCCACGCCGCCAGCGCCGCCTCGTAGCGCGCGCGGCCGCGCACGACGGCGAAGCAGATCGCCTCCACCAGCGCGCGGTCGCGCGGATCGGGCAAGGCCGGCAGCGCCTGCGCCAGCGCCGCCTTCAGCGAACGGCCGCGATGCAGCACCGCGTCGAGTACGCGCACCGAAGCCACGCGCGCCTGGACACCGGCCATGCGGGCGTCGCCGGAGCTCAAAAGCAGCCGCCCTCGATCCACTCCGCGCGCGGCGCGGATGCCGGGCGGCGGGAGCCGCCGAAGAGCGCGGACAGCAGGTTGCGGATCACGCCGGCCTCCGCGCCACTCAGGCGCCGACGGCGAGATCGCGCCGCGCGTTGCCGTAATCGGCGGCGGTGATGAGCTTGCCGCCCTCGCGCTGCAGGGTGCGGATGCGCAGCGCGCCCTGCGCGCAGGCGATGTCCAGGCCCTCGCGACCGAGCGCGAGCACGCTGCCGGGCGCCTGGCCGTGCGCCGTCTCCAGCGCCACCGCGGCATGGATGCGCAGGCGCTCGCCGGCGATCGCGGCCTCGGCCACCGGCCAGGGCTGGAAGGCGCGCACCTTGTCGGCCAGCGCCGTGGCCGGCAACGACCAGTCGAGCCGCGCTTCTGCCTTCTCCAGCTTGTGCGCGTAGGTCACGCCCTGCGCGGGCTGCGGGCGCGGCACCGGACGGATGCCGGCGCGCAGCAGGCCCAGGCCGTCGGCCAGCACCTGCGCGCCCAGCACGGCCAGGCGGTCGTGCAATTGCCCGCCGGTCTCCTGCTCGCCGATGGCCAGCGACTGCGTGAGCAGCACCGGCCCGGTGTCCAGGCCGGCCTCCATCTGCATCAGGCACACGCCGGTCTCGCGGTCGCCGGCCTCGATGGCGCGCTGGATCGGTGCCGCGCCGCGCCAGCGCGGCAGCAGCGAGGCGTGCACGTTCCAGCAGCCCAGGCGCGGAATCTCGAGGATCTTCTTCGGCAGGATCAGGCCGTAGGCCACCACCACCATCAGGTCCGGCTGCAGGGCCTTGAGCGCGTCGCGCGAGGTCTGCGACTTCAGCGTCTCCGGCTGCAGCACCGGGATGCCGCGCTCCAGCGCCGCGAGCTTGACCGGCGAGGGCGTCAACGCGCGCCCGCGGCCGGCCGGCCGGTCGGGCTGCGTATAGACCGCCACCACTTCCTGGCGCGCGGCGGCCGCGCGCAGCGAGGGAACGGCGAAATCGGGAGTGCCGGCGAAGACGATGCGCATGGGTCGGAAGAGTCGAAAGGGGAACCGGTGGAAGACGGCGCGATCAGCGGAGGATCGCGCCAGCGGGAAGAAAACCGGGATCGCCGCCGGTCGTCGCGGCCGCGGCCGGCGGGGCGGCGGTCCTCCGGCGCGCCGGGGTTCGCGCGCGGTCCGGTGCGCGCAAGCGCCCAGGCACCCGCCGCGCGCCTGCGGTCCTCAATCGCGATCCTTGCGCAGCTTCTCGTACTTTTTCATCGCGCGGTCGCGCTTGAGCGGCGACAGGTGGTCGATGAACAGCCGGCCGTCGAGGTGATCGACCTCGTGCTGGATGCAGGTGGCGAGCAGGTCGTCGACTTCGAGCACGAACGGCTTGCCGTGGCGGTCCAGCGCCTCGACCTCGATGCCGTCGGCGCGGGTGACGTCGGCATAGATGCCCGGAATCGACAGGCACCCTTCCTGATGGACCCGCAGCTGCTCGGTGCGCTTGCGGATCACCGGATTGATGAATACGAGCGGGCTGTCGCGCCCCTCGCTGACGTCGATGACCATGAAGCGCTCGTGCACATCGATCTGGGTGGCGGCCAGGCCGATGCCGGGCGCCTGGTACATGGTCTCGAACATGTCGTCGAGCAGCCGCTGGAATTGCGGGTCGCGCAGGCGCTCGGCGTCGACGCCGGCGGCATGGTTGCGCAGGCGCGGGTGCGGGAATTCGAGGATCGGCAGCAGGGACATGGCGAAAAAGGTGGCGATGGTCACAACAGATGACCCAGGGAGTCGATTGTAACGCCGGAAGGGTTGCCTCGGGCCGACCCCAGTCGGCTATAGTGCCCCCGCTAGATCAGGGGAAATCTTCAAGGGGAGCGGTTAATGGCTGGCAAGTTTCGAAGCCTTGCGCAAAGGCTCGGCATCGTATTCACCGTCGCGCTGCTGACGGTTGCAACCTACGCCACGGCACAGACCCTGCGCGAAGGCCACCCGGACACCTACGTGGTCAAGCGCGGCGACACGCTGTGGGACATCGCCGGCCGCTTCCTGCAACGGCCCTGGCTGTGGCCGGAAATCTGGCAGGCCAATCCGCAGATCCGCAATCCGCACCTGATCTACCCGGGCGACGTGATCAGCCTGGCCTACCTGGACCGCGTGCAGCAGGCGCAGGTGCAGCAGGGCCCGCGCACCGAGGCCCAGCCGATCAACGCGATCCCGCTGGCGGACGTGGAGAAGTTCCTCAAGGACCTGCGCGTGGTGGACAGCTTCGAGCAGCTGCCCTACGTGGTGGGCCTGGAAGAGGACCGCCTGCGCTCCACCCAGGGCCGGGTGGCCTACATCCGCGGCTGGGCCGCGGCCACGCCCGGCGACCGGTTCCTGGTGGTGCGCCCGACCGTGCGCTACCGCGAGATCAAGCGCCGCGGCCTGTGCTGCAACCGCCTGCAGAGCGCCGACCTCGATTTCCGCGGCCGCCGCACCGCCGACTTCGGCACCTACTGGTCGAACGTGGTGTTCCCGGACAAGGGCAAGGAACTGCTGGGCTACGAGCTGGTGCGCGTGAACGCCGGCACCGTGACCCGCGGCGAAGGCACCGGCATCCAGGCCAGCACCATGCTGCTGGACCAGAGCGAGCGCGAGGTGCGCATCGGCGACCGCCTGATCGCGGTGGACGCCCAGCCCTACGACCTGCAGTTCTTCCCGCACCCGCCCAAGCAGCAGACCAAGTACGGCAAGGCGCGCGTGCTGGCGGTGGCCGACGCCCTGGTGACCGGCGGCCCGCGCGACGTGATCGCGCTGTCGGTCGGCAGCCGCGAAGGCGTGGACAACGGCACCGTGTTCTCGATCTGGCGCGAAGGCAGCCAGGCCGTGGACCGGGTCGAGAAGGGCGCCGATCGCGATCCCGACACCGTCTTCTTCGAGAACAAGGTGCGCCTGCCCGACGAGTTCGCCGGCCACGTCATCGTCTTCCGCACCTTCGAGAAGATGAGCTACGGCCTGGTGATGGACAGCGTCAAGCCGACCCAGATCGGCTACCACCTCAAGCACCCGGACGCGACGCTCTAGGCGCGCAGCGGACAATCCCTACGCAACGACGCGACGGCGCCCCAGGGGCGCCGTCGCCGTTTCCGCCTACGCTATCGGCATGGACTCGACGCAACACCAGGCGCTGCTGCGGCTGCTCGCCGTCGGCGGCGCCAGCCCGCCGCGCCGCAGGCTGCTGGAGACCTTGGGCACGCCGCGGGCGGCGCTGGAGGCCGGCGCGCGCGCCTGGCGCGCGGCCGGGCTGGACGAGGGGCAGATCCGCGCCCTCGATGCGCCCGCGCCGGCCGCGCAGGCCGAGCAGCAGCGGGCGCTGGACTGGCTCTCCGCGCCCGACCACCACCTGATCGGCTGGCACGATCCGGACTATCCGGCGCTGCTGCGCCGGATCCCCGGCCCGCCCCTCGCGCTGTTCGTGGCCGGCGATCCCGCCCTGCTCTGGTATCCGCTGGTCGCCGTGGTCGGCAGCCGCTCGCCCACGGCCGGCGGGCGCGACAACGCCCGCGATTTCTCCCGCGCCCTGGCCGAGGCCGGGCTGGGGGTGGCCAGCGGGTTGGCCGCCGGCGTCGACACCGCCGCGCACGAGGCGGCGCTGGCCGCCGGCGCGGTCACCGTGGCCGTGCTCGGCAGCGGCGTGGACGTGCCCTATCCGCGCGAGAACGCCGGCCTGCACGCCCGCATCGCGGCGGCCGGCGCGATCGTGAGCGAGCACCCGCCGGGCGCGCCGGCGCGGCGCGAGCACTTCCCCAGCCGCAACCGCCTGATCGCCGGCCTGGCCCTGGGCACCCTGGTGGTGGAGGCGGCCGGGCGCTCCGGGGCCCTGATCACCGCCCGGCTGGCCGCCGAGGCCGGGCGCGAGGTCTTCGCCGTGCCCGGCTCGATCCACAACCCCATGGCGCGCGGCTGCCACCGCCTGATCCGCGAGGGTGCCGCCCTGGTGGAGGACGCCCGCGAGGTGATCGCCGCCGTCGGGCCCCTGGGGAGCGAGCTGGGCGATGCCTTGCGCGGCCGCCTGTCGGCCCCCATAACGGGGGCCGGGAGCGCCGGTTCAGGCGCCGTCAGCGACTCGCGGCTCGACGACCCCGACTACAACCGCTTGTGGGAAGCCCTCGGGCACGACCCAACCGGTATGGATCGGCTGGTCGAGCGCACCGGATTGACGGCCGCCGAATTGTCTTCCATGCTCCTGCTCATGGAGCTGGAAGGCCATGTGGTCGCCGAACATGGCCGCTATTCCCGAAAGTCCTGTCACGACGCGTCTTCGGACGCAGGCCGGGGGAAATGAAAGAGAGCATCCTGGACGTCCTGCTCTACCTGTTCGAACACTACTTCACCGAAGACGCGGACCTCGTCCGCGACCGCGACTCCCTCCAGAACGGCCTGCTCCAGGCCGGTTTCAGCCCCGCCGAGATCAACAAGGCCTTCGACTGGCTCGACGCGCTCGCCGAGCAGCGCCCCAGCGCCGCGCACCCGCGCGCCGACGGCCCCACCCGCGTCTTCTTCGGCCCGGAGCTGGACAAGCTCGACGTGGAATGCCGCGGTTTCCTGCTGTTCCTGGAGCAGCACGGCATCCTGGACTCCGACCAGCGCGAGCTGGTGCTCGACCGCGCCATGGCCCTGGACCAGGACGAACTCGACCTCGACGACCTGAAATGGGTGGTGCTGATGGTCCTGTTCAACCAGCCGGGCATGGAAGCGGCCTACGCCTGGATGGAAACCCAGATCTTCGCCGACGAGCCGGAGCCGGTGCACTGAGGCCGGCGCGCCGCGCCGCGCGCGGCCGCCCGTCCCCCGAGCCCGGGTTTTTCGGGCAAAATCCGCGTCTCCCGTTTCGCCAGGACGCCGGGGGGACGTCATGGACCAGACCGTTGGGGTCGCAGCCGGCGACTTCGAGCCGCAGGAAGCGGCAGAGACCGTTTCCGCACCGACACCGCCGCACCCCGCGCGCCGCCGATCCTCGCTGATCGCGGTGGCGGTGTTCGCCGTGGCCGAACTGCTGGTGGTCGCCGTCGTGGCGCTGCTCGGCTATCACACCTATCGCGACTACCGCCTGCGCGCCGACGTGCAGGACCTGCTGGCGCGCGTGGCGCCATTGCGCCCGGCCGTCGACGCCGCCTACGCCCGCAACGGCGGACGTTGCCTGCGCGATGCGGCCTTGGCGCGACAGCTGCGCAGCGCGCGCCCCGAGGCGGCGGCCGCCAGTCTCGCGGCCGGCGAATTCGACAACGGACGCTGCGGCATCCTGCTGGTGCTGCACGGCGGCGACGCCCTCGAGGGCCGGCAGATCCTGTGGGAACGCCGGCCCGCCGATGCCGCGTGGCGCTGCACCTCCGACCTGCCCGGCCGGTATCTGCCGCCGGCCTGCCGGCCGCGATGAGCGCCGCGCGAAGGCCATGCGCGGCCGCGGGGCTTGCCGTCGGCGCCGGACTCGGATTCACTGATCGCATCGACGGCAGGGGGCCGCCATGAATCACCGCATCGAACCGCATTCCGGCGACGCGTCGCCGCCGCCACTGCCGCCGCGCGCGCCGCAGCACGGCCCCGCGCCGCGCAAGCGCATGTCCGGCTGCCTGATCGTGCTGCTGGTCTGCGCCGCGCTGGCGATCCCGGCGATCGGCATCCTGGCCGCGATCGCGGTGCCGCAATACCAGCGCTACGTGCTGCGCGCGAAGGCCCTGCAGGCCTCGACGACCGCACGATCGCTGGCCATCGACGTCGCGCAGGAGCATGCGCGCCTGGGCCATTGCCCGGCCGCCGAGAAGGTCGATCCGCAGACGCTCGAGCTGCGTTCCGACGCGGGCATCGCCGAGATCGTGACCGGCGAATGGGCGCCGGGGCGCTGCGGCGCGCGCGTCCTGCTGCAAGGGCGCAACGGATTCGACGGCCGGCACATCGCCTGGGAATTTTCGGGCATGGACGAAAACGCGCAGTGGCGTTGCGATTCCAACCTGGACCCCGCCTATCTGCCCGCGTCTTGCCCGCAGCAGTGAACGCCCGCAAGATGCCCCCGCCCCGAGACGACACGCAAGGAACACCACAAGGATGAGCACCTGGTACTACGCCGACGCCGGTCACCAGCGCCGCGGCCCGATCGAAGCCGAGGAACTCGCGCGCCTGCGCCGCGACGGACAGCTGCAATGGGACACCCTGGTCTGGCGCGACGGCATGGCGCAGTGGCAGCCGCTGTCCAGCGTCGCCGGCGAGCTGCCGCTGCAGCAGGAAACCGCTCCGGCGCCCGCACCCGAGGCCGGCGGCCAGCACGTGACCGATTCCCCCTACGCCCCGCCGGCCGCGCCGCTGCTGCGCCAGGGCGCCGTGCACACCGGCGGCGAAGTCGTCTATGCCGGATTCTGGAAGCGCGTGGCCGCCTACATGATCGACGGCTTCATCGTCGGCGTGGCCAGCAACGTGGTGCAGGTGCCGCTGCTGCTGTCGATCGGCATGCTGGGCGCCGGCTTCGACGAGCCGACGCCGGCCCTGACCGGCGGCTTCGTGATCGTGATGATCGCCGCCTACGTGCTGCCGCTGCTGATCCAGATGGCCTACTTCGCCTGGTTCCACGCCAGCGGCAAGCAGGCCACGCTGGGCAAGATGGCGGTGGGCATCAAGGTGGTCGACGAGGCCGGCGGGCGGATTTCCTTCCTGCGCGGCGTCGGCCGCTATTTCGCCACCATCCTCAGCTCGCTGCTGCTGTGCATCGGCTTCCTGATGGCCGCCTTCACCGACCGCAAGCGGGCCCTGCACGACTACATGGCCGGGACCCTGGTCGTGGACCAGTGGGCCTATACCGACCGCCCGGACCTGCAGCGCCCCGAGCTGGGCACGGTCGCGCTGGTGATCCTGATCCTGTTCGGCGTGCTCCTGCTGGTCGGCATCGGCTTCTTCGTGATGCTCGTGGGCGTGCTGGCGGCCTCAGGCGCCGGCCACTGACCCGGCCGCCCCGGGGGGACGGACCGGGGGCAAGGCGCGCCCTTGCTTGACACGCCCCGCCGGGCGTGATTCCACTATAAAAAGCGCGTCCCTGAACGGCACGCCCTGAACGCCCGAGGCCCCGGCCTCGGGCGTCGCCTTCTTGCCCCCTGTCCGCGCGGCCTTCACGCCGCGCCCGGAATGCTCCCCCCATGCCCAAGAACCTCCTCATCGTCGAGTCCCCGGCCAAGGCCAAGACGATCAACAAGTACCTCGGCAAGGACTTCACGGTCCTGGCCTCCTACGGCCACGTCCGCGACCTGGTGCCCAAGGAGGGCGCGGTCGATCCGGCGCGCGGCTTCGCCATGCGCTACGACCTGATCGACAAGAACGAAAAGCATGTGGAGGCCATCGCCAAGGCCGCCAAGGCCGCCGACGGCATCTACCTGGCGACCGACCCGGACCGCGAGGGTGAGGCGATCAGCTGGCACATCGCCGAGATCCTCAAGGAGCGCGGCCTGCTCAAGGACAAGCCGCTGCACCGCGTGGTCTTCACCGAGATCACCCCGCGGGCGATCCGCGAGGCCATGCAGAAGCCGCGCTCGATCGCCAGCGACCTGGTCGATGCCCAGCAGGCCCGGCGCGCCCTCGACTACCTGGTCGGCTTCAACCTGTCCCCGGTGCTGTGGCGCAAGGTGCAGCGCGGCCTGTCCGCCGGACGCGTGCAGTCCCCGGCGCTGCGCATGATCGTCGAGCGCGAGGAGGAGATCGAAGCCTTCGTCGCCCGCGAGTACTGGAGCATCGAGGCCGAGTGCGCGCACCCGAGCCAGGTCTTCACCGCCAAGCTCACCAAGCTCGACGGCAAGAAGTTCGAGCAGTTCACCATCACCGACGGCGATACCGCCGAGGACGCGCGCCGCCGGATCGTCTCAGCCGCCCAGGGCGCCCTGCACGTCACCGACGTCGCCAGCAAGGAGCGCAAGCGCCGCCCCGCGCCGCCGTTCACCACCTCTACGCTGCAGCAGGAGGCCTCGCGCAAGCTCGGCTTCACCACCCGCAAGACCATGCAGGTGGCGCAGAAGCTCTATGAAGGCGTGAACGTGGGCGACGAGGGCACGGTCGGCCTGATCAGTTACATGCGTACCGACTCGGTGAGCCTGTCGGTGGAGGCGCTGAGCGAGATCCGCGACGTAATCGCCCGCGACTACGGCACGCGCGCACTGCCGGACAAGCCCAACTTCTACCAGACCAAGTCCAAGAACGCCCAGGAAGCGCACGAGGCGGTACGCCCCACCTCGGCGCTGCGCACCCCGGCGCAGGTGGCGCGCTACCTGTCCGACGACGAGCGCAAGCTGTACGAGCTGATCTGGAAGCGCGCCGTCG
This sequence comes from Luteimonas aquatica, assembly GCF_022662575.1. Lineage (GTDB taxonomy): Bacteria > Pseudomonadota > Gammaproteobacteria > Xanthomonadales > Xanthomonadaceae > Luteimonas > Luteimonas aquatica. Next base: position 14,255 of record NZ_JALBFU010000011.1, on the reverse strand, counting down.
CCTGCCAGATGGTGCCGGCCACCCTGAACACCGTCAGCGTCGACCTGGCCGCCGGCTCCGAGCACAGCTTCCGCGCCTCCGGCACCACCGTCGTCGATCCGGGCTTCCTGGCCGTGTACGAGGAAGGCAAGGACACCAAGAACGCCGAGGACGAGGACGAAGGCCGCAAGCTGCCCAAGATGCAGACCGGCGACCGCGTGCCGCTGGAGCGCATCCACGCCGACCAGCACTTCACCCAGCCGCCGCCGCGCTTCACCGAAGCGGCCCTGGTCAAGGCGCTGGAGGAATACGGCATCGGCCGGCCGTCCACGTACGCCTCGATCATCCAGACCCTGCTGTTCCGCAAGTACGCCGAGATGGAAGGCCGCGCCTTCAAGCCGACCGACGTCGGCCGCGCGGTCAGCAACTTCCTCAGCGGCCACTTCACCCGCTACGTCGACTACGACTTCACCGCCAGGCTCGAGGACGAGCTCGACGCGGTCTCGCGCGGCGAGGAGGAGTGGGTGCCGCTGATGGAGAAGTTCTGGGGGCCGTTCAAGGAACTGGTGGACGACAAGATCGAGACCGTCGACCGCACCGAGGCCACCGGCGCGCGCGAACTCGGCGCCGACCCCAAGTCCGGCAAGCCGGTGAGCGTGCGCCTGGGCCGCTACGGGCCCTATGCCCAGATCGGCACCGCCGAGGACGAGGACAAGCCGACCTTCGCCTCGCTGCGCCCCGGCCAGTCGATGCACACCATCACGCTGGAGGAAGCGCTCGACCTGTTCCGCCTGCCGCGCAAGCTCGGCCAGGACGGCGGCGAGGAAGTCAGCGTCGGCATCGGCCGCTTCGGCCCCTTCGCCAAGCGCGGCAGCACCTACGCCTCGCTGAAGAAGGAGGACGATCCCTACACCATCGACCTCGCCCGCGCCGTCTTCCTCATAAACGAGAAGGAAGAGATCGCGCGCAACCGCATCATCAAGTCCTTCGACGGCAGCGACATCCAGGTGCTCAACGGCCGCTTCGGCCCCTACATCAGCGACGGCAAGCTCAACGGCCGCATCCCCAAGGATCGCGAACCGGCCTCGCTGACGCTGGAGGAAGTGACCAAGCTGCTGGAGGAGACCGGCAAGCCGATGCGCGGACGCTTCGGCAAGAAGGCGGCGGCGAAGAAGGAGCCGGCGGTGGCGAAGAAGGCGCCGGCCAAGAAGGCGGCCGCGAAGAAGACCGCGACCAAGAAAACGGCCAAGAAGGCGACGAAGAAGACCGCCAAGAAGGCCGCCAGGAAAACCGCGGCGCCCGCCGCGGCCGAGCCGGCGAAATCGCTGCTGACGCCGGGCAAGGTGGAGGCGGGCAAGAAGCGCGTGGTGAAGAAGGCGCCCGCCGACGACGATGCGCCTTTCTGATGCGTCCCGTTGAAGCATGCGCCGCGGCGCGCCGGGCCGCGGTCGCTCCCGGCGCATGACCGCGCAGCCTTCCCTCGCCAATGCCATCGCCATACTCGGCGACGGCGGCGTCATCGCCTATCCCACCGAGGCCGTCTGGGGCCTGGGCTGCGATCCCTTCGACGAGGCGGCGGTGCGGCGCCTGCTGGCGATCAAGCGCCGCGAAGTCGAGAAGGGCCTGATCCTGATCGCCGCGCGCCCCTCGCAGTTCGACGGGCTGGCGGACTGGGATGCGCTGCCGCCGGAGCGGCGCGAGGCCGTACTGCAGTCCTGGCCGGGTCCGCATACCTGGATCGTGCCGGCCACAGCGCGCGTCCCGTCCTGGATCACCGGCGCGCACAGCGGCGTGGCGCTGCGGGTGAGCGCGCACCCGCTGGTCGCGGCCCTGTGCGAGGCCTACGGCGGGCCGCTGGTGTCCACCAGCGCCAATCCGGCCGGCGCGCCGCCGCCCAAGCGCTTGCGCGATCTCGACCCGGGCCTGCGTGCCGCCCTCGACGCCGTGATCGAGGGCGAGGTCGGCGATCTCGACCGCCCGACCCCGATCCGCGACGCGCGCAGCGGCGCCGAACTGCGTCTTTGAGCCTTGCCGCGCGCCGCGCCAAGCGCGCAGCGAGCAAGCTCCGAATGCCTAAGTCGCCTGGATCGCCGCGCAGGACGCGAGCGGCGCTTCGGGCACGCGGCCCGCGGCCTGCTCGGCCAGCAGCGCCTCGTGGCTGCGCCTGATCAGCTGCCTGATCCGCTCGCGCGAGGTCCGGCTCGCATCGTATTGCTGCAGCGCGACCAGGAGATGCTCGCCCAGTGCCGCCCGCACGAAACAGGGGCTGGTACCGGTCTTCTTCGCGATGTCTTCGAGAATCCAAGAATCCGGAACGGAGGACGCCGCGATGCAGGCATGCGCCGGCACAAGCAGCGCGGCCAGCGCCAATACGAAACCACCTTTCATGGGAATGTCCTATCCCGCATGGCGGGAACATCGAGGTGGTCACGAGACTAGGGAGGGACTGCGTGCCCGCCAGGGGGGATGCGACGGAACCCGGCTAGCGCCGACGGAAGCGGCGATGGGCGGTGCGAGCTTGCGGCGACATCCGCGAAACCGCCCCGCAGCCAGGCGATTTTGCGCAACGGCCGGGAATCTGGCGCGACATGCGGCCGTATGGCATCGACCCGCGGGAAATGCAGCAAAGGCTGTACTGAAAGCCTGCATCGAGGAATCCGCAGGCAACGACGACGCGCATTTCGCGAAGATCCGCTAGGGCCACAGGAATAGTTGCGCCTGTAACCGAAACCCCGGCAATTCGCCGAGGACGTCCTCCGTTCGCGGTGACCGGCAATCCGCGAATTTCCTCGCCTTGCACCCGATTGCCGCATCGCACAAATTGTGATTTAGTCGAACCATGCGGAAGCGTCGCGCCTGCCGCCGGACCTGGAGGGAGTCCCGGTAGCCGGGCGCCTCGATCCCCGCGCCGCGCCCACCCCACACTGGTGCACATACGATGAGGATGTCCTCCGGCCATCCATGGCGGATCAATGTCGATGACTCCGGATGGTCCCATGCCATCCCTGGCGGCACTTTGCCGGCTTCGGATCGTCCGGCCCGGCCATCCATGGCCGGGCGTTCGTCACCGCAGCCGATGCCGATAGGGCATCGGCTCAGCGCGGCTCCTCACCCGGATCGCGGCCTTTACGACCCCGGCAACGAACACGACAGCTGCGGTTTCGGCCTGATCGCGCGCGTGCGCGGCAAACCGGATCGCGCCCTCGTGGACGGAGCACTGGAGGCGCTGGCGCGCATGACCCACCGCGGCGGCGTCGCCGCCGACGGCAAGACCGGCGACGGCTGCGGCGTGTTGCTGTGCGGCGTGGACGCGTTCGTGCGCACGCTGGCGCGCGAGGCCGGCATCGCCATCGCCGAGCAGGCGTTGTGCGCGGCCGGGCTGGTGTTCCTGCCGCACGATGCGGCCGACGCCGCGCGTTGCCGCGACGGCCTGCAACGCCTGCTGGGCGAGGTCGGCATCGCGCTGGCGGGCTGGCGCGAAGTGCCAACCGATCCGTCCGAGTGCGGCAAGCTGGCGCTGAGCACGATGCCGCGCATCGAACAGGTTTTCGTCGTCACCGAGACGCTCGAGGCCGAGGCCTTCGAGCGCGCGCTGTTCCTGGCGCGCCGCCGCAGCGAGCAGGCGCTGCGCGATGTGCCGGACTTCTATCTCGTCAGCCTGTCCTCGCGCCTGCTCGGCTACAAGGGCATGGTGCTGCCGGACGTGCTGCCGCGCCTGTTCCCGGACCTGCAGCGTGCGGACCTGGCCGCGCGCGCGGTGGTGTTCCACCAGCGCTTCTCCACCAATACGTTGCCGCGCTGGCCGCTCGCCCAGCCCTTCCGGCGCCTGGCCCACAACGGCGAGATCAACAGCATCGAGGGCAACCGCCGCTGGGCGCAGGCGCGGCGCCGCGTCTGGGCCTCGAAGCTGCTGGACGTGAGCGAGTTCGACCCGGTGGTGACGATGACCGGCTCGGATTCGCAGTCGCTGGACAACATGCTGGAATGGATGCTGCTCGGCGGCATGGATCTGCTGCAGGCGATGCGCATCCTGATGCCGCCGGCCACCCAGTCGCTGGAATACAAGGACACCGACCTCGCCGCGTTCTACGAGTACTACGCGATCAACTCCGAGCCCTGGGACGGCCCCGCCGGCGTGGTGATGTGCGACGGCCACTACGCGGCCTGCACGCTCGACCGCAACGGCCTGCGCCCGGCGCGCTGGACGCTGTCGGACGACGGCAACGGCGAGAGCACCTTCGTGATCGCCTCCGAGGCCGGCGTCTGGGACGTCGCGCCCGAACGCGTGGTGGCCAAGGGCAAGCTCGGCCCGGGCGAGATGATCGCCGTCGACCTGTACAACGACACCCTGCTCGACAACGACGCCATCGACCGCATCAACCGCCGCCGCGCGCCGTACAAGCAATGGCTCAAGCAGGGCATGCACTACCTGCATACCGAGCTGATCGATCCGGCGCTGACCGACGCGCCGTTCAACACCGAGACCCTGCTCGGCTTCCAAAAACTCTTTCAGCTGACCCGCGAGGAACAGGAGGCGGTGCTGCGCCCGCTCGCCGAGACCGAGCAGGAAGGCATCGGCTCGATGGGCGACGACATTCCGGTGGCGCCGCTGTCGCAGCGCGTGCGCCCGCTCTACGACTGCTTCCGCCAGGCCTTCGCCCAGGTCACCAACCCGCCGATCGATCCGTTGCGCGAATCCTGCGTGATGTCGCTGACCACGCAGATCGGCCGCGAAGGCAACCTGTTCGAGGACACGCCCGACAACGTCGACCACGTGGTGCTCAACTCGCCGGTGCTCTCGCAACGCAAGCTCAACCAGATCTTGGCGCTGCCGCGCTTCAAGGAGAAGTACCGCTTCATCGACCTGTACTTCGACGCCAGCGAGAGCCTGCAGGAGGCGATCGCGCGCATCCGCCGCGAGGCCGAGCAGGCCGCGCGCGAGCGCATCGAGCTGCTGATCCTTAGCGATCGCCGTCCGCGCCGCGGCACCGCCGCCATCCACGCCCTGCTCGCCACCGGCGCCGTGCACCAGCACCTGGTGCGCACCGGCCTGCGCTGTGACATCAACCTGATCGTGGAGACCGGCACGGCGCGCGACCCGCACCATTTCGCCTGCCTGATCGGCTACGGCGCCACCGCGGTCTATCCCTATCTCGCCTACCAGACCCTGCACGCGCTGGCGCGGCGCGGCATCCTCGGCGGCAAGCGCAACAACGAGCCCATGGAAGTCGGGCGCAGCTACCGCCGCGGCGTGAAGAAGGGCCTGCTCAAGATCCTCTCGAAGATGGGCATCGGCAGCATCGCCAGCTACCGGGGCGCGCAGCTGTTCGAGATCGTCGGCCTGGCCGACGAGGTGGTCGCCGACTGCTTCGACGGCACGCCCTCGCGCATCCAGGGCGCCGGCTACGCGCGCCTGGAAACCGATGCGCAGGCCCTGGCCGCGCACGGCTGGGACGACAACGCCCTGCCCGAGCCCGGCGGCCTGCTGCACTACGTGCACGGTGGCGAGTACCACCAGTTCAATCCCGACGTGGTGCAGTCGCTGCAGCGCGCGGTCAAGAGCGGCAGCCGCGAGGACTGGCGCGCCTATGCCGACCACGTGAACACGCGCCCGGCCGCGTCGCTGCGCGACCTGCTGCGCCTGCGCGAGACGCAGACGCCGCTGCCGCTGGACGAGGTCGAGCCGGTGGCGTCGATCGTCAAGCGCTTCGACTCGGCCGCGATGAGCCTGGGCGCCCTGTCGCCGGAAGCGCACGAGGCCTTGGCCATCGCCATGAACCGCCTCGGCGGACGCTCGAACTCCGGCGAGGGCGGCGAGGATCCGGCGCGCTACGGCAGCGAGCGGCGCAGCAAGATCAAGCAGGTCGCCTCCGGCCGGTTCGGCGTCACGCCCGAATACCTGATCAACGCCGAGGTGCTGCAGATCAAGGTCGCGCAGGGCGCCAAGCCCGGCGAAGGCGGCCAGCTGCCGGGCAGCAAGGTCAACGCGCTGATCGCGCGCCTGCGCTACGCCAAGCCCGGCATCGGCCTGATCTCGCCGCCGCCGCACCACGACATCTATTCCATCGAGGACCTGGCGCAGCTGATCTTCGACCTGCGACAGGTCAATCCGCAGGCGCTGATCTCGGTGAAGCTGGTCTCGCACGCGGGCGTGGGCACGATCGCCGCCGGCGTGGTCAAGGCCGGCGCCGACCTGATCACCATTTCCGGCCACGACGGCGGCACCGGCGCCAGCCCGCTCGGCTCGATCCGCTACGCCGGCGTGCCGTGGGAGCTCGGCTTGTCGGAGGCGCGCCAGGCGCTGCAGGCCAACGAACTGCGCGAGCGCGTGCTGCTGCAGACCGACGGCGGGCTGAAGACCGGCCTGGACGTGATCAAGGCCGCGCTGCTCGGCGCCGACACCTTCGGCTTCGGCACCGCGCCGATGATCGCGCTGGGCTGCAAGTACCTGCGCATCTGCCACCTCAACAACTGCGCCACCGGCGTGGCCACGCAGGACGCCAACCTGCGCGCCAACCACTACACCGGCCTGCCCGAGCGCGCCGAGTGCTTCTTCCGCAACGTCGCCGAGGACGTGCGCGAGTGGCTCGCCAAACTCGGCGCGCGCACGCTGGAGGAGATCGTCGGCCGCACCGACCTGCTCGAACAGGTCGAGGCGATGCCGCGCGCGCATGTCGGCATCGACCTGTCGCGGCTGCTGCGGCGCGATGCGACGCAGGCGGCCGCCTACTGCGGTTCGCCCGCGCTGCAGGCGCCGCCCGACGGACTGGCCGCCAGGCTCGACGCCGATCTGGCCGAGGCCATCGCCGGCGCGCGCGGCGGCAGCTTCGCCTATGCCATCCGCAACACCGACCGCAGCATCGGCACGCGCCTGTCCGGCGCGATCGCGCGCCGCCACGGCAACGCGGGCATGAGCGCGGCGCCGATCAGCGTCCGCCTCAGCGGCACCGCCGGGCAGAGCTTCGGCGCCTTCAACGCCGGCGGCCTGCACATGGAGCTGATCGGCGAAGCCAACGACTACGTCGGCAAGGGCATGGCCGGCGGCCGCCTGGTGCTGCGCCCGGCCGAGGGCAGCACCTTCGAGACCCAGGAAACGCCGATCCTCGGCAATACCTGCCTGTACGGCGCCACCGGCGGAGAACTCTATGCGGCCGGCCGCGCCGGCGAACGCTTCGCCGTACGCAACTCCGGTGCGGTAGCGGTGATCGAGGGCGCCGGCGACCACTGCTGCGAATACATGACCGGTGGCGCGGTGGTCGTGCTCGGCCGCACCGGCCTGAACTTCGGTGCCGGCTTCACCGGCGGCCTGGCCTACGTGCTCGACCTGGATCGCGATTTCGTCGACCGCTACAACCACGAGCTGATCGACATCCTGCGCGTCACCCCGGAAGGCTTCGACCACTACCGCCAGCACCTCTACGACCTGATCGAGACCCATGCCCGGCACACCGGCAGCGCCTGGAGCGCGCGGCTGCTGGAGGAATACCGCGACTTCCTCGGCAAGTTCTGGCTGGTGAAGCCGAAGGCGGCGAGCCTTGAAGCGCTGGCCGAGGAACTGCGGAGGGCCGCGTGATGAGCACAGATTTCGCGCTACGCACGCAAGCTCCCGAGATTCGCATTGCGAATCCCGGGCCCCGCTATGTGCACCCGATCCCCGCCCCTGCGAAGGGGGCTTTTCACCAGACGGTGCTCGCGGCACCACGGTCGAGGTGTGCGGCATGAGCAAAAAGCACGCCTTCCAATTCGTCGAGCTGCCGCGCGAGATGCCGCGCAAACTGGCGATTGAGCTGCGCACCGGCGGCGACTGGAACGAGCTCTACGGCCGCTTCGAGCGCGACAACGCCGCGCAGCAGGCCGGCCGCTGCCTGGACTGCGGCAATCCCTACTGCGAAGCCAAGTGCCCGGTGCACAACTACATCCCCAACTGGCTGCGGCTGGTGGAGGAAGGCCGGCTGGTCGAAGCGGCCGAGCTGTGCCACGAGACCAACCCGCTGCCGGAAATGTGCGGCCGCGTCTGCCCGCAGGACCGCCTGTGCGAGGGCGCCTGCACCCTGGAGGACGGCTTCGGCGCGGTCACCATCGGCGCGGTGGAGAAGTTCATCGTCGACAGCGCCTTCGCCCAGGGCTGGCGGCCCGACCTGTCCAAGGTCGTCGCCACCGGCAAGCGCGTGGCCGTGGTCGGCGCGGGACCGGCCGGCCTGGCCTGCGCCGACCGGCTCGCGCGCGCGGGCATCCAGGCCACGGTGTTCGACCGCTACGAGCAGATCGGCGGCCTGCTGCAGTTCGGCATCCCCAGCTTCAAGCTCGACAAATCGGTGGTCGGCACGCGCCGCGCGGTGCTGGAGGGCATGGGCGTGCAGTTCCGGCTGGGCGTGGAGATCGGCGTCGACCTGTCGCTGGAAGCGCTGCTGCGGGAATTCGACGCCGTCTTCCTCGGCCTCGGCGCCTATCGCTACACCGACGGCGGCTTGCCCGGCCAGGACCTGCGCGCGGTGCTGCCGGCGCTGCCCTTCCTGGTCAACAACGGCCGCCTGATAAGCACTCACGCCGATGCCGAGGCATCGGCGGGCGGGCTCGCTCCGCAAGGCAGGCCGATCGCGGGCTGGGAGGACCATGTCGACATCCCCGACCTGCGCGGCAAGCGCGTGGTCGTGCTCGGCGGCGGCGACACCGGCATGGACTGCGTGCGCTCGGCGATTCGCCTGGGCGCGGCCAATGTCACCTGCGCCTACCGGCGCGACGAGGCCAACATGCCCGGCTCCGCGCGCGAGGTCGCCAACGCGCGCGAGGAAGGCGTGTCCTTCCTCTTCAACCGCCAGCCGCTGGCGATCGAGAGCGATGCCGAGGGCAACGTCACCGGCGTGCGCGTGGTCGAGACCACGCTTGGCGCGCCCGATGCGCGCGGCCGGCGCAATGCCGTCGCCGTGCCCGGCAGCGAATCGACGATCGCCGCCGACGTGGTGATCATCGCCTTCGGATTCTCCCCGGAACTGCCGGCCTGGCTGGCCGAGGCCGGGGTCGAGGCCCTGCCCAACGGCCGCATCCGCGTCGGCATCGATGCCGGCGAAGGCGTGCTGCCTTACCAGACCTCGCAGCCGAAGCTGTTCGCCGGCGGGGACGTGGTGCGCGGCGCGGACCTGGTGGTGACCGCCGTGCAGGAAGGCCGCGATGCCGCGGCCAGCATCGCGCGGATGCTGCGGGCGCCCGGACGGTCGGCGCTGGCGGAGGAGCCGCGCTAAGCCGATGCCCCATTGGCATCGGCATCGGCGCCGGCTCCGAACGCCGGCCATGGATTCGGAGCCGCGCCGTCGGCGCGGGCCGGCGCATCCGAAGCGCTGGCGCTGCGCCATGGATGGCACGCATGAATGCTGAACGCCATCGCTGCGGCCGCTTCCCCGCACCCCAGGCCGCGCGCATCATGCGCGCATGGCCCGACGGTCCCGGCATCGGCTGCTGATCGCCTCCGCGCTCACCGCGGCGCTCGCCGCGTTCGGGCCCGTCGCCGCGCCCGCCGCCCCGCTCGGGGCCGGCGATACCCTCACCATCTACCGCTGCACCGATGCGCGCGGCCGCGTCACCGTGCAGGACGCGCCCTGCCGCAAGGGCGAGGACCAGCAGGCGCAGGAAATGCTGCGGCCCCGCGACCCGCCGCCCCGACCGGCCCTCACCGCCGCGCCGATCGCGCCGATGCCCGCGCCGGCGCCTCCCGCGCAGACGTTGATCGTGCGCAATCCGCAGCCGATGTTCGAATGCGTGCGGCCGGACGGCTCCAGCTATGTCAGCGACAGTGGCGAGGGCAATCCGCGCTGGATTCCGGCCTGGGCCTCCGACGACCCCTACATGCCCTATTACCCCATTCCGCTCGGCGCCGGCGGCATCTACGAATCGCGCACCACGGTGACGGGCGGACCCGCCGTATCGGCCAATCTCGAACATCGCGGCCGCGACGGCTCGGTGCAGCTGCGCATCGACAGCGCGCCGGTGGATGTCGCCGATGCCTACCGGCGCCCGCATCGCCCTCCGCGCCACTACCCGGTCTACGGCTACGGCGCCGCCGGCACCTGGGTGCGCGATGCATGCCATGCCTTGCCCCAGGCGGAGATCTGCGACCGCCTGCACGACCGTCGCGCCGAGCTCCGGCGCCGCTTCTTCAACGCCCAGCCCACCGAGCGTGCGACACTGGACAAGGAGGAGCGCGGCATCAACGCGCGCCTGTCTGCAGACTGTGGAGGGAGCTGATGTTGCGCAACACTATCTTCGTACTGCTCGCGCTGGCGTCGCCGCTGGCCGCGCACGCCCAGAACGGCGATGTCGTGATCTATCGCTGTACCGACGCCAAGGGCAAGCTGACCATCCAGAACGGCACGCCCTGCCCCAAGGGCGCCAAGCAGGAAAAGCGCACCATCCAGGGGCCCACCGTGGTGCCCGCCTACACGCCGCCGCCGAAAGCGCCCGCGCCGCCCGCACCGGCCAAGCCCGAAGCGACGCCGGCCGCCGCGCAACAGGCCTCGGCGGCGCAGCAATCCCCACCACAAACTGCCGAGAAGGCGCCTCCGGCCGAGCGCCTGCCGCCTCCGCCGATCTTCCAGTGCAACACCTGGGACAACGACAGCTACCTCAGCGAGAACGGCGACCCCAAGCCGCGCTGCGTCACGCTCACCACCACCGACCTGAACGGCGCGCCCGTCAGCCCCGGCGCCGCCTGCGAGATGAAGACCGACCAGTGCCAGCGCGTGCCCGACGGCCAGGCCTGCGAGGCCTGGAAGAAGCGCGAGCGCGAAGTGGAATCGACCTGGCGCCATGCGCGGGCCGAGGACAAGCAGTCGCTGCAGGAAGAGTTCGCGCGCGTGACGCAGATCTACGCAGACAGCAAATGCGGGCAGTGAGGCGGCACTGACGTCCAATACGCGGCGGCGGCTGCCCGGAACCAACCGGAACCGCCCGACGGCGGCTCCGGTACGCGCGTTGGATTCCTACTGCGTGGAGTCGAGCAGGAAGCCTAGTGTCCTGGCGTCGAGGACGCCCTGGCTCCCCCCGAGCTGCAGCAGCCGCGCTTCCAGATCGACGGCTGCCTGCGACTCCACCTGCGCCGCCGCGCCCTTGGCCGCCGCCATGCTCTCGCTGCGCATAGCGCGCCCTTTGAGCGTGTACTGGACGCCGGCCGCTTCCCGCCCGACCGGCTCGATCAGGATGCCGTTGTAGCCCAGACGTGGCTGATCGGCAGCGCTGGCACTGCGCGCGGCGCCATTGGCGGCCTGGCGCAAGCCATCCTGGATGCTGCGGATGGTGGCGGGATCGGTGATGGTGAGCGTCGGATTGGGTCGCCCCGAATACACCAGATAGGTAACGCGCAGCCCCTCCCCGGGTTGGGTCGCGAATGCGGCGCCGGCCGTGAAAACGCTCAGGGCCACGCCGCAGCCCAGCAGCACGAGGGAATTTCGAATTTTCATGTCCTTGCTCCTGTCTACGCGGATGTCAGTTGACCTGCTCGTGGCCGGCGCCCTGGAAGCTGTCGGACCATACTCGGAAATAGCCGCAGAAATCGCTGTACGGTCCGCGGTTGGCCGTTTCCGGATTGCTGATCGCACTGCCGGCGTTATCCAGATTGGTCGCATTGGTGCCGCCTGGCTTATGCGTCCACATGCCGTTCTGATCACGGCGATACCAGTGATAGTCGTCCCCCGGCGCCACCACGAGCGCGACCACATCCTTGTAGCTGGCGGCGCCGATCTGGCTCGGCGCGATCGGTTCCAGGCCGTCCCGTACCGCGGCAGCATGCACGGCCGAGCAACTCAGCGCGGTATACGTCTGTCCCGCGGCCCGGCCGGGCTGCGCGAAGGTATTGGTCGCCCGATTGTTGGCATAGTTGTAGCAGTTGTTGTACGGACGCCGCGCGCTGCCGTTCCAATAGCTTGGATCGTAGCTGGGAAGTCCGGGCGCCATGATTTCGGCGATCTGCGCCGCGTTCATGGCACGCTTGTAGACCATGACCTCGTCGAGCCGGTCGTTGAAGCGATACGAGCTCCAGTGGCTGCCGCCGATAGTCACGTCGCCGCTGAAAGTATTGTCGACGTTATCCATGATCGGCGTCGCCGTGCCCGCGGCCCGCCCGTCGATGTAGAAAGTGATCGTGGGAATCGGGTAGAACACGATCGGCGGCTGGCCCTTGGGTGCGCGCAGCACCGTTGCCGCAACGTGGTGCCAGCGATTCTTCATCAACGCCAACGGACCGCTGGATGCGAACGTGCTGCCATACCCACCGCCGGGACCAACCATGGTCAGCGCCACACGCTGGGTGTCCTGCACGGAGAAGGTATAGCCGGTCGTGGTGCTGCCGCCGTTGTCGAGGATGGTCTTGACGGTGCCGTCGTTGTCCATGCGGATCCAGGCGGCCACGGTGAAATCCCCCGCACCGACGTTCAGGCTCGTCGTACCGCCGGGCATCTGGTAGTAGATGCCGCCTCCGAGATTGGCGCCCCCGTCCTGCCATCCCCACGAGGCCGGCGCTCCCCAGGACACCAGTCCGTTGGCGCCGAATCCGCTGGTGTCATACGCCGTGGTCCCGGCATTCTCCAGCTTCCACTGTCCCGTCAGCGCATTGGTGCTGCCGACCGGCAACGCCTGCGTCATGAACGGCAATGCCGCCGCCAATGTCCCCAGAAGCAATCGCCCCTTCTTCATCGCCCTCTCCGTCTGCGTCCATGCGACACCGGAATGGCGCCGCCCATTCCTCAATCCGCAAAAGGACCCGGAAACCCGACATTGCCTTCCACGAATGGCTCGATCTTTCGACCAGGCGGTGAACCTGGTTCGCCGATCGATATGGGAAATCGGCAGGCGAAGGGCGACACGCCGACAGGAGTCGTCGGCGAGGAGACCCGAGAAACGTACTGCTTGTCCTGGCGAAACGGCCCCGGGCAAGCATTCCCGCGCATGCCCAGCATGGCATCCAGGCTGCCGGGAGACCGTCAAGATATCCCGCAATACCCCTCATGGTATTGGTCGACGATCTTTCCACGCGAATCCACTACCCAGAATTGCGTGCAGTGGCTGACTCCGCTGTGATCGAGGTATTTGTAGATTTTTTTCCCGTCGGGCCTCTCCAGGATCTGATCCGGCTTCCCATAGACCTCGATATGGCGCTCCATCGGCGCGCCCACCCAGGTTCGCATCGTAGCGTCCCATGAGGTGCAACCCGCCGTACAAAGTACGGCGGCGAGAAGAGTCGCTCTGCTACATCGCACCCACGGCGGCACCATAGCGGCCACCTCTCTTGTCATCGTCGCCGGAATATGCTGTAGACATGTAGAGCAGTTTCTGTGTGCTCAAGCTCGAGAACGGCAATCCGGCAAAAGCACCATAAGTGATCGCTGCCGCGGGCAACATCAGCGGGAAATTGAGGGCTTCCCTCCAGAACCCGGCGCCATTCCTGATCTGCCAGGCATCGTGCAGGCCTCCCACGGCATTGATCCCAGGCACGCGATTCGCGAATCGAGAGACCGGGCCGCCTTCCGCCATGAATCCGGGCCGCTCACTCGGATTCCCCCCCTGCGATCCGACGTTATTGAATCCTTTTTGCGGCGGCGTGAATTTATCCTTCGGATAAATGCCTTCTCCAGGCCCGATATCCAGCCCATAGCCGACCTCTCTTTCGTAATACCTCGGAAGCTCGCCAAGCGTATACATGAATGCCGCCGTCTGTGCGCCATTCGCGAACTTGCCTCCGGCAAGTCTTGAAGCCGTCCCTCCGGAAATCGCGGTGGCCACGCCTTTGGCGACAGGGTTCTTGATACCATCGATCTTCAGCGATGCCGCTTCCGTGAAGCCCGCGCTTGCGAAACCGCTTCCGAACTTGCCTCCCTGCAACACCGAGGTCACGCCTCCGGCCATGCCTTGGGCAACGATCTTGCTCGCGAATTGGCTGGCGGTGAGTCCCGTAGACCCGACCGTAGCGATATCGCCCCCGTACAAATTCTCGAAGGAGTTCGCGAAGCCCTGGGCCTGGTAATAGCTGTTGATGCCGAAGAACAAACCCGAGGCGAAGGCGCCATAGAGTGCCCCCTTCCACGTGCCTGTGGATGCATAGCCCGACGCCGCGCCGAAGGCCATCGCCACCCCCAGCTTCAGGAAGAATCCACCATCCATCCCGGCCGTGACGTATGTCCCGACGATCGCAATCGCGATACCCAGAATCTGACGGAATGAAACCGCTCCCGTCGGATCGGTATAGGCCAGCGGGTTGTTGAACACGTAGGTGTAGGCGTTCCAGCTCTGCG
>NZ_JALBFU010000010.1 GCF_022662575.1 Luteimonas aquatica | reverse complement strand
GGGAACCACATCGCGATCCGCGATCGCGCCGACGATGCCGCACATAGGGCCGGGACTCCAGAAAACGTAGCGCGACAGTGTATGGGTTCGGTCCGGCGATGTTTGAACGCGCCGTTCAAGCCCGGTGTCCGGGGCAAAGTGTCCGGGCGGACGCTCCGAGTGTCCGCCCGGACACTTTGCTTCGTAAAAATTATCAATCCAATCATGCACTTGTGGTTTGGCACGGCGCTTGCTGAGTACAGGGCAAGATCCGCTTCCGTCGCCCGCATCGCATGGACACCGCCACCCGCTTCCGTATCCGCGACACCTCCGGCCAGGACCAGACCCTGGCCGGTCCGCCCTCGCCGCTGCGCCGCCGCAAGCCCTGGCTGATCGGCGCCGCCATCGCCGCCGCGGTGCTGGCGCTGGCGATCTGGGTGATCTCCGGCTGGGCCTCGGGCGGGCGCTCCTTCGACGCCAGCCGCCTGCGCATCGCCGAGGTCAAGCGCGGCGATCTGGTGCGCGACCTCTCCGCCGACGGCCGCGTGATCGCCGCCAACAGCCCCACCCTGTACGCCATCGCCGCCGGCACCGTCAGCCTGAAGGTGGTCGCCGGCGACAAGGTGCGCAAGGGCCAGGAGCTGGCCGTGATCGACAGCCCGGAGCTGCGCAGCAAGCTGGCGCAGGAGGAGTCCACGCTCGCCAGCATGGAGGCCGAAGCCAGCCGTGCGGTGCTCGACGCCCAGCTCGCGCGCTCGAACGCGCGCAAGACGCTCGACCAGGCCGAGATCACCCGCACCGCCGCGCAGCGCGACCTGGAGCGCTACCAGCGCGCCTACGAGGGCGGTGCGGTGTCCCAGAACGAATACGCCAAGGCGCAGGACGAACTGAAGAAGGCCGATCTGGGCCTGGCGGCGGCGCGCAAGGAGTTCGCGCTGCAGGGCGAAGGCGCCAGCCTGGACGCGCGCAACAAGCAGCTGCTCGCCGACCGCCAGCGCGCGATCGCCGAGGAGGCGCGCCGCCAGGTCGACGTGCTCACGCTGCGCGCGCCCTTCGACGGCCAGGTCGGCCAGGTGCAGATCGCGCAGGGCACCAGCGTGACCGCCAACGGCCCGGTGCTGGGCGTGGTCGACCTGACCAAGTTCGAGGTCGAGATCAAGGTCCCGGAAAGCTTTGCCCGCGACCTCGCCATCGGCATTCCGGCGCAGATCGCCAGCCAGGGCAAGACCTATCCGGCGGAGATCTCGGCGGTTTCGCCGGAGGTGGTCAACGGCGAGGTCAACGCGCGCCTGCGCTTCGCGCAGGGGCAGCAGCCGCCGGGACTGCGGCAGAACCAGCGCCTGTCCGCGCGCGTGGTGCTCGATACCCGCCGCAACGTGCTGATGGTCGAGCGCGGCCCGTTCCTGGAACAGGACGGCGGACGCTTCGCCTACGTGGTGGAAGGCGGCCGCGCCGTGCGTCGTCCGATCGAAACCGGCGTCAGCAGCTTGAGCAACGTCGAAATCCGCTCCGGGCTGGAGCCCGGCCAACGCATCGTGGTCTCCGGCACCGACCTGTTCGGCGACGCCGAGAGCATCCGCATCTCTGGAGAATGAACATGGCCATGCACATCCCCTCGCAAGAACGCCTCTCTTCGCAAACCTCCGGCCGCGCACGGTCGGGCGCGTCGCAGGACGGCATTCCGTTCCACCCGCACTGGTCGCCGCAGGAGCTGACCGACGCCGTGCCGCTGCGGCTGCACGAGATGTTCCGCTACCAGATCGAACCGCTGGCGGCCGCCGCCAACGCCGCGCCTTCGGCACGGCATGCCAGGCCCGCGCCGGGCTACCTGCCCGCCGCCGCGCACGCCGCCCTTTTCCGCATCGTCTGATCCAACCGCATCGACACCGACGCCTTCGAGGACTCCCTCATGCTGCACATGCAATCCGTCTCCAAGATCTACCGCACCGAACTGGTCGAAACGCATGCCCTGCGCTCGCTCGACCTGCACGTGAAGGAAGGCGAGTTCGTCGCCGTCACCGGCCCCTCCGGCTCGGGCAAGACCACGTTCCTCAACATCGCCGGCCTGCTGGAGACCTTCACCAGCGGCGAGTTCATCCTCGATGGCGAGAACGTGCGCGGACTTTCCGACGATGCCAGGAGCCGGCTGCGCAACCGCAAGATCGGCTTCATCTTCCAGGGCTTCAACCTGATCCCCGACCTGAACCTGTTCGACAACTGCGACGTGCCGCTGCGCTACCGCGGCATGCCGGCCAGCGAGCGCAAGCTGCGCATCGAGGACGCGCTCGGCCTGGTCGGACTGGGTTCGCGCACCCGCCACTATCCTGCCGAGCTTTCCGGCGGCCAGCAGCAGCGCGCGGCCATCGCCCGCGCCCTGGCCGGCAGTCCGCGCCTGCTGTTGGCCGACGAGCCGACCGGCAACCTGGACTCGCAGATGGCGCGCAGCGTGCTGGAGCTGCTGGAGGAGATCAACGCGCAGGGCACGACCATCATCATGGTGACCCACGATCCGGAACTGGCCGCGCGCGCGCAGCGCAACGTGCATATCGTCGACGGCATGGCCACCGACCTCTCGGCCGGCGCCAGCCTGACGCGCGAGGCCACGGCCCCCGCCTCCACCGCCGACGCCTGAGGCCGCCCATGTTCGGCTACTACTTCAAGCTCGCCCTGCGCAGCTTCAAGCGCAACAAGGTACTGACGACATTGATGGTGATGGCCATCGCGCTGGGCATCGGCGCCAGCATGACCACGCTCACCGTGTTCCACGTGCTGTCCGGCGACCCGATCCCGGGCAAGAGCGGCAAGCTGTTCTACCCGCAGCTCGATGCCGAGGTCGCGCGCGGCTACGTGCCGGGCGAGGAGCCGCAGGCGCAACTCACCCGCTTCGACGCGGAAACGCTGCTGCGCGAGAAGCGCGGCGTGCGCCAGGCGCTGATGACCGGCGGCGGCGTCTCCGTCACGCCGGACCGGTCCGGCATGGTGCCGTTCCTCAGCGACGCCCGCTTCACCTCGGCCGATTTCTTCCCGATGTTCGAGGTGCCGATGCTGTACGGCAACGGCTGGTCGGCGCGCGAAGACGAGGCGCATGCGCGCGTGGCGGTCATCACCAAGGACTTGAACGAGAAGCTGTTCGGCGGCGGCAACAACGTCGGCAAGCAGATCCGCCTGGACAAGAGCGAGTTCACCATCGTCGGCATCGCCGACGAATGGCGCCCGACGCCGCGCTTCTACGACATGAACAGCGATCGCTATGGCGAACTGGAGGACGTGTTCCTGCCCTTCTCCACCTCGCGCGACCTATCCATGGCCCGCAACGGCAGCATCGACTGCTGGGGCGACGGCAACGGCGACAACACCGACGTCAACGCGCCCTGCGTCTGGATCCAGTACTGGGTGGAACTGGACACGCCGCAGCAGGTGGCCGAGTACAAGAACTACCTGACCAACTATTCCGACCAGCAGCGCGCGGCCGGCCGCTTCGAGCGCCCGACCAACATGCGCCTGCGCAACGTCATGGAATGGCTGGAGTTCAACAAGGTGGTGCCCAACGACGTGGTGATGCAGATGTGGATGGCCATGGGCTTCCTGCTGGTATGCCTGGTGAACACCATCGGCCTGCTGTTGGCCAAGTTCCTGCGCCGCAGCGGCGAGATCGGCGTGCGCCGCGCCCTCGGCGCCTCGCGCGGGGCGATCTTCGGCCAGTGCGTGGTCGAGGCGGGCACGGTCGGCCTGGCGGGCGGCGTGCTCGGCCTCGGGGTGGCGCTGTTCGGCCTGTGGGCGGTGCGCCAACAGCCCTCCAGCTATGCCGAACTCGCCCACCTGGACCTGGGCATGCTGCTGACGACCTTCGTCCTGGCCGTCGCCGCCAGTCTCGTCGCCGGTCTGCTGCCCGCGTGGCGCGCGATGCAGATCGCGCCGGCCCTGCAACTGAAATCGCAATAGCCCCTTCCCCTGCGACTGCTCCAGGAGACGTTCCATGGAACTGCGTCCCATCCTCTCCACGCTGATGCGGCACAAGACCGCCGCCGCCCTGATCGTGGTGGAGATTGCCCTGACCTGCGCCATTCTTTGCAATGCGCTGTACATGATCAGCGACCGCGTATCGCAAATCCACGAAGTCAGCGGCGTGGCCGAGAACGAGCTGGTGCGCGTGCAGCTGACCAGTATCGGCAAGGACGCCGATGCCTCGGCCCTGACCCGCAGCGACCTGGCCGCACTGCGCGCCCTGCCCGGCGTCAAGGATGCGACGGTGGTCAATCAGGTGCCGTTCGTGAATTCCTCCTGGAACAGCGGCGTGCGCCTGATCAATGAGCAGGAGCGCCCGACCCTGAACGCGACCAACTACTACACCGAGGACCATTTCATCTCCACGCTCGGACTGCGCCTGGTCTCCGGGCGCGAGTTCCAGCCCGATGAATACCTGGAATACGATGACGTGGAAAAGAGCCAGGACGGCAACATCGCCGTCGCGATCATCACCAGGAAGCTGGCGGAGAAGCTCTATCCCGGCAAGGACGCGGTCGGCCAGGTCTTCTACAGCCAGGGCGACCAGCCCACGCGTGTGGTCGGGGTGGTCGAGCACCTGGTGCGCCCTAACATGCGCGGCGGCCCCGCCGAGCGCGAATACAGCATCATCTATCCGGTCCGGCCGCACTACAACGTCGGCGGCAATTACCTGATCCGCACCGATCCTGGCCGTCGCGCGGAGGTGCTGAAGGCCGCCGTCGCGACGCTGCGCGCCAACGGCAGCACCCGCATCATCCTGCAGGACAACACCAAGACCATGCAGGAACTGCGCGAGGAGTTCTACCAGGGGCCGCGGGCGATGGCCTGGCTGCTGGGCGCGGTCTGCGTCGGCCTGCTGTTCATCACCGCGCTGGGCATCGTCGGCCTGGCCAGCTTCTGGGTGCAGCAGCGCACCAAGCAGATCGGCGTGCGCCGCGCCCTGGGTGCCACGCGCGGGCAGATCCTGCGCTATTTCCAGACCGAGAACTTCCTGCTCGCCACGCTCGGCATCGTCCTGGGCATGCTGCTGGCCTACAGCATCAACCAGATGCTGATGTCCAAATACGAGTTGTCGCGCCTGCCGCTACTGTACCTGCCGATCGGCGCCCTGGCGCTGTGGCTGCTCGGCCAGGTGGCGGTGTTCTGGCCGGCGCGGCGCGCCGCCTCGGTGCCGCCGGCGGTCGCCACCAGGAGCGTCTGAGCGAAAGCGTCCTCCCCGGTTTCCCTTCCGAGCACCGCCCATGCCGTGCATGCCCGACCCCGTGAAGCCCTGCCGCAAAACACCGGCTGAGACGCGCGCCCCGCGCGCGTCCGGCCTGTCCCTCGTCAACGCCTGAGAGCCGTCCATGCTTGGCTACTACTTCAAGCTCGCCCTGCGCAGCTTCCGGCGCAACAAGGTGCTGACGGCGCTGATGGTGCTGGCGATCGCGCTGGGCATCGGCGCGAGCATGACCACCCTCACCGTGTTCCGCGTGCTCTCCGGCGACCCGATCCCGTCCAAGAGCGACCGCCTGTTCTACGTGCGCATGGACCCGCGCCCGGCGCGGGGCTACACGCCAGGCGAGGAACCGGAAAGCCAGATGACGCGCTTCGATGCAGAGGAACTGCTGCGGCAAAAGCACGCCAGGCGCCAGGCGATGATGGTCGGCGGCAGCGCCGCGGTGCAGTCCGAGGGCCGGACGGCCAAGCCCTTCCGGATCGATTCGCGCCATGCCACGGCGGATTTCTTCCCGATGTTCGAGGTGCCGTTCCTGTACGGCACCCCCTGGTCGGACAAGGACGACGAGCGGCACGGCCGCGTCGCGGTGATCGGCCGCAAGCTCAACGACAAGCTGTTCGGCGGCGGCAACAGCGTCGGCCGCACCCTGCTGGTCGAGGACGTCGGCGTTCGCATCGTCGGGGTCATCGACGACTGGTCGCCCGCGCCGTATTTCTTCGACATCACCAACGGCGGCTACGGCGGCAGCGAACAGCTGTTCCTGCCCTTCTCCACCGCGCTCGACCTCAAGCTCGGCCGCCGCGGCAACATGAACTGCTACGGCGACCAGCCCACCAACGACCAGCTCGGCCTCAATGCCCCTTGCACCTGGATCCAGTACTGGGTGGAGCTGGACGATCTCGGCCAGGCCCGGGAGTTCAAGGCCTACCTGGACAACTATTCCGCCCAGCAGAAGAGCGACGGCCGCTTCGAGCGTCCGGCCAACACGCGCCTGCACGACGTGATGGACTGGCTCGACACCAACCGCGTGGTGCCCGGCGACGTGCGCCTGCAGGTCTGGCTGGCCCTGGGCTTCCTGCTGGTGTGCCTGCTCAACACCGTCGGTCTGCTGCTGGCCAAGTTCCTGCGCCGCAGCGGCGAGATCGGCGTGCGCCGCGCCCTGGGCGCCTCGCGCCGGGCGATCTTCCTGCAGGCGCTGGTGGAGGCCGGCACGGTCGGCGCCGCCGGCGGGATCGGCGGCCTGGCCCTGGCTCTGCTCGGGCTGTGGGGCGTGCGCCAGCAACCGACCAACTATGCCGACCTCGCGCGCCTGGACCTCACCATGCTGCTGGCCACGCTGGCCTTCTCGATCGCCGTCTCGGTCCTGGCCGGGCTGCTGCCGGCCTGGCGCGCGATGCAGGTCATGCCCGCCATCCAGCTCAAATCGCAGTGAAGCCGGAAGCGGGGATCCGCCCCGTTCCGCGTTCGCCCTTCCCATCCGGAACCGCGCCATGCACCTTCGCCCCATCCTCTCCACCCTGATGCGGCACAAGACCGCGGCGCTGCTGCTCGTGCTGGAAATCGCCGTCACCTGCGCGATCGTGGCCAACGCGCTGTTCATCGTCGCCCAGCGCGCGGAAGGCATGCGGCGCCCGAGCGGGGTCGACGAGGACCGCTTGATCCAGATGTCGGTGTCGGGCGTTGGCAAGCCGGCGAACATCGACGCGATCACGCGCGAGGACCTGCAGGCGCTGCGCGCGATCCCGGGCGTGGAACGGGCCACGATCACCAACCAGCTGCCGTTCCTGACCTCCTCCTCCTCCAACTCGGGCATCGCGCTCTCGCCCGACCAGGAGCAATCGAGCCTGGGCGTGGCCTTCTACCGGGCCGGCGAGGAGATGGTCGGCACGCTCGGGCTGAAGATCGTGTCCGGCCGGGATTTCGCCGCCGACGAATACGTCGACGTCTCCAGGATCGAGAGCATGACCGACAGCGACCTCAAGACGCTGCGCAGCCCGATCCTGGTCAACACCGCCGTGGCCAACAAGCTCTTTCCCGGCCAGAACGCGGTGGGCAAGGTGGTCTACATCGGCCCGATCGCGCTGACCATCATCGGCGTCGTGCAGACGCTGGGCCGCCCGAACTGGTCGGACGGCAACCTGGACTACGCGATGATCCTGCCGATCCGCGAGACCTACGACGGCGGCATCTACGTGCTGCGCGTGAAGGATCCGGCCGAACGCGAACGGGTGATGCGCGAGGCCGCCGCCGCCCTGGACAAGGTGGACGCGCGCCGCATGCTGATCGTCAACCAGACCTACCAGACCATCCGCAGCGACTTCTTCCGCAACGACCGCTCCATGGTGGCATTGCTGGTCACCGTGTGCCTGGCGCTGCTGGTGGTCACCGCGCTGGGCATCGTCGGCCTGGCCAGCTTCTGGGTGCAGCAGCGCACCAAGCAGATCGGCGTGCGCCGCGCCCTGGGCGCCACGCGCGGGCAGATCCTGCGCTACTTCCAGGCCGAGAACTTCCTGCTCGCCACGCTCGGCATCGTCCTGGGCATGCTGCTGGCCTACGGCATCAACCAGCTGCTGATGGCCAGGTACGAGCTGCCGCGCCTGCCCTTGCTCTACCTGCCTATCGGCGCGGGCATCCTGTGGCTGCTCGGCCAGGTGGCGGTGTTCTGGCCGGCGCGGCGCGCCGCCTCGGTACCGCCGGCGGTCGCCACCAGAAGCGTTTAATCTGTTGCGATGCCTACCATCCTGGTCATCGACGACAACCCCGCGGTCGCCACCGCGCTGGAGATGCTGTTCTCCCTGCAGGAGATCGACACGCTGCGCGCGGAGTCCCCGTTGGCGGGGCTGGAGGCCCTGCGCCGCCACGACATCGATCTGGTCATCCAGGACATGAACTTCCACGCCGACACCACGTCCGGCGAGGAAGGCGTCGCCCTGTTCCACGACATCCGCGCCCGCCATCCCGACCTGCCCGTCGTGCTGCTGACCGCCTGGACGCACCTGGAATCGGCCATCGACCTGGTCAAGGCCGGCGCCGCCGACTACCTCGCCAAGCCCTGGGACGATCGCCGCCTGCTAGCGACGGTGAACAACCTGCTGGAACTGGCCGAAACGCGCCGCGAACTGGCGCAGCGCGATGCCGGCGAACGCGAGCGCCGCGACGCGCTGCTGCGCGACTACGACCTGCGCGGGATCATCTATGCCGATGCCGCCAGCGAGAACACGCTGGCCCTGGCCTGCCAGGTCGCGCACGCCGAGATCCCGGTGCTGATCACCGGCCCCAACGGCGCCGGCAAGGAGAAGTACGCCGAGATCATCCACGCCAATTCGAAGGTGAGCGGCGGCCCGTTCGTGGCGCTCAACTGCGGCGCCCTGCCCGGCGAGCTGATCGAAGCCGAACTGTTCGGCGCCGAGGCCGGCGCCTACACCGGCGCCGGCAAGTCGCGCGAAGGCAAGTTCGAGGCCGCCGACGGCGGCACGCTGTTCCTCGACGAGATCGGCACGCTGCCGCAGGCCGGCCAGGTCAAGCTGCTGCGCGTGCTGGAAACCGGCCGCTTCCAGCGCCTGGGCGGCAATCGCGAACGCACGGTGAAAGTGCGCATCGTCAGCGCCACCAACGCCAACCTGCGCGCGCTCATCGCCGAAGGCCAGTTCCGCGAGGATCTCTACTATCGCTTGAACGGCATCGAGGTGCGCCTGCCGCCGTTGGCGCAGCGCACCCGCGACATCCTGCCGCTGGCGCGGCATTTCCTGCCGCCGGGCGTGCGGCTGAGCGCCGGCGCCGAACGCCTGCTGCTGCGCCATCCCTGGCCCGGCAACGTGCGCGAACTGCGCAACACGATGCAGCGCGCGGCGCTGCTGGCGCGCGGGGACACGGTGTCGGAAGCCGACCTGGGCCTGCCCGCGGCCGAGGGCGCTGCCGCCGGCCCGGCCGTCGCCGAACCCGACCGCGCCGCCATCGAGCACGCGCTGGAGCGGCACGGCGGCGTGCTGGCGCAGGCCGCGGCCGATCTCGGCCTGTCGCGGCAGGCGCTCTACCGGCGCCTGGAACGGCTCGGCATCCGCCGCGACTGAGGCCGGCCGCGTTTGATCGCCGTCGGCTGCCCGCGCCTCCCGCGTTCCCGGCATCCGCTTTTGCCTTTGCGCCCGGCGTTTGCTTTCATGCGCGCGACGGCATCGGTTCCAGCCCCGCGCCCGCTGCGCGACGGCCCGCGATCGCCACCGCCCTTCCCTCCCTCGTCCCCCTGCCCATGCGCTGGCTGCACCGCTTCCCGCTCGGCCTGATCTACGTGCTGCTCGCCTGCCTGTACATGCTGGCGGCGGCCGCGCTGGCGCTCGTGCTGGTGCGATGGCTGGCGCCGTGGGCGGCGGTGCTGACGACGATGGCGGTGCTCGCGCCGGTGCTCGCCTATCAGGTCTACCGCGCCTTCGCGCCGATGCGCTCGCTGTTCCGGGCGCTGGCCGGCAGCGTGGCCACCTACCGCGACGGCGACTACAGCTTCGGCCTGTCCTGGGACGGCCAGGGCGAGCTGCGCGAGCTGGTCGACAGCCACAACCGTCTCGGCGACACCCTGCGCGAGCAGCGCCTGGCCCTGGTGCAGCGCGAGCTGCTGCTCGACACGATGGTGCAGAACACCCCGGTGGCGATGCTGCTGGTGGACCCCTCGCGGCACATCGTGCTCGGCAACGTCGCGGCGCGCAGGATGCTCGGCAGCGGCCGCCGCCTGGAGGGCCATGCGTTCGAAGAAGTGCTCGCCGGCGCCGAGACCGCGATGCAGGAAGCCTTCGCCCGCGGCGGCGACGGCATGTTCACCGTGGGCGAGGCCGATAACGAGGACATCTATCACCTCTCGCGCCGCCACTTCCGCCTCAACGGCCGCATGCACGAACTGATCATGCTGCGCCTGCTCACCGCCGAGCTGCGCCGCCAGGAAGTGCAGACCTGGAAAAAGGTGATCCGCGTGATCAGCCACGAGCTGAACAACTCGCTGGCGCCGATCGCCTCGCTGGCGCATTCGGGCGCCGAGTTGCTGCGCCGCGGCCAGCACGAGCGGCTGCCGATGGCGCTGACCACCATCGAGGAGCGCGCGCGCCACCTGGAAGGCTTCATCCGCGACTACGCGCGCTTCGCCAAGCTGCCCGCGCCGCGGCTGGAAGCGGTCGCCTGGTCGCGGTTCCTGGGACAACTGCGCGACCAGGTGGATTTCGCCGTCGACCTGCATCCGGACGACGGCACCGTGCGCATCGATTCGGCGCAGATGGAGCAGGCGCTGCTCAACCTGCTCAAGAACGCCCACGAATCCGGGTCTCCGCACCAGGAGGTGCGCATGGTGCTGCGCCACGTCCCCGGCGCGTGGCGGATCGAGATCCTGGACCGCGGCAGCGGCATGAACGAGGCGGTGCTGGCCAACGCCCTGCTGCCGTTCTATTCGACCAAGCGCAACGGCACCGGACTGGGCCTGGCGCTGGCGCGCGAGATCGCCGAGGCGCACGGCGGCCGCATCGCCCTGCTCAATCGTGAGGGCGGCGGCCTGTGCGTGTCGATCGTGCTGCCGGACTGAGCGAAGCAGCCGCGGACCGCCATCGGCGATGCCTCAATCCTCCCGCAATGCCCTGCGCATCGCCACGCGCAGATGCATGGGAAAGCCGGCCGCGCGCTCGCGCGCCAGGATCGCGCGCAACTGCGGCGTATACGCCTGCTCCGGCACGGTGACGAATCCCGCGCCGGCGTAGAAGGGCGCGTTCCAGGGCACATCGGCCAGCGTGGTCAGCACGATCTCGCGCGCGCCTTGCGCGGCCGCGGCCTGGCAGGCCCGTTCGAGCAGGGCACGGCCGATGCCGCGCCGTCCGTAGGCGGGATCGACGTCCATCTGCAGCAGGTGCGCCGCGGCCTCCGGTCCGTCGGGAAGCTCGTAGAGCGCGTAGCCGACGGCGCGCGCATCGGCCTCGGCCACCCACGAGCGTCCTTGCGCCGCAGCCCGCGCATGCGTTTCCGGCGCCGTGGTCAGCGCCGCGAAAAGCGCATGGGCCTCGTGGCCGCGCAGCAGTCGGACGGCCCGGCGCTCGATCGCGATCAGCGCCTGCGCTTCCTCCGCGCGTCCCGGGCGGATCCGCGCGACCGCCATGCTCAGGTCTTTTTCTTGGGACGCTGCCAGCCCTCGACCGTCGCCTGGCGCGCCCGCGCCACGGTGAGCTTGCCGGCCGGCGCGTCCTTGCCGATCACCGAGCCCGCGCCGATGGTGGCCTCGCGCCCCACAGTCACCGGCGCCACCAGGGCGGTGTTGGAACCGATGAAGGCGCCGTCCTCGATGGTGGTGACGAACTTGTTGATGCCGTCGTAGTTGCAGGTGATGGTGCCGGCGCCGACGTTTACGCCGCTGCCGACCACGGCGTCGCCGAGGTAGGTCAGGTGGTTGGCCTTGCTGCCGACGCCGAGCGTGGCGTTCTTGGTCTCGACGAAATTGCCCACGTGCACGCCGTCGGCGAGCACCGTGCCCGGGCGCAGCCGCGCATAGGGGCCGATCTGCACCGCGCCCTCGGTCCTGGCGCCGTCGATGTCGCAATGCGCGCGCACCTCGCTGCCGGCCGCCAGCGCGGCGCCGCGGATGCGGCAGAACGGGCCGATGCGCACGCCGTCGCCGAGCGTGACCTCGCCCTCGAACACCACGTCGACGTCGATCTCCACGTCCCGCCCCACGGCGACGGTGCCGCGGATGTCCACGCGCGCCGGATCGGCGAAGCGCACGCCCTGCACGCACAGCGCGCGCACCTGGCGCAGCTGGAATGCGCGCTCGAGCTGCGCCAGCTGCCAGGGATCGTTGGCGCCCTCGGTCTCGATGGGATCGGCGACCGCCACCATCTCCGCGGCGCTGTATTCGGCCGCCGCCATCGCGAACACGTCGGTGAGGTAGTACTCGCCCTGGGCGTTGTCGTTGGACAGGCGCTGCAGCCAGCCCTTCAGCGCGGTGGCCTCGGCGGCGAGGATGCCGGTGTTGACGATGCGGATGCGTCGCTGCTCCTCGTCGGCGTCCTTGTGCTCGACGATGGCGCCCACGCGCCCTTCCGGATCGCGCACGATGCGGCCGTAGCCGGTCGGGTCCTCCAGTTCGGCCACCAGCACCGACAGGCGTCCGCCGGCGGCCAGCAGCGCGCGCAGCGTGGCCGCCGTGATCAGCGGCACGTCGCCGTACAGCACCAGCACCTGCGCGCCGTCGGGGATGGCCGGGATCGCCTGCTGCACGGCATGCCCGGTGCCCAGCTGCTGCGTCTGCTCCGCCCATTGCAGGTCGGCCTGGTCGGCCAGGGCCGCGCGCACCTGGTCGCCGCCGTGGCCGTAGACGACATGCAGCCCGGCCGGCTGCAGTTCGCGCGCCGCCGCGATCACGTGCGCCAGCATCGGCCGGCCCGCGATCTTCTGCAGCACCTTGGGCGTCGACGATTTCATGCGCTTGCCCTCGCCGGCGGCGAGGATGATCACGTGCAGGGGAGCGGACATGGGGGCTTCCGGTGGCGGGACGGCGGGATTCTAACGTCCCCCGCTGTTACGATGCCTGACCCTTCCCGCCTCCCTCGCCGATGATCCAACGCTGGCAACGCGCCTGGCCGACCGCGGGCCCTGCCCTGCTGATCGCGTCGGGACCGGCACTCGCGATCGCGGCGATCGGCACGCACCGGCTCTGGAACGCGCTGCCGTGGGAACGTTTCGGCCTGTCGCTCGCGCTGGCGCTGCTCGGCGCCGCGCTGGCATGGCCGCTGTGCCGATTGCTGCGCTGGCCGCCGGCTTCCGCGCTGCTGCTGGTGTGGGGCGCGGCGCTGGCCTATTTCGCCGGCCCTCTCGCGCTGCTGGCGGTCGCGACGCTCGCGGCCGCCGCGCTGGCGATCGGCCTGGGCGTGAATGCAACGCCGGGCATCGCGCTTCCGGTCGGCCTGCTGGCGATCGCAGGCATTGCCGGCTGGTGCCTGACGCTGCCGATCCACGCCGCCTGGCTGTGGTGGCCGCTGTTGCTGGCGATCGTCGCCTGGCGGCACGCGCGGCTGCTGCAGGCCTGGCGCGAGATGCGCGCGGCCTGGGGAGCCGGCGTCGCGGCCGCGCCGAAATGGGCCGCGTTCGCGGTGATGCTGCTCGGCCTGGCCTCCACCGCGTGCTGGCTGCCGACGATGCAGGCCGACGATCTGAGCTACCACCTCGGCCTGCCTTCGCAGCTGCTGCTGCATGCGCGCTACGCGCCGCAGCCCGAGCACCAGATCTGGTCGTTCGCGCCCTGGGCCGGCGACGTGCTGCAGGGCGTGGCGGCGGTGCTGGCGCGCCAGGAAGCGCGCGGCGCCGTCAACGCCCTGTGGATCGCCGCGGCCGGCGCGGCGTTGTGGAGCGCGGCAGCGCGCCTGCAGGCGAGCGCGCGCGAACGCTGGGCCTGCATCGCCCTGTTCGCGAGCTTTCCGCCCTTGGTGTGGCTGGCGGCGGGCATGCAGACCGAACTGCCGGCGATGGCCGCGTTGATCGCGCTGGCGGCGGTGCTGCTGCCCGGCAACGGCGCGCGCCTCTATCCCGCCGCGGTGCTGGTCGGCGGCCTGGCCGCGCTCAAGCTCATGCACCTGTGGACCGCGCTGCCGCTGCTGGCGTACGCGGCCTGGGTGCATCGGCGCGAGGCCGACTGGCGCCGCCTGTCGGTCGCCGTGGTCATCGCCATCGCGATCGGCGGATCGAGCTACTGGTTCGCATGGTCGCGCACCGGCAACCCGATACTGCCGCTGCTCAACAGCCATTTCGCCTCGCCCTATTTCCCGCTGCGCGACTTCGCCGATCCGCGCTGGCACGCCGGCGCATCGTTCGCCCTGCCCTGGCGCATGACCGTGGACACCGACCGCTACCTGGAGGCCTGGGACGGCGGCATCGGCTTCGGCCTGCTGGCGCTGGCCGGCGCCTGGGCGCTGGCGCTGCTGCGTCGCCGACACCGCGCCTTCGCGCTCGCCGCCGCGATGACCGTCGTGCTGCCGCTGCTGCCGCTGCAGTACGCGCGCTATGCCTTTCCCGGCATGGTGCTGCTGTTCGCCGCGGCGGTGCCGCGCAGCGAAGCGGTGCTGGGGCGCGGCTTCGGCTGGATGCTGGCGGGCCTGTGCGTGCTCAATCTCGCCTTCCAGGCCAATGCCGGCTGGACCCACCACTCCGCCGCGCTCAAGCGCGTCTTGCGCTCGGGCGGCGATGCTGCAACCGTACTGGCGAATTACGCGCCCGAACGCATGCTCATCGCCTCGCTGCCCGCCGACGACCGCTCGATCCTGCTGGCCACCGATCCCGAGCGCGGCTACGTCGCCGAGCTCGCCGGGCGCGGCCGCACCGTGTCCCTGCAGGATCCGACGCTCGATGCGGCGCGTCTTGCCGCCGAGGCCGACCGCAGCGGCCGGCGCTGGCGCGAGCTGTTCGCCTCCTCGCGGGCGCGCTGGATCCTGCTGACGCCCGCCGCCGGCCCCGCGTTGCGCAAGGCCATCTCCGACAGCGGCGCGGCGCGGGCCGAACGCGTCGGCGACGCCGAACTGTGGCGGATGCCGGCCGTCGGAGAAGACCCGCCGTGAGCCTGCGCCGGCAAGGCAGCTACTACCTGGTCATCGGCGGCATCCAGTGGCTGCTCGACTGGGCGGTGATGGTGGCGCTCACCCATCTCGGCGTTCCGATCGTGCCGGCCAACATCGCCGGCCGCGTCAGCGGCGCGCTGCTCGGCTACTGGCTCAACGGCCGCTTCACCTTCGCCGGCGAGGACACCGCCCTCGGCCGCACCCAGCTGCGGCGGTTCGTGACGCTGTGGCTGTGCACGACGGCGGCCAGCACCTGGGCGATGGGTGCGATCGACGGCCACCTCGGCTTGCGCTGGGCGTGGCTGGCCAAGCCGGGCGTCGAAGCGGTGCTCGCGCTGTTCGGGTTCCTGGTGTCGCGGCACTGGGTGTACAAGCGCTAGCGAGGCGGATCGCCGCAGCCTTGGAACGGCCGGGAACCTCGGGAAATCCGAGGCTCCCGGACGCGCCTGCTGCGGCAAAGCCGGTCGCCGCCGGTCTCAGTAGTTCTTCACCACCAGCTCGCCGTGGTAGTCGTGGGCATCGTTGCCCTTGAGCTGCAGGGTCTGCCCGATGCACGAGCTGTCGTAGGAATTGGCGAACATCACCACGTTGAAATAGGCCTTCTGCACCAGCGGGTCGCCGTACTTGTACTGGTACGAGGACGCCTGCGAGATCGAGTGGTTGATGCCCTCGTCCGTCTCCAGCGGCAGGTTCTCCGGCGAGCTCGGCCTTTCGGGCAGGTCCACGACCGCGTAGCGGGTCACGAAGAAGCCGTCGGTGCCGGTCGGGCTGTTGGTGCGCACGACGTAGTAGCCCACGCGCACGGTGCCCGCGCAGCGCTTGGTCAGGCCCGCCTGGAAACTGACGTCCACGAAATTGCTGCGGTCGTAGATCAGGTTGAGCGGCCCGACGCTGTAGATCACCCGCCGTTCGGGAGATGTGGTCCATCCGTAGCTGATCGGAATTTCCAGGGTTTTTTCGGCAACCGACCTGTAAAGTCCCGGGAAGCGGATTTCGGCATTCGCGGGAATGGCTGCAAGTACCGCCAGTGCAGCCAGGAACAGCTTCGACTTGATGAACATGATGGGCCTCATTGAAGGGAATCAAGCCGCCGCGCCAGCACGGCGACATCGGAATTCCTGCGTGGCCCCCTGTCTTACTCGCCCTTGCGCGGGAAGCGGAAGCGGAGCATCAGAAGTCGGCAACACCCACTCCGCTCCGGTCGCCGGCGCTCCACTCCCGCAGGGCGGATTTTCAACGTTTGCGGATCGCTGCGACGCTTAACGCGCGTGATGGCGGTTGCAGATCGATCAACCTGAACTCGTTGCCTCGCTCGCCGCAATAAATGAATGCGGCGGCGGAAGCGATGCCGTCGGCCCGTCATCGCGACGACGCAATCGCGGCCGCGGATACGGCGACGCCGGCTTTCGCCGGCGCCGTCGGAGATTCGCGTGGCGGATCCGTCAGTGCTTGATGTTCTTGCGCAGGCGCTCCAGCGCCTGCAGCTGCGCCAGGCTCATGGCCAGCTGCTGCTCGGCCTCCTGCACGCTCATCTTCGGATCCTTCTGCGCCAGCACGCGCTCGGCCTCTTCCTTGGCCGCGCGAACCGCCGCCTCGTCGATGTCCTGGGCGCGCACCGCGGTGTCGGCCAGGATCGTGACCAGCTGCGGCTGCACCTCGAGGATGCCGCCGGAGATGGCGAAATCGACGGTGGTGCCGCCGGGCTGCGTCACCACCACCTTGCCCGGCTTGAGGCGGGTGATCAGCGGCGCGTGGCGCGGGGCGATGCCGAGCTCGCCCATCTCGCCGGTGGCGACGATCAGTTCCGCCTCGCCGTGGAAGATTTCCTGCTCGGCGCTGACGATGTCACAACGGATGGTGCTCATAAGTAACTCGCTTTTCTTTTCTTCCCCCTCCCGCAAGCGGGAGAGGGGACAGCAGTCTTAGGCGGAGAGCTTCTTGGCCTTCTCGATCGCTTCCTCGATGCCGCCGACCATGTAGAACGCCTGCTCCGGCAGGTGGTCGCACTCGCCGTCGACGATCATCTTGAAGCCGCGGATGGTGTCCTTCAGCGACACGTACTTGCCCGGCGCGCCGGTGAACACCTGCGCCACGGTGAAGGGCTGCGAGAAGAAGCGCTCGATCTTGCGGGCGCGCGAGACGGCCTGCTTGTCCTCTTCCGACAGCTCGTCCATGCCGAGGATGGCGATGATGTCCTTCAGCTCCTTGTACTTCTGCAGCGTGGCCTGCACGCGGCGCGCGGTATCGTAGTGCTCGTTGCCGATCACGTTCGGATCGAGCTGGCGGCTGGTCGAGTCCAGCGGATCCACCGCCGGATAGATGCCGAGCGCGGCGATGTTGCGGCTGAGCACCACGGTCGCGTCCAGGTGGGCGAAGGTGGTGGCCGGCGACGGGTCGGTCAGGTCGTCCGCGGGCACGTACACGGCCTGGATCGAGGTGATCGAGCCGGTCTTGGTCGAGGTGATGCGTTCCTGCAGCACGCCCATTTCCTCGGCGAGCGTGGGCTGGTAGCCCACCGCCGACGGCATGCGGCCCAGCAGCGCCGACACTTCGGTGCCGGCCAGGGTGTAGCGGTAGATGTTGTCGACGAAGAACAGCACGTCGCGGCCCTTGCCGGAAGCGTCCTTCTCGTCGCGGAAGTACTCGGCCATGGTCAGGCCGGTGAGCGCCACGCGCAGGCGGTTGCCCGGCGGCTCGTTCATCTGGCCGTACACCATCGCCACCTTCGACTCGGATAGGTTGTCGGAGTTGATGACGCCGGCCTCGATCATCTCGTGGTAGAAGTCGTTGCCTTCGCGGGTGCGCTCGCCCACGCCCGCGAACACCGACAGGCCGCTGTGCTGCGTGGCGATGTTGTTGATCAGCTCGAGCATGTTCACCGTCTTGCCCACGCCGGCGCCGCCGAACAGGCCGACCTTGCCGCCCTTGGCGAACGGGCACATCAGGTCGATCACCTTGATGCCGGTTTCCAGCAGCTCGTTGGCCGAGGCCTGGTCTTCGTAGCTCGGCGCGCCGCGGTGGATTTCCCAGTGGTCCTTGGTGTCGATCGGGCCGACCTCGTCGATCGGCTCGCCGAGCACGTTCATGATGCGGCCCAGCGTGCCGGCGCCGACCGGCACGGACACGGCCTTGCCGGTGTTCACGGCGATCAGGTTGCGCTTCAGGCCGTCGGTGGAACCGAGCGCGATGGCGCGCACCACGCCGTCGCCCAGCTGCTGCTGCACTTCCAGCGTGATCGCGGTGTTCTGCACCTTCAGCGCGTCGTACACCTTCGGCACGCTCTCGCGCGGGAATTCGACGTCGACGACGGCGCCGATGATCTGGACGATCTTGCCTTGGGTATTGGCGCTGGTTTTCTCGACGGTGTTCATGTCACTGGCTCGCTCTAAGTTTGAAAAGTCCGGCCTCGGATCGCCGGGCCTCTGATCTGGATCGATCGCAATGTGTTCGGGTGTTCGGCAAAGCCTGGCGCAGGCGCGGCTTTGCCAAACATCCGGGGATGCCCCCGCCCGCTGTCGCGGGCGGGGACGGCGTTACGCCATCACTCGCACTTCAGGGCGGCGGCCTGCTGCGAGAACTGGTCGTTCGCGTTCTTGCACACCGGGCCCAGCTGGCTCTTGTCGGCCATCTGGTTCCACTGCGCCTCGGCCTGCTTGACCGCGCCGTCGAATGCCGAGACGGCGGCCGCGTTGCCGGCCTTGCTGAAGCAGGCGCGGGCACGGGCCAGATAGTCCTGGCATTCCTGCGGCAGCGTGGAGCCCGGCGTGGCGGCAGGCGCAGCAGCGGCTTCGGCGGCGGGCGCCTCGGCGGCCGGGGCGGCGGCGGCATCGGCGGCAGGCGCCTCTTCCTTCTTGCAGGCGGCGAGCGCGGCGCAGAGCGCGATGGCGATCACGAGCTTGTTCATGGTGGTCTCTCCTTAGGTCTGAATTGGATGTCGCTGTCGAACCCTTCGCGCATCGAACCGCTTTGCTTGCAGCCCGGGGCCGCCGCTTGCGCGGTCGGCGGTCCCGGTCGAACTCAGACCGCCGCGGCGCCGCCGACGATCTCGGAAATCTCCTGGGTGATCGCCGCCTGGCGGGCCTTGTTGTAGACCAGGTTCAGCGTGCCGATCAGCTTGGTGGCGTTGTCGCTGGCGGCCTTCATGGCCACCATGCGCGCCGCGTGCTCGGAGGCGACGTTCTCCATCACCGCCTGGTACACCAGCGACTCGATGTAGCGCGTGAGCACGTGCTCCAGCACGGTCTGCGCGTCAGGCTCGTAGATGTAGTCCCAGTCGTGGTGGGCGATCTGCGTCTCCGACTCCGGCAGCGGCAGCAGCTGGTCGAACGCCGCGCGCTGGGTCATCGTGTTGACGAAGTCGTTGTAGCTCAGGAAGACCTTGTCGACCTTGCCGTCGCTGTAGGCGCTGAGCATGACCTTGATCACGCCGATCAGCTGTTCCAGGTGCGGCTGGTCGCCCAGGTGCGTCACCGTGGCCAGCATCTCCACCTTGATGCGGCGGAAGAACACCGAGGCCTTCTGGCCGATGGTGACCACGTCGACCTCGACGCCCTGCTCCTGCCACTTGCGGAACTCGAGCAGCAGCTTGCGGAACAGGTTGTTGTTCAGGCCGCCGGCCAGGCCGCGGTCGCTGGAGACGATGATGTAGCCGACGCGCTTGATCTGCTTGCGCTCGACCAGGTACGGGTGCTGGAACTCGGAGTTGGCCTGCGCCAGATGGCCGATCACCTGCTTCATGGCGCGCGCGTAGGGGCGCGAGGCCTTCATGCGCTCCTGCGCCTTGCGGATCTTGGAGGCCGAGACCATTTCCAGCGCGCGCGTCACCTTGCGGGTGTTCTGCACGCTCTTGATCTTGGTTTTGATTTCTCTGCCGCCTGCCATCTCTTGCTCGCTATTCGATCGTCGTGATGCGGACCGGGTCCGCCATTCCGCGCAAGGCGGGCCGTTCCGCCCGCTTCGCGCGATCACCGAGGCACAATCACCAGGAACCGGTCGCCTTGAACTCTTCGATGCCCTTCTTGTAGGCGGCCTCGATCTCGTCGTTCCAGTCGCCGCTGGCGTTGACCGACTTGATCAGCTCGCCGGCGGTGTTGGCGAAGTGCGCGTGCAGGGCTTCCTCGAAGGCGCCGATCTTGTTGACCGGCACGTCGTCCATGTAGCCCTTGTCCACCGCGTAGATCGACAGCGCCTGCTCGGCCACCGACATCGGCGCGTACTGCTTCTGCTTCATCAGCTCGGTCACGCGCTGGCCGCGCTCGAGCTGCTTGCGGGTAGCCTCGTCCAGGTCGGAGGCGAACTGCGCGAACGCCGCCAGCTCGCGGTACTGCGCCAACGCGATGCGGATGCCGCCGGAGAGCTTCTTGATGATCTTGGTCTGCGCCGCGCCGCCCACGCGCGACACCGAGATGCCGGCGTTCACGGCTGGGCGGATGCCGGCGTTGAACAGGTCGGTCTCGAGGAAGATCTGGCCGTCGGTGATCGAGATCACGTTGGTCGGCACGAACGCGGACACGTCGCCGGCCTGGGTCTCGATGATCGGCAGCGCGGTCAGCGAGCCGGTCTTGCCCTTGACTTGGCCGTCGGTGAACTTCTCCACGTACTCCTCGTTGACGCGCGCGGCGCGCTCGAGCAGGCGGCTGTGCAGGTAGAACACGTCGCCGGGGTAGGCTTCGCGGCCCGGCGGGCGGCGCAGCAGCAGCGAGATCTGGCGGTAGGCCACGGCCTGCTTGGACAGGTCGTCGTAGATGATCAGCGCGTCTTCGCCGCGGTCGCGGAAGTACTCGCCCATGGTGCAGCCGGAGTAGGCGGAGATGTACTGCATCGCGGCCGACTCGGAGGCCGACGCAGCGACGACGATGGTGTGCGCCATCGCGCCGTGCTCTTCCAGCTTGCGCACGACGTTGGCGATCGAGCTGTTCTTCTGGCCGATCGCGACGTAGATGCACTTAACGCCGGTGCCCTTCTGGTTGATGATCGCGTCCACCGCGACCGCGGTCTTGCCGGTCTGGCGGTCGCCGATGATCAGCTCGCGCTGGCCGCGGCCGATCGGGATCATCGAGTCGATGGCCTTGTAGCCGGTCTGCACCGGCTGCGACACCGACTTGCGCGCGATCACGCCCGGGGCCACCTTCTCCACCGGCGCGGTCGCGGCGGCGTTGATCGGGCCCTTGCCGTCGATCGGCTCGCCCAGCGCGTTGACCACGCGGCCGAGCAGCTCGGGGCCGATCGGCACTTCCAGGATGCGGCCGGTGGTCTTGGCGGTGTCGCCCTCGCGCAGGTGCTCGTAGTCGCCGAGCACCACGGAGCCGACCGAATCGCGCTCCAGGTTCAGCGCCAGGGCGAAGGTGTTGTTGGGCAACTCGATCATTTCGCCCTGCATCACGTCGGCCAGGCCGTGGATGCGCACGATGCCGTCGGACACGGAGGTGACCGTGCCTTCGTTGCGCGCCTCGGCGGCCAGCTTGACCTTCTCGATGCGGGTCTTGATCAGTTCGCTGATTTCGGACGGGTTGAGCGTGGTGGTTGCCATGGGTGTTTCCCTGTGTGCCGGCGTTGCCGTCGGCTGTCTAGATGAATTCTGTTAGTTGGCCAGCGTCGACTGCAGCCGCGACAGCTTGCCGCGCAGCGAGCCGTCGATGACCACGTCGCCGGCGTCGATCACCGCGCCGCCGATCAGCGACTCGTCGACCGCCGTCTCGACCTCCACCTCGCGGCCGAAGCGCTTGCGCAGCGCGGCCTTGATGCTGTCGAGCTCGCCGGCCGGCAGCGCCGACGCCGAGGTGATCCTGGCCTTGACGATGCGCTCGGCCTCCGCGCGCTGCTCCTCGTACAGGCCGGCGATCTCCGGCAGCAGCGCGAGGCGGTGGTTGTCGAACAGCAGGGCGAGGAAGTCGGCGAAGGTCTCCGAGGCTCCGTCGGGCGCCAGCAGCGCCACCGCGTCGGCGCCGGTCAGCTTCGGGTTGCCGAGCACCGACACGGCCTGCGGGTCGGCGGCCACGCGCGCGGCGAAGCCGAGCGCGTCGGACCAGTCGGCGAACTTGCCTGCGTCGCGCGCCAGCGAGAACGCTGCGCGGGCATACGGACGGGCGAGCGTGAGGGCCTGGCTCATCGGTCAGATCTCTGCGGCCAGTTCGTCGAGCAGCGCCTTGTGGGCGTTGGCGTCGATCTCGCGGCGCAGCAGCTTCTCGGCGCCGGTCACGGCCAGCTGGGACACGTGCTTGCGCAGGTCCTCGCGGGCGCGGTTGGTGCTGGCCACGATCTCGCTCTCGGCCAGCGCCTTCTGGCGCGCGCCCTCGGCGATCGCCTCGTTCTTGGCCGCGTCGATGATCTGATTGGCGCGCTGGTGCGCCTGCTCGATGATCTCGTTGGCCTTGGCACGGGCGGCGCGCAGCTCTTCGTTGACCTTCTCTTCGGCCTGGGCCAGCGCCTTCTGGCTGTTGTCGGCGGCGGCGAGGCCCTCAGCGATCTTCTGCTGGCGCTCCTCGATGGCGCCGATGATGTGCGGCCAGCCGAACTTCATCACCATCCAGGCGACCGCGAAGAACGCGATGCCCTGGACGATGAATGTCAGATTGATATCCATTGCGTGCTCCTGACGCCGACGGCCCGATGCCATCGGCGGTTGCCTGACCCCGGCGGAAAGTCCGGCCTTGCGCGGCCGGGCTTTCGCTCAGGGACGATCACCACCATCCGCGATCAGCCGCCGACGGCCTGCAGGGCGCTCACGAAGGGGTTGGCGAAGATCAGCAGCAGGGCGATGGCGACGCCGATGATCGGCACGGCGTCGAGCAGGCCGGCGACGATGAACATCTTGGTCTGCAGCATCGGGGTCAGCTCCGGCTGACGGGCCGAACCCTCGAGGAACTTGCCGCCGAGGATGGCGAAGCCGATGGCGGTGCCGAGGGCGCCCAGGCCGATCAGAAGGCCGGCGGCGATGACGGTGAACTTCATCACTTCGGCGATGAGGGCTGCGTTTTCCATGGTGTGCTCCGTGTTGCGCTAGATGAAAAGAAACGGTTGGGTGGAAAAGAACTTAAAGCTGAAACCGGAAATCAGTGGTTCTCGGCCGCCATGCTCAGGTAGACGATGGTCAGCATCATGAAGATGAACGCCTGCAGCGTGATCACCAGGATGTGGAACGCGGTCCAGACGAAGCCCGCGACGAACTGCAGCGGCGCCATGACGTAGGTCATGCCGCTGCTCAGGGCGGCGTTCCAGGTCATCAGCGCGATCAGGATGAAGATCAGCTCGCCGGCGTACATGTTGCCGAACAGTCGCAGCGTCAGGCTGAGCGGACGCACCAGCTCCTCGATCACGCGCAGCAGGATGTTGGGGAACGCGAGCAGCACCTTGCCGACCGGGCCGCTGGCGTGGAACGGCGCGGTGAACGCCTCGGCGGTGAAGGTGCCGATGCCCTTGTGGCTGATGCCGAACACCTGGATCAGCAGGAATACGGTCAGCGAGAGGCCCAGGGTGGTGTTGAGGTCGGCCGTGGGCACCACGCGCAGGAAGGCCTCGTGCGGGTTGTTGCCGGCCAGCTCGTGGCCCTTCATCCAGGCGCCCGGCAGCCAGTCGACCGGGATCATGTCCATGAAGTTCATCAGGAACACGAGGCAGAAGATGGTCAGCGACAGCGGCGCGATCAGCTTGCTGCGGCCGTGGAAGGTCTCGCGCACCATGCCGTCGACGAAGCCGACGATCATTTCCACGAAGGCCTGGAACTTGCCCGGCACGCCGGCGGTGGCGCGGCGCGCGGTGAGCAGGAAGAAGAACAGGAAAAGCAGCGCCAGCCCCAGCGTGATCGCCACGCTGTCGATATTGAGGGTCATGAACTTGCCCTCGCCGACCTGCCACTGCAGATGATGCAGGTGGTGCTGGATGTACTGGGTGGCTCCACCGCCCGATTCGGCGGCGTGTTCGGCGGCTTGACCCGTGTGCTCGACAGTCACGCTTTTAACCCTTCCGGTTCCGATTACGTCTTTCGATGACTCCCCAGGATGGGGCATTCAGCGCCAACAGGTATGCCAGCAGCCCGACCGCCATGCCGGCCAGCAGGGGCAGCGGCGGCAGCCGCCAGACCGCGAGAGCGGCCGTCAGCGCCACCAGCGCGATCCCCCACTTGGCCATCGCCCCCAGCAGCAGCCTGCCGAACGCGACCCGGGCCGGGACGATGCCCCCCAGCGCCATCCAGGCCGCCAGGGCATTGCCCAACGCCAACGCCAGCCCCCCGATCCCCGCCGCCAACGCAGCGCGCGGCCCCTGTGCGAGGAGGCCCAGCGCCAGTACAACGGCGACCAGGGCCTGGATGGCTGCCGCGCGCAGCGCGGTTCGGCGTCCCGCGGCGACGGGGTCGTGCACGCGAATCACCTGCTCGGCTTGCTGGGCTGCCTGTCGGTACATGCTGGCGGGACGGCCTTTTCTAGAGCTGGAAGGCGACAATCCGGCTCAAACCGGTCCTGCGAAGCCGTAAAAGTATAGCAGTCGGCCATTTTCAGCGGCAACTGCGTTAAGGCCTGCCTGCGGCGGCGGCAGGGGCCCGGAGACGGCCGGCCGGCGCGGGCGGGAACCTTTCCCGGCCCCGCCGGTCAGTGCTTGCCGAGGCCTGCTCCCCACTTCCTCGTCGAATCTGCCAGCAGGCCCTCCCCGAAGCCCCGGCGCTCTCTGCCGGGGCTTCTCTTTAATCCCGCCGCCCGCCGTCCGCCGCCCGCCGTCCGCCGTCCGCCGCCCGCCGTCCGCCGCCCGCCGTCCGCCGCCCGCCGTCTCACGCAGGGCGGCGATTCGATGCCCTGCCCCGGCCGCGTTCCGCACGCGCGCTCCCGCTGCGGCGATCGCATGTACGCCATGCCGCCCGCAGCGCGATGCGTGTCGCGCGCTTGCGCGCATCCAGATCGCGACGCAAGTGCGTGCTGCATTCCAGTTCAGTTCGAATGCATGCGCTTCACGCAAATTGAACCGGCGCCTTGCGTTAAATGTTTTCGGCAATTCATGCAAGGAATTGCACCCCCACGTTGTAAAGGAGCCATCCAGTGAGCCAATCGATCAAAGTTCTTTCGCGCGCGGCGATCGCCGCCGGCGCGCTTTGCGCGCTGAGCGCGCACGCGCAGGAGGCCGACCGCTTCACGCTGCGCCTGGGCGCGATGCAGGCCGAGGCGGAAAGCCAATTCAAGGGAACGGCCGATTTCGCCGGCAACACCTACCGCTACACCAGCGACCGCGTCGACCTGGGCGACGACACGGTGCCGCGCGTGGAAGGCGTGTTCCGCTTTTCCGAGCGCAACCGGCTGCTGTTCAACTATTTCAGCTACGACAAGGACAAGCGCCATACCCTGGGCGAGGACATCGGCCTCGGCGACACCACCATTCCCGCCGGCAGCTTCGCCAAGACCAAGATCCAGTTCGACCTGGCCAGCCTGGTCTACGACTACGCCGTGGTCGAAACCCCGACCGTCAGCTTCGGGCTGCAGATCGGCGCCGAGTGGGCGCGCCTGAAGGGCCGCGTCTACGCCTCGGCCGGGGACGACGTCTTCGACAGCCGCGAGAGCGAGGACGGCTACGCGCCGGTGGTCGGCGCGCGCTTCTCGGCCAACACGGAAGACCGCAAGTGGGGCTTCACGGTGCAGGGCCAGTACCTGGACGCCGACTGGGGCGACTTCAACGACTACAGCGGCGACATCACCCGCGCCAATGCGCTGGTGGAATACCGCTTCACCCCGCACTTCGGCCTGTACGCGGGCTACGACTGGTTCAAGCTGGACGTCAACCGCCACTACGGCGACGGCAGCGTCGGCCTCGACCAGCGCTTCAAGGGCCCCACGGCCGGCATCACGCTGGCGTTCTAGCGCCGCGACCGGCGGCAGCGGCGGAAAACCCCGGTTGCCGCCGGGGTTTTCGCACGCGCCGGCTCGCCGAGCGAGAAGACGCCCATCTCGACGGAGAGGCTCAGTCGGCTTCCCAGCGGATGTCGGCCTCGCCGTTGTTGTCGAAGGCCGCGCGGATCGTCTCCAGGAACGCGGTCGAGGCGCCGGCGTCGGCGAGCAGCTGCAGGGTATCGCCGTTGACGTAGTAGTCGCGGTCGCGGCTGGACTCCTCCTCGAACGCGGCGACCAGCAGGTCGACATCGTCCTGGCTGACCTCGCCGAGCAGGCGGCTGGTGGCGACGGCATAGAGTTTCGGCATGTCTGGCTCCTTCCTGGCTGCGGACGTCGGACTACTTCTTCCTGGGGATGTAGAGGTCGGTGATGGTGCCGTCGAAGACCTCCGCCGCCATGCCCACCGACTCGCTCAGGGTGGGATGCGGATGGATGGTGTGGCCGATGTCGGCGACCTCGCAGCCCATCTCGATGGCCAGCGCGGTCTCGGCGATCAGGTCGCCGGCGTGCACGCCGACGATGCCGGCGCCGAGGATGCGATGGGTGGCCTCGTCGAAGACCAGCTTGGTGAAGCCCTCGGTGCGGCCAAGTCCGATCGCGCGGCCGCTGGCCGCCCACGGGAACTTGCCCACGCCCACCTTCAGCCCCTTGGCCTTGGCCTCGGTCTCGGTGACGCCGACCCAGGCGATCTCCGGATCGGTATAGGCCACCGACGGGATCACCCGCGCCACCCAGTCTTTCTTCTCGCCCGCCGCCACTTCGGCGGCCAGCTTGCCCTCGTGGGTGGCCTTATGCGCCAGCATCGGCTGGCCGATGATGTCGCCGATGGCGAAGATGTGCGGCACGTTGGTGCGCATCTGCCGGTCGACGTCGATGAAGCCGCGCTCGCCCACGCGCACGCCGGCCTTCTCGGCGGCGATCTTCTTGCCGTTGGGCGCGCGGCCCACCGCCACCAGCACGCGGTCGAACAGCTTCTCGGCCGGCTCGCTGGCCCCCTCGAAGGTGCAGCTGATGCCGTCCTTCTGCGCCTTGGCCTCGACCACCTTGGTCTTCAGGTGCACGGCCAAGCCCTGCTTCTTCAGGCGGTCGGCCAGCGGCTTGACCAGGTCGGGATCGGCGCCGGGCATCAACTGGTCGGCCAGCTCGACCACGGTCACGGCGCTGCCCAGCGCGCGGTACACCGTGGCCATTTCCAGGCCGATGATGCCGCCGCCGACCACCAGCAGCTTCTTCGGCACGTCCGCCAGTTCGAGCGCGTCGGTGGAATCCATCACACGCGGGTCGTCCCAGGGGAAGCCCGGCAGCTTCAGCGCCTGCGAGCCGGCGGCGATGATGCACTGCTCGAAGCGCAGCAGCTGCGTCTTGCCGTCGGCGCCGGCGATTTCCATCTCGTTCGCCGAGACGAAGGTCGCCGTGCCCGTCGCCACGCGCACCTTGCGCTGCTTGGACATGCCGGCCAGGCCCTTGGTCAGCTGGCCGACCACCTTGTCCTTGTAGGCGCGCAGCTTGTCCAGCGCGATGCTCGGCTTGCCGAAGTCCACGCCGTAGTCGGAAGCATGCGCGGCCTCGTCGATCACCGCCGCGGCATGCAGCAGCGCCTTGGACGGAATGCAGCCGACGTTGAGGCAGACGCCGCCGAGCTGCGCGTAACGCTCCACCAGGACCGTGTCCAGGCCGAGGTCGGCGGCGCGGAAGGCCGCCGTGTAGCCGCCGGGCCCGGAGCCGAGCACGACGATGCGGCATTCGATGTCCGCGGCCCTGCCGCTGGCGGTGGCGGCCTGCGGCGCGGGCGTCTCCGGTTCGGCCGGCTTGGCCAGCGACGGCGCGACCGGCGGCTTGGCGGCGGGCGCCTGCGCGGCCGGCGCGGAGGCATCGGCGCCGGCGGCGTCGAGCACCACCACCACCGCGCCCTCGGACACGGCATCGCCCACCTTCACCTTCACTTCCTTCACCGTGCCGG
Source organism: Luteimonas aquatica (assembly GCF_022662575.1). GTDB lineage: Bacteria > Pseudomonadota > Gammaproteobacteria > Xanthomonadales > Xanthomonadaceae > Luteimonas > Luteimonas aquatica. Next base: position 64,472 of record NZ_JALBFU010000010.1, on the reverse strand, counting down.
CGGCGGTGGAAGGCACTTCCATCGTCGCCTTGTCCGACTCCAGCGTGACCAGCCCCTGGTCCTTGGCCACCGTGTCGCCCACGGCCACCAGCACTTCGATCACGGGCACATCGTTGAAATCGCCGATGTCGGGAACTTTGATATCGATGGTGGCCATCGCAACTCCTGGAAGTGTCAAAGGGCTCGCAACGGACGCTGCGCCGGCTCGGGAGCCGCGAGCGCCCAGTCGGCCGCGTATTCTGCATGGATGGTGGCGGTGTCGAACAACGGCACCGCGCTGTCGGATGCGTCGATCAGCAGGCCGATCTCGGTGCAGCCGAGGATGATCGCCTGCGCGCCGCGCGCGACCAGGTCGGCGACGATGCCGCGGTAGGCTTGGCGCGATTGCGGCAGGCACTGGCCGCGGCACAGCTCGTCGTAGATCACCCGGTGCACGATCTCGCGCTGCGCCTGCTCCGGCACCAGCGGCGTCAGCCCGAAGCGCTGCAGTCGGCCGCGGTAGAAGTCCTGCTCCATGGTGAAACGCGTGCCGAGCAGGCCGACGCGCTCGAAACCGGCGGCGCGGATGCGCTCGGCGGTGGCGTCGGCGATGTGCAGCACCGGCATGCCCAGCGCCGGCTCGATCTGCGGCAGCACGCGGTGCATGGTGTTGGTGCAGATCACCAGCGCCTGCGCGCCGGCGCGCTCGAGCGCCTGCGCGGCATGCGCCAGCACCCGCCCGGCCGCGTCCCAGTCGCCGCGATGCTGCAGCGCCTCGATCTGGGCGAAATCGACGCTGTAGAGCAGCAGCGGCGCCGAACGCAGGCCGCCCAGGCGGTCGCGCACGCGCTCGTTGATCGTGCGGTAGTAGGGAATCGTCGACTCCCAGCTCATCCCGCCGAGCAGGCCGAGGGTACGCATGCCCGTCACGGCCCGGTCAGAGCAGCACGCGCCGCATGTCGCCGAGCAGCTGCGCCAGGAAGGCGGTGAAGCGCGCGGCGGCGGCGCCGTCGATGACGCGGTGGTCGTAGGACAGCGACAGCGGCAGCAGCAGGCGCGGAGCGAACTGCTTGCCGTCCCATACCGGCCTGATCGCCGACTTGGAGACGCCCAGGATCGCCACTTCCGGCGCGTTGACGATCGGCGTGAACGCCGTGCCGCCGATGCCGCCGAGCGAGCTGATCGAGAAGCAGCCGCCGCTCATCTCGGCCGGGGTGAGCTTGCCCTCGCGCGCCTTCTTGGCCAGTTCGGAGGTTTCCTGGGCGATCTCGATCACGCCTTTCTTGTCGGCATCGCGCACCACCGGCACCACCAGCCCGTTGGGCGTGTCGGCGGCGAAGCCGACGTGGAAGTACTTCTTCAGCGTGAGGTTCTCGCCGCCCGCATCGAGCGAGGCGTTGAAATCCGGATATTTCCTCAGCGCCGCGACGCTGGCCTTCATCAGGAAGGCGAGCATGGTCAGCTTGATGCCGGCCTTCTCGTTCTCCTTGTTGAGCTGCACGCGCAGCTCCTCCAGCTCGGTGATGTCGGCGTCGTCGTGCTGGGTGACGTGCGGGATCATCGCCCAGTTGCGGGCGAGGTTGGCGCCGGAGATCTTCTTGATCTTCGACAGCGGCTTGACCTCGATCTCGCCGAACTTGCTGAAGTCGACCTTCGGCCAGGGCAGCAGGTTCAAGCCGCCGCCGGCCGCCGCCGGCGCGCCGGCGCGGGCGCCGCCGCCCTGCAGCGCCGCCTTGACGAACTGCTGGACGTCTTCCTTGGTGATGCGTCCGCCGCGCGCGCTGCCCTTGACCTGCAGCAGGTCGACGCCGAGCTCGCGTGCGAACAGGCGCACCGCCGGGCTGGCATAGGGCACCTTGTCGGGAAGCAGCGCCTCGGCGTCGAAGCGCACGGGCGGCAGGCCGGCGCCCATCGGCGCAGGCGTCTGCGGTGCGGCGGCGGCCGGCGGCGCGGCAGCCGGCTGCGGCCCGGGCGCCGGGGCCTGCGCGGCCTCGGCGGGCTTGGCAGCGGCAGCGGCGCCGGCTTCGGCCGCCGCCTCGATCACCGCGACCACGCGACCTTCGGACACGGTGTCGCCCACCTTGACCTTCAATTCGCGCACCACGCCGGCGAACGGCGCCGGCACCTCCATCGTCGCCTTGTCCGATTCCAGCGTGACCAGGCCCTGGTCCTTGGCGACGGTATCGCCCACCGCCACCAGCACCTCGATCACCGGCACGTCGCCGAAATCGCCGATGTCCGGCACCTTGGCTTCCTGCGCTCCGCCCTTCGCGGCGGCAGGCGCCTGCGCGGCGGGCGCCTTGGCCGGCGGCTCGGCCTTGGCCGGCGCGGCCGCCTGTCGCGGCGCCTCGGCCTTGGCGGGCGCCGCCTGCTCGGCCGGCGCGGCGGCATCGGCGGCCTCGATCACCGCGACCACGCTGCCTTCCGACAGCGCATCGCCGACCTTGACCTTCAGCTCGCGGATCACCCCGGCGAACGGCGCCGGTACTTCCATCGTCGCCTTGTCCGACTCCAGCGTGACCAGGCCCTGGTCCTTGGCGACGGTATCGCCCACCGCCACCAGCACCTCGATCACCGGCACATCGTCGAAATCGCCGATGTCCGGGACTCGTGCTTCCTTCAAATCGGCCATGCGGCGCTCCGCTGTGCGAGGGGAATAGCTATTGTCGCCCGTCGCGCGGCACGCGCCAACTGCGCGGCCGCCCGGCGGGCGCGGCATCGATGCGTTCCACCGGCGCAACGCCCTCGGCACCGAGACGGCCGGCGATACCGCACCGTATGTCCCGGCATGATGTCCCGGCGCGGCCGGCGGCGGCATCGCGCCATTCGGGCACCGGCACCTGGACGCCGCGAGGGCCGGGAACGGAAGCCGGCGCATCGCCGCCGTTGCGCATCGGCGATCTCCCGCCTGCGCGATGTGCCGACGGTCGATCCGGAGGCCGCGGTCGCTGTCGCCCGCCCCGCAAATCACGATCCTCGCCGCGACCTCGCCTCGCCACAAGGTCGCCACCATGCCGCGAGTCGATTGCGCACTTCGCGCTACGGCGATGTGTTCGCCGCGAAGCTCGATGCCGCGTCACCGGGCATCGAGATGCCGTGCGCTGTTCCATACGCGAGAAGATCCGCACGAATGGTGCAGCACGCGCAATGCATGTCGATCGACATGAAGCGGCTAGTGCGCCAAGCGCATGCGCGATGCTGCGTTCAGTTTCTCCTCATCCGTTTCGATGGTCGCGGCAAGACGGAAAACCGCGTTTTTTGGCCTGAATACGCCTGTTTTTCCATGTAACGCGGTGAAACGCATTGCATGCGCGCATTGTTTGCTTAACGAGAAGTCAAAGTTCCCTGAACATTCATTTCACGAACAAGGCTTGTTCATCTGCGCCCCGTTAGTGTGCCGCCTGCCCTGAAACAAAGGGCCTACGAGAAAGACAACTAGAGACCCCAAGGAGACTCCCCCATGTCGTCCATTCGCACACTCGCTCTTGCCATTGCCACCGCCGCCATCGGCAGCGCGATCGCCGCGCCGGCGTTCGCCCAGGACGCTTCCGGCGATACCGCTTCCGGCAAGCGCTACACCATCGTCGGCGGCTACGCCCACTTCGAACCGACCCGCAACCCGGTCGTTGCCGACACCCTGACCAAGGTCAACGGCGGCGGCGCGCCGACGCTGAGCTTCAGCTACAACTTCAACGACAACTGGTCGATCGAAGCCTGGGGCGCCGACAAGGTCGGCCACAAGGTCGAGGTCAACGGCGGCAAGACCGCCAGCTTCGACGGCCAGCCCTACTCGCTGAGCGGCCAGTACCACTTCGGCGCCGCGGACAACGTGTTCCGTCCGTTCGTCGGCCTGGGCTACTACGAGGCCAACTACACCAACGAAAGCACCGAGGGCACCGGCGTCGCCGCCGGCCAGCGCCTGGGCATCGAGACGGTGAAGGGCGCGGTGGCCACGGCCGGCGTCGACCTCAACATCAACCCGACCTGGTTCGCGCGCGCCGACCTGCGCTACTTCGAGGGCAACTCCGACATCAAGCTCAACGGCGCCAAGGCCGGCGAGGCCAAGTTCAACCCGGTGATGATCGGTGTCGGCCTCGGCGCCCGCTTCTGATCCTGCGTCATCGATCCAGCTGTCTGCACCGCCACGACGGGCCCGCGAGGGCCCGTCGTTTTTTTGCGCGTCCGCTACGGCGGCACCACGCCCTGCGCCTCCTCGGCGCGCACCCGCTCGCGGCGCAGCAGGTACAGGCCGCTGGCGATGATGATCCCGGCGCCGATCCAGGTCACGCCGTCGGGCAATACCTGCCACAGCGTCAGGTCGAGCAGCACGCCCCAGATCAGCGCGGTGTATTCCAGCGGCGCGATCAGCGAAGCCTCGCCGCGGCGGAAGGCCTCGGTCAGCGCCACCTGCGCCAGCGTGCCCACCACGCCGATCCCCACGACCACCCACCAATGCTCGGGGCGGATGGCCCGCCACTGCGACCACGCCAGGGCGCCACAGGCCACGGCCAGGATCGTCATCAGCCAGAACACCATCGCCTGCGGGCTGTCGCGCTGGGCGAGCATGCGCACGGTGATGGCCGAGGCTGCGTAGCAGACCGCGGCCCCCAGGATCGCCAGGCCGCCCAGGGTGAGCATGCCCTCGCCCGTGGGCCGCAGGATCACCAGCACGCCGCACAGGCCGACCACGATCGCGACCCAGCGCCTGGGACCGACCCGCTCGCCCAGGAACGGCACCGCCATCGCCGTGATCAGCAGCGGCGCCACGAAGGTGATCGCATAGGCCGTCGACATCGGCAGCGTGCGCAGCCCGTAGACGAAGCCGGCCATCATTGCCACGCCCAGCGCGCCGCGCAGCAGGTGCAGCGGCCAGTGCGCGCGCAGCAGGGCGCGCGGACCAGTGGTGAAGCACACCCAGGCCAGTACCAGCGGCAGCGAGGACAGGCCGCGCAAGGAGGCCACCTGCATCGCCGGGTAGTGCGGCGAGAGGATCTTCAGGCAGGCGTCCATGCCGCCGAACAGGGCGACGGCGACGAGCATGTACAGCACGGGGCCGGCCCGGCGCGGGTCGGCGGATGGCGCGGAATCGGACATGGGGGAGACTCGGGCTTCGCCCCACGATACCGAACCCGGCGCCCGCCCGAAACCGGGAACGCCGCCGGGGCGGCGCGGATCGCCGCCCCGCCCAACCGCCGTTACGCGGCGGCGGACAGCGTGCCGTTGTCGATCACGAAGCGGTAGTGCACGTCGCCCTTGAGCATGCGCTCGTAGGCCTCGTTGATCTGGCGGATGTCGATCACCTCCACGTCGGAGGCGATGCCGTGCTCGGCGCAGAAATCCAGCATCTCCTGCGTCTCGCGGATGCCGCCGATCAGCGAACCGCCGAGCTTGCGCCGCTGCATGATCAGCGAGAACGCGGCCACCGGCGCCGGCTCCTCCGGCACGCCGAGCAGCACCATGGTGCCGTCGGTCCTGAGCAGGGACAGGTAGGCGTTGTAGTCGTGCGGCGCCGAGACGCTGTCGATGATGAAATCGAAGCTGCCGGCCAGGCGCTTGAAGGTGTCCTTGTCGCGGGTGGCGGCGAAGGCGTGGGCGCCCAGCGCCAGCGCGTCCTGGCGCTTGGACTCGGAGGTGCTGAGCACCGTCACCTCCGCCCCCATCGCCACGCCGAACTTCACCGCCATGTGGCCGAGCCCGCCCAGGCCCACCACCGCCAGCTTGTCGCCGGCCTTCAGGCCGTAATGGCGCAGCGGCGAGTAGGTGGTGATGCCCGCGCACAGCAGCGGCGCGGCGCGCTCGAGCGGGATGCCGTCGGGAATGCGCAGCACGTAGTCCTCGTCGACGGTGATGCGCGAGGCATAGCCGCCGTAGGTCGGCGCGCCGTCGGCGCGCTCGCGGCTGTTGTAGGTACCGGTCATGCCCTCGCTGCAGTACTGCTCCTCGCCCGCCCGGCATTGCTCGCACTGCCGGCAGGAGTCCACGAAGCAGCCGACGCCGACGGTATCGCCGACCTTGTACTTGCCGACCTGCGCGCCGACTGCGGCGACGCGGCCGACGATCTCGTGTCCCGGCACCATGGGGAAGATCGAGCCCCCCCACTCGTCGCGCGCCTGGTGGATGTCGGAATGGCAGACGCCGCAATAGAGGATGTCGATCAGCACGTCGCGCGGACCGGGCTCGCGGCGCTCGATGGAGAACGGGGCCAGCGGCGCCTTGGCGCTGGCGGCGGCATAGGCGGGAATTTTCGACATGGGGAGGCTTCCGGCTGCGGAAAAGCCGCAGCATAACGCCGGCCACCGTCAAGGAGGCTTGACGATTGCTGCAGCGCAATTGCCCGATCCTGCATCTTCCTGCGGCATCTGTGGTCTACTTCCGCTCCCCGCCGCCATTTCCCCGCCGCCATGCCTTCCTTCGACATCGTCTCCGAAGTCGACACGCACGAGTTGACCAACGCCATCGACCAGGCCAATCGCGAACTGTCCACCCGCTTCGACTTCAAGGGCGTGGACGCGAAGTTCGAGCGCGATGAGGCCGTCGTTACCCAGTCGGCGCCCAGCGAATTCCAGCTGCAGCAGATGACCGACATCCTGCGCGCGCGGCTGGCGGCGCGGAAGATCGACGCCCGCTGCCTGAGCTTCGGCGACGTCGAGACCAACCTTGCCGGCGCGCGGCAGAAGGTCACCGTCAAGCAGGGCATCGAGCGCGACCTGGCGAAGAAGATCCAGTCCGCGATCAAGGACGCCAAGCTCAAGGTCGACAGCCAGATCAACGGCGACAAGCTGCGCGTCACCGGCAAGAAGCGCGACGACCTACAGGCGGCGATGGCGCTGCTGCGCGGGCAGGAATTCGAGCTGCCGCTGCAGTTCGACAACTTCCGCGACTGAGCGTGGCTCCCGACCACATCGCCGATACCCGGCGCTGGCTGGAGCGCGCCGTCATCGGCCTGAACCTGTGCCCGTTCGCCAAGGCCGTGGTCGCCAAGGGCCAGGTGCGCTACGTGCTCAGCGAGGCGGAGACCAGCGAGGCGTTGCTGGGCGCGCTGGGAGAGGAACTGCTGCGGCTGCGCGACACCCCCGCCGCCGAGATCGACACCACGCTGATCGTGCACCCATCCGTGCTGGCCGACTTCCTGGACTACAACGATTTCCTGGACGAAGCCGACGCCCTGGTCGCCGATCTCGGCCTGGAAGGCGTGCTGCAGGTCGCCAGCTTCCATCCGCACTACCGCTTCGCCGGCACCGAGGCCGACGATATCGGCAACTGCACCAATCGCTCGCCCTGGCCAACGCTGCACCTGCTGCGCGAGGACAGCGTCGAGCGCGCGGTGGCCGCGTTTCCCGACCCGGACGCTATCGTCTCCCGCAACCTCGATACCCTGACCCAGCTCGGCCACGACGGCTGGGAAGCGTTGTGGCGCGATCCGCACTGAGCGGCGACCCGGCGACCGTCGACCGAGGAATTCCGACCATGCCCGCCCAGTATCGAATCTCGGAGCAGGACTACGTCGACGCGATGCGGCTGTTTGCCAGGCCAGGCGCCAGGTCGATCTCGATCCTGGCTGCCATCGCCCTGGCCGCGATCGCACTGGCCCTGTTCGGGCCGCCGCTGGTCAGGGCCGGCGCGATCGGCGGCCTGGTCGGCATTGCCGTGGTGGCGGCGGGATCGTTCGCGCTGCTGCCATGGACGGCGCGACGTCACTACCGCAAGTACCGCGCCATCCATGAGACGTTCACGGTGGAACTGCTCGAGAACGGCGTGCGCTTCGCTTCCCGCAACGGCGAGGGCACGCTGGCCTGGGCGCACGTGCTCAAATGGCGCCAGAACGACCGGTTCGTCCTGCTCTACCCGATGCCGCGGCTGTTCCACATCGTTCCCAGGGCGATCGCCTCGCAAGGCTTCGACGTCGAGGCACTGGTCGACCGTCTTCGCCGGCACGTCGGCGCGGCCGCGTAGCGATCAACCCAGGGATTGGCGTTCGGCGTCCGTCAGCACCCGCCACTGCCCCGCCGGCAGGTCGCCGAGATCGAGCCGGCCGATGCGATCGCGGTGCAGGCCTTCGACATGGTTGCCGACCGCGGCGAACATGCGGCGGACCTGATGGTAGCGGCCCTCGGTCAGGGTCAGGCGCGCCAGGGTCGGCGACAGCGTTTCCAGCGTCGCCGGCAGCAGCGGCGTGGTCTCCGACTCCAGCAGCAGCGTGCCGCTGGCGAACGATGCCGCCTCGTCGCCGCGCAGCGGCTGCGCCAGGCAGGCCTCGTAGACTTTCGGCAGTTTCGCCTTGGGCGAGATGACCCGATGCAGCAGCGCGCCGTCGTCGGTCATCAGCAGCAGGCCGCTGGTGTCGCGGTCCAGGCGTCCCACGGGCGAGAGCGCGGGCTGGCGGCGCCGGAAGCGCGGCGGCAGCAGGTCGTAGACCACGCGCCCGGGATCGCGCGTGGAACAGGTGTAGCCGACCGGCTTGTGCAGCATCAGCGTCAATCCCGGCGGCGGATCGAGCGGCTCGCCCTCGATGCGCACGTCCGCGAGCGGATGCCGGTCATCGGCGTACAGCACCTCGCCGCTCGCATCGGTGAACAGGCCGGCGCGAAACATCGTGGCGACCTCCTTGCGGCTGCCATAGCCGAGATTGGCGATCGCCTTGAGCAGTTTTTCGGGCCTGGCGCCGTTCATGCCCTGCGCGACTTCACCGCTTCGACCACCTTGAATCCGTCGCGCTGCGCGACGATGCGCACTTCGCCGAAGCCCGCCCCGAGCGCCGCCTCGTAGGGCAGGTGCCGGTTGGCCACCAGCCACAGCCGCCCGCCCGGCGCGAGCGCCCGCGCCGCGGCGGCGATGAAGGCGCGGCCGATGTCGGGACGCTCGGCGCGGCCCTGGGCATGGAACGGCGGATTGCTGACGATGACGTCGTAGCGCTCCGGCAACCCGGCGGTGACGTCGTGCCAGCGGAAATCCAGCGCCGCCTGCGCCGCGAACGGGGCGAGATTCTCCCGCGCCAGGTCCAGCGCGCGCGCCTCGGCTTCGTACAGATCGAGTGCCGCGATTGCCGGGCAGCGCCGCAGCAGTTCGGCGGCGAGGTAACCATAGCCGGCGCCGAGGTCGGCGGCGCGGCCGCGCAGGTCGCCGGGCAGATGTTCGGCGAGCAGCGCCGAGGCGGCGTCGACGCGGTCCCAGGCGAACACGCCGGGGCGGCTGACGAAGCGGCCGCCGAGGATCGCGCGCGGCGCGTCCAGCGCGCGCCACTGCCGGGCGAGTTCCGATTCCGCCGCGCCTTCCGGCAGCGGCCGCGTCCAGAACACCCGGCACTTGTGCTTGGAGCGCGAGGACACCGGGCCGGCGACGCGCGCCAGATCGTCCTCGCCGGATCTGGCGCCCTCGTCGTTGGCCATGCTGGCGATCGCCACGCCACCCGGACGCAGCCGCGCCAGCGCCCGCGCGAACAGCGCGCGCGCCTCCTCGCGCTGGCGCGGCGGCAGCAGCAGCACCAGCGGATAGGCGGCATCGTCCGCCGCGCGCACCTGCAGTCCCGAACGCAGCAAGGCGTCCGCGTCCGGCTTGAAGCTCTGCTCGCAGACCAGGCCCGGCAGGGGCTGCGCATGCAGCGGCCAGCCATCGCGCGCGCGCAGGAACAGCGCGCCGTCGCCGGGCCAGGCCAGGGCACCGTCGGCGAAGGGCAGCAGCAGGGTTTCGAGCGCGGGATCGCCGTTGGGCGCGGGCATGGGCGGGATGAATTCCAGGAGCAGTGAGCGTCACCGCTCCAGGCATCCGGCGGCGCGTTGCGCCCGCACGGACTTCGTTTCCCCGTAGAGGGATCCTCCGGGCAGGGCGCGCCCTATCCTACCGTGATCGGACGGGCGCGCCACGCGTCCGCCCCGAAACGGCAGAGCCGCCTGTGCGGCGGCTCTGCGGTTTTCCGATGGCGGGCGTCAAGTCAGTGGGAGTAAGGCGTATCCGCCGCGCTTCCCTGGCCGTCCCTGGGCACCCAGCTGCCGTCGGTATGCGCCCTGGGACAGATGCGCACGCGATTCTGGAAGTAATCGTTGAAGTCGTCCGTCGACCAGGGCTGCAGGATGCAGTAGCTGTCGCAGCAACTGGTGGTCGGGAACGGGCAGTAGCCCAGTTGCGGGATATAGCCCACGCCCGCGTAGGGCGGAGCGGGTTTCCAGGCCTTGGTTTCCTTGCACCCTTCGGTGCAGTAAACGAAGGGATCGTCCATCCGGCAGACTCTCTTGTAGTCACCGGGCTGATCCGCCCACGCGAAAAACTGCGGAAGCACCAGCAAGGCCACCGCCAAAATCCATCTCTTCATAGCCCCCTCCCTAGCAAGAGCCTTGTCCTGAACGATTTGTCTGACACAGACAGTCCTGGCGATTCTAGCCTACGCCTCTCCCTTTTCCAGCATCCCGAGCGTTGCAATTGGTCGTCCGGCCAATCCTGCGAATCGCTCTTTCTGGAATTATCACTTAATAATCAACTACTTATAAAATCCCCTATCACCTGAGCCGTCAAGGCCTCAAACACGGGCGATTCAGTTGTCGAGCTCGCGCAGGGTGATCGAAGGCGGCGCATCGAGAATGCGCCGGGTGGCGAACAGGCCGGCGAACAGGGCGGCCAGCATGCCCGCGCCGCCACCGATCGCGGCCAGGGCCCAGTTCGGCGCCCACGGCAGGTCGAACACGCGCGCGGCGATCACGCCCGACAGCGCCGAGGCGGCGATGGCCGCGACCAGGCCCGAGAGCAGGCCGATGGCCGCGAACTCGGAGACCTGCGCCAGGCGCAGCTGCCGCCGGCTGCCGCCGAGCACCCGCATCACCCCGCCTTCCAGCAGGCGTTCGTCCTGGCTCGCGCTCACCGCGGCCATCAGCACCAGCACGCCGGCCAGGAACGAGAACCAGAACACCACCTGCACCACCGTCGAGACCTGGTCGCCGATCGAACGGACCTGCTGCAGCACCGCATCGATGTCGATCACGCTCAGGTTCGGGAAGCGCTGCACCAGCTCGGCGGTGAAGCGGCTGTCGCCGCGCGGCACGCTCAGCGCGGTGATGTAGCTGGCCGGATAGCCTTCCAGCGCGCCCGGGGAGACCAGCACGAAGAAGTTCGGCCGGAAACTCTCCCAATCGATGCTGCGCAGGCTGGTGATCGTGCCGGTCAGCCGCTGCCCGGCGATGTCGAAGACGATGCGGTCGCCCAGCCGCCAGCCGAGCGATTGCGCGAAACGCTCCTCCACCGACAGCTCAGGGGTCGCCGGGCGCCGCTCCGCGCTCCAGAAGCGGCCCGCGACGATCTTGTTGTCCTCGCGCAGGCTCCGGGCGAAGGAAAGATTGAACTCGCGGTCGGCGCGGCGCTGCGCCTGGCGGTTGTCGTCCGCGACGCGCTCGTCAGAGCTGGAATCCGCGCGCTGCGCGTAGTCCTCGCCGCGCACCGGCTGGCCGTTGCGCTCGAGCAGGCGCGCGCGAACCATCGGCACCAGGGTCGGCGCCGGCATGCCGTGCTCGGCGACGAACGCGCGCACCGGCCGCACCTGGTCCTGCTGCACGTTGATGACGAAGCGGTTGGGGGCGTTCTCCGACAGCGAGATCTGCCAGCGGTCCAGCAGGTCGGTGCGCACGAAGGTGAGCAGCAGCAGCGCCATCAGCCCGAGGCCGAGCGCGGTGATCTGCGCGATGCTGGTGCCGGCACGGCGGCTGACGTTGGCCAGCCCGTAGCGCAGGCTGCCGCGCAGGCGCCGGCGCAGGCGGCGCACGATGAGGATCAGCAGGCCCGCCACCAGCGCCAGCGCCGCGAAAGTGAGCGTGATGCCCGCCAGCATGGTCGCGGCCAGCGTGGCCGAGCCGGCCTTCCACCACACCAGCGCCGCCAGGCCGACCAATCCGGCCAGCAGCACCGCCCAGGCGCTGGGTTCGGCGGCGTCGAGGTCGCGCCGCAGCACGCGCAGCGCCGGCACGCGGCGCAGCGCCAGCACCGGCGGCGCGGCGAAGGCGATCAGCACCACCAGGCCGACGCCGAAGCCCTGCACCGCCGGCATCCAGCCCGCGGGCGGAATCGACAGCGACAGCGCCTGCGCCAGCCATGCCCCCACCGCCCATTGCAGCAGGAAGGCCACCAGCACGCCCAGCGCGCTCGCGGCCGTGCCCAGCAGCAGCATCTCGCCCAGGTGAATGCCCACCAGCGTGCGCTGGCTGGCGCCCAGGCAGCGCATTACCGCGGCGCCCGAGAGGTGCCGGGCGCTGTGCTGGCGCGCGGCCATCGCCACCGCCACCGCGGCCAGCACCACCGACACCAGCGCGGCGAGGCCGAGGAAGCGCCCTGCGCGATCCAGCGCCGAGCGTACTTCCGGCCGCGCGTCGTTGATGGTCTCCAGCCGCTGCCCGCGCGCGAGCCCGGCGCGCGCCTCGCGCACGAAGCGCTCCACCGCCGGCGCGGCGCCGGCCACGATCAGGCGATAGCGGATGCGGCTGCCCTCCTGCACCAATCCGGTCGCCGGCAGGTCGGCGAGATTGAGGAAGGCCTTCGGCGCGACGTTGAAGTAGTCCATCGCCGCGTCCGGCTCCTGCGTCACCAGCGCCGCGAGCTTGAGCGTGAGATTGCCGATGACCACGCCGTCTCCCGGCCTGGCGCCGAGCGCGTCGGCGCCGGCGCGGCTCATCCACACGGTGCCGGGCGCGGGTACGCTGCGGGCGTCGTGTTCGCCGGAACCATCGAGGATGCGGAACGCGCCGCGCAGCGGAAATCCCGCGCCGAGCGCGCGCAGCTCGCCCAGGCGCAGGTTGGCGGCGCTGCCCGCGCCGACGCGGATCATGCTCTGGAATTCCACCGTTTCCGTCCGCCGCAATCCCGGCGCGCCTGCCGCCGTGCGCGGGGCGCCGTCGATCGGCGCATCCGAACGCAGCACGGCGTCGCCGCCGAGCAGGCGGTTGGCCTCGATCGCCAGCGCGCGCTCGGCGCGGTCGGTGACGAAGCCGACCGCGGTCACCGCGATCACCGCCAGCACCAGGGCGGCGAACAGGATGCGGATGTCGCCCGCCTTCAGGTCGCGGCGCAGCTGCCGCCACGCCAGCCCGGGCACGCCGCGCGAAAGTCTCACGGGGCCACCAGCCGGCCGCTGTCCAGGCGCAGGCGCCGGCCGCAGCGCGCGGCGAGCTGCTCGTCGTGGGTGACCAGCACCAGCGTGGTGCCGGCATCGGCGTTGAGCGCGAACAGCAGCTCGACGATCGCCTGCCCGGTATGCGTGTCGAGGTTGCCGGTGGGCTCGTCGGCGAACAGCAGCGACGGCGCCGTGACGAAGGCGCGCGCCAGCGCCACGCGCTGCTGCTCGCCGCCGGAGAGCTGGCGCGGATAGTGGTCCAGGCGCGCGCCCAGGCCGACCTTGCCCAGGATCGCCCGCGCCGGCGTCTCGGCGTCGGCGTCGCCGCGCAGCTCCAGCGGCAGCATCACGTTCTCCAGCGCCGTCAGCGAGGGCAGCAGCTGGAAGCTCTGGAACACGAAGCCGACCTTCTCCGCGCGCACCCGCGCCCGTCCGTCTTCGTCCAGCGCCGACATCGGCGCGCCGTCCACGCGCACCTCGCCGGCGCTCGGCGTGTCCAGCCCGGCCATCAGCGACAGCAGCGTGCTCTTGCCCGATCCGGACGCGCCGACGATCGCGACGGTGTCGCCGGCGGCGATGCCGAAACTCACGCCCTCGAGGATGGTCAGTTCCCCCGACGGCAACGACACCCGCTTGCCGAGTCCGGCGACGTGCAGGGCGGTGCGGGGTTCAGTTGCGGGTGAAGGGCCGCGCTCGGCCGATGGCCTATCGGCATCGGCTGCGGCCCTGAACGCCTGGCCAGGGATGGTCAGGCCGGGCGCTCTGGAGTTGTGATCTTGCGCCATGGATGGCATCGATCCAAAGTTGGAGTTGGAGAAAACCGAATGAGAACTTATATGACGAACCCCAGCTATGCGGCATGGCTCCGGCGGTTTCAATGGGCCATTGGTTTGGTCCTGCTGGCGGCCGCGCTGTCGGCGCAGGCGCAGCAGCCCGCGCCCGCCGCGAGCGGCGCGCCGACCGTGCTGGTGATGGGCGATTCGCTCTCGGCCGCCTACGGCCTCTCGGCCGAGGAGGGCTGGGTGGCGCTCACCGCCGCGCGCCTGGGCAAGGAGAAGCCGGCCTGGCGCATGGTGAACGCGAGCATCAGCGGCGAGACCAGCGCCGGCGGCGCCTCGCGCATCGTCGGCGAGCTGCTGCGGGTCAAGCCCAAGGTGGTGGTGATCGAACTGGGCGCCAACGACGGCCTGCGCGGCCTGCCGCTGCCGGAGATGCGCCGCAACCTGGCGCGCATGATCGGCGCCTCGCGCCACGTCGGCGCCAGGGTGCTGCTGGTGGGCATGCGCATCCCGCCCAACTACGGCCCGGAATACACCCAGGGCTTCGAGCGGATCTACACCGATCTTGCCAAGCTCTTCGACGTCGAACTGCTGCCGTTCCTGCTGCAGCCCATCGCCGCCGATCGCGCCAATTTCCAGAACGACAACCTGCACCCGGTCGCCGCGGCGCAGCCGAAGCTGCGCGACCACGTCTGGCAGGCGCTCGCGCCCCTGCTCGACTGAGCGCTGCTCAGGCCGCGGGCTCGGCCGAGAGCTGGCGCAGCACGCGCTCGAACTGCTCCACCGGCTGTCCGCCCTGCACCAGGTGGCGCTGGTCGAAAATCACCGACGGCACCGCGTGGATGCCGTTGCCGGTGTAGAACCGCTCGCGCTCGCGCACCTGCTCGGCGTATTCCCCGGAGGCCAGCACCTCGCGCGCCCGTTCGGCATCGAGGCCGACGGAAGATGCGATGCGCGCCAGCACGTCGCGATCGGAGACGTTCTCGCCTTCGCTGAAGTAGGCGCGCAGCAGGGCATGCTTGAGCGCGCGCTGCAGCTGCAGGTCCTGGGTCTCCGCCCAGTGCAGCAGGCGATGGGCGTCGAAGGTGTTCCAGACGTGGCGGCGGCGCTGCATGTCGAACACGAAGCCCAGCTCCGCGCCGCGCGCGCGGATGGCCTCGCCGTTCTGCCGCACCTGCGCCTCGCTGATGCCGT
The DNA here is from genome assembly GCF_022662575.1 of Luteimonas aquatica. Lineage (GTDB taxonomy): Bacteria > Pseudomonadota > Gammaproteobacteria > Xanthomonadales > Xanthomonadaceae > Luteimonas > Luteimonas aquatica. The sequence continues at coordinate 49,436 of NZ_JALBFU010000010.1, read as the reverse complement.
ACTTTTCGCGCAGGTGCGCGACCGCGTCCTCGCCCTCCGGCGCCAGCTGCGGATTGAGCTCGAAGGGCTGGAAGTGCAGCTCGACGCGCGCCGCATCGCCGACCCTGGCGATCGCCTGCTCCAGCGACTGCAGGCCGATCGCACACCAGGGACAGGACACGTCGGAAACGAAATCGATGCGAAGGGGACGGGGCTGATCGTTCATGCGCGGGCCGGGCAGGGAAAACACCATTAGACGCCCGGGCGCGGAACCGGGAAACAAGCCCTCCGCAACGCTGCGTTGCGGCCCTCCGCGGCGGCCGCATCCTCGCCTCAGCCCGAGGCGGGCACCGGCCGCATGGGTTGGCGGCGTCCGTAGGTCAACGTGCGCCAGAGCCATTCCATCGGCCCGAAGCGGAAGCGCGCCAGCCACCAGCGGCTGAAAGCCATCTGCGCCGCGAACAGCGGCACCCACAGCACCAGCCAGGACGCCGTCCCGAATCGGGGGCCCACGCCCAGGCCGATCCCGTAGAACACGCCCGTGCAGACCAGCGTCTGCGTCAGGTAGTTGGTCAGCGCCATGCGGCCCGCCGGCGCGAAATGCCGCAGCCAGCGCCGCCATCCCTCGCGCAGGAACAGCAGCACGAACACCAGGCCGAAGGCGATCCCCAGCAGCAGCGGCCCGGCATAGCCGATCACGGTCCAGGCGGTGGGCGCCACGCCTTGGCCCAGCGCGGGCACGGCCTGCTTGATCGAGGCCTGCGCGAACTGCAGCGCGGTGGCGGCCATGCCCAGCGGCAGCGTCCACAGCAGGATGCGCCTGAGCAGCGGCAGGTGCCTTTGCGGCTCCTGCAGCAGCCGGCGCCGTCCCGCCCAATAGCCGAGCAGGAAGCGGCCGAGCGCGAAACAGCCCAGCCAGAGGCCGCCGACGGGATACCAGCGCCGCATCAGGTCGAAGTTCGCCGCCAGCGACGCCTGCCACGAGGGCGAGGACAGGCCCTCCAGCACCAGCGCGTTGTGCGCCTCGCGCGGCATGTAGGCCGTCATCGAGGCGATCAGCGTGGGCCGCAGCAAGGCGGTCGCGCCGAGCGCGATCCCGAACCCGCCCCACACCAGCCAGCGGTCGGGCCAGTTGCGGAACAGGATCAGGGCGAAGCCGGCGAGCGCGTAGATCAGCAGGATGTCGCCGTACCAGTAGAACGAATGCACCAGGCCGATCGCCAGCAGCACGCCCATGCGGCGCAGGAAGACTCGCAGGCCGTCCGCGCCGCGGACGCGGGCGCGCTCGAGCTGCATCGCGAATCCCAGGCCGAACAGGATCGAGAAGACGGTGACCGCCTTGTGCGTGAGCAGCGCCTGCAGCGCCACGTTCACCGCCGCGTCGAACTTCGCGGTCGGCAGCGCCGACTGCGCCTGTTCGGTCAGGTACTGGTACAGCGAGAAGGCGGCCAGGTTGGCCAGCAGCACGCCCGCCAGGGCAAAGCCGCGCAGCGCATCGATCAGTTCGTGGCGTTCGCCCTGGGAACGGGGGGTGACGGCGCTGTCGGGCGGCATGGCGGCACTCTAGCCTGCCGCCGCATGAATGCGAAGCAACAGTACGCGCGGGTGTGACCGAAGTGCATTGCGAGGTGCGGCAGCGAGGCAGAGAATCGAGCCATATCGCCAAGGAGCGATGCCATGAGCACTCGATTTTTCATCCCCCTGCTGCTCGCCGGCCTGCTGGGCGCAGGCCAGTCCGCCGCCCGGGTCTCCGACGTCACCGATCCCGGCCTGCCGCGCCAACTGCCCGAAGCCGGCCCGGTGGACGTGCAGTGGGACGATCCCGGCAAGTTCACCGACATCACCCACAGCCGCAACCGCTGGGAAGCGCGGCGCGGCGACTGGGTACGGCAGATCGCCCAGTACATCCGCAGCCGCGCCGAGAAGCGGCTGGCGCCGGGCGAACGCCTCGAGGTCACGCTGCACGACATCCGCCGCGCCGGCGACTACGAGCCCTGGCACGGGCCGCGCGACGACTCGATCCGCTACGTGCGCGACATCTACCCGCCGCGCATGACCCTGTCGTTCCAGCTCACCGGCAGCGACGGCCGGGTCATCGCCCAGGGCGAGCGCAAGCTCACCGACCTGGCGTTCATGACCAATACCGCCCTGCCCGGCAACACCGACGCGCTGCGCTACGAGAAGCGCCTGGTCGACGACTGGCTGCGCAAGGAATTCAAGTCCGCCGCCATCTGATCCGCGCGGTCGCCGCGCCGGCCGTCACGGCCAGCGCGAAGGGCGATGCCAAGGATCGGGGCCGAAGCCGTATCCGTAGCCCGCCGCGGGCCCGTCGATCTTCTCCACCTGCAGGTCGAGGTTCAGGCGCGTCTGGCGCTCCTCGCCCAGGGTCTTGTCGATATTGATGTGGGCGCGGTTGTAGGTCGAGGTGCCCAGGCCTTTCGCATAGCCGATGCCGGTGGTGAAGCTGCCGTGGATGCGCGCCTTGCCATCGTCCTCCGCCGGTACGGGGCTGTCCGCCTCTTGCCGCAGGCCGGGCGGCGCATAGGGCACGCCGAAGCGCGTCGCTCCCGGCAGGCTCAGGTCGAGGTCGCCGGCCCGGGCGGCGGACGCGGCCAGGAACATACCGGTAAGGAGCACGCCGGGAAGGAACACACCGTACAGCACGAGCGATGACGGCTTCATGGGCTTGCGTCCGAAGGAGAGCTGTCCTGGGCGAACACGTCCGCGACGCGGACGGCCGGCGCTCCCGGCTCGGCAGCACAACGCTAGCAAGCCCATGTTGAACCCGCGCTGGCCGTACGCGCCGACCGCAATCGGCCATACTCCCGGCATGACCGGCCCGACCCCGCGCAACGCATGAGCGTCTACGTCGACGATGCCGTCGTGCAGTGGCGCGGGCAGCGCTGGGCGCACCTGATGGCCGATACGCTGGAGGAGCTGCATGCCTTCGCCGCGCGCCTGGGCATCCCGCGCCGCGCCTTCCAGGACAAGGCCAGCGGCGCGCACTACGACGTCACCGCCGAACTGCGCGAGGACGCGCTGCGCCTGGGGGCGGTCGCGATCTCCCGCCATCGCGACCGCGAACAGGTGCGCGCGGTGATCCGCCGCGCGCGCGCGCAGGGCCGCGGCGAGGCCGAGTGAAGGCGATGGACGCTTCACGGCTTGCGTGCATAATCGCGTGGGCCGACGGCACTCGGCCCCGACCCGCCCGACACGGTACGCAGACATGAGCAGCTTCGACCTCACACCCCCCAGCGACACGCAGCGGCACACGATCGACGCCGGCCTCAGCGACGAGGAACGCCGCGTCCTGCTCGCGCACGGCACCGAGGCGCCCTTCTGCGGCGTATTCCTGGACAACAAGCGCGACGGCGTCTACGTCTGCCGCTTCTGCGGCCTGCCGCTGTTCCGCTCCGGCGCCAAGTTCGATTCCGGCACCGGCTGGCCGAGCTTCTTCCAGCCCTACGATCCGGCGCACATCCGCTACCTGCGCGACAGCAGCCACGGCATGGAGCGCGTGGAGGAAGTGTGCGCGCGCTGCGGCAGCCACCTGGGCCACGTGTTCCCCGACGGCCCGCCGCCGACGGGACAGCGCCATTGCCTGAACTCGGTCTCGCTGGGCTTCGTGGCCAAGGGCGACGCCCTGCCCGACCCGCTGCGGCGCGGCGGCGCGGAAGCCGCCGGCGCCGACTGACCCTCACCTCCCCCCGAGCGACAGGACGCATCGCGCATGACCCGATACGCGCATGGCACTTTCTCCGTCACCATCACCCCGCAGGCGAACGAGGAAGGCGTCGGCGATCCGAGCATCGGCCGCATGGCGCTGCACAAGGTGTTCGATGGCGACATGGTCGGCAGCGCGAAGGGCCAGATGCTGGCCGTGCGCACCGAGGTGAAAGGCTCGGCCGGATACGTCGCGATGGACTGCGTCACCGCCACCATCCATGGCCGCAGCGGCGGATTCGCGCTGCAGCACAGCGGCACGATGGATCGCGGCGCGCCGCAGCTGCGCATCTCGGTGGTGCCGGATTCCGGCACGGGCGAACTCGCCGGCATCGTCGGCACGCTCGACATCGAAATCCGCGACGGCGAGCATTTCTACCACTTCACCTACCATCTTCCCGACGCGGACTGAGCGCCGCGGCATCGCACCCGTGCCGCGGCGCGCGGCGCGACACTCGTCGCAAGCAGGCGACCGCTCGTCGGCCGTCGAAATTATTTCGGAAAAATGCTTGCGCATTCGCGAACGAGCGCGTAATGTGCGCGCCCATTCGCCATCCGGCGATTCGAAATTTCTACAGATTCCCATGAAATCCCGCCTCCACATCGCCAACCCCGCACGCACGTCGCACGAAGACCGCGACGCGGGCTGCTGTGCGCTGCCAAGCCGCCTGGACCGGCTGGAAGGCGATACACACATCGACTGATTTTCCTTCCTGGAGATCGGTCGCCCCGATCTCCGAGGAACGCGAACGCCCTCGGACTCCATGCCGGGGGCGTTTTCTTTTGCGCGTTCGCAAACGGAGAAAAGGTTTACGCACGATCGACCCGCACCCTGCGCATCCGGGCATGGAATGCCCGAGGACAAGGAGGTTTCCGCTGTGAGGCGCGAGAGCGCTGTGCCCTGATGCCGGGCACGGGCGGCGGGCGGGGCATGCCGATCAAGGCGGATCGTGCAAAAGGATTGGCGCCTTCGACAAGGCGCCAATGCGAAACGTGGTTCGAACGGTTTCCAGCGGTACGGGCTTGCGTCCCGTCCGGTGCGCGCGGCGCTGCCGTGGCGTATGCCCGAAGCCCGGAGGACATGTTTCGGCGAAGGGACGTTAGCTCAATGGGAGAGCGGCGGCGCAAGCCGCAGGTGCCGGTTCGAATCCGACACGTTCGCCACTGGATAGCTCAGTCGGGTAGAGCAACAGATTCCTAATCTGTCTGTCGCGGGTTCAACTCCCGCTCCAAACCATGGCCTGTCACGCCATGACACGGGACGAAAGTCCCGCACCAGGAAACGCCCCGTGCGGTGATGCGGGACGCCCTTCCCGAAACCCGCGCCTGCATCGGCGGATTCGGCGAAGGCGCCCGCGCAGCGCAGCGGCGGTACCGCCGGGTCCCCGCCCTCGCAGCGCGCGGGCCGGCGCCTGACCGCCGGACGGCAATGCATCGCCGGACCGGCTCGATCGCCTCGGCCTCCGCGCGAACAGCGCGCCGGCTCCGCGGCATCGTCGTCGAGGGGCGTTTCCGCTTCATAGATGTTTTCCCGCCGCACCCCGTGCGCCTTGGCGCGGATTTTCGGGAAGCGGGCGGAGGGACAACCGTGGCTTGCCGCGTCGAATGCGCGGCCGGCACGCGCACCAATCGGCGATGCGGCAACCGGTCCGCCGCATCGGCCATCCACGGGACCGGACCACCAGAGCCAACAAGGAGAACTGCCATGTTCTGGACCAAGAGGGTCGTGATCGGCGACGGCGAGCGCGGCCTGGTGTATCGCAACCGTCAATTCGAGGGCGTGCTCGGTGCGGGCGTGTATCGCTTCTTCGACCCGTTGCGGCGGATCGAGGTGAGCGTGCACGGAATCGCGCAGGCGGAATATGCCGGCCGCGACACCGATACCCTGATCGCGCGCCTCGGCCTCGAGCTGGGCGAGACCTTCGTGCTCGCCGACCTCGGCACCGACGAAGTCGGCCTGGTGCTGAAGAACGGCAAGCTCGAGGACGTGCTCGCCCCCGGCACGCGCAAGCTGTACTGGCGCGGCCTGGTCGAGATCCAGGTGCAGCGCCTGTCCCTGGCCGACGGCCTGGAGGTGCCCGCCTGGGCCGCCAGCCGCCTGCGCCAGCTCGGCGCGCTGTCCAAGGTCGCCGCCGTGGTGGACGTGCCGGCGGAATTCGCGGGTCTGGTGTTCGTGGACGGCAAGCTGGCGCGCCAGCTCGATCCCGGCGCCTATGCCTTCTGGAATTTCCGCAAGAACGTCGTCGCCGAGGTGATCGAGCTGCGTGTGCAGTCGGTCGAGGTCTCGGGCCAGGAACTGCTGACCCGCGACAAGGTCTCCCTGCGCGTGAACCTCGCCGCCAGCATGCGCGTGACCGACCCGGTCGCCGCGCGCACCAAGGTGGCGAAGTTCGGCGACCACCTCTACCGCGAGCTGCAGTACGGCCTGCGCAAGGCGATCTCCGCCAAGTCGCTGGACGAGCTGCTCGGCGACAAGGCCTCGCTGGACGCCGACATCTTCGCCTATGTGCGCGGCAAGGTCGACGCGTTCGGCATCGAGATCCTCGGCGTCGGCGTGAAGGACGTGATCCTGCCGGGCGAGATGAAGGAGATCCTCAACAGCGTCGTGCAGGCGGAGAAGGCGGCCCAGGCCAACGTGATCCGCCGCCGCGAGGAGGCGAACGCCACGCGTTCCCTGCTCAACACCGCGAAGCTGGTGGAGGAGAGCCCGGTGCTGATGCGCCTGAAGGAGCTCGAGGCCCTGGAGAAGGTGACCGAGAAGATCGACAAGCTCACCGTGTTCGGCGGCCTGGACGGCGTGCTGAAGCAACTGGTGACGATGAAGCAGTAACCTCCGCGTGGCGAACGGAATCGCCGCGCGGATTTTCAAGGAACCATCACATGAGTACGGAAATGACCACGCATTACGAATTGCTGCACGCCGAGGGCAGCGCCACGCCGATCAAGGGCTGGGTGCGCGGCGTGCCGCTGGAGGCGCAGGCGCACGAGCAGCTGCGCAACATCGCCGCGATCCCGTTCGTCGGGCCGTGGGTGGCGGTGATGCCGGACGTGCACCTGGGCAAGGGCGCCACGGTGGGATCGGTGATTCCGACCCGGGGCGCCATCATCCCGGCCGCGGTCGGCGTCGACATCGGCTGCGGCATGGCCGCGGTGCGGACCACGCTGCGCGCCGGCGACCTGCCGGACAGCCTGGCGCAACTGCGTTCGAGCATCGAGCGCGGCGTGCCGGTCGGCAACGGCCCGGGCGGCGAGCACCGCCGGCTGCCGGACAGCATCGAGACGCGCCTGGCGCAGTCGGGGCTGATGGCGCGGCTGGAGGCGATCAAGGCCAAGCACCGCAAGATCCGCACCGACAAGATCGATCGCCAGATCGGCACGCTCGGCGGCGGCAACCACTTCATCGAGGTCTGCCTGGACGAGAGCGACGCGGTGTGGGTGATGCTGCACAGCGGATCGCGCGGCACCGGCAACCTGATCGGCAGCTACTTCATCGAGCGGGCGCGCGAGCAGCTGGCGCACCGCGTGCTCGGCTTCCACCTGCCGGACAAGGACCTGGCCTTCTTCATGGAGGGCGAGCCGCTGTTCGACGACTACGTGGAGGCGGTGTCGTGGGCGCAGGACTACGCACGCGCCAACCGCGAGGCGATGATGGCCAGGGTGCTGCAGGAGATGCGCCACCGGCTGCCGAAGTTCCAGCTGGAGAAGATGGCGGTGAACTGCCACCACAACTACGTGCAGAAGGAAACGCACGGCGACCAGGACCTGCTGGTCACCCGCAAGGGCGCGGTGAGCGCGCGCGCGGGCGAGCTGGGCATCATCCCGGGCAGCATGGGCACGCGCAGCTACATCGTGCGCGGACTCGGCAACCCCGACAGCTTCCACAGCTGCAGCCACGGCGCCGGCCGCGTCATGAGCCGGACCCGGGCGCGCAAGGAGATCACGCTCAAGCAGCACCGCGAGGCCACCGCGCACGTGGAGTGCCGCAAGGACGCGGCCGTGGTCGACGAGTCGCCGGCCGCCTACAAGTCGATCGACGCGGTGATGGCCGCGCAGAGCGACCTGGTGGAAGTGGTGCACACCCTCCGCCAGGTGCTATGCGTGAAGGGGTGAGGGCCCGCGCGCTTAGCGGACGCCCACAAGGCGTCCGCTGCGGGCCCGAACGCCCGGCCATGGAAGCCGGGCCGGACGTTCCGAAGCCGGCGTGCCTCGCCATGGATGGCAGTAAAGCTCTCGATGCGACGGATGCCCACAAGGCGTTCGCCGCGCACCCGAACGCCTGGCCACGAATCTCGAGCCGCGCCGCCGGGGACGGCAGCAATCGCCCATCCCGCGGTTCAACGCCCACCATTCTCCAAGCATGAAAGTTCTTTTGCCCTTCTCCAGAGAGGGGCTTTTTTATGCCCCGACTTACCAAAAAGTAACGCGCCCCCGCTACAGTAAGCCCCCTTCCGCGCCCAGCCCCGCATGCCGGTCTCCCGCCCCAGATCGCGCCGCAGGATGCTGCGCTGGCTCTCCGTCCTCGTCCTTGTCGTGCTGCTGCTCTGGGCGCTGTTCGTGGCCGTACGCTTCTACCACGTCGACAACCGCATGCAGCGCTGGTGGATGTCCTGGCACCCGGACTCGGCGTGGAACCAGCCGCGATGGCGCGGCCGCAGCCTGTGGCTGCCGGGCTACCGGTTCGACATCGAGGGCCGCGAGATTCCCGGCATCGAGGACAATCTGTCCGGCCTGGACTTCGACCATGCCCGCGGCGAGCTGGTCGGGGTCATCAACCGCCCGGGCGAGGTGGTGGTGCTGGATACCGAAGGCAGGCTGTTGCGACGGCATCGTCTCGTCGGCGCTTCCGACGTGGAAGCCCTGGCCTGGCTGGGCGAGAGCCGGATCGCGCTGTTGCAGGAAGGCCGGCGCTCGGTCGCCGTGGCCGCCCTGCCCGCGCGCGACGGCGAGCCGATCCGCATCGATCCGGCCCGCGTGTACGCGCTCGCGCCGGGCGAGCGCGACAACAGCGGCCCCGAGGGCATGGCCTACGATGCCGCCACCGACACGCTCTACGTCACCAAGGAGCATTCGCCGGTCGCCCTGCATGCCATCCGCGGCCTGCGCGGCGGCGGACCGCTGGCGACCACCGACCTGAGCGGATGGCTGAAGCGCATGCCCTTCGCCACCGATTTCTCCAGCATCGAGTTCGACCCGCGCCATCGCCATCTGCTGCTGCTCAGCGACGAGTCGCAGATGCTGATGGAGATCGGACCGCACGGCGAGCCGGTCAGCTGGCGCTCGCTCGACGCCTCGCGCCTGGACCGGCTGCCGGCGCCGCAGCCCGAAGGCGTGACGCTCGACGACCAGGGCACGATCTACGTGGTGAGCGAGCCGAACCTGTTCTACCGGCTGCGCCGCGTCCGCGACTGACCGGCCGCCCCGTCCGCGCCTGTCGCGCACGGACGCGGCGGCGATGCTCAGGCCTGCGGCAGCGGCGTCGCCTCGTACCACTGCAGGAACGCATCGACCTCGCCCACGGTATAGGGTCCATGCTTCGGACCGGTGATCGGCCCGCCGGTGGTGTACCTGGTCTCGTTCGGCATCTGCACGGTCTTGTCGCCGCCGAGCTTGCCGGCGTCGCCGCCGAAATCGTCCAGGCTCTGGTGCAACCAGTCGCGGATGTGCTCGAGCTTTTCGATCGGCATGTTGTTCAGCCAATCGACGAACTGCTGGCGCTGCTGCGGATTGTTGAGGTCGTAGCCCTTGCCTTCGGCGTACTTCTCCAGGATCGGCACCGGGCTGTAGCCCTCGCCGCTCTGGTCCACCAGCGCCTTGGCCGTGTCCGGATTCAGGCCGGCGTGCTGCAGGAAGTCGGCCGAGGTCTGGTTCATGTGCTTGTTGGACTCGTTGCTCTTGGCGACCAGGCCGATGCCCACTGCCGCCACCACGCTCAGCGCGATGCCCACCGGTCCGCCCCAGGCGCCGATCGCGCCGATGCTCGACGCGAACACCAGGCCGCTGCCGGCGGCGGCCACGCCGTACACCGCGGCCGAGGCGTAGTCGCCGTCGATGAGCGCCTTGCCGGCGAACGCGGCATCCACCACCACGCCCACGCCGGAGACGATCTTGCCGGCCAGCGAGCTGCCCAGCGCCTCGGTGCCGGCGCCGCCGGCGCCGCGCGCGGCGAGGATCTCGGCGCTCTTCTGCGTCAGGCCGGCCGCATCCGAGGCGACCTTGACCCAGTTGAGCACGTTGGCCGGATCCTTGAACGCCTTGTCCACCGAATAGGCCAGGCCGACGCCCGCCGCCGCCACGCCGATGCCGCGGAACAGCTGGCCGACGCCGGTGGACTTCTCGAAGCCCTTCACGCCCTCCAGGTTGTCGTTGAAGGTCTTCAGCCGCGCCTCGAGGTCGGCGGCGGTGTCGCCGGCCTGCGGCAAGGTCTTCTTCAGCTCGTCGACGGCCGCGCTCAGCTTGGCCTTGTCGACGCCGAGCGCGGTGGCGAGCTGGCTGTTGTTGAGGCGGGCGATCGCCGCCTCGGCGCGCTGCATCGAGGCCGGGTCGGCGGGATTGGCGTTCTTGATGTCGGGCAGCACCTGCCCCTTGACGTAGGCGTTGGCGGCCTCGCCGAGCAGCTTGCGGCCCGCATCGCCGTACTTGGTATAGGTCGCGATGTCCTTCAGTCGCGTGTCGGTGACCTGCTCCGGGTGCCGCCCCAGCATGGTGCTGAGCGCGAACTGGTTCTTCGGGTCCTCCAGCAGCGACTTGATCTGGTCGTCGTAGCCGCCGGCGCGCTGCAGCTCGTCGATCTGCTGCTGCAGCTTGATGCCCTGCTGCGCCACCTGCTCCTGCAGGTCGTCGACGCGCTTCTCCCAGCCCGGCCCCTTCGAGGCGGTGTAGTCGGTGATCGCCTTCTGCAGCTGCTCGGGCGTCATGCTGCCGCCGTGGTTGGCGACCAGCCAGTTCAGCTCCTCGGTTTCCTTGGTGTAGGCATCCACGCTTTGCGCCAGCGGTCCCTTGGAGAACTGCTGCACGCCGTTGATCACCACGTCGCGGTTGCCCAGCGCGATCGCGTAGACCGGGCTGCCGCCCTGGCCGATGAAGTTCGGCACCGAGTTGAAATCGTAGATGCCGGTGTCGGCCAGGCGCTGGATCGCGGCGTCGCCGTCGGGCGTGCCGCGCACGCGATCGAGCACCGTCAGCAGATGGGTCACGCCCTCCGGGCCGAACTGGCCGCCCTGGTCGTTCATGCGGTACTGCTCGAACGCCGGCACCGCGCTCTTCACCAGCGCGGCGGCGACGTCCTTGTCCAGGCCCTTGGTCAGCTCGTCCAGGCGCTTGGTGGCGTTGAGCGCCGGCACCGCGTCGCCCTGCGCGTTCCCCGGCTTCTGCCCCAGCGGCTCGGTCGCCCAGGCGGCGGCGTCGCTGATGATGCTGCGCGTGGCCGGATCGGCCAGCAGCTGCTGGCGCGTGGCCGGGTCGGCCTTGGCATAGCCTTCGCTGAGGATGCTCAGCGACTGCTGCGCGTCGCGGCTGCCTTGCGCGGCGAGCACGATGTCCCGGGCCGAGTCGCCGGCGGCGACGGCGGTGTCGACCGGAACGCCGCGCTCCTTGAGCAGCTCGACGGTGCGACCGGGCAAGGCGTCCGCGACGATGCCCTGGTCGTTGACGCCGCCCACCTGGTCGACGTAGGACTGCACGGTCTTGTAGGCGTCGAGCTTCTGCGCGTCGGTGGCGCCCTTGGCGATCACGCGGTCGACGCTGGCCAGCACCTCGGGCGCGAAGCGGGTCTGGATGCCCTGCGTGGTCAGGACCTGCATCGCCTTGCCGGGCAGCGCGTCCGCGACGATGCCGGCATCGCCGATGCCGCCGACGCGATCCACATAGCCCTGCACGGCGGCATAGGCCTGCGTCCGCTCGGCGGCGCTGGCGTCGGGCTTGAGCAGCGGATCCACCGCGGCGATGACCTCGGCGCGCAGGGCGACCGGCAGGCCGTCCTTCTGCAGCAGCTCCGAGGCGCGCATCGGCAGCGCCGTCTCGACGATGCCCTGGTCGCTGATGCCGCCGACCTGGTCGACATAGCCTTGCACCTTCTCGTAGCCGGCCAGCCGCTGCTCGAGGGTGGCGTCGCGCCCGATCACCTGGTCGACCGCGGCGATGACGCGCGCATCGGTGCGCGTGGGGATGCCGGCCTGCTCGAGCGTCTTGGCCGCCTGGGCGGGCAGCGCGGCCTCGTCGATGCCGCTGCCGCCGATGCCGCCGGCGCGATCGACGTCGGCCTGCACGGCGAGATAGGCATCGTTCTTCTGGTCGGCCGTCGCGTCCTTGCCGATCACCGCGTCCACCGTCTTGGCGACGGCGGCATCGACCTTGGCCGTCGGCAGGTTCAGCACCTCGCCGACCGCCAGGCGTTCCGGCGTGCGGATCTGCGGGTTGATGTCGAGGATGGCCTGCGGCGTGGTGCGGTTCTGGTCGGCGATGCCCTGCAGGGTCTCGTCCGGCTTCACCGTGTGGGTCGGCTTGGATTCGGGCGGCGGCGGCGGAGGCGGCGGCGGAGGGGGCGGCGGCGGCGGAATACGGTCGGCGGGAACGGACATGGGACGCGCTCGCGTGGAAGTGCGGGAGCGCATAGATGACCGCTGCGATCTGAATGCCCCGGCAACCGCCATGCGCGCTGTCAACACGCCGTCTCACGCTTGTCATACTGGTGTGCTCGCGGCGCATTCCACACCCCGAAACCGCGCCCCGCATGCTGTGCGACGCGCCGCAAGCTAGGGAACGCCCTAGGCGCGGCTGTCACGGTTTTTCGCCCTCCCCAAACGCGCGCGGCGCGCGATTGCGCGCCGCGGCGGGGCTGAATGCGGGCGTCCCCGGCGGCGCGTCGGCCGCCGGGGCGCGGATCAATCCTTTTCCTTGCCGATGACCTTGCCCGTGGCCGGATCGATCCTCAGCTCCACGTCCTTGCCGGCCGCATCGTCGGCCTCGGCGTTCCAGATGCCGTTCTTGTAGTCGACATCGTGCACGTTGGTGTAGCCGGCCGCCGACAGCTTCGCGCGCACGTCGGCCTCGCCCAGGTTGGCGACCTGGTCGTCCGGATAGACGGCGCCGGTGGCGGGGTCCAGGCGCAGGTCGACGCGGTTGCCGTCGGCGCTGCGCGCATCGGCCTTCCACACGCCGTCGCGGAACTTCACGTCGTTGACCTTGGTGTAGCCCTGCGCCTCGAGCTTGGCGCGCACCTGTTGCTGCGTGAGCGCCTCCTGCGCCGAAGCCGTGCCGGCGATACCGGCGAGCACGATCGCGACTGCCGCAGTCTTCTTCATCTCGGTCTCCGATGGAGGGGGACTGCAGTGTCGGGCGGCCGCCGGAAACCGCCGATGAATACGCGCGAGCGGCGATCGCGCCAGCGTTGCGCGGATCATCGCGATGCGAGACCGAAGGCGATCCGCCGTCGCGTGTTCATGCGTCCTTAAACAGCGTGAACGCGATCGGCGCCGCGCCAATCACGCCGGATCGCGCGAAGGCGCGGCCTCCCCGAGCAGTTCGCGTCGCTTCTTCCCGCTCAGGCCGCCGAGCGCACGCCGGTACGACCATTCCACGAGCTCGCGCAGGTACGCCTCCGGCATCCTGGAGACGTCGACGATCGTGACCCAGTGGTAGCGCGCCATGAAGCGCGCCGGCTTGCAGCCGGGCATGTCGGTCAGCTCCAGGAAGCGGTCCGGCGTGACGCGCAGGCTGAAGCGCCAGCGCTCGGGCTCGCTGGTCTTGAACCAGGCGAAGTACTTGCCGCCGACCGTGTAGCCGAGGATGTTGGTCGGCGGCGGCCGCGGATTCTCCACGGCGCCTGGAAGGCGCCGGCAGAAATTCCGCAACCGCCGCACGTTCATCGCCACCGGATCGCTCCGTGGCCGCCGCTCACTGCTTGAGCTTCCACCCGGTGCGGAAGATCCACCATACCGCCGCCAGGCAGGCGGCGAGGAAGCCGACGATCGCCGCCGCGCTCACCGCCACGTTGACGTCGGAGATGCCGTAGAAGCTCCAGCGGAACCCGCTGATCAGGTATACCACCGGATTGAACAGCGCGATCTTCTGCCACACCGGCGGCAGCATGCCGATCGAGTAGAACGCGCCGCCCAGGAAGGTCAGCGGCGTGACCACCATCAGCGGGATCACCTGCAGCTTCTGGAAATCGTCCGCCCACAGGCCGATGATGAAGCCGAACAGGCTGAAGGTGAGCGCGGTCAGCAGCAGGAAGCACACCATCCACAGCGGATGCGCGATCTCGTAGGGCACGAAGATGCGCGCGGTGACCAGGATCAGGATGCCGAGCATGACCGACTTGGTCGCCGCCGCGCCGACGTAGCCGATTACCACCTCCAGCCACGACACCGGCGCCGAGAGCAGCTCGAAGATCGTGCCGGCCCACTTGGGCATGTAGATGCCGAACGAGGCGTTGGAGATGCTCTCGTTGAGCAGCGAGAGCATGATCAGGCCGGGAATGATGAAGGCGCCGTAGCTGACGCCGTCCACCTCGCCCATGCGCGAGCCGATCGCCGCGCCGAAGACGACGAAGTACAGCGAGGTCGACAGCACCGGCGAGGCGATGCTCTGGGTGATGGTGCGGAAGGTCCGCGCCATCTCGAAGCGGTAGATGGCGCGGACCGCGTGCCAGTTCATGCCTTCGCTCCCTTGGACGCGTGCACCAGGCTGACGAAGATCTGCTCCAGCGAGCTCTCGCTCGAATGCAGGTCCTTGAAGTCGACGCCGTGCTCGCCCAGGCGCCTGAGCAGCGCCGCGATCCCGGTCTCCTCGGTCTGGGTGTCGAAGGTGTACACCAGCGTCTGCCCGTCGCCGGACAGCTCCAGCGGCAGGCCGCTCAGGCCCTCGGGGATCCGCTGCAGCGGCGTCTGCAGGGTCAGCGTCAGCTGCTTCTTGCCCAGCTTGCGCATCAGGGCCTGCTTCTCCTCCACCACGATCAGCTCGCCGTGGTTGATCACGCCGATGCGGTCGGCCATTTCCTCGGCCTCCTCGATGTAGTGCGTGGTGAGGATAATGGTGGTGCCGTTCTCGCGCAGCCGCCGCACCATCTGCCACATGTCGTGGCGCAGCTCGACGTCCACGCCCGCGGTGGGCTCGTCCAGGAACAGGATCTCCGGCTCGTGCGCGAGCGCCTTGGCGATCAGCACGCGCCGCTTCATGCCGCCGGACAGCGCCATGATCTTGCTGTCCTTCTTCTCCCAGAGCGAGAGATCGCGCAGCACCTTCTCCAGGTGCGCCGGGTCGGGCCGCTTGCCGAACAGCCCGCGACTGAAGCGCACCGTCGCCCAGACGCTCTCGAAGGCGTCGGTGGACAGCTCCTGCGGCACCAGGCCGATCTTCGAGCGCGCGGCGCGGTAGTCGCGGGCGATGTCGTGCCCGGCGGCGGCGACGCTGCCGCTGCTGGCGTTGACGATGCCGCAGACGATGCTGATCAGGGTGGTCTTGCCGGCGCCGTTGGGGCCCAGCAGGGCGAAGATCTCGCCCTTGCGGATATCGAGGTCGACGCCCTTGAGCGCCTGGAACCCGGACGCGTAGGTCTTGCGCAGTCCGCGGATGGAAATGATCGGTTGCACGCGAGAATCTCTGGGGACGCCATGAGGACATCGAAACGACGCCGCACATCCTAGCCGATGACGCGTCGCATTCCTTGCGACCGGCGCGAGGAAACATGGAGGAGACAGCATCCCACCCATGGGCCAATGCCGGCCTCGGCCTTTCTTGCGCTGCAGCATCGATCCCGCATGCTTCCGCGCGCCCGGTCGAGTAACCTGCACGCCCCCAACCCGGATATCCGCCCATGCAATTCGTGGTCCTGATCTACGACGACAAATCCCTGGCCGGCGAACTGCCCGAGGGCGAGTACGACGAGATGATGCGCGGCTGCATCCGCCACGCCGACGAACTGCGCGAGAGCGGGCACCTGCTGGCCTCGCAGAAGCTGCAGGAACCCTCCACCGCCAAGACCATCCGCGTGCGCAACGGCCGCAGCAGCGTGGTCGACGGGCCGTTCGCGGAAACCAAGGAAGTGCTGGGCGGCTTCAACCTGATCGAGGCCAAGGACTGGGACGAGGCGATGCGCATCGCGCACAGCTTCCCCTGGGCGCGCACCGGCAGCGTGGAAGTGCGGCCCGTGGACGATTTCGACGCGGTGCGGCGCGCGGTCGGCGCATAAGGCCGGCGCGGGCTCGCCGCGCGGTTTCCGCGATCCCCAAAGACGATCCCCGAAGGCGATCCCAAAAGACGATGCCGCAACGGCGGTTGCGCCCGATATCCCAATCCGTACGATAGGACTTCGTGGGCCACCCAGGCCCGGGCTTGCAGATGAACAGGACGACGAGCAACGCCTTCGCGCAGCGCCAGGCGCCGACCGCCACCGACCTGAACGCCGTCGAGGCCGATCTCGACGCCCTGTCCCGCCGCATCGATGCCGCGCTGCGCAGGCATTTCGCCGGCTGGCGCCTGCACCGGCTGCTGCGCGCCGCCGCCCACGGCGCCACCGCCGCCTGGCTGCCGTCGTGGTGGACGCTGCTGGCGGCGGCGATCGCATTGATCGGCGTCGGCGTGTCCACCGACGGCGCATCGCCGCTGCGCTACGTACTGATGGCGGCGATCGTGGTGGCGGCGCTGCTGTTCGAGATGCGGGTGCGGCCGCGCGTCTCCCTGGCCGCGCACCGCTTCCGCCTCATGCGGCTGACGGCCGCGCACGAGGCGGGCGACTACCCGCACGCCTACACGGTGGCGCGCATCCACGACAGCGGCAGCGGCTTCGCCACCCTGCACTGGAAATCCATGCGCGGCGTGGCGCCGGGCGACATCGTGGCCTCGGTCAGCGATGCCCAGGACCGCGGCCTGGCCATCATCGTGCTGCGCACCGAAGGCTGGCTTCCGATCATGGTCTGGGACCGCGACCTGTACCAGGACAACGCCCTGCCGCCGCTGCCCGCGGAACTGCAGCAGCTGGCGCGCGAATTCGGCGCCGCCTGCGACACCTATCGCGCCCATGCCCCGAAGATCGAACGCAGCCGCGCGCTGCGCGCGGCCCCGCCCGCGCAGCCGCGCCGCGGCGAGGCGGCCTGGGCGCGGATCGCGCTGCCGGAGGCGACCGCGACGCGGCTGACGACGATGGCGCGGCACTTCGCCCAGGGCAGCGCCTCGGCCGCGCGCGGACTGCTGCTGTACGGCCCGCCCGGCACCGGCAAGACGCTGGTCGCCAAGGCGCTGGCCGACAGCCTGGACTGCGCCTTCTTCGCCCTTTCGCTGCCCGACCTGAAAGCCGGCTACGTCGGCCAAAGCGGCGAGAGGGTACGCGAGATCTGGCATCGCGCGCTGGCCGAGCCGCAGGCGATCGTGTTCGTCGACGAATGCGAGGGCGTGTTCGCCCGCCGCGGCGGCACCCATACCGATGCCTTCGGCGAGGACATCGTCAACGCCTTCATCGCGCAATGGGACGGCATCGACAAGCAGTCCAGCGTCTGGGTGATCGGCGCCAGCAACCGCCGCGACCTGATCGATCCGGCGATCCTGTCGCGCTTCGAAGACCAGATCCAGATCGGCCTGCCGGACGAGGCGCAGCGCCTGGAGATCCTGCGGCACGAACTCGACCGCCTCGGCCGCGCCACCGCGCTGCCGGCGCGTGCCGCCGCCCTCACCCAGGGCATGTCCGGACGCGACCTGGCCGGGCTGGCCAAGCGCATCGCGCGCGAGCTTGCCGACGATGCGCCGCTGAGCGAGGCCGTGCTCGACGCCTATACCGTCGCCTTCCGCCGGCAGGGCTCCACCGCCACCGACGCCGGCGCCAGCTGGGACACGCTGGTGCTGGCCGAGCGCACGCTGCAGGACCTGAAGACCACCGCCGGCCTGCTCAAGAACGCCGACACCTTCCTCAAGCGCGGCATCGGCGTGCCGCGCGGCCTGCTGCTCTACGGGCCGCCGGGCACCGGCAAGACGCAGATCGCGCGCACCCTGGCCAACGAGACCGGACTGCGCTTCATCGCCGCCTCCACCGCCGACGTCAAGCAGGGCTGGCTCGGCCAGAGCGGGCAGAAGGTGCGCGAGCTGTTCGAGCGCGCGCGCGAATCGGCGCCGTCGCTGCTGTTCATCGACGAGATCGACGTCATCGCCGGCAGCCGCGGCGGCGGCGACGCCTTCACCGACGAGATCATCGGCCAGCTGCTGCAGGAGATGGACGGCGTGCAGGCGCAGCCGCGGCCCGTGTTCGTGGTGGCGGCCACCAACCGCGTCGAGCATGTCGACGCGGCCCTGCTTTCGCGGCTGTCCAAGCGCATCGAGGTCCCGTTGCCCGACGCCGAGGGCATCCGGCGCCTGCTGCGGGTGATGCTGGCCGGCAAGCCGCTGGCCTTCGAGGCCGAGGCCGGCATCGCGCACCTGGCCGGATACGCCTCGGGCTGGAGCGGGCGCGGATTGCGCAACTGGATCGAGCACGCCGAGATGCGCGCGGTGCACCGTGCCATCGAGGCCGGCGATCCGGATTCGGTCGCGCTGACGCTGGACGACTTCGCCGCCTGACCGCATCGGGACGCCGCGGCGAAGTGCCGCGCCGCGTGCCCGCCCCGCACCAACGGCACATGCCGGCGCGCAGCGGCGGCCTACAATCGTGGCTTCGCCCCCGCCACGCACGCGCATGACCACCGACTCCGCTCCGCATCCGCTCACCCGCGCAGAACGCAGCCGCTACGCCGACACCTCGCGCCACGCCGACGTCATGGACTTCATCGGAGCGTTGTCCGCGCTCGGCGATGCGCGACTGCACATCGGCGATTTCGGCCAGACGCCGCAGGGACGCACGCTGCCGCTGCTGGTGCTGTCCGCGCACGGCCACTTCACCCCGGAGGCCGCGCACGCCTCCGGCCTGCCGGTGGTGCTGGCGATCTGCGGCATCCACGCCGGCGAGGTCGAAGGCAAGGAGGCGGCGCTGATGCTGGTGCGCGACCTGCTGGCCGGCCGCCACGGCGACGTGCTCGAACGGCTAACCCTGGTGGTGGTGCCGCTGTTCAACGCCGACGGCAACGAGGCCATCAGCCCCGACAACCGCCGGCTCGACATCGCCAACCTGCACGGCCAGCTCGGGCCCGACAGCGGCGTGGGCACGCGCAACACGCCGGCGGGGGTCAACCTCAACCGCGACTACCTGCGCCAGGAGGCGCCGGAGATGCGGCTGCTGCAGACCCGCGTCTGCCACGCCTGGAACGCGCACCTGATCGTCGACTGCCACGCCACCAACGGCTCGATCCATCGTTTCGACCTGACCTACGACGTGCCGCATACCCTGGAGAGCGGGCGGCGCGAACCGATCGACTACATGCGCGCCAAGCTGCTGCCGGCGGTGCGCGCGGCGGTGCGGGCGCACGATGGATTCGACACCTTCTGGTACGGCAACTTCCTGCGCGACGAAGGCGGCCAGGGCATGGGCTGGATCACCTATACCCACCATCCGCGCTTCGGCGGCAACTATCGCGGCCTGACCAACCGCATGGACCTGCTGCTGGAAGCCTATTCCTACATTCCCTTCGAGCGGCGCGTGGGCGTCACCTACGCCTTCCTGCGCGAGACGCTGCACTACGTCGCCGCGCACGGCGACGAAATCGTCGCGCTGCTGTCGGCATGCACGCTGCCGCCCGATCGCATCGCCGTGCGCTACCGGCTGGAGGAAATCGCCGGCGCGCCGGCGACGATTCCCACGCGCGATCCGTACGCGCTCGACGGCGCACCGGTCGAGGTCGAGGTGCCGCACCTGGGGCGCTTCGTCGGCGACCACGTGGTCGAGCGCCCGTTCGCCTACGCCGTGCCCGGTCAGATCGCCGCGCGGCTGGAAGGCCACGGCCTGAAGGTCGAGCGCCCGGACACGGCGCCGCGGCTCGAGGCGCGCATCGCCACCGTGCGCGGCCGCGTCTCCACCGTCGGGCGCGAAATCCTGGAGGCCAACGCCTCCTCCTACCTCGACGCCGACTATCGGCAGGAAACCCGCGCATTGCCGGCGGGCTGGGCGCTGGTGCCCACCGCGCAGCCCTACGGCGCGATCGCAGTCTATCTGTGCGAGGCCGGCAGCGACGACAGCCTGGTCGCCTGCGGCTGGGCCGAGGAGCCGGGCATCGGCGAGGAATTCCCCGCCTGGCGGGTGGAGGCGGTGCAGGCCTGAACGCGCGCGCGGCGCGATGCCGCGCGTGACTTTCGCACTTTGCGCCATCCGGACGATGGCACTACCCTGCGCGCTCTCCTTACCCGACCGGGATGCGCCATGACCGCTCCGCTCCGCCGTTCAGCCCTTTTCCTCGCCGTTGCCGCGCTGGTGGCCGTCGCCGGCTGCGAGCGCAACGCGCCGCAGCAGCCGGAACCGGCGGCCAAGCCCGAACCGGCGTCCGCGCCCGCCAAGCCGATGCTGGGCAGCTTCGGCTTCGACGCCGGCGGCATGGACCGCAGCGTCGCGGCGGGCGACAACTTCTTCGACTTCGCCAACGGCGAATGGGTCAAGCGCACCGAGATCCCCGCCGACCGCTCCGCCTACGGCAGCTTCAACCTGCTCGCCGACAAAGCCGAGGCCGACACGCGCGCGATCATGGAAGGCGCCGCCAAGGACGCCCAGGCCGGCGGTGAGGTGAAGAAGATCGGCGACTACTACACCGCCTTCATGGACGAGGCCGGCATCGAGGCCAAGGGCCTGGCGCCGATCCAGCCGCAGCTCGAGGCCTTCGGCAAGATCGCCGACGCGGCTGCGCTCTCGCGCGAATTCGGCGCGCAGCTGCGCACCGACGTCGACGTGCTGAACATGACCGACTACTACACCGACCGCCTGCTCGGCCTGTGGATCACCCAGGACATCCACCAGCCCGACCGCTACGTGCCGTATCTGCTGCAGGGCGGCCTCGGCATGCCCGACCGCAGCTACTACCTCGACGGCGGCAAGGCGGCCGAACTGCGCAAGCAGTACCAGGCGCACGTGGCCAAGGTGCTGACCCTGGCCGGCGTCCAGGATGCCGAAGCCAAGGCCGGGCGCATCCTCGCCCTGGAAACCGCCATCGCGCGCGTGCACGCCTCGCAGGAGCAGACCAACGACGTGCAGCGCGGCGCCGCCAACATCTGGAAGCAGGCCGATTTCGCCGCCAAGGCGCCAGGCATCGACTGGGCCGCCTTCTTCGACGCAGCCGGCCTGAAGGGCCAGCAGGACTTCGTCGTCTGGCAGCCGGAGGCCGTGATCGGCATCGCCAAGCTGGTGGCCTCGCAGCCGCTGGACACCTGGAAGGACTACTTAGCCTTCCACGCCCTCGACCGCGCCTCCGCGCACCTGCCCAAGGCCTTCGCCGACGAGCAGTTCGCCTTCTACGGCACCACGCTGATGGGCACGCCGCAGCAGCGCCCGCGCTGGAAGCGCGCGGTGGCCGAGACCAACGCCTCGCTCGGCGAGGCGGTCGGCAAGCTCTACGTCAAGGACCACTTCACGCCCGAGACCAAGGCGCGCGCCGAGGAGATGGTGAAGAACATCATCGCCGCCTTCGGCAGGCGCATCGACGCGCTGGAATGGATGGCGCCGGAAACCAAGGCCCACGCCAAGACCAAGCTCAACGGCCTGCGCGTGGCGCTCGGCTATCCGGAAAAGTGGCACGACTATTCGTCGCTGGAGGTCAAGCGCGACGATGCGCTCGGCAACGCCGAGCGCGCCGGGCTGTTCGAGTACCGCCGCAACCTCGCCAAGCTCGGCACGCCGGTGACGCACGACGAGTTCTACATGGTGCCGCAGACGGTCAACGCGCTGAACGTGCCGCTCGAGAACCGCCTGGCGTTCCCGGCGGCGATCCTGCAGCCGCCGTTCTTCGACCCGGCCGCGGACGATGCGGTCAACTACGGCGCGATCGGCGCGGTGATCGGCCACGAGATCAGCCACAGCTTCGACAACAACGGCGCCCAGTTCGACGAGAACGGCAAGCTGCACAACTGGTGGACCGAGGCTGACTTGAAGCGCTTCGACGCCGCCGGCGACGCGCTGGCCGCGCAGTACGATACCTACAAGCCCTTCCCCGACGTTTCGGTCAACGGCAAGCTGACGCTCGGCGAGAACATCGCCGACGTCGCCGGCCTGGCCGCCGCCTACGACGCCTACAAGGCCTCGCAGCAGGGCAAGGAAGACAAGCCGCTGGACGGCTTCAGCGGCGACCAGCGCTTCTTCCTCGGCTTCGCCCAGGCCTGGCGCAGCAAGATGCGCGAGGCCACGATGCGCAACCGCCTGCTCACCGACGTGCACGCGCCCGCGCAGTACCGCGCGCTGACCGTGCGCAACCAGGACGCCTGGTACCCGGCCTTCGACGTGAAGGAAGGCCAGAAGCTGTATCTGGCGCCGGACAAGCGCGTCAAGGTCTGGTGATGCGATGCCGACGATGCGCGGGACCCGATCCCGCGCATCGTCGCTGCGCCGCCGCGCGCGGCGAGGTCAGGCCGGCGATCTGCGCCCGCGCCCCAGCCACCAGGCGATGCCGACGCCGCCCAGCAGCCAGCCGATCACCTGCTCGGCCAATGCGGCGAGCGTGAGATCGAGCGGGAACAGATACCAGTTCCAGTACGGCACGTTCACCGCCAACCAGGCGAACAGGCCGAGCGCCGCGCTGACCGCGACCCTGCGGCCGAAGCCCGGCGGCGCCGATGCCAGGATCCACGCCGCCAGCAGCGCGGCCAGGAACACGCTGGCGAACTGCTTCACCAGGCTTGGCGCCATGCTGCGGATCGAGGGATTCCCGCCCGGCCGATAGATCACCAGGGCGTAGGGCTTGCTCGCGTTCTGCGCGATGAAGCTTTCCCTGGCGACCGGGTCGCCGTATTTCTCGAACTCCATGCTGGGGTACATGTAGACCCCGTCGCCCTGCGCGGACTGCGACAGCGCGCCGAGCACCGCGTCCTGCTGCGCCGGATGCCTGAATCCGGCCTCCCCGATCGGCAACGCCATGTGGGCGACGGCGCCCCAGACGAAGACGATGATCCCGCCGATGATGCCCGCAACCAGAATACGCATGACCGAACTCCCCTTGCGCAAGTGAAGGCGTGGGGAGCTTGCGCCGATCCCGGCCGGCCCACAACTGCCGCCCGGCGGCTCGGGCCTGGGGTGGCCCTCCCCCGGCCGCGCCGCTCGGGGCACGGCAGGACGGCCTCTGATAGGCTCCTTCCATGTCGACAGAGATTCCACTGCCGGAGGTTCCCGCGCCCCTGTCCGGCATCGAGGCCCGCATCCTCGGCTGCCTGATCGAGAAGGAGGCCACCACGCCCGAGGCCTATCCCCTCACCGCGAACAGCTTGCTGCTGGCCTGCAACCAGAAGAACAACCGCGAGCCGGTGATGGAACTCGAACCCGGCGCCGTGGGGCATGCGCTGCGCGAGATGGAAGACAAGCGGCTGGTCCGCTCCGAGCACGGCGCGCGCGCCGATCGCTACGAGCACCGCTTCACCCAGGCCTATTCGGTCACCGCGCAGCAGCAGGCCATCCTCTCGGTGATGCTGCTGCGCGGCCCGCAGACCGTGGTCGAGCTGCTGACCCGCTGCGAGCGCCTGGCGAAGTTCCAGGGCGCCGAGGAGATACGCGCCGTGCTGGAGCGGCTGATGCAGCGCACGCCGGCGCTGGTCGTCAACCTCGGGCGCGCCGCCGGGCAGCGCGAGGACCGCTACATGCACCTGCTCGCCGGCCCCGTCTCGGCCGAGCAGTTCGCCAGCGCGCGTCCCGCGCCGGCGCGCGAGCGTACCTCGTTGGAGAGCCGCCTCGACGCGCTGGAGGCGACGGTCGAAGCGCTGCGACAGGAACTGGACGCATTGCGCGGGCGGATCGACTAGGCCCCGCGCGGATCGCGGAAGAGCCGCGCGGCACGGGCCATCCCGCGCGCGACGCGCCCCTCGCTATCCGTCAGCGCCGACCAGGCAGTCCCAGCTCGCCATCGCGCAGTCCACCACCGACAGCAGGCGCTTGCGCGGCGCGCCGTCGCGCACCTGCAGGGACAGGCCGTTGAGCACGGTCGCGTAGTAGGCGGCGAGCGCGGCCACGTCGGCGCCCGCCGGCACGTCGCCGTCGGCGATGCCGCGCTGCAGGCGGGCGCGGATGCGCTTTTGCGTCTGCTCGCGGCATGCCACCAGGTCGTCGAAGATCTCCGCGTTCTCGCCGGTGCGGTGCGGCGCGCCAAGCACGACCAGGCAACCGCGCCCGGGCTGCTGCGCGGTGAAGGCGCGCGCCGCATCGCGCAGCATGGCCTCGATCGCCTCGCGCGCCGTGGCCGGTTCGCTCAGCGCCCGGGCCGTGGTCGACCCTTCGGTGGCGGAATACAGCGCCAGCGCCTCGCGGAACAACGCCTCCTTGCAGCCGAAGGCCGCGTACAGGCTCGGCGGGCTGATGCCCATCGCCTGGGTCAGCTCGCCCAGCGAGGCGCCGTCGTAGCCGCGCTCGCGGAACAGGTTCATCGCCTGCCGCAGGGCCTGGTCGCGATCGAACTGGCGGGGACGGCCGCGCTGGGCCATGGCGAGCACCTCATTTATTTACCGATCGATACATAAGGCCATTGACATCCGGCGTCAAGGCCGGCTTAAATAATATATCGATCACTATATAAATATTCCCTATGAACACGCTTGCAGGCAAGACGGCGCTGGTCACCGGCGCTTCCCGCGGCATCGGCGCGGCGATCGCGCTGCGCCTGGCGCAGGAAGGCGCCGATGTCGCCATCACCTACGCCAGTTCCGAGGACAAGGCCGCCGAGGTGGTCGCGGCGATCCAGGCGCTGGGCCGGCGCGGCCGCGCCTACCGCATCGACAGCGGCGACGCGGACGCGCTGCGCGCGGGCATCGACCGGGTGGCGGCCGACCTGGGCGGCCTGGACATCCTGGTCAACAACGCCGGCGTACTGATCGCCGGCAACGTCGAGGGCTTCGCGCTGGAGGATTTCGACCGCACCATGGCGGTCAACCTGCGCGCGGTATTCGTCGCCACGCAGGCGGCGGTGCGGCACATGGACCGGGGCGGGCGCATCGTCAACCTCGGCAGCTGCCTGGCGCAGCGCGCCGGGCGCGCCGGCATCGCCGTGTACGCGGCCAGCAAGTCGGCGCTGGGCGGGCTCACGCGCGGCTTCGCGCGCGACCTGGGCGAGCGCGGCATCACCGTGAACCTCGTGCATCCCGGCCCGACCGACACCGACATGAACCCCGCCGACGGTCCGCGCGCCGACGCGCTGCGCGCGATGATGCCGATCCCGCGCTACGGCGAAGGGGCGAACATCGCCAGCCTCGTCGCCTGGATCGCCGGCGAGGAAGGTCGCTATGCCAATGGCGCCGAATTCGCCGTCGACGGTGGCATCAATGCCTGACGTCGCGCCGCCGCCCGTGGCCGCGCCGCAGGCGCGCGCGCATTCGCGCGGTGACCGATGGCTGGTGCTGGGCGCGGTCTGCCTCGCCGGCCTGGGCATGCCGCTGGCCTTCACCGGGCCGCCGGTCGCGCTGTCGGCCATCGCCCGCGACCTCGGCGGCGATCCGGCGATGCTGGCCTGGATCGTCAACGGCTTCATGCTCGCCTTCGGCGGCGTGGTGATGGCCGCCGGCACGCTGGCCGATCTCCACGGCCGCAAGCGCATGTTCGGCATCGGCCTGGCCTCGTTCTCGCTGGTCTCCTTCGCATTGGGCTTCGCGCCCGACGTGCTGTGGCTGGACGGACTGCGCGCGGTGCAGGGCGTCGCGGCGGCGCTGACCCTGTCGGCCGGCGCGGCCTCGCTCGCGCAGGAGTTCGAGGGCCACGCGCGCACGCGCGCCTACAGCCTGCTGGGCACCACCTTCGGCCTCGGCCTGGCCTTCGGCCCGCTGCTGTCGGCATCGCTGGTCGCGCACTTCGGATGGCGCTCGGTGTTCGTCAGCGGCGGCGTGATCGCGCTGCTCGCGCTGCTCTTCGGCGTGCCGCGCATGCGCGAATCGCGCGATCCGGACGCGCGCGGGCTCGACTGGCCGGGCACGCTGAGCTTCACCTTCGCCCTGGTGGCCTTCACCTTCGCGGTGGTCGAGGCGCCGCAGCGGGGTTGGGGCAGCGGCCTCGTGCTCGGCCTGCTGGCCGCCTCCGCGATCGCCCTCGGCGTCTTCGTGGCCGTGGAGCGCCGCGTGCCGCGGCCGATGCTGGACCTGTCGCTGTTCCGTTATCCGCGCTTCGTCGGCGTGCAGGCGCTGCCGCTGGCGACCGCGTTCTGCTACGTCGTGCTGCTGATCCAGCTGCCGATCCGCTTCGTCGGGATCGAGGGGCGCGGCGAGGTTACCGCCGGCCTGATGATGATCCCGCTCTCGGCGCCGATGCTGGTGGTCCCATTGCTCGGCGCGATGCTCGCGCGGCGCATCTCGGCCGCCGCGCTGTCCGGCGTCGGCCTGGCGATCGCTGCGGCGGGCCTGGCCTGGCTGAGCCGTATCGCGCCCGGCGCGCCGGCGGCGACGCTGGCCTGGCCGCTGATCGTCATCGGCATCGGCAGCGGCCTGCCCTGGGGCCTGATGGACGGCCTGTCGGTGAGCGTCGTGCCCAAGGAACGCGCCGGCATGGCCACCGGCATCTTCACCACCACGCGCGTGGCGGGCGAGGCGATCATCCTGGCCGCGGCCGGCGCGGCGCTGACCGCGTTCGCGCAGGGCGGCCTGTCGGGACAAGCCGGCGCCGATGCCGGCCGCTACCTGGCGGCCGGGGACCTGGCCCGCGCCTCGCTGCACGCGCCGCGCCTGTCGCGCGAGGGCCTGGCGTTGGTCCATGCGCATGCCTTCGACACGCTGCTGCTCGCGCTGGCCGCGCTGACGCTGCTGCTGGGCCTCGCCTCCTACGTCCTGTTGCGCGAGCGCGCTCCTCGCGCCTCTGCCGCCGAACCCTGTCTTTCCCGGTAAGGCAAAAAAGAAGGGCGGCCGAAGCCGCCCTTCCCGCGCATGCCGCCTTCCCTGGCGACGCGCTTCCTACTTCAGCGCGATGGCGATCAGCCTGCCCGTCGGCTCGCGCGCCCCTTCGACGATGTACAGCGTGCCGCTGCCGGAGATCGCCAGCATGCCGGGCGCCGGGTACGACCACACCGGCTCGTGCGTGGCCAGATCGAGCGCGTACACGGCGCGATCGGTGCTGACGAAGACGAGGTTGTCGGTGACCACCACGTTGCGGTGGAACTCCAGATCGGACGGTCCCGGAGTCCACGACCAGAGCACCTCTCCCGTCGCCTCGTCGATGGCATCGAACGACTTGGGGTTGTTGCCCGCCGCGTAGACTACGCCCTTGGCCGTCGCCGGCTGGGTGAGATAGTTCCTGGCGGTGCGCCAGCGCGCGATGCCTTCGGCGATCGAGTAGTTCACCAGCGGCCTGCTGTCGTACTGCTCGGTGCTCGAGGACGCGCGACCGCTGAAGGCGCCGCCGCTGAAGGCGACCACGCTTCCGGGCGACCCCAGCATCGGCGCGCCATGGTACGAGTAGTCGGGCTCGGGATCGTAGGGATCGGCGATCGAGGCCTGCACGCTGCCCGTGGCCGCGTCGTAGACCCGCAATCCGGAACCGTCGTAGTAGTAGGCCTTGGAACCGTCCACCGCGGGCGTGGTCATGTCGTCGTCGCCGCTGAACATCGACCATTGCGACGCGCCGGTCGCGGCGTCGTAGGCGTAGACGCCGCCACCGTAGTAGCCGCCGTTGGTGAAGACGCGGCCGTCCCTGACCGTGGGCGCCAGCAGGTGGCTCCACTGCGCGCCGAACGCGCTCTGGAACACGGGCGCCCCGGTAGCGGAGTCGAACGCCCAGAGGAAGGTCTGCTCGTGCCCGGTGGTCGTCACGTACACCTTGCCGTCCGAGGCGGCGGGCGGATTCAGCGCGGGATAGTCGGTGAACGCGTGCTGCCAGAGCAGCGACCCGTCGCTTTCCTTCAGGGCGCGAATGGCGGGAGAGCCGGAATACTCGTCGTCCGAGACGAATACCTTGCCCGCTTCGGTCGCCACGGCGTTGATGAAGCCGAGCACGCCGGGCGTCGCGCGCCGCCACTCCCACTTGTAGGCGAACGAGGCCGGCTGCAGCGTCATCGGCACGTAGCCGGAATGGCCGGCGTCGCGCTGGAAGGTCTGCCATTCGCCCACCGTCGCCGTTCCGTCGGCATCCACGACGATCTGGTAGCCGACCAGCGCCGTGCCGCCCGGAAGCGCTTGCGTACACGGCGCCTGGTAGCAGGCCTTCACCGTGATGTAGCCGGCATAGGTGCCTTGCGCGAGGCCGGCGGCGCTGCGTACGGTGATCGCGTAATTGCGCTCGTCGATGCGGACCACCGCCGGGTTCGGCTCGATCGAGGCGCTGCTGGCGGAGGCTTCCAGGACGATGCCGCGCAGCTTCGAGGCCACCCTCAACTGCCGGGAGACCTGTTCGCCATGCTCGGAGTGGAACTGCAGCATCGTGGGGCTGGCGAACAGCCACGACCTGGCCGTCGCATCGGCCCGTGCCGGCTTTGGCGTCGCCGCCGACACCGACGCAACCATTCCGGCCGAAGAACTTCCCTCCGCCCAATGGGCGGCCGCCAGCCCGCACAGGCAGGCCGCCAGGGCGGCCGCCATCGAATGTTTCAGATATCGCATTGATGATCCTCCATGAACCAAGCCGAAGAGACATGACGAGGGGTTCCGTCACGTGCAAGGACAGAAAAACAGGCGCAAAGACACGCGACGCGACGACCAGAGACGCGTCGCGCCATTGAATACCCGTTGTCCGGATCTACGGCCCGGACCCGGCGCAGCCGCGGATCCGATGCCTCGAAAACCCCTATAAATCCAGGGGAAAATTCTACGAAAATGGCATCTCAGAGCTTAAGACCACGGAGGTCGAAAGCGGCCTGCCCCGGGGATCGACGGGCGGCCTGTCGATGAGCGTCGTGCCCAAGGGCGCGAAGGAAATCGCGATGTTCTAGCGATACGGACCCGGTCCGCTCCAGAGCTTCTTGCCCAGCTTGTACACCTCCCGCATATCGATGACGTCGCGCGCGTCGCCGATGCCGTTCAATTCCGGCGCGTCCGGCTCGACCATGCGGCACACGCCGGAGTCGCGCCGCAGCATGAGTTCCAGCGGGCACACCATCAGCCGCCGCGTGCCCGGCAACGGAAGAGACAGCTCGGTCATGCCCTGGTCGCGCAATGCGCGCAGATGGGTTTCGCGGACCAGGCTGTAATACACCTCATAGCCGTCCACCTGCATGCTGGGGCCGGACGAGCCGGCACTGCGGCCGGGGGTACTGGCCATGCCGCGACCCGATCCGGTGTTCGCGCGGCCGGAATCCTGCGCAAGCATGCCCGGCGGTTGTCCCCAGATGTGGGGCGATGCCTCGGGCACTTCGTCCGGGCTTGGTGGCATCGTGTCCGAAGCGGCTGCCGAGTCGGGCTGCACGGGATCCTCCGACTGCATCACCGGCGTCGTCCGGATGCGGCTGGCCTTGGGAGCGGCCTTCGCGCGCTTGCGCGGTGGTGCCACGCGAGCAGCCGGCGGATGCGCGGCCGGCGAGGGCCGCAACGACGGGTCGATGAAGGTCACCTCCATGCTGCCGCCGGCATCGCCGCCTTGCCTCGTCACGGTGATCGGGGGTGCCCATATCACCAGCAAGACCAACGACAGATGCAGCAACGCCGTCACGAGCACGGCAATCCGCGAACGCATGCGCTCGCCCCGGTCCCGCGCCCCGGAATCGGTTCGGCGCGGCGTCCGGCTCATGTCGCCGGAAGTGCTTCTGAGGCGCGGGATGGCATGCGGACTCTAGGACGGGGACGGACGCGGGGACGACATCGTAACGTGCAGGCCCGCGGCCGCCTGCTTCTGGCGCGGCGCCAGCAGGGGCGGGTTAAGCCATTCCCGTCAGCGCCAGCTCATCCGCGTGCTCACCCTCAAACGCCATTCCCGCTCCGGCTCGCCGGGGAAAAGCGCGCCTTGGGATCGACCGGCGCGTTGTGCCGCTCGGGCCATTCGATTCGATGCGATGCAGCTTCACACCCCGATCGGATTCGGCTTGTCTCCGTCGATCTTGTACTGCTTGATCGCCCGCGCCACGTCCTTGGCGGTCATCTTGCCTTCCGCCGCCAGCGCCGCGATGGCGGCGTGGGCGATGTAGTTGCGGTCGACCTCGAAGTGGCGGCGCAGGTTGGCGCGGGTGTCGCTGCGGCCGAAACCGTCGGTGCCGAGAACCGTGTATGTCCGCTGCGGCACGAAGGCGCGGATCTGGTCGGCGTAGGCGCGCACGTAGTCGGTGGCGGCGATCGCCGGGCCCTGGCGCGCTTCCAGCAGCTCGGTGACGTAGGCCTTGCGCGGCGCCTTGGCTTCGGGATTGAGCCGGTTCCAGCGCTCGGCGTCGAAGCCGTCGCGGCGCAGTTCGGTGAAGCTCGGGCAGGACCAGATATCGGCGCTCACGCCGAAATCCTTGTCCAGCAGCTCGGCCGCGGCGATCACCTCGCGCAGGATGGTGCCGCTGCCCAGCAACTGCACGCGCAGCTCGCCCTTCTTCGGCTTGCCGGCGTCCTTGAGCAGGTACATGCCCTTGATGACGCCCTCGGCCGCGCCCTCGGGCAGTTCCGGGTGCGGGTAGTTCTCGTTCATCAGGGTGAGGTAGTAGTACTCGTCCTGCTGCTCGTCGAGCATGCGGTGCATGCCGTGCTGCAGGATCACCGCGACCTCGCCGGCGAAGGTGGGGTCGTAGGCGCGGCAGTTGGGAATCGCGCCGGCCAGCAGGTGCGAATGGCCGTCCTCGTGCTGCAGGCCCTCGCCGTTGAGCGTGGTGCGCCCGGCGGTGCCGCCGAGCAGGAAGCCGCGCGCGCGCATGTCCGCAGCCTGCCAGGCGCTGTCGCCGATGCGCTGGAAGCCGAACATCGAGTAGTAGATGTAGAACGGCAGCATCGGCAGGTCGTTGGTGCTGTAGCTGGTCGCCGCGGCCATCCACGAGGAGAATGCGCCGGCCTCGGAGATGCCCTCTTCCAGCACCTGCCCGGCGGCGTCCTCGCGGTAGAACATCAGCTGGTCGGCATCGACCGGCTTGTACTTCTGCCCCTGCGGGGAATAGATGCCGAGCTGGCGGAACAGGCCCTCCATGCCGAAGGTGCGCGCCTCGTCGGCGACGATCGGCACCACGCGCGGGCCGATCTGCTTGTCGCGCAGGATGATCGCCAGGCTCTGCACGAAGGCCATCGTGGTGCTGATCTCGCGCTCGCCGGTGCTCTTGAGCAGGCGGTCGAAGGCCTCGAGCTTGGGCGCGGCGAAGGTCTGCGTGCTCTTGCGGCGGCGCTGCGGCAGGAAGCCGCCGAGCGCGCGGCGGCGCTCGAGCAGGTACTCGATCTCCGGCGACTTCTCGCCCGGATGGTAGAACGGCACCGCGCCGTCCTTGAGCTGCTCGTCGCTGACCGGAATCTTGAAACGGTCGCGGAAGGCGCGCACCGCCTCGTCGTCGAGCTTCTTGGTGTTGTGGGTGGGATTGAGCGCCTCGCCGGCCGCGCCCATGCCGTAGCCCTTCACCGTCTTGGCCAGGACCACGGTCGGCTGGTACTTGGTGTCGACCGCGTTCTGGTAGGCGGCGTAGACCTTGTGCGGATCGTGGCCGCCGCGGTTCAGGCGCCAGATGTCGTCGTCGCTCAGGTTGGCGACCATGGCCAGCGTCTCCGGATACTTGCCGAAGAAATGCTCGCGCGTGTAGGCGCCGCCGAAGGCCTTGCAGTTCTGGTACTCGCCGTCGACGGTTTCCATCATCAGCTTCTTGAGGATGCCCTGGGTGTCCTTGGCCAGCAGCGGGTCCCAGTAGCTGCCCCAGACCGTCTTGACCACGTTCCAGCCGGCGCCGCGGAACTGGCCTTCCAGCTCCTGGATGATCTTGCCGTTGCCGCGCACCGGCCCGTCGAGGCGCTGCAGGTTGCAGTTGATGACGAAGACCAGGTTGTCGAGGCCTTCGCGGCCGGCCACGGAGATCGCGCCGAGCGATTCGGGCTCGTCGGTCTCGCCATCGCCGAGGAAGCACCAGACCTTGCGGTCGCTCTTGGGCATCAGGCCGCGCGCCTCGAGGTATTTCCAGTTACGCGCCTGGTAGATCGCGGCGATCGGGCCGAGGCCCATGCTCACCGTCGGCGTCTGCCAGAAATCCGGCATCAGCCACGGATGCGGATAGGAACTGACGCCGCGCCCGTCGACTTCCATGCGGAAATGGTCGATCTGCGATTCGCTGATGCGGCCTTCGAGGAAGGCGCGGGAATAGATGCCGGGCGAGCTGTGGCCCTGGGTGTAGAGCAGATCGCCCGGATGCGCGTCGCTGGGCGCGCGCCAGAAGTGGTTGAAGCCGACGTCGTAGAGCGTGGCGCTGGAGGCGAAGCTGGCGATGTGGCCGCCGAGGTCGCCGGGCTTGCGGTTGGCGCGCACCACCATCGCCATGGCGTTCCAGCGGATGATCGAGCGGATGCGCCACTCCATCGTCGCGTCGCCCGGCATCTTCGGTTCCAGGTGCACGGGGATGGTGTTGATGTATTCGGTGGTGGGCGCGAACGGCAGGT
Source organism: Luteimonas aquatica (assembly GCF_022662575.1). GTDB lineage: Bacteria > Pseudomonadota > Gammaproteobacteria > Xanthomonadales > Xanthomonadaceae > Luteimonas > Luteimonas aquatica. The sequence goes on along the minus strand of NZ_JALBFU010000010.1, from coordinate 17,204 downwards.
GCGCGCCGGCGCGGCGGGTGAGCTCCACCATGCCTTCCAGAAGCTGGTGCGCGCGCTCGGGGCCGCCGGTGTCGATGACGGCCTTGATCGATTCGATCCATTCCCGCGACTCGAGCGGATCGGGATCGTTCTGCAGTATCTCGTTCAACCAATTCATGGGGGGCTCCGCGCGGCTGGCGGCCGCGCCATCGGGGGGTCGTTTAGAGTACGAATTCTAGCAGGCGGGGCCCCGCTTCGCCGCTCAGGCCCGCCCGCGCAGCGCGCGCCACCACAGGCCGGCGCGGATCGAGAGCAGCGGGGTCTTGGGCGACGCCGGCCGCGCGAACTGGGCGCGGACGCGCTCGCGCAGCTCCGGGGCGATCTGCCTGCGGGCCCGCCAGAACTCCCGATACTTTTTCTTGAACGCTGTGTTGTATTCCCGGTCCCCGATCAGGCCGCGGCCGTACATCCAGCCGTAGACCTGCATCTCCTCCAGGAAGTTCTCGCCGCTACCGTACACCTGCGCACTGACCGAGCTCGGGCCGTGCCTGCGGAAATAGCTCAGCACCTTGCCGCTGATGTGCACGTTGCCCAACTGGGCCAGGGCGATCCAGAACATCCAGTCCCCGCACATGCGGTAGCCGGTGAAATCCCGCGGGATCCGCGGATACAGGTCGCGGCGCCACAGCGCCATGCTGGCGTTGTAGATCGAGACGCGGGAAAGGTACTTGCGGATGAACTCGGCCCCGTCCACGCGCTCGGACAGGCGCGGATGCCCGGACTGCCAGAGGATGCGGCCGTCGTCGGCGACGGCGCTGGTCTGGCAGTAGCTGATCGCGCAATCGGGATCGCCGCGCATGCCCGCCAGCAGGGTGTCCAGCAGGCTCGGCTCGCACCAGTCGTCGCTTTCGGCGATCCACACGTAGCGGCCCCGGGCCAAGGCGATGCCCCTGTCCCATTGCTGGAACACGCTGCCGCCGTTGCGTTCGTTGCAGACGATGTGCGCGACGCGGGGGTGGCCGCGATAGCGCTCGATCACCGCGCGGCTGTCGTCGGTGGAGCAGTCGTCGAGCAGGATCAGCTCGAAGTCCTGGCAGGTCTGGGCCAGCACCGAGTCGATCCGCTGCGCCAGATAGGGCGCATGGTTGTAGTTCGGGACGACGACCGACACTTCAGGCTGCATCGCCAATGCCCCGTCCTCCTCGCGCCCGCGCGCCTACGCTTCCTCGTCGCGCATGATCCGCCCGGCGCTTTCGCTGGCCTCGCGCTGCAGCTTGCGGATCTGCGCCTCCACGGCGGCGATGGCGGTCATGTTGATCACGCGGCGCACGGTGGAGGCCGGCGTCAGGATGTGCGCGGGACTGGAGATGCCCATCAGGATCGGCCCGATGGCCACGCCGTCGGTCATCACCCGCACCATGTTGTAGGTGATGTTGGCCGCGTCCAGGTTGGGCAGCACGAACAGGTTGGCGCGGCCGCTCAGCGTGGTGTTGGGGAACATGCGCTGGCGCAGGCTTTCGTCCCAGGCGGTGTCGCCCTGCATTTCGCCGTCGACCTCGAGCCTGGGCATGCGCAGCTTGAGAATCTCGCGCACGCGCCGCATCTTGGCCGCGCTCGGATTGTCGTGGCTGCCGAAGTTGGAGTGCGAGAGCAGCGCCACCTTCGGCTCGATGCCGAACAGCTTCAGCCGATAGCTGGCCTGCAGGGTGGCCTCGGCGATCTGCTCGGCGGTCGGATCGACCTGCACGTGCGTGTCCAGGAAGAACCACGAGCCCTGCTGGTTGATCACGCCGGTCATCGCCGAGGTGCTCTGCACGCCCGGGTCGAGCGGGATCACGCTGCGCAGATAGCCGAGCTTCTTGTGGTAGCGGCCGACCAGGCCGGAGATCAGCGCGTCGGCCTCGCCGCGCTGCAGCATCACCGCGCCGATCAGGGTCGGCCGCGAACGCATCAGGTTCTTGGCCGCCGCCGGAGTGACGCCGCGGCGCTCGGTCAGGGCGTGGTAGTACTGCCAGTATTCGTTGAAGCGCGGATCGTCGTTGATGTTGGTGAGCTCGAAATCCACGCCGGCGCGCAGGCGCAGGCCCAGGCGCTGGATGCGCGACTCGATCACGTCCGGTCGGCCGATCAGGATCGGGTACGCCAGCTGGTCGTCGACCACGGTCTGCACCGCGCGCAGCACCGTCTCCTCCTCGCCCTCCGCGTAGATTACGCGCTGCCTGTCGGCGCGGGCGCGGTCGTAGACCGGCTTCATCACCAGGCCGGTGCGGTAAATGAACTGGCCGAGCTTCTCGTGGTAGGCGGCCATATCTTCGATCGGCCGCAGCGCGATGCCCGACTCCATCGCCGCCTTGGCCACCGCCGGCGCCAGCACGATCAGCAGGCGCGGGTCGAACGGGCGCGGGATGATGTAGTCGGGGCCGAAGGTCGGCACGTCGCCGCCGTAGGCGCTGCCGAGGTCGGAGGACTCCATGCGCGCGAGCTGGGCGATGGCGCGCACGCAGGCCAGCTTCATCGCCTCGTTGATCTCGGTGGCGCCGGCGTCGAGGGCGCCGCGGAAGATGTAGGGGAAGCACAGCGCGTTGTTGACCTGGTTCGGGTAGTCCGAGCGGCCGGTGGCGATGATGCAGTCCGGGCGCACGCGCTTGGCGTCCTCCGGCAGGATTTCCGGATAGGGATTGGCCAGGGCGAGGATGATCGGCTTGTCCGCCATGGTCTCCACCATCTCCGGCTTGAGCACGCCGCCGGCGGACAGGCCGAGGAAGATATCGGCGCCCTCGACGATCTCGCCGAGCGTGCGCTTGGCGGTGTCGCGGGCGTAGCGCTGCTTGTCCGGGTCCATGTGGCCGCGCCCGGTGTAGAGCACGCCGTCGCGGTCCACGGCCAGGATGTTCTCCGGCTTCATGCCCAGCGCGACCAGCATGTCCAGGCAGGCGATGCCGGCGGCGCCGGCGCCGGCGGTGGCCAGCTTGACGTCCTCGATCTTCTTGCCGGCGACCTCCAGGGCGTTGAGCACGGCCGCGCCGACGATGATCGCGGTGCCGTGCTGGTCGTCGTGGAACACCGGGATGTTCATGCGCTCGCGCAGCTTGCGCTCGACGATGAAGCACTCCGGCGCCTTGATGTCCTCCAGGTTGATGCCGCCGAAGGTCGGCTCCAGCGAGGCGATGATGTCGACCAGCTTGTCCGGGTCGCGCTCGTCGACCTCGATGTCGAACACGTCGATGCCGGCGAACTTCTGGAACAGCACGCCCTTGCCTTCCATCACCGGCTTGCCGGCGAGCGGGCCGATGTCGCCCAGGCCCAGCACCGCTGTGCCGTTGCTGATCACCGCGACCAGGTTGCCGCGCGCGGTGAGCGTGCTGGCCTGGTTGGGGTCTGCGGCGATGGCCTCGCAGGCGTAGGCCACGCCCGGCGAGTAGGCCAGGGCCAGGTCGCGCTGCGTCACCATCGGCTTGGTCGGGGCGACTCTGATCTTGCCGGGCGGACTGAGGCGGTGATAGTCGAGCGCGGCGGTTTTCAGGTCGTTGTCGGACATTCGGGGGATGGCGGCGGGGCCGCTTGGCGAAGACGGGTTTCTAGTCTAAGGCAACGCAGCCGGCCGCTGGGTCGGGGCGCGGCGGCCGGCGGCCGGGGCTGGACGATGCTGCGCCAGGTCTCCAGGAACTGGCGGCGCTCGCAGCCCGGCCTGGCAGCGCGTCCTGGCGACCGAGGCAGGGCGGGCCGCCGGCGCGTCCGCGGGCCAGGCGGAAAGAGACGTTCGGCCCGGGACGAGGTCGCGCCTATCGCCGGCAGCGGTCGCGAACCGGCCGGGAGTGCCGGCTCCATCCGCCCCCACTCCCGTGCGCCGCATCCGCCCGGTCACAGATCGAGCGTCGACGCGTCGCCGTCCACCTTGTCCAGACGGATGCGGTTGGCGAACAGCGAGAAGGCGAGCATGCCGGCCAGGCCGTTGGCGCGCGAGACCCACTGCGGCAGGTAGCGCGCCGGCACCAGGGTGCCGTTGCCGAACAGCGGCTCGAAGCGCTGCACGTCGCCGAGCGTCATCTTGCCGGCGAACAGCAGCCGGCACAGCCGCAGCTTGTCCTGGCGCAGCGACCAGCGGAAGAAGGTATGCACGCTGATCAGCCCGCGCAGATACACCGTGTCCTTGGTGAAGGCGTGCCCGCCGCCCAGCGGCACGCCGCGGAACACCCGCTGCGCCGAGGCGAAGCTTTCCGCCGCCGACTGGCCCGCGGCGAGGAAATAGCGGAACACCTGGATGAAATCCGCGCCCTCCAGCGCCATCGCCACCGCCTCGATGCGCAGCGACACGCGCTTCATGCGCTCGATGTCGATGCTGCCGGTGATCTGCTCGGCGAAGGTGGCCAGGCCCTCCTGGGTGGCGGTGGTGCGCGGCGAGGACAGCGCCAGGCTCGGCAGCACCGGCTGGGCGCGGCCGTTGAGCGCGGTGAGCGAATGCACGAAGGCCTCGTGCTGCAGCAGCTGGTGGCGGTCGTAGTCGGTGTACTCGGCGCCGGTGCGCAGACGGATGCGCTGCGCGCCCGCCGCGGCCTTGGCGATCATGTCCGGATCGAGCGTCACCTCGATCACCCGCTCGCCGAAGAACCCGTCCAGGTCGACCTGCAGCTGCAGCTGCAGTGCGGTGGCCGAGATGGTCACCTGCTCCTCCGGCGCGATCAGCTCGTGGTCGAGCTCGTTGGCGATGTCGATGAAATGCTGCGCGGCCGCGCGTCCGGTCGGGCCGTTGCCCGGCAGCGGCTCGTCGGGACGTCCGAACAGGCGGATCGAATGCGTGCTCACCGCGTCGGTGCCGAGCGCTTCCAGCAGCTCGGCGGCGATCGACCAGCTGCGCGTGGAATCGACCAGGTAGGCGCCGAGCGGATGGGCGGGGTCGGCGGCCGCGGCGATGGCGTCGAGTTCGTGCCGGGTATGGCTGAAATCGAGCTTCGGGTAGGCCACGTGCGGCAATTCGTCCCGGCCCTGGGCGTGCCGCTCGAGGAACCGCTGCTGCGCGCTCGCCGGCCAGCTGACCAGGGAGAGCAGCTTGATGCCGCGGACGGCGGCGACCATGCGTGCGTCGAGTTCGGCGTGATGGGCGATGTCTGCGGCTTGGTCGTTCATCTTCCGACGGTCGTGGCTCCCGGGATCGGTCAGTGCTTGCCGTATTTCTCGTCCAGGCGCTTGTTCAGCGCCTTGCCCTGCACCTTGGCATGGGCTTTCTGCGTCAGCCGCGTCGCCAGCCTGTCGGCGGCGCCCGCGACCTCGTCGCGCAGCTTCAAATAATTGGCCAGCCGCGCCGGATCGAGCGTGCCCGCCTCGATCGCCGCGCGCACCGCGCAGCCGGGCTCGCGCTCGTGGCGGCAGTCGCGGAAGCGGCATTGCTCGGCCAGCGCCTCGATGTCGGCGAAACCGCCCTCGCCCAGGTCCTCCTCGCCGGTGGGCTTGAGCTCGCGCATGCCCGGCGTGTCGATCAGGCAGGCGCCGGAGGGCAGCGGGATCAGCGCGCGGTAGGTGGTGGTGTGGCGGCCGCGCGCGTCGTGTTCGCGCACCGCGCCGGTCTTCATCCTGTCCATGCCGAGCAGGGTATTGGTCAGCGTGGATTTGCCGGCGCCGGAACTGCCGACCAGCACCGCGGTCATGCCCGGCCGCAGCCACGGCGCGAGCACGGCCACGCTCTCGCCGTCCTTGGCGTTGACGGCGAACACCGGCACGTCCTGGCCGGCCACCGCGGCCAGCTCGGCCAGCGCGGCGGACGCCTCGGCGCCTTCCTGGTCGGCCTTGGTCAGCACCACAACCGCGGCCGGGGCCGCCTGGGCCGCGCCGCCCTGCACCAGCAGCAGGTAGCGTTCGATGCGGCGGGCGTTGAAGTCGCCGTCCAGTCCGCACACCACCAGCACGGTATCGATGTTGGCGGCGATGACCTGCTGCTTGTAGTGCTCGCCGGCCGCGCCGCGCTTGATCGCGGTCCGGCGCGGCAGCAGCGCGACGATGCGCTTGCCTTCCAGCAGCACCCAGTCGCCGACCGCCGCGCGCTGCTCGACGGCGGTCGTGCCTTTGCGGTAGCCGGGCGCGCGCTGCCATTCGGGCGGCGATTCCGCCGCGAACCCGTCGCCGACGCCGTCGGCCACCACGTAGCCGGAACGGTGCTGCTCGATCACCCGCGCCGGCCGCGCCTGCGGATGCGCCTGCAGCACCTCGCGCCAGCCCGCCATCGCGGCCGGCCCGTCGCCGGGCCAGCCGATCGCGTGCAATGCCGTCACGGCGTCGGAATCGAGCTGCATGGCGGGGATTGTACGCAGGCCCGGCGGGGTCTTTCGAACCGGAGCCTCGCCTCCGCTCCGAGAAAATCCCCATCCGGGCACCGTCGGAACGGGCGGCGTCCGTCGCGCGGCCGGCTTTGCCCCGCCCGCGCCGCATCCGTTAATCTGGCGGGGTTTTCCCCCTTGCCTCCCATTCCGCCATGCCCACGCCGATCGCCACCCGCCAGCGCCTGTCCGAAGTCCGTTACGAGATCCGCGGAGAGCTGGCACGCCGAGCCCGTGAGCTGGAGGCCCAGGGCCGCACCCAGATCAAGCTCAACATCGGCAACCCCGGCGCGTTCGGCTTCCGCGCGCCCGAGCATCTGCAGCGCGCCATCGCCGACCACATCCACGCCACCGATCCCTACACCCACCAGCAGGGCCTGCCGGCCGCGCGCGAGGCCATCGCCGCCTTCCACAAGCAGCGCGGCACGCCCAACGCCTCGCCCGAGCGCGTGTTCGTGGGCAATGGCGTCAGCGAACTGATCGACCTCTCGCTGCGCGCCCTGCTCAACCCCGGCGACGAGGTGCTGCTGCCCTCGCCCGACTACCCGCTGTGGTCGGCGGCCACCATCCTCAACGACGGTCGCCCGGTGTTCTACCGCTGCCATGCCAGCACCGGCTTCCTCCCGGACCCGGACGAGATCGAGGCGCTGGTCTCCTCGCGCACCCGCGCGATCGTGCTGATCAACCCGAACAACCCCACCGGCGCCGCCTATCCGCGCGAGCTGCTGGAGCGCATCGTCGCCATCGCCGCCAGGCACCAGCTGCTGCTGATGTGCGACGAGATCTACGACAGCATCCTCTACGACGGCGCCCGCTTCGTGCCGGTGGCGCCGCTGGCCGGCGACGTGCCGTGCCTGTCCTTCGGCGGCCTGTCCAAGGTGCACCGCGCCTGCGGCTGGCGCGTGGGCTGGGCGGTGCTGTCGGGCGACCCGCTGCGCAGCGGCGAGTTCCACCACGCCATGGACCTGCTCGGTGCATTGCGCCTGTGCGCCAACGTGCCCGGACAGTTCGCCATCGAAGCGGCCCTGCACGGCGTCGACACCATCACCCCGCTGTGCGAACCGGGCGGCCGCCTGTACGAAGCGCGCCGCGCGGTGATCGAGAGCTGCGAGGCCAGCGAGCACCTGTACCTGGCCGAACCCTCGGCCGCCCTGTACGCCTTCCCGGGCGTGGTGGGCGATGCCGCGCGCGGCTTCGACGACCACGGCTTCGCGCTGGAGCTGCTGGAAACCGAGGACGTGCTGATCGTGCCCGGCTCCAGCTTCAACGTGCCCTACCGCAACCACTTCCGCGTCACCCTGCTGCCCGAGCCCGACGCCCTGCGCGAGGTCTTCCATCGCATCGACCGCGTGCTGTCGCGGCGCGCCGATCGCGCCGGAGGCGGCGCGGGCGCCGACGGTTCTGCGCAGCAAGCGGCCGTCGCCTGAGCGGCACGGCGGAGCCGGCGCATTGCGGACCGACGCGATCTCCTACCTCGCCCTGGGCGATAGCTACACCATCGGCGAGGCGGTCGCGCCCGAGGACCGCTGGCCCGCGCAACTGGCGCGGGCGCTGCGCGCCGAAGGCATCGCGCTGGACACCCCGCGCGTGATCGCCACCACCGGCTGGACCACCGACGAGCTGTCCGCCGCCATCGATGCCGCGTTGCCGCTCGGCCCCCATGGCTTCGTCAGCCTGGCCATCGGCGTGAACAACCAGTACCGCGGCCGCGACGTCGACGAATACCGCGGCGAATTCGCCGCCCTGCTCGAACGCGCCATCGGCTTCGCCGATGCGCGCCCGAACCGCGTGCTGGTGCTGTCGATCCCGGATTGGGGCGTGACGCCCTTTGGCGCATCCTCGGGCCGGGATACCGCGAACATCGCCCGCGAACTCGACGCCTACAACGCCGCCGCCGCCGAGATCTGCGCGCAGCACGGCGTCGCCTTCGTCGACATCGCCCCGCTCAGCCGCGCGCGCGGCGCCGAGCCGGCGATGCTGGCCGCGGACGGCCTGCATCCGTCCGCGGCGATGTACGCCGAATGGACGCGCCTGGCCTTGCCGGTCGCGCGCGCATTGCTGCGCCCATGAGTGACGACGCACGGCCGCTGCCGCGCCGGCGCGCCAGCGAGATCGCCGGGATCTTTCTTCCCGAGCGGCGCTGGGGCAACTACTGGGACTATTTCTACGTCCGCGAGAAGCTGGCCAGCGACCCGCTCTACCCCGGCGTACTGGACGCATTGCGCGGCAGCCGGGCGCCGCTGCTCGACGTCGGCTGCGGCCTGGGCCTGCTCGCCCATGCCCTGCACCGCGACGGACAGGCGCTGCCCTATCGCGGCGTGGACATCGACCAGGCCAAGATCGCCCGCGCCCGGCGCGCGGCGCAGCGCGCAGGCCTGGCGCGGGCCGAGTTCGCCGCCGCCGACCTGGCCCGCGAGATCCCGCCGCATGCCGGCAGCGTCGCCGTCCTCGACGTCCTGCAATACCTCTCCGCGCCGGCGCAGCGCCGCCTGCTCGACGCCGCCATCGCCATGCTCACGCCGGGCGCGCGCCTAGTGATCCGCGCCGCCCTCGACGACGAGGGCCGGCGCGGGCGCTACACCCGCTGGGGGGACCGCTTCGCGCACCTCACCGGCTGGATGCCGGCATCCCCGAAGCACTATCCGCGCGCGCAGGCCTTGCGGGACATCTTCGACCAGGCCGGCCTGAGCGCCAGCTTCGCGCCGCTGCACGGGCGCACGCCGTTCAACCACTGGCTGATCGTGGCGGCGCGCTCGTGAGGAACCGGGCAAGGCATGTTCATGCCCTGCCCGACTCATGGCTTCGACGCCGCTTCCCGGTCCCCTGCCGCGCCTATATCGCCCTGATCGGCTTGGAAGACGTCCAATTCGGGCGGGTCCTGAAGTTGCTGCATGTTGACGGCGGCATGGTCACCGTGAACGTCAGCGCGTTGACGGCAGGCCCTGTGTTCGGGTTCGCGTTGGTCATGACCGCATTCGCCGTGCCGCTGCACGGCGGAGGCAAGAAATTGATCGAAATCGGGAACGCCAATTGCACTGAACTGGACCCCGAGATGGCCGAAGGCGCGGACACCCCCCAGGGCAGGCCTATTGGAGTAGCGCTCGTACAAGCCGGCACGCTGCCGCTGCCCGACAGCGCGGTGACCGCGAATACGCCGCCGGTGAGCGTCCAAGCGGTGGTGATCGTGCACGGGACAAGAATGCCAACGACCGTCACCGTTGTCGGCCCCGTGAAGACCACCACGCCGTCCGACACCCAGGCGGTGCCGTCGTAGATCTGCCAGCTCGCCGCTGCGGCTGGACGCGCGAGGAATCCGCCGGCCGCCACCAGGATGACCAGGACGATGGATCTGAACTTCGTCATGATGTTGCCCTCCATGTCAGAACTGTCGAAACAGCCGGGCATATTGGATGCCCGGCAATCGGGAAACGAACGCTCGAAGGTCCACCATCCAACGGTCACGGCATTCGTCCAGCCTTGCGCCGTGTCCATCCGCCGCCCCAGGGAATCCCGGCGGCACAAATCCGGGCCCGCTCGGATTGCCTACGCATAGCAGCGTGCTGGCGGGTGAACCTGCAAGCCGCCTTTAGTAGTTGCGCAGCGGCGCGCTGACCGCCATTGCCCCAGTGGATTTGAAGTTACTGCACAGCGTCGGGGGTGGGAACGTGATCGTGTAGGTGAACACGCTATTGACCGCGGAATTCCCGAGGTTGGTGAATTTCCCCCTCAGCGTACCGTTGCTGCAAGTCGCCGGGGGCGTTCTGAATGTCAGGGTGATCCCTGTGATCACCACATCCGCCGAACCCGAGCCAGTCGGGGTTCCGGAGGACATCGACCACGATAAATTCGACGCCGTCACGTTGTTGGTGCACGCCGAGCCTCCCGAAAAATTGGCGGCCACAATCGAAGCGGTTCCGCCGTTCAAAGCCAACGTGAAAGTCGTATTGGAGCACGGGATAATAATGCCGGCGACCGTACCCACGGTCGGCCCGCTAATGGTCACGCTGCCGTTATTTACCCAGGCAGTGCCGTTGAAATACTGCCAGGCGAAGGCAGGCGAAGCGGCGAGCGGACCCGCCACGATCAAGACAGCAAGAAGTGTGTTTTTTAGCGCAGTCATGCATTTTCTCCACATTCCATTGTTGGGATCCCGGACGGACGTTCGGGGGCCTTGTCGTGGGGGAAAACAGATGCCGTGATGCCATCGACCGGAGCACATTCGTACCGGACGACGTCTAACCTATGCTCGACCTCCCAAGCGTCTGCCGGATCAGAACGTGCATGCCTCCCATCCCGGCGGCGTGGTGTTGGTGGAATTGCCTTCAAAATTTCCGCGCAAGGTGCGCTGCGCCCATTCGTCCGCCTCGGCGAGTTGCGCCTGATTCAGGCTCGCCGCGGAAGCGGCGAGTTGCCGGTCCAGCTGCAGGGCGCGATGCGGTTCCGCACCCAGACGGTAGAGTTTCAGATAACGGTAGTGCTGCACCGGGTCGGCGCCCATCAGGCCGGCGAGCAGGCTTTGCGCTCCGGGCTCGTATGCCCGCTGCAGCAGGTCCACCACCCGCCAGTCGCCGGACGCCAAGCCCGTCTTGATCATGCCCGCCGCGTTGCTGCGATAGTTGCGCAGGGATTCCGGATTCTGGACCATGTTGCGCATGTCGTAGAGCGGGCCACTGGCGAGATAGCAGGAGCGCGCCTCCTCATCGCCCAGCTTGGCCGCCTGCGCCATGCTGTCCACGAGATTTCCGAGCATCTCGTCGCTCACGCCTTCGCATAGCGCCTGATCCTGGCGCACGCCCTGCTGACGCAGCTCCGCCGAATCGAGCAGCTTCTGATAGGTGCGCAGCTGCGCCGGGGTCATGCCGTCGGTTTTCGTTTCCGTCAACTCGTTCCTGGCGCCCGCGTTCCTCCATTCGGAGCCGCGCAAACGGCTGCAGCGTCCCAGGTCGCGATACAGGCGCATGGCCGCTCCGCGATCGCCGCCGTTGGCGCGCGCTTGCAGGTCGGCGAACGTCTGCTTCAGGGGTGCGTTCGGCGCCGGCAACGGCGCGCCCTTGAGCAGGTCGGATAACGGCTTGGGCCCGGCTTGCGCCGGCGCTTGCGGCTCCGGCACGATCGTCCCGCCCAGTCCCCCGGCTTGCGTCTCGATCGGCTTGGGCGCCGTGGCGCGGCCGAGAAAATACGCCGCCGCGGCGACCGCGAGCACGGCGATAACGATGAGCGGCAGTCGTCGATTCATGCGTGGATCAGCTCATAAAGGGGTTGCAGTTCCTGCGATCTGCCGACAAGCCCGCAATCGCCGGCTCCGGACATCACAACGGGTCGTAGGGAAACGAGCAGGGATCCCATCCTTTTGGCGTCACGGAAGTTGAAACCTGGTCGTTATCGAACGTCTGGCGGAATTTCGCTTGCGCCCACAGGTCGGCATCGGCGCGCTGCTCGGGCTTGATCCGCGCCGCAGCCGCCGCCAGCTGGCGATCCAGCGCCGAAGTTCGGCCTTCTTCCGCACCAAGGCGATACAGCTTGAGATAACGATAATATTCGACAGGGTTCTGTCCGAGCACGCCGGCCAGCATGCCGTCCGATCCCGGCTCGTAGGCTCTGCGGACGATATCCACGATCTTCCAATCGCCCGCTTCCAGTCCGGCGTCGATCATCGATTTGACGTTCGTGCGGTAGTCCTGCAGCCATTCGGGGTGGCGCATGAGTCCCCGGCTGTCATAGGCGGGCCCATTGGAGAGATAGCAGGCGCGCGCATGCTCCTCGCCCAGTTGCGCGGCCTTCTGCAAGCTCGTCAGCTGCGACTCCAGCATGGAGCGATCGATTCCGTCGCAAAGCTGGCGGGTCTTCTGGATGACCTGCTTGCGCGATTCAACCGCCTCCAGCTGCACTCGGTAATTCTCCAACGCCTGCGCGTTCGTTCCGTCGACTTTATCGTCCAACGTCTCGTCCGCGGCACGCGCCAGGAACCAGTCCAGGCTGTCGAGACCCGCGCAGGTACGAAGATCCCGGTACAGGCGCGTCGCCGCCGCCACGTCGCCGGCATCGGCGCGCGCGCGCAGGTCATTGAAGATCCGCTTCAGTGGCAGGTCGCGCGCCGGCAGTGTCGCCGTAATCGGAGTCGAGCCAGCCGAAACCACATCCAGCTTTCCCTGCGGCTCGTGGACGGCCATGTCCGGCCCGGCCTCAACTGCCTCTTTCAGGTTTTGCGCGCGCCCCAAAAAATAGGCACCGATCAGCGCACCCAGCCCCAGCAAAGCGATCAAGATGTAGCGAAACTGCATTTCCCGAATCCAATCCCGGACCGCGAGAAGCACCGGCAACCGGACCTACGATCTCTCGCTGTCGCGAGCGGAGGCTGGCGTCGTACGGCTCTTGTCCATTGTACGCGGCGCACCAACGGACCTCGAACTTGCAGGGCGGCCCCTCGCGAAGCCGCCCTGCGATTACAGCTTACCTCTTGCCGAGCTCTTCTTACTGATAGGGAGAGCCGTTGCGCACGTAATCGGCCGCGGCGATACCCGTATCTCCCTTCAGGATCGCCTCGTTCTTGCCGGCAGCCGACGGCAGCCCCACCTTCAGGTTGACCGCTCCCGACACCAGGGCGTCGAGCAACTGCGTCAGGATCGGCAGTCCGAGCGCGATGTTGCCACAGCCCTTCGCTGCCGGCACGGCGAACGAATTGTCGACCAGGATATTGCCGGTGTTCTGGAAATACGCGTACGGATCGTTGCCCACCTGGATGAAATCCAGGCTGCCGGGACTGCCCGAGATCGGCGCGGTGGGCGCCGGCGGCGCAGTGGTGCCGGTCTGCAGCTTGACCACGATCGGATTCTGCGCGGAGCCGATATAGCATGTGTTGCCGAGGAACGGATTCTGCAAGCGCACGCGCAACGCAAGCTTCACTGCAGTCGGATCACCGCCCCACTCCGGATTCAGCGCAGCGCCGAAGTCGGTCTGGATCGTCTGTACCGGCTCCATCGTCGCGGTGACGTCGTTGACGGAATTGACGATGTTCCAGAAGGCCTGCCACAGGAAGAACGGCCAATCGGGCGCCGGGTTGACGATGCCGAGCAGACCGCCCGGAACCTTGCCGGGAGGCGAATTGAGCGTCGGTGCGCCCACGGCCTCGTACAGCGGCGAGGGCTGGATGCCGGTAATGCCGCCCTGCAGCACGATCGGCTTGTCGATCGGCAACGTGGTGCTGCCGATGGTGAACGAACCCGAGGACGTAATGCTGTGTACGCACGCGGTTCCTTCGACTTGCATGGGCGCAGTTTCATACGGGCAATACTGAAACCTCTCGAAACCCGCGGCGGGCGGTGCCGCCGTGGCGGCGGGCACGACAGCGGCCCCAGCCAACACCGTGGCGAGCGCTGTGGAAAGCAATGCCTTGGACATAATGAACTCCTGAATCTATCTAAGGAAGAATCCTGATTTTTTCGCCTAGCGGACGGAATGTCTGCCCTTCGTTGGCGATCGCCGCATCACCGGGTTACCGCCTCACGCACCAGTCTGGTCGAACCCCTATCCAGCCGGAGGGGCACGTTGTTCGCCCCAGCGCCTTCGACACCGCCTATTCCATTTAGGAGCGCTGCACCAGGCGCATGGATCGCGCCTGGTGCAGCGAACTGCTAAACGGCGATTTTCACAGCATCCCCACGCCCGCTGAGTAATCTACCCTTGGGCACGGGAAGTTGCACTCGACTTAGGTGAAGCGAAGCGGCCTGCTGGCCGTCAGCGTCGAAGTGGAGCGGACGTTGGTGCAAGGCGACGGCTTGGGGAGAAAATCGGCGGTAAAGGTGAACGTGCTGTTGGTCGCGGAATTGCCGAGATTCGCGAGCGTGCCAGCGGCAACGCCACCCGTGCAGGTCTGCGAAGGCGTGTTGAACTTGACCTGGACCTGACCCGGGCTACCGACGGTGCCGCCGATCGTGATGGCCGAGCTCGTCGCACCCGGCGTGCCGGCGGAAATCGACCAGGGCAGATTCAGCGCCGTCACGTTGTTGGTGCACGCCGAGCCGCCCGTGAAGGTGGCGCCGGAGACCGTTGCGACGCCGCTGGTCAGCGTCAGATTGAAGGTCGCGCTGGAACAGGGAACGGCGATACCCGAGACCGTGGCGGTCGTGGCACCCGTGATCGTCGCAGTACCCGTACTTACCCAGGCGCTACCGTTCCACATCTCCCAACCGGCGAAGGCCGGCGAGGCGAAGAGCGGGCTCGCGGCCATCATGGTGGCGAGAAGCGCGGTTTTGAACTTCGTCATTGTGTTTGCTCCACAGTCAATTAGCGAAATCACCGAGCGCGAAGCGCGCGGAGGTCGTGCCACGGGGGGAACGCAAGTGCCGTGGCGGCACCGAACCTAGGAGCACCAAACCTCAGCTTGTTCCAACTCTTGCGTCGCCAGAGCGCTGAAACAGATGCTTCCTTGGTCTGTAGTCGCCGCCCGCCGAATGCGAGCGGCTGATTGGGCTAAATACCTATCAATAGAATCCCTTGCGGACCGAAAGCCCGAAGATGCGCGGATCTTGCAGGAACACGTTCGAGGTCAGGCCGCTGTCGTCGCTGTTGAGGAAGGTGCCGGTGATCGCCTCGCCGTCGAGTGCGTTCTTGACGTACAGCTGCACGGTAAGATCCTTGCCCGGCTTGTACCAAGTCAGCGACAGGTTGACGTTGCCCCAGTCGTGCAGGCGGTCGATCCTGTCCTGATAGACACGCGCCCAGCTCTTGCCCTGGTAGTACAGGTCCGCGCGCAAGGTCAGGTCGCTGTCGGCCAGCGCGAACGTGTACTGGGGGCTGAGGCTGACGGTGATCTTGGGCGCGTTGGGCAGCTCGTGCCCGCCGACGTTCTTGGCGAACCCGGCGCCGCCGTTGGGAGCGTCGGTTTCCGGGTTGTAGTAAAGCCCGCCCAGCAGCCAGGCATTGTCGCCCGGCCCGCCGTTAAAGCCCCGATCCCGCGTGAAGCCGCCAAGGCCGGTGGGAAGATTGACCGTGCAGAAGCTGTTCAGGTAGTTGGCGAGGCTGCTTTCGTCGAAGATGCTGTAGAAGTTCTCGAAGAAGGTCTCCACCATTGCCTTCGGCGCGATGCAGTTCGACGCCAGCTGCATCCACGGCCGCACGACCATCCAATCCGGATTGCCGGCGGTGCGGTCCATCACGTCGATGGAGTACTGGTTGGAACCGATGCGCGTGCGCAGCAGGCCCAGATTGCCGCTCAGCTGGAATTGCGAAGTCGGCCGCCAGACCGCCTCGATCTCGGCGCCCCAGGTCTTGGCATCGAAGTTTTGGTTCACCGTCTGCCGGTCGATGATCTGCGAAACCTGATAGTCCTTGTAGTCGTTGTAGAACGCGGTGGCGTTGAGGATGAACTGGCCGCCGCCCATCACGTTCTTCATACCCACTTCGAAGGCATTGACGTACTCGGCCTTGAAGCGCGGGTCCTTGGGAATGAAGGACAGCACCGCCGGATTGGCGCCAATCCCCGGCGAGTTGGTGCCGCCGGCCTTGTAGCCGCGCGACAACGACGCGTACAACATGGTGCTGTCGGTGAAGGACAGGTCAGGCGACCAGTCCAGCACCAGGCGTCCGGTCGGCTCGTTCCAGGTCTGCTCGATCTTCTTCCCGGCCGGATAGCCATAGCCGACATAGCCGCCGCCCAATAGCGGGAAATCCGGCGCCGTGGAATCCGCCAGCAGGAGCTGGCTCGGAACGGGCGTGGTGGTCTTGACGTCGCGCGTCCAGCGCAGGCCGGCAGTCAGCTTCCACTTGTCGTTGATCTGCCAGTAGCCCTCGCCGAAGATTGCCGACGAGCGGGTGTTGGCGACGTTGCGGCTGCGGAAGTAGTTGTGGCCTTGACCGTCGATGCCGCGCAGCGGATTGGGGTCAATGTAGACGCAAGGGAAATGCCGACCGAAGAAGTCGGTCTCAACCGAAAGCGCCGTTCCCGGCGCGCAGGTAGCCGGACTCAGCACGCCGCCCCTGCCGTTGAAGAAATTCTGCGCGGCGGCCGTGAACAAGTTGCTGAAGACGTAGTAGCTTTCGTCGATCTTGAATTCCAGGTAGTTGGCGCCGACGCTGAAATTGAACGGGCCGTCGTACGAGGATTGCAGGCGGAACTCCTGCGACCACTGCCGGCTGTCGGCATCGACCAGGTCGACCAGCAGCAGGCGGTCAGAACACCCCAGCTGCGGATCGCAGAACACGCCATTCGGAGTCAGCGGATAAGCGGGCACGAGATTGCCGTCCGGACCGAACTGAACCACCTTGTTCGAATCGGTGAAGATCGGATTGGACTGGAATCGGCCGTAATCCTGGGTGGAGTAGTACTGATCGCGCGTGTACAGCGTCTGCGACACGAAGTTCAGATGGTCGCCGATGCCGACGTCGAAGTTGAGCTGCAGGGTGTCGTTCTTGGCGTGGAACTTCGGGTCGTAGCTGGTCGCGATCTTGCGCAGGTCCTTCGATTGGGTCACGCCGGCGAACGGGTCGGTGCCTTGCGCGATCAGGTATGCAGGGTTGAAGGTGTCCGAGTAGTAGCCCAGCGCACCGGCCGTGGTCTGCGCGGCCAGCACCGGCGGCAGGCTGTTGCCATTGGGCACGCCAAATGCGCCGTCGTCATACAGGGAACCGTCCTTGCAGGCCTGGCTCAGGAAGCCGATGTCGTTCGGCCGCAGGGTCACGCTTCCGACCGACGTCGGGCCCGCATCGTTATGGCACAGCTGCTTGCCGGTGCGTGAGCGGCTGTCCTCTTCCTGGAAGTGGTCCCAGATGAAGCTGGCGTTGAACTTCTCGCTCGGCTTCCACGCCAGCGAGGTGCGCACGCCCAGGATGTCGCGGTCGTTGACGTCCTTGCCCGTCCCGGTGTTGTGGTCGAAGCCGTCGCGCTTGGTGTACTGCGTGGCCACGCGGAAGGCGAAGGTG
>NZ_JALBFU010000001.1:995809-1306391 GCF_022662575.1 Luteimonas aquatica | reverse complement strand
CGCAGAGCTGGAACGCCTACACCTACGTGTTCAACAACCCGCTGGTCAATACCGATCCCACGGGGATGATGTCCTTTGGGAATATTCTCAAGATCGCTGCTGCGGTCGCGATCTCCTGGGCGACAGCAGGAGCGGCGGCGCCCTACTTTGCTGCCTTTATGGCTGGGGGGGCTGGTGCAGGTATGGCATTGGCGACGGGAATGGGAATTGTGGCTGCGGGAGGATTTGCAGCCGGATTGATCACTACCGGGACATTGAAGGGCGGTATAAGGGGTGGGTTCACCGCGATGCTTACAGCTGGTATCGGTGTGACGGGATGGGATAGCGTGACCCAGATCGCAGCGCAAGCCGTAAGCGGAGGCATTCTGGAGAGTCTCAGTGGCGGTAACTTTGGGAGCGGATTTCTGGCTGCTGGGTTGACGGCGGCATTTATGCCGCAAGCAGGAAGAGGAAATCCCTTCACCAGAGCAGTCAAGGGGGCTTTGATTGGAGGGACGATTTCAGAATTGACTGGTGGAAAGTTTGCGAATGGGGCCGTTAGCGGCGCGATGCAGGCCGTTCTGTCTGGCCGGAGTGTAGATAATCCAGCGGCAGAGAAAAACTCGAATGGAGGAGAGCCTTTGTCGAAAGAAAAAGCCATTTCGACGATGAACAAAGGTGTTTCTATTTTTAGAAAAATGCGTGCTGACGGGGTAATGGATGATATGGATCTTTACGATGAAATGGATAGTGTAAATTCAGCGCACCCGGGCGCATTCAAGTTTAGGTATTCTGGCGTAAGGAAGTTTTCCGATGCCGGCGAGGTGTATGCTGAGGCGGATATATTCGAGTACACCGGAATTGAGATAAGAAGAATCGATTCGCTTGATGGGGTGATGGAAACTATTTTTCATGAAGTGGCTCATTTGGACCCCAAAATGGATTTGTTGTGGAAGCAAAGTACCCCTGGATATGGTGGAAGGATTGAGTCTTATCCGGATGCGCAATTGCAAAATCAAATTCATGGGAAGATCAGGAATTCGACAAATAAACTTATGGAGATTTATCGTGAGAAATATAAACCATAAGTATGTAATCGCCATACTGGCTTTAATTTTTGGCTCTACAGCTGGAAATGTCACAGCCTATGAATATAGGGCTAGTGAATCCATTCCTGAGAGGGCAAAAAAATCTAGGCTGTTTGGTATGGGTGTGGTCCGCTGGGTGTCTATCGCTCATGTTGTTAATGGGAGAGCGCAGCTTTTTACTTTGATGATTGATTATGGAGAAAAGAAACAAATAAAAGTATGCGCTGAGCAAGCTGTTGCCGCAGGGCAAAGGGTATTCTTTGTCATTTCCAACGATAAGCGTAACGATAATTGTGTTTCCGGGGCAGCATATATTCCGGCGGAAAGTTATTCGCAAATTTTGTATCGTGGGTTTGAAGATCTTATTGAAAAAAAGGTGTGGTTTGAGGTGCCCGCGGGGCGCGCAGAAAATTTTGGGTGCCCTGAAATTGAGACGATAACGGCAGAAACTAATTTCAAGTCCAAGTCTGGTGGGCGAGTCGATGTTTCGGGATTTTTTAGTGGAGAGGTGTTTTTTTCAAGTTCTGATATGGCGTCATGCTTGGTGAAAAATAAACTTCCCGCATATCGGTAGATTTGCAGTTGTTGTGATTGGCGTTTTTAATGTGACATGCATGTCTTCCATGGCAATGGGGCGGCCATGGTCATTGCTCTCGCTGGAGTCTGGCAGGTCGCGCGGCTCTTGAGGGATATGTCCTACGGTCTGTGCAATGACCCTCGGACTCCTGCAGGAAGGATTTGAACTGTTCGATAACGACGCGTCGCTGGCACGCTAACTGGACCGTCTGGACGTGCTTCACTTGGCGCCATTCTCCTGATCGCGAGAACGGTTCCGATGCGTCGAATCTTGTTTGCCGGACTGGCGTTACTGCTGGCGGTTGCGGCGCCCTTTGCCCGGGCCCAGCCACCGCCGGCTGCCGGTAGCGCGCCGCGCGCCGCCGAGTCGCAGGCTCCAGTCGTGGACCTGGAAACAGTCGTGGTTTCCGGCGCCCAGCCCGGCCCGGGCCTGTGGAAAGTCTCCAAGGGCGATCACGTACTGTGGATCCTCGGCACGCTCTCGCCGCTGCCCAGGCGCATGAAATGGCAGTCGGCCAAGGTGGAGCGCACCATCGCCGCCTCGCAGGCGGTGCTGGAAGCGCCCGGGGTCAAGCTGGAGACGGGGGTCGGCCTGTTCCGCGGCTTGTTCCTGCTGCCGTCGCTGTTGAAGGCGCGCAAGAATCCCGACGGCAAGCGGTTGCAGGACGTCGTGCCGGCGCAGCAGTACGCCCGCTGGCAGGCGTTGAAGGCGCGCTATATCGGCAGCGACCGGGGGATCGAGCAATGGCGGCCGGTGTTCGCGGCGCTGGAGCTGTACGACAAGGCAATCCGCAAGTCGGGGATGACGCACGACAACCTGGTCGAACCAGTGGTGAGGTCGACGGCGCGCAAGCACAGGATCAGGATCGTCTCGCCCGAGCTGAAACTGAAGATCGACAATCCGAAGGCGGCAATCAAGGAATTCTCGGCACAGGCGCTCGACGATTCGGCCTGCTTCGCCAAGACCCTCGACCGCATCGAGGGCGACCTCGGTGCGATGGCGGCGCGGGCGAACGCCTGGGCGGTCGGCGACGTGCCGGCGCTGCGCGACCTGCCGGCGCACAACCAGTTCACGGCCTGCACCGCCGCCTTCACGGGCAGCGAACTGGCGCGCAAGCAGGGCATCACCAACCTGCCGCGTCGCCTGCGCCAGCTCTGGCTGGAGTCGGCCGAGTCGGCGCTCGACGGCAACGCCTCCACGTTCGCCACCTTGCCGGTCAGCCTGATGCTCGCCCAGGACGGCTATCTCGACGCGCTACGGGCCAAGGGATACGTGGTGCAGGGACCGGACGAGACCACCCAACAATCCGCCGCGGAGCAGTGAGCGCGCCCGTATGGGACAGGATGCTCAGTGCCCGTAACTGACCACGCGGGTGATCTGCCAGCGGCCGTCCCTGAGGCGCCACAGGTGCACGAAGCGCGGTTCCGCGGCGACCTGCGCCCGCCGCCCGTGCTCCATCACCCAGAACCGATGGCGGCCGAACTGCACCGCGCCATAGTCCTGCAAGGCATGGACTTCGTAGGTGTCCGGCAAGGCTTCGCGTTCCAGCACGGCGACGCCATTCTTGCCGCAGCGTTCGACGAACGAGGGGACCAGCGCATCGCGCGTCATGGTGGGGGCGTCGTTGTCCTGGTAGAACTCGACGTCCTCGGCGAGATAGCGCTTCCATCCTTCCAGGTCGCAGCGATTGAAGGCGGCGAAGAAAGCGGCATCCTGCGCCGCGATGGTCTTCTGCAGGGAGTCGGACGGCTCGACCGCCCGGGCCGGGAGCGCCGGCTGCGCGAAAAGGGCGAGCAGGGCAAGGCAGATGCGGAAGACGGGCGATGTCATGCCGGGTTTGCCGGCGAGACGTGGAGGGAGTCCTGGCGGCAATCGATCCGTTCGGGCTTGCGCTGCAGGCGAAGCGCGTCGAGCCGTGCCTGGATCTGCGGCCGTTCCTCGATGGCGCGCTGGAAATCCTCGTAGTACGCCGGCTCGAAATCCGCGCCTTTCAGCAGGAAGATGCCCTCGCTGCCCTGTACCTGGTCGCGGATCGCGCCGAGCGAGTAGTGCCACATGCTCCAGAGCGCGACCGTCACGCGGCGCGGTTGGCGGCTGCAATTCGTGGACAGCACCTCGCGCACGTCGAGATGCAGGCGGATGCGATTGCGCAGGCCCGGGCCGGTGCGCGCCTCGCGGTCCTCGACGGGCCGGCCCAGGCCGTCGACCATGTCCACGCGTACGACGGTAGCCAGCAACGCGTGGTCGCTGCCGTGGACGATCTCGTCGAGGGATTTCGAGGCGACGGAGGTCGCCCCGGCAGGGGGCGCGATCAGGCAGGAGAGAGCGAGCGCGAGGACGAAGGCCCGCGGCGCGCCCCACGGATTCATGGCGAACCCGTCACGCCGACGCCGCGCTCAGCCGCGTGCGGCTGCCCGCGACCTGCGGCCAGCGGTTGGCGATGCCGGCGCGAATGCCGGCCACGTCCAGTCCGGCCTCGGCGAGCAGATCCTCGCGGCTGGCATGGTGCTGGAAGAGGTCGGGCAGGCCGAGATGCAGGATCGGCAGGGCGATGCCTTCGGCATTGAGCAGTTCCGCGACCGCGGAGCCCGCGCCGCCCATCACCACGTTGTCCTCCACGGTGACGAAGCCGTCATGGCTCTTCGCCAGTTCGAGCACCAGCGCGCGGTCGAGCGGCTTGACGAAGCGCATGTTGACCACGGTCAGGTCGAGCTCCTCGCCGACCTGCAGCGCGGCCGGCAGCACCGCGCCGAAGGCCAGCACCGCCAGGCGCGTGCCGCGGCGGCGCAGGTCGGCCTTGCCGATGGGCAGCGTATCGAGGTTGGGCTGCACGGCCACGCCGGGGCCGGTGCCGCGCGGATAGCGCACCGCGGCCGGGCCGGCGTAGGCGAAGCCGGTGGAGAGCATCTGCCGGCACTCGTTCTCGTCGCCGGGCGCCATCACCACCATGTTGGGCACGCAGCGCAGGTAGGAGAGATCCAGGTTGCCGGCGTGGGTGGCGCCGTCGGGGCCGACCACGCCGCCGCGGTCGATCGCGAACAGCACGTCCAGGTTCTGGATCGCCACGTCGTGCACGAGCTGGTCGTAGCCGCGCTGCAGGAAGGTGGAATAGATCGCCACCACCGGCTTGGCGCCTTCGCAGGCCATGCCGGCGGCGAGCGTCACCGCATGCTGCTCGGCGATGGCGACGTCGAAATAGCGGTCCGGATATTCCTTGCTGAAGCGCACCAGGCCCGAGCCCTCGCGCATCGCCGGGGTGATGCCGAGCAGCGCCGGGTCGGCGGCGGCCATGTCGCAGAGCCAGTCGCCGAAGATGTCGGTGTAGGTGGGCTTCTTGGCGCCGCTCTTGGCGACCACGCCCTGGGTCGGATCGAACGGGCCGACCGCGTGGTAGCCGATCTGGTCGCCTTCGGCCAGTTCGTAGCCCTTGCCCTTGGTGGTGATCACGTGCAGCAGCTGCGGACCCTTGAGGGTCTTGAGGGTCTTCAGCGCGCCGACCAGGGCCTTGATGTCGTGGCCGTCGATCGGGCCGGTGTAGTGGAAGCCCATTTCCTCGAACAGGGTGGAGGGCACGAACATGCCCTTCCAGTGCTCTTCCCAGCGGCGCACGAAGCGCGCGGTGCCGCTGCTGCGCTTGTCGCCCAGCAGCTTCTTGCCGCCCTCGCGGATCGCGTTGAGCGTGCGGCTGCCGGTCATGCGGCCGAGCATCTTGGTCATGCCGCCGACGTTCTCGCTGATCGACATGCGGTTGTCGTTGAGGATCACCAGCAGGCTCGGCTCCGGCTCCATGCCGCCGGCGTGGTTGAGCGCCTCGTAGGCCATGCCGGCGGTCATCGCGCCGTCGCCGATCACCGCCACCACTTTGCGCTCGTTGCCGGCGCGGGCATTGGCGATGGCCATGCCGAGCGCGGCCGAGATCGAGGTGGAGGAATGGCCGACGCCGAAGGTGTCGTACTCGCTTTCCTCGCGCTTGGGGAACGGCGCCACGCCGTCCTTCTGCTTGACGGTGTGGATGCCGTCGCGGCGGCCGGTCAGGATCTTGTGCGGGTAGGTCTGATGGCCGACGTCCCAGACGATGCGGTCCTCGGGCGTTTCGTACAGCCAATGCAGCGCGGTGGTCAGTTCGATCACGCCGAGCCCGGCGCCGAAATGGCCGCCGCTCTTGCCGACGGATTCGATCAGATAGGCGCGGAGTTCGTCGGCGATGGCGGGGAGTTCGGCTTCGTCGAACTTGCGCAGGTCGGCCGGGCTGTCGATGCGCGCGAGGCGCGGATAGCGGGCGGAGTCGATCATGGCGTGCATTGTCCCTCCCGGCCGGGGCGGGGGGCAAGGAAACCTGGCGACCGGACGATGCGCGGTTAAGCGGCGGACCGGCGGACCGGCGGGCAGGCCGTCCGCCGGCGCGGCAGGCGCGGCTACTGGCGCCGGCGCTTGGGCAGATGGTTCTTCAGGAACGCCATCTGGTCCGCGAGGATGTTGCGGTTCGATAGGATCAGGTGTTCCACCCAGCTGGGCCGGTAGGGCACGGCGAGCAGCGGCATCGAGGCCTGCTGCGGGGTCCGCCCGCCCTTGCGCGAATTGCAGTGGAAGCAGGCCGCGACCACGTTTTCCCAGGTGTCGCGCCCGCCCTGCGAGAGCGGCTTCACATGGTCGCGAGTGAGGTGCTGGCGGGGGTAGTCGCGGCCGCAGTACAGGCACAGGTGCTGGTCGCGGGCGAACAGCGCGGCATTGGTGAGCGCCGGCGTGGGGTCGAGCGCGGACGGACGGGCATGGCCGCGGGCGGCGATGATCGGATGCAGCTCCATGCGGCTGCGCTGCCCGCTGACGCGGCAGATGCCGCCGCGTACGGTCAGGCAGGGATCGCCGAGCGTCCAGGCGACCGCGCCGCGGGCATACAGGCAGGTGGCGTCCTGCCAGCTCATCCAGTCCAGGACGCGGCCATGCGCATCGAGCGACAGCAGGCGAACCGCGTCGAGACGGACCGGGGAACAGGGGGCGGAGGCGGCGGTAGGGCCGGCAGCAGAAGCGGCCGGTTCCGATAAGGCCCCGGCCCGGATCAGGCGAAGATTCGCTCTGTCAGGCTCCATGGGGAGGATAGCTTATACGCCTTTGTTTACTTTTTGTGTAGAGGGCGCACCGCGCCGTCAGCGCGGTGCGCGCCCGGCCATGGATGGCCGGGCCGGACGATCCGGAGTCGGGAATGGTTCGCCAGGGACGGCCTCGCTGCGGCATTTCTTCCGGCAGGACGAAGGTGCCGAACCACGCCGTCGTGTAGCGCGGTGCACGCCCGGCCTTGGATGGCCGGGCCGGACGATCCGGAGTCGGGAATGGTTCGCCAGGGACGGCATCGCTGCGGCATTTCTTCCGGCAGGACGAATGTGCCGAACCAAGCCGTCGTGTAGCGCGGTGCACGCCCGGCCATGGATGGCCGGGCCGGACGATCCGGAGTCGGGAATGGTGCGCCAGGGACGGCAGCGCTGCGGCATTTCTTCCGGCAGGACGAAGGTGCCGAACCACGCCGTCGTGTAGCGCGGTGCCCGCCCGGCCATGGAGGGCCGGGCCGGACGATCCGGAGTCGGGAATGGTTCGCCAGGGACGGCGTCGCGCCGCAAGCGGCCCGCGCGCTCGCGGGCCTCAGCCGAACCGCTCTTCCGCCATCGCCATCAGCGGCGCGGTGCCGCTTTCGATCGCCGTCGCATGCGCCAGGGTGCGCGGCAGGATGCGCGCGAAATAGAAACGCGCGGTCTCGCGCTTGGCGTCCTTGAACTCCTGCGGCTGCGAGGAGGCGTCCGCCGCCGCCACGCTGCGCGCCCACCAGTAGGCCAGCGCCACGTAGCCGGAATAGAACAGATAGTCGTAGGCGGCCGCGCCGATTTCCTCGGGATTGGCCATGGCGCGCTTGCCCACGCCCAGGGTGAGCATCTGCCATTCCGCCGCCTTGGCGCGCAGCGGCTCGACGAATTCGCGCAGCGACTCGTCGCCTTCGCTGGCCTTGCAGAAGGCCTCGATCATGCCCAGGAACACGCGCAGGCCGGCGCCCTGCAGCTGCGCGATCTTGCGCCCCATCAAATCCAGCGCCTGGATGCCGGTGGTGCCTTCGTACAGCGTGGTGATGCGGGCATCGCGCGCCAGCTGTTCCATGCCGTGCTCGTGGATGTAGCCGTGTCCGCCGAAGCACTGCAGCGCGTGGTAGGTGCATTCCACGCCCCACTCGGTGAGGCAGGCCTTGACGATCGGGGTGAGGAAGCCGAGCAGGTCGTCGGCCTGCTTGCGCTCGTTCTCGTCGGCGGCGTGGCCGATGATGTCGACCAGCGAGCCGGCGTGGTAGCCGAGCGCGCGTCCGCCCTCGATCAGCGCCTTGCAGGTCAGCAGCATGCGCCGCACGTCCGGATGCACGATGATCGGGTCGGCCGGCTTGTCCGGGAATTTCGGGCCCGAGAGCGCGCGCATCTGCAGGCGTTCGCGGGCATAGCGCAGGGCGTTCTGGTAGGCGCGGCTGGACAGGCCCAGGCCTTGCAGGCCGACGGCCAGGCGCGCGGTGTTCATCATGGTGAACATCGCCATCAGGCCCTTGTGCGGCTGGCCGATCAGATAGCCCTGCGCCTCGTCCAGGTTGAGCACGCAGGTGGCCGAGCCGTGGATGCCCATCTTGTGCTCGATGGCGCCGCAGCGCACGCCGTTGTGCTCGCCGATGCTGCCGTCGCGCGCCACGCGCAGCTTCGGCACCACGAACAGCGAGATGCCCTTGCTGCCGGCGGGCGCGTCGGGCAGGCGGGCGAGCACCAGGTGCACGATGTTGTCGGTCAGGTCGTGCTCGCCTGCGGTGATGAAGATCTTGGTGCCGCTGACGGCATAGCTGCCGTCGGCCTGCGGCACGGCCTTGGTCTTGAGCAGGCCGAGGTCGGTGCCGCAGTGCGGCTCGGTCAGGCACATCGTGCCGGTCCACTGGCCCGAGACCAGCGGCTTGAGGAACACTTCCTGCTGCCATGCCTCGCCGTGGTGCATCAGCGCCGTGGTCGCGCCGTGCGAGAGCAGCGGGAAGTTGCCCCAGGCCAGGTTGGCGGCGTCGATCATCTCCTCGACCGGAATGCCGACCAGATGCGGCAGCCCCTGGCCGCCGAAATCCTGCGACGCCACCAGTCCGGACCAGCCGCCCTCGACGAACTGCGCATAAGCCTGCTGGAAGCCCGGCGGCGTGGTGACCGCGCCGGTGGCCTTGTCGTAGCGGCAGCCGATCTCGTCGCCGACGCGGTTGAGCGGCGCCAGCACCGTCTCGGTGAAGCGCGCGGCCTCTTCGAGCACGGCGTCGACGATGTCGCGGCTGGCCTCGGTCTGGCCCAGGCGCGCGAACAGGGATTCGGCATCGAGCAGGTCGAACAGGACGAAGCGGATATCGTTCAGCGGGGCGTTGTATGTGGACATGGTCGGTCGGGTCGAAGGAAGGAATGGCCGCCGGGAACGCGGCGGCGGAAGGCGATGCCCGCGGCGACGGGCGGAAAGCTCAGCGCAGCACGCCGGGCAGGCCCGGCACCGGGTTCAGGGAGTTGTTGCGCTTCTTCAGTGTGAATGTCTGGGATTTCCGCTCTTCCGGCACGACCTGCACGCTGCCTTCCAGCGAATAGCCGACGCTGCGCCGGTCGCTGAGCGCATCGGCGATCGCGATGCGGGCGAGCGAGGCCGGTGCCAGCGTCACGGTCACCACGTCGGCGGATTCGGGCCCGATCGAGATGCCGGGGCTGACCTTCAGCGCACCGGCCGCCTGGTCCTGCAGCACCAGGGTGAGGTCGACGGCGTCGAAGCGCATGGGGATGCTGCTGTAGTTCTGCAGGCGCAGATCCACCGACCAGCTGCCGTCGGCGCGCACCGTCAACTGCTGGATGCTCGCCGCCGGCTCCGACACCCGGCGCACCGGGCCTCCGCCGCAGGCCGTCAACAGCAACGCCAGGACCACCAACACCAGCCAACGTTTCATGCGCGGTACCGCCCGATGGAATGCGAGGCAGGATATTACGACGATACCCGGCGGTATGGGGATGGCCGGGGGGACGCCCCTGCAGGGGGCGCTGGGCGGATGGCCGGCTCGGCGGCCGGCATGGTGCGGGCCGCCGGCGCGGCCCGGGACGGCAAAAAAAATGCCATCCGAAGGGGATGGCAATAGGGATAGAGAGACGAAATCTAGGGGATTCGACAGCCGGGTCGGCGAGCAGCACCTGGTCGCGCCGGCGCGTAAAAAATGGCGCGGAAGGCGTGAAAAGCCCGTGAGGCCGGAAAGACAGTTCGAGCGGGCCATCGGCCGCCGGAGAATGCTTCGCCAGGTGTCCGCCCGCCTGCCGGGCCGGTCGCTGGAAGGGCGTCGGCGTGGGTGCTGGAAGCAGGCGCCGGCAATCGTCGCAGGCAAGCATGTGGCGAGCGCGCATCGCGAGCGACGAACCGCGTTCGCGAAGCCGGCGTCGCGGCATCCGATGCGCGACGTCGCTCTGCGTCGTGTCGCTGCGGATTCCGTACCCGTCTCGCTTGAGGCCGAAAACGCCGGACGATGGATGGACGGTTGTCATGCCTCGCGAAAACCAGCAAAAAACAGCATGTTTCGCCGAATCGGCGATCGGACCTAGGGTTTTCCCTATGTCCTGCCTGGAGATCGAGCGGCGATTAGACAAGATGAGCGCACATCGAAGTTCGCTCGCTCGGGCCTTCGTCCGCGAGGACGGGCTTTCGTCACCTAACTCAAGAAGGTGCTCCCATGACAGAACGCGTTTCAGACAACCGCGTCCGGGATGTCGCTCCGCATGCCGGTGCGGACGGTCCCCGCGACGACCGCATCAAGACGCTCAATGGTGGTTTCGACGCCGCCGCGCGAGGGCCGGACCCGCACAAGCCCCTGGACAACACCCTCGCCAAGATCGCCGAGGCGGTATACGACCCGGGCCGGCAGAACGTCGACGGCTGGCGGCGCCTTGGCGACGGCGAGCTGGCGCAGCGCGGCATCGACCCGAACCTGCAATACAGCGGCGGCAACCTGGCGGGCGTCTATACCGACGGCCAGGGCCATTACACCGTGGCCTTTGCCGGCAATACGAACAACGAGCCCACCGATATCGGCACCATCGTGGCGCAAGCGCTCGGCGCGGACACCACGCAGTACAACAACGCGATTTCACTGGGTCGCCAGGTGGAGAGTGCGTTCGGTCCCGACAACGTGATCTACACCGGCCACTCGCACGGCGGCGGGCTGGCATCCGCCACGGCCATGGCCACCGGCAGCACGGCGGTGACGTTCAACGCGGCCGGCGTCAGCGACGGCACCTTGTCCAGGCTGGGGCTGGACCCGGCCGCGGCGCGCGCCCAGGCCGAAGCGGGGCAGATCCGCACCTATTCGGTGATCGACGATTTCGCGACGTTGCTGCAGCAGGACATCCCCTTCGTCAACGCGCTCCCCGATCCGCTGGGCAGCAACCTGCGGGTGATGACGACCGGCGGCCACAATATGGATGTGATGATCCGCGGGCTGGACGGCGACCTTCCGATCGCGAAGACGCCGAACTTCACCGATCCCATCGAGAAGCCGCTCGAGGGCATGTTCAACTTCATCGGCTCCATCGTCAGTCCTTTCATCCCCCGCTTCTGAGCCGTGCGTCACGCCTGCGGAGCAGGTCGTGTTGTCCGAACGGGGGCGATCCGCGAGGCGGCCGGGTTGCGGCCGCCTCGCGGAGCGTCGACTTCCTATGGGCGGCTCTTGGGCCCCGTGCGCTGATGGGCATAGGCGATCTCGGCATATTCCAGCGCCGAGACGATGGCGTCGATGGCGGTCGCGATCGCCCGTTCGGCGCTGCTCAGATGCGTGGCCGTGAAGTTCAGATGCTCGGCACGGCTGCTCAGGCTGTGGTCGTCGGCGATGGTCGTCAGTTCCACCTGCGCTTCGGTGGTCAGCAGCGAGATTTCCCGATGCACTGTCTGCAGCGTGTCGGCGGCGTTCAGGAACCAAGCGCGGTGCGCTTTGTACATATCGTATGTTCGCGAAGAAGATTCTGTGGCGACAATGTTGTCGCCATTGGCGCATATGTCGCGTGATGCCGGATGCGATATTTCGCCGGCGGCAACGACGATTTGCGCCTAGTCGGCGTTTCTCGTTTGTGGATCGGAAGCGGGTGGTGAAACTGCACGGGATCGGTCCCGCGCCCAAGCCCGTTCACGCAGACACGCATTGCGCGATCGGGCGACGGCGCGGGGGAGGCGAGTGGCGAAGTGCCGGCCGTCGTGGCGACAGGCCGGAAGGCGGTGCCATGATCCTCAGTAGGGATCCCGATTGCAGTAAGCGTAGCTGATGGAGAAATAGCGCGTCTGCTCGCCCCATCGCTCGCTGTCCCAACAGTTTCCGTAGGAATATCCGCCGACGACGCCGGCGTGGCTGGCATCGGAAAAATAGATCAGGCTGACCTGCTGGTTGTCCCGTGGATAGGGCAGTGCCCAGGCGGCCGTGGCAATCAAAGTGCCGAATCCCAATGCGGCAGCGGCAAGACGTAGTTTCCTTGAACGATCCATGATCCATCCCTCGCATGTGTCCTGAGACCGATTGACGACTGCCGCCGGGCGGCAGTCGGAAAACTCTGCCATAACTCCCGAGCGGAAGCTGTCGGTTCCGTCGCAAAGTTCCGGCCTCGCCTTGCCGGCTTGTTCCGAGCTGATGCCGCCGGTGCAAATCGATACGGGCGCGAGCGCCATGGCCTGTCGCGCGTGACTCAATCGCCCGCCGCAGTCAATCCGTGCAGATGCGGATCGCTGAATGTTCAGTGGTCCGCGAGGGAGTCGGTCGCACCCAAGGCGGCTTCGCCGATACTTCCCCGAGGCTGATCGATCGGACAGGGGATGAAGAAGCAGGATTTTCGAAGCGTCGGGGAATACATGGGGCTGGCCTACACGATCGTCATCCATGGCGACGAGGACGTGGGCTATTTCATCGATGAGGTCTACATCCCTGGCCTCCCCATCGCCCGCGACAACGAGACGCGCTGGTCGAGTGCGCCGCTGGCGTTCGGTGCGGGGCAGGAGATCGCCTGCAAGCTGATCGATGACGCAAGGCGCGAGCGGTGATTGCGATCGCCGCGATCGGCGGATGCGAGGCTCCAGGCAAAAGAAAGCCCGGCTGGTGCCGGGCGTCGTCGATGCTTTTTGCGGCGTGGAGCGAGAGCGTCGCTCCAGCGCCTCCATGAGCGATGCAGGTCGTCGCCTGCTCTTCGCAAAATCTTCGTTCGATGCTACCCGCAGTGGCCGCTGATCTCGACCCTATGGGGCGTGGCGTGCCCGCCGCTGATCGTGACGATGCTTCCCTGGGAAAAGACGCATCGGCCCTTGCCGTAAACGGAAACCGGTCCGGCCTGGTACTTGAAGTTGCCCCAGTCGGTCAACGCAAGACGGGGCGCACTGCAGCCGTTGCGCAGGCTGAAGTTTTCCCGTTTGCAGGTCTGCAGAAGCACTTCGGTGTGATGGTATTTGCCCCAGGTCGCGCTCGAATGCATCGTGCGGGCGCAATTCTTGCCGGTCGCCGCGTTGTAGTACACCTGCAATTCCGCAAGCTTCAGCCCGGATGCGTTTCGAATCGGCTTGACCTCGATGAGTTTTCCGGGGCAGCTTTGGGCCAAGGCGCTGCCGCTCAACGCGATACCCGCGAGCACCATTGCAAAAGAACAGATCAAGCGAAGCATATGGATGCGTCTCCCAGAGAAGGTTCGTGATTGATGGCCCGCGAGGGGCCGGGCACTTCAAGCAATTCCCGCTTGCCGCATGAAGCCTTTTCGCGCCCCGAAAGTCCAGAGTCAAAAGCGCGAACAGCGAGGCGATTCAGCTGGCGTGAAGCTCAGGCCCTCAAATTCCGCGAAAACCATGGGCTTTCGCCGGGCGCGCCTGCAATCCGATTGCCATGAACCCCAGGATTCATTTTTGTGAATCCGTGCTGGACCGGTCGTAGGCCATGCGATAGATCGCGTATTCGTCGCGACTCAAGGGGAAGTCGCGTAGCGCCTCCAGGGCGCTGCGATGCAACTGGGAGTCGGGCGCCGCGTCGCTTGCCTGCATCAGCAGGGCGTCCTTGATTTCCTGCGTACGCACGTTTGAAGCCAGCACGGCCGTTGCGGCGGCACGCGCCACTTCCGGGTTCTCGTCGTACAAGCCCTTGCGAAGGACGCCGGCAAGGGCTTCGCTATGATCCCAGACGGCCGTGCGAATCAAACCGTCGGCGCGCACCTCGGGGTCGGGCGACTGCCGGACGAGCGCCAGTTCCTTGAGGAAGAGGGCCAGGTCCTCGGGCGGCAGCGGCGCCGGCGTGATGTTTTCAAGAATGCGCGCCTTGGCGGCGGGGTCTTGCTGCGCCGAAATCAACTGCAGGAATGTTCCGCGTACCTGGGGATCCTGGATGCCGATGGCGTCGAGTTGTTGCAGGCAATGCTCCGCCGTCTTCGTGTCGGTGCTTCGGGCGCATGCCGTGAGCGCCTGCAGGTCGGTGCGAGGCCGGGAGGTATCGGCTCCGGGACCCCGCCCGAGCACGGCCGGTGCGTCGAGGGGTTCCGCCGCGAAGTCCGGGGAAGACGGCGCCGCAACCTCGGGTTGCCGCGCGTCGGGGCGGCGATGCCGCTGCTGCGACGAGTCTTCTCTTGCTGCGCGATCGCCGATGATCCTGGTGCCGACGCCGAGGGCGTACCCGATGCACAGGCACGAGATGGCAGCCACCCAAAGAGTCGATCTGGACATGTGCTCGGCCTGAGGATTCGGGTCTCGGAACAGCGATCGCATGGAGATTCTGCGGCCTGGTCCGGACGATAGCCACTAGATCGATCGCGGCTCGGCGAAAGGCGGGAGGGATCTGCGGCGGCACGGCGCGAATGCGGCAGAGTCCGCGAAGCATGCGTTCTTGCCGCAAACAAAAAACCCACCGGGATGCGGTGGGTTTCGGAAGACATGGTGGCCGGGGAGGGAATCGAACCCCCGACACGGGGATTTTCAATCCCCTGCTCTACCAACTGAGCTACCCGGCCATGCGCTGCGGCCGTGGCCGTGCGAGCCGCGCATGATACGGGGCTTGGGGGTGTGGGGCAAGAAGCCGGCGGGCGGCTGAACGGCCTTGCGGGCGGCCCTTGGGCGGCCGGCGGCCGGGGCGCATGATCGTGGCACCTCTCCAGCGCCGCCCCCACGGCAAGGGAAACGGGCATGAAAACCCAGTGTTTCGCGGCCGCCCTGAGTGCCGCATTGCCCCTGCTGGCCAGCTGCGCCACGACGGGGCTGAGCGATGCCGACAAGCTCGCCCTGTACAAGGACCATGCCGGCAAGCCGGTCTCCAGTTTCCGCTATTTCGGCCGCATCGACGGCTGGACGCCGCTGGGCGACAGCGCGGTGGCGGTGTGGACCAAGCCCAACGAGGCCTATCTGCTCAGCCTGTACGGCCCCTGCAACAACCTGGCGTTCACGCCGGTGATCGGGGTGACCAGCCAGATGAACCAGGTGTATGCCAAGTTCGACAAGGTGATCGCCCGCGACCGCGGTTCGATCGAGTTGCCGTGCCGGATCGACGAAATCCGCCCGCTGGACGTGAAGGCGATCCGGCAGGCGGAGAAGAGCGCGCGCGATCAGGCGGCGCCGTCTTCCGGGACATAGCCGGCCGGCTTCTCGGCGCCGCCGCCGAACAGGAACTTCTGCATCTCCGCCTCGAGGAAGGCGCGGTGCTTGGGATCGAGCGGCGAAAGGCGGTTCTCGTTGATCAGCATGGTCTGGTGCGCCAGCCAGGCGGCCCAGGCGCTCTTGCCGATGTGCGCGAAGACGCGCTTGCCCAGTTCGCCCGGCCAGGGCACGAAGTCCAGGCCTTCGGTGTCGCGGTGTTCGTATTCGCAATGGACCGTGCGGGGCATGGCGGTGTCGTCCTGTGTTTCGGCGGGCGGCGGTGCCCCGCGCCTAGGATTGTCGAAGTTGCGTCTCGAGCAGGGTGCGCACCGGTGCCGGGATTCCCAGCGCGGCGAGATCGGCGCGCGTGGCCCAGCGCAGGTCGTCATTGTCGCGCACCCTTGCGCGCGCCGCGACCCGATGCCAGCGCAACGGCTGCAGGCGCAGGCGGTAATGGGTGAAGCCGTGATCGATGGCGTCGAGGGCTTCGCCGCGATCGTAGTCGTCGTCCAGGTGCGCCTCGAACCAGGCGCGGGCGTCCTCCTGGCCTTCGCTTTGCGGCAGCGACCACAGCGAGGCCCAGACGCCGGTCGGCGGACGCCGCTGCAGCAGCACGCGATCGTCCGCGTCGCGCAGCAGCAGCACGTAGGCCTCGCGCTCGGGCAGGGGCTTGCCGGGCTTGGGCGTGGGCAGCTCGGCGACGCGTGCTTCGCGCAGCGCGACGCAATCCTCCTGCAAGGGGCACAGCACGCAGGCCGGATCGGCGCGCGTGCACAGCGTGGCGCCGAAATCCATCTGCGCCTGGGTGTAGTCGGGCAGGCGCGCATGCGGGAGGTGCGCCTCGGCCAGGGTCCATAGGCGCTTTTCCACCGCGGGCTGGCCGGGCCAGCCGGCGATGCCGTGGTAGCGGCACAGCACGCGCTTGACGTTGCCGTCGAGGATGGCGTGGCGGTCGCCCCAGGCCTGGGCGAGGATTGCGCCGGCGGTGCTGCGGCCGATGCCGGGCAGGGCGAGGAGCGCATCGTAATCGCGGGGCAGCTCACCGCCGTGCCGCTGCGCGCACAGCCGCGCGGCGGCGTGCAGGTTGCGGGCGCGGGCGTAGTAGCCGAGCCCGGACCAGAGCGCGAGCACGGTATCGAGGTCGGCGGCGGCAAGCGCGGCGACGTCGGGCAGGGCGGCGACGAAACGCTCGAAGTAGGGAACCACCACGCGCACCTGCGTCTGCTGCAGCATGATCTCCGAGAGCCAGACGCGGTACGGCGCGCGCGGATGCTGCCAGGGCAGGTCGTGGCGTCCGCAGACGTCGAACCAGGCCAGCAGCCGGTCGGAAAAGGCATCGATGGCCGGCGTGCTCATGGCGCGGTGGCGTCCTTCGGCGCCGCCTCGTCGTCGAGCCGGATGTCCACGCCTTCCAGGCGCGCGCCGGAAATGATCAGCTCCGGCGTGGACAGGCGGCCGGACAATGGCGGCAGCGGCGATCCGGCGCCGGCGGGCGCGGCCACCCATGCCGCGATCTCGGGGATGCGGAAGCGGGCGTCGAACGCGGTGGCGTCGCGGCGCAGACGCAAGGCGGCAGGATCGGAGACGTCGGCGGCACCGAGATAGCGCAGCGAGACTTCCAGCGGCGACTGCGACGCGCCCAGCGGCGCGGGCAGCGCCGGCCAGGCCTGCGGCCAGCGCGCGAGGCGGCCGTCCAGACGCAGCAGCAGGCGCCGGCCGTAGGCGAGGGCGCCGGCGGCATCAAGGTTCGGCACCATGTCTTCGCCGCGCAGGGCGAATCCGCCCGGCGCCAGGCCCACGGCGGCATCGCGATAGCGCAGCGGCGCGTTCAGCGCGAAGGCGAAGGGCAGGCGGGTGTCGCCGCTTTCGTAGCGCGCCGCCGTCGACGCGCGCAGCGGCGCGATCGTCAAGCCGTCGTCCTCGAAGCGCAGCGGTCCGGAGGCGCGCAGGCGCGCGTGCAGTCGCCAATCCTTGGCCTCGGCGGTCAGCGGGCCGACGACGGCGACGCCGGCGCCGTTGCCGGGGCGCGTCATCGCGGCGGCGAGCGCGAAGCGCAGCGCCAGCGTTTCGGCCTGCGCCGCGCCGAGCCGCAGGCGTCCGCCCAGGCGCGCCTGCACGCGACGGTCCGGCTGCAGGCGCGGCAAGTCGAGATCGAGGGCGTCGATCCGCCAGCCGTCGCCGAGCACGCGTCCCTGACGCACCCGCACGCCGTCGCTGAAGGTGGGCAGGCGGGTTTCCCCGGACGGTCGCCTCGACAGCCAGTGCTGCAGCGCCCGCACGTCGAGCACCGGCGCGTCGAGTTCGACGCGGGTGATGTCCAGCCGTTCGCCACGGCTGCGTACGGTCGACCACGGCAGCGACACCAGCACGCGGCGGGCCTGCAGCAGCGGCGTCGCCGCGCCGGGCTCGCGCACGGTGACCTCGCGCACCACCAGTCGCGGCGCGCCCAGCAACTGGTATTCGCTGGCGCCGGCGGCGCGGATCTCCAGGCCGAGCGTGTCGCCGAGCGCCGAGAGCACGAAGCCGGCGACGCGGTCGGGCTGCAGGGCCATGCGCGCGGCGAGCGCGAGCAGCGCCAGCAGGACGAGGCCGGCGATCAGCAGCAGCGAACGCCGGCGCGTCATGGGCGGAAAGACGGCGTCGCGTCGCCGCGCGCGATGCGGCATCGCGCACGCACGCATGCCGTCCCGGCCATGGGGGGCAGCGCCTGGGCCGCCGCGGCAGGCGCCCGGAAGGCGTCCGCCGGCCTGGCGCTCCTCACCCGAGCGTCTCCGGCAGCAGCGCGTCGACGAAGGCCTCGGCGTCGAAGACGCGCAGGTCCTCGGGGCGCTCGCCGATGCCGGCGTAGCGGATCGGGATGCCGAACTCGCGCGCCAGCGCGAACACCACGCCGCCCTTGGCGGTGCCGTCGAGCTTGGTCACCACCAGGCCGGTGACGCCGGCGGCGGCATGGAACTGGCGCAGCTGCGACAGCGCGTTCTGTCCGGTGGTGCCGTCGATCACCATCAGCACCTCGTGCGGCGCCCGTTCGTCGACCTTGCCGAGCACGCGCTTGATCTTGCCCAGCTCGGCCATCAGGCCCTGCTGCGTGTGCAGGCGGCCGGCGGTGTCGGCGATCAGCACGTCGCTGCCGCGCGCCTTCGCGGCCTGCAGGGCGTCGAAGGCGACCGAGGCGGCGTCGGCGTTCTGCCCCTGCGCCACCACCGCGACGCCGTTGCGCTCGCCCCAGGCCTGCAGCTGCGCCACGGCGGCGGCGCGGAAGGTGTCGCCGGCCGCCAGCATCAGGCCGCGTCCCTCGTCCTTATAGCGGCGTGCGAGCTTGCCGATGGTGGTGGTCTTGCCGACGCCGTTGACGCCGACGGTGAGGATCACGAAGGGCTTGGCGCCGGCGTCGATGGCCAGCGGCTGCGCCACCGGCGCCAGCATCGCGATCAGCTCGGCGCGCAGGGCCGTGCGCAGCGCGGCGACATCGGCGAACTCGCGCGCCTTCATGCGCTTGCGCAGTTGCGCGACCAGCTGGGTGGTGGCGGTGACGCCGACGTCGGCGGTGAGCAGAGCGGTCTCGATCTCGTCGAGCAGGTCGTCGTCGAGCTTGGGGTTGCGCGAGAACAGGCCGCCCAGGCCGCGCGCGAAACCGCTGCCGCGCAGGCGTTCGCGCCAGCCGGGCTTGCCGGGCGCGGCTGCGGGCTTTTCCTGCACGGCCTCGGGCGCTGGCGTCGTCGTCGTCGGCGGCGGTGGCGGTGGCGGGGCGGGCAGCGCCGGTTCCGCCACGGGCGAAGGCGTCGGCGCGTCGTTCGGCGCCGCATCCGCCGGCGCGGCGGCAGGCGCCTGTTGCGGGAACGCCGCGGCGAGCTCCTCGATCCGGCGATCGCGCTCGCTGGCGGGCGCTGCCGGATCGGCGCTCGTCTCGTTCGGCTTCTTGCGGCGGAAAAAACTGACCATCGGGTCTCGCGGGAACAGGTGAGATGGAGAGTGGAGAGTCCGCGCATCGAACCGCGCCTCGGCGCGGGATGTGCGGGTGCCCGCGGAAAGGCCCGCGGGGGAAGGTGTTTTTGTCCGCGCAAGCGTGGACAATGCCGTCGGCAATGGTAGCACCGGCCCCCTGGCCGCCCGGCATGACGCACACCGCAGCACGTTCCCGAACAGCACGTCCCCCAAGGACACGCCCCGAGCCCGCATGAGCAAGCCGGTCCCGTCGAGGCCTGCCGCGCGGTCCGCGCCGGGCAGCGTGCGCATCATCGGCGGCCGCTGGCGCGGCACGCGCCTGCCGGTGGCCGACGCGCCGGGGCTGCGGCCGACCTCGGACCGCGCGCGCGAGACCCTGTTCAACTGGCTGCAGCCGATGCTGCCCGGCGCGCGTGCGCTCGATCTGTTCGCCGGCAGCGGCGCCCTCGGCCTGGAGGCGCTGTCGCGCGGCGCGCGCGAGGCCCTGCTGGTGGAGCGCGACCCGACGCTGGCGAGCGCGCTGCGCGAGAACGTGGAGCGGTTGCGGGCCGGCGACGTCGCCCGGGTCGCGCAGGCCGACGCGCTGGCGCTGCTGCGCACGCCGCTGCAGGGCCGCTTCGATCTGGTGTTCCTCGATCCGCCCTTCGCCGACGGACTGTGGCGGGAGGCGCTGGCGCTGCTGCCGCCATGGCTGGCGGACGAGGCCTGGCTGTACCTGGAGAGTCCCGCCGACCAGGCCGTGGAAGCCGGGCCGGAATGGCGGCTGCATCGCGAAGGCGGCAGCCGCGAGGCGCGTCATGCCCTCTACCGTTGGCGGGGCGGCGGCGCTGATACACTGGCGCGAATCCCTGGAGGCGCCCAATGAGCGTGGCCCGCACCCGAATCGCGGTCTATCCCGGCACTTTCGATCCGATCACCAGCGGCCACGTCGACCTGGTCGACCGCGCCGCGCCGCTGTTCGAGCGCCTGGTGATCGGCGTCGCCGAGAGCCCGAGCAAGGGGCCGGCGCTGCCGCTGGCGCTGCGCGTGGACCTGGCCCGCGAGGCGCTCGCGCACCATGCCCATGTCGAGGTGCGCGGCTTCAACTCGCTGCTTGCGCATTTCGTCAACGAGGTCGGCGGCGGCGTGCTGCTGCGCGGACTGCGCGCGGTGTCCGATTTCGAATACGAGTTCCAGCTGGCCAGCATGAACCGCCATCTCATCCCGCACGTCGAGACGCTGTTCCTGACCCCGGCCGAGCAGTACGGCTTCATTTCTTCCTCGCTGGTGCGTGAGATCTCGCGCCTGGGCGGCGACGTCTCCGGCTTCGTGCCGCCGGCCGTCGCCAGGGCGCTGCAGGAAGAACGCAAACGTTCCATGCCCCAATCCAATACGACCTGATCCCATAGGGGAAATACCATGAAAATCCTGACCCGCCTGATGCTCATCGCCTGCCTCGTGCTGCCCTTCGCGGCGTGCAAGAAGGAGGAAGCGCCCAAGGAAGCCGTCAAGGCGCCGCTGCCCGCACCCACCACCGACGACGCCACGCAGTGGCGCGCCTACATCTCCGACGTGGTGACCCGCAACAGCCCGGCCGACCTGGCCAACCAGCCCTACGTCTACCTGCTGCCCGGCGAAAGCACCGCGGACTTCCAGGGCAGCTACGAGCGCCTGCTGGAGAAGGCCAAGACCGACGTGGCGCGCGGCATCGTCAGCGGCAACATGCTGGCCTACGCCTCGCCGGCCTCGGCCAAGATCGCCGACATCGTGGTGGAGTCCTTCAAGGAAGTGCCGGCCGGCACCATGAAGGGCGTACGCGTGCTGTTCGTCGGCAAGGCCGAGGACAACGAGCGCGTCAAGGCGGCCGTCACGCCGGCCGGCGTGGAGTATGTGTTCGTCGAGGCGAAGTGACCGCCGCCGCGTCCGCGGCGACGGCAAGGCAACATTCCCTTTCCCGCCCGGCGGGGAAGGGCGAGAGCGGGAAGACGGGCGCCGCCGGCGTCCGTTCTTTCCCGCGATCCCTTCGGCCCGAGGCGTGAGCGGAGCGAAGGGACTGCCGGTGCAATGACGGGCTGAAGTGTCGCGATGTCGCTGAAAATCAACGAGCTGTGCGTCAACTGCGACGTCTGCGAACCGGCCTGCCCCAACCAGGCGATCTCGCAGGGCGAGACCATCTACGTGATCGATCCGGCGCGCTGCACCGAATGCGTCGGCCACTTCGACGAGCCGCAATGCGTGGTGGTCTGTCCGGTGGAATGCATCGACCCCGATCCGGCGTTCCCGGAAAGCCAGGAACAGCTGCTGGCGAAACTGCGCCGGCTGCAGGAGAGTGAGCAGGCGCCGTCGACGCCTGCGAATGCCCTGCCAGGGATGGCCGGGCCGGACGACCCGAAAGCCGCATAGCCGCGCCATGGACGGCATCGAACGGACGGCATCCAAATGTGTTCACGGCACGGCGGTATTCTGCAGGAACCGGACGACCCGAAAGCCGTCTAGCCGCGCCATGGACGGCATTCCGACGCACCGATAGCATCCGCGAGGACCCCGCATGAAATTGCTCCCGAAACTTGTCCTGCCATTGATCCTGGCCTTCGCGCCGGTCCTGGCGGCACAACAGAAGGACGCCAACGCCGGGCGGCAGCCGCCCGGCGCCGCCATCGCCTCCGGCCACGCGCTGGCCACCGAGGCCGGCCTGCAGATCCTGCGCGAGGGCGGCAACGCCTTCGACGCCGCGGTGGCGGTGTCCTCGACGCTGTCGGTGGTCGAGCCGATCAGCTCCGGCCTGGGCGGCGGCGGTTTCTTCCTGCTGCACGAGGCCAAGAGCGGGCGCGACCTGTTCCTCGACGCACGCGAGGTGGCGCCGCGTTCCGCCACGCCCGAGGCCTTCCTCGACAAGGACGGCAACCTGGATTCCGACCGCGCCGAGAACGGACCCTGGTCGGCGGGCATCCCGGGGCTTCCGGCGGCACTGGTGGAACTGGCGGACAAGCACGGCCGTCTGCCGCTGAAGGCCTCGCTGCAGCCGGCGATCCGCATCGCCGAGCAGGGCTTCCCGGTCTACGCGCGCATGGCCCGCGGCTACGCCTCGCGCCGCGAAGTGATGGACCGCTACCCCGGCACGCGTGCGGTGTACTCGCCGGACGGAAAACCCATCCAGGAGGGCGACCTGTTCAAGCAGCCCGACCTGGCGCGCACGCTGCGCGCGCTGGCCGACAGGGGCTTCGACGGCTTCTACCGCGGCGATGTCGCCGAGAAGCTGCTCAAGGGCGTGAAGGACGAGGGCGGCGTCTGGACCGCCGAGGAACTCGCCGGCTACCGCGTGCGCGAGCGCGCGCCGATCGTCTTCGACTACCGCGGCTGGAAGATCACCACCGCGCCGCCGCCGTCCTCGGGCGGCATCGCACTGGCCAGCATGCTGCAGATCCTGGAAGGCTGGGACCTGTCCAAGCTCGACGAACCGCACCGCATCCACCTGGTGGTGGAGGCGATGCGGCGCGCCTACCGCGACCGCACCTTCTACCTCGGCGATCCGGATTTCGTGAAGATTCCGCAGCGCACGCTGACCAGCCGCGACTACGCCGCCGGCCTGCGCGCCACCATCAATCCCGACAAGGCCACGCCCAGCGACCTGCTCTCGGGCCAGCAGACGCCGCTGGAGGACGAGGAGACCACGCATTTCTCGATCATCGACGCCGAGGGCAACCGCGTCGCCGGCACGCAGACGGTGAACCTGCTGTACGGCTCGGGCCTGATCGCGCCGGGCACCGGCGTGCTGCTCAACGACGAGATGGACGATTTCGCGCTCAAGCCCGGCACGCCCAACGCCTTCGGCGTGATGGGCTTCGACGCCAACGCGCCCAAGCCGGGCAAGCGCATGCTCAGTTCGATGACGCCCACCTTCATGGAATCCGCGGACAAGGTGGCCGTGCTCGGCACCCCCGGCGGCAGCCGCATCATCACCATGGTGCTGCTCGGCGTGCTCGGCTACGACGCCGGCCTGGACGCGCAGGCCGTGGCGGCGCTGCCGCGCTACCACCACCAGTGGCTGCCGGACGTCATCCAGGCCGAGGGCAACGCCTTTTCGGCGCAGACCGCCTCGGCCCTGCGGGCGATGGGCCACCAGGTCGACCTGCCGGGCGACAGTGCCGCGGGCGGGCGCGGCTCCAGCCACGTCTGGGGCAACCTGCAGACGGTGGAGTGGGACAAGGCGAAGGGCGTGCTTTCCGGCGGCAGCGATCCGCGCAACCCCGTCGGGGCGGCTAAGATTGCACAATCGGCGCGGTGACGGAATGCCGCTCATGGGGGGAGCATGTTCTACGTCGAAATCCTGATCTTCCTGGCCGGTGCCGCTCGATGACGGGCGACCCTTCCGGCAAGCCCTGGTACGCCCGCGTGCCGGCCCTGGCCGCCGCCGGCGTCGCCTTCCTCGTCGCGCTGACCACCCTGGTCAAGAACGTCAGCGACATGTGGGCGGAGAAGTCGGCGCCCGCCTCGACGCCGCCCGCGGCCGCGCCGGCCAAGCCCGAGCCGGTGGCCGCCGCGCCGCAGAAGATCGCGGTGACGCTGACGCTGCAGAAGATCGAGGTGGTCGACGACGGCAGCAACGGCAGTACCACCTGGTCGTTCGCGGTGGAGGCGGGCGGGCAGCCGCTGTTCGAACTGGCGCCGCGCGACTACAACGACAACGAGCGCGAGGTGACGCCGCGCGGCAGCGATCCGTCGCTGGCGCGCGTGGTGCTGGTGCCGGGGCAGGAGATGCTGATCAAGGTGACGGGCCGCTCGCCCGGCGTGATCGGCAGGACGGTGCTCGCCAGCGGCAGCGCGATGCTGGCCGGCGACGGCGCGCTGGCGCCGGTGAAGGTGCAGGCCGAGAACGGCCGCGCCGGCAGCTTCGTCTTCCATTTCGCCACCGCCACGGCCGCGCAGTAGCGCCGGCGGCGGCGCGACGCACCGTTCCGGCGCCGCCGGGCGCTCCGCTCTCGCGGCGCTAACGCCGCCGGGCTTATCCTTGTCGACATGAAACTCTGGTCCATTCTCGGCAACAGTCAGCGGCTCGACGGCGGCGCGATGTTCGGCAACGCGCCGCGCGCGATGTGGGAGCACTGGATCGCGCCCGACGCGCAGAACCGCATTCCCCTGGCCTGCCGCGCGCTGCTGGCAAGTCCGCTCAACGGCAAGACCGTGCTGTTCGAGACCGGCATCGGCGCGTTCTTCGAGCCGAAGCTGCGCGAGCGCTACGGCGTGGTCGAGGAACGCCACGTGCTGCTCGACTCCCTGCGCGCCGCCGGCTTCGAGCACGAGGACATCGACGTGGTGGTGCTCTCGCACCTGCACTTCGACCACGCCGGCGGGCTGCTGGCGCCGTGGGCGGAGGGACGCGCGCCGGCGCTGCTGTTTCCCAATGCCGTGTTCGTGGTCGGCGCCGAGCAGTGGCAGCGCGCGCGCCATCCGCATGCGCGGGACCGCGCCAGCTACATCGCCGAGCTGCCGGACCTGCTGGAGGCCAGCGGGCGCCTGGAGATCGTCCGGGGCGAGCGCGCGCAGGCGTTGGGCGGGACCGTGCGCTTCCACTACAGCGACGGGCATACCCCGGGCCTGATGCTGGCCGAGATCGAGGGGCCGGTGCATGCCGATTCGGCGCAGGCGGACGCCGCGCCGCACGGCGGCGTGGTGTTCTGCGCCGACCTGGTGCCGGGCAAGCCCTGGGTGCACGTGCCGATCACCATGGGCTACGACCGCAACGCCGAGCTGCTGATCGACGAGAAGCGTGCCTTCCTGGAAGACAAGCTGGCGCGCAACGTGCACCTGTTCTTCACCCACGACCCCGGCTGCGCGCTGGCGCAGGTCACGCGCGACGCCAAGGGCCGCTTCGGCACCGCGCACGAGGTCGCGGAACTGCAGGCGAGGACGCTGGGCTGATGACGCGGGCGACGGCGGGACGCCGGGGAATCGCAAGCCTGTTCTGGATGCGCAGCCTGGCGCTGCTCGCGTTGTGCGTGGCCGGCGCCGCGCCGGCGCAGACTTCGCAAGAGCAAGCCTCGCCGCAGATCGCCAAGGCGCCGCGCGATGCCGACTTCGGCGTGAGCACGCGCCAGGCCGGCCTGCAGCGCCAGGTACGGATGTACCAGTGGACGCTGCAGGACGGGCAGTACCGCAAGGCCTGGCGCGAGACGCCGGTGGATTCCGCCGCCTTCGCGCCCGGCCACGACAATCCGAAGACGATGCCGCTGCGCAGCCGCGAATGGCTGGCGCGGACCACCCTGGAAGGCGAGCCGCTGGACGAGGCCCTGCTGCTCCGTCTGGGCGAATGGCGCGCCTTCCGGCCGAATTTCTCCATGCTGCCCGGCAACATGGCGGCGACCTTCCAGCCGGAGGGCGAGGGGCTGGGCAGCGCCGAGAATCCGCTGGCGCCGCAGGTCGGCGACCTGCGCGTCACCTGGCGCGAGCTGGCGCTGCCGTCGTTGCAGGGCAGGCTTGCGATGGACACGCAAGGCCGATGGGAGCTGGTCGCGCCGCCCCCGGTTGCCGACGGGACGGCGGCAGGCACCGATTCGGAGACGGGCGGGCATGCGGGCGGGCGGATCCCGAGGATCACGCTGCTGTTCGCGGCGCTGCACGCCCTGCTGCTGGTCGCCCTGGCCGGGTCGGTGTCCGCCTATCGCTTGCGCAACCGGATCGGCATCGGCGACGGCGGCGACGCGCGGCTGGCGCGGCGCATTCGCGTGCATGCCAACTTCGCCGAGTACGTGCCGACGGCATTGTTGTTGCTGCTGCTCCTGGAAGTGTCCGGCCTGCCGGCGCCATGGCTGTGGGCATTCGGCGCCACGCTGCTGCTGGGCCGTCTCCTGCACGCCATCGGCCTGGGGCGCAGCGCCGGCAAGACCTTCGGGCGCTTCTGCGGTATCGGGCTCACCTGGCTGGCGTTGGCTGCGATGGCCTGTGCGGGCCTGTGGCTGGCGTTGCGCGGCTAGAGGCGCCGGCGCGAGGCCGGGCGGCTTCGGGCGGGCCTGCTATTCGACGCGCGTGCCGAAGATCTTGTCGCCGGCATCGCCCAGGCCCGGCAGGATGTAGCCCTTTTCGTTGAGCCGCTCGTCGATGGAGGCGACGTACACCTCCACGTCCGGATGCGCGGCTTCCAGCGCCTGCAGGCCTTCCGGCGCCGCCACCAGGAACAGGCCCTTGATGCGCGCGGCGCCCGCGGCCTTGAGCATGTCGACGGTGGCGATCAGCGTGCCGCCGGTGGCGAGCATGGGGTCGAGGATCAGGGCGATGCGGTCCTGCATGTCGCCGACCAGGTTCTCGTAGTAGGGCATCGCCGCCAGCGAGGCCTCGTCGCGCTTGATGCCGACCACGCTCACCTTGGCGGCCGGGATCAGCTCAAGCACGCCGGGCAGCATGCCGATGCCCGCGCGCAGGATCGGCACCAGGGTGATCTTGCGGCCCTTGATCCGGCGCACCTGCACCGGCCCGGCCCAGCCGTCGATCTGCGCGTCCTCGGTCTCCAGGTCGGCCGTCGCCTCGTAGGTGAGCAGGGTCGCCACCTCGGCGGAGAGTTCGCGAAAGGTCTTGGTGCTGTTGTCGGCGCGGCGCATCAGGCCGAGCTTGTGCTGCACGAGGGGGTGGCGGACTTCGACGGTCTTCATGGCGGGCTCGGCGGTGGGGCAGGCGTGCACGGCGGGAACGCGCGCGGCCCGTGCCGCCCGCGTTCGGGAAGTATCCGCTATCGGCCGCGCCGCGGCATCCGCGGCGCGGCGGTGCCGCTACGCCGCGGCGGCCCGGCTCTCGTCGGCATGCCGCTGTTGCGGGCCTTCCAGCAGCGCGCGCTTGACCAGCGACACGATCAGGTCGATTTCCTCGCTGCTCACGCCGAACACCGGCGTGAAGCGCAGCGAGTTCTCGCCGCCGTGGATCACGCCCATGCCGTGCTCGCGCAGCCATTCCTCGCTGGAGCCGGTGCCGTAGCCCTTGAAGCGCGGGTCGAGCTCGCAGGAGAACAGCAGGCCGGTGCCCTGGACCTTGGTGATCAGGCCGCCGAGCTCGGCCTTGAGCTTCTCCAGCTTCTCCAC
Organism: Luteimonas aquatica; assembly: GCF_022662575.1. Classification (GTDB taxonomy): domain Bacteria; phylum Pseudomonadota; class Gammaproteobacteria; order Xanthomonadales; family Xanthomonadaceae; genus Luteimonas; species Luteimonas aquatica. Next base: position 1,279,113 of record NZ_JALBFU010000001.1, on the reverse strand, counting down.
CGCTTCCTGGCCGCGTTCGCGCACGTTGCGGCGCAGTTCCGGCGTGAGCATCTCCAGCACGGCGCAGGCCACCTCGAGCGCGCGCGGGTTGCTGGTCATGGTGTTGCCGTAGGTGCCGCGCCTGTAGATGCCGGCGGCGCGCTCGCCCACGGCGAGCACCGACAGCGGGTACTGGCCGGCATTGAGCGCCTTGGAATAGGTCTCCATGTCCGGCGCCTCGAGCTGCTCGAAGCCGGGGTAGTCGACGATCGACAGCACGCCGTGCGCGCGCAGGCCGGCCTGGATCGAGTCGACCAGCAGCAGCGCGCCGTGCGCCCTGGTGAGCTCGCGCGCGGCGGCGTAGAAGGCCGGCGGCACGCTGCGGCCGGGGTCGCCTTCGCCCATCACCGGCTCCAGGAACATCGCCTCGATGAACCAGCCGTTGCGCTCGGCGTCGGCGAACACCAGCTTGAGCGCATCGATGTCGTAGGGCGGGATGGCGATCACCGACTCCTCGCCGCGATAGCTGGCCAGGAACTGCATGTAGCTCTTGCGGCTGGAATCGGAATACAGCGCCGGACGGTCGGTGCGGCCGTGGAAGCTGCCCTTCACCACCAGGCGCTTGATCTGGCGGCCGGCATGCTTGGCGCCCGGGTCGGTCATGGTCTTGGTGTTGGTGTCGGCGATGCGCGCGGCCAGGGTCACCGATTCGGAACCGGAGTTCAGGCACATGAAAGCGGCATAGGGACAGCCGTCGGCGCGCGTGTGCCCGATCTCCTTGCGCAGCGCGCGCTCGAAGCGCAGCTGGGCGAGGTTGGGGGTCATCACGTTGGCCATCGCCTGCGGGCGCGCCATGGCCTCGAGCACCGGCTGGGGCGTGTGGCCGAAGCCGAGCATGCCGTAGCCGCCGGTGTCGTAGACCACCGCGCCCTTGAGCGTGACGATCCAGCAGCCGCGCGCGGCCAGCGCCACGTAGGGGTTCACGCCGTCCTGCGGATAGAAGTTGACGAAGCCGGCCTGCACGGCCTGCGCCTGCGCGTCCTCGTCGAGGTCGAGCAGGTCGGCGAAGGCGTCCTTCAGCCGGGCGTATTCGGCGGCCGCGGCCTCGATGGCGGCCCCCAGGTCGGGGTGCGTGGCGGCGAACCGGAGGATGGTGGCGTCGTCCAGGCCCGGGGTGCGACGGCGGCCCGGGTGGGCGCGGAGCGGGGCGAGGGCGTCGATCAGGGTCGTCATGGCGGCCTCCCGTTTGGCAAGAATTTTCAGGGTAACCCGCTATTATCCGGGTTGGTTCGTCGTTTAATAGAGGCAATCTGAAAGAAATGCCGCTATATTTCGGCGAATCGCCGAAAAAGTGCCTTGCCGGATGAAGATCACGCCCTCCGACCAGCAGCTCCTGTCCCTGCTGCGCGAGAACGCGCGCGCACCGACCGCCGAGATCGCCCGCCGCCTCGGGTTGTCGCGGACCACCGTGCAGAGCCGGATCGAGCGGCTGGAGCGCCAGGGCGTGATCGCCGGCTACACCGTGCGCGTGCCCGGCGACCTCGAGCGCAACCTGGTCCGCGCGCACATCATGATCGCGGTGCAGCCCAAGCAGATGGTCGCGGTCACCAAGGCGCTCAAGGCCATGCCGGAACTGCGGCTGCTGCACTCGGTGACCGGCGCCTACGACCTGATCGCCCTGGGGGTGGTGTCCACGCTGGGCGAGATGGACGTGCTCACCGACCGGATCGGCGTCATCGACGGCGTGGAGCGGACCACCTCGGCGCTGATCCTGTCCACCAAGTTCGAGCGCTGACCGGTGCGCCGGCCGCCGCGCGCGAGCGGCTAAAATAGCGGATTGACCGAGCCTGGCCCTGCCGAAGAAAGCGGACTTGAAGAAATCGGATTTCCACTACGTGCTGCCGCCCGAGCTGATCGCGCAAGCCCCGCTCGCCGAGCGTTCGGCGAGCCGCCTGCTGGTCGTGCCGCCGGAGGGCGAGCTCGCCGATCGCCGGGTGCGCGAGCTGCCGTCGCTGCTGCGTGCCGGCGACCTGCTGGTGTTCAACGACACGCGGGTGATCCCGGCGCGGCTGTTCGGCCACAAGCGCGGCAGCGGCGGGCGTGTCGAGATCCTGATCGAGCGCCTGCTGCCGGGCAACGAGGCGCGCGCGCAGGTCGGCGCCAGCAAGTCGCCGAAGATCGGCGGCGTGATCGAGCTGGACGGCGGCGGCGAAGCCGAGGTGCTGCAGCGCGACGGCGAGTTCTACCACTTGCGCTTCCGCGTCGAGGATGCGCTGGAGTCCTGGCTGCTGCGCGTCGGGCGCCTGCCGCTGCCGCCGTACATCCGCCGGGAGCCGGGCGCGGACGACGCGGAGCGCTACCAGACCGTGTTCGCCCGCCAGGTCGGCGCGGTCGCCGCGCCGACCGCCGGCCTGCATTTCGACGATGCCCTGCTCGAGGCGCTGCGAGCGGGCGGCATCGCGTTCGGCCACGTGACCCTGCACGTGGGCGCCGGCACCTTCCAGCCGGTGCGCGTGGACGACGTGCGCGAGCACCGCATGCACAGCGAATGGCTCAACGTCGGTGCCGAGCTGGTCGAGCAGATCCGCAAGACCCGCGCCGCCGGCGGCCGCGTGGTCGCGGTCGGCACGACGGTGGTGCGCGCGCTGGAGGCGGCGATGCAGCAGGGCGAACTGCTGCCCTTCGCCGGCGAGACGCGCATCTTCATCCTCCCCGGCTACCGCATCCGCTCGGTGGATGCGCTGCTGACCAATTTCCATCTCCCGGAGTCGACCTTGCTGATGCTGGTTTCCGCGTTCGCCGGCAAGGCGCGCGTGTTCGCCGCCTACGAGCACGCGGTGCGCGAGCGCTACCGCTTCTTCTCCTATGGCGATGCGATGCTGTTGTTCCCGGAGCAGGCGCAGTGAATCCGGCGCATTCTTCCGGCCGCCGTTCCTGCGGCTTTCCGCGGCCCAACGGCTGGCCAGGCGGGAGCGGCGGGGCACGGACGGCCGTTCGGGCCAGGGCCGCCGCATGAGCCGCATGTCGTTCGAACTGCTGGGCAACGACGGCGCCGCGCGCCGCGGCCGCCTGACCTTCCCGCGCGGCACGGTGGAGACGCCGGCCTTCATGCCGGTGGGCACCTACGGTTCGGTGAAGGGCGTGCTGCCCGAGCAGGTGCGCGCGCTCGGCGCGCAGATCGTCCTCGGCAACACCTTCCACCTCTACCTGCGGCCGGGGCTGGAGGTGATCGAGGCGCACGGCGGCCTGCACGGCTTCTCGCGCTGGGACGGCCCCATCCTCACCGACTCGGGCGGCTTCCAGGTGTTCTCGCTGGCGCACCGGCGCAAGATCAGCGAAGCGGGCGTCACCTTCGCCGCGCCCACCGACGGCTCCACCGTGTTCCTCGGGCCCGAGGAAAGCATGCGCATCCAGAAGACGCTCGATTCGGACATCGTGATGATCTTCGACGAGTGCACGCCCTATCCGGCGACCGAGGAGGTGGCGCGCAAGTCGATGGAGCTGTCGCTGCGCTGGGCCGAGCGCAGCCGGCGCGCGCACGAGGGCAACGACGCGGCGCTGTTCGGCATCGTGCAGGGCGGCGTGCATCGCGCCCTGCGCACGCGCTCGGCGGACGGGCTGAAGCAGATCGGCTTCGACGGCTACGCCATCGGCGGACTGGCGGTGGGCGAGCCGGAGGCCGAGCGCAACGCCATGCTCGAGCACACCTGCCCGCAGCTGCCGGCCGACCGGCCGCGCTACCTGATGGGCGTGGGGCGTCCGGAGGACCTGGTCGAGGCGGTGGCGCGCGGCGTGGACATGTTCGATTGCGTGATGCCCACCCGCAATGCCCGCAACGGCCATTACTTCACTTCCGCCGGCACGGTGCGCATCCGCAACGCCAAGTACGAGCGCGACACCGGGCCGATCGAGGCCGGCTGCGGCTGCTACGCCTGCAGCCATGGCTACAGCCGCGCCTACCTGCGCCACCTGGACCGCTGCAACGAGATGCTGGCGCCCATTCTCGGCACCCTGCACAACCTCTGGCACTACCAGCGGCTGATGGCGCGGATGCGCGCGGCCATCGAGGCGGGAACCTTTGCCGACTTCCGGGAGTCCTTCTACGCAGCCAGAGCGAAGGACCACGGCTAGCCGACGCCCGTCGGCATCGCCGCGGCCCCCAACGCCCGGCCGCGGGATGGCCGGACCGGCGACCCGGGGCGGGGCGGTCCGCCGGGGAGGGCGTCGCGGCCGCCGGAGGCGTTTCCGGGCGCGGCCGTGTGAAGCCAAGCCCCGGGCGGCATGGCATACTCCCAAAGTTTGCGGGTCCCTCCGCAAAGGCCCGCGCGTCCCGGTGCGGACTTTCAAATTCAGCCAGTGGAACCCAGTAATGAGCCCGCTCGACCTGCTAGACCTCGTGATTTCCCCCGCCCATGCGCAGGCCGCCGCGCCGGCGCCCGCCGGCGGCGGTCTCAGTGTTTTCATCCTGCCGCTGGTGCTGCTCGCGGTGATGTACTTCATCATGATCCGCCCGCAGATGAAGCGGCAGAAGGAGCATCGCGCGATGCTCGACAAGCTCGCCCCGGGCGACGAGGTCATCACCAGCGGCGGCATCGCCGGCGTGGTGCGCGAGATCGGCGACAGCTTCATCTCCGTCGAGATCGCCGACAACGTGCGCGTGCGCGTGCAGAAGGGCGCCGTCGGCAACGTGCTGCCCAAGGGCACGCTGAAGTCCGCCTGATCCCGCCGTTCCTCCCGGGCGCGGCAGGCCGCGTCCGGTTCCGAATCCCAACGATGCGCAGGCCGCCCGATCCGTCACGGAACGGCGCCATGGAAGTATCCCGATGCTCGAGTTTCCACGCTGGAAGTACATTCTCATCCTGGCGGTGGTGCTGATCAGCGCGCTGTACGCGCTGCCCAACATCTACCCGCAGGATCCCTCGGTGCAGGTCACCGCGAGCCGCGGCGCCACCGTCGACGACGCGCTGCGCCTGAAGGTGGAGAACACGCTCAAGACCGCCGGCATCGCGCCGAAGTCGGTCGCGATCGAGGACAGCAACCTGCTGGTGCGCCTGCCGGCGCTCGACGCGCAGACCAAGGCGGCCGACGCGCTGCGTCCGGCGCTGGGCGAGAACTACGTGGTCGCGCTCAATCTCGCCTCGACCGTGCCGTCTTGGCTGGACAAGCTGTTCGCACGGCCGATGCTGCTCGGCCTCGACCTGCAGGGCGGCGTGCACTTCCTGCTGCAGGTCGACCAGAAGGCCGCGCTCGACAAGCGCCTGGACGCCTATGCCGAGGACGTGCGCGTGGCGCTGCGCGATGCCCGCATCGGCTACGAGTCCGTGGAGCGCCGCAACGACAACAGCATCCGCGTCGCCCTGACCCAGGGCGGCGACCCCGCCAAGGCGCGCGAGGCCATCGGCAAGTCCCTGGCCACCTTGCAGGTGACGCTCGAGGACGGCGCGCTGGTCGCGCGCGTCCCCGACGCCGAGCTCAACCAGATCGTGCTGAGCGCGATCGAGCAGAACGTCGGCACGCTGCGCAACCGCATCAACGAGATCGGCGTGGCCGAGCCGATCATCCAGCGCCAGGGTACCGACCGCGTGGTGGTGCAGCTGCCCGGCGTGCAGGACACGGCGCAGGCCAAGCGCATCATCGGCGCCACCGCCACCCTCGAGTATCGCGCCGTGGTCGACGGCAACGCCTTCGACGCCGTTTCCACCGGCAAGGTGCCGCCGGACGCGCGCGTGTACTACCGCAAGGAGACCGGCCTGGACGGCAAGCCGATGCCGGTGCTGCTGAGCAAGCGCGTGATCGCCACCGGCGAGCAGCTGGTCGACGCCAAGTACCAGATCGATCCGCAGAGCGGCACGCCCTCGGTGCAGGTGACGCTCAACGGCCCCGGCGGCCAGCGCATGTTCGACTTCACCAGCCAGAACGTCGGCAAGCCGATGGCGGTGGTGTACATCGAGCGCATTCCCGAGACCAAGATCGTCGACGGCAAGGAGGTGCGCAGCACCCGCACCGTCGAGCAGGTCATCAACGTCGCCACCATCCAGGGCGTGTTCGGCAAGAACTTCCAGACCACCGGCCTGGAGAGCCCGCGCTTCGCCCAGGACCTCGCCCTGCAGCTGCGCGCCGGTTCGCTGGCCGCGCCCATGGACTTCGTCGAGGAGCGCGTGGTCGGCCCCAGCCTCGGCAAGGAGAACGTCGAGCGCGGCACCCAGGCGGTGCTGTACTCGTTCCTGTTCGCGCTGGCGTTCTTCCTGATCTACTACCGCATGTTCGGCGTGATCACCTGCCTGGCGCTGCTGCTGAACCTGCTGATGGTGATCGCGGTGATGTCGGTGTTCGGCGCCACCATGACGCTGCCCGGCTTCGCCGGCCTGGCCCTGTCGGTGGGCATGTCGGTGGACGCGAACGTGCTGATCAACGAGCGCATCCGCGAGGAGCTGCGTGCGGGCATGCCGCCCAAGACCGCGATCGCGACCGGCTACGACAAGGCCTCCGGCACCATCTTCGACTCCAACATGACCGCGCTGCTGGCGGGCATCGCCCTGTTCGCCTTCGGCACCGGCCCGCTGAAGGGCTTCGCCGTGACCATGATCGTGGGCATCCTGACTTCGGTCTTCACCGCCGTCACCGTTTCGCGCGCGCTGGCCACCTTGCTCTACGGCCGCCGCAAGAAACTGAAGACCTTGGCGATTTAATGCGAATCCTTCGCAAGAGCCCGCGCATCCGTGTGCGGACTTTCCAAAAAAAGCGAATCGCTCTATGAAAATTTTTCCTCTACATCTCATCCCGAACGACACCAACGTCAACTTCATGCGGCTGCGCTGGCTGTCGATCGGCATCGCCACGGCGCTGGCGGTGGTCGCGGTGTGGGCGATCGCCTTCAAGGGCTTCAACTTCGCCCTGGACTTCACCGGCGGCACCCTGGTCGAGCTGCATTTCGACAAGCCCGTGGAAGTGGACGCGATGCGCGAGCGCATCGAGGGCGCCGGCTACACCAGCGCCCAGGTGCAAAGCTACGGCAGCAGCAGCGATCTGCTGGTGCGCCTGCAGGCGCGCGACGGCGCCACCACCTCGGCGGCGAGCAATACGGTCGCGGCCGAGGTGCTGAAGGTGGTGTCCACGGCCGAGAACCCGGCCAGGATCGCGCGCTCGGAATTCGTCGGCCCGCAGGTCGGCGCGGACCTGGCCAAGAACGCCTTCTACGCGCTGGCCTTCGTGATCGTCGGCTTCCTGATCTACATCGCCTTCCGCTTCGAGTGGAAGTTCGCGGTGGCGGCGATCCTGACCACGCTGCACGACGTGCTGATCGTGGCCGGCTTCTTCGCGCTCACCGGACGCGAGTTCGACCTCACCGTGCTGGCGGGCCTGCTGTCGGTGATGGGCTACTCGATCAACGACACCATCGTGGTGTTCGACCGCGTGCGCGAGAATTTCCGCAACCTGCGCGCCGAGCCGGTCGAGGTGCTCAACCGCTCGGTCAACCAGACGCTCTCGCGCACCATCATCACCTCGTTCGTGGCCTTCCTCACCGTGCTGGCGCTGTACATCTACGGCGGCGGCTCGCTGGAAGGCATGGCGATCTCGCAGATGCTGGGCATCGTGATCGGCACCATCTCCTCGATCTTCATCGCCTGCCCGCTGCTGACCATGGCCTTCATGAAGGTCACCAAGCAGGACCTGATGCCGAAGGCCAAGGACCTGGAAGCGCTCGCGCGCCGCCCGTAAGCTTCCTGCGCGGCGGCCGGGTCGCTCCGGCCGCCGCGTCGCCGCTCATTCGAAGGCGAACGCGTCCAGCGCCAGCGTGCCGAACTCGTGCGAGCGGTGCAGGCGGCGCGTCGCCGCCATGTCGCCGCCGGCGCCCATCGCCACGAACAGCGGCATCAGGTGCTCGGTGGTGGGGTGCGCGCGCCGCGCATGCGGGGCCTGCCGTTCCCAGTCGAGCAGGGCGGCGTGGTCGCCCGCGTCCAGGCGCTGCGACATCCATTCGGCGAATTCCCGCGCCCACGGCGCCAGCGGCGCCTCGCGGTGCCGCCAGTCCAGCTCGCCCAGGTTGTGGACGAAGCCCCCCGAGCCGATCACCAGCACGCCTTCCGCGCGCAGCGGCGCCAGCGCGCGACCGAGTGCGTGGTGCCAGGCGGCGTCGCGGTCCGGGCTGACCGACAGCGGCACCACCGGGATGTCGGCGTCCGGATACATGCGCCTGAGCGGCACCCAGACGCCATGGTCCAGGCCCTGGCGCGGGCGCAGCGAGGGCGGCAGGCCGGCCGCCTCCAGCCGTCCGGCGATCTCGGCGGCCAGCGCCGGCGCGCCCGGGGCGGGGTAGGCGATCCGGTAGAGATGGGGCGGAAACCCGCCGAAGTCGTGGACGGTCTCCGGACGCGGCGCCGCGCCGAGCGCGGCGCCGGGGGCCGCGAAGTGCGCGGAGGCGACCACCAGGGCGCGCGGGCGCGGCCAGCGCGCGCCCAGGCCGTCCAGGAAGCGGCCGGCGGGAGAGTCCTCGGTCGCCAGCATCGGCGAGCCGTGGGAGAGGAACAGCGCGGGCAGGCGGGTCGAGGTATCCATGACGGGACGATGGCGCCCGGACCGGCGCGCCACAAGCGCGGCCGATGGCCCGCAGCGTTGTGCCGGAGACGCGCTCGGAGCGCCGGCGGAGGCGTGCAGGACGCCGATCGCGGGCCGCCAGGCGGCCGATGCGGCCGGCTCTGGCAAAATAGGCGGCTTCCTCCACTCCGACCTCCAGAGCCGCCGATGAGCCACGCCGATATCCGTTCCGCCGTCCGTCCGAAACCCGACCAGCCGATGGTCGACATCGCGGACTACGTCATCGACTACAAGATCGACTCGGCCGAGGCTTACGACACCGCCCGCTACATGCTGCTGGACTCGCTGGCCTGCGCGATGCTGGCGATGAAGTTCCCCGATTGCGTCAAGCACCTGGGCCCGCTGGTGCCCGGCGGCGAGCTGCCCGGCGGCGCGCGCGTGCCCGGCACCGGCTTCGAGCTCGATCCGGTCCAGGCCGCCTTCAACATCGGCACCCTGGTGCGCTGGCTGGACTTCAACGACACCTGGCTGGCCGCCGAGTGGGGCCATCCCTCCGACAACCTCGGCACCATCCTCGCCGTGGGCGACTACCTCTCGCGCAAGGCGGAGAAGGAAGGCGGCAAGGGCCTGACCGTGCGCGACGCCCTGGGCTGGGCGATCAAGGCGCACGAGATCCAGGGCGTCTACGCCCTGCAGAACTCCTTCAACCGCGTTGGCCTGGATCACGTGATCCTGGTCCGCCTGGCCTCCACCGCCGTGGCCACCGCCATGCTCGGCGGCGACAAGGAGGCGGTGACCACCGCCGTCTCGCACTCCTGGATCGACAACGGCGTGCTGCGCACCTACCGCCATGCCCCGAACACCGGCCCGCGCAAGAGCTGGGCGGCGGGCGACGCCTGCCGCCGCGCCGTCATCCACGCACTCAACGCCGCGCACAAGAAGGTGGTGGGGTATCCGAGCGCGCTCTCGGCCAAGACCTGGGGCTTCTACGACATCGCCTTCAAGGGCAAGGAGTTCCAGTTCGAGCGGCCGTTCGGCAGCTACGTGATGGAGAACGTCCTGTTCAAGATCAGCTTCCCGGCCGAGTTCCACGCCCAGACGGCCGTGGAATGCGCCATGCAGCTGCACGGCCAGGTCAAGGACCGTATCGGCGAGATCGAGAAGATCGTGATCGAGACCCAGGAAGCGGGCGTGCGCATCATCGACAAGACCGGCCCCCTGGCCAACTACGCCGACCGCGACCACTGCATCCAGTACATGGTCGCCGTGCCGCTGATCTTCGGCCGCCTCACCGCGGCCGACTACAACGACGACGTGGCCGCCGATCCGCGCATCGACGCCCTGCGCGAGAAGATGACCGTCCAGGAGAACCCACAGTTCACCAAGGACTACTTCGACCCCGACAAGCGCTACATCGGCAACTCGGTGCAGGTTTTCTTCAAGGACGGCAGCAGCACGGAGAAGGTGTCCATCGACTACCCGATCGGCCACCGCAAGCGCCGCGGGGAGGGCATCCCGGTGCTGCTGGCCAAGTGCGAGGCGGCGCTGCGGGCGCACCTGCCGGCCGGCCAGGTCGACCGCCTGATGGCGCTGGCGGCCGATCCGGCGGCCCTGGACGCGCTCCCGCTTTCCGATTTCATTCAGCTATATCAACAATAATGTTGAACCGAGCTTCAGCTGGGGGATGCCTTTTCGGCTTGGCTTCCCCTAACTGTTATGGTAGCGTTAACAACGCCTTCACACGGCAGGCAATAGTCTGCGCGGCGAGGGCAGGCAGACCAGCTGTCTCAATCTAAGAAGTAGAAACTGCTACACCGCTTTTTTCCCCTTGATCTAGGAGCTGAACCCAATGAACAAGAAACTCCTTTGTGCCGCACTGCTGTGTGGTCTGGGCGTGGCCCAGGCGGCCAGCGCGCAGGAGTTCGACGACCGCTGGTACCTGACCGGTAGCGTCGGCTACAACTTCCAGGACAACGATCGCAAGACCGACGATGCCCCGTTCGGCACCATCGGCCTCGGCAAGTTCATCAGCCCGAACTGGTCGCTTGACGGCGAGCTGAACTATCAGAACCCGAACTTCGACTCCAGCAAGGTCGGCTACGGCGAAGACCTGAACTGGAGCCAGTACGGCATCTCGTTCGACGCCCGCTACCACTTCATCAAGGAAGGCCGCGGCTGGAACCCCTACCTGCTGTTCGGTCTGGGCATGCAGCGCGTGGAAGAAGAGTTCGACACCACGCCGGACCCGAACTCCCCCGGCCAGCGCCGCGACAACAACCTCGCCGCCAAGGTGGGCGTGGGTCTGCAGACCACCTTCACCAAGCGCGTCGCCGTGCGCGCCGAAGTGGCCTACCGTGCCGACTTCGACGACCAGAGCTTCAACGCTCCGCAGGAAGACTGGTTCGGTGACATCCTCGCCTCGGTTGGCGTCGTGATCCCGCTGGGTCCGGCCCCGACTGCCCCCGTTGCTCCGCCGCCGGTCGCCGACAACTGCGCCGACAAGGACGACGACGGCGACGGCGTCAACAACTGCGACGACAAGTGCCCCGGTTCGCAGGCTGGCCAGACCATCGGTCCGGACGGCTGCCCGGTGCCGGTCTCGATCGACCTGAAGGGCGTGAACTTCGACTTCGACAAGTCGACCCTGCGTCCGGACGCCGTCTCGATCCTCAACGAGGCCGTCGAGATCCTGAAGCGCTATCCGGATCTGAAGGTCGAGGTCGCCGGTCACACCGACTCGAAGGGTACCGACGCCTACAACCAGAAGCTCTCCGAGCGTCGCGCCAAGGCCGTGTACGACTACCTGACCAGCAACGGCGTCGACGCCGGTCGCCTGGTTGGCCCGGTCGGCTACGGCGAGACCCGCCCGATCGCTCCGAACACCAACCCGGATGGTTCGGACAATCCGGAAGGTCGTGCGAAGAACCGTCGCACCGAGCTGAACGTCCAGAACTAAGCGTCAGGACGCTTCCGCAAGCGTCCGGCTCCGGCCGGACGCCCAGGAAGAAGCGATACGAAGAAGCCCGGCCTCGCGCCGGGCTTCTTTTTTGTTGGTCGTCCGGGTTTGGTGCGCGAAACCTCATGTAAAACATCAACAAGGGTGCGCAAGGGTTGCCGCATGCTTCGCCCGCGCCTACACTCCCCGGACCATTCGCGAGGGGTCGCCATGCGCAAGACGTTGTTGGTTCTGTGTTGTTTCGCCGTTCCCGGTCTCGCGCAGGCGATCGATTGCTCGAACGTGGGCGTGCCCAGGGCCGCGCCGCTGCAGCCGACCGTGCTGTCGCCGATCTCCACGGAACTGGCCACCCCTTCGTACCGCATCGGCGGCGCCGGCAGCGTGCTGTCGGCGGCCTACGACGAATCGCAGTCGCTGGACCAGGTGCTGCTGCGCCTGCGCATCGAGGGCTGTGCCAACGTCGCCAAGGCCATCCCCGCGCCGAGCGCGATCAACCCCAACGACCCGGCGGCCTACAAGCCGCAGACCGAGTTCGACAACACGCCCTGGCGCTTCGACATGAGCCAGAACGGCAAGCGCATGACCGCCGAGGAGTTCGACGCCTGGATGAAGGCGCGCGGCGTGCGCGTGGCGAAGGGCAACGGCGCCCCGGCCGCCGCGCCTGCACAGCCTGCACCGGCGCCGGCGCCTGCCGAGGAAACGAAGAAGCCCTGATCCGGGAGCGGGTGGCCTGACGGCGCCGCTTCCGGCTGGACGTTGCTGAGCGGTCGTTCTTCAGCGGATCGTATTCAACGCATCGTTTCGTCATGCCCCGTGGCCGGGCATCGCCCGGAACCGCGCCTTCACCCGCGTCGCGGGACCGCGTGCCGCTTCGAGGCTGGCCGCCGGCCGTCGCGCCCTGCAAGCTAGCGGCCCATGTGTGCACTCCGTAGAACGCCCGCCACGCCCCGTCACGGGCTGGCGCGCGTGCTTTCCAAGCGCGGCGTCTGCTCGCGCACCGAGGCCGCCGCCTGGATTCGCGCCGGGCGGGTCATGCTCGATGGACGGGTGGTTCGCGATCCCGAGCATCCGACCGCGCTGGATGCCGCGGCGATCCTGGTCGACGGGCAATCCCTGGCGGCGCCCGCGCGGCGCTACCTGATGCTCAACAAGCCGCGCGGCCTGGTCACCACGGCCGCCGACGAGCGCGGCCGCGCGACCGTCTACCGCTGCTTCGACGGCGCCGGGCTGGGGTGGATCGCGCCGGTGGGGCGCCTGGACAAGGCCAGCGAAGGCCTGCTGCTGTTCAGCAACGACCCGGCCTGGGCCGCGTGCATCACCGATCCCGACACCGGGCCGGAGAAGACCTATCACGTCCAGGTCGATGCGATCCCGGGGCCGGCGCTGCTGTCGGCGCTGACGGACGGTATCGACGCCGGCGGCGAACGCCTGCGCGCGCGTTCGGCGACGCTGCTGCGCCAGGGCGACCGGCACGCCTGGCTGGAGATCGTGCTGGAGGAGGGGCGCAACCGGCAGATCCGGCGCATGCTCGAGGCGGCCGACCTCGCGGTGCTGCGCCTGGTGCGCGTGGCGATCGGGGGAATTGCCTTGGGCGCGCTGGCCAAGGGCGCCTGGCGCGAACTCGAGGCGGAGGAGATCGCGGCGCTGTCGGGGCGCGGGTGAGGCGGCCGGAATGTCCGGCCGCCGGTATCGCACGACCGATCAGCCCTTCAGCACGCCGAGCTCGCGGCCGATGCGGACGAAGGCGTCGATGGCGCGGTCCAGGTGCTCGCGGGTGTGGGCGGCGCTCATCTGCGTGCGGATGCGGGCCTGGCCCTTGGGCACGACCGGGAAGAAGAAGCCGATGGCGTAGATGCCTTCTTCCAGCAGGCGCGCGGCGAACTTCTGCGCCAGCGGCGCGTCGTAGAGCATCACCGGGCTGATCGGATGCGTGCCGGGCTTGAGGTCGAAGCCGGCCGCGGCCATCTTCTCGCGGAAATAGGCGGTGTTCTCGGCCAGGCGCACGCGCAGGTCGCCGGCGGCCTCGAGCATCTCGAAGGCCTTGATGCCGGCCGCGACCACGTGCGGCGGCAGCGAATTGGAGAACAGGTAGGGGCGCGAGCGCTGGCGCAGCAGCTCGACCACTTCCTTCTTCGCCGTGGTGAAGCCGCCCAGGGCGCCGCCCATGGCCTTGCCGAGGGTGCCGGTGAAGATGTCGATGCGGTCCAGCACGCCCTTCACCTCGGCCGAGCCGCGGCCGGTGCTGCCGAGGAAGCCGGTGGCGTGGCATTCGTCGATGTGCACCAGGGCGCCGTATTTCTTCGCCAGCGCGGTGATCTCGTCGAGCGGGGCGATGAAGCCGTCCATCGAGAACACGCCGTCGGTGGAGATCAGCTTGGTGCGCGCGCCGGCCGCGTCGGCCGCCTGCAGCTGCGCTTCCAGGTCCGCCATGTCGCAGTTGGCGTAGCGGAAGCGCTTGGCCTTGCACAGGCGCACGCCGTCGATGATCGAGGCGTGGTTGAGGGCGTCGGAGATGATCGCGTCCTCCTCGCCCAGCAGCGGCTCGTACAGGCCGCCGTTGGCGTCGAAGCAGGCGGCGTAGAGGATGGTGTCCTCGGTGCCGAAGAAGTCGGCGATGGTCTTCTCCAACTGCTTGTGCAGATCCTGGGTGCCGCAGATGAAGCGCACCGAGGCCATGCCGAAGCCGTGCGTGTCCAGCGCGTCCTTGGCCGCCTGGATCACGTCGGGATGGTCGGCCAGGCCCAGGTAGTTGTTGGCGCAGAAATTCAGCACGGTACGGCCGTCGGCGAGGGTGATCTGCGCCGACTGCGGGCTGGTGATGATGCGCTCGGACTTGAACAGCCCCTGGTCGCGGATTTCCTCGAGGGTGTCGGCGTAGCGTTGCGTCAGGGACATGGAAGGCTCGTCTGGATGTCGGGAGGAAGTCGGTGCGGAGCGTGCGGCCGCCCGTGAAGCGTCTAGCGGGGTTTTTCCCCGCCGTAGGCCTCGTCGCTGCGCGGCGCATCGGGCAATTGCCGGTCGAGCGACTGGCGGTAGCGGATGCAGCCGCGCAGGAACTCGGGCCAGGCGGGGACGGCGGGTGCCGGATCGGTCCGGTCCGGGAGCAGGGACCACAGGTCGGGATGGTGCCAGCACAGGTCGTGGCCGGTGCTGTCGCGATGGGTGCGGATGCCCTGGCGCAGCCTGCGCACCTCGGCGGCAAGCTGCTCGCGCGTCATGCCGTCGAGGTCCTCGTCCAGCCGGGCGTCGGGCGCGGCCATCGCCGATCCTCCGTCAGTTCCAGCTCAGGACCACCTTGCCGGCCTTGCCCGATTCCATCAGGTCGAAGCCCTTCTGGAATTCGTCCACCGGCAGCTGATGCGTGAGCACCTTGCCGAGCGGGAAGCCGGAAAGCACCAGCTGGGTCATCTTGTACCAGGTCTCGTACATGCGGCGCCCGTAGATGCCGTGCAGGGTCAGGCCCTTGAAGATGATCTTGTCCCAGTCCACGCCGGCGCCCTTGGGCAGGATGCCGAGCAGGGCGATCTTGCCGCCGTGGTACATGCAGTCGAGCATGTCGCCGAAGGCGCGCGGGTTGCCGCTCATCTCCAGGCCGACATCGAAGCCTTCCATGTGCAGGTCGCTCATCACGTCCTTCAGCGACTGGTTGGAGACGTTGACCACGCGCGTGGCGCCCATGTCGGCGGCGAGCTTGAGGCGGTAGTCGTTGACGTCGGTCACCACCACGTTGCGCGCGCCGATGTACTTGCAGATGCCGGCGGCCATCACCCCGATCGGGCCGGCGCCGGTGATCAGCACGTCCTCGCCGACCACGTCGAATTCCAGGGCGCAGTGCGCGGCGTTGCCGTAGGGATCGAAGAAGGCGGCCAGCTCGGACGGGATCTGGTCGGGGATCGGCCACAGGTTGCTGGCCGGCATCACCAGGTACTCGGCGAAGGCGCCGTTGCGGGTGACGCCGATGCCGACGGTGTTCGGGCACAGGTGCTGCTTGCCGGCGCGGCAGTTGCGGCAATGGCCGCAGACGATGTGGCCCTCGGCGGACACGCGCTGGCCGACGGTATAGCCGCTCACGCCGGGACCGATCTGCACGACGCGGCCGACGAACTCGTGGCCGATCACCAGGCCGGGCTTGATGGTGCGCTGGCTCCATTCGTCCCACAGGTAGATGTGCAGGTCGGTGCCGCAGATCGCGGTCTTCTCCAGCCGGATCAGCACTTCGTTGGGGCCGGGCGTGGGCACCGGCACCTCCTCCATCCAGATGCCCTTGGCGGCTTCGCGCTTGACCAGCGCCTTCATGCTGGAGGGGAGCTGCGCGGGCGTGGATTGCAGGGACGTTTGCGACATGGCGTGCCGGAGTGGGGAGGTCGGAAAGAGGGCGCCATTGTACCCCCGCGCCCGCGGGCCGCCGCCGCGCGCGGCGCGCCGCCGTTCATGACCGCCGGCAGTTGCCTGGGGCCTGCCGCTATGCCTATGGTCCGGTTTTTGGTCATGAGGAATCACCGTGCATATGCGTATGTTGCCCCTCGGCATCACCAGCGCGCTGCTGCTGTCCACGGCGGCGAGCGCCAACGAAGGCATGTGGGTGCCGCAGCAATTGCCCGAGATCGCGCCGGCGCTGCAGCAGGCCGGGCTGAAGCTCGATCCCAGGCAGCTCGCCGACCTGACCGGCGATCCGGTGGGCGCGGTGGTGTCGCTGGGCGGGTGCACGGCCAGCTTCGTGTCGCCGCAGGGACTGGTGATCACCAACCATCACTGCGCGTACGGCGCGATCCAGCTCAATTCGACGCCGGAAAAGAACCTCATCGCGAGCGGCTTCAATGCCGCGGGCCGCAACGACGAGCTCAGCGCCGGTCCCAATGCCCGCATCCACGTGCTCGACTCGATCGAGGACGTCACCGACCGGATCAGGGCGGCGGTCGCCGCGGCGCCGGACGCGCTGGCGCGGACCGAGGCGCTCGACAAGGCCGAGAAGCAGATGGTGGCCGCGTGCGAACAGGGCGGCGGCTACCGCTGCGAGCTTTACAGCTTCTCCGGCGGCAACGCCTACCGCCTGTTCAAGAGCCTGGAGATCCGCGACGTGCGCCTGGTGTACGCGCCGCCCGGCAGCATCGGCAACTTCGGCGGCGAGGTCGACAACTGGATGTGGCCGCGCCACACCGGCGACTTCTCCATCTATCGCGCCTATGTCGGCAAGGACGGCAAACCGGCCGCCTATGCCGCCGACAACGTGCCCTACCAGCCCAAGCATTGGCTGAAGTTCGCCGACAAGCCGCTCGCGGCCGGCGATTTCGTCATGGTGGCCGGATACCCGGGCTTCACCAACCGCTACGCGCTGGCGCAGGAATTCGAGAACGCCGCCGACTGGTCCTACCCGACGATCTCGCGCCATTACAAGCAGGTGATCGCCCTGGTCCAGGCCGAGGGCGCCAAGACGCCCGACATCGCGGTGAAGTACGCCAATACCGTGCGCAACTGGGAAAACGTCTCGAAGAACTACGACGGCCAGATCGACGGCTTCAAGCGCATCGACGCGCCTGCGCGCAAGCGCGCCGAGGAGAGCGCCGTGCTGGAATGGCTGCGCGGTCGCGGCGAGTCGGGGCAGGCCGCCCTGCAGGCGCACGAGAAGCTGGTGGCGCTCTCCAACGAAACCAGGCAGACGCGCGATCGCGACTTCCTGGTCGGCCAGTTCAACGGCACCGGCGCCATCGGCACGGCGATCACGCTGTACCGGCTGAGCCTGGAGCGCGCCAAGCCCGACGCCGAGCGCGAAGTCGGCTACCAGGAGCGCGACCTGCCCACCATCGAGGGCGCGCTGAAGCAGATGGACCGGCGCTACGTGCCGAGCATGGACGGCGTCCTGCAGCGCTACTGGCTCACCCAGTACGTCGATCTGCCCAAGCAGCAGCGTCTGGCGGCGCTGGACCGCTGGCTGGGCGGCGATAGCGAGAAGGCCGTCTCGCGCGCCGTCGCCAGGCTGGCCAAGACCAGGCTGGGCGACGCCGCCGAGCGCGGCAAGTGGTTCACGGCCGACAGCAAGGCGTTCGAAAGCAGCAAGGACCCGGCGATCCAGTACGCGGTGGCGCTGATGCCGGCCCTGCTCGAGCAGGAGCGCGCGCGCAAGACCCGCGAGGGCGAGAACCTGCTCGCGCGCCCGCTGTACCTGCAGGCGGTCGCCGACTACCGCAAGGGCAAGGGCGAGGCGGTGTACCCGGACGCCAATTCCTCGCTGCGCATCACCTTCGGCAACGTCAAGCCGTACACCAAGCTCAGCGGCGCGGCGCAGTTGCCGTTCACCACGCTCGAACAGGTGGCCGCCAAGAGCACGGGCAAGGAGCCCTTCGACGCGCCCAAGCCGCTGCTGGACGCCATCGCCGCCAAGCGCTACGGCGGACTGGCCGACCCGAAGCTCGGCACCGTGCCGGTCAATTTCCTCTCCGACCTGGACATCACCGGCGGCAATTCCGGTTCGCCCGTGCTCGACGCGCAGGGCCGCCTGGTCGGCCTGGCCTTCGACATGAACTGGGAGGCCGTGGTCTCGAACTGGGTGTTCGATCCGGCCATGACGCGGATGATCTCGGTCGACGGGCGCTACGTGCGCTGGATCCTGCAGGAGGCCTATCCGGCGCCGCAGCTGCTGCAGGAGATGAACCTGGCGCCGCGCCAGGCGCCCGTGGGCAAGAACAAGAAGAAGCGGCGATAGGCTTCGCCGCCAAGCGGCATCATCGACCGGTTGGAAACGGCGGCAGGGGATCCTGCCGCCGTTTTCGCTTTCGTGGGCGCAGTCGCCGGGATTGCCTTTCCGACGATGCGCCTGCGCGTCATTCCACCGGCGGCGGACAGTTCATGTGCGTCTTGACGGCGTTGGCGGTGCGTTCGCCCCATTCCCGAACCTCGCTGGAATAGCAGGGAATCCAGGCCTGCCCGACGACCTGGTTGTCGGCGTCCCGGTAATAGACGTAGTCGCCGGGCTGGGTGGGATAAAGCACGGCCCAGGCGGCGGTTGCGCCCAGCGCGGTCGTCAAGGCAAGTGCGAGCGTCAGTCGGATACGCATGGTCGATCTCTCCTTCGATGGCTCAACGCGGATTGCAGAACAGGTGGCCGTTGGTGATCGAATTCGAGGTGCGCGTGCCGCTGTAGCTGAAGACGCCTTCGCAGCTCACGATCCAGGTGCCGACGACATTGCCCTGGTCGTCCAGGTACACGCCCATGTCGCCGTTGTTGGGGCGGGCGAGGGCGTAGCCGGCGGCCAGCACGGCGGCCAGGCCAAGGGCGGCGACGAGTTTCTTGCGCATGGGTAACTCCTCTCTTTTTGTGGTGCGGGATGATCGGTCGCGGGTCGGATGCTATGCGGACGGCATCAGACGTCGGGATCGCAGATGAAAACGCCGGTCGCGCGATTGCGCGTGGGCTTGCCCCAGCTTTCGACGCTGCCGTCGCAATGGACGGCGTAGTAGCCGACCACGGTGCCGTTCTCGTCGAGGTAGTGGACGAATTCGCCGCGGCCGACGTCCGGCGCGGCGGCGGCCGTGCTGCCGATGGCGAGCGCCGTCGCCAGGCCCAGGTGAATGAGCGCTTTTCTCATGTCGTTGCTCCTGTTGGACGCGCGGATGCGGGCGGCCGGCGGTGCCGGTCGCGGGAAGGCCGCATCCGGCCGGATCAGTGTTGCGGACAGGTGGTATGCCCGACGTCGAATTTGTCGGTACGGACGCCTTCTTCGTAGAGCTTGCCGTCGCAGTCCATCCAGGCGTTGCCTACGACGCTGCCGCTCTGGTCGTAGTAGAAATAGAACTCGCCGATCTCGTCCGGGCCGGGAGGCACGGCGAGGGCGGCGGTGGTCACCAGCAAGGCCCCCAGGCCCAGGCCCATCGATCTCTTTCGCATCAGAGTTTCCTCGATTGAATGGATTGAACTCGTCGCGTCCGTGCCGATCCCCCCATGAAACGAACCATGGAGATTCGCGCGGCACCACGGCATTTGCACGATGCGCTGCAGCAAATGTGAAGTGCGTCAGGAAACCGTGCGCGTCGCTGCCGATGTCGAGGAGAAGAAGTTGCGTGCGAAACGAAAATCGAGAAGCGCGACATCGCCTGCCGGGACGCGGCCCGCTCGAAGCGCAGGCCGGAGAAGCGCAAGCCGGACCGGAGACCGGCCCGGCCTGCGGATGCGCGCGCCGTTCGAGCGGCCGATGCGGCCGATGCGGTCGAGCCGGCCGGCGGTGCCGTGGCGCGCGTTGCGGACGACCGTCAGCAGCTGACGGTGAACGATCCGATGTAATCGTCGGTGACGAGGCCGACGATGGAGATCTCGCCGGTGCACGGATTGTGGACCGCGCGGCCCACTTCCACCCCGTCCTGGAAATAGGTGCGGACTTCGCCGGGCGCCGGCAGGTTCGAACCCTTGCCGGCCACGGCGGCGCTGCTGGCCACGGCCAGCGCCAATGCCAGCCACAATGTCTTTCTGTTCATCGATCGACTCCTTGGATCGCGTCGGCCAATCGCCGACCCGGTGAGGCTGGCCCCATGGCGCTCCGGATGCATGGCGCAGTGCATCAATGGGGCGGTGAGTCTGATACCCTGCCGCGCCCCCATCGCACTCGTCCCGACGCCGCATGAAGATCCTGCTCGCCCGCCACGGTGAAACGCCCTGGAACGCCGAGGGCCGCTATCAGGGCCAGGAGGACATCGCGCTGTCGGCGATCGGCGAGGCCCAGGCCGCGGCGCTGGGCGAGCGCCTGGGCGAGGTGCGCATCGATCGCGCGGTGGCCTCGCCGCTGGCGCGCGCGCGGCGCACCGCGGAGCTGGCGCTGGGCGCATCGAGAGCGCAGGCGCTGACGCTCGATCCCGGGCTGATGGAGATCGCGCACGGCACCTGGGAGGGCCTGCTGGCCAGCGAGATCCGCGAGCGCGACCCGCAGCGCCTGCAGGCCTGGCGCGACGCGCCCGACAGCGTGCAGATGCCGGAGGGCGAGTCCCTGCAGCAGGTCTTCGATCGCGCCTGGCCGGCGCTGGCGCGCGCCTGCGAGGGCCTGCGTCCGGCCGACACGCTGCTGGTGGTGGCGCACGATGCCGTCAACCGGGTGCTGCTGTGCCGGGTGCTGGGCATCCCGTTCTCGCGGCTGTGGACGTTCCGCCAGGCGCCGACCACGCTGAACCTGCTCGAGGGCGACGACGTCGACCACCTCGACGTGGTGCGCCTGAACGACTGCGCCCATCACACGCCGTTCTTCGGCGAAGCGGTGCACCGCGCACTCTAGGGGGCGGCGCAACCATGCAATCGCTGGGCGACTGGCTGGCCTACATCGAGCGCCAGCACCCCAAGACCATCGACATGGGGCTGGAGCGCGTGCGCGAGGTCGCCGGACGCCTGGGGCTGGGCAGGCCCGGCAAGCGCGTGATCGTAGTCGGCGGCACCAACGGCAAGGGATCGACGGTGGCTTTCGCCGAGGCGATCGCGCGCGCGGCCGGCTGGAAGACCGGCGCCTACACCTCGCCGCACCTGCTGCGCTACAACGAGCGCGTGCGCATCGACGGGCGCGATGCCGACGACGACGCGCTGGTCGCCGCCTTCGAGGCGGTGGAGGCCGCACGCGGGACCACGCCGCTGACGTATTTCGAGTACGGCACGCTGGCCGCGTTCCGGCTGTTCGAGCGCGCCGGACTCGACCTGGCGATCCTCGAGGTCGGCCTCGGCGGCCGCCTGGACGCGGTCAACCTGGTCGACGCCGACGTCTCGGTGATCACCACGGTCGATCTCGACCACCAGGACTACCTCGGCGAGGACCGCGAGGCGATCGGCTTCGAGAAGGCGGGCATCGCCCGCGCCTGGAAACCGCTGGTGCTGGGCGAGGACGATCCGCCCTCGAGCGTGCTCGGCCACGCCTACGCCATCGGCGCCTCGACCTGGCGCGCCAACAACGATTTCTTCTTCGAGCGCATCGACGCCGCGACGTGGCGCTGGCGCGAGGTGGGGTTCGAGGCCGTGCTGCCGATGCCCGCATTGGTCGCCCCCGTGCAGCTGCGCAACGCCGCCACCGCGATCGCCGCGCTGCGCGCGCTCGAGCTCGCCGATCCGGCGGACGACATCGCCGAGGCCGCGCTTGCGCGCGGCGTCGCGCAGGCGCGCGTGCCGGGGCGTCTGCAGGCCTTCGTCCGCGACGGCGTCGAGATCGTGGTCGACGTCGGCCACAACCCGCAGGCCGCGCGCGAACTGGCCGCCTGGCTGCGCGCGGCGCCGGCCGCCGGCCGCACGTTCGCCGTCTACGCCGCGCTGGCGGACAAGGATGCGGCTGGCGTGGTCGATGCGCTGGGCGGGGAGGTGCAGGGCTGGTACGTCGCCGGGCTCCGCGATGCCGGGCCGCGCGGGCTCGACGTCGACGCGTTCGCGCAGCGGCTGGCCGGCGGCCCTGCGGCCGCGGCCGAGCGCCATGCCGAGGTCGCCGGCGCGCTGGCGTCCGCGCGCGCGCAGGCGCGCGAGGGCGATCGCATACTGGTGTTCGGTTCGTTCCACACCGCGGCGGCCGCACTCGCCATCCTGGGCTGACGGCACCGACGATCCCGGTGCCGGCCGCGCGCGGCGGTCAGGGACGCGCGCGCCGCGCGATCTCCGCCGCCGTCGACGGCGTGACGTGCCAGCGCTCGGGGTCGTCGTACTCGAAATCCACCACCGCCTTGCCGGTGCCGCGGTCGAGCTTGACCACGCAGGCGCGCCACGGCGCCTGGCCGTCGAGGCGGGTGGCCTCGCGCAGCGCATCGAGGCGGCCTTCCAGCTCCAGCCCCGCCGGGGTGGCCGGCTGTGCGGCATCCTCGCCGAGGTAGCGGAAGCCGTTGAGCTTGGACACGCCGTCGCCGTACCACGCCACCAGCGCGTACTTGTCCCACGGCTTGGACGCGACCTTGGGGTCGGAGACGATCAGGCGGCCGATCTCGACGATCAGTGCGTCCTTATCCACGTTGCGGCACCTCGCGTACGGTCATGCGGCGGTCACATGTCCTGGCGCGGCACGCGGTCGAAGGTCTGACCGGCCTCGTTGCGGAAGGTGACGCGCTGATCGTACACGACGCTGCCGTCGGTCGGATCGGTGACCTCGTAGGACACGTGCACTTGCTCCGGACGGTCGGCCTCGGCGGGCGTCAGCTCCACCGTGATGTGCACGTCCTTGCCGCTGTCGATCCAGTCGGCCCATTCGTTCTCGAGCTTCTTGTAGGCGCCGACGTTGAAGTTGCCGTTCTGCGGGAACAGGTTCTTCAGCCCCTGGTCCTTGACGAAGCGATGGCCGATCAGATGCCCGCCCTGGTCGCCTTCGACGCCGCGGTCGGCGGCCTCGCGCTGGGCGCGGGTCTCGGCCGAACTGCGGTCGATGCCGGTGAAGACCTCGGTCAGGTCGGCTTCGGCGCGGATCGGGCGGCCCTGGCTGTCGTTGGTCCAGGTGACGGTGTTCTCGCCGATGTGTTCGGTGGTCTGGGTGGTGCCGTTCGCCTGCGCGGCCGGCGACAGCGGCGCGCCGCCGGTCAGGCCCAGCAACTGGGGCGCGTCGTCGTCCTCGAAGCGATGCGGCCCGGCGCCTGCGGGCTTGCCGGCCGACAGCGCCGCGTAATCCTCGCGCACCGTGCGCGGGCTGTGCGTCTCCACCGCATGGGCGACGCCATCCTTGCCGAACACGCCCTCGATCCGGGCCAGCTGCGGCGCCTCCAGCTTGCCGGCGAGCTCGTTGACCAGATCGGTGCGCTCGCCGATGGACAGCGCGTCCACGTCCGTGGCCAGCTGCGCCTCCTGGGCGGGGGTCATCGCGCGGATGGCCGCGTCGGCGGCGGCGGGGTCGGCCCGCTTCAGCGCCGGTGGCGTCGGCGGCGGGGGCGGTGGAGGCGGCGGAAGATAGGGGGTTCGATCATCGACGCGCACGACCATGGCTGTCCCTTACGGCGACCGGTTCCGGTACCGGCAAGTCTAGGGAGGGCACGTGACGGCCGGTACTGGGGAACACCCTAGCTTCGGTGGCGCGCGACGTCGCGCGCACGGCGTCGCCGGCATGTACGGCGTCTGTACGCGCGATGCCGCCGGCCTCGCGCAACGGGCCGCGTGCGGGCCTCCGTCACAGCGCGCGGGTATAATTTGCGGGCCCGTCCGCTTTCGCGAGTCTCGATGGAATCCCAACTCAAACAGCGCCTGATCGGCGCGGCCGTGCTGGTCGCCCTGGCGGTGATCTTCCTGCCGATGCTGGTGAAGGGTCCGGCGCCCGACAGCGGGGTCTCCGACGTTCCGCTCAAGACTCCGGAAGCGCCGCAGGGCGACATGCAGACCCGCGATCTGCCGCTGGTGGCCCCGGCCGACGCTCCGGCCAACGGCGCCACCGGCATGCCGGCGCCGCCGGCCTCCGGCGATGCGCTGCCGACCGTCGATACCACCGCGCCCGGTGCCACGGGACAGCCCGGGCCTTCGCCCGACGCCGCCGACCTGGCCGGGCCCGAACCGATGCTGCCGCCCAGCGCGGCCGGCGGCGACTACGCGGTGCACTTCGGCGCCTACGCCAGCAGCGTCAGCGCCGACACCGTGGTCTCGCGCCTGCGCGGCGCGCAATTGCCGGCCTACCGCGAGAGCACCAGCCTGAACGGCAAGACCGTCTGGCGCGTGCGCGTGGGGCCGTACGCCAGCCGCGCCGACGCCGAAACCGTGCGCCTGCGCGCCAACGAGGTCGGCAACCAGTCCACCTCGCGCGTGGTGGCGCTCGATGCCGCCGACGCGGCCACGCCCGCCGCCACGGCGAGCGCTTCCAAACCGGCGCCCGCCAAACCCGCCCCCGAGCCGGCCAAGCCGCAGCCGTTGCCGCCGGAGCCGAGCAAGCCGGTTGCGACCGCCAAGCCGGAGCCGGCCAAGCCCGCGCCCGCGCCCAAGCCCTCGGGCGCCGCGTCGGTGGGCTTCGCCGTGCAATTGGGCGCCTTCAGCAGCGCCGACCAGGCCAACAAGAAGCGCGACGAACTGCGCGCCGCCGGCTTCAGCGCCTTCGTGCAGACGGTCAAGACCGACAAGGGCTCGCTGACCCGCGTGCTGGCCGGCCCGGTGGTCAGCCGCGCCGACGCCGATCGCCTCAAGGCGCAGATCAAGGCCAAGACCGGCACGGACGGGATGGTCCGCCCGCATCCATAATAGGCACGCGGCAGGCGCGGATCGCCCGCGCCGCCCGAGCCGCGAGCCCGGCGCAGGCCCGGCTCGTCCCGAACCCCGGACGCCGATGCGCCCGGTGCCCGACGCGGCCGTTTCCGGCCGCGCTGGCGAACCGCCCCTGGCGGCGCGCCAGGCGCACGGATCGCGCGCCAGCTTCTTCCGCGCTCCATCCCACATGTTCCATTCCAGGCAGATCGAGTTATGTGCGGCATCGTCGGCATCGTCGGAACCACCGAAGTCGCGGCAGCGTTGTATGACGGGCTGACCGTGCTCCAGCATCGCGGGCAGGACGCGGCGGGCATCGCCACCGCCAACGGCGCGCAGCTGCGCGTGCACAAGGGCAACGGCCTGGTGCGCGACGTCTTCGACGCCAAGGCGATGCGGCTGCTGGAAGGGCGCGTGGGCATCGGCCATTGCCGCTATCCCACCGCCGGCAGCGAGGGCAGCGACGAGGCGCAGCCGTTCTACGTCAATTCGCCCTACGGCATCGCCCTGGCGCACAACGGCAACCTGATCAATACCGACGCGCTGCGCCGCGAGGTGTTCGAGCAGGACCGCCGCAACATCAACACCGAGTCCGACTCGGAAGTACTGCTCAACGTGTTCGCCCACGAGCTCGACCGCGAGCGGGCGCTGACCCCGGAGGCGGCGTTCAAGGCCATCGAGGGCGTCAACCGCCGCGCCAAGGGCGGCTACGCCGTGGTCGCCACCGTGCTCGGCCTGGGCCTGGTCGCGTTCCGCGACCCGTACGGCATCCGTCCGCTGGTGCTCGGCCGCCGCAGCACCGACGCCGGCACCGAGTACTGCATCGCCTCCGAATCGGTGGCGCTGGACATCCTCGGCTTCGAGCGCCTGCGCGACGTGCAGCCGGGCGAGGGCATCGTGGTCACCGCGCGCGGCGAGCTGCACACGCGCATGTGCGCGCAGCCGCAGCAGCACGCACCGTGCATCTTCGAGTACGTGTACTTCGCCCGCCCGGACTCGATGATCGAGGAGATCTCGGTGCACAAGGCGCGCATGCGCATGGGCGTGACCCTGGGCGAGAAGATTCTGCGCCAGCGCCCCGACCACGACATCGACGTGGTGATCCCGATCCCGGACACCTCGCGCGATTCCGCGCTGGAGATCGCCAACGTCCTCAACGTGAAATACCGCGAGGGCTTCATCAAGAACCGCTACGTCGGCCGCACCTTCATCATGCCGGGGCAGGGCGAGCGCGCGAAATCGGTCAAGCGCAAGCTCAACCCGATCCCGCTGGAGTTCAAGAACCGCGTGGTGCTGCTGGTGGACGACTCGATCGTGCGCGGCACCACCTCCAAGCAGATCGTGCAGATGGCGCGCGACGCCGGCGCGCGCAAGGTCTACCTGGCCTCCGCCGCGCCGCCGGTGCGCCACCCGAACATCTACGGCATCGACATGCCCTCGTCGGACGAGCTGATCGCGCACGGCCGCACCGAGCAGGAAATCCAGCAGTTCCTCGGCTGCGACTGGCTGATCTACCAGGACCTGGCCGACCTCGAAGCGGCCGTGGCCGGGCCGAAGTTCGTCGGCCGCGTGTTCGACAGCTCCTGCTTCAGCGGCGAGTACGTCACCGGCATCGAGCCGGGCTATTTCGAGCGCCTGCAGCAGCTGCGTTCCGACGAGGCCAAGAAGAAGCGGCGCCTGGCTTCGTGAGGCGCGCGGGCGGCAGATGGGTCGCCGTGCCGATGCTCATGGCGGCGCTGGCCGCCTGCCACCGCGACGGCGGCGAGGCATCGCCGGTCGCCGGGCTCGACGATCCGCGCGTGGCGCAGGGCCAGTCCGCCGATGAAATCCTGTTGCAGACCCCCATGGCCGGGTATCTGGACGAGCATTTCCGCACCGTGGCCGGCGGTCCCGAGGTGCTCGGGGCGGCGCGCATCGGACCGGACATCGTCAAGGTGTACCTGACGCGGCCGGTCCAGCCGGCGGAATCCCTCGCGCACCCATATGTGGCCTATGCCGCCGACTGCAGGACGCGGCGGATGCGGGTGGCCGGCGCGGGCGACACGTTCGATGCCGTCTCGCGGGGCATGGGCGCGCAGGCGGCGGTCACGCCGTGGCCCGCGCATGCTGGGCAGGCCGCGGTGCTCGAAACGGTCTGCGCCAACCGGATGCGCTGCGAGTTTCTCGCGAAGGACAATCCCTGCAGGCGCGAGATGCTCCGGCGCCTCGAACGCGCGAACGCCGCAGCGGCCGCATCGATGCAACCGCCGGAGCCGGAACATGGCGAGCCTCCAGCACGCCGCGAGTGAATGCCTGGCGGCGGCCGGCCCGGACGACAAGGTCGCCATGACCTTCGCCGCCGCCGCCGCGTTCGGCCGCGGCGAACTGCAACCCGATGCCGCGGCGACGCCCGTCGATCCGATCCGCATGCCCGGGCGGCCGGCGCGGCCGTTGCTGGTGCATCCGCGCGACCTGCCCAGGCGCGGCTTCGGCACGCCCGAGGGGCGCGCGGCCTTCGTGCATTCCATCGCCCACATCGAGTTCAACGCCATCGACCTGGCCTGGGACGCGGTGTACCGCTTCCGCGGCATGCCGGCGCGCTATTACGCCGACTGGGTGGGCGTGGCCAACGACGAGGCCCGGCACTTCGTGCTGCTGCGCGAGAGGCTGCAGCAGCTCGGCCACGACTACGGCGACTTCGACGCGCACAACGGACTGTGGGAGATGGCCGAGAAGACCGCCCACGACGGCCTGGCGCGCATGGCCCTGGTGCCGCGCGTGCTGGAGGCGCGCGGGCTCGACGTCACCCCGGGCATGATCGTGAAGCTGCGTTCGCTGGGCGACGATGCCACCGCGGACATCCTCGAGGTGATCCTGCGCGAGGAGATCGCGCACGTCGCCGCGGGCAGCCGCTGGTTCCGCTGGCATTGCGAGCGCGCGGGCGTGGCGCCGGAACCGAAGTTCCGCGAACTGCTCGCCGAGTACGCGCGCGCCGTGCTGCACGGGCCGTTCAACGTGCAGGCGCGCAGCGCGGCGGGATTCAGCGACGAGGAACTGCGCGCGCTGCAGCAGATCGCCTCCTGAACCGCGCCGATCCTCGAGAGCTCGCAGGGCCTCTCGCCCGTCATTCCGTCATTCCTGCGAAAGCAGGAATCCAGTGCCTTTGTTTCCAAAGCCTCAAACCGGCAGGTTTTGGGCTCCGGACGTGCCCCCTCGGCCTACAGGCTCGCCAGCTCCATGCCGCCGTCGCCCACGCGCAGCACCGATCCCTGTTCGTACCAGTCGCCGAGCACGATGCGCGTCTGCGCGCCGTCGCGATGGATCGCGGGACGGTGCGTGTGGCCGTGGATGATGGTGTCGACGCCGTAGCGCGCGAACGTCTCCGCCACCGTCTGCGGCGAGACGTCGGTGATGGTTTCCATGGTGCCGGCCTCGCGCAGCTCGCCCTGGCGCGCCTGGCTGGCGGCGCGCGCCTGCTGCGCGAAGGCCAGGCGCGCGGCCAGCGGCTGCGCCAGGAACTGCTGCTGCCAGGCCGGCGCGCGCGTCATCGCGCGGAACTGCTGGTAGGCGGTGTCGTCGGTGCACAGCAGGTCGCCGTGCATCAGCAGCACCGGCCGGCCCTGCAGCTGCACCACGGTCGGGTCGGCGAGCAGGGTCATGCCGGCGCGGCGCGCATAGTCCTCGCCGACCAGGAAATCGCGGTTGCCGTGCATGAAGAACACCGGTACGCCGCCATCGCGCAGGGCCTTGAGCCGCTGCGCCACGAAGGCGCCGGTCTCGGAAGGATCGTCGTCGCCCACCCAGGCCTCGAACAGGTCGCCGAGGATGTACAGCGCCTCGGCTGCCGGCGCCTCCCGATCGACGAATTCGCCGAACAGGCGGGTGACCTCCGGGCGCGCCGGATCCAGATGCAGATCGGAGATGAAGAGCGTGGTCATGGAGCCATTCTATTCCTTGCCCGCATCCAGGCCGGATGGGCCGGCAGAACGGCCGTTCGAGGTCTCCGTCGCCGTCCTCGGCGCCACGATCCGGGTTCCGTGAGCCGGCCCGTCCGCTCGCATGGCCTCGCGCTCGGCGGCGTCGCGGCCCGCGGGGCTCGAGCACGCGGCTTCCCCCGGTAAAACCACGCCCGGTAAAATCCTGCCATTCCGCCGCTCGCCGACTCGCCCATGACCTGCCGTACCCGCTTCGCCCCCAGCCCCACCGGATACCTGCACATCGGCGGCGCGCGCACCGCGCTGTACTGCTGGCTGGAAGCGCGCCGGCGCGGCGGGCAGTTCATCCTGCGCATCGAGGACACCGATCGCGAGCGCAGCACCCAGGCGGCGATCGACGCCATCCTGCAGGCGATGGACTGGCTGGGCCTGGACTACGACGAGGGCCCGATCTACCAGACCCGGCGCCTGGAGCGCTACCGCGAGGTGGCCGAGCAGCTGGTCGCGGCCGGACACGCCTATTACGCCTACGAGACCAAGGAAGAGCTGGAGGCGATGCGCGAGGCGGCGATGGCGCGCAACGAGAAGCCGCGCTACAACGGCGCCTACCGCGACCGCGCCGACCGCGCCTTCGACGAGGCGCATCGCGACGATCCCAATCGCGTGATCCGCTTCAGGAATCCGCTGGACGGCGCCGTCGCCTGGGACGACAAGGTCAAGGGCCGCATCGAGATCAGCAACGGCGAGCTCGACGACCTGGTGATCTTCCGTTCCGACGGCTATCCGACCTACAACTTCGCCGTGGTCGTCGACGATCTCGACATGGGCATCACCGACGTGGTGCGCGGCGACGACCACGTCAACAACACGCCGCGCCAGATCAACATCTACCAGGCGCTCGGCGCCCCGGTGCCGCATTTCGCGCACCTGCCGATGATCCTCGACCCGGAAGGCGCCAAGCTCTCCAAGCGCACCGGCGCCGCCGACGTGATGCAGTATCGCGACGAAGGCTACCTGCCGCACGCGCTGCTGAACTACCTGGTGCGGCTGGGCTGGTCGCACGGCGACCAGGAGATCTTCTCGATCGGGGAGATGACGCGCCTGTTCGACCTGAAGGACGTCAACGCCAAGGCCTCGCGCCTGGATCCGGCCAAGCTCGGCTGGCTCAACCAGCAGTACCTGAAGAGCGACGACCCGAACGATGTCGCCCCGCACCTGGAATGGCATCTGCGCGAGGCGGGCTACGACCTGGCCCGGGGACCGGCGCCGTCCGACATCGTGGTGGCGCTGCGCGACCGCGTGCAGACGCTCAAGGACATGGCCGCGCGCGCCGCGGTCTGGTATGGCCCGCTCACGCATTACGACGACGCCGCGGTCGCCAAGCATCTGGTGCCCGCCGCCGCCGCGCCGCTGGCCGACGCGCGCGCGCGCCTGGCGGCGCTGCCGGCGTGGAGCGCCGAAACGGTGAGCCAGGCCCTGCACGCGAGCGCCGAAGCGCTCGGCATCGGCATGGGCAAGATCGCGCAGCCGCTGCGCGTGGCGATCACCGGGACGCAGGTGAGTCCGGATATTTCACATACCGTTTATCTGGCGGGGCAGGAGGAAGCCCTGCGCCGCATCGACGCCGCGCTGCGGAAGATTCCCGCCGCCGCCGATTGAGCGGGCGGGTCCGTCGGATCGCGGGATCGCGCCGGTCGCGATCCCGGCCGTTTCGGCCGTGTTTTCATGGCCTTGCGCGCGGTCTCGACTTGAGTTCCGACGCCGCCGCCGCCATCATCCGGACATGGTCAAGTCCGTCTGCACAGACCCCCGGCACCACGTCCACGACGCCCACGGCTTCGTGGCGGCGGTGGAGCGCGCCTGCCACGAGCGCGGGCTGCGCCTGACGCCGATCCGCGCGCGGGTGCTGGGGCTGGTGGCCGATGCCGGACAGCCGATCAAGGCCTACGACCTGCTCGAACAGATCAGCCGCGCCAACAGCCTCGACGGCGAGGGCGCCGGCGCGGCCGCGCCGCCCACCGTGTACCGGGCGCTGGATTTCCTGCTCGCCAACGGCTTCATCCACAAGCTCGAATCGGTCAACGCCTTCGTCGCCTGCCATCATCCGAACACCGCGCAGCATTCGGTGCCGTTCCTGATCTGCGACAACTGCCACTCGGCGGTGGAACTGGAGGACCTGGAAGTGGTGGCGCAGCTGGAGGAGCGGGCGAAATCGCTCGGTTTCCGCCCGCAGGCGCAGACGCTGGAAGTGCACGGGCTCTGCGCGCGCTGCGCGGCCTGATTCCTTACAACCGTCGCGCCCCGCGACGGGCGCATCAGGCCGGCGCGGCCTGCAGGCGCGGCGACTGCTCGCGAATCGGCAGGTTGGCCAACGCGGCCAGCAGCGCCAGCGCCATGTCCGCGTACCACATCCAGGTGTAGTCGCCGAAGGTTTCCAGCGCCACCCCGCCGAGCCAGGCGCCGAAGAAACCGCCGATCTGGTGCGAGAACAGCGTGAGTCCGAACAGCGTGCCCAGGTGGCGCGCACCGAACAGCTTGCCGACCAGCCCGGCGGTGGGCGGCACCGTCGCCAGCCAGGTGAAGCCGAGCGCGGCGGCGAACACGTAGAAGGTCAGCGGCGTCGGCGGCGCGACCAGATACAAGGCGATCATCGCCGCGCGGCTGGCGTACATCGCCGCCAGCAGCCATTTCATCCGGTAGCGCTGGCCGAGCACGCCCATGCTCAGGCTGCCGGCGATGTTGAACAGGCCGATCAGCGCGATCGCCGAGGCCGAGACGCTGGCCGGCAGCCCGCACAGCGCGATCTCGCCCGGCAGGTGCGTGACCAGGAAGGCGATGTGCACGCCGCAGGTGAAGAAGCCGATGTGGAGGCACCAGTAGCTGCGGTCGCGCAACGCCACGCGCAGCTGCGCGCGCAGCGGCAGCCCGTTCGCGGCGTCGATCGGCGCCTGCGCGGCGGCGGGCGCCGGCTTGCGGCGCAGCGCCCAGGCCAGCGGCAGGGCGAGCAGGGAAGAGGCGGCCAGGCCGAACATGGTCGTGGCCCATCCGGCGGCGGCGATGCCGGCCTGCACCAGCGGCGCGAACACGAATTGCCCGAGCGAGCCGCCGGCATTGATCAGGCCGGCCGCGAACGAGCGCCGCTCGGGCGCCAGGCGCGCGGCGGTGGCGCCGATCAGGATCGAGAAACTGCCGGCCCCCGCGCCCGCCGCCGTGAGCAGGCCGAGGGTGAGCACCAGTCCCCATTGCGACTGCAGGAACGGCGTCAGCGCCAAGCCCAGCGCCAGCAGCAGCGTGCCGGCCCAGACCACGCGCACGGAGCCGTGGCGGTCGGCGACGGCACCGAACAGCGGCTGCACCGCGCCCCAGACGAACTGGCCGATCGCCAGCGCGAAGCTGATCGTGGCGATGCCCAGACCGCTGCTGTGGTGGATCGGGGTGACGAACAGTCCGGTGGTCTGGCGCGCGCCCATGGTCAGCATCAGGATCGCGCTGGCGGCCAGCAGCACGCCCCATTGCGCGTTCGATGCGGCACGCGTGCCGGCGACGGCGGGCCCGCTCATGCTTCGCGCTCCGCCAGCGCCGCCAGCCGCGCGCGCAGCGCGTCCAGGTCGCCGTGCAGGCGTTCGATGCCTGCGCGCCCGTACAGCGTTTCCACGCGCTTCTGCGCCCGTCGCCAGTGCGGCAGGGCCGCATCCACGCGCGCGCGGCCGGCGGGCGTGATCTCGATGACGCGCTTGCGCCCGTCGTCCTCGGCGCGGCGCTCGCGCAGCCAGCCGGCCTCGTACAGCGGCCGCAGGTTGCGGGTGAGGGTGGTGCGGTCCATGCCCAGCTCGTCGGCGAACTCGCCGAGCACGCGCGGCGCGCGCGAGGCGCGCTTGAGGATCGAGTACTGGTTCAGGCTCAGCCCCAGGGGAGCGAGCTCGCGATCGTAGAACTGCGAGACCTGGCGCGCGGTGCGCCGCAGCAGGAAGCAGGTGCAATGGCTGGCGGCGGGAGCGCTCATCGCCTGGGTCCGGGGAAGGGTGCCGCATGATAAGTGTATATGCACGTATCTTGTCAACAAGAACCGCGGTCAGTCCCGGAACCGCCGAGAGATTCGGTTCCGGAACTGCCGCGGGTGATGCTCCGTGCCCAGTCGATGCCCGAGCGGCATCGGCTGTGGTGGTGATGCACGCCGGGCTGGGGGAGGTAGGCCCGGCGTCGCGAAACCACGCCGCCCGCACCGGGCGGCGTGGAATGCCCGTTGATCGACTAGAAGAAGATGCGCACGCCCCCGCTGACGCCGCGCCCGGGCAGGGGCGCCACGTCTTTCAGGAACGAGGTATGCGCGCGCGCTTCCTTGTCGAGCAGGTTGCTGCCGTCCAGGAACACCTCCCAGCCGTTGCCGGCGGCGGTGTCCCGGTGCCAGGCGAGGTGCGCGTCGACCAGGGTGTAGCCGGGCGTCTCTTCCTCGTGCTCGGCGACGCGATCGGCCTGGGCGTAGCGCACGGCGCCGAGCGAGGCGCGTATCGGGCCGCGCTCCCAGCGCAGTTCCCCGCCCACGCGCGCCGGCGCCATCCGCGGCAGGTTGCCGCTGCGCGCCAGCTCGATGCCGTAGTCGTGGGTGTGGTCGCCATGCGGCACCGACACCTCGAGCGTGCGCGTGCCGCCGCCCGAGAGCTTGCCGCGCACGATGTCGCCGAATACGTGCACGGTCCAGCTGCCGCTGTCGTTGTCGGCGAAGTTCCAGTCCATCTGCGCCTCGGCGCCGTTGAAGCGGGCATCGCCCTGCGTCCACACGCGCAGCGGGCCGTCGTGCTCCTCCACGCCGGTGTCGGCCAGGTAGATGAAGTCGCTGTAGCGCACGTGGTAGATCGACGCGCCGAGCTTGAACGGCCCGCTGTGCCAGTGGAAGCCGAGCTCGGCGCGGTCGGCGGTTTCGCGGTCGAGCTGCGCATCGCCGATCTCCACGCTGCCGGTGGCCACGTGCGTGCCCTGCGAATACAGTTCCTCGGCGGTGGGCGAGCGCTGCGCGCGGTCGAGGCCGAGCGAGACGTGGAAGCCCTCGGCGACGTTCCAGCGCGCCGCCGCCGACAGGCTGGTGGTGCCGAAGTCGCGGTCGCGCGCATCGCGACCGATGGCGATGGCGGCATCGTCGACGTCGACGCGGTTGCGGTCGTGGCGCGCGCCCAGCTCCAGCTTCACCGGGCCGAACTCGCGGTCACCGATCCAGAACAGGCCGACGTCGCGCGACTTGGACGGGGGCACGAAGGCCTCGTCGCCCTCGGCGTCGAACTTGCGCTGCGCCCATTGCAGGCCGAAGGCGCCGTTCCACCCGGCCCAGGGCTTGTGGGCGAGCTCGATGCGGCCCTCGGTGCTGTCGTTGTCGAACACCGTGCCGGGCACCTCGCCCTCGTACTCGGTGTGGGTATAGTCGGTGTGCGCCAGCTTCACGCGCAGCGAGGCGAAGGGACCCAGATCGTCGAGCCCGCCGCGTACCTCGCTGCGGCGCTGGTCCATGACGATGTGCACGCCGCCTTCCTCCTCGTGGCCGGCCTCGGCTTCCTCGCCCTCGTGGCCGTGGTCGTCGTCGCCGTGTTCGTGCTCGTGGCCGGGCACGCCGTAGCGCGTGTTGAACATGCTGTAGCCGACGCCGAGGAAGCCGCGGTCGCCGACCCAGGTCACGCCGAGCGCGCCGCTGGTGGTGCGCACCGCGCTGTTGTCCAGCGTGCCGCGCGTGGCCGGGTCGGGCGTCTCGCCTTCCTCGGCCATGTGCCGGCGGCTCTCGGCGTAGCCCGGGATGTCGTAGTCGCCGGTTTCGCGGTGCATGCCGTCGAAATGGAAGACCAGGTTGCCGGCGGTGCCGTCCAGGCGCAGCATGCCGGTCTTCTCGTCGTTGACGCTGCCGGCGCGCAGTTCGGCGCGGCCCTGCAGCGGCTGCTCGGTGCGCGCCTCGGGGATGCGGCCGTCGACCACGTTCACCGCGCCGCCGATCGCGCCGCTGCCGTAGAGCAGGGTGGCCGGTCCCTTGAGCACCTCGATCTGGTTGGCGAGGAAGGGTTCGATGGTGACCGCGTGGTCGACGCTGACGGTGGACACGTCGCCGGAGGACAGGCCGTCGCTGAGCACCTGCACGCGCGCGCCGTCGAAGCCGCGGATGATCGGACGGCCGACGCCGGGGCCGAAATAGGAAGACTGCACGCCCGGGAGCTTGGCCACCGTCTCGCCGATGGAATTGGACTTGGCCGCGTCCAGGCGGTCGCCGGCGAGCACCTCGATCGGCAGCGCCAGGTCCTCGGCGGTGGTC
This sequence comes from Luteimonas aquatica, assembly GCF_022662575.1. GTDB lineage: Bacteria > Pseudomonadota > Gammaproteobacteria > Xanthomonadales > Xanthomonadaceae > Luteimonas > Luteimonas aquatica. Next base: position 1,244,299 of record NZ_JALBFU010000001.1, on the reverse strand, counting down.
GGGATCGGCCGGGCGGTGACCATCACCCGGTCCAGGTCTTTGACATGATGTTCGTCCGAGGCCGGCTGGCTGGCCCCGGCCTGGGCCGCTTCGGCCTCCTGGGGCGCCGGCGCGGCGAAAGCGGGGGTGAGGACGGCGGCCAGGGCCATGGCGAGAGCGGTGCGGGCCGGCAAGCGGAGTGTTGGCATGGAGGGCGGGGATCCGGTGGGGGAGACAAGAAGCTATTTATGTTATAACATAACAAAACAAGAACACGGCCCCTGCCACAAGTCACGCTCCACGTCCCCATGAAGACCTATCTGCACGCATTGCTCGATCGTCTCGGCGCCACCGGCTCGCTGCTGTGCGCCCTGCATTGCGCGCTGCTGCCCCTGGCCCTGGCGGTGATCCCTTCGGTGGGCCTGTCGGTGTGGTTCGGCGACGGCTTCGAGCGCGGCTTCGTGCTGTTCGCCACGCTGATGGGCGCCTTCAGTCTGGTCTGGGGCTATCGCCGCCATCGCAAGTTCCGCGCGCTGGGCCTGCTGCTGCTCGGCCTGGCGGCCATCTGGGCAGGGCTGCTCTACGACCCCTGGCACAGCGGCTCGGTCGGGCTGCACGCCGCGGTGATGACCTTCGGCGGCACCCTGGTCGGGCTGGCGCACCTGCTCAACCTGCGGCTGAACCATGGGCATGTGCATGACGCGAGTTGCGCGCATTGATGCCAATGCGCAGCATTGGCATCAATCCCAAAGTTTGCGTAGCAAACTTTGGGCCCCGGCTTTTGCCTTCCGATCCCCGCCCCTTCGGGGCGCCCCCTTACCAAGGGGGCTCTGCTCCAGTAGGTAGGGGCTAGGCCGGAGGGAACGGGAGGGCGTGGTAAGATGCTGGGTTACCAGACAGCACGTCATCCACGAACTTCGGAGCACGAACATGGGCAAGGGCGACCGCAAGACCGCCAAGGGCAAGCGCTACAACTCCAGCTACGGCAACGCCCGCAGCCAGGCGACCAAGAAGGTCGCGGGCACGGCCTCGGCTCCCGTCGCCAAGAAGGCCGCGACGAAGTCGGTGACCAAGGCGCCGGCCAAGAAGGTCGTGGCCAAGAAGGCGGCCGCCAAGGAGTGAGGCGCCATCGCCGACCCCGCGCCGCATGAGAAAGCCCCGCATAGCGGGGCTTTTTTCTGCCCGCCGCATCGGCCTGCGGCGCTGCGGGGCGCCTTCAGGGAGGGCTGCGGGGGCCGGCTCGGGATCCGCTGCCTGGACCGCCGCAAATTCGCGGCGGCCGATGTCGATTTCGGGCAGGCTGCTTCGTCGCAGGCAAGAGGGCTCCTCCTCGCCAACGGGAAATCCCATGACGACCGCCGACCATACCGTCCGCCTCCACCGTGTCCTGACCGCGCCGCCGGAGCGGGTCTACCGCGCCTTCCTCGACGCCGACGCCCTGGCCAAGTGGCTGCCGCCGAACGGCTTCACCTGCAAGGTGCACGAGCTCGACGCGAAAGTGGGGGGCGTCCACCGCATGAGCTTCACCAATTTCACCACCGGCAACGGCCACAGCTTCGGCGGGACGTATCTGGAGCTGGTGCCGGGCGAGCGCATCCGCTACACCGACAGCTTCGAGGATCCCAACCTGCCCGGCGAGATGACCACCACCATCACGCTCCGCCAGGTGGCCTGCGGCACCGAGATCGACATCGTGCAGGAGAACGTGCCCGAGTCCATCCCGGTCGAGTTCTGCTACCTGGGCTGGCAGGAATCGCTGGTGCTGCTCGGCAAGCTGGTGGAGCCGGAAATCCCCGACCAGTGACGGGATGCGGGATTCGCCCGGAAGGCCGTGCCGGGCGGATCGCGTTCCTTTGGACAGGCCTGGAGGTAGTGATGCACGACGAGGGCAAGGCTGCAGCGACCGGGACGCCCGCCACGCGCTCGGGCCTGGCCGCGTGCATGGCGGTGGCCTCGATGACGTCGGTGCAGCTGGGCGCCGCCCTGGCGCATCCGGTCATGGATGCGCACGGCTCCTTCGCCACCACCTGGGCGCGCCTGGTCTGGGCGGCGCTGCTGCTCGGGCTGATCGTGCGTCCGAACCTGCGCCGCTACCGGCGCGAGGATCTCCTGGCGGCGCTGGCGCTGGGCACCGCCATCGCCACGATGACCTTGTCGTTCTTCGTGGCGATCACGCGCGTGCCGCTCGGTCTGGTGGTGGCCATCGAGTTCCTCGGCCCGCTCGGCGTGGCCGCGCTGGGCTTCGCGCGCAGCTGGCGGCTGGTCTGGCTGCTGCTGGCCTTCGCCGGCGTGCTGCTGCTGGTGCGCGACCGCCAGGGCTGGAGCGTCGACCTCGCCGGCTTCGGCTTCGCCCTGCTCGCCGGCGCCGGCTGGGGCGCCTACATCCTGCTGAGCAAGCACATCGGCAAGGCGTTCAAGGGCCTGGACGGATTGGCGGTGTCCTTCGCGGCGGCGGCGCTGATCGCCACGCCCTTCGGGCTGTCCGACACCGGCCTGCGTTTTCCGACCGATCTCGCCCTGAGCACGGTCGGCCTGGCGGTGCTCACGCCCTTGCTGCCCTATGCGCTGGAAATGATGGCCCTGCGCAGCCTGCAGCCGGCGACCTTCGGCATCCTGATGAGCGCCGAGCCCGGCATCGGCGCGCTCGCGGGTTATCTGCTCCTGCACGAGCCGCTGAGCCCGCAGCAGATCGGCGGCATCGCGCTGGTGATCTGCGCCAGCGCCGGCGCGGTGATCAGCACGCGCGAATGAAGCGCAGGCTTCCGGCCTTCATCGGTAGATGGCAGGATGGAGATCGAGATCGACCGGATCGGGATTGCTCTTGCGCAAGGTGCTTTTCGTCTGCAGCCGCAATCGCCTGCGCAGCCCGACGGCCGAGCAGGTGTTCGCCGACTGGCCGGGCGTGGAGACCGCCTCGGCCGGGGTCGACCACGACGCCGACAATCCGCTCACGCCCGAGCTGCTGCGCTGGGCCGATCAGATCTTCGTCATGGAGCGCGCGCATTGCGACAAGCTTTCCAGGAGGTTCCGCGCCCACCTCGGCGGCAAACGCGTGATCTGCCTGGAGATTCCCGACGAGTACGGCTACATGGACGAGGGCCTGGTGAGGTTGCTGAAAGCCAAAGTCCCCAGCTACCTGCCGGGCGGCTGACGCCGCGCGGACCCCGGCCGCGTCAGGGCTTTTCGGCGCCCGCCTCGATGGCGGTCCACGTCCGCAACAGGTTGCCGCCGAGGATCTTGCGGATGTCGGCATCGGAATAGCCGCGCGACTGCAGGCCGGCCACCAGGTTGGGATAGTCGGCGACCGTGCGCAGGGTGTCGGGCAGCTCGCCGCTGACGCCGTCGAAATCCGAGCCGATGCCGACGTGGTCGACGCCGATCAGCTTGACGCCGTAGTCGATCTGGTCGAGGACGGCGTCGATCTTCGTGGCCGGCGCCGGATGCGAATCCGACCAGGCCTTCTCGAACGCTTCGCGGTCCTCTTCGGGCTTGCCGGCGGCCTTGAGCTCGGCATTGCGCTTGTTGAGGTCGTTGATGGCGCGGAAATGCGCCTGGGTGTCGGCGGCGCCCTTCGGGTTGACGAAGGCGATGCCGAAGGGCACCTGCACCACGCCGCCCTTGGCGGCCACGGCCTTGGCCAGCTCGTCGCTGATGTTGCGCTCGAAATCCGGGGTGAAGTGGCGGAACGCGGAGTGGCTGGCGATCACCGGCACGCGGCTCAGCGCGATGGCCTCGCGCGCGGACTCGTCGGAGATGTGCGAGACGTCGACCATGATGCCGAGCCGGTTCATCTCGGCCACCACCTGCTTGCCGAACGGGCTCAGGCCGTGCCACTTGCGCTCGATGCCGTAGGAGGAGTCGGCGATGCGGTTGGCGGCGCTGTGGGCGAGGGTGATGTAGCGCACGCCGCGGTCGTGGAACAGCTTGAGGTTGGCGAGGTCGTCGCCGATCGGCGCGCCGTTCTCCATGCCCAGCGGCAGCAGCACGCGATCGCCCTTGCGCAGCCTGTCGACGTCGCCGGGCGAGCGCAGCAGCGCGAACTTGTCGGGATGGCGCTCGGCCAGGGCCTCGACCGAATCGATCATGGCGTTGGCGATCTGCCAGGCCTCGCCCTTCTCGTCCTGCTCGGGCGAGGTGTAGATCGACATGAAGGCGACATCGAGCCCGCCGGCGCGCGCCTTCGGGTAGTCGAACTCGCGTCCCTGCGCGTCGGCGCCGAGATCCATCCAGCGCTCGGTCAGCATGCCGGGGGCGTCGACATGGGTGTCGACGATCACGGCCTCGCGCGCCAGCGCGCGCGCGGCGTCTTCGGCGGCCAGGGCGGCGATCGGCAACAGCAGCAGCGGAGCGAGCAGCGACGCACGGGACATGGCGGGGTTCCTGGTCAAGAAGAGGTCAACAGGCGGCCGTCGGCGTATACGCCGGCGGCAAGGTCGCCGCCGAGCCAGTAGCACAGCTCGGCCGGCTGGCGAACGCACCAGCGCACGAAGTCGGCGCGCAGGCCGGGGCGCAGCACGCCGCGGTCGGCGAGGCCGAGCGCGCGCGCGGCGTTCACGGTGGCGCCGCGCAGCGCTTCCTCCGGCGTCAGGCGGAAATGCGCGCAGGCCAGCTGCATCGCCTGGCGCAGCGACAGCAGCGGCGAGGTGCCGGGATTGCAGTCGGTGGCCACCGCCATCGGCACGCCCTGGGCGCGGAATTCGTTCAGCGGCGGCAGTCGCGTCTCGCGCAGGACATGGAACGCGCCCGGCAGCAGGACGGCGACCGTGCCGGCGCGCGCCATCGCCGCGACGCCCGCCTCGGAGGTGTATTCGACGTGGTCGGCCGACAGGCCGCCGAACTCGGCGACCAGCGCCGCGCCGCCGCCGTCGCTGAGCTGGTCGGCGTGCAGCTTCACCGGCAGGCCGAGCGCGCGCGCGGCGGCGAACACGCGCCGGGTCTGTTCGCGGTCGAAGCCGATGCGCTCGCAGAAGCCGTCCACCGCATCGACCAGGCCTTCGGCGTGCAGCTTCGGCATCCATTCGACCACGGCGTCGATGTAGGCGTCGGCGCGTCCGGCGTATTCGGCCGGCAGGGCGTGCGCGCCGAGGAAGGTGCAGCGCACGTCGATGCCGAGCGCGTCCGCCACCCGCCGCGCCGCGCGCAGCATCTTGCGTTCGTTCTCCAGGTCCAGGCCGTAGCCGGACTTGATCTCCAGCGTGGTCACGCCGTCGTCGCGCAGCGCGCGGGCGCGCGGCAGCGACTGCGCCAGTAGCGCGTCCTCGTCGGCGGCGCGGGTATGCCGCACGGTGGAGAGGATGCCGCCGCCGGCGCGGGCGATCTGTTCGTAGTCCGCGCCCTGCAGGCGCTGCTCGAATTCGCCGGCGCGGTCGCCCGCGAACACCGCGTGGGTATGGCAATCGACCAGCCCGGGCGTGATGCAGTCGCCGCCGGCATCGACGGTCGGCGTGTCCCCGCCGGCGGCGTCGGCCGGCAGGCCCGCGCGCGGGCCCGCGTAGGCGAGCACGCCCTCGCGCCAGGCCAGGGCGCCGTCCTCGACCAGGCCGTAGCCGGCCTCGGCGTCGAGCGTGATCAGGGTCGCATTGACGATCAGGCCGTCCCGGCGCGCGTCGGTCATGATCGCGGCGTCCATGGCAAGCGGACGCCGGCGAGAGAGCGATCTGGGGCCTCGAACGGGACGAGCATGGGTGTGCGCGATCTGCGAAAGCGTTAGCCTAATCCATTCGCTCCCGGAACGCAGGAACGCACATGCCCACGCCGCAGCGCTGGACGCCCACAGGCTGGATCGATGCGCCCCAGGCGGAGGGCTGGTGCCTGCCGGGAATCGCCAACCTGCACTCGCATGCGTTCCAGCGCGCGATGGCCGGATTGGCCGAGCGCCAGACCAACCCGTCCGACTCGTTCTGGACCTGGCGCGAGACCATGTACCGTTTCGCCGCGCGCTTCGATCCGGACACGCTGTACGCCGTGGCCTCGCAGCTGTACGTCGAGATGCTCGAGGCGGGCTATACCACGGTCTGCGAATTCCACTACCTGCACCATGCGCCGGACGGGCGCGCCTACGACGATCCGGCGGCGATGTCGCGGGCGCTGATCCGCGCTGCGCGCGATACCGGCATCCGCCTGACCTTGCTGCCGGTGCTGTACATGTGCGGCGGCTTCGACGGCCGACCGCTCGGCGAGCGCCAGCGGCGATTCGGGCACGACGTGGACGCCTACCTGCGCCTGCTGGAGACGCTGCGGATCGAAGGCGACGCGACGCTGCGGATCGGCTGCGCCCTGCACAGCCTGCGTGCGGTGCCCGCCGATGCGATGCGCGACGTGCTGGCGGCGCTGCCGCGCCAGAGCCGCGTGCACATCCACATCGCCGAGCAGATCGGCGAGGTGCAGGACTGCCTGGCCGTGCGCGACGCGCGGCCGGTGGAATGGCTGCTGGACAATGCCGAGGTGGACGCGCGCTGGACCCTCGTGCACGCCACCCATCTCACCCCCGGCGAGGTCCAGGGGATCGCGCGCAGCGGCGCCACGGTGGCGCTGTGCCCGACCACGGAGGCGAATCTGGGCGACGGCCTGTTCCCGCTGCGCGACTACCTGGACGCCGGCGGCGCCTGGGGCATCGGCTCGGATTCGCATATCTCGGTCTCGCCGGTGGAGGAGCTGCGCTGGCTCGAATACGGCCAGCGCCTGGTCACACGCCACCGCAACATCGCCGTGCGCGAGGATTCGCCGAGCGTGGGCGAGACGCTGCTGCGCGGCGTGGTCGCCACCGCAGCCAATGCCTCGGAGTTCTCCGGCGCCGACGACGTTCTCGTGCTGGACGCGGCCTCGCCGCAGTTCGCCGGCGCGATCGCCGGGAACGTGGTCGATCGCTGGCTGTTCGCCGGCAACCGCAATCCCGTACGCCAGGTGTCGGTGGCGGGCATGCCCGTGGTCGCCGCCGGCCGCCATCGCGACCGCGAGGCGGTGGCGCTGGCCTACGCCGCAGCGATGCGCAAGCTCATGGCCTGAGGGCGCGCGGCGTCAGTGCGCCGCGGCGAACAGGTCGTCCGCGCGCAACGCGCCTTCCAGCGTCAGCAGGAAGCGCTTGGTCGGCAGTCCGCCGCCGAAGCCGGTGAGCGAGCCGTCGCTGCCGATGACGCGGTGGCAGGGCAGCACGATCGGCAGCGGGTTGCGGCCGTTCGCGGCGCCGACCGCGCGCGTGGCGGTCGGCTGGCCGATGCGGCGCGCCATCTGCGCATAGCTCCAGGTCTCGCCCCAGGGGATCTCGGCGAGCGTGCGCCAGACCTGCATCTGGAACGGCGTGCCGTGCGGTGCCAGCGGCAGGTCGAAATCGCGGCGCTTGCCGGCGAAGTACGCATCCAGCTGCCTGCGGGTCTCGCGCAACACCGCGTCGTCGCCCTCGCGCCAGCGCGCATCGCGCTTGGCCGGATGCCAGGGCGCTTCGAATTCGATCAGGCGCAGACCGTCGTCGGCGCTGGCCAGCAGCAGCGGCCCGACCGGGCTGTCGACGTGGCGGTAGGTGATCATGCGGCCTTCCTGGACTTCTTCGCGGGCTTGGCGGCCTCGCCACCGGTCTTCACCGCAGTCTTCGTCGCGTCGGCGATGGGCACCGGCATGCTGTCGCGCCACAGCTGGATGACGGCGTAGGCGCGCCAGGGGCGCCAGGCCTCGGCACGCGCGCCCAGGGCGCGCGCGCTCAGGCGCGAGCCGTCGGTGGGCACGGCCTTCTGCAGCACCAGGTCCTCCGCGGGGAAGGCATCGGGATGGCCGAGCGCGCGCATCGCGATGTAGTGCGCGGTCCAGGGGCCGATGCCGGGCAGGGCGGTCCAGCGCGCGACGAAATCCTCCAGCGTGCGGTCGACGCGGAAGTCGACGCGGCCATCGAGCAGCGCGCGCGCCAGCGTGCGCACCGTCTCGGCGCGCGTGCGCGTCAGGCCGATCGCGGTCAGGTCGGCTTCGGCCAGGACGTCCGGCGTCGGGAACAGGTGCGTCAGTCCGTGCGCGGCGTGTTCGGCCGGCAGTGCGCTGCCGAAGCGTTGCGCGGTACGCGCCGCGAAGGTGCGCGCCGCCGCCACGCTGACCTGCTGGCCGAGGATGGCGCGCACCGCGATCTCGAAACCGTCCCAGCCGCTGGGCAGGCGCAGGCCGGGGCGCGCGCGCAGCAGCGGCGCCAGGCGCGGGTCGCGGGAGAGCGCGTCGCCGATCGCATGCGGATCGGCGTCGAGGTCGAACATGCGCCGCAGGCGATTGACGATCTCGAGCAGGCGCGAGGCCAGCGGCGCAGGCAGTTCCAGCTTGAGCGCGTGGCTGGCCTCGCCGTCGTGTCCCGGCCAGGCGCTCACGCGCAGCCAGCCGGGCGGCGCGCCCGGGCCTTCGCTGGGAATGGCGCGCGCATAGCCATGCTCGTCCACGGTTTCCACGCCGGGCAGGGCGCGGCCGCGCAGGAAGGCGAGCATGGAAGCGAAGTCGTAGGGCGGGCGATAGCCCAGGCGCAGCGTCAGCGTCTGGTCGCCGGAGGCGACCGAGGCCGCCGGCTTGCGGCGCAGATCGCGCGGCGCCATGCGATAGGCGTCCTTGAACGCGGCGTTGAACCTGCGCAGGCTGCCGAAGCCGGCGGCGAGCGCGACCTCGGTGATCGACAGGTGGGTCTCGCTGAGCAATTGCTTGGCGAACAGCAGCCGGCGCGTGGTGTGCACGCCGATCGGCGCCGCGCCCAGGCGCTCGACGAACAGGCGCCGCAGCTGGCGTTCGCCCAGATTCACCCGTTCGGCGAGCACGGACAGCGGCTGCTCGGCCAGCAGGCCCTGGTCGATGAGCTTCAGCGCGCGCGCCAGCGCCGCGTCGCCGCGCCGCCAGGCGCCGTCCGAAGGCGAGAGTTCGGGACGGCAGCGCAGGCAGGGCCGGAATCCGGCCGCTTCCGCGGCCGCGGCCGAACGGTAGTAGGTCACGCGCTTGGCCCACGGCGCCGGGCACACCGGTCGGCAATAGATGCGGGTGCTGAGCACGGCGGTGAAGAACAGCCCGTCGAAGCGCGGATCGCGGCTCAGGCGCGCCTGTTCGCAGACGTGCGGCGGTGGCAGCGCGACGAGGTCGGGAGAGGTCATGGCGGCAGGTTAGCACCGGCCGGCGGCACCGACTCGCCGGATTCGGACATGGGGGCGAGGAGTCGCAACCGATGCCCTATCGGCATCGGCTGCGACTCCGAACGCCCGGCCATGGAGGGCCGGGCCGGGCAGTCCGGAGCCGATGAAGCTGCGCCATGGATGGCGATCGGCACCTCATTGCGACCTGTCTCAATAAGCTCAGTGTTCCCGCAACGCCGGCAGCAGCGGCGCGAGATCGCCATCGTTGCGCGCCGGCGCGATACCGGCCAGCCGGGCCAGCAGCGGGTATACGTCGACGTTGTCGAACGGCGCGATCTCCACGCCGCGCCTGAACGCCGGTCCGCGCGCCAGGAACAGCGCCCGCATCGACGGCAGCGCCGGGTCGTAGCCGTGCGAGCCGCGCGTCCGGGTCGCCGCTTCCTTCGCCCGTTTGGTCAATATCTCGCGTGGCACTGCGTCCCAGCCCTCGCGCATCTGGCACAGGATCGGCGGGATGCGCGGATGCGTGCCGAAGTGCCAGCGAGCGGGCAGCTCGCCCTTGCGCCAGCAATCGTAGTGATCGTGCGCGCCGAGCAGCTTGGCCGCGACGGCTTGCTCGTGACCGGGATTGGGCGCGATCCCGATCACCTGCCCGATCGAGATCACGGCCGCTTCCTGCAGCGTCACCATGTCCTCCACCGCGATCGCATGCCCGGGCGCGACCGTGGCCATGCCGTGGTCGGAGACGACGATCAGGTTGGTGCGGTCCAGGCGCCCGCGCCGGGCGAGGCCGTCGAGCAGCCGGCCGATGGCGGCATCGATTTCGCGGATCGCGGCATCGGTTTCCGGCGCGTCCGGGCCGCGCTCGTGCGAGACGGCATCGACCTTGTCGAAATACAGGGTGATCACGCGCGGGCGTTCGGCCTCGGGCAGGTCCAGCCAGGACAGCACCGTGTCCACGCGCGCGCCGGCGGAGAAATCCTTGTCGAACAGTCTCCATTGCGACGGACGGATGCCGTCGATCTCCGCCTCGCTGCCCGGCCAGAACATGGTGGCGCTGCGGATGCCGGCCTTCTCGGCGCTCACCCAGATCGGTTCGCCGCCGTTCCACCAGCGGCCGTCGCCCACCGCCTCGCGGTTGGCATGCCTGAAGCCGCCGAGCCCGGTATCGAGCATCGTGTTGTGGACGATGCCGTGGTGGTCCGGCCGCAGGCCGGTGACGATGCTGTAGTGGTTGGGAAAGGTCAGCGACGGGTACGAGGGATTCATCCAGCGTGCGCGCGCACCCTCGGCGGCGATGCGGGCGAGGTTGGGCGTGATGCCGCGCGCCAGATAGTCGATGCGGAAGGCGTCGATGGAGACGAGCAGGAGGGTGTCGGCGGTCGCCGGGGGCCGGGCGGCGGCGGGCGTCTCGGGGGCGGCCGGCGTCGTCATGCATGCCGAGACCGAGGCCGCGACCAGGCAGAGGGTCGCGATCAGGCGAAAGAGGAATCTCATCCGGGCATGATAAACGCTGCCGATGTCGTTCCAGAGACATGGCCGGCCGCCGTGCCATGACTTCCGCCGCATGCCGTCTCGCCGCTTCGCGAGGACAGTGGGGACGAACCGTCGAGGAGCCGGCGCATGCGAAGGAAGACGGATGGGAAATGGCGTCCGGCCGCGCTGCTCGCGACCGTTCTGCTGCTGGCCGGCGCGCCCTGGCGCTGCGTGCCCGCGGCCGACGCGTCGCGCAAGCAGGCGTCCGGACCCGCGCCGCCGGCGATGTCCGCGGCCGAATGCGAGGTCTGGGCACGCGAGCGCAGCTTCGCGCGATCGGTGGCCGATCACGATGCGGCGGCGTTCGCCGGGCATCTGCACCCGGGCGCGGTGTTCATCGGTGGCCCGCAGCCGCTGCGCGGCGCGCGCGCGGTGGCCGAGGGCTGGGCACCCCTAATCCGGGGCGAGGGCATGCGCCTGCGCTGGTATCCGGAGCAGGTGGTGATCGGCGGCGATCCCGACACCGCGCTGTCAATGGGGCCGTACTGGCTGGAGGACGCCCGCCCGGGCGCGGACCCGCGCTACCGGCTCGGGCGCTTCATTTCCACGTGGAAACGTGACGGCCACGGCACCTGGCACGTGCTGTTCGACGGCGGTGGCGGCAACGCGGCCAGGCCGGCCACCGACGCCGAGGTGGCCGCGCTCAAGGCCGCGCTGCCGGCGGACTGCCCGCGCGGCTGAGCGCACCGAATCCGCTCAGCCGCCGTTGTGCGCGACGGGCGTAGCGTCATGGGGACGCGGCGGGGGCCCGCCGCGACTTTCCTCCACACGATGCGAGGTGCGCAATGAAACGACTGCTTCTCCTGCTCCTGATCGGCGGCTTCGCGGGCATCGCCTGCGCGCAGGCGCCGGCCGCCAACGACGAAGGCGCGAGCGAAACCGCGACCGCGATCGGTACGCAAGCCAGCGATCGCGCGAGCGACCGCAACTGCCTGAAGAGCACCGGCTCGCGCATCGCCGCCGGCGCCAACGCCAAGGCCCGCAAGGCGGGCAAGCCCGAGCGCGCCTGCGCCAATGCCGCCGGACGTTCCTATACGCAGGACGACCTGGACCGCACCGGGCGCACCGATGTGGCCTCGGCGCTGCGCCAGCTGGATCCCTCGATCCGCTGATCCTTCCGCGGACCGCACCTCCGACGCCCGGCCGATGCCGGGCGTTTTTTTGCCTGGCGTTTCGCTTCGCGAAGCGTCCGGAAGCTCAATCCAGCAGTTTCAGCGCCGCCTCCAGCACCTCGTCGCGCCCGGCGCGGATGCCCGCTACCGTCGGTTCCGCGGCCACGTCCGGCGGCGTGCCGAGCGCGTGATAGCGGCCCACGCCGTCATGGCGGGTGACCCGCATGCCCGTGAACATCACGTTGAAGCCGGAAGGCGTATCGAAATCGGTGACGTTGCCGTTGGCGCCGCAGGTGGTGCTGCCGACGATGGTGCCCAGCCCAAGCTCGCGCACGTAGCCCATGATCGACTCGCCGTAGCTGATGGTGCTGCCGTTGACCAGGAAGAGGGCGCGGCCGCGAAGACGTGGCGTACGCGGCTGCAGGTTCCAGCCCGAATCGCGGTATCCCGCGCGCTCCCCGAATGGGCCGGTATACAGCGGAATATGCATCCAGCGCGCCTGCTCGGGCGCCTGCAGCAGATGCGGCAGTACGTCGAACGCCGCCTCGCTCGGATAGTCGCGCATGTCGAAGACCAGCGCCCGTGCCCGCGCCAGCCGCTCCAGGTTGTCGGCGAGCTGCGCCTGCTTCAGGCGCGAGAGATCCACGTAGAGGACGCCGGGGCGAAGTTCGGCGATCGTCGCCGGCCGCGGCCGGTCCGGCCAGGTCTCCGCTTCGAAGGGGAGCGCGACATCGACCGTCGATCCGTCCTGCCGCTGCAGCGACAGGGTACGCACCGTGCCCCGGGTGCCGAAGGTCAGCGGCGCCAGCGCCTTCCATGGACGCGCCGAGGGCTGGGCCGAAGCGAGCGCTTCCAGGCGCGCCTTTTCCTGCGCGGCGGGCACGCCGTCCACGGCGGCGACCACGTCGCCGGCGCGGACCTTGTCGGGAACCGAGGAGGCCAGCACCACCCACCGGTCGCCGACCGGCGCGAAGCGGACGGGAAGGCTGGCGCGCTTGGGGCCGCGCTCGTCGTAGACGGTGCCGTGTCCGTCCTGCAGCGCGGCGATCAGGCGTTGCAGCGTCTGCCTCTGCAGTTCGCGCGATGCGCCGGTCCGCGCCTCGGCAAGCGCGGGCGCCAGGCGCGCGTCCCAGTCGTCGGGGATCACGTCCCAATAAGGGTAGAAGTGCCGCAGCACGCTCCAGGCCACGATCACGTCGGCCTGGCGCGCCTCGGCCGGGATGTCGCGGTCGGCGACCGGAAGGCTCGGCAGGCGTGCCTTGAGCGCGGCCAGGGCCTGCGCGCGTGCGGGCATGGCGCGCGCCTGCGCGTCCGCGAGGGTCAGCGCCACGCGAGCCTTCAGTCCCGCGCCCAATTCGAGCGTCGCGGTTTTTCCGGCGATGGCGGGAGCGTCGAAGAGCGTGGTGCCGGAAGGGTCGCGCGCGTAGCGCAGCTGCAGGTAACCGCCGTCGTCGGCCTGCCAGGAAGCGCCGGCGCCCTCGCGCAAGGGGCCCGCGATCGACCACGCCTGCGCGGACGCGCCGTCGACGGCCGCCTCGCGCAACGATGGCGTCTCGACGGGGCGCCAGGCGCCCTTGCCGTCGCCGACTTCCAGCGTCAGGTGCCTGAGGCCGCCGCTCGACACGCCCGGCGCGCCGGTCTGCATCATGAGTCCGAAGCCCGCGCCGGTGGCGTCCTCGTCGACGCGCGCGAGCACCTCGTGCGCCTGCCAGGCATCGCCGGTGTTGGCGTTGGTCACCGAATTCTCGAACGTTCCCGGTTTTCCCTGCGGCCGGCCGATGTCCAGCCACAGCCCGAGCTGGTTGGCGTGCAATGCCTGCAGCGGCCTGAGCTCGGCGCGAAGCCGCAGGGTCTTGCCGCGCAGCGCGCGCGCGTCGACGCTCGCGCCGAGCGTGGTGTAGCCGTTGCTCACCGCGCGTCCGGTGCGCTCGCCGGCGTAGGCGCGGCTTTCGGAGGAGGGAAACCCCTTGTAGCGCCAGGCGACCAGTGGCGGCGATGCTTCAGTCGGCGCCGGCGGGAAGGTCTCGCGCTCGCCGACGATGTCGATGCCGGGGCCGAGCGGATCGAACAGCGCACGCAGCCGCGCCCGCAGATCGTCGTCGTCCTTCGCGGCGCGCGCCTCGGCCGCGCCGAGCATCGCGAAGCCGTTCCAGTCGATGTCCTGGGCCGCATCGCCCGGATAGAAATAGCGCACCACGCCGTAGAGCCGGGCGAAAGCGGCCACGCGCGCCTGGCGCGCGGCGTCGGCTTGCGGCGCGGGCGCGGCGGACGCGAGCGCGCACAGGCACGCGAAGAGCACGAACAGGGAGCAGGCGAGGCGTCTTCCGATACGGTGCATATGGCTCTCCGGTGCCAGGGGGCGCACTCCGGATCCCTCTAATCCGGAAAAGGCCCCGCAATACCGACAGCCATCACATGCGTTCAGTTCCCCCGCGGCCGCGGCACGGCCGGGCGGTTTGGCGGCTGCGGGCCGGACGCCCATAATTGGCGGTTCACGTCCCCCGCAGACACGAGTCCATGAGCAACCGCAGCGATCCGTCCCGCCAGATCCGCGCCCCGCGCGGCGCCACGCTCACCTGCAAGAGCTGGCTCACCGAGGCCCCGTTCCGCATGCTGCAGAACAATCTGGATGCCGAGGTGGCCGAGAATCCGGCGGAGCTGGTGGTCTACGGCGGCATCGGCCGCGCGGCCCGCGACTGGGATTGCTACGACGCCATCCTGCGCTCGCTGCAGACGCTCGAGGACGACCAGACCCTGCTGGTGCAGTCCGGCAAGCCGGTCGGCGTCTTTCCCTCGCACGCGGACGCGCCGCGCGTGCTGATCGCCAATTCCAACCTGGTGCCGGCCTGGGCGACCTGGGAGCACTTCAACGAACTCGATCGCAAGGGCCTGATGATGTACGGCCAGATGACGGCCGGCTCCTGGATCTACATCGGCTCGCAGGGCATCGTGCAGGGCACCTACGAGACCTTCGTCGAGATGGGGCGCCAGCACTACGGCGGCGACCTGACAGGCAAGTGGATCCTCACCGCGGGCCTGGGCGGCATGGGCGGCGCGCAGCCGCTGGCGGCCTCGCTGGCCGGCGCCTGCAGCCTCAATATCGAATGCCAGCAGTCGCGCATCGACTTCCGCCTCAAGACCCGCTACGTCGACGAGCAGGCCGACGATCTCGACGATGCGCTCGCCCGCATCGAGAAGTACACCAAGGCCGGCGTGGCGAAGTCGATCGCGCTGCTCGGCAATGCCGCCGAACTGCTGCCGCAGATGGTCGAGCGCGGCGTGCGTCCGGACGCGGTCACCGACCAGACCAGCGCGCACGATCCGGTGCACGGCTACCTGCCGATCGGCTGGACGGTGGAGCAGTGGCTCACCGGACAGAAGCAGCATCCCGAGCGGGTGCGCGATGCGGCGAAGAAGTCGATGCGCGTGCACGTGGAGGCGATGCTCGCCTTCCAGAAGCAGGGCGTGCCGACCTTCGACTACGGCAACAACATCCGCCAGATGGCCAAGGACGAGGGCTGCGCCAACGCCTTCGACTTCCCCGGCTTCGTGCCGGCCTACGTGCGCCCGCTGTTCTGCCGCGGCGTGGGGCCGTTCCGCTGGGTGGCGCTCTCCGGCGATCCCGAGGACATCTACAGGACCGACGCCAAGGTCAAGGAGCTGATCCCGGACGACAAGCACCTGCACAACTGGCTGGACATGGCGCGCGAGCGCATCAGCTTCCAGGGACTGCCGGCGCGCATCTGCTGGGTCGGCCTGGGACAGCGCCACAAGCTCGGCCTGGCCTTCAACGAGATGGTGCGCAAGGGCGAGCTGAAGGCGCCGGTGGTGATCGGCCGCGACCACCTGGATTCGGGCAGCGTCGCCTCGCCCAATCGCGAGACCGAGGCGATGCGCGACGGCAGCGATGCGGTCTCCGACTGGCCGCTGCTCAACGCCATGCTCAACGTCGCCGGCGGCGCTACCTGGGTGTCGCTGCACCACGGCGGCGGCGTCGGCATGGGCTATTCGCAGCACTCGGGCGTGGTCATCGTCTGCGACGGCAGCGAAGCCGCCGACAAGCGCATCGCGCGCGTGCTGTGGAACGATCCGGGCACCGGCGTGATGCGGCATGCGGACGCCGGCTACGAGATCGCCGTGCAGTGCGCCAGGGAGCAGGGCCTGACGCTGCCGATGCAGCGCTGAGCCGCGCAAGCGCCGGCGATTCCGCCTGCGCGCGCAGCGCAGGGAGGGTTTCCCGTCTCATGCCGGAACGCATCGTTCCGGCCGATCGCTGGACCTGAAGAGCGCTTCAGGTTTTAGGATGCCGTGCATCCGGGATTCGTGAAGCGCCCGGCGAGTGCCGGAGGTTTCGGCACCGCCGGTCCGTGCCCTCGAACCCGCCCACGTCCAGCCGGGAGGCGCCGCAACATGTCGCAGATCACCCACGACCTGGCGGAAGGCTATGCCTCCCGCGACGCGCTCGGCCTCGCGCAGTGGATCCGCAGCGGCGAGGTTTCCGCGGCCGAGGTCGTCGAGATCGCCATCGCGCGCATCGAGCGGGTCAATCCCGAGCTCAACGCCGTGATCCTGAAAACCTACGACATCGCGCGGCGCGCGGCGGCCGAACCGGCGGACAGGGACGCGCCGTTCGCGGGCGTGCCGTTCCTGCTCAAGGACGCGTTCACGCCCTGGGCCGGATTGCCCACGGCCAATACCTGCGCCTACCTGCGGCCGCTGGTGGCGCCCGCCGACAGCGAGACGGCGCGGCGCATCAAGCGCGCCGGCTTCGCGCTGCTCGGCAAGACCAACGTGCCGGAGAACGGCTGGAGCATCGCCACCGAGCCGAAGCTGACCGGGCGCACCCGCAATCCCTGGCGCGAGGACGTCAGCGCCGGCGGTTCCAGCGGCGGCTCGGCGGCGGCGGTGGCCGCGCGCATCGTGCCGCTGGCGGATGCCACCGACGGCGCCGGTTCGATCCGCGTGCCGGCATCCAACAACGGCCTGGTCGGGCTGAAGCCCTCGCGCGGACGCATCAGCTACGCGCCGTTCGTGGCCGATCCCTGGTACGGCGGCACCTATGCGCTGTGCAATTCGCTCACGGTGCGCGACACGGCCGCCTACCTCGACGCGATGGGCGGCGGCAGCCTGCCCGGCGATCCTTACAGCGCCGCGCCTCCGCAGGACAACTGGCTCGCGGCGTCGTCGCGCGCGCCCGGGCGCCTGCGCATCGGCTTCGCCGGCGCCACGCCGCAGGGCGAAGCCTTCCATCCGGAGGTGCAGGCGGCGATGCGCAACGCCGCGCGGCTGCTGGAACGCCTGGGACACCACGTCGAGGCGCACGAGCTGTCCGCCTTCGACGCCGACGCCGCCTGGATGGCCTACACCGGCATGGCCGCCGTGCAGACCGCGAGCATGTTCGAGTCGCTCGCGCCACTGGTCGGCAGGCCGGTGACGGCGGCGGACGTCGAACCGCTGACCTGGGCGTGCATCGAGCGCGGGCGCAGCCTGTCCGGGGTGCGCCATGCCGCCGACATCGAAGCCCTGCGGCAAATCGGCCGGGCGCTGGTGACGGAGCTGATGCCGTTCGATGTCTACCTGACGCCGACGCTGACGCATCCGCCGCGGCCGCACGGTCATTGGGACATGGACATGACCGACTACGACGCCTACAACGCGCTCTGGTCGGACGGCGTGTTCCTGTTCCCGTTCAACATCTCCGGCCAGCCGGCGATGTCGCTGCCGCTGCACTGGACCGACGACGGCCTGCCGGTCGGCGTGCAGATCGTCGGACGCCCGGGCGAGGAGCGCACCTTGCTGCAGCTGGCGACCCAGCTGGAACAGGCGCAGCCCTGGATCGATCGCCGGCCGCCGATCCGCGCCTGAGGGAACAGCGCCTGAGAGAAGCCTCACCTGAGGGAAGCCGCGCCCCCGAAGGGGCGCCATGTCATTCGTCGGGAATCGCGTCGAAGTCGGCCGGATCGTAGATCCGGTTGAACTTCTCGAGCGGGATGTTCCTGGACGATTCCTCGATGCGCTTTATCTCCTCGTCCACCGAGACCGTATGCTTGAGGTAGGCCTTGTGTGTCGGCGTGTTGGGCGCGAGTTCCGGAAACACGGGGTGCTCGAGATAGTGCCGGACATGCCATTTCGCCTGGCCGACCATGCGCAGGAGGGTTTTGATGGAATCGCCGTAGCCCTCCGCCTCCGTCGCCGTGATCTTCTTGTCGGACCGGGCCTTGTCGCGCAGTTGGATCAGTTTCTCGGTGAATTCGCGGTTCCTGTCGTTGAGCGCATCGATGTAGGAGTGCGTCAGCTGCATCGCGCGTCGCTGATGGCGGTTCATGCCGATCGCGGCGTCCCGGTAATGGTTGTTGAAGATGTGGTGGGTGAGGGGCAGCGGCGTCGACGAGTCGAAGCCCTTGAGCGTGCTGATCTGCAGCGTTCGCGCATAGGACTGCCACCAGCGGTCGAGTTCGTCGGAGATCTCCAGCAGTTCGTCGTTGAGCGCCTTGCGCGTACGGCGCCGGTCGTGCCAGGTGCGAAGACTCGTCGACAGCTGCGCCAGCAACCAGCCGGCGACCACGCCAACGAGGGCGGCGGTGAGTTTCGGGTCCATGCGGGGATGTCCTTCGGAAAGCGCGGGTCGCGGTCGGTCGGGGAGGCGTTGGTGGAGGATGGCGCGGATTAGCCGGACGCGGCCTAGCCGGAGGGCTTTTCGTACTTCCAGTTGCGCGACTTGCCATCGGCGATCCATTCCATGGCCTGGGCGATGCGCCGCGCGCGGGTCTGCTCCTGCTTGGCCTCGGCGATCCATTCGGCATAGTCGCGGCGCTTGCTCGGCGCGAACCCGGCGAAGTGGGATCGGGCCGCGGCGTTCTTCGACAGGGCCAGGGTGAGGGCCTCGGGAATCTCCACGGGCGGCTTGGGTATGTCGCGCCTGCCGCGCGGGCGCTTCTCGCCGGCGTCGATGGCCCGGGCCGCGCGCTGGAGTTGCGCGATCAGCGCGCGCCTGGACGGCAGGTCGGAGAGCGCGGTGATCCGCCCGTAGTCGCCCATCGCCTCGCCGCGCTTGCCGGCGCTCCCGCCGGCCGCAGCGGCCATCGGCACGGCGAAGGCGGCGTGCTGCTTGAAGGCGGACATGCCGGCGAGGATCCTGCCGTTGCGGGTGAAATGCGGCATGCCCCACTTGATGGTCTCCTCCACGCCGGGACAGGCCTCGTGGACGAGGGCGCGCAGATGCGCCAGGATCGGCTTGGCGAACTCGGCCGACTTGGCGATGTAGGCATCGATCCTGTCGTCGCGGGCGGGCATCGCGATTTCCTCGGTGGCGGAACCGGGCGGATTCTACGGCCTGCGCGCGGGCCCGCCGATGCGCCGCCGCAATGCCGGCGGCGCTTTAGAATTCGCCGTTCCGCCATGCCTGGCCGGCCATGTCCGAATCGGAGCTCGACAACCCGTTCTGGTCCTCGCTGCGCACCCGCCATGCCGGGATCGCGCAGCGCGCGGGCGAGGCCGCGCGCTATTCCGCCGACTTCGCCCCGTTCCTCGGGATCGCGCACGCGCGGGCGGCGGGCGATGCCGACCTGGCCGCGCTGGTCGCGCCGGGGGAGCGTGTCTACCTGCTCGGCGTGGCGCCGGCGCGGCCGCCGGCGGGATGGCGGCTGGAAGTGCTGCGGCCGCTGGCGCAGATGGTCTGCCCCGCGGCGATCGCGGCGGTCGACGGGCCGGAGATCGCCGCCCTGGAAACGCCGGCGCACCGCGCCGACGTGCTGGCACTGACCGCGCGGGTCTACCCGCATTATTTCCGGGCGCGCACGATCGAGATGGGACGCTATGTCGGCATCTACCGCGACGGCTGCCTGGCGGCCATGGCCGGGGAGCGGCTGGGCATGGACGCCCTGCAGGAGGTCAGCGCGATCTGCACGCATCCGGACTTCAACGGCCGCGGCTACGCGCGCCGCCTCACCGCGATGCTGTGCAACGCCAACCTCGCGGCGGGACGCCTGCCGTTCCTGCACGTGAGCCACGAGAACCCGCGGGCCGAGCAGCTGTACGCGCGCATCGGTTTCCGGCATCGCCGCGACATCGGCTTCTGGGCGCTGTCGCGTCCCGCGGCGGACGCCCATGCGGGGGCGCCTGTAGACTAGGCGGACATGCGCCGCCCCCGTTGCACGGGCGTGGCGATGGCGAAGCGAAGGGGGACGCATGATAGTTCCGCGGTACTGGGCCGAGGCCCGGCGGCGGCATCGCAGCGGCGGCCGGCAGGTCACGGTGCGCCGGTTCGGATGGTCCGACGACAGCCAGGCGACCGCGCAGGCGCATGCCGGCGTGCGCGCGGAAGAAGCCATGCGCCGCATCCTGGCCGGCGAGCGCCTGCCCAGGCACGACCCGAAGCTTCCCTACAACGGTGCCGAGGGCGTGCCAATCCGCGAGGAGGTCGTCGATCGGCGCGGCGATGCCGTGCTCAGCCGCAACAGCTACGGCGCGCTGTGCCTGAACACGCCCGACGTGCTGTTCGTCGATATCGATTTCGCCGACCCCGGACCCGGGCGGCGGCTCTACGCATCGAGTTTCCTGTCGCTGCTGGCGCTTGCGACGATCGCGGGCCTGCTCGCGCAATCGACCAAGGTGGCGGTGGCCGGTGCGGCGATCGCGCTGCTGTGCGGGGCGTGGGTGGCCGGACGCGTGCAGCGCTATCTGTGGGCGAGGGCAGGTGGTCCGGAGCGCCGCGCGCAACGGCGGCTGCAGGCGTTCTTGCGCGCGCATCCGGACTGGCACGTCGGCACGTACCGGACGCCCGCGGGCTGGCGGGTCCTGGTCCTGCATCGCCTGTTCGATCCGCGCGAAGAAGCGGTGCGCGCGTGCTTCGACGCACTCGGCGTCGATCCGGTGTATGCGCGCATGTGCCGGCGCCAGCATTGCTTCCGCGCGCGGGTGACGCCCAAGCCGTGGCGCATCGGCATGGCCGCGCATCTGCGCCCGCGGCCCGGCGTCTGGCCGGTGAGGCCGGAAGGCCTGGCGCTTCGGCAGCGCTGGGTGCGGCAGTACGAACTGGCCAGCGCGGGCTACGCGGCCTGCAGCGCGCTGGGCGAGGCGGGCAGCGGCAGGATCGACGCCAAGGCGGAAGCGGTGCGGGAATGGCACGACGATTTGTGCAGGGCAAAACAATCGCTGCCGATCGCCTGATTCCGGCGCGCCGCGCCGCGTTTCGCATCTGAAGATAACCCTTCGTCATATCGCCGGAAACGCGCACGCGCGCGTTCGGAATCCGGAAGTTACATCGCGTTACAGGCGCGCCTGCGCCAATGCGCGACGCGCGGCGCATCGCGCTAACCGGCTTTTTACAAAGCCGCGTGTCGGGCCCTGCTACAAGTTGCGCCACTTCAAGCAGGAGTCCGTCATGCGCATCAGCATCATCGGCGCCGGTTTCAGCGGAACCGCGCTCGCCACCGAACTGGCCACGCCCGACGACTCCGACCTGGATGTCTGCCTGGTGGGCGTCGGCAGCACCTTCTCGCGCGGCGTCGCCTACGGCGAGGCGCGTCCGGAACACCTGCTCAACGTGCGCGCGCGGCAGCTGGGCGCGAGCGCGGACAATCCGGGCGAATTCGCCGACTGGCTCAATCTCACCGAGCGCGGACGCGACAGCTTCCTGCCGCGGCTGGCCTACGGCGAGTATCTGCAGGACCGCCTGCAGTCGGTGCAGGCGCTGTCCTCGAACCTGACCTGCCTGGAATACGAGGCGATCATGATCGAGCGGCAGCCGGGCGGCTTCCGCGTCCACCTGGCCGACGGCAGCGATTTCTTCAGCGATCGCGTCGTGCTCGCGCTGGGCGCGCTGCCGCCGCAGCGGCTGGCCGGCGTCGGGCCGCGCCTGGCGGCGCATGCGCGCTACATCGGCTGGCCGTGGCAGGACGGGGCCCTCGACCGCATCCCGTCCTCGGCGCGGCTGCTGATCGTGGGCACCGGCCTGACCATGGCCGACGTGGCGGCGACCCTGCGCCGTCGCGGGCATCGCGGGCCGATCACGGCGCTGTCGCGTCACGGCCGCCTGCCGCAGCCGCATCTGCCCGAGCCGAGTCCCGCCATCGAGCTTCCGCCGCACGTGCTGCGCGCGCTGGCCGCGCGCGAGGTCGGCCAGCTGCTGCGCGCGATCCGTTCGCTGGCGCCGGTGGTGCCGGACTGGCGCAGCGTGATCGATGCGCTGCGGCCGCATACGCAGGCGTTCTGGCAGCAGCTGCCGCCGGCGCAGCGCGGCCGCTTCGTGCGCCACGTGCGCTCGTACTGGGAGATCTTCCGCCATCGCCTCGCGCCGCAGGTGTCGGCCGAGCTCGACGAGCTGCAGGTGAGCGGCCAGCTGCAGGTGCGCGCGGGACGCCTGCTGCGTGCCGGCCTGTCCACCGACGGCGAGGGCGTCGACACGCTGATCCGCGATCGCGGCCAGACGCGGATGAACAGCGAACGCTACGACTATCTGATCCGCGCGACCGGCCTGGACACCGACATCGCCCGCACCACGCATCCGCTGGTCCTGCACCTGCGCGAATCCGGACTGGTGCGCGCCGACGCGCTCGGGCTCGGGCTGGAAACGACGCCGCGGTACGAGGTGGAGGATGCGGCCGGGCGCGCCGTCTCCGGCCTGTACTGCATCGGCCCGCTGCTGCGCGGCCGGCTGTGGGAAATCACCGCGGTGCCCGAGCTGCGGAGCGCGGCGCGCGAACTGGCGGCGCAACTGCTGGCCGGGGAGCGGACGGCGCGGGCGCCCAGGCCCGCCGCGAGGCGGCGCGCCAAGGCCTAGCTTGGAGGCATGGCGCGATGCGGCCGCGGGCGCCGCCGCGGCCCATGCATCCGCTCCGGCCAGCCTCTAAGATGGCCGCTTCGTGCGGACGGCCGGGCCGTCCGCGAGGCCGCCATCCCGACCGGAGTGACCATGAAGCCGTTGATGCCGATGTTCGTCGCCGTACTCGCCATGACCGCGACCGCCGCGCAGGCGCGCGACGCGGCGCAGGACAGGGCCGAGATCCTGCGCGTGGAAGCCGTCCTGTGCCGCGCCTTCGAGCAGGGCGACGCCAAGACGCTGCGCGAGGCGCTGGATCCGACCTTCACCCTGACCGACTCGCGCGGCGCGGTCACCGACCTGGCGCAGAACCTCGCCGAGGTCGAGAAGCGCGATCCGCTCTACAGCGAGTTCCGCAATCACGGACAGGATGTCCGCCTGTACGGCGATGCGGCCATCGTCACCGGCATCACCACGGTGAAGGGCAGTTCCGGCGGCGATGCCTTCGCGGCCGATTTCCAGTTCACCGATACCTGGGTCTACCGCGATGGCGGCTGGAAGCTGGCGGCCAGCCACGCGAGCCGGCTGCAGAAGAAGGAATGAGCGGCGCCGGCGCGCAGCGCGCGCCGTTGCCGTTGCCGACGGTGCGATGACTTCGGTTCGCGCGTCGACGCGTCGCGCAACGCGCCGCGTCCGCGCAAGCGCCGCCACGCGGGCGGTGACGGCGGATTCACCGGAGGTTGGCAATGCGCCGGCAGCTTCCCCCTACACTTGATGTTTCGCCCTTCACGGCCGCCCGGGCCGTCACGCCACGGTAATCCGCTTGCGCACGTCCAGGATCCTGTTCCCGCTGCTTCTCGGCGCCGGCCTCGTCGCATGCCGGCAGCAGGCGCCCGTTCCGCCACCGGCGCCCAAGCCGCTGACCGTCCCGGCCAGCAGCGGCGAGGACAGCGGCGCGCTCAGCAGCGACGCCAAGCCGGCCAGGGCGGCGCAGGTCGACGTGCTCAAGGGCACCGACTGGCCGCCGATCCGGGTGACCTCGGGCGAGGCGTCGATCAGCTGCGAGGCCGAGGATCCCGCGCCCGAGATCGTGATCGAACCGCCCGCCGCCTCGCCGCGGCCGGTGCCCCGGGAAGCCGCCGCGCCCGTGCCGGCCGCTCCCGAGGCGGAGGCCGGTACCTCGGCCTCGGCCGCCGGGCAGGGCGAGCCGGCCGCCGGCACGACGACGGACGCCGCGGCCGCGGCGCCTGTCTTGCCCGGGGCGCTCAGCGAGCTCGATTTCAAGAGCGTGTCGGCGGCCGTCGCGCCCTGCCGCGAAAAGGCCCTGGTGCGCGTGCGCTACAAGGGCAAGATCGGCAGCGACTTCACCGCGCTGATGCAGCGCGTGTCGGCGATGGCCGACCGCCTGCACATCGGCCGCCGCATCCTCGATATCGACTCCACCGGCGGCCGCGTCGAGGACGCGATGCCGGCGGGCGATGCCATCGCCGAATCGCAGTGGACGATCCGCGTGCGCCAGGATGCGATCTGCCACAGCGCCTGCGTGCTGGTGCTGGCCGCCGGCGACGATCGCCGGATCGCCGGGCGCATCGGCATCCATCGCATGATCCGCGTCGGCTCGAAGGCGAACACGCGCGCCGAGCTGAGCCAGGAGCTGCGCGAGGTCTACGGCGAGATGAAGGACTATCTCGAACGCAACGGCGCCTCGGTGGCGGTGGCCGACCTGATGATGACGGTGCCCAACCGCAGCCTGCGCCTGCTGAGCGAGACCGAGCTGAAGGAATATGGTTTGTCGGGCGAGAACGCGGTGCAGGACGACCTGGACCGCATCCGCCTGGCGCGGCGTTGCGGCGACGAGTTCGTCAAGCGCCGCGACGCCTACCAGCGCGACTACGACCGGCAGTGCACGGTCGCCGATCCGTCCGGGCAGTCCGCGCTGGACCTGGAGGCCTGCGCGAAGCCGCTGCGCGAGCAATACGGCTTCCCCGACGCGAAGTGCCTGGCCGACAGCCCCGTGGCGGTGCTCCCCGCCACCCAGGCGCGCGCCGGCGCGGTGGCGGCCGAGGAAGGCCGGCACTGACCCGCGCGCGCCGCGCCGGTGTTCCGGTGCGGCGTCAGCCCGACGCAGGTTTTCCGTCCAGCCCGGAAGCGCGTCAGGCGACGCGAATCTCCACGTCGTCCAGCTGCACGCGCTGTCCGGCGCGGATCTTGCAGGTCTTGCGCAGCTCGACCGCGCCGTCCACGAGCACGCGGCCCTCGGCGACCAGGGCCTTGCCGGCGCCGCCGCTGTCGCACAGCCCCGTGAGCTTGAGCAACTGGTTGAGTTCGACGTGGTCGCGGTCGAGCTGGAAATCGAGGCGAGGCATGGGCGGGCCGAAAGCGGGGACCCCGCCAGTGTCGCAGCGCGGCGATCGGGATGCACGCGGGCGAGCGGCGGCCGTGGGCAGCCACGCGGGCTTGTCGTAGACTCCAGGACCCCTGCACCCCTTTCTTGCAAGGAATGTCCATGAAACACAGCCGTCTTTTCCTGTTCGCGGCTCTGCTGGGCGGCATCGGCAGCGTGTCCGCGCAGCAGGCCCAGCCCGCGCGCCCGGCGCCCAGCCAGCCCGCCGCCGCGAGGCCGGCCCAGCCGGCGCTGACCCCGGAGCAGCAGGCCCAGCTGGCCAAGCAGAACGCGCAGATGACCCAGGCCGCGCAGCAGGTCATGCAGATGGTCGATGCCAATCGCATCGGCGAGGTCTGGGACAGCGCCTCGGCGACCATGAAGCGCGCGGTCTCGCGCGACGAATTCGTCAAGCAGGTCACCATCGACCGCAACAAGCTCGGCAAGCCGGGCGCGCGCGGACAGGCGCTGGTCACCCGCTCGCAGTTCCGGGCAGGGGGCCGCGTGCCCGAGGGCCTGTATCTGAACGTCGCGGTGCCGACAAAGTTCGCGGGCGCGCCGCAGCCGGTGCGCGAGCTGGTGTCGTTCCGGCTCGACGAGGACAAGACCTGGCGCGTGTCGGGCTACAGCCTGCGCTGAGCGGCACGGTTCCGAAACGGAAAAGGGCGGAGTTCACTCCGCCCTTTTTTCGTGCCGGGGATTTCGCGGCGCCGGGTCCGGCTCATTCCTGCTCGAAGCGCGCGATTTCCTCGACCAGGCTTTGCGTCCTGCGAATGCTCCCGCCCGCCGCGTTGTCGTCCAGGCGCTGGCCGAGCCGGGCGCGGCTGGGGTGGTGCGCCCAGCGGTGGAACCCCCAGGTCGCCAGCAGCCCGAGCACGCCGACGCCCAGGCCGCACCAGACCGTGAGCGGCGATCGGGCGTACAGGTCCCCGCCGGTCACGCCGGCCAGCACCATGATCACCGGCACCCAGAGCACCCACCAGGACAGGCCGATGACCATGCCGTTGTGCATGTAGAACTGGCGCAATGCGCCCAGCTGCTTCTGGATCGTCAGCACGGGCGCGGCGTAGTCGATCGCGGAGATCTTGCCGAGGGTGCCGCCGGCCAGCGCGATCGTGACGATGCCGTAGAGCTGGACGAGCACGCCGGCGATCACCAGGTGCGGCGCGTCCGGCTGCCGCGACCAGAGGACGCCGGCCAGCAGCACGAAGGCCAGGCCGAACAGGATCTGCGCGATCTGCCCCCAGAACAGCGGGCGCAGCCGCGAGCGCGCCTTGTCGAGCCGGCTGTCGCGGAACAGCTGCAGGTGGATCGCATTGTGCTGCTGCAGTCGGCGGTCGAGCGACTGCCAGGCGGATTTGAGTTCGTCGGGGTCCATGCGGATTTCCATCGTTGCTTGCGCATCCTGGGCGGATGCCGGGAGGAGGGGTCAGATTTCGTCGCGGATGCGCTGCTTGAGGCGGCTGATCTTGGTGGTGACGTTGCTTTCGCCGATGCCGAGGACGTCGGCGATCTCGCGGCCGCTGTGGTTCTCCAGATAGAGCAGCATCAGCGCGCGGTCGAGCGGCGCGAGCCGGGCGATGAAGCCGTACAGGGCGCGCACGCGCTGCGCCGCCTCGGGATCGGTGGCGTTGTCGTCGGCGAGATCGTGCAGCGTGTCGTCCAGCGGTACCCAGTGGCGGCCGCGGCGGCCGGCGTCGCGCACGTGCGAGATCGCCACGTTCAGCGCGATGCGGTACATCCAGGTGGAGAAGCTGCGCGCGGCCTCGTAGCGCGGCCAGGCATGCCAGAGCTGGGCGGCGATCTCCTGCGCCAGGTCGGCGCGGTCGTCGGCGCCGAAGGCGTAGGTATGCGCCACCTTCATCACGATGCCGCGATGGCGTTCCAGCAGGGACGCGAAGCGTTCCCTCGACTCCATTGTCATGGCGGTCGCCCGTTCCATCCCTTGTCGCGCTCCCCGGAGCGATTGTGCTCGTTGCCTGGGTGATTCGCGCCAGGGCGGAACTTGTCACGGCGCGAGGGAAGACGGCTCTCGTTGCGCATGAGAATCAATCTCGTTAAGATCGGCGTATTCCGCGGTCGCTCGACAGCCGCCTTTTCCTTTCGACCGTGAATCCGATCTCCCGCGCCATGACGCTTCGCCACCCTCCGCCCGGCAATCGGGCGGCCGTCGATGCGTAGCGTCGCGCCGCCGCAGGCGGCCGCCGCGCGCAAGACGCGCCGCGGCGTGCATCCCTGGATCGCCGCCGCGCGCGTGCTGGCGGCGCTGGTCGCCGGCTACTGGGTGGCCTGGGGCAGCACCGCCTTCCTCACCCTGGCGCTGCCGATGTCGCGGCCCAACCGGGTGATCACCGCCAGCCTGCTGTGCTTCGCGGTGTGGGCGGCGGCGGCGATGTACGCCTTCGCCGCGCGCGGCACCTGGCGCGCCTGGTGGGTACTGCTGGCGATCGGCGGCGTGCTGTACGCGATCGCGCTGGCATTCGGCGAACAGGCGATGCGGCCATGAAGAACAGTTTCTCGCAGAGCATGGCGTGGCTGCATACCTGGGCCGGGCTGATCGTGGGCTGGCTGCTGTTCGTGATCTTCGTCGGCGGCACCATCGCCTGCTTCGACACCGAGCTCGACCGCTGGATGCGTCCCGGGATCGCGGCGCAGGCGCCCGAGCGGCCGGCGCTCGACGCGCTGGCGGCGACCCTGGAGCGCGAGGAGCCCGGCGCGCACGCCTGGTACCTGTACCTGCCCACCGCGCGCTTCCCGGCGATGAAGGGCGGCGCCTACCACGACGACGGCCGCTTCGAGGTCCACGCCTACGACGCCGCGACCGGCGCCAGGCTGCGCGACACCGCCGGCGGCGAATTCTTCTTCACGCTGCACTACAACCTGCACGCCGGCAACATCGGCATGTACCTGGTCGGCCTGGCGGGCATGATGATGCTGGTGGCGATCCTCACCGGCATCGTCATCCACAAGCGCATCTTCAAGGACTTCTTCCTGCTGCGCTTCCGCGCCGGCGGCCAGCGCGGCTGGCTGGACGGGCACAACATCAGCGCGGTGCTCGGCCTGCCGTTCCATCTGATGATCGCCTACACGGGCGTGGCGATCTTCGTGTCCTCGTACATGCTGGCCGGGCTGAAGCTCGGCTACGGCGGCGACGCCGAGAAGTTCTACCAGGAAGCCTCGCCCTACACCCATCGCGAGGAGATGCACAAGCCGCCGCCCTCGCGCGCGCCGCTGCTGCCGATGGTCGAGGATGCGCGCCGGCGCCTGGGCGCCGATCCCTGGATCGTCTCGGTGGAGCATCCGGCCGACGCGTCCACCCTGGTCACGGTGGCGCTCGACCACAGCCGCCACGTGGCCTGGAACTACCGCAACGTGGTCTACGACGGCGTCACCGGCGCGCGCCTGGCCGACGGGCGCCGGCCGAGCGACGGCTATTCCACCTATGCCTTCCTCGGCGGCCTGCACATGGTGCAGTTCGGTGGCGCGCTGTTCCGCTGGCTCTATTTCGTGCTCGGCCTGTCGGGCTGCGTGATGCTCGCCTGCGGCATGCAGGTGTGGGTGGAGAAGCGCGCCCGGCGCGTGCGCGAGGCGGGCGTGGTCTCCGGCTACGGGCTGGTGCGCGCGCTCAACGCCGGCGTGGTCGCGGGCATGCCGCTGGCGGTGGCGGCGATGCTGTGGGCCAACCGCCTGCTGCCCGATGCCATCGCCGAGCGCGCCACCCAGGAAATCCGCGTGTTCTGCATCGCCTGGGCGCTCGCCGCGCTCTGGGCCTGCCTGCGCCTGAGGCGCGGCAATCCCTGGCGCGACCTGTTCCTGGCCACCGCCGCGCTCGCCCTGGGCCTGCCGCTGCTGTCGATGGCGGTGGCGCCGGCCGGCTCGCTGCTGCGCACCGTGGCTGCGGGCAACTGGGCGATGGCCTCGGTGGACCTGGTGGCGCTGGCGCTGGGCATGGCGTTCCTGTGGCTGGGGCGGCGCGCAGGGCGTTCTGCCGTCGCGGGCGCGAATGCGGTCCCCGAAGCCGCGCAGGCGTCGGCATGAATCCGTATTGGCTTTGCGCCGGCCTGTCGATCGCCGCCTGGGCGGCGATCTGCCTGGCGCAGCCGCGGCACTACCTTGCGACTTTCGGGCAGGAACCCATGCCCGCGCGAAGCCGCGTGCTGGTGCTCGCCGGCGTGCTGCTGCAGGCGGCGGCGTTCGTCCTGCTGGTGCGGCGCGACGGCTGGGAGTTCGGGCCGGTGCTGTGGAGCGTGCTGCTGTGCCTGGGCGCGCTGGCCTGGGTGCTGGCGCATGCCGCCAACGCGCGCCGCGCGCCATGGCTGCTGTTGCTGGCGCCGGCGTGCGCGGTAGCGGCGGGATTGTTCTGAGCGCGCGCGGTCAGCGCCCCGCGATCCGCCGCAGCCGTCCGGCCTGAGCGCGCAGCGCCCGGCGCAGCGCGGCGGGGCCGCGGATCTCGAAATCGAAGGGCAGGCGCGCCAGCTCGCGCGCGAACCAGTCCAGGTCGTCGACCTGCGCGAACAGCAGCACGCCGTCGCCGTCGGGTTCGAACAGGCCGATCGCCTCGAACAGCGCATCCTTGACCGTGGCCAGGTCGGCCGACAGGCGCACCTCGACGGCGTGGCTGCGCGGCAGCGAAGCCAGCGAGAAGGCGAGGTGGGCGAGGGTGTCGAAACGTTCGGGCCGGCCGAAGCTCTTCGGCAGCGGCCGCACGTCCTCGATGCGGTCCAGGCGGAAGGAGCGCACGTCCCCGCGCAGGTGGCAGTGGCCGACCACGTACCAGCGGCCGCCGCGCCAGGCCAACCCGTAGGGATCGAGGTCGCGTTCGGTGGCGCCGCGCTGCGCGGTGCGGTAATGCAGGCGCACGCGCTGGCGCGACTGCGCGGCGCCGCTGAGCGTCATCAGCGTGGCATTGCTGCCGCTCGCCGCGGTGCCGGGAGCGAGGTCCAGCGCCACCGTCTCGTCGATGGCGCGCACGCGCCGCTTGAGCGTGGTCGGCATCACGCGCTCCAGCTTGGCCTGCGCGCTGGCCACCGCCGGCGCGGCATCGGCCAGGCCGAGGTTGCGCGCGGCCAGCAGGCCCACCGACAGCGCCAGCGCCTCGTCGTCGGTGAACATCATCGGCGGCAGCTTGAAGCCCGCGACCAGCGCGTAGCCGCCGTAGCGTCCGCGCTCGGCCACGATCGGAACGCCGATCTGCTCCAGCGCCACCACGTAGCGGCGCAGGGTGCGGCCGTCGACGCCGATGCGGCGCGCCAGTTCCGAGCCGGGCAGGCGGCCATGCGTCTGCAGCAGTTCGAGCACGGCGAGGACGCGGGTGGCGGGGCGTTCCATGGCGACAGGATGGACGTCAATTAGGGCCGAAATCGCCCTGATTGGATTCTAGCCTTTCTTCGCGGGCGCCGGTGCGCCCGCCGGCACCGTCGAGGCGCCGCCACGACGTGCTTCCCGCCCAGGAATCCAGCCATGCGCCATCCGCCGCCGCGTCCCGCCATCCTTGCGGCCTGCGCCGCCTGCCTGTTCGGCTTCACGGCCGGCGCGCAGTCCCCGGTCGCCGCCGCAACGGCCGACGCCGCACGCGCGGATCACGCGCGCGACTTCGACTTCCTGCGCGGCCACTGGTACGTGCGCAACAGGCGGCTGCCGAAACAATTGCAGGGCTCGACCGCGTGGAAGATCTCCACCGGCACGCTGATCGGCATGCCGCTGCTGGAGGGCATGGGCAACTACGACGAACTGCGCTCCGACGAGACCGGCGCGATGGGCGTGTCGGTGCGCTTCTACGACCGGCAGAGCGCGCAATGGAACGACTATTGGGTGGCACAGCGCGACGGCCTGCTGCAGCCGCCGGTGCGCGGCCGCTTCGTCGACGGCGTCGGCCGCTTCGACGGCGAGGATCGCCTGGACGGCAAGCCCATCCTGGTGCGCCAGCTGTGGACCGGTGCCGGCACGGCGACGCCGCGCTGGGAGCAGGCCTTCTCCGGCGACGGCGGCAGGACCTGGGAGACCAACTGGGTGATGGATTTCTCCCGCGCCCCGATGCGCGCGCCCGCGGACGGTGCCGACGCCGCATCGGGTTCGCGCTGAGGACGGCGCGCCATGGAACACACCGCGCACTTGTGGCTGTTCTTCGTGATGGTCTTCGGCGTGGTGCTGCTGCCGGGGCTGGACATGGCCTACGTGATGGCGAGCGCGCTGGTCGGCGGGCGGCGCGACGGACTGCTGGCGACCGCGGGCGTGATCGCCGGCGGCGTCTGCCATGTGGCGATGGGCGCGCTGGGCATCATGGCGGTGCTGCGGCTGGTGCCGGCGGCGTTCAACGGCGTGCTGCTGGGCGGGGCGCTGTACATCGCCTGGATCGGCGTGTCGCTGCTGCGCAGCCGCGCCGCGTTCGGCGCGCCGGCGCCGCAATCGCGCAAGCCGCCGCTGGCGACGTTCCGCCAGGGCATGCTGACCTGCCTGCTCAATCCCAAGGCCTATCTGTTCATGCTCGCGGTGTTCCCGCAGTTCATCCAACCCGAGTACGGGCCGCTCTGGCTGCAGGCCCTGGTCATGGGCGGGATCATTGCCGCCACCCAGGCGGGCGTGTACGGCGGCATGGCCCTGGCCGGCGACCGCGTGCGCGGCTGGCTGGCAGCGCGTCCGGGCGCGGACGTGCTGCTGGCGCGCTCGGTGGGCGGGCTGCTGGTGGCCACGGCCGTGTTCACCGCCTACGAGGGCTGGCGCGGGCTATGACGATGCCGGATCGCATGTCGAACGGCGCCGCGTCCGTCGCCTATCCGACGGCGCACTTTATTCGACGATGCCCTTGGCCTCGGCCGTGGCCAGGGTCTCCGGATGCTCGATCCGGCGCCGGCGGGTCAGCAGCGGGTGCGCCAGCACGGCGCCGAGGATGATGGCCACGCCCACGTAGAACTGCGGGCTGAGCTCGCGCTGCTCGTCGAGCAGCACGATCGCCAGCACGATGGCGTAGATCGGCTCCAGGTTCACCGCCAGCTGCGCGGCGAAGGCGCTCATGTGGCGCAGCGCCACCAGCGACAGCGCGAACGGAAACAGCGTGCAGGCCATCGCCAGCGCCAGCAGCAGGCCGAAGTCGCGCGGGTCGGGCAGGGCGAAGACCTTGCCGGCGAAGGCGGGAAACACCAGCGGCATCAGCGGCACGCAGAGCGTGAGCAGCAAGGTGCCGGCGCCCAGCTCCACCGCCGTGATCGTCAGCGGATCGCCGTGCTCGACGAAGCGCTTGTTGAGCGAACCGAACAAGGCCACCAGCAGCGCCGAGACCACGCCGACCGCGATGCCCAGGTGCATGCCCGCCGGCACGCCGCCCACCACCAGGGCCACGCCGGGCAGGACCGCGATCCCGAGCAGCACGTCGCGCCAGGAAAACGGCCGCCGTGCCAGCCAGGGTTCGAGCAGCGCGGTCATCGGCGTGCCCAGGGCGATGCAGGTGGCGCCGACCGAGGCGTTGGAGAGCTTGATCGCGCCGTAGAACGTCAGCCAGTGCAGCGCGACGAGCGCGCCGATGCCGGCATAGGCGGCCAGCAGCCGCGGCGGCATCGCGCGCAGTCCGCGCCAGACGCGCGGCAGCAGGGCCAGCGCGCCGGTCACCAGCAGCATGCGCCACCACACCAGCGGCAGCGCGGCCAGGGTGATCAGCTTGCCCAGCACGGCGGTGAAGCCCCACAGCACCACGCACAGGTGGATCTGCCATTGCGCCTTGGCCTGGGGCGAGAGGCCGTGCCTAGCCATCGGTCGGGGCCCCGAACGTCGGGCCGGGAGTTTCGATGCGTGCCGTCAGCGCGGCGGCGGGGCCGGAGCGGCCGGGGTGGGCATGTCGCGCCATGGACGGCAACGGCGATAGGGGAATGGCCGTGCATTATCGCGCGCCGGCGGGCGACAATGCGCGCCATGGCAACCGAATCCGGCGCGGCGCGGCTCGCCGCCATGCACCGTCCCTTCGATCGCGGCGACGCCAGGACGCTGGGACTGTCCGCGCTCGGCGGCGCGCTCGAGTTCTACGACTTCGTCGTCTTCGTGTTTTTCGCCAAGGCGCTCGGCCACCTGTTCTTCCCGCCCGACACGGCGCCGTGGCTGGCGCAGCTGCAGACCTACGGCATCTTCGCCACCGGCTACCTGGCGCGTCCGCTGGGCGGCATCGTGATGGCGCACTTCGGCGACCTGGTCGGGCGCAAGCGCATGTTCACCCTGAGCGTGTTCCTGATGTCGGTGCCCACGCTGCTGATCGCGCTGCTGCCCACCTACGCCCAGGCCGGCGTGCTGGCGCCGCTGCTGCTGCTGTTGCTGCGCATCGTGCAGGGGATCGCGGTGGGCGGCGAGGTGCCGGGCGCCTGGGTGTTCGTGGCCGAGCACGTGCCGCGCAACCGCGTGGGCTTCGCCTGCGCCAGCCTCACCGCGGGCCTGACCGTCGGCATCCTGATCGGTTCGCTGCTGGCGGCGTGGATCAATGCCCGCTACAGCGAGGCCGAGGTGCAGGGCTGGGTATGGCGGGTGCCGTTCCTGCTGGGCGGCGCGTTCGGCTTGCTCGCCGTCTATCTGCGCCGCTGGCTGAGCGAGACGCCGGTGTTCGCCGAGATGCGCGAGCGGCGCGAGCTGGCCGAGGGCTATCCCGTGCGCGAGGTGCTGGCGCGGCATCGCGGCGGCGTGGCGATCTCGATGCTGGTGTCGTGGATGCTCACCGCCGCGATCGTGGTGATGATCCTGATGACGCCGACGCTGGTGCAGGAGGCGTTCGCGCTGCCGGCGGCGCTGGCCTTCCGCGGCAACAGCGTCGCCACCGCCGCGCTGGCGGTGGGCTGCCTGGCGTTCGGCTGGGCCACGGACCGCTTCGGCGTGGCGCGCACGCTGCTGGTCGGCGCGATCGGATTGGCCGCCGCCTCCTGCCTGCTGTATGCGCACCTGGCCGCGGGCGCGCAGTCGCAGTTCGTCCCGCTGTACGCGCTGGCCGGGTTTTTCGCCGGCACGGTGGGCACGGTGCCGGCGGTGATGATCGCCGCGTTTCCGCCCGCTGTGCGCTTCTCCGGGCTCTCGTTCTCCTACAACGTCGCCTACGCGGTGTTCGGCGGCATCACGCCGCCCTTGGTGGGCTGGCTGTCGGCGTCGTTGGGCGGCATGGCGCCCGCCTACTACGTGACGCTGACCTGCGCGATCGGCGCGGCAGTGGCGATCGCGTTGCTGCAGCGGCCGCTGCCGCACGGCTGAACCTCGCGGGCCGGACGCCCCGGATCAGAGCTTGGCGTGCAAGGCCATCGCCGCCGCCGGGTTGCGTTCCTTGGCGGCGCTGATGAAGTAGACGAAGACCTCGCGCGGCCGCGTCGGAACGGCCGTCTCCGCGTCGATGCGCGGCAGGTCGTCGGGTTGGCCGCCGGACGCCCAGGCGTGGGCGCGCCTGGCCCATTGCGCGAGTTCCGGCGCCGGGTAGCCGCTGGCGACGTCGGCGCGCGAGCGCATCAGCCGCGCATAGACGAAATCGGCGGTGAGGTCGGCGAAGGAAGGATAGTCGGACGAGTCGGTGAACACCGTCGCCATACCGCGGTCCCGGGCCAGGGCGAGATAGCGGGCGTCGATGAAATCGCGGTCGCGCACGTCCAGCACGTGGCGCAGCGCGCGGCCGCCGGCCTGCGCGGGCAGCAGGTCCAGGAAGGCGGCGAAGTCCTCGGCGTCGAGCTTGCGTCCGGCGTCGAACTGCCAGACCAGCGGGCCCAGGCGATCGCCCAGCTCGAGGATGCCGCCGATGAAGTCCTCCGCCTGCACGCGGGTGCCAGCGAGCCGGCGCGCCTGCGCGATGCGCTTGGGCGCCTTGGCGGAGAACAGGAAGCCGGGCGGCGTCTCGTCGCGCCATTTCGCGTAGGTCGCCGGCTTCTGCGTACCGTAGTAGGTGCCGTTGATCTCGATGGCGGTCAGCTGGCGGCTGGCGTATTCCAGCTCGCGCCGCTGCACCAGGCCCTCGGGGTAGAACATGCCGCCGCGCCAGGGCGCGTAGGTCCAGCCGCCGATGCCGGTACGGATGCCCTGCACGGGGCGCGGGACGGAGTCGAACAGGCCGCTCATGCGCGGATGCCGACAGGCAACGGACGCGTTGTCATCGAGGCTCCACGCCGAGCGGGACACCGGGCCGGGCGAGCCTCATCCCTTCCACGGATCGTAGCTGCCGAACCACCACAGGTGACCCTCGGGGTCGCGGCAGGCGTAGCCGCGGCCGCCGTAGCCCTGGTCGGCGATGTCGATGACGATCTGCGCGCCGGCCGCCTTGGCGCGGGCGTAGTGCGCGTCGGCGTCGCGGACGATGACGCAGGCGCTCTGCGTCTCGCGCATGCCCACCTCGTCCGGCTGGACCACGTGCCGACCCCATTCGCTGGCGTTGTCGGCGGAGCCGAGCATGATCATGCCGTTGCCGAAGACCAGCTGCGCGTGCAGCACGGTCTCGCCCTCGGCATGGACCTCCTGCTTTTCGAAGCCGAAGGCCTCGCACAGCCAGTCGATCATCTTCAGGGCATGGCGATAGCGCATCGCCGGGATGATGGTGGAGACGGTATCGGCGGCCTGGGACATGCGGGGCTCGCGGGAACGGGGGAAGGCGCAGGATACCCGGAGACCGTGACATGAGTTGGCTGCACCGCAGCATCCGCGCCGACTACAATGCGGGCTTCATGCCCGGACGAGGCATGCCCGGAGAGGATCGGCGATGTCCCTGTTGCGTCTTTGCTGCGCGCTCGTGCTGCAGATCCCGATCGCGTTCGCCGCCTCGGCGGCGCAGGCACAGCCGGCGCCGCCGGCCGATGCCCCGGCGCTGCCGGCGCAGATGCAGGACTTCGACGCCTACGTCGAGGCCGTGCGCAAGCAGTTCGACGTGCCCGGCATCGCCGTGGCCGTGGTGCAGGACGGGCGCATCGTGCTGGAGAAGGGCTACGGCCTGCGCAAGCTCGGCGAGGACGCGCCGGTGGACGCGCACACCATGTTCGCCATCGCCTCCAACACCAAGGCCTTCACCGCGGCCTCGCTGTCGATCCTGGCCGACGAGGGCAAGCTTTCTCTGGACGACCGCGTCATCGACCATCTGCCCTGGTTCCGCATGTCCGACGCCTACGTGACGCGCGAGATGCGCGTGCGCGACCTGCTCGCGCACCGCAGCGGCCTCGGGCTGGGCGCCGGCGACCTGCTGTTCTGGCCGACCACCACCTACAGCGCGCGCGAGGTCGCCGAGCGCCTGCGCGAGGTGCCGATCAAGAACGGCTTCCGCGACCGCTACGCCTACGACAACATCCTCTTCGGCGTGGCGCAGATGGTGATCGAGCAGGTCGGCGGCATGTCCTACGAGCAGTTCCTGCGCACGCGGGTGCTGGGGCCGCTGGACATGGACGAGACCCGCTTCAACAGCGACTCGGTCAAGCCCGGCGACAACGTCGCCACCGGCCACGCGCTGTACGACTTCAAGGACCTGAAGCCGGTGGCGCCGCTGACCTGGTCGAACGTGGCCGGCGCGGGCGGGCTGTATTCGAGCGTGCACGACATGACCAAGTGGATGCGCGTGCAGCTCGACGGCGGCGCGATCAGGGATGGCGCGGCGGCGGACGGCGAGGCCGGCAAGCGCCTCTTCAGCGAGAAGCGCCAGCAGGAGATGTGGTCGGTGATCACGCCGATCCCGGTGCCCAAGCCGTCCGTGCCCGCGCTGGCCGCGGCGATGCCGAATTTCCTCGGCTACGGCGAGGGCTGGCAGCTGAGCGACTACCGCGGCCAGAAACTGGTCTGGCATACCGGCGGCTGGCCGGGCATGGTGTCGCGGCTGACCCTGGTGCCCTCGCGCAAGCTGGGCGTGATCGTGCTGACCAACCAGGAGGTGGGCGCGGCCTTCAACGCGGTGACGATGCGCGTGCTCGATGCCTTCCTCGACGCGCCGAAGACCGACTGGCTGGCGGCGTACGCCGCGGCGGTGGCCAAGGCCAAGGGCGATGCCGACGACAGCTGGCGCAAGCACGAGGCGGCGCGCGACAAGGCGTCCAGGCCGTCGCTGCCGCTGGCGTCCTACGCCGGCACCTACCATGACGCCTGGTACGGCGACGTGGTGATCTCCTCCTCCGGAAAGGGACTGCAGCTGCAGTTCGCCAGGACCGCGCAGCTGCTGGGCGATCTGGAGCACTGGCAGCACGACAGCTTCATCGTGCGCTGGCGCGACCGCAGCCTGAACGCGGACGCGTTCCTCACCTTCGCGCTCGATCCGGACGGCGGGATCGTCGAGGCGCGCATGAAGGCGATCTCGCCTCTGACCGATTTCAGCTTCGATTTCCACGATCTGCGCCTGGTGCCGGCCAAGCAGGCGGGCGACGCCAGGCAATAGCGGCGCGCGCCGCGCTTCCGCCGGGCCCCCGCATCGGGTTTTCTTGCGGAATGCCGCGCCGGCGCGAAGGAAGCGCTCACGTCGCGGATGAGACAATCCGCGGACGCACAAGGAGCTGTCGATGATTTTCCGCTGGTTCGAGTCGCTGATCGACGTGTTCGCCAAGACCGGCGCCGAAACGCCGCCGCGCGGCGTGTGGCGCTTCTACTGGCACTACCTGCGCCAGGTGCGCGGCATCTTCGTCGCCCTGTTCGTGGTCGGGCTGTTCGGCTCGCTGGTCGAGGTCGCGGTGTTCGACTAC
Organism: Luteimonas aquatica; assembly: GCF_022662575.1. Lineage (GTDB taxonomy): Bacteria > Pseudomonadota > Gammaproteobacteria > Xanthomonadales > Xanthomonadaceae > Luteimonas > Luteimonas aquatica. The sequence continues at coordinate 1,206,803 of NZ_JALBFU010000001.1, read as the reverse complement.
CTCGGCCGCCTGGTCGACATGGCCAAGGACGTGCCTTCGGACGGCTTCTTCCGGCGCCACGGCAGCGAACTGCTGTGGATGGCGTTCGTGATCCTGATCGCCCGGCCGGTGCTGTTCGGCCTGCACAACCTGCTCGTGCACCAGACGCTGACGCCGGGCCTGACCGCGCGCATCCGCTGGCAGCAGCATCGCCACGTGGTGCGGCAGAGCCTGAGCTTCTTCCAGAACGACTACGCCGGCCGCGTCGCCAACCGGGTGATGCAGACCGGCGCGTCGCTGCGCGAGTCGGCGGTGCAGGTGGTCGACGCGATCTGGCACGTGCTGGTCTACATCGTCTCCTCGCTGGTGCTGTTCGCGCAGGCCGATCCCTGGCTGATGCTGCCGCTGCTCGCCTGGCTGGTCGGCTACGTGGCGATGCTGGCCTATTTCGTGCCGCGCACCAAGGAACGTTCCTGGCAGGCGTCGCAGGCGCGTTCCAAGTTCATGGGGCGGGTGGTGGACGGCTACACCAACATCGCCACGCTCAAGCTGTTCCCGCATGCCGAGCGCGAGGATGCCTACGTCGCCGAGGCGGTGGCGGAGAACGTCGCCAAGCTGCGCGCGATGACCCGCATCACCACGGTGATGGACGTCAGCATGACCCTGCTCAACGGCTGCATGGTGGTGGGCACCGCCGGCCTCGCCCTGTGGCTGTGGTCGCAGGGCAAGGTGAGCGTCGGCGCGATCGTGCTGGCCACCGGCCTGGTGGTGCGCATCGAGAACATGGCCAGCTGGATCATGTGGGTGGTCAACGGCATCTTCGAGGCGATCGGCACCGTGCAGGACGGCATGCAGACGGTGGCCGAGCCGCATACCGTGGTGGACCGCGAGGACGCCAGGCCGCTGCGCATCACGCGCGGCGAGGTGCGCTTCGAGAACATCCACTTCCACTACGGCAAGCGCGGCGGCGTGATCGCCGGGCTCGACCTGGAAGTGCGGGCCGGCGAGCGCATCGGCCTGGTCGGGCCTTCCGGCGCGGGCAAATCCACGCTGGTCAACGTCCTGCTGCGCCTGTACGACCTGGAGGCCGGCCGTATCCTGATCGACGGCCAGGACATCGCCGCCGTCACCCAGGAAAGCCTGCGCGGCCAGATCGGCGTGGTGACGCAGGACACCTCGCTGCTGCATCGCTCGATCCGCGACAACCTGCTGTACGGACGTCCCGATGCCGGCCAGGAAGCGCTGGAGGCGGCGGTGCGCAATGCGCGCGCCGAAGGCTTCATCGCCACGCTGGTCGACGGGGAAGGGCATACGGGCTACGAGGCGATGGTGGGCGAGCGCGGCGTCAAGCTCTCCGGCGGCCAGCGCCAGCGCGTGGCCATCGCGCGCGTGCTGCTCAAGGACGCGCCGATTCTGTTGCTGGACGAGGCGACCTCGGCATTGGATTCCGAGGTCGAGGCCGCGATCCAGGACAGCCTCGACACGCTGATGGAAGGCAAGACGGTGATCGCCATCGCGCACCGCCTGTCGACCATCGCGCGCATGGACCGGCTGGTGGTGATGGACCAAGGGCGGATCATCGAGACCGGCACGCACGCCGAACTGGTCGCCCGCGACGGCCTGTACGCACGCCTGTGGCGGCGCCAGACCGGCGGCTTCGTGGCCGCGGACGCGGACGCCTGACGCGGCGCCTTTCTCCGCCGCACGGCGGCTTTGAGCGGCGAATGGCCGGTCCGGCCCGGCCGGCCGTTCCGGCCATTCGGGAACCGCCGCATGGCGGATAGCGGCCCCGGCCGAAGATGACGCAAACCGGCCCGGTCTTTACGCCGAATTTACGCCTTCGCGAATGCCGGGCATATCGGCTTTACGCGCATCCGCACGAAAATTTCGCCATGCCCGATCCGGGCGGATTTTCAACGGATTTCCTCATGCTCTCGCAAGTGTTTTCAGGCCGCCGCGCCGGCATTGCCGCGCGGTCCGCGGCCTGCGCCGGCCTGTTGTCGTGCGCCGCGCCGGCCGGCGCGGCGACGCTCGCCGGCAACGCTACGCTCACCACCGACTACGTGTGGCGCGGCAGCACCCAGACCCAGGGCGACCCGGCGGTGCAGGCCGGTTTCAGGATCGCCGGCGACTCCGGCGTCTACGGCTCGGTCTGGGCCTCGAACGTCGAGTTCGCGCCGCAGACCCATGCCAGCAGCGAGTTCGACTACGCGATCGGCTGGGCCGGAAACCTCGACGAGGACTGGGCGCTGGACGTCAACGTCCTGCACTACCGCTATCCCTCGACCGCCACCGATCTGAACTGGACCGAGCTCAACGGCACCGTGACCTGGAAGGGCAATTACTGGGCCTCGCTGGGCTGGTCCAACACCGCGCTCGGCTACGACGAGCGCGGCGTCTACGGCCTGGTCGGGGCACGGATGCCGGTCAACGAGCGCCTGCGCTTCGAGGCGACCCTGGCCCACTACGCGCTCAAGGACGTCAACGGCGACCGCCGCGACGACGACTACACGCACGGTTCGATCAGCGCGGTCTGGGCCTTCGCCGGCATCGGCGAAGGGCGCGCACTCGAGGTGCGCCTGACCGCGCACGGCACCGATTCCAAGGCCAAGGAATTCTTTGGCGACAAGTCCGCAGGCAGCCGCATCGAAGCGGCGCTGCAAGCCAGTTTCTAACCAAGGCAACGCTGATCAAGTCAGTGTTGCCCCAATTCCAAACGATGGGAGACGCGTCATGCCTGGCTGGCTGGCCCTGTTGTGCGGCATCGCAGTGATCGTTGCCGGTGCCTACCTGATGTTCGTGATCCTCTTTCCCGAGAAATTCTGAGAGCCAAGGGAAGGCGGGCAGGGGCGGGCGTTCGCGCCGCGCCGCTTGTTCCACCGTTTCCCGGCTGAATCGCCATGATCGAAGCCCTACTCATTCTTGTCCTTGCCGTCGCCCTCGGCTGGCCGCTGGGCCGCTATCTCGCCGCGGTGATGCGCGGCGCGCCGATGCGCGGCGACCGCGCGTTCGGCTTCATCGAGAAGCCGCTCTACGCGCTGCTGGGCGTGCGCTTCGACGCCGCCGGCCGCGTCCGCGGCATGTCCTGGCGCGGCTACGCCGGCGCCTTCCTGGCCAGCAATCTTGCGATCGGCCTGATCGTCTGGATGCAGTTCATGACCCAGGCCTGGCTGCCGCTGAACCCGGATGCCGTGCCCAACATGCGCTGGGACCTGGCGCTGCACACGATGGTGTCCTTCCTCACCAACACCAACCAGCAGCACTACTCGGGACAGGCGCAGCTGTCGTACCTGTCGCAGATGGTGGGCATCGTCGGCCTGCAGGTGGTGACGCCGATGATGGGCCTGGCCCTGGTGGTGGCGACGTTGCGCGCCCTGTTCGGGGGGCGGGGCGATCCGCAGTCGGAGATGTCGCGCCATGGACGGCAGTCGCAAGCACAGACCGAAGCCAGCGACGACATCGACGTCGGCAACTACTACGTCGACGTGGTGCGCGCGAGCGTGCGCTTCATGCTGCCGATCTGCCTGGTCTGGAGCCTGCTGCTCGCCAGCCAGGGCGTACCGGCGACGCTGCAGGCGGGTCCGACGGCGGCGCCCCTGGATGCTTCGGCCGGGATGCGCGAACAGAAGATCCCGCTCGGCCCGGTCGCGCCGATGGTGGCGGCCAAGCAGCTCGGCACCAACGGCGGCGGCTGGTACGGCCCCAACAGCGCGGTGCCGCTGGAGAATCCGACGCCGCTGTCCAATTTCCTGGAAACGCTGGCGATCGTGCTGATCCCGGTCGCGGTCGCCTTCATGGTCGGGCCGTTCACCGGGCGCCGCAAATTCACCGCGCTGGTGTTCGGGTCGATGCTACTGATGTCGGTGCTGTCCACGTCGGCGGCGCTCTGGTCGGAGGCGCACTCGGCCACGAGCGGCGATCCGGCGCTGATGGAAGGCAAGGAAACCCGATTCGGCGCCGAGGCCTCGGCGCTGTGGGCGGCGGTGACCACGCAGACCTCCAACGGCTCGGTCAACGCCATGCACGACTCGCTCAGCCCGCTCACCGGCGGCGTCGCCCTGGTGAACATGCTGGTGAACGCGGTGTGGGGCGGCATCGGCTGCGGTCTGCAGCAGTTCCTGGTCTACCTGTTGCTGGGCGTGTTCCTGGCCGGGCTGATGACCGGGCGTACGCCGGAACTGTTCGGGCGCAAGATCGAGGCGCCCGAGGTACGGCTGCTGGCGCTGCTGATCCTGCTGCAGCCGCTGGTGGTGCTGGGCTTCACCGCGGTGACGCTGGCCATCCCCTCGATCACAGGCAACTCCAACCCAGGCTTCCACGGCATCGGGCAGGTGTTCTACGAGTACACCTCGGCCTTCGCCAACAACGGTTCCGGCTTCGAGGGCCTGGGCGACAACACCTACTGGTGGAACCTGAGCTGCGTCGCCGTGCTGCTGCTGGGCCGCTATCCGGCGCTGATCGTGCCGCTGATCGTCGCCGCCGGCCTCGCCCGCAAGCGCCAGGCGCCGGAAAGCGCCGGCAGCCTGCACATCGAAACGCCGACCTTCGCGCTGACCCTGGTCGCGGTGATCGCCGTCCTCACCGTGCTGCAGTTCATGCCGGCGTTGGTGCTGGGGCCGGTCGCCGACCATCTGTCGCTGATGGCCGGAATGCGCCTTGGCGCATTCCACTGATACGAGGCTGCGCCTGCGGGCGCCTGCCATTGACGAATGCCCGAGTGCCGATCTCATGACTACGCTCACGACACAACAGAAAACACAGAAGACGCGCCGCGATCATCCGGCGCTGGTCGACGGCGCCGCCCTGCGCAGCGCCCTGCGCGACAGCGTCCTCAAGCTCGCGCCGCGCGCGCTGCTCAGGAGCCCGGTAATGGCGGTAGTATTCGCCGGCACGCTGCTGTCGGCGCTGATCACCCTGGCGGGACAGGCGCCGGCCGGCTTCGGCTGGGCGGTCACGCTGATCCTGCTCGTCACCGTGCTGTTCGGCAACTTCGCCGAGGCGATCGCCGAGGCGCGCGGGCGCGGCCAGGCCGCGTCGCTGCGCCGCGCGCGCAAGGACCTGGTCGCGCGCCGCGTCGATACGAAGCTGCCCGATGTGGGTGAAGAGTCCGCGCAAGGAGGCGCGGGCTTTTGCGGAAGGACCCGCACCACGCTGGCGGCGGACCTGCGTCCCGGCGATCTGGTCGTGGTCTCGGCCGGCGAGCTGATTCCCGCCGACGGCGAGATCGTCAAGGGCATGGCCACGATCAACGAGTCGGCCGTCACCGGCGAATCCGCGCCGGTGCTGCGCGAGGCCGGCACCGACCGCTCCGGCGTGATCGGCGGCACCAAGGTGCTGTCGGACGAGATCCTGGTGAAGGTGACCGCGGAGCCCGGACAGAGCTTCCTCGACCGCATGATCGCGCTGGTGGAGGGCGCCAACCGGCAGAAGACGCCGAACGAGATCGCGCTGACGATGCTGCTGGCGGCGATGACGCTGACCTTCCTGATCGTGGTGGCGACGCTGCCGGCGATCGGCGCCTTCGTCGGCGTCAAGGTCGATCCGCTGCTGCTGATCGCGCTGCTGGTGTGCCTGATTCCCACCACCATCGGCGGCCTGCTGCCGGCGATCGGCATCGCCGGCATGAACCGGGCGCTGTCGGCCAACGTGCTGGCCAAGTCCGGCAAGGCGGTGGAAGTGGCCGGCGACGTCGACGTGCTGCTGCTCGACAAGACCGGCACCATCACCCACGGGGACCGGCAGGCCACCGCCTTCCATCCGATGGCCGGCGTGGAGATCGAACAGTTGCGCGAGGCCGCGCTGCTGTCCTCGCTCGCCGATCCGACGCCGGAGGGCAAGTCGATCGTCAGGCTGGCCCGCGAGCAGGGCTGCGGCGCAGCCGAGCCCGACCGCGCCGACTACGTGCAGTTCACCGCGCAGACGCGCATGTCCGGCGTCGACGTCGCCGGCGCCAATGGCGCGACTCGCGTGATCCGCAAGGGCGCGGGCGACGCGGTCGGCAAGCACGTGCTGGCGCAGGGCGGGGTGGTCTCGCCGGAACTGGAAGGACGCGTGGCGCAGGTCGCGCGCGGCGGCGCCACGCCGCTGGTGGTGGCCGAGGGCAGGCACGTGCTCGGCGTGGTCGAACTGTCGGACGTGGTCAAGCACGGCGTGAAGGAGCGCTTCGCCCGGTTGCGCGCGATGGGCGTGCAGACGGTGATGATCACCGGCGACAACCCGCTCACCGCCGCCGCGATCGCCGCCGAGGCGGGCGTGGACGACTACATCGCCGAGGCCAGGCCCGAGGACAAGCTGGCCAAGATCCGCGAGGAGCAGGCGCGCGGCCGCCTGGTGGCGATGGTCGGCGACGGCACCAACGACGCGCCGGCGCTGGCCCAGGCCGACGTCGGCCTGGCGATGAACTCGGGCACGCAGGCGGCCAAAGAAGCCGGCAACATGGTCGACCTGGACAGCGATCCGGCCAAGCTGCTGGCGGTGGTGGAGGTCGGCAAGCAACAGCTGATCACGCGTGGCGCGCTGACTACCTTCTCGCTGGCCAACGACGTGTCGAAGTATTTCGCCATCCTGCCGGCGCTGTTCGCCGCGGCGCTGCCGCAGATCGCCGCGCTCAACGTCATGCGCCTGTCGAGCCCGTCCAACGCGGTGCTGGCGGCGCTGGTCTTCAACGCGCTGATCATCCCGGCGCTGATCCCGCTGGCGCTGCGCGGCGTGCGCTTCAAGCCGGCCAGCGCGGTAGTGCTGCTGCGCCGGAACATGCTGCTCTACGGCGTGGGCGGGGTGATCCTGCCGTTCGCGGCGATCAAGCTGATCGACATGCTGCTGGTCCTGCTTGGCGCCTGACACGAAACATTGCCGCCCCAGTTATCTCGTCGTTCCTGCTTTCGCAGGAATGACGGAACAGGGAGGGCTCCGGGAGAAAAATACGATGAGTGCGAACCAGACCGATACTTCCCCGATCGACGACCGCGGCGCCTTGCGCGGCTCGATTGCCCTTGCCCTCGCCACGCTGCTCGGCGCCGGCCTGCTGTATTCCCTGGCCGGCGCCGGCCTGGGCCGCCTGCTGTTCCCCGCGCAGGCCACCGGCAGCCTGGTCGAGCGCGACGGCGCGGTGGTCGGCTCGGCGCTGATGGCGCAGCCGTTCGCCGACGCGCGCTATTTCCAGCCGCGCCCCTCGGCCGCGAACTACGACCCGATGGCCGCCGCGGGCAGCAACCAGGCGCGCACCAATCCCGAGCTGCGCAAGCGCCTGGCCGACGCCACGGCGGCGGTGGCCGCGCGCGAGGGGATCGCCGCGGAGGCGGTGCCGCCCGAGCTGGCGACGCAGTCGGGCGGCGGCCTCGATCCGGACATCTCGCCGGCCGGCGCGCGGGTGCAGGTGGCGCGCGTGGCCAGGGCGCGCGGACTGCCGCCGGACACGGTCGCCGCGCTGGTCGCCGAGCACACCCGCGCGCGCCAGTTCGGCGTGCTGGGCGCGCCGCGGGTGAACGTGCTCGAGCTCAACCTCGCGCTGGACGCGTTGCGATGACCGGGTCGTCCGCCGGGGCGTTCTCGGGGACGGGCGCGGGATGGCGCACAATGGACGCATGACCGATCCGCGCCAGGCACAGGCCGACGCCCTGGTCGGCGAACTCCGCCGGCAGGGCGCGGGGCGCTTGACGATCTTCCTCGGCGCGGCGCCCGGCGTCGGCAAGACCTACGCGATGCTGTCGCGGGCGCGCGAGCTGCGCAAGCAGGGCGCGGACGTCGTGGCCGGCATCGTCGAGACCCATGGGCGCGCCGAGACCGCCGCGCTGCTGGAGGGGTTGGAGCAGGTCGCGCGCCTGCGCATTCCCTATCGCGGCAGCACGCTGGAGGAGCTCGACCTCGACGCGCTGATCGCGCGCAGGCCGGCGGTCGCGCTGGTGGACGAGCTGGCCCACCGCAACGCGCCCGGCAGCCGCCACGAGCGGCGCTGGCAGGACGTGATCGAGCTGCTGGACGCCGGCATCGACGTCCACACCACGATCAACATCCAGCACCTGGAGAGCCTCAACGACGTCGTGCACCGCATCACCGGCGTGCGGGTGAGCGAAACGGTGCCCGACAGCGTGTTCGACCGCCTGCGCGACATCGTGCTGGTCGACCTGCCGCCGCGCGAGCTGATCCAGCGGCTCAAGGACGGCAAGGTCTACGTGCCCGAGCAGGCGCTGCAGGCGCTGCAGGCGTTCTTCTCGCCCTCGAACCTGGCCGCGCTGCGCGAACTGGCGATGCAGACCGCCGCCGACCGCGTCGACAGCGATCTGCGCGAGACCCAGGTCGCGCGCGGCCTGCCGGGGGTGAGCCTGCGCCGCGGCGTGATGATCGCCATCGACGGCCACGGCCAGTCCGAATACCTGGTGCGCGTGGGCCGGCGCATCGCCGAACGCCGCGCCGCGCCGTGGGTGGTGGCGACGGTCAACCGCGGGCGCGTGCGCGAGGAGGTGCAGCGCGAGCTGGACCGCGCCTTCGCGCTGGCCCGGCGCCTGGGCGGGGAGGCGGTCGTCCTGCACGGCAACAGCATCGTCGACGCGCTGCTGGACCATGCCGCGCAGAGCGGCGCCTCCACCATCGTGCTGGGCCGCACGCGCGAACGGCCGTGGGCGCGCATGGTCAACCGCACGCTGACCCAGCAGCTGCTGCAGCGCGGCGCGCACCTGGAGCTGACCATCGTCAGCACGCCCGAGGCGCGCGCGCAGTCGCGCCGTCGCCTGCGCGACCGCATCGAGCTGGGCAAGGCGACCTGGAGCGACAGCGCCGTCGCCGTGCTCGGCAGCGCGCTGGCCACCGGGTTCGCGGCGCTGGCCGAGCGCTGGGTGCAGCTGGACGACTTGTCGATGGTGTTCATCGTCGCGGTGCTGCTGGTGGCCGCGCGCACGCGCACGCGCGCGGCGATGCTGGCGGCGGCGCTGTGCTTCTTCGCCTACAACTTCTTCTTCATCGAACCGCGCTACACGCTGCTGATCGGCGCGCGCCAGGGCGTGGTGACCGTGCTGTTGTTCCTGGTCGCCGCCGTGGTCGCCGGACGGCTGGCCTCGCGGCTGCGCCAGCAGGTGATCGCGCTGCGCGCGGCCAACGCGCATGCCATCGCCTTGCAGGAACTCGGCCGGCAGCTGGCCAGCGCCGCCGACCTGGGGCAGGTGGTGCAGGCCGCGCGCGCGGGATTCCGCCGTTCGCTCGATGCGGCGGTCTGGGTGCGGATGGCGGCGGAGGGCGGCGCCCGCGACGACATGCCCGCGGGCGTGGCCGCGCCCGACGACCGCGATCGCGCCGCCGCCGACTGGGCGCTGCGCCACCGGCAGGCGGCCGGACGCTTCACCGATACGCTGTCCGCCTCGGACTGGTGGTTCGTGCCCTTGCCCGGCGAGCGCGACGGACGCGGCGCGGCGGAGGCGCTGGGCGTGATCGGCCTGCGCTTCGCCGATGGCGGGGCGGCGCTCGGCGCGGAGCGCCGCCGCCTGGCCGAGGCCATGGTCGAGGACATCGCGCAGGCCGTGCTGCGTACCCACCTGGTCGGCGACCTGGAGGCGGCGCGCGTGAGCGAGGAGACCGAGCGGCTGCGCTCGGCGCTGCTGTCGTCGGTCTCGCACGACCTGCGTTCGCCGCTGGCGGCGATCATCGGCGCGGCCAGCAGCCTGGACAGCTACGGCGAGGCGATGGGGCGCGAGGACCGCCACGGCCTGCTCGAGACCGTCCGCGTGGAAGGCGAGCGCCTGGACCGCTACATCCAGAACCTGCTGGACATGACCCGCCTCGGCCACGGCGGACTGTCGCTCAACCGCGACTGGATCGGCGTCGACGAGCTGATCGGTTCGGCGATGGCGCGTCTGCAGCGCTACCAGCCCGGCGTGCGCTTCGAGGTCGCGCTCGCCCCGGGGCTGCCGCCGATCTGGGTGCATCCGGCGCTGATCGAGCAGGCCCTGTTCAACGTGATGGAGAACGCGGCGAAATTCTCGCCGCCGGGCGAGGCGGTCGGCATCGAGGCGCGTCTGACGGGCGCCGCGCCGGGGGCCGCGGCGGTCGGGGGATGGAGCACGGGCCGCGTGCTGCGCATCGACGTGCACGATCGCGGCCCGGGCATTCCGGAGGAGGAGCGCCGCCGCATCTTCGACATGTTCTACAGCGTGGAGCGCGGCGACCGCGGCCGCGAGGGCACCGGACTGGGGCTGACCATCACCCGCGGCATGATCGGCGCGCACGGCGGCGAGGTGGAGGCCCTGCCCGGCCTTGACGGGCGCGGAACGACCATTCGGATTACGCTTCCCCTGGTCGAACCGCCCCGGCAGGACGCCCTCCCTCCCACCGCCACCGAGCACGATCCGCCGCATGACGAATGACGCCGCCGCCTCCGTGCCGCCCGCGCGCATCCTGGTGATCGACGACGAGCCGCAGATCCGTCGCTTCCTCGACATCAGCCTGCGCGCGCAGGGCTACGCGGTCGAGCTGGCCGAGCACGGTGAGGGCGGGCTCGCCGCCCTGGCCACGCATGGCGCGGACCTGGTGATCCTCGATCTCGGCCTGCCGGACATCGACGGCCATGCGGTGCTGCGCCGCTTGCGCGAATGGTCGCCGGTGCCGGTGATCATGCTGACCGTGCGCGCGGGCGAGGCGGAGAAGGTGTCCGCGCTGGACGGCGGCGCCAACGACTACGTCACCAAGCCGTTCGGCATCCAGGAGCTGATGGCGCGGGTGCGCAACCTGCTGCGCCTGCACGCGGCCCCGGCCGAGGCGCTGCCGCAGTTCGACGACGGCACGCTGCACATCGACCTGGCGCGGCGCGAGATCAGCGTGGCGGGGGAGGCGGTCTCGCTCACGCGCAAGGAATTCGCGCTGCTGTCGCTGCTGCTGCGCAACGCCGGCCGCGTGGTCACCCAGCCGCAGCTGCTGCGCGAGGTGTGGGGGCCGACCCACCAGGAGGACACGCACTATCTGCGCATCCTGGTGGGCAAGCTCAGGCAGAAGCTCGGCGACGATGCCTCGGCGCCGCGCTACATCGCCACCGAGCCCGGGGTGGGGCTGCGCTTCAAGGCTTGAGCGGGGCGAAGGCGGGATCGGTCCCGCTGCGGCGGTCGACCTGTCAGCCTGGGAGGGGAGAGGGGCGTGCGCGCCCTCATCCTCGCTCGTTGCGCTCGCGGTCCCTCTCCCGCGCGGCGGGAGAGGGACGAGCGGGTGCGGCCGTCGCGCGGCCTATTCGATCGGCCTATTCGATCGGCTGATCGAGCATCAGCTGGCGCACGAAGCGCACCGGCGGCGCGCCGTAGGACAGCACCTTGTCGTTGTAGGCCTTCAGGTCGAACTTGTCGCCGAGCTTGGCTTCGGCGGCCTTGCGGGTGTCGAAGTGCTCCTGCACGCCGACGAAGTAGGTCGGCAGCTGCGTCGAGGACAGCTGCGCGCGCACCCACTTGCCGGCCGCCTCGCGCTCCTGCTGGAACGCCTGTTTGGTCATCAGCTCCATCGCCTGCTCGCGCGACCAGCCGTCGACATGGATGCCCTGGTCGAGGATGGCGTTGGAGATGGTGCGCAGGTAGAACTTCAGCTGCACCAGCTTGAACAGCGGATCTCCGCCCAGGTAGCCGGCGTCGGTCATCATCTTCTCGGTGTACACCGCCCAGCCCTCGGCGAACAGGCCCGAGCGCAGCACCGCGCGCAGCGTGGACGGAAACTTTGCCGAGTGCGCGCCCTCCAGGTAATGGCCGGGCATCGCCTCGTGGATCGACAGCAGGTGGATCATGCGGTCGTTGTATTCGCGCAGGAACGATTCGACTTGCGCGTCGCTCCAGTCGTCCGGGATCGGCGAGATCGCATAATAGGTGTCCAGGCCCTTGTCGAGCGGGCCCGGCGAATCGCAGTAGGCCACCGAGAAGCCGCGCTGGAATTCCGGCATCAGGATGATCTTGACCGGATCGTCCGGCACGCTGACCAGGTTCTTCTCGCGGGTGAAGGCGGTGGCCTGGGCCAGCGTCCGCTTGGCGAAGTCGACCACCTGGTCGCGCTTGGGGTGCTCGGCGTAGGCGAGTTCCAGCGCGGCCTCGATGGCTTTCTGCTGCTGTTCCGGCGTCGGCTGCGCCGGCATCTGCGGCGCGCCGGGCTTGTCCTTGAGCACGGTCTGCGCGATCCCGTACATCTCCCCGCGCACGCGCTGCATCTCGGCCTCGGCGCGCTGGCGGATCTCGCCGCGCGAGAGCGCGGAGTTGAGCGAGAACTTCAGCTTCTGGTCGTACATCGCGGCGCCGATGCGGAAGTCGCCCTTGGCGTTGGGCACCAGGGTCTTGTCGAGCCAGGCCTGCTGTTCGGCGACGGCCTTGCGCAGCTGCGCCACCGCCGCGTCCAACTGCTTGCGGTCCTCGCCCGAGAGCTGGCCGGCATTGGGCGTGATGAACTGGTCGATCAGCTCCAGCAGGCCGTTGTTCTGCTTGGCCACGGTCTCGGCGTGGATCTTCGGCACGCGCGTCGGGTCGAGGTTCTCGCGCATCTGCGCGAACAGCGCCGGGATCTTGCCCATGCGCACGGTCGCCGACTTCAGCCGCTGCGGCAGCGGCGCGAACTCGCGCGCCATCAGGTTGTAGACCGCGCCGCCGGCCAGGCCGCTGTAGATCTGCGGATCCCAGGCCCAGCTCTGCAGGGTCTCGGTGCTCCAGATGTCGCCCTGCAGCTGGTTGCGCAGGATCAGCGCGTCGACCTGGTTCTCGCGCGAGAGCTGCTTGGCGTCGATGGCGTCCAGTTCGGCCAGCAGCTTCCTGTTGAAGTCCAGCGCCTTCTGCCGGCCGGCCGCGCTCAGGTCGTCCATCTCGTTGTCGAAGCGATGGTCGCCGACCTGGGTGGCGTTGACCGGGTTCAGCCGCAGCCAGCCGTCGAGCCAGCGCTTGGACAGGTCGGCGAAGGCCTGGTCGGCCTGCGAGGCCTGCGCCGCGGCGGGCGCGGCCTTGTCGCCGCCGGCAGGCGTCGCGTTCGGCGCGTGCGGCTGGCAGGCGGCCAGGGCGAGCGTGAGCAGGGAAAGGGAGAGCAGGGAAGTGCGCATCGGCTTGACCAGGGTTCCGGAGACGGGAATGGCGCGGGACCGCGGGCGCGACGCCGGCGCGGCTGCGGCCGACAGCCTGCAGCAGTGCGCGCACCGCGGCAAGTGCATCGGCGCGGATGCGGCGGTTGCGGGGATCGCGTATCGTGCGAGGCCCATGACTGTGGAGAGGCCGTCATGCACTACCAGGGAAGCTGCCACTGCGGCGCGATCGCCTTCGATCTCGACGGCGCCGCCGGCAGGGTCGATGAGGCGATCGACTGCAACTGCTCGATGTGCCGCCGCCGGGGCAGCCTGCTGGCCGCCTTTCCGCGCGATGCGCTGACGCTGAAGACGCCCGAGTCCGAGATGGGCACCTACACCTTCAACAGGCACCACATCCAGCATCGCTTCTGCCCGACATGCGGCGTCGCCCCCTTCAGCGAGGGCAGCAATCCCAAGACCGGCGAACGCATGGCGATGGTGAACCTGCGCTGCCTGCCGGACGTGGACCTGTCCAAGGTCAAGGTCACGCACTACGACGGCGCCAGCTACTGACGGGGTCCACCGACGGGGTCGACCCCGTTCAAGGACGTGGGACGTTGGCCCCGGCGTGCGCCGGCCGGCGCGAATCTGGAGAGAGCGATATGCGTGGCATGACGGGATGGATGGTGCTGCTGCTCGCGGCGGGCGGGCTCGCCGCCTGCGGCCAGAATCAGGAATCGATGGCATTGGGCGGCTACGCGCCCGCGGACATGAACATGGCGGCGCCCGCCGCGGGCGGGGGGCCGCCCCGCGCGCAGGCCATGCTGGCCTACGAGCACGACGTCGAGATCCGCCTGGCCGCCGAGCGGATTCCCGAACGCCTGCGCGCGGCGCAGGCCGCCTGCAACGCGGGCAAGTTCGGCGAATGCGTGGTGCTCAACGTCAACCAGCGCGGCGGCGACTCGCTGCCGGGCGGCAGCCTGACGGTGCGCATCGTTCCGGCCGGCGTGGAGCCGATGATCAAGCTGGCCAGCGACGGCGCCGAGCTCGGCAGCCGCAGCACCCGCGCCGAGGATCTGGCGGTGGTGGTGCGCGACAACAACCTGGCCCAGGAGCGCCTGCGCAAGGAGCGCGAGCGGCTGCAGGAGTTCCAGGCGCGCCGCGACCTCGCCGTGGCCGACATGATCGCGCTGTCGAAGCAGCTGGCCGAGACCGAGGCGCAGCTGGAAGCGACCGAGCAGCAGGGCGCGCAGCACCGGCGCCGCATCGATACCCAATTGCTGACCATGAACTTCCAGGCGCCGGGCGGGGAAAGCGGGCGCAACGAGATCGGACAGGCATTCCACGACTTCGGCGAGATCCTGTCTTCGGGCACGGCCTGGCTGATCCGCGCCTTCGCCTTCCTGATCCCGCTGGCGATCCTGCTGTTCGTGCTGGTGCTGGTGATCCGCCGCATCCGCCGCCGCCGCAAGTGACGGACGGCGAGTGGCAAGGCCGATGACGCCGGCATCGCGGCCGCGGGACAGGGCGGCGCTGCTGTGCCTGCTGCTGGCGGCGATGCCGGCATTTGCGCAATCGCAATCCTGCCCGCCGTCCGGGTGGACACGCGCCTCGCTGCAGGCATGGAAGGCGTCCGGCTTCGCGCTGCCCGATCCGGCCGCGCGCGCGGCGCTGGCGGCGACGCTGCCCGCCTGCCTCGGCGATCCCGATCCGGCCATGCGCGATGGCATCGCCTACGAAGCGCTGACGCACTGGCTGCGCGCCGGCGATCTCGATACCGGCGCCTTGCGCACCCTGCGCGACGCGTTGTACGCGATGCTCGACGCGCCGGACCCGGACGGATTCCGGCGCCCGTTCGCGGCGCTGGTGCTGTCCGAGGTGGCGCGCACCGATCGCATCCGCGCCTGGATGGGGCCCGAGGAACGCGATGCGATGGTGGCTCGCGCGGCGGACTATTTGCGCGAGGTGCGCGACTATCGCGGCTTCGACGATCGCGACGGCTGGCGCCATGGCGTCGCCCACGGCGCCGACTGGCTGATGCAGCTCAGCCTCAATCCGGCGCTGGCGCGGCCGCAGTACGACCGGATCCTGGCGGCGGTGGCGCGGCAGGTGCCGGCCTCGGGCGGCTACGCCTACGTGGACGGGGAGCCGGGCCGGCTCGCCAGGCCGGTGCTGTCCGCCGCGCGGCGCGGCCTGTATTCGCAAGCGGAGTGGACGGCCTGGTTCGCCGCGCTGCGCGCCGGGCTCGCGCCGATCGCGCCGGGCGACATCGACCGCGTGCGGCTGGCGCAGCGGCACAACCTGCGGGCGTTCCTGGTCGAGCTGTACCTGGAAGCCGACCGCAGCGAGGACGCCGGCGTGCGCGCCCTGAAGCCGGCGCTCGCCGACGCGCTCAAGCCGGGCTGAGCGGCGCGCTAGTAGTCTTCCTCGTTCGCCACGAATTCGGCCACCGCGTCCAGCTCGAAGGCCAGCGCCTCCACCGCCTCGCGCACCTTGCGCTCGGTGGAGGGATTGGGCGCGTCGACCTCGATCTCGTGCAGCTGCGGCCCCTCCACGTCGCTGAGGCCGGCGGAACTGGAGTCGGCATCGTCCATGTGCGGCATCAGGTCGTCGATCTCCTCCACGTGCTCGATGCCGTCCAGGCTCTGCAGCAGGTTCATCACCGCGCGCACGGCATCGTCGCTGCCGGTGAGGCGGATGCGGAGCAGGGACATCGTCTGGCCTCCTCGTCCTGGGCGGATGGCGGCAGGCTAGGCGCGCCGAGGCTAAGCCGGCGTGACGGCCGCGTGGCCGTCGCGACAACCCGCAAAAACTTCGTTACGCTGCGCCCCCGGGGGGACACCGTTCACCATCGGGGAGAGTGGCATGAAGTCGATTCGCAAGGCGGGCCGCGGCGCGGGAACGCTGACCCTCGGACTGATCGCGGCCGCCATGGCGGTGCCGGCGGCGGCGCAGGAAGCCGCGCCCGCGGCGCCGCAGGCCGAAGGCGCGCAGCCCAAGACGCTGGGCACCGTCAGCGTGCTCGGTTCGCGGCGCGTGCAGCGCTCCTCGGACACCGAGACGCCGGTGCCGGTGGACGTGATCCCGATGGAGAAGTCGGCCGAGCAGGGCGCGCAGTTCGACCTGGCGCAGACGCTGCAGTACACCACGCCGTCGTTCACCTCCACCCGCCAGACCGGCGCCGACGGCGCCGACCTGATCGACGGCGCCGCGCTGCGCGGCCTGGGGTCCGACCAGACCCTGGTGCTGGTCAACGGCAAGCGCCACCACACCGTGTCGCTGGTGAACATCTACGGCGCGCGCAACCGCGGCAATACCGGCACCGACCTCAACGCGATCCCGCAGCTGGCCATCGACCGCGTCGAGATCCTGCGCGACGGCGCCTCGGCGCAGTACGGCTCCGACGCCATCGCCGGGGTGATGAACATCGTGCTCAAGCGCCGCCCCGGCTGCGAGACCATCCTCGGCTGGGGCCAGTATTCGCGCGGCGACGGCGACAACTGGCTGGCCTCGGCCTATTGCGGCCTGGAGTTCTCGATGGGCGGCGGCCTGTCGGTGACCGGCGAATGGCAGGACCGCGGCCGCTCCAACCGCGCCACCGACGTCAACCCGCTGCGCGTGATCGGCGACAGCAAGGTCAAGAACCGCACCGTCTACCTCAACGGCGACATCCCGCTGGGCGAATCGTCGCAGGCCTATCTCACCGCCGGCATGCAGAGCCGCGCCGCCTCCTCGGCGGCCTGGGCGCGCGGCGGCGTGGGCAGCGACGACATCCCCTCGCGCAATTCCGCGGCGATGTATCCCGACGGCTTCGTGCCCTACATCGACGGCGACCTGCAGGACCGCTACGCCATCCTCGGCGCGCGCGGCGACGCCGGCGACTGGCACTGGGACCTGTCGCATACCTACGGCTACAACGAGCTGCGCTACACCATCAACCACACGCTCAATGCCTCGATCGCCAATCTCGACCTGGAGAACGGCGGGCGCGGCATGAGCCCGGCCGGCTTCGACGCCGGCGGCTTCTCCTTCGAGCAGAACACCAGCAACTTCGACGTCTCGCGCTACTTCGACGGCGTGCTCAAGGGCCTGAACGTGGCCTTCGGCGTGGAAAGGCGCGAGGAGAACTACCGCATCCGCGCCGGCGTGCCGGGCTCGTACCTGGATTACGACGGCGCCGGACAGGGCGGCAACCCGGGCAGCCAGGGCTTCCCGGGCTTCCAGCCCGGCGACGTCACCGACAAGAGCCGCGACAGCTGGGCCGGCTACGTCGACGTCGAGCTCGACGCCACCGAGCGGCTGCTGATCGCCGCCGCGGCGCGCTACGAGGACTACAGCGACTTCGGTTCCACGCTCAACGGCAAGCTGGCGCTGGCCTTCCGCGCCACCGACAAGCTGCTGCTGCGCGGCTCGGTGAGCACCGGCTTCCGCGCCCCGTCGCTGCAGCAGAAATACTTCTCCTCGACGATCACCGATTTCATCAACGGCCAGCCGGTCGACATCGTGATCGCTCCCAACGACAGCGAGCTGGTGCGCCTGGCCGGCCTGCCGTCGCTGAAGGAGGAGACCTCGCGCAGCGCCACCCTCGGCTTCACCTGGTCGCCGGCCGACAACCTGTCGCTGACCCTGGACGCGTATCGCATCGACATCGACGACCGCGTCGTGCTCGGCGGCGATTTCAGCGCCGACGACCCCGACAACCCGATCGCGCCGCTGCTGCAGGAGCTGCAGGTGGGCGTGGCGCGCTTCTTCGCCAACGCCGTCGACACCAAGACCCAGGGCGTGGACCTGACCCTCAGCCACCAGGCCGACCTGTGGGGCGGCAAGCTCGACAGCTATCTCGGCGCCAGTTACAACAAGACCGAGGTGACGCGGGTGAACCTGCCGGCGGCGCTGGCCGGGCGCGAGGATGCCTTCCTGCCCGAGCGCGACCGCCTGTTCATCGAGAACGGCGCGCCGCGCAGCAAGGCGGTGCTCGGTTTCGACTACAGCAACGGTCCGTGGAATCCGAGCCTGAAGGTGGTCTACTTCGGCGCGCAGACCCTGGGCACGTTCACCGGCACCGCGCCGTCGACGGATGAGGACGGCAACTTCGTTCCCGGCGCGCCCAACCAGCGCTACAAGGCCAGGACCTCGGCCGACGCCAGCCTGACCTATGCCTTCAGCGAGCGCGCCAAGCTCACCGTGGGCGCCACCAACATCTTCGACGTGTTCCCCAGCAAACAGGACCCCAACGAGACCGACAACGGGCACATCTACGAGAGCGTGCAGTTCGGCCTCAACGGCCGCGCCTATTTCGCCCGCTTCTGGTACAAGTTCTGACGGCGGCGAAGCGGCGGGGCCGAAGCCACGCCGAGACAGGCGGCATTGCCGGCCGGTCCCGCGCCGCGTCCGGCGCGGAACCGCTCGCCCGATGGCAGGCGCCGGACATGCCGCGCCTTCGCCGGGCCGTCATCGTCTTGCGCTAGAGTGCGCGCATGGACCACGCCGCCGCCCCAGGAATCTCGTTGCGCCCGCTCGAACGCGGCGACCTGCATTTCGTGCACGAGCTCAACAACAACCGCAGCGCGATGGGCTACTGGTTCGAGGAGCCCTACGAGTCGTTCGTCGAGCTCGAGCAGCTGTACAGCAAGCACATCCACGACCAGAGCGAGCGCCGCTTCATCGTCGAGATCGGGCCGGGCGGCCGGCGCGGGGAAGGCGCCGGCAGCGAGGGCGAGCGCGCCGGCATGGTCGAGCTGGTGGAGATCGACCACCTGCACCGGCGCGCCGAATTCCTGGTGATGATCGCGCCGCAGCGGCAGGGGCGCGGCTACGGCGCCGCAGCCACGCGGCTGGCGATCAACTACGCCTTCCGCGTCCTGAATCTGTACAAGCTCTATCTGCTGGTGGACGTGGACAACGCCGCCGCGATCCGCATCTACGAGAAGTGCGGATTCCGGCGCGAGGGCGTGCTGGTGGACGAGTTCTTCAGCGACGGCCGCTACCGCAGCGTGATCCGCATGTGCCTGTTCCAGCACGAGGTGCTCAACGGCGGCGGGGATCGCGGCGCCGACTGACCGGCTTCTCGGCGTGCGCGCGCCGCGCGCTACGCCGGCGGCTTGCGCACCGGGATCGGCACGTTGCACAGGTCGATGTGTCCGGCCGGCCGCTTGTACCAGTCGTCGCGGCGGTTGCGGCGCGACTCGACCACGCGATCGAACAGCGCGGTGTCGGTGCGCAGCACCTGCAGCGGCGTGCGCTCGGCCTCGGGCACCTCGGAGACCAGGCGGATCGCCTTGATCGGCGCGCGCTGCTCGGCCTTCTCGTAGAAGCCCAGGGGACCGGTGCCGCGCGGCATCACGCTCAGCAGCTCCATGCCCTGCACGACGCGGCCGACCAGGGTGATGTTGCGGTCGAGCTGGCGCGGCGACTGGCCGTCGACGACGTACAGTTCGGCGCCGTTGCTCGAATCGGCGGCGACGTCGCGGCCGGCGCCGACCGCGCCGTAGCAATGCGCCAGCCAGGCTTTGTTTTCCTTCGCATCGCGCGCGGCCGGGAAGCCTTCCGAGAATCCGACCTGCGCCGCCCAGCCGTCCTTGTCGGGCAGGGCATGGAAGGCCAGGCCCTTGCTGGAACGGTCGAACTCCGCGGGCAGGTGCGCCTTGGCGCCGCCGAGCGGCTTGCGCGGCTGGCCTTCCTCGGCCGGATCGCCCCACTGCACCACGTAATTGTCCTGCGAGCGCAGGATGCTCAGGCCGTCCCAGTAGCCTTCGCGGGCCAGCGTCCGGATGTTGGCCACGTGCTCGGGCGCGAAGTCCGGCGCCAGCTCGATGATCACGCGGCCGGCGTCCAGGTCCAGGTACAGCGTGCGCGCCGGATCGAGCGTGCGCCAGTCCGACGCCTGCGAGGCGTCGAGCAGTTCCTGCATCGTCTTGGGTTTCGGCGGCGCCGATTCGAGCGCGGACGCGGAAGCGGCGGCCAGCGCGGCGGCGAGCGACAGGACGAGCGGAGCAAGGCGCATCGGCGGTTCCTCGTGCGGTGGTCTAGGCGGTGCGGCGAGTGTAGTCGCCGCGCATGAATTCGGCGAAGTCCGGCTGGCCGGGGAAGCGGTTCTCGATCACGAAGCGATAGCGGTCGCCGTCGAGCTCGTAGCGATAGCGCGCCTCGCCGCGCGGCGTGGACTTGGAGAATTCGAGCACCTCGCCGCTCCAGCGTCCGCGCGCGGGCGGATCGGGCGGAAAGCCGAAGTCGTCGAACCACCACCACAGCACGTCGCCGCTGTCCGGCTCGACCAGGAACACGCCATGGCCGCGGAAAACGACGGCGCCGTCCTTCTCCTGCTCGTACTCCTGGATCAGCGCCATGCCGGCGAGATCCTCGCGGAAGCGCGTGCGGCCGGTGGCCGCTCCGCCGGGACCGAAGGGCGAGGGCGAGACTTGCTCGGCGCCGGACCAGTGGCCGGCGAAACGCATCAGCTTGGCCTGTTCGGGGCCGGGTTTTGGCAGGTTCATGGCGGCGCTCGGGCGGCGGGAACGGAGGCGGCAGGATAGGGCAGGCGAGGCCGACAGCCGCTAAGTCGCTGATATGACTACCGGCACATTCGCTATACCGAACTTAGCAATAGCATCCCATCCAAGCCTGACAGGGGCAGGTGGGCGAGGACCATGAGCGAAGCCGACGGCCAATTGAAGAAATTCCAGAAGGAGCTGAGCGCCGGCACCGTCTCGCTGGCCCTGCTGGCGGCGCTGGGCGCGGCGAAGGAGCCGATGTACGGCTACCAGATCGCCAAGCGGCTGGAGCGCCTGGGCGACGGCGTGCTGAGCGGCAAGCAGAGCGCGCTGTACCCGGTGCTGCGCAACCTGGGCGCGGCGGGACTGCTGGACAGTTTCGTCGAGCCCTCGCTCTCCGGTCCGCCGCGCCGCTACTACCGCATCACCGACGCGGGGCGCAGCACCTTGCGCGACTGGGCCGAGGCCTGGCGCGCGACCCGCGATTCCGTCGATTCCATCCTAGGGGAACTGATTCCATGAACACCGCAGCCCATGCGACCTCCTCCGGCGAAGCCCTGCCGGCCAGCATCCCCGAATATCTGGAACAGCTGCGCCGCGCCCTGGCCGGCGCCGATCCGGCCCTGCTGCAGGACGCGCTCTACGACGCCGAGGAGTACCTGCGCTCGGAGCTGGCCGAGAACCCGGACAAGTCCGAGGCCGAGGTGATCGCCGCGGTCGCCTCCAGCTACGGCGCGCCCGAGGAAGTGGCGGAGATCTACCGCGACACCGAGGTCAAGGTGCAGGCCGCGCTGCGCCCGCCGCGCCCGCCCAGGCAGCGCTCGCTGCTCGGCCGCTTCTTCGGCGTGGTCGCCGACCCGCGCGCCTACACCTCGCTGTTCTACATGCTGCTGTCGCTGGTCACCGGCCTGTTCTACTTCACCTGGGTGGTGACCGGCGCCTCGCTGTCGGCGGGCCTGGCGATCCTGATCATCGGCATCCCGTTCGTGATCCTGTTCTTCGCCTCGGTGCGGCTGCTGTCGCTGGTGGAGGGGCGCATCGTCGAGGTGATGCTCGGCGAGCGCATGCCCAGGCGGCCGGTCTACGTCGGCCGCGACAAGCCGCTGCTGACCCGCATCGGCGAGATGTTCACCGATCCGCGCACCTGGACCACGATGCTGTACTTCCTGCTGATGCAGCCGCTGGGCACGTTCTATTTCAGCGTCGCGATCACCCTGATCGCGGTCTCGCTGGCCTGCATCGCGGTGCCGTTCGTGGTCTGGTTCGGCCTGGGGTCGGTCGACGGCAGCATCGGCTGGCACGTGCCGGTGATTCTCGACGACACGGTCACCGCCTCGCTGGTGATGTGGACGCTGCCGCTGTCGCTGCTGCTGGGCGTGCTGCTGCTGTTCCTGACCCTGCACCTGGCGCGCGGCTTCGGCAAGCTGCACGGCCTGCTCGCCAAGCATCTGCTGGTGAGCGCGTGAGCCGGCAGGCGCAGGGGCGGGCGCCGCGCGCGGCGCTCGCGCTGTCGCTGCTGCTGTGCGCGGCCGCCGCCTGCGCCGGGGAACCGGGCAGCGTGTCCGAGGTGCGCGACGGCTTCGCCGCGAGCAGGCGCATCGTCACCGAGGACGGCATCGACGACCGGCGCATGGTCGAGATCGGCGGCATCGCGCAGGCGATCACGGTGCGCGGCCGCCATCGCGACGCGCCGATGCTGCTGTTCCTGCACGGCGGCCCGGGCTTCGCGATGTCGCCGGTCGCCTACCGCTACACCGACGCGTGGGAGGAATATTTCACCGTCGTGCACTGGGACCAGCGCGGCGCCGGGCGCACCTATGCGGCCAACGACGCCGCGGCGGTGACGCCCACGCTGAGCGTGCCGCGCATGATCGCCGACGCCGAGGAGGTGGTGGCCTGGCTGCGCCGCACCTACGGACGCGAACGCATCGCGGTGCTGGGGCATTCCTGGGGCAGCGTGCTGGGAGCGGAGCTCGTCTTGCGCCGTCCGCAGTGGATCAGCGTCTACGCCGGCGTCGGCCAGGTGGTGGACATGCAGGCCAGCGAGGCGCTGGGCTATCGCCAGCTGCTGGAGATGGCGCGGCGGCGCGAGGACGCCGGGGCCGTGCGCGAACTCGAGGCGCTGGCGCCGTATCCGGGCGACGACCCGGCGCGCGCGGTGGAGAAGCTCGTCGCCGAGCGCAGGCACCTGGAGAGCTGGGCGAACGGCTTCCTCTGGCGCGGCCGCGGCAACGACTACACCGCGACGGTCGCGCTCAGTCCCGACTACACGCCCGCAGACGCCAAGGCGCTCGACGCCGGGCTGGACACCAGCCTGGCCGCGCTATGGCCGCAGCTGCTGCGCTATTCGCTGCGCGGCCGCACCGAGCTGAAAGTCCCGCTGGTGCTGCTGCAAGGCCGCCACGACATGGTCACCTCCTCGGCGCTGGCCGCGCAATGGTTCGGCGACGTGCGCGCGCCGTCCAAGACCCTGGTCTGGTTCGAGGATTCGGCGCACATGCCGCCGATGGAGGAGCCGGGCAAGCTGCTGGTGCACCTGGTGCGCGACGTGCTGCCGCTGGCGCGCGCGGGAGCGGCGAAGACGGCGGAGGCCGCCGCGGCGCCCTAGCGCGCCGACCTGCGCTTGCCGATCGGCGTCACCTTGCCGTCGTCGGACGCGCGCGCGGCGGGACGGGCCGAATGCGCGGCGATGAAGTCGCGCACCTGCGGGTAGACCTGCTCGCGCCAGCGCCGGCCGCTGAAGATGCCGTAATGGCCGGCGCCCTCGACGGTGAGATGCAGGCGGTCGCGGTCGGCGATGCCGGTGCACAGCTTGTGCGCGGCGCGGGTCTGGCCCTGGCCGGAAATGTCGTCCAGTTCGCCTTCGATGGTCATCAGCGCGGTGCCGCGGATCGCGGCCGGCTTGACGCGCTCGCCGTTGACGTCCCAGCTGCCGCGCGGCAGGCGGAAGTCCTGGAATACGGTGCGGATGGTGTCGAGGTAGTAGCGCGCCGGCATGTCGAGCACGGCGTTGTACTCGTCGTAGAAGCGGCGGTGCGAGGCGGCGTCCTCGAGATCGCCCTTGACCAGGTCCTGGTAGAAATCCCAGTGCGACTGGAAGTGGCGCTCGGGATTCATCGCCATGAAGCCGGCGTGCTGCAGGAAGCCGGGATAGACGCGGCGGCCGCGGCCGGGATAGTTCGACGGCACGGTGTGGATGACGTTGGTCTCGAACCACCACAGCGGCTTCTCGGTGGCGAGATTGTTGACCGCGGTGGGGTTCTCGCGCGGATCGATCGGGCCGCCCATCATCACCAGCGACTTCGGCGTCGGCTCGCCGCGCGCGGCCATCAGCGACACCGCCGCCAGCACCGGCACGGTCGGCTGGCACACGCTCATCACGTGCAGGTCGTCGGTGCCGATGAAGCGGATGAATTCCTCGATGTAGGCGACGTAGTCGTCGAGCGAGAAGGTGCCGTGTTCCTTGGGCACCATGCGCGCGTCGATCCAGTCGGTGACGTAGACCTTGTGCTGCGGCAGCAGCGTGCGCACGGTGTCGCGCAGCAGGGTGGCGTGGTGGCCGGACAGCGGCGCCACCACGAGCACGGTCGGGTCGTTCTTCATGTCCTTGATGTTGGACACGTCGTCGGTGTAGCGCTTGAAGCGCAGCAGGCGGCAGAAGGGTTTCTCCAGCGCCACCTTCTCCATCACCGGCACGTCGAACTCGTCGACCTTGACGGCGTGGATGCCGAACTCGGGCTTCTCGTAGTCCTTGCCCAGGCGGTACAGCAGCTCGTTGCCGGCGGCCACGCGCGAGGCGCCGGGCAGCGCGGACAGCCAGCTGTCGGGCGCGGAGAACACGCGCGCGTTGGCCTCGGCCCAATAGGTGAGCGGGGCCATCCAGGCGCGGCCGAGTTCGTGCAGTTGATAGAGCATGGGAGTCGTCGCGGGGATGCTGCGGCGCAGCATAGCGGATCGGGGCGGCGGTGTCGCCGCCGGGGTGTCCCGCATTCAGGTTGGCAGTTCGAGCGCCATGGCCTGCCCGGCCAGGACGGGCGAGAGCCAGCAGTGCGAGCCGAGCGCACGGAAGCCGAGCGCTTCGAAGCGGCGGCGGTAGAAGCTGCCCGGACGGGCGCGGTAGTCGTGTTCGTCGCCCTCGGTCTCGTCCTCGCGGGCGAAGGTTTCCAGGAAGGCCACCCCGCCGCACAGGTCGGCCAGGCCGGGCAGGCCGCGCGCGAGCTCGCGCGCGTCGAGATAGTGCATCACGTCGCTGCACACCAGCAGGTCGACCGGGGCGCAGGGACGCAACTGCGCGAAGTCGCCGAAGCGCGCGAAGCGCAGGTTGCGGCGATGCCCGTAGCGGGCGATCGCGTATTCGCTGCTGTCGAAGCCGAGATAGCGCGCCTTCGGGCGCAGCGCCAGCAGCGGCGCGCGCCAGGCGCCCTCGCCGCAGCCGACGTCGAGCACGCTGCGCAACGGACGTTCCAGGTGGTACTCGGCGGTGGCCACCGCCAGCGCGACCTTGCGCGCCAGGCGTTGCCTGCCGCCGATGCCGCCCTTGCGGTACCAGCGGTCGAAGTAATGGCGGTCGTAGCGTTTGTTCATCGCGACACGATACCTTGCCGCGCCACCCCGCGCGGTGCGGCCGTCAGCGTTCGTCGGCGAAGGCGCGGCGCAGGCCGAAGGCGAGCACGATGGCCAGGCCCGCGGCGATCGCCGTCGGGATGGCGGCGGCCGGCCATCCCGCGCTCTGCACCACGCTGCCAATCAGCGAAGGGCCGATGACCTGCCCGAGGTAACTGCCCTGCATCAGCAGGCCGACCGCAATGGCCACCAGCGCCGGACTGGACAGCAGGCGCGCGGCGCCGCCGATGACGCTGGCCGGCAGCAGGCCGCCGGCGGTCGAGAACAGCACGCACAGGGCGAACAGCGCGCCCAGCGGCAGATCCGAGGCGAACACGCCGACGCCGCACGCGCCCATGGTCGCGCTGGCGGCGGCGATCAGCGTCCAGCGTGGCGCGCCCAGGCGCAGCAGCCGGCCGCTGGCGAGGTTGCCGATCACGTTCGATCCCACGGCCACCGCGCTCAGCAGTCCCGCCGTGGCCGTGGAGGCCTGCATGCGTTCCATCAGCAGCGTCGGCAGGAAGCTCAGCATCGCGTAGAACTGCAGCGCGTACAGCGCGAAGACCAGCGCCAGCAGCAGCGGTCCGCGCGCGGTGGACACCGCGAGGGCGTCGCCGGCGATCGCGCGCCACGGCGCCGCCGCCGCGGCCTTCGGCGCGCGCACGCCGAAGGCCAGCAGCACGGCGGCGAGCGCGCACAGCCCCGCGTTGATCATCCAGAAGCCGCGCCAGCCCTGCAACGCGGCACCGAACGCCAGCGCGAGCGCCATGCCGGCGGGCATGTAGCAACTCCAGATCGAGAACACCAGGTTGCGATCGGCGGGCCGCGACAGGCGCTGCAGCACGCTCGCGCCGGCCACCGCGAACAGCAGGAAGCCGGCGCCCTCGAGCACGCGCGTGGCCAGCAGCGCCGCCAGCGAACCGGCGAACGCGCCCAGCAGGCTGCCCAGCGCCATCGCCAGCAGGCCGGACACCTGCAGCGTCCGGTCGCCCAGGCGCGAGACCAGCGCGCCGGCGGGCACGCTGGCGACCACGCCCAGCATGCCGAAGATCGCCATCACCCAGCCGCCTTCGCGCAGGTCCAGGCCGAGGTCGGTGCTGAGCGCGGGCAGCGCGATCGCGGTCTTGCCCACCTGCAGGGCCGCCACCAGGCCGGCGGCGAAGACCGCGCCGACGGCGATCCAGTCGGTTCGCGTCGCGGCGGCGGGATCCGCGCCTGGGCGCGGCGGCGCGCGTTCGGAACCGTTGTCGCGCAGGTTGAGTGCGGTGGCGTGCATGGCGGCAGGAGCAAGGGCGATGCCGCGCATCTTCCCGCCTCAAGTACGCTTGAGGTAAAGCGCGGGCGCTGGAACGCTCCGATCCGCGTGCAGGGCCGGCGTCGCGGATGCGTGGCTGTGACCGTGCGCAGGCCCCGCCGCGGGCGCGCATGGCATCCTATTGCGGTCCGTGTTCCTGCCGCCGCCATGTCGCACGCCTATTTCCTGGTCAAGACCTTCCATCTGCTGTTCGTGATCGCATGGATGTCGGCGGTGTTCTACCTGCCGCGCATCCTGGTCAACCTGGCCGAGGCGGGCGAGGCGCCGCCGGTGCGCGAGCGGCTGCTGCTGATGGGGCGGCGCCTGTACCGCTTCGGGCACATGATGTTCGGCTTCGCCTTCGCGCTGGGCCTGGTGCTGTGGCTGTATTTCCACGTCAGCGGCGGCTGGCTGCATGCCAAGCTCACGCTCGTGGTGCTGTTGCTGGCGCACTACCTCCTCGCCGGCCGCTGGCTCAAGGGCTTTGCCGCGGGCAGGGCGCTGCCCTCGTCGAAGGCGCTGCGCTGGTTCAACGAATTGCCGGTCGTGCTGCTGCTGGCGGTGCTGTACCTGGTGCTCGCCAAGCCGTTCTAGTCGCGGGCCGCTCGAACCCGGGGCGCAGACCGGGAATTCACTCGCCGCCGAGCACGATCCGCCTGTTGGATCGGCCGCCCGCGTGCGCGATTTCGTCGCTCCATACGCTTTTTTGCGCGAGGTGTTGACGCACCTGCACAAGCGCGGCGGGGCGAATCACCCAAACGGTTGATTAAAATGTGCGTTTTGTCACGCTTCCGCGGCTCGTGCTGCAATGCGGCGTGAGCTTCGCGCCGCGCGCTCGCGAACGTCTCCCGCCGGCCTCCATTGCTAGCCGGTTCACTGCCTTGTCGGCCTAACCCACGGGAGCAAGACATGTCCGAGACGAAACACTCCGAAGTGAACCGCACGCCAGGCCGCAGACACGCGGCCGCGCGGCGCCTGGCGGCCCGGGCGGCCGCGCTGCTGGCCGTCGCGGGCGCGATCGGCGCCACCGAGGCGCGGGTGCCGCCAGGCCAGGATCCGTTCTACCAATACACCGGCAGCACGCCGCTGGAAGACATCGCCCCGGGCACCGTGCTGAAGACGCGCACCGTCCCCTATCACGTCGTGGGCTTCCCGCTGCCGGTCAAGACCACGCAGCTGCTGTACCGCTCCACGGGACAGCTGGGGCAGGCCACGGTGAACGTCACCTCGGTGATCCGGCCGGTGCTGTACTTCGGCAAGCCGAAACTGATCTCGTACCAGTCCTTCTACGATTCGCTCAATCCCGACGACCAGCCTTCGTACGCGATCTCCGGCGGGCTGACGCTCGGCGGGCTGATTCCCAACATCGAGACGGCGCTGATCGCGCCGTTCCTGTCGCAGGGCTACAGCATCACCATCCCGGACACCGAGGGTCAGCAGGCGAATTTCGCCGCCGGTCCGGAGTACGGCATGAACACCCTGGATTCGCTGCGGGCGACCTTGCGCTCGCCGGCGGTCGGCCTGCCGAGCGACACCAGGATCGCGCTGGTCGGCTACTCGGGCGGCGCGATCGCCACCGAATGGGCGGCCGAGCTGGCGCCCGGCTACGCGCCCGACGTGGACGGTCAAATCGTCGGATCGTCGATGGGCGGCGTGCTGGTGCATCCGGCGCACAACCTGCACTACGTGGAAGGCAGCCTGGTCTGGACCGGCGTCATGCCGATGGCGATCATCGGCGTCGCGCGCTCGTTCGACGTCGATCTCACGCCCTATCTCAACGACTACGGCAACCAGCTGTACCAGAAGATGCAGAAGGCCTCGATCATCAACGCGCTCGGGCAGTATCCCGGCCTGACCTGGGCCTCGATCGCCAAGCCCGAATACCAGACGCCGGAGCAGATTCCGATCTACGTGGAGCTGGTCAACGACCTGATCATGGGCACCGGCGGCACGCCGTCGGCGCCGCTGCTGATCCGCCAGGGCGCCGGCGGCGAGCTGGAGGGCACGCCGGGCAACAAGCCGGGCATCGGCCGCGGCGACGGCGTCATGATCGCCGGCGACGTGCGCACCCTGGCCCGCGACTATTGCGCGCGCGGGGTCAAGGTGCAGTACGGCCAGAGCGAGCTGCTCAGCCACGTCGGCGCGGCCGCGGTGTGGATTCCCGAAACGCTGCTGTGGGTCAACGACCGCTTCGCGGGCCGCGCGGCGCCGCAGAACTGCGCGCAGATCCCGGAAGGCAATTCGCTCGCGCCGCTTCCCGCTCCCTAGGACGCCCGCCGCTTCGGGGCGCGAACGCAACGGAACGTGGAAAAGCGCGAACCGCAGGCCGGAAACGGCTTGCGGTTCGCGCGCGACCGGCGGGCTAGAGCCCGTTTTTCTGTTCGAGCCGGTCCATGATCCGGTGCACGTCGTGCGTGGCCATGCCGCGGCTGCGGTCGGGCAGCACGAAGAAGGCCGGATGCTGCAGCGTGCGCGCCATGTCCTCCAGCCCGCTGTCCCAGTGCAGGCGCATCGTGGTGTGCGCGAAGGCGTAGTCCTTGAACTGCTCTTCCAGCGGCTTGGCCTGGTAGATCAGGTGGATGACGTTGTAGACGCGATCGTCGAGGTAGGGCGCCAGCGTCTCGCGCAGGTGTTCGGGCACCTGGCGGTCGGGCAGGCCGTCGATCAGCTCGGTCAGCGCCGCGCGCAGCTGCTGGATGCGCGCCACCAGGTAGGTGCCGCGGCGGGTGCGGCTGGAATACTGGATGTCCTTGACGCGTTCGAGCACGTCCATCATGGTCTGCGGGCGCGGGCCGCGCGCGCTCCACAGGTCGACCTGCAGCGCCAGCGTGTCGTGGCGCGGCCACTCGCCGAGGATGCGTTCCAGCGGCGTGTTCGAAACCAGGCCGCCGTCCCAGTAGCGCTTGCCGTCGATCTCCACCGCGGCGAAGGCGGGCGGCAGCGCGCCGGAGGCCATGATGTGCTCGGGGCGGATGCGCGTGCGGCGGCTGTCGAAGTATTCGAAGTTGCCGGTGTCGGCCTCGGTGGCGCCGACGGTCAGGCGCACGGTCTTGTCATGGTTGATGCGGTCGAAGTCGACCAGGCGCTCGAGCGTTTCGCGCAGCGGCGCGGTGTCGTAGAAGCTCACCGCGGCGTCGCTGCCGTCCCGGTACAGGAACGGCGGCAGCTGGCGCGCGGTGAAGAAACCGCGCTGGCCCTGCAGCAGCGCGCCCATCGCGCCCAGCCATCCCACCCAGGCATCGCGCTGCGCGCCGCCGGGCAGCAGGCTCAGGCCGAGGCGGATGGCCTCGGCCGGCAGCGCCAGCGAGCCCGAGGGCCGGCAGATCAGTTCCCAGAACTCGCGCAGCCGCTCCAGGCGCCGTTCGGGCGCGTTGCCGGCGAGGATCGCCGCGTTGATCGCGCCGATGGAGATGCCGGCGAACCAGTTGGGGCGGATGCCGGCCTCGTGCAGGCCTTCGTAGACGCCGCACTGGTAGGCGCCGAGCGCGCCGCCGCCCTGCAGCACCAGGGCGATCGAGGGATACAGCGCGACCGAGGCGCGGATGGCGGCGAGCGGATCGTGCGCGGCCGTCTTGCGTGCGGGCGCCTGCCGTTCCGGAGGCGTTCGCGTCGCCTTACCGCGTCCCGGCGCGGCGCTTTTTGCCGCCTTGCCGTTCGCGGCCTTGCGAGGCGCCGCCTTGCCTGGCGTCGCTGCCTTGCGTTTCACTGCATATACCAGCCGTGGCTGACCACCAGGCTCTGGCCGGTCAGCGCATTGGTTTCGAACGCGGCCAGGAACAGCGCAGTGTTGGCGACGTCGTCCACCGTGGTGAATTCGCCGTCCACGGTGTCCTTGAGCATGACGTTCCTGACCACGTCCTGCTCGCTGATGCCCAGTTCCTTGGCCTGCTCGGGGATCTGCTTCTCCACCAGCGGCGTGCGCACGAAGCCCGGGCAGATGACGTTGGCGCGCACGCCGTATTCGGCCGCCTCCTTGGCCACCACGCGGGCCAGGCCGAGCAGGCCATGCTTGGCGGTGACGTAGGGCGCCTTGAGCTTGGAGGCCTCGTGCGAATGCACCGAGCCCATGTAGATGATGGCGCCGCCTTGCTTGCGGGCCTGCATGTCCTTCAGGCACTCGCGCGTGGTCAGGAAGGCGCCGTCCAGATGGATCGCCAGCATCTTCTTCCAGTCGGCCAGGCTGAAGTCGGTGATGCGGTTGACGATCTGGATGCCGGCGTTGGACACCAGCACGTCGACGCGGCCGTAGTGGGCGACCGCCTTGGCGACGCCGTCGATCACCTGCCGTTCGTCGGTGACGTCCATCGCCACCGCCAGGGCATCGCCGCCGGCGGCGCGGATTTCCGCGGCCGTGGCCTCGGCGGCGTCGAGCTTGAGGTCGGCGATCACCACCTTGCCGCCGTTGGCGGCGTAGACCTCGGCGATGCGCTTGCCGATGCCGCTGGCGGCGCCGGTGACGAGGCAGACCTTGTTGTCGAGACGGGACATGCATGTTCTCCGGGGAAAGGGGACGCGGCGGCCGGTCGTGCCCGCGGACGGGCGCGGCGGATCGTACGCCTACAGACTTCCAGGCGCCGCGGCGGTTGCCGACGGCGCCGCAACGCTGCGTTTTGCCGGCGCGGTCACTTGGCGGCGCGGACGAACGCCGCCGGATCGGGCAGCTCCACCGGCACGCCGTCGGCGTTGCAGCCGCCGGCCGCGCACAGCCGCTCGCGCAAGCGCGGCGTGGCCTGCACGATGAAGTGATAGATGGTGTTCTGCTCCACGCTGCCGCGCACCGCCTCGCTGCCGGGGCCGCGCGCCCAGATGCCGACGTCGTCGCCGCCGTGCGACTCGGCCTTCATCGGCACCAGCGACTCCTGCATGTAGTCCGGGTCCTCGGTATCGACGGCGGTCAGGTCGGGGCGTCCCTGCGCGGCCTCGTAGCTGCTGGGCATGTGCTCGTAGCGCTTGGGACCGGCCGGCTGCTGGTTGCTGGCGCCGACGTAGCCGGGGCCGTTGCTGTAGTTGAGCGTGGTGTAGGGCAGGCCGGTGGCGTCGCGGGCGAAGTCGCCGGCGTTGTCGTCCTCGCCGCTGCTGCCGCGCACCTTGCCCAGGATGGGATTGCCGCGCGCGGGATAGCCGACGAAGCTGAGCGTGTGCGAATGGTCGGCGGTGACGATGATCAGCGTGTCCTCGCCCGAGGTCGCGTCGACCGCCGCCTGCACCGCCTCCGACATGGCGATGGTGTCGGTGAGGGCGCGGTAGGCGTTGCCGTAATGGTTGGCGTGGTCGATGCGGCCGCCCTCGACCATCAGCACGTAGCCGTCGGGGTTGCGCGAGAGCACCTGGATCGCCGCGCGCGTCATCTCGGCCAGGCTCGGCTCGCCGCCCTTGTCGCGCGGGCGGTCGTGCTCGAACTGCATGTGGTCGTAGTTGAACAGGCCAAGCAAAGGCGCGCCCGACTGGGCCTGCGCCTGCTGCAGTTGCCTGGCGTTCCAGACGTAGCGGCCCTGCGGGTGCGCGCGCTGCCATTCCTCGATCAGGTTGCGGCCGTCCAGGCGCTGGCCGACCTTGTCCTCGTCCTCGGGGTCCTGCAGCGTGGCCGGCGCGAATTCGCCGCGTCCGCCGCCCATCGCCACGGTCGGGCCCTGCCCGAAGCGCGGCGCCAGCAGTTGCTGGGCGATGTCCTTGCAGCCCTGCTCGATGGCGGCGGGCGGGAGGTCGGCGTCGTTCTCCCAATTGCGCTCGGGCACGTGCGCGTAGGTGGCCGCAGGCGTGGCATGGGTCAGGCGCGCGGTGCTGACCACGCCGGTGCTCAGGCCGGCGCTGTCGGCCAGCTCCAGCCAGGTCAGGCGCGGGTGCCGCAGCGCCGTGGCGCAGTTGCCGCGCTTGCCGGTGGCATCGACGCTGATCATGCCGGCGCGGGTCTTCACGCCGGTCATGATCGCGCTCATGGTGCCGGCCGAATCCGGCGTCTGCGAATCGGTGTTGTAGGTCTTGCTGAGCGCGGTATCCGGGAAGCGCTCCCAGGCGAGTTGGTTCTCCTCGCCCGACTGGCCCTTGCGCTGGCCGTCGAGGATGCGCGCGGCGGCGACGGTGGTCAGGCTCATGCCGTCGCCGAGGAACAGGATCACGTTCTTGGCGCGCGCCCGCATGGCGCCGTTGGCGGCCGCACGCGCGGCGCCGTTGCGGTACCACCACGCCGGGGTCTCGCCCTGCGGGTGCGCGATGGACGGCACTTCCACCGGCGGCGTGGCGGCGGGCGCGGGGCCGCGGACATTGCCGCCGCAGGCGGCCAGCAGCACGGCGAGACAGGCGATCGACAGCGGGCGCATACGGGAATCCTGGCTGCGGAACGCGCCATTATGCCGTCTGGAGATGACGACATGACGCCATCCGCACGCTGTGTCGCGCCCCGAACGCTGCGCCGCCCCCCCGGGCTGCGCTATCGTGCACCGTCCTTCCGCGGCGTGGCGAGCATGATGAAACTGGTGTCGGCCTGGTTGCGCATCCCGTTCTGGCAGCGGGTGGTCGGCGGCTTCGTGCTCGGCGCGCTGGCCGGCTGGCTGCTGGGGCCGGCGGCCAAGACCTGGCTGGAACCGCTGGGCGACCTGTACGTGACGCTGATCAAGATGATCGCGGTGCCGCTGGTGTTCTTCGCGGTGATCAACGCGGTCTCCTCGCTGCACGGGCAGAAGTCGGTGGCCGCGCTGGGCGGGCGCACCTTCCTCTGGTTCGTCATCACCGCCGCCTTCGCGGTGGCGGTGGGCCTTGGCATCGGCACGCTGCTGCAGCCGGGCGTGGGCGTGATGCGGCTGAGCGTGGATGCGGCCTACACGCCGCGCGACGTGCCCAGCGTGGCCAAGGTGCTGCTGGACGTGGTGCCGTCCAATCCGTTCTACGCGCTGACCGGCATCGGCACGCGCACCAACGCCGCCGGCGAGACCGTGCTGGCGGCCGGGCGCGGCTCGATCCTGCCGGTGATCTTCTTCGCCGCGCTGCTCGGCTTCGCCATGGTCAAGCTCGGCGATCGCGTCGCCGGCGCGCGCAAGCTCACCGGAGAGATGAGCGAGATCATGGTGCAGGTCACGCGGTTCGTGCTCGAGGTGACGCCGATCGGCACCTTCGGCCTGATCGCCGGATTGGTCGGCGCCTACGGCTTCGAGAAACTGATCCCGCTGGGCAACTTCGTGTTCGCGCTGTACCTGGCCTGCGCGCTGCACATCGTGGTGGTGTACGGCGGCCTGCTGCTGGTGCACGGCCTGAATCCGCTGAAGTTCTTCCGCGGCGCGGCGCCGGCGATGCAGGTGGGCTTCGTGGCGTCCTCGAGCTTCGCGGCGATGCCGGCGGCGATCCGCTCGGTCACGCACAACCTCGGCGTCAACAAGGACTACGCCGCCTTCGCCGTGCCGCTGGGCGCCAGCATCAAGATGGACGGGTGCGGGGCGATCTATCCGGCGCTGTGCGCGGTGTTCATCTCGCAGTACACCGGCACGCCGCTGACGCCCGACCAGTACCTCATCGTGCTGATCGCATCCGTGCTCGGCAGCTTCGGCACCGCCGGCGTGCCCGGCACGGCGGTGGTGATGGCCACCGTGGTGCTGAGCGCGGCCGGGCTGCCGCTGGAGACCATCGGCTACCTGTACGCCATCGACCGCGTGCTGGACATGATGCGCACCATGACCAACGTCACCGGGCAGATGCTGGTGCCGGTGCTGGTGGCCAAGGAAACGGGCATGCTGGATCGCGGCGTCTACGACGCAGCACCGACCGATCTCGGCATCGACGACGACGGTTCGGCCGGCGAGCCGGCGGGCGAGGCCGGCAAGCGCACGGGTTGACGGCGCGAGGCCGCGGCGCCGCCTTCGGCGGCGACGCGATCAGCGGATCAGGATGCGGGTGGCCGCCTCGGGCCGCGGCTCGAACGCCGGTACGGTCTGCCCGCTCAGCGCCTTGCCCTTGGCGTCCCAGACCGAGGTCTCGGTGGGGAAGGATTCGCTGCGGGTGAGCTCGTCGATCTTGGCGGCGACCGCCTTCACCGAGGCCGGATGCTCGGGATTCCAGGCGAACACGCCGTAGCGCGGATACCAGACCACGGGCGTGGCGGCGTCGAGCCGGCGATCCGGGCACATCAGATAGCCGCGCTTCTGCAGCACGCGCAGCGCCCCCACCGGCACGGCGCGCACGCCGGGCGTGGTGCGTTCGACGGAGTGGCCCGGGCAGACGTAGCCGGCTTCCTCGATGCTGCGTTCGTAGACTTCGGCATCGCTGGCGTAGGCGACGGCGGGAGCGGCCAGGGCGATTAGCAGGGCGGCGGCGAGGCGCATGTGGAGTCCTTTCGCTGTGACGGGTGTCCGGACTCTAGCCGCGCCGGCCGGCGGCGTGGTTACGAATGCGTTAGAGCCGCGCGCCGGTCAGCGGCTGTAGCGCCACGACAGCATGCGGCCGTCGCGATAGGGCATCACGCCGTGGAAGGGGCGCGGGTCGCCGTCGAAGACCAGCGGCAGGAAGTTGCGGTCGCCTTCCCACATCGGCAGCGTGTGCAGGTCGCCGAGCGCGACCCATTCCAGCGTGCCCTCGGGATTGCGCTCGATCGGCGTGCCCGCGTAGCGGGTGACCACGAACAGGAAGCCCAGCCAGTCCTCGCCGTGCTTGCCGAAGCCCGGCCAGCTGATCGTGCCGCGCAGCCGCAGTTCCTCGCATTCGATGCCGGCCTCCTCGCGGATTTCGCGGCGCATGCCGGCCAGCACGTCCTCGTCCGGCTCGATCTTGCCGCCCAGCCCGTTGTACTTGCCCAGGTGGTGGTCGTCCGGCCGGGCGTTGCGGTGGAGCATCAGCACGCGCTCGCCGTCGGGCGACAGCACGTAGCCGAGGGTGGCGACGATCGGGGTGTAGGGCATGCGGGGCGCGCGGCGACGGGGGACGCCTAGTGTCCCCGATCGCGCCGGCGGCGACCAACTGCCGCGCGCGTCAGCGCGGCGCCGGCTTGCGCTGCTCGGCCAGTTGCGCGTCGAGCTTGCGCTCGGCCTCGTCGGCGATCGCGCGGCAGCCGGTGGGCCTGGGATGCGGCTTGTCCGCGTTGGCGTAGTCCCAGCCGCTGAGGTCGGCATGCGGGGTGATCGCGAGGTCGCAGGGCAGCGCGCGCACGGTGGCGAAGCTGCGCCGGAAGTCCTCGACGATGCGCGGATAGCGCGGGTTGCCGATCAGCCGGTAGCCCGGCGCGCTGAGGCTGTCGATGTAGGCCAGGCGCAGGGGCTTGCCGTCGCGACTGTCGTTCCAGGTCCAGCTCATGCTGCCCGGCGTGTGCCCGGGCGTGAAGTGCACGGTGAAGACGACATCGCCGAGCGCGACGGTTTCGCCGTCGTGCAGGAGGCGGTCGGCCTGCGCGGCCGGGTAGAGGATCCCGTCGCCGAAATGGATGTCGTCGCTGCCGCCGTGGGCGAGCAGCACGGCCGATTCGGCATTGCTCAGCAGCCGCGCGCCGGTCGCGCGCTTGATCGCCGCCAGCGGGCCGACGTGGTCGCCGTGGGCGTGGCTGTGCAGGATCAGCTTGAGGTCGCCCGGCGCGACGCCGAGCTCGCGCATGTGCGCGAGCAGCATGTCCGAGGCCTGCGCCAGTCCGCCGTCGACGAGGACGGCGCCGGCATCGGTCTTCACCAGCAGCGAGCTGAGCGCCGCGGTGCCGATCTGCCAGGTGCGGTCGGCGATGCGCATCGGCGCGACCGGCTGCCGCCACGTGTCGTCGGACTCGTATCCGCGGCCCTGCGGCAGCAGCGCCTCCGAGGCGGGAATGCAGGCGGAGGCGAACAGCAGGCCGCAGGCGGCCAGCAGCGGGAGCGGTTGGAGTCGTCGGGACATGCGCGGTGTGGCCGGTTGCGGGCGGTGCGCCAGTGTTGGCGCTCGCGGCGGCAAAGGCCAGTGCAGGATGCCGTGCCCGCGGCATGCGCGGGCGTAACCGCCGTCACCGTCGCGGGCGACGGCGTTCGCGTCGAGCCTCGATCAGAATTCGCGTCGCGGCATCGCCAGGCGCCCGCCGAGCAGCGCGAACAGCATCGGCAGCAGCAGTCCGACGACGGTGATCCAGGCCTGGGCCGGCATCCAGGTGGCGTAGACGACCACCGCCACGGTGACCAGCGCGCCGACCACGGTGGCCGCGCTGCCGCGATGGGGCTTGGCGATCGCCGCGCCCAGCCAGCCGCCGAGGAAGGCGGACAGGGCCCAGCCGGCCAGCAGGCAGGCGATGGCCTGCACTGGAGCGGAGGTGGCGTAGTCCACCAGTTCGGTCGGGTTCGACTTCGAGACGAACGCGGCCACGGCTTCCGGCGTCGCCGGCACCGCGCCGCGCGGCGCGGGGTGGAAATGGGCGTATCCGTACTGCGCGCCGTACAGCGCCAGCACGGCCAGGATGATGCCGGTCACACTCCCCAGGATGGTACGTACCATCGCGCGTCCTCTGCGTTGATTGCGCCATTAGGATGGCGCGCGCCGGGGCAACTGGCAACAGCGGCGTCCCGCGGCGGCCGGCCGTGGCCGCCGCGGCGGGCACGCGCGCGTGCACAATGGCGCCGCGCGGCGCCATTCCCGCAGCCGCATCACGGAGCCCGGCATGAGCGGTCATCAGCGCGAACTCAACTTCCGTTTCCTGGCCGAGCCGGCGGACGTGAACTACGGCGGCAAGGTGCACGGCGGCGCGGTGATGAAGTGGATCGACCAGGTCGGCTATGCCGCCGCCGTGGGCTGGAGCGGGCACTACAGCGTCACCGTGGCCGTGGGCGGCATCCGCTTCGTGGCGCCGATCCGGATCGGCGACCTGGTGACGGTCTCGGCCAAGCTGGTGCATACCGGCACCACCAGCATGCATTTCGCCATCGACGTGCGTGCGCGCAACCCGATGGACGAGGGCAGCGAGCGCCTGTGCACGCATTGCGTGATCGTGTTCGTCGCGCTCGACGCCGTGGAAGGCAAGCCGATCCCGGTGCCGGCCTGGACGCCGCAGAACCCCGAGGACCGGCGCCTGGGCGAGTACGCCACCCAGGTGATGGCGCTGAGCAAGGATATCGAGGGCACCGTCGCCCACTACCACGACGGCGAAACGGACAAGGCCGCCGGTTGAGGGCGGCCCTGCGGGTACGCGGCGGAAGCCGTCACTCCACGCCGGGAGGCACGTCTCCGTCGTTGCTCGCGCAATCGAGGACTTCGACGGTCTGATAGCTGCTGGTGATGCCCCAGGTCAGGTGGTAGATCTCGCACTGCCCATCGCGGAAGCTCCTGACGCCCACCACGTCCGTGCGCGCCGCCGAGCTGTAGTAGGTCACCACCGTTTCCTGGTTCGGCCCCGGCATCGGATAGGCCCAGGCGGCCAGCGACACCAGGATGCCGGCCACGAGGGCGCCGCCCACCACGATCTTTTTCGTTCGGGTCATGCTGTTTCTCCTTCGGTTAGTGAATCGACGTTTGTCTAGGCGTCTCCATTTCGACGCCTCACTTCACCATGGCGCCCGACGGCGGACGCGGAACGCCAGGCTGCCTCCATCGCGCAGCCTCTCGATCATATAAAAGCGGGCAAAAGAAAACCGCCACGATGGGCGGTTTCTCGATGCTGCGGTCGCAGCGTGGATCCGGGCCGGCGATCAGATGCCGGACACGCGCCGCGCCTGCATGAACTTGCGGCTCCAGTACCCGTCGGCGAGGCTGGAGATGGTGACGTCCCGGCCGGTGCGCGGGGCATGCACGAAATTGCCGTTGCCGACGTAGATGCCGACATGGTCGACGCGGCGGCCGCGGCGGCTGAAGAACACCAGGTCGCCGGCGCTGAGCGCGTCGCGGTCGATCTTCTCGCCGCTGGAGGCCATCTCGCGCGAGACGCGCGGAAGCTCGATACCGAGCGCGCTGCGGAACACGTAGCCGACCAGGCCGCTGCAGTCGAAGCCTTCGGTCGAGGTGCCGCCCCAGCGATAGGGCGTGCCGAGCAGGGCGAGGGCGCGCTTGAGCACGTTCTGCACGCGGCCGTCGCCGTTGGCCGGCGCGTCGGTCGCGGCCTTGCCGGTGGCGGCGATCTGCCGGCTGGCGTCGCCGGCGAACAGGATGCGGTCGGGCGCCGCGGCCTGCAGCATGGGCACCGGGGCGGTGGCGATCTGGATGGCCGGGGTGTCGGCCAGCGGCTGATCGGCCGAGTCGCCGGTCAGGCCGGTCCCGGCCATGGCCGGCGCGGCGGCCAGCAGACCGATGAGAAGGAGGGAACGGATGCCCGTCTTGGGGCAGGAGGAGGCGGCGCGGCGGCCTGAGGATGGGTCGGAAGTCGTCACGCGCGGTTAATGATTGAATCGATGAGGCGGGATGGTGCCCTAGCAAGCCTTTGATTTGGTTCAAAAATCGTTAGAAATTCGTAAAACCGGGTGCAAATCTGTCACAAACTCACTTCAGCACCCGTTTAGCTCCGCTGTAGTGGTCGCGCCAGTAGGCGCCGTCCAGGTAGTCCAGCCGGACCGTTCCGCCGGTGCTCGGGGCATGCACGAAGCGCCCCTCGCCGACGTAGATCCCGACATGGGTGACCTGCCCGCGGCTGCCGAAAAAGACCAGGTCCCCGCTGGCCAGGCGCTCGGGCTGGATGCGCGGCCCCTGGTAGGCGGCCAGGTCGCGGGAGGTGCGCGGCAGGCGCAGGTCGAGCATGTCGCGGTAGACGTAATTGACCAGGCCGCTGCAGTCGAAGCCGCCCTCGGGGGTGTTGCCGCCGTAGCGGTAGGGGGTCCCCACCAGGCCGAGCGCGCGCATCAGCACCGCGTTGGCGGCGGCCGGATTGTCCGGCTGCACCATCGTCCAGGTCCGCGAGGGCGGCGGCGGCGCCTGTGGGCGCTTGGCGCGCACCTGCTCGCGGCCGCCGCAGCCGGCCAGAAGCAGCAGCGCGCCCAATAGCGGCGCGTAGCGCAGGAGGACGCGGGTCGGCGCAAGCGCAGGGGCGCCTGCGTGCGCGCCGGGAGCGAGGATTGGCGCCGGATCGGCGGAGCCGGGATAATGGGCGACGTGGTTCATCGAGGCCGCATCTTGGCCGAATCCCCTTTGCGTCCACAACCTTCCCATTCACAGGCAGGCGGCCCCGCCGCCCAGCGAGTCGTCCGTCCATGAAAATCGCGAAAGACAGCGTCGTCCGTTTCCACTACACCGTGTCCGAATCCGGGCAGGAGCCGATCGAGACCTCCAAGGAGCGCGAACCGCTGGCGATCCTCATCGGCCACGGCAACATCATCCCGGGCCTGGAGAAGGCGCTGGACGGCCACGAGGCAGGCGACAGCTTCGGCGTCGACGTCCCCGCCGCCGAGGCCTACGGCGAGCGCCGCGAGGGCCTGACCCAGCGCGTGCCCAAGAAGCACTTCGGCGACCAGAAGCTGGCCCCGGGACAGCAGGTGGTGCTCAACACCAACTTCGGTCCGCGCGCGGTCACCATCGAGAAGGTCGGCATGAGCGTGGTCGACGTCGATCTGAACCATCCGATGGCCGGCAAGGACCTGCACTTCGACATCGAGATCGTCGACGTGCGCGAAGCCGGCAAGGAAGAGCTCGAACACGGCCACGTCCACGGCGACGGCGGCCACGAGCACTGAGCGGTCCGCCGCCGCATCGCACGGCACCGACGAAAAACGGCCCGCTCGCGCGGGCCGTTTTCTTTCGCGTCCTGGCGGAGGGCGTCCTCAGTTGACGCTGA
Source organism: Luteimonas aquatica (assembly GCF_022662575.1). Classification (GTDB taxonomy): domain Bacteria; phylum Pseudomonadota; class Gammaproteobacteria; order Xanthomonadales; family Xanthomonadaceae; genus Luteimonas; species Luteimonas aquatica. The sequence goes on along the minus strand of NZ_JALBFU010000001.1, from coordinate 1,166,763 downwards.
CCGCGCTCCAGGCCTTGGCGACCGCGTTGTATTCGGCCGAGCCGGCGCCGTACAGGTCGGTGGCCGCGTTGAGGGTGGCGGTGCGCGCCTGCGGGTAGGTCGTGCCCGAGTTCATGTACACCGTCAGCGCGCGGTACCAGATCGCGCCGGCCTTGCTGCGGCCGATGCCGGCGACGGTGGTGTCGCCGTTGCACACCAGCTTGGCGGGCGTCAGGTTGAAGGTCGTGCCCGAGCCGAACCCGGTGGGGACCACCGCGCCTTCCGCCAGCAGGTAGAAGAAGTGGTTGCCGACGCCCGAGGTGTAGTGCGGATCGTTGGTGAGGTCGTCGTTGGCCGGGAAGCCGCCGCTGGGGTAGCAGTCGTGGCTGTCGCCGTCCACGCTGGGCTTGAACATGTAGCGCAGCGCGGTCGTGCCGCCGGGATTGCTCTTGTAGATCTTCTCGCCGATCAGGTAGTCGCCCGGATCGTTGGCGTTGGCGATCGAGAACTCCACCAGCGTGCCCATGATGTCGGAGCTGGCTTCGTTCAGGCCGCCGGCGTCGCCGGAGTAGGCCAGGTCGGCGGTGGCCTCGGTCACGCCGTGGGTCATCTCGTGGCCGGCCACGTCCAGGGCGACGAAGGGGTTGTAGGAGCCGCCGCCGTAGCCGTAGGCCATGAACTTGTAAGGCGCGCCGTACCAGCCGGCATTGTTCGGCGTGGTGGTGCCGCTGGGCGTGTAGAACTTGACGTTGACGATGCTCTTTACGCCGACGCCGTCGTTGAAGATGCCGTTGCGGCCGAAGGTGTTCTTGTAGAAGTCCCAGGTCGCGGCCACGCCGTAGTGCGCGTCGGCGGCCGCGGTCACGCCCGAGGAGGTGGTGTTGGTGCCCCAGACGTTGTCGGCGTCGGTGAAGATCGGCGCGGTGTTGTAGACGCTGTCGATCACCTTGTTGTTGCCGTTGCGGGTACTGCCGTTGCCGCGGGTGGGGTCGAGCAGGCGGTAGCTGGTGCTGCTGACCTTGTCGGTGGTGATCGAGACGTTGCCCAGCAGCAGCGTCTTGCCGGTGCCGGTGGCGGCGGCGGTCTTGAAGATGTTCCAGCCGTCGAGCACCTTGTTGCTGGTGGCGTCGACGAAATAGCGCATGTCGGCGCTGCCCCAGCGCTCGGACACGCCGCGCACGCGCACCTCGTAGGCCAGCACGGGCTTGGCGCCGCGGGCGTAGACCACCAGGCCGTTGCTGCCGAGCTGGTCGATGGTGCCGGCGAACTTCACGCCCGCGGTAACCATGGCCTCGTCGGCGGAGATGCGCGGCTTCAGCGACGCCGGACGGGCGGCGCTGCGCAGGGTCGTGCTGGCCTTGGCGAGCAGGCCGTTGCGCGAATGCACCACCGTGTCGCCGAAGATCACCGGCAGGCCCTGGAAGCTGCGCTTGAATCGGGTATGCGAATCGCCGTTGGCGTCGATGGTGACGTCGGCGGCGACGAAGTCATCGCCGTCGGCGCGCTGCAGCGCCTTGGCGTTGGCGGGAACGCCGACCAGCCCCTGCGCGCGCTGCACGACGGCGGAGAACTTGTTCGGGGCCCCGGCCCGGGAGAAGTCGGGAGACGCGGCGAAAGCGGACAGCGGCAGCGCGAGCGAAGCCAGGATCGCGATCTTGAGCGGGTGCGTTTGCATGTTTCTCTCTCGGATGATGAAGGTCGCCCGGCTTGGCTGCGGTCCGCGTTGCGAGCGGCGCGCCGTGGCCGGGCTGCGCGCAACTTAGGAGAAGCCCGAGACGCCTGTCATGTTGCGTACGCAGCAGGGGCGAGGCGTTGCGTAAGGGGCGCATCGCGGCGTAATCGCCGCCCTTTTCGCCAAAGTAGGGTGGATGCCCCGTTGTGCGTTCCATGAAAACGGCCGGCGGGCGCCGGCCGTCTTTTCGGACATGACGGAATGAGAAAAAGTGATCAGTTGACGTTGGCCGCGCTCCAGGCGCGCGCCACCGTGCTGTATTCCGCGGAACCCGCGCCGTACAGCTCGCTCGCCGCCGCCAACGTCGCCGCGCGGGCCTGCGGGTAGGTGGTGCTGGAGGTGAACTTGGTGGTCAGCGCCCGGTACCAGATCTTGCCGGCCTTGTCGCGGCCGATGCCGGCGATCGCGGTGTCGCCGTTGCACACCAGCTGCGCGGGCGTGAGGCCGGAGCCGGCCGGCACGACGGCCCCCTCGGCGAGCAGGTAGAAGAAGCGATTGGCCACGCCCGAGGTGTAGTGCGGATCGTGCGCGCCGCCCGCCGCCTGGTTCGGATCGAAGCCGCTGCCGCCGATGTAGCAGTTGAACGACTTGCCGTCGGCGCCCTGGTTGTACATGTCGCGCAGCGCCAGGCCCCCGGTGCGCAGGGTTTCGCCGATCCGGTAGTCGCCCGGGTCGTTGACGTTGTTGGTGTAGAACTCGACCAGGGTGCCGAGGATGTCGGAATTGCCCTCGTTGAGGCCGCCGGCGTCGCCCGAATAGGCCAGGTTGGCCGTGGCCGCGTTCACGCCGTGCGACATCTCGTGGCCGGCCACGTCGATGGCGACCATCGGGCCGTAGCCGCGCGTGGCATCGCCGTCGCCGTAGACCATCGCCTTGATGCCGAAGACCGCCGCGTACAGGAACGCCGCGTTCGCCCCGGTGGTGGCGCCGCTGGAGGTCTTGAAGTTGGTGTGGGCGTAGCTCTTGATGCCCGCGCCGTCGTTGAAGATGCCGTTGCGGCCGTGCACATTCTTGTAGTAGTCCCAGGTCTTGGAGACGCCGTACTGGATGTCTGCCGCGACCGTGGCGCGATCGCTGGTGGCGTGATTGCCCCAGGTGTTGTCGCTGTCGGTGAACAGCGTGGCCGAGAAGGAGCCGAGCAGGAAGTCGAGCGCGTTGCTGACCGTCGCGCCCTTCATGTCGTAGACGCTGCCGTTGCCGCGGGTGGTGTCGATCAGGTCGTACCTGGTGGTGCTCTTCTTGTCGGTGTCGAGACTGAGGTCGCCGTAGTAGTAGGAATTGCCGGTGCCGACCGCGGCCGCGGTCTGGAAGTTGTCCTCGACGGCGAGGGTTTTCCCGCCGATCGCGTCCACGTAGTAGGTCACCATGCCCGAATGCGTGCTGGTGGGATCGCCCTGCACGATCACCTCGTAGGCCAGTACCGGCTTCGGGCCGCGGGCATAGACCACCAGCTGGTTGCTGCTGATCTCCAGGACGTCGCCGCCGAAGCGCGCGCTGGCCGCGTCCGCCGCCTGCTGCTTGCCGATGCGCGCGGTCAGCGCGGGACGCAGGGCGCTGCGCAGCGACAGCCGCGCCGACTTCATCGTGCCGTTGCGCGAGCTGACGATGACGTCGCCGCCGATCATGCGCAGACCGCGATAGCTGCGGTCGAAGCGCACGTGCTCGGTGCCGTCGGCGTCGACGACGGTGTCGCGGGCGGTGAAGCTGTCGCTGTCGTTGCGCTGCAGGGCCTTGGCGTTGGCGGTAACGTCCGCCAACGCCTGCGCGCGTTGCGCGGCGCCGGAAGAGAAGCCTGGGGACGCCGCGAAGGCGGAGAGCGGGAGTGCCAGCGCCGTCGCGATGGCGAGTTTGAGCGGATGCGATTGCATATTCATTTCGTATCTCTCTCGGTGAGGAAATGAGGATGGACATGCCGACGACCGGTATGCGGAATCGCGCAATCGGTCCGTCTTCTGGTGCCGCGATGAAACGCCGGGACCCCTGCCGCAAGCTTGCGGCCGCGATAGGGCGGGAAGGGCTTCGGCGTGTTCGACTCTAGGGAGGTTCCGGGAGCCGTGTCATGTTGCGCGCGCAATAGCGCCCATGCGGCGGGATTTTCCTTCGCCCGCTCCGACGCCGCACCGCGAAAGCGCATGGAATCGGACCTCCCATGGCTCGGTGATGGGGAGCGATCGCTTGGCGGAACACAGCATGCCGCCGACGGACAGGCCGTTCCGTGGCATGACCTGCGAACTGCATGCCACAAGGCGTGAATGCCCGGTGAAATTCCGGCGCCAGCCGGTAAACTGGCGCCATGAACCAACCCGATGACGTCCTGATCATTGGCGGTGGGGTGATCGGGCTGGCCAGCGCGTTGGCGTTGCTCGATGCCGGCCGCGGCGTGCGCGTGCTGGAGGCCAGTGCGGTCGGCAGCGGCAGCTCGCACGGCAACTGCGGCACCATCACCCCCAGCCACGCCGCGCCGCTGGCCGAGCCGGGCGCGGTCGCCAAGGCCCTGCGCTGGATGCTGACCCCCGATGCGCCGTTCTACCTGCGTCCGCGCCTGGACCGGGAGCTGTGGTCCTGGGCGCTGCATTTCGCCTCGCGCTGCAATGCCGGCCACTGGCGCTCGGCGATGGTCTCGCGCGCCACCCTCCTGAAGGCCTCGCGGCAATGGCTGCCGCAATGGGTGGAGCGTTACGGGCTGGATTGCGAGTACGCCGAGGAGGGCGTGGACTACGTGTTCCGCGACGCGCGCGTGCTCGAGCACTTCGCGAAGGAACTGCCGCCGCTGGCCGAGCTGGGCATCGCCTCGGAGGCGATCGACGGCGCCGAGTACCTGCGCCGGGAGTCGGCCCTGCGCGAGGGCGTGCGCGGGGCGATCCGCTTCCCGGGCGACGCGCGCCTGCGGCCGGACCGCTACGTGGCCGGTCTGGCGCGCGCGGTCCGCGCGGCCGGCGGCCTGATCGAGGAGGACTGCCGCGTGCAGGGTATCCGCGAGGACGACGACCGGGTGCGCGCGTCCACCCCGCGCGGCGATTTCGAGGGACGGGAGCTGGTCGTCGCCACCGGCGCCTGGTCGCCGCTGCTGGCCAGGGCGACCGGACTGGCGCGCATCCCGCTGCAGCCGGGCAAGGGCTATTCGATCACCTACGACCGTCCGGCGCTGGCGCCGAAACAGCCGATCGTGCTCTACGAGCGCAGCGTCTGCGTCACCGTGTGGGACAGCGGCTACCGCCTGGGCAGCACCATGGAATTCTCCGGCTACGACGAAACGCTCAACCGCCGCCGCCTGGACGCGCTCGAACGCGGCGCGCGCGAATACCTGCACGAGCCGGTCGGGCCGGTGAAGCGCGAGGAGTGGTATGGCTGGCGGCCGATCGCCGCCGACGACATCCCGCTGATCGGCCGCTCGCCGCGCCATCGCCACGTATGGCTGGCCACCGGCCACGGCATGCTCGGCGTGAGCATGAGCACCGGCACCGGCGAGCTGGTCGCCGACCTCGTCTGCGGACGCACGCCGCATTTCGATCCCGCGCCCTACGCCCCGGAGCGTTTCGCATGAGCACGCGCACGCAGGCGCTGGAATTCGACCTGGTCGTGATCGGCGGCGGCTCCGGCGGCCTTGCCGCCGCCTTCCGCGCCAGCGAGCACGGCGCGCGCGTGGCGATGCTGGAGCCGGGCGAACTGGGCGGCACCTGCGTCAACGTCGGCTGCGTCCCCAAGAAGGCGATGTGGCTGGCGGCGCAGCTGTCCGAGCACATCGCGCTGGCGCGGGAGGTGGGCTTCGAGGTGGCGCGGCCGAAGCTGGACTGGTGCGAATTCATCGCCGACCGCCAGCGCTACATCGCCAACATCCACGCCAGCTACCGCCGGCGCCTGGACGCCGGCGGCATCGTCCTCGTGCCCGCGCGCGGACGGCTGCTCGATGCCCGCACCGTCGTCACCGACGACGGCGCGCGCCTGGTGGCCCCGCACATCCTGATCGCCACCGGCGCGCGGCCGCAGCGGCCGTCGATCCCCGGTACGGAGCTGGGCCAGGTGTCCGACGACTTCTTCCGCTGGGTCGAGGCGCCCGCGCACGTGGCCGTGGTCGGCGGCGGCTACATCGGCGTGGAACTGGCCGGCGTGCTGCAGTCGCTGGGCAGCTGCGTGGAGCTGTTCGTGCGCGGCGACCGCGTGCTCGGCCATTTCGAGGCCGAGCTGGCGCTGCACCTGGAGGAGAACTACCGGCAGGCCGGCATCGCGCTGCATCACGGGTTCGATCCGGCCGCGCTGGAGCGCGGCGGGGACGGGCGGCTGCGCATCCTCGCCCGCGACGATCGCTCGGCGACGGAGTTCGACGCCGTGCTCTTCGCCACGGGCCGCGTGCCCAATACCGGCGATCTGGGCCTGGAAGCGGCCGGCGTCGCGCTCGGCGAGCGCGGCCATGTCTGCGTCGACGATCGGCAGAACACCAATGTCCCCGGGCTGTATGCGGTGGGCGACGTCACCGACCGCATCGCGCTGACGCCGGTGGCCATCGCGGCCGCGCGGCGACTGATGGATCGCGTGTTCGGCGGCAAGGCCGAGGCCCGGCTCGACTACGGGAACGTGCCGACCGTGGTGTTCTCGCATCCGCCGCTGGCCAGCGTGGGCCTGAGCGAGGCGCAGGCGCGGGAGCGTTTCGGCGAGGACGTGCACGTCTACCGCGCGGAATTCCGCGCCATGCTGCACGCCCTGGCCGAGTCGCCGCAGCGCAGCCTGTTCAAGCTGGTCTGCGTGGGCGAGGAGCGCCGCGTGCTCGGCATCCACCTGCTCGGCGACGGCGCCGACGAGATCCTGCAGGGCTTCGCGGTGGCGCTCAAGCGCGGCATCGTGCTCGACGACCTGCGCGACACGGTGGCGATCCACCCGACCTCCGCCGAGGAAGTCGTGCTGATGAAGTGACGTCCGCGGCGCGCGGGCGCCGCCTTCCCGCTGGCATCGGCGGCCAGCGGCATTTTCCTCCAGCGAGCGAAACGACGATGCGAGTTCGGACAATCTGCGGGGCGGTGTGGATCCTGCTGTCGGCCTTGCCGCTGGCGCAGGCGGCGGCGCAGGCCCCCGCGATCGACGCGCTGCTCGGCGCGCCGCTCCCCGATGCGCCGGTGGCCGCCGCGCGCGCACCGGTGATCGCCTGGAGCGCCAGCGAGCGCGGCGTGCGCAACGCCTGGGTGGCGCGGGCGCCGGCGTTCGCGCCGCGCAAGCTCACCGCCTACGACCGCGACGACGGCCAGGCGCTCAGCGGCCTGCGCCTGAGCGCCGACGGCCGCTGGCTCGCCTACGTACGCGGCACTCCGAGCGCCACCGCGAGCGGGCAGGCGGTCAACCCCGACAACGATCCGGACGGCGCCGCGCGCGCCGTCTGGCTGCTCGCCACCGACGGCGGCGCGGCCGCGCGCAGCTTCGCCGGCCGCGATCCGCTGTTCTCGCCCGACGGCGCGGCGCTGGTGCTCGGCGGCGCGGCGGGCATCGAATGCCACGCCGTCGCCGCGGCCGGGCCGGGCTGGTGCGCGGAGACCCTGCTCAAGCTGCCGGGCAACAACAGCGCGGTGGCGTTCTCGCCCGACGGGACGCGCCTGCTGTTCACCAGCGACCGCGGCGACCATGCCTACGTCGGCGTGCTCGATCTGGCCGCACGCGAGGTGCGCTGGCTGGCCCCGGACTTCAACCGCGACGGCAGCCCGGCCTGGTCGCCCGACGGCAAGCGCGTGGCCTTCCTGCGCGGCGCCGGCGCGCGCAACGACGAGAAGTTCGACGTGACCGCGGCGAGTGCCTTCGAGGTGTGGACCGCCGACGCGGCGACGGGCGAGGGCGCGCGGTTGTTCCGCTCCGGGCCGCGCGCCGGCGGCTATGCGCAGTTCGCGGTCGAGGAGCCGCTGCGCTGGGCGCGCGACGGCCGCATCCTGTTCGCCTCCGAAGAGGACGGCTGGCTGCACTGGTACGCGCTGGCGCCGGGCAGCGGCGCGCCGAACCCGCTCAGCCGCGGCGAGTGCGAAGCCGAAAGCGCGGCGCTGGCCGACGACGGCGCGCTGGTGTTCGCCGCCAACTGCGACGACATCGAGCGCCGGCAGCTCTACGCGGTCGGGGCCGGCGGCGCGGCGCAGCGGCGACTGACCTCGCCCGAGGCCATCGCCACCGATCCGGTCGTGGCCGGCGAATGGATCGCCTTGCTGCATGCCGACGCGCGATTGCCGACCGCGGTGGCGGTGATGCCGCGCGCCGGCGGAGCGCCGCGACGCATCTTCCCCGCCGCGCTGCCCGCCGATTTCCCGGTGCGGGCGCTGGTCGTGCCGAAGACGCTGACCCTGCGCGCGTCCGATGGCGTGGTCTCGCATGCGCAGCTGTTCGAGCCGGCCGGCGACGCGGGCAAGCGCGCGGCGATCATCTATGCGCATGGCGGGCCGATCCGGCAGATGTTCCCGGGCTGGCACCCGATGGACTACTACTACCACGACTACGCCAACAACCAGTGGCTGGCGGCGCAAGGCTACGTGGTGCTCTCGCTCAACTACCGCGCCGGCACCGGCTACGGCCAGGCTTTCCGCACCGCGCCGAAACAGGGGCCGCGCGGCATGAGCGAGTACCAGGACGTGCTGGCGGCGCGCGCCTATCTGGCCGGCCGCTCCGACGTCGATCCGGCGCGCATCGGCATCTACGGCGGCTCCTACGGCGGGTACCTGACCGCGCAAGCGCTGGCGCGCGACTCCGCGCTGTTCGCCGCCGGCGTCGACCGCCACGGCGTGCACGACTGGCGCGAGGCCGCCAAGGGCGGCGACAACAGCGGACTGTGGGGGCTCAAGCCGGACGAGCTCGACCTGGCCTGGCAATCCTCGCCGGTGTCCCGGCTCGAGGGTTGGCGCTCGCCGGTGCTGGTGGTCCACGGCGACGACGACCGCGCGGTAAAATTCGCCCAGGGCACCGACCTGGTCGCGCGGCTGCGCGAACGCGGCGCGCCGGTGGAGACGCTGGTGGTGCCGGGCGAGGAGCACCTGTTCCTGCGCCATGCCACCTGGCTGCAGGTCTACCGCCACTCGGCGGACTTCTTCCGACGCAAGCTGACGCCATGACCGATCCGATCTTCCATCTGCACCGCGGCACCGCGCCGCTGCTGATCAGCGTGCCGCACAACGGCACGCACGTGCCGGCCGGGATCGCCGCGCGCCTGACCGAGGACGCGCGGCGCGTGCCCGACACCGACTGGCACGTCGCCGATCTGTACGCCCCCATGCGCGAGCGCCTGGGCGCCTCGATGATCGCGTCCACGCATTCGCGCTACGTCGTCGACCTCAATCGTTCCGAGGACGACGTCTCGCTGTATCCCGGCCAGAACACCACGGGCCTGTGCCCGGTGGTGCAGTTCACCGGCGAACCGGTCTACCTCGACGGCCAGGCCCCGTCCGAGGACGAAATACGTACCCGCGTCGACGCCTATTGGCGCCCCTACCATGCCGCGCTGCGCGAGGAGCTCGAGCGCCTGCTGGCCGAACACGGCCGCGTCGTGCTTTGGGAAGCGCATTCGATCCGCAGCGTGCTGCCGTTCCTGTTCGACGGCCGCCTGCCGGACCTCAACCTCGGCACCGCCGGCGGCGCCAGCTGCTCGCCCGGGCTGCAGCGGAGGCTGGAGGACGCGCTCGACGCGCAGGCCACCTACAGCCACGTCGTCAACGGGCGCTTCAAGGGCGGCTACATCACCCGCCACTACGGCGATCCGGCGCGCGGCATCGAGGCGGTGCAGCTCGAGCTGGCCCAGCTCAACTACATGGACGAGGACAGTTTCGCCTGGGCGCCGGAGCGCGCCGCGCGGCTGCAGCAGACGATCGCGCGCCTGCTCGACGCCGCGCTGGCATGAGGCGCGCGGCGGCGTGAGCGATCCGCGCGATGCGCCCGGAGCCACCGTGCAGGCGCTGGACGTGGCGCCGATCGACGCCCCCATCGAGTCAGCGGCCGAGCCGGCAGCCCCGTCGCGGGAAAGCGCGGCGGCGGCCGCGCACCGGCTCGACGCCGTCGGCGTGCTGCTGGCCGCGGGCGGCGCGATCGCGTTCTCGGGCAAGGCGATCATCGTCAAGCTCGGCTACCGCCATGGGGTCGACGCGGTCACGCAGCTGGGCCTGCGCATGCTGGTGGCGCTGCCGTTCTTCCTGCTGATGGGCCTGTGGGCGGCGCGGCGCGCGCGGCCGCTCGCCCGCGGCGATCGCGGGCGCATCCTGCTGCTGGGCTTCTTCGGCTACTACCTGGCCAGTTTTCTCGATTTCGCCGGACTGGCCTACATCACCGCCACGCTGGAACGGCTGATCCTCTATCTGACGCCGACGCTGGTGCTGTTGATCGGCGTGGTCCTCGCGCGGCGCCGGCCGACCCGCACGCAGCTGCTGGCGCTGGCGATCAGCTATGCCGGCGTGCTGCTCGCCTTCGGCCACGACCTGCGCGCCGGCGAGGGCAGCATCGCGATGGGCAGCGCTTTGGTGTTCGGCAGCGCGCTGTCGTACGCCATCTATCTGTTCGGCAGCGGCGAGATCGTCGCGCGGGTGGGCGCGGTGCGCCTGACCGCCTACGCCAGCGTGGTGGCGAGCGTGCTGTGCATCGCCCAGTTCCTGCTGACGCGGCCGCTGGCGGCGCTGCGCCTGCCGGCCGAGGTGTATTGGCTGTCGCTGCTCAACGGCACCGCGTGCACGGTGCTGCCGGTGCTGGCGGTCATGATGGGCGTGGCGCGGATCGGGTCCTCGCTGGCGGCGCAGATCGGCATGATCGGGCCGGTGTCGACCATCGTGCTCAGCCTGTTGATCCTGCACGAACCGATGGGGCCGTGGCAGTTGGCCGGCACCGTACTGGTTCTTGCCGGCGTGCTGGTGGTGACCCGGGTGCGTTCGGCCTGAGCCGATCTCCCCGGCGCGGCCCTTCAGGCCTTGGCCAACGCCTGCAGCTTGCAGGCGGTCGCCCAATTGCGCGTGGTGATGGCGTCGCGGAACCTGGCGCCGACCAGGGCGTTGGCGACCTTGTCTTCCAGGATGCCGTGCCGGCACCAGAGATAGAACGCGTGCGCGCCGAGCGAGCAGTCCTCGCCGGTGTCGGCGAGGGCGCGAAGCGCCGTCCGATCGGCTTTGGCCCCGAAGAAGCCGAGCAGCATCCGCGACGGATCGTCGATGCGCGCGGCGAACGGATTGCCGGCGATGGCCGCGTCCAGTTCCTGCACGGTGATTACCAGCACGTTGGCGGTGACGCCGGTGCGCTCGGCCAATGCGGCGGCGATGCGCGTCGCGTTGGCGGCGGGCGCCCTGCGTCCGGCCTCGAACACCGCGTTGCCGCTGTTGAGCAGGGTGCGTACCCGGGTGAAGCCCAGTTCCTCCAGCAGCGTGCGCAGATCGGCCATGGCGACGCGCTTGGCCTTGCCGACGTTGATGCCTCGGAACAGGGCGATCTGGATGGCCACTCAGACTTCCAGGGTCGCCAGATCGCCCTTGGTTTCCAGCCAGGTCTTGCGGTCGCCGGCGCGCTTCTTGGCGAGCAGCATGTCCATCAGCGAGCGCGTCTGCGGCTCGTCGTCGACGGTGAGCTGCACCAGGCGGCGCGTATCGGGGTGGATGGTGGACTCGCGCAACTGCTGCGGGTTCATCTCGCCCAGGCCCTTGAAGCGGGTGACGCTGACCGCGCCCTTGATCCTCTCGCGCTCGATGCGCTCCAGCAGCAGGCGCTTCTCCTCCTCGTCCAGCGCATAGAACACCTGCTTGCCGACGTCGACGCGGAACAGCGGCGGCATCGCCACGAAGACGTGTCCGGCCGCCACCAGCGCCGGGAAGTGGCGCAGGAACAGCGCGGTGAGCAGGGTGGCGATGTGCAGTCCGTCGGAGTCGGCATCGGCCAGGATCACGACCTTGCCGTAGCGCAGTCCGGTGATGTCGTCCTTGCCGGGGTCGCAGCCGATCGCCACGGCGAGATCGTGCACTTCCGTGGACGCCAGCACGCCGCCGGAGGCCACTTCCCAAGTGTTGAGGATCTTGCCGCGCAGCGGCAGGATCGCCTGGAAGTCCTTGTCGCGCGCCTGCTTGGCCGAACCGCCGGCCGAATCGCCTTCCACCAGGAACAGCTCGGTGCGGGAAAGATCCTGCGACAGGCAGTCGGCGAGCTTGCCGGGCAGGGCGGGGCCCTGGGTGACCTTCTTGCGCACGATCTGCTTTTCGGTCTTCAGGCGCGCGCTGGCGCGCTCGATCGCCAGCTGCGCGATGCGCTCGCCCAGGTCGGTGTGCTGGTTGAGCCACAGCGAGAAGGCGTCGTGGGCGGCGTTCTCGACGAAGCCGGCGGCCTGGCGCGAGGACAGGCGCTCCTTAGTCTGTCCGCTGAACTGCGGGTCGGTCATCTTCACGCTGAGCACGAAGGCGACGCGGTCCCAGACGTCCTCCGGCGCCAGCTTGACGCCGCGCGGCAGCAGGTTGCGGAAATCGCAGAACTCGCGCAGCGCGTCGGTGAAGCCGGTACGCAGGCCGTTGACGTGGGTGCCGTGCTGCGCGGTCGGAATCAGGTTGACGTAGCTTTCCTGCACCAGGTCGCCTTCCGGCACCCAGGCCACGGCCCAGTCGGCGACTTCGGTGTCCTTCTTCTGCGCGCCGACGAACAGATCCGCCGGCAGCAGTTCGCGGCCGACGAGCTCGCCCTTCAGAAGTTCGCCTTTCAAATACGCGCGCAGGCCGTCCTCGTAATGCCACTCCTCGCGTTCCTTGCTGGCCTCGTCGTACAGCTTCACGGTCAGGCCGGGGCACAGCACGGCCTTGGCGCGCAGCAGGTGCTTGAGCGCGCGCAGGCCGAACTTCGGCGTGTCGAAATATTTCGGATCTGGCCAGAAGCGCAGGCGCGTGCCGGTATTCTTCTTGCCGACGCTGCCGACGACTTCCAGCTTGGAGGCCCGGTCGCCGTCCTGGAACGACATCTTGTATTCGTTGCCGTCGCGCTTGATGTAGACATCCACGCGCCTGGACAGCGCATTGACCACGCTCACGCCGACGCCGTGCAGGCCGCCGCTGAAGGTGTAGTTCTTGTTGCTGAACTTGCCGCCGGCGTGTAGGCGGGTGAGGATCAGCTCGATGCCGGGGATCTTCTCCTCCGGGTGGATGTCCACGGGCATGCCGCGGCCGTCGTCGGCCACCTCGCAGCTGCCGTCGGCGAACAGGGTCACCTCGATCTCGCGCGCATGGCCGGCCAGCGCTTCGTCGACCGCGTTGTCGATCACTTCCTGCGCCAGGTGGTTCGGGCGCGCCGTGTCGGTGTACATGCCGGGGCGGCGCTTGACCGGGTCCAGCCCGGAGAGGACTTCGATGTCTGCGGCGTTGTAGCGTGAACTCATGCGGTTCGGATTCTCGGTGCTGGCGGTTGCGCCGTGGCGGCGGAGGCGCCGCGGCGGGGGAAGGCGCCCTAGTTTAGAGATTCTGGGCTGCCGCGGGGCGATTCGGCCCGTCGGAATCCGGGGCGCGCCGGTCTAGGTGTCGGGCCGCGAGTCGCGGCTGCGCATGGCATTCGGGAGCGCCGGCCGCGGGCCGGGTGGGCCGCTGGCGCCTGCGCGAACGGCATCGGCCCGGCGCTGTCCACGCGGCTGATGCGAAGTCTCCGTTCCCCCTGCATGCAAGGCCGGATGGACGGGAATCCGGCCCGGTTCGCATGCGGCTGCCGGCATCGATCCGTATGCTATGGTCGCAGCGCAGGGGCGAACGCGGACAGCTCAGGGGTGCCGTAGAAAACGCATGCACGCAGGCCGCGAGTCGCCATCGCAGGACATCACGCAGCTGTTCGTCTCGTGGCGGCACGGGAACGGGGCGGATTTCGACGCCCTGTTCGCCGCGCTGTACCAGGAGCTGCGCGCGATCGCGCACCAGCAACTGGCGCGCGCCAGGGCCTCGGACACGCTGCGCACCACCGCCTTCGTGCATGAGGCCTATCTGCGGCTCGCGGACGGCAAGCGGCTCGACGTCAACGACCGCGGACATTTCCTCGCGCTGTGCGCGCGCGTGATGCGCAACGTCCTGGTGGACAGGTCGCGCGAGCGCGGCAGACAGAAGCGCGGCGGCGATCTGCAGCGGGTCGAGCTCGACGAGGAACCGGTCGGCGACGCGCCCGGCGCGGCCGACGTGCTGGCGGTGGATGCCGCCCTCGAGCGCCTGGCCCGGCTCGATGCGCGCCAGGTCGAGATCGCGCAGATGCGCGTGTTCGGGGGGCTGACGCTGGAAGAGGCCGCCCAGGCGCTGGGCGTGTCCGCGGCAACGGTCAAGCGCGATTGGCGCAAGGCGCGCATGTTCCTCGTGCGAGAGCTGAACCTCGAGCCCGGCGCATGAGGCAGGAGGGCGAGGAGAAGCGCCGGCAGGCGCGATGGCGGCGAATCTGCGCGGTGCTCGATGCGGTGCTCGACGCACCGGAGGCCGAGCGCGCACGCATGCTCGACGCGCAATGCGCCGGCGATCCGGACCTGCGCGCGGAGGTGGAGGCATTGCTCGCGGCCGAGGCCGTGACCGACCGGCGTATCGACTCGCCGGTCGCCGACTGGGCCGGCGGCGCGCTCGGCGAGGGCGAAACCGCGCAGGCGCATGTCCCGAGCGAGACGGTCGGCCGCTATCGCCTGGTGCGGGAGCTGGGACGCGGCGGCATGGGGGCCGTCTGGCTGGCGGAGCGCTTCGAGGAAGGCTTCGAGCAGCAGGTCGCGCTGAAGCTGCTCAAGCGCGGCCTGGACACGGATGCCATTCTCGAGCGCTTCCTGGAAGAGCGCCGCATCCTCGCCCGGCTGCGCCACCCGAACATCGCGCTGTTCCTCGACGGCGGCGTTTCCGGCCACGGGCAGCCGTGGTTCGCCATGGAATGGGTCGACGGCGAGCCGATCACGCGCTGGTGCGATGCGCGCACGCTGGCGGTGCGCGAGCGCGTCGCATTGTTCCTGGACGTGATCGCGGCAGTGCAGTACGCCCACCAGCAACTGGTCGTGCACCGGGACCTCAAGCCCGGCAACGTCATGGTGGGCGGCGGAGGACAGGTCAAGCTGCTGGACTTCGGCATCGCCAAGATGCTCGAGGCGACGGAGGGCAGCGCCGAGGCGGCGACCCTGACCCGCCTGGGCTGGCGCATGCTCACGCCCGAGTACGCGGCCCCCGAGCAATTGCGCGGCGAGCCGGTGAGCACGGCCACCGACGTCTACGCGCTGGGCGTGCTGCTCTGCGAGCTGCTCGTCGGACAGCGTCCGTCGGTTGCCGGCGCCGCGGCGCCGCAGCGCCCCTCCGCGCAGCTTTCCGAGGCCGCCGCCGCGCTGCGCGGCGGCGGCAGGGAGCGCCTGCGGCGCATGCTGCGCGGCGACCTGGACACTATCGTGCTCAAGGCCCTGCAGCCCGAGCCGGCGCGCCGCTACGGCTCCGCGCAGGCACTGGGCGAGGACCTGCGGCGCTGGCTGGACGGCCAGCCGGTGCAGGCGCGGCCGGACAGCGCCTGGTACCGCACGCACCGGTTCGTGTCGCGCCATCGCTGGGGCACGGCGGCTGCGGTCGTCGTGGCATTGTCGCTGGCGACGGGCGCGCTGGTGGCCGCGTGGCAGGCGCGCGAGGCGCAGCGGCAGGCGCTGGCGGCGAAGCAACAGGCGCTGGAAGCCAAGAGGCAGACGCAACGGGCGGAGCTAGCCAAGGATTTCCTGATCAAGATCATCTCGCAGTCCGATCCCTACGCCTGGCGCGACGACAAGGAGCCGACCGTGACGGCCGTGCTCGAGGCCGGCACCAGGCTCGCCGACGAGGATCTGCGGCAGTCGCCGCAACTGCATGCGGAAATGCTGGTCGCGCTCGGAAACATCTACGAGGCGCGAGGCCAGCTCGATCGCGCCGAAGGACTGATGCGGCGTTCGCTCCAGGAGCGGCGCAAGCTCTTCGGCGAAAACCATGAGGCGTATGCCGACTCGCTGTTCCAGCTCTCCAGCGTGCTTTATGCCAAGGGCGACTGGAAGGCGGCGCAACAGGCGGCGAGCAGGGCGGCTGCGATCTTCGAGCGCACGCTCGGGAGTCATCCACGCACCGCGGAGGCGTACGAGGGGATGGCGAATGCCCTGGGGCTGGGGAATGATCCGGACGAGGCCATTCGTTTGCGGCGCCGCGCGCTGGAAATCTTACGCCGCGCGAAAGGCGAAAACGGCACGCAAGCGGCCCGCGTCGAGCAGACGCTCGGCCTGGATCTGATCGATCGGGGACGGCACGCAGAGGGCGAGGCCATGCTGAAGCATGCGGTCGACGCCCGCAGGCGGCTTTCCGGTCCCCGTAGCCTGGGCTACGCGAATGCGCTGGGCAGCTACGCGACGGGACTGGCGAACATGGGGGAGATCGAGCGCTCCATCGCGCCGGATCGTGAAGCTCTCGCGATCTACCGCAAATTTCGGGATGCCGGCCAGTTGGAAATCGCGATCGGCAATCTGGGACAGACGTACCAGCGGGTCGGCCGCTTCGGCGAGGCGGAACGAGCCCTGCGCGAGGCCTTGGATATCGCCATGAAAGGCCCCAAGGCCGGTACGCGCTGGGAGGGACGTCGACTCCTCGGCTTGGCCAACCTGTTGGTCGCAAGCGGGCGGCACGACGAGGCGGAGCCCTTGATGCGCCAGGCGTTGGCGATCATGGAGCGCGATGCGGGCCCGGAGCACGAATGGACGGCAGAGGTGTTGAACAAGTTTGCGGGACTGCGCCTGGACCAGGGTCGCACCGAGGAGGCCGCCGTCCTGGCAAAGCGCGCCGACACGATGCTTCGGCGCCAATATGGACCGGACGATTTCAGGACCGCGCTGAACCAGGGACTGCTGGCACGGTTGCAATACCTCGATGGCGATCCTGAGGCAGGATTGGCCTCGTCGGAGCGGGCATTGCGGAGCGTGGCGCGGGCACGCGGCACGGGCTGGGCATCGACATCTTCGGCCGCCTCGGGGCTGGCCAAACTGCAATTGCAGGTCGGTCAGGCGCGGCAAGCCGAAGCCGCTTTCGGCGAGATCGCCCGGGCGTCCGACGCGAAGGAACTCAGGCCGGAAGCGGTCGAGGCCGGGATGCTGCGCGGTGCGGCGCTGATGCTTCTCGGTCGCCTGAAGGAGTGCGAGCCCGTCCTGCGTGAGGCGCTGTCGCGGCGACAGGCGCTGTATGGAGACGGAAATCCATGGACCGGCGAAGCCAGGCTTTATCTGGGGGTGTGCCTGTCCAGGCAGGGCAGGGTTGACGAGGGACGCGCCTTGATCGGTCGGGGGCGCAAGGAGTTCGCTCGTCAGTTCGGCGCCAACCACTTCGTGGTGCGATTGGCGGACCAATCGCTGCGATCAGGCCGATGACCAGGGCATGGCGGCGTAGCCTGTCTCCAGGCGATACGCCGTCGCTCGCTTCGGCTTGATCCACAGGTCTGGCGATGCGCCTGCCGGATTTATCTGTGCGGAACCCCGCCCATGGGATGGCGGCGAGCGGTGCGATGCCCGCCTCGCTGCAAGACAGTTTCGGCGGATGCCGACGATCTTTTACGAACGCGTCTCGAGCTGCTCCAGCATTTCCTGGATCGCCGTGCGCGCCTCTTTCGTCGGCGCCGTTTCCAAAAGCTTTTCGAGCGCGCCGGCCAGGGAGGCCTGGTCCCGAGACTTGGCCAGTTGCGCTCTCCACTCCGGGCTGATCACGGCCGCCTTCACGAAATGCCGCAGACCCGTTTCGCCCGTCGCCGAGAGCAAATCCATGATTCTCGCCGGCTGCAGACCAGCGCCTTTGAGTGCGTCAATCAGGATGCCCAACCCGAGCATGTCTCCCTTGCTGGAGAGAAGTCCCGGAAAGCGCCGGGCGAGAGCGGCGACCTGACCGGGATCGAAACCAGCGTCCACGAGCTGCTTGATCGAATCCGGATTGGCGGCGAATACTTCGGCCAGGCTCGGTTCGAAACCGATCTGGCCCAGGTATTTCCTGATCTCGGCTTGCATCTGCTGTTCATCCACGAAGTCCCCGATCACCTGGCCCGCGATGCTCAAAACGACCGCCGCAACCGCCAGGAACGGGGATGCGGGCGTGGGAATGGCCGCTGCGATGGCGACCATTCCGCTGGCGATATTGAACATGTCCGCCCAGTTGAGCTTGCCTTCCTGCATCTGTCTCTCGAGGCTTTCGCCAACGCTCACCAAAGACAGGAGCACGCCAAGGGTCTTGCCGAGGAACTTTACCGTTATCGCGGCGCCTTCAAGGACCGCGGCGAACTTTCCGCTTTCGGAAGCGAAGTGGCTCAGGATCGCGACGATGCCGCCGGCGGTGTCGGTTGTCGCCACGCCAAGCTCGATCAACGCACGCATGGAGTTGTCGAGTTCTCCGCGGCTCGATGCCGTAAGCGCGACCGTCATCGACAGAATTCCGCCAACGAGATTGCGGAAAGGCCCCGTCTCGTCGAGGATTTCGGCCAATTCCCTGGCATTTGGACAACGACCTTCCGGGAAGAGGGCGAGCAGTTTCTCCAGTTTTCCGATGACGCCGTCCACGCCATCGAAAGAACCCTTCAATGCTTCCAGGAGCGCCTGCAGCCCGCTTTTGACGTCACCCTCGTTCTGAACGGTGGTCTGTGCGAGCGCGCTGGCGCCCGCGGTCCGCTCCAGCGCCGCCACGTCGATGCCGCTCTTTTCCAATTGTGCGAGTGCGGCCGGAACCGCTTTTACCGCTATCAGCACTTGGACAGCAGCGATGCCCTCGCCGTATCTGGCCAGGCTGCCGATCAGGTCCGGAATGTCGGACAACTCGTATCTGTTCAGAAGCGTCGCCACGACATCCCTGGCGGCAACGGCCACCACTTCGGCCATGGGCGCCGCGGTGCTCGCGGCCCTTTCGTAGATCGCCGCGTTCGCGGGATCGCTGATGAACTTCCGATAGAGCTCCTGCTTCTGCTCGTTGGTCAGACTGTTCCCGAGCCGGACCAGCATGGCGAAGAACTCCTTGTCCTTGGCCGCCTTGGCATCCTGTGCGGATTTGTAGGCCTGATAAACTTCCTTGACCAGTTCGGCGACGCCGTTGCGGAGTTCAAGAGCCTGTACCGAACGAAGGGTCCCGTTCTCGACCCTGGATTGAAGTTCCTTGAGGACCAGGATTTTCAGCGTCCGGCTATCACTGGCACCCTGATGCAGCGCCTGCAGGAACTCGCGAACCTGCTGGTCCGACATCGCCCCAGCCAGATTCCGCGCGACCTCACGCATCAATTGCTGGCCCTCGATGCTTCCGGAAAAGCGCGACATCATGCTTCCGAGCGTCGCCTGCAATTGCTTGTCCCCCGCCGCATCCCTGGCCAGTTGCCCGAGGACGTCCTTGCATTCCGTTGCGAACCGGGCGGCCACTTCGGGCGGCATGTCCTTCATCTTGTCCGCCAGGTACTTCGCGGCGGCTTCCTTCATGCCCGCGTTGTACAGCTGCTCCGCCACCTGCCGCTCGTTCGCGGCCATTTCCTTGAACTCCGGGCTCTTCAGGTACTTCTGGATCGCCTCGCGGCTCATCGATTTGAAGTCCGGCACGACCTGCAGGCCACCGTCCTCGCCCGGGGGCGGGGCGGGCTTGAACTCGACCGATTGCGCCGTGCCGCTGTCGCCCGCGGCCGGAGCGGCGCGCGGCGGGATCAGCAGGGCGGTTCCGGGGTACACGGCCTGCCCGGGGCCGAGGTCGTTCGCCTCGCGCAGCGCGGGCTCGGTCACGCCGTGCTGGTCGGCGACGCTCGCCGGATCCTCGCCGGACTGGAGCACGTGCAGCTTGGGCGCCGCGTCGGTCTTTGCCGGAAGCTGGTCGGCCCGCGCGGGCGAAGGGGCGGGGGCCAGTCGAGGCAGGGCGTTCTCAATCATGGGGGTCTCCGGTTCGGAAGCGGGGTTGGCATCCAGGTCGCCGGGGCGATGCTTCGCCCGCGACCGGTTTGCCGGGAACGGCAGCGCGCTTCGCGGTCGCCGTCTCCTTCAACAACGCCCATCGCCGTTCGGCGACGGATTGGATCGCCGGAAGATGAACGGCGTGCTCCGCAGCGGTACGGGGCGCGGTCGAGTGCGGAAAATGGGAGGCGCGGGCGGGGCGTTCCGGCGCCCGGCCTGTCTTCAGCCCGTCTCCGGCCGGTGCAAAGGCGTCGCCGCGCGCCATTCAGCCGAGAGCCGAGCCGCGAGGGGTAGGGTGGCGGCTCGGCGCGAATCCATCGCGCCTTTCGCGACCACAGGAGAGTCCCATGACCCATCGCAGATTTCTGTTCGCGGCCGCCATCGCCGCCGTGATCGCCGCGCCGGGCGCCCTGGCGCAGTCGCACGCCGATGCCGACAAGGCCGCCAAGGCCGAGCAAGCCGAGCAGGCCAGGCAGTCGGCCGAGGCCGCCGAGGCCAAGGCGCGCGCGGCCGAGCAGAAGGCCCGGGAGGCCGAGCGCAAGGCCGCCGCGGCCGCCCAGCAGCCCGAGGAAGAAGAAGAGGAACGCAAGAAGCCGATCTGACGGCCGGAGGCGCCACTGCGTCACAAAAGGGTGGAAATCGGCGCCCGATCGGCGCTTTTTCGCCGATCGGGCGCCGTCGCGCGATTGCGAAGGCCATCCCGGACCAGTATCTTGGCCGCCTCGGCTGGCGACCCCACCTCCGCCGCCTGTCAGCCTTCAAGGAGCGAATGCTATGAACAGATTGATCGTGACGGCCGTTCTGGCCGTTTCCGCGCTGGGCCCGTCGCAGGCGGCCCAGGCGCAATCCCGCGTCCAGCCGCAACTGCAGACGGATTCGCAGCGCGCCGGCACCGCGGGCGAGGGCTATACGCAACTGCTCACCGACTCCCAGCGCCGGCAGAGCCGCCAGGACACCGCCGGCGCGGCCGCCGGCATGCGCGGCGGCCAGGTGGAAGCGCAGGTGGACGGATACGCCGCGCAGGGCGAGGGCCAGCAGGGCTACGGCGACGAGTCCTCGCGCCGGCCCGCCGGCGCCATGACGAGCCTGGGCCGGGCGGCGGCGGTCGACGCGGTGAATGCCGCCGCCGGCATCGCCAACAACGCCATCATCCGTCACGGCGGCCAGACCCTGGAGCTCTACAAGGGCCCGGACGGCATCGTCAGGAACCGCGTGCGCGGGGGCGAGGACGGCCACGACCACGCGCAGGAAGCCGCGCCCGCTTCGGGCGAATAAGCGCCGCAAGGCACCCGCCGGGGCCGCCGCGGGCGCGCCCTGCGGCGGTTCATGTTCCGGCGCAGCCGCCGAACCGGTAGAATGTGGCTTTCCAGCGATCTGCTGAGCCCATGACTCCCCCTGCTGCAGTTACCCCGCTTGTTTTCGTTACCGGCGGCGTGGTCTCTTCCCTCGGGAAGGGCATCGCGGCCGCCTCCCTGGCTGCCATCCTCGAAGCGCGCGGCCTGCGCGTGACGATGATGAAGCTCGACCCCTACATCAACGTCGATCCGGGCACGATGAGCCCGTTCCAGCACGGCGAGGTCTACGTCACCGACGACGGCGCCGAGACCGACCTCGACCTCGGCCACTACGAGCGCTTCGTCAACGTCCGCCTGTCCGGCAGGAACTCGATCACCACCGGCAAGATCTACGAGAACGTGATCCGCAAGGAGCGCCGCGGCGACTACCTGGGCGCCACCGTGCAGGTGATCCCGCACATCACCGACGAGATCAAGCGCTGCATCGACGCGGCCACCGAAGGCCACGACGTGGCCCTGGTGGAGATCGGCGGCACCGTCGGCGACATCGAGTCGCTGCCGTTCCTGGAAGCGATCCGCCAGCTGCGCACCGACCGCGGCGCCGACAAGGCCATGTTCATGCACCTCACCCTGGTGCCGTACATCGCCGCCGCCGGCGAGCTGAAGACCAAGCCCACCCAGCACTCGGTGAAGGAGCTGCGCTCGATCGGCATCCAGCCCGACGTGCTGCTGTGCCGCAGCGAGCAGCCGCTGCCGGACGGTGAGCGCCGCAAGATCGCCTCCTTCACCAACGTGCCGGAGAAGGCCGTCATTTCGGCCATCGACCTGGACAACATCCACAAGATCCCGATGTGGCTGCACGCCCAGGGGCTGGACCAGATCGTGGTCGAGCGCCTGCGCCTGGAGGAGAAGGCGGCGCGTTCGGCCGACCTGTCCGAGTGGCTGGCCGTGGTGGACGCCGCCGAGCACCCGATCGACGAGGTCACCATCGCGGTGGTCGGCAAGTACGTCGACCACAAGGACGCCTACAAGTCGGTGGGCGAGGCGCTCAAGCACGGCGGCATCCGCCAGCGCACGCGCGTGCAGCTGAAATGGCTGGAGTCGCAGGACATCGAGCGCAACGGCGCCGAGGCCGAACTGGCCGGCGTCGACGGCATCCTGGTGCCGGGCGGCTTCGGCGACCGCGGCTTCGAGGGCAAGGTGCTCACCGCGCAGTACGCGCGCGAGCGCAACGTGCCGTACTTCGGCATCTGCTACGGCATGCAGGCCGCGGTGGTCGACGTGGCGCGCAACCTGGCCGGCCTCGAAGGCGCCAACAGCACCGAGAACGACAAGCGCTCGCCGCATCCGGTGATCGGACTGATCACCGAATGGCGCACGCAGGCAGGCGAAGTCGAGCGCCGCAGCGAGGAGAGCGACCTGGGCGGCACCATGCGCCTGGGCCTGCAGGAGCAGCGCCTGAAGCCCGGCACCCGGGCGCGCGAGCTGTACGGCAAGGACGTGGTGGGCGAGCGCCACCGCCACCGCTACGAGTTCAACAACCGCTACCGCACCCAGCTCGAGGATGCCGGCCTGCTGATCTCCGCCAAGTCGATGGACGACCTGCTGGTGGAGATGGTCGAGCTGCCGAACCATCCGTGGTTCATCGCCTGCCAGGCGCATCCCGAGTTCCTCTCCACCCCGCGCCACGGCCATCCGCTGTTCGTCGGCTTCATCCGCGCCGCGCGCGAGTTCAAAGTCAATGAAGGCAGGGCCGGCGGGCGCCTGCTCAAGGAGGCCAACGCGTGAGCGCGCGCGCCGCCGTCCCGTCCCCCGCAGCGACGAAGGGTCGAATGCGATGAACCTGTGTGGCTTCGAAGTCGGCCTCGACCGGCCGTTCTTCCTGATCGCCGGCCCCTGCGTGGTCGAATCCGAGCAGCTGCAGCTCGACGTGGCCGGGCAGCTGAAGGAGATCACCTCCGACCTCGGCATCCCTTTCATCTTCAAGTCCAGCTTCGACAAGGCCAACCGCACCTCCGGCAGCAGCTTCCGCGGCCCCGGCATGGAGGAGGGCCTGCGCGTGCTGGCGGAGGTCAAGCGCCAGATCGGCGTGCCGGTGCTCACCGACGTGCACGAGTACACGCCGATGGACGAGGTCGCGGCGGTGGTGGACGTGCTGCAGACCCCGGCCTTCCTGGTGCGGCAGACCGACTTCATCCGCAAGGTGTGCTCGGCCGGCAAGCCGGTGAACATCAAGAAGGGCCAGTTCCTCTCGCCGTGGGACATGAAGCCGGTGGTGGAGAAGGCCAAGTCGACCGGCAACCAGGACATCCTGGTGTGCGAGCGCGGCGCGAGCTTCGGCTACAACAACCTGGTCAGCGACATGCGTTCGCTGAGCGTGATGCGCGACACCGGCTGCCCGGTGGTCTTCGACGCCACGCACTCGGTGCAGCTGCCGGGCGGGCAGGGCACCTCCAGCGGCGGCCAGCGCGAGTTCGTGCCGGTGCTGGCGCGCGCCGCGATCGCGGTGGGCGTGGCCGGCGTGTTCATGGAAACCCATCCGAAGCCGGAAGAGGCGCTCAGCGACGGCCCCAACGCCTGGCCGCTGCCGAAGATGCGCGCGCTGCTGGAGACGATGCTGGAGCTGGATCGCGTCACCAAGCGCGGACAGTTCCTGGAAAGCACCGTATGAAAGGGGCCGTATGAAATTGTTGCCGGCGGCGCGGTTCCCGCGCCACCGCATTCGCTTCGCCATTCGCGCCTCCGCCGGGACGGCAGCGATCCACGACACCGTCTCCAAGTAGCCAGCCCATAACCCCATGAGCAAAATCGCCAAGATCCACGCCCGCGAAATCCTCGACAGCCGCGGCAATCCCACCCTCGAAGCGGAAGTGACGCTGGAAGACGGCAGCTTCGGCCGCGCCATGGTGCCTTCGGGCGCGTCCACCGGCACCAAGGAGGCCGTGGAGCTGCGCGACGGCGACAAGACGCGCTATCTCGGCAAAGGCGTGCAGAAGGCGGTGGCCAACGTCAACGGCGCCATCGCCCAGGCCCTGGTCGGCTTCGACGCCGACGACCAGACGGGGCTCGACAAGCGCCTGATCGATCTGGACGGCACCGAGAACAAGGGACGCCTGGGCGCCAACGCGCTGCTCGGCGTTTCGATGGCCAACGCGCACGCCGTGGCCGCCTCGAAGAAGATCCCGTTGTGGCGCTGGCTGGGCGATATCAACCAGGCGCACCTGGCGGCCGTCCATGGCGCGGCGGCATCGGCTGCGGATGGTCCGGCCAGACCATCCGCAGCCGGGCGCTCGCAGGCGCTGACGGCGCCTGCTCTCCCGGTGCCCATGATGAACATCATCAACGGCGGCGCGCATGCCGACAACAACGTCGACCTGCAGGAGTTCATGGTGCTGCCGGTGGGCTTCGATTCCTTCTCCGAGGCGCTGCGCGCCGGCACGGAGATCTTCCATGCCCTGAAGTCGGTGCTGAAGGGCAAGGGCCTGAGCACGGCGGTGGGCGACGAGGGCGGTTTCGCGCCCGACCTGCGCAGCAATGCCGAGGCGCTGGACACCATCCTCGAAGCGATCGGCAAGGCCGGCTATCACGCCGGCGAGGACGTCCTCCTCGGCCTGGACGTCGCCTCCAGCGAGTTCTACGACAACGGCAAGTACCACCTGGTCGGCGAGAACAAGCGCCTGACCAGCGAGCAGTTCGTCGACTTCCTGGCCGACTGGTGCGCCGAGTACCCGATCATCACCATCGAGGACGGCATGGCCGAGGACGACTGGAACGGCTGGAAGCAGCTCACCCAGCGCCTGGGCGAGAAGGTGCAGCTGGTGGGCGACGACCTGTTCGTCACCAATCCTAAGATCTTCAAGGACGGCATCGACCAGGGCGTGGCCAACGCCATCCTGATCAAGGTCAACCAGATCGGCACGCTGAGCGAGACGCTGGAGGCCATCGCGATGGCCGACGCCGCGAAGTACGCGGCGATCGTCTCGCACCGCTCGGGCGAGACCGAGGACACCACCATCGCCGACATCGCCGTGGCCACCACCGCCACGCAGATCAAGACCGGCTCGCTGTGCCGCAGCGACCGCGTGGCCAAGTACAACCAGCTGCTGCGCATCGAGCAGGCGCTGGGCGCGCAGGCGCGCTACGCCGGCCGCGACGCCTTCGTCTCGCTCAAGCGCTGACGGTCGCCGCATGCGGGTCCTGTCCATCGTCGCGCTGCTGCTGGTGCTGCTGCTGGCCTGGCTGCAGTACCGGCTCTGGGTCGGCCATGGCGGCGCGGGCGATGTGGCCGAGCTGCAGCAGCAGGTGCTGGAGCAGGAACGCGCCAACAGCGGCCTGCGCCAGCGCAACGACGCCCTGGCCGCCGAGGTGAAGGACCTCAAGAGCGCCGACGGCGGCGCCGCGGTGGAGGAGCGCGCGCGCAGCGAGCTCGGCATGATCAAGCCGGGCGAGACGTTCTACCGCGTCGTCGAGCGCAGCCCGCAGTCCGCGCCGGCGCAGCAGCAGGCGCCGCAGCCGCAGGAGCAGACGCCGTGACCCCGGATCGGGTCCGGGGCAGGCTCTGGGCGGTGGTGCCGGCCGCCGGCAGCGGCAGCCGCTTCGGCGGCGAGGTGCCCAAGCAATACCTCGCGGTCGACGGCCAGCCGCTGCTGGCGCATACGCTGCAGGCGCTGCTGGCGCATCCCAACCTCGAAGGCGCCGTGGTGGTGCTGGCCGAGGGCGACGCGCATTGGGCCGGCTGGTCGACGTTCGCCGGCAAGCCGCTGCTGACCTGCGTCGGCGGCCGCGCGCGCGCCGACTCCGTGCTCGCCGGCCTGGCCGCGCTGCCCGACTCGGTGCGCATGGACGACTTCGTGCTGGTGCACGATGCCGCGCGACCGAACCTGCGCGCGGCCGATCTGGACCAGCTGCTCGAGCGCGGCCGCAACGATCCGGTCGGCGCCATCCTGGCCTCGCCCGTGCGCGATACGCTCAAGCGCGCCGGCGACGACGGCGGCATCGATTGCACCGAACCGCGCGAGCGGCTGTGGCGCGCGCTCACGCCGCAGCTGTTCCGGCGCCTGCAGCTGGCGCGCGCGCTCGAGGCCGCGCGCGAGGCCGGCGTCGACGTCACCGACGAGTCGATGGCGATGGAACGGCAGGGCCTGCGGCCGTTGCTGGTGGAAGGCGCCGAGGACAACTTCAAGATCACGACCCCGGCCGACCTGGCGCGGTTCGAATTCGTGCTGTCGCAGCGCTGAGGCCGGAATGGACGTCAGGATCGGACAGGGCTTCGACGTGCACGCCTTCGGCGAGGGCGACCACGTGATGCTGGGCGGAGTGCGCGTGCCGCACGCGCGCGGCGTGCTGGCGCACAGCGACGGCGACGTGGTGCTGCATGCGCTGTGCGACGCCATGCTCGGTGCGCTGGCGCTGGGCGACATCGGCAAGCACTTTCCGCCCTCGGATCCGCGCTGGAAGGGCGCGGACAGCCGGACGTTCCTGCGCCACTGCCGCGACCTGCTGCGCGAGCGCGGCTGGCGCCTGGGCAACGCCGACCTCACCGTGATCTGCGAGCGCCCGAAGCTCGGGCCGCACGCCGAGGCGATGCGCGCGCTGATCGCGGCCGACCTCGGCGTCGACGCGGACGCGGTCAGCGTCAAGGCCACCACCAGCGAGAAGCTCGGCTTCACCGGCCGCGAGGAAGGCATCGCGGCGCAGGCGGTGTGCCTGCTCGTGCGCGCGTGAGTTCCGTCGCGATGCCTGCCGCGCTTGCGCGCGCCGCGGGGGCGCCGGCGCTGTCGGCGCGCATCCGCACCGAAGCCGAGGATTTCTTCGTCGAGGAGCTCGACGGCTTCCAGGCCAGCGGCAGCGGCGAGCATCTGCTGCTGACGGTCGAGAAGCGCGGCATGAACACGGCCTTCGCCGCCAGGCGCATCGCCGAATGGGCGGGAGTGGGCGAATCGTCGATCGGCTATGCAGGCCTGAAGGACCGCCATGCCGTGACGCGCCAGCGCTTCAGCGTGCACCTGCCGCGGCGCAACGCGCCGCCGGTGGAGACGCTGGGCGGCGACGACCTGCGCGTGCTCGCGTATGCCTGGCATGCGAAGAAACTGCCGCGCGGCGCGCTGGCGGGGAACCGCTTCGCGCTGCGCCTGCGCCAGGTGCGGGGCGAGCGCGCCGCCATCGAGGATCGCCTGCGCCTGCTGTCCGCGCGGGGCGTGCCGAACTATTTCGGCGAGCAGCGCTTCGGCCGCGAGGGCGGAAACCTTGCCAATGCCCTGGCGATGTTCGCCGGGCGACGCGTGCACCGCGACCAGCGCACGCACCTGCTCTCGGCCGCGCGCTCGGAATTGTTCAACCGGGTGCTGGCCGCGCGCGTGGCGGAAGGCTCGTGGAATCTCGCCCTCGACGGCGAAGTGTGGATCCTCGATGGCAGCCGCAGCGTGTTCGGTCCGGAAGCCTGGAGCGACACGCTGGCCGAACGCCTGGCGCGCTTCGACATCCATCCCAGCGCGCCGTTGTGGGGGCAGGGCGCCTCGCGCGCGACGGGGGACGCGCTGGCGCTGGAGCAGCGCGTGCTGTCCGACGGGACGTCGCCGGCATTGCGCTCCGGCCTGGAAAAGGCGGGGCTCAGGCAGGAACGGCGCGCGACGCGCCTGCGTCCGCAGGAATTGTCCTGGCAATGGCGCGAAGACGGGGACTTGCAGCTGGCCTTCGCCCTGTCGCCCGGCGCGTACGCGACGACCGTACTGGCCGAGCTCGGCGAGATCGCCGACGCGCACGGCGATTAGCGCATCGCGATGGGGCGATCGGAAGCGGTTCCGGCCGGTTCAGGCATCGCCCTGATGCACGTAGAGGGTTTCATGGATCTCGGCGACGACGCTGTCCTCCTCCAGATCGAACTCCAGGTAGCCGTAGTGCTCGGTGAACACGGCAGCCACGGAGTGCGCCGGGCGAATGAGGGCGAACGCCAGGGAGAACCGGACGACCCTGCCGGGCGGTTCCCGAATCTCCACCGAACGCGAAACGGAGAAGTCGGAGGCGCTGAGGCCCTCGCGCGCGATCTCGGCGATCGGACGGCCCAGTCTGGCCGAGAGTTCCGGCGCCCAGTCCTGGATCATTTCCTGCATGGGGCGGGGCGGTCTCATCGGCGTCCTATCGGGGCTTGAGCAGCACCAGCACCGCGCCGCCGCCGCCCTGCGCGGCGGGCGCGGAATGGAAGGCCAGCACGTCGGCGCGCTGGCGCAGCAGGCGGTCGACCAGGTTTTTGAGCACCGGCACGCGGCTGTCGCCGTGCAGGCCCTTGCCGTGGACGATGCGCACGCAGCCGATGCCGGCCTCGCGCGCCTCGCGCAGGAAGCGGCGCAGCAGCGCCTCGGCCTCGGCGCTGTCGGCATGATGCAGGTCGAGCTCCTCCTGCGCGGCATAGTCGCCGCGCCCGAGCCGGCGCAGCACGCGCGGCGGCACTTCGTCGCGGCGGTACTGCATCGCGTCGCCGGCCTCGAGGAAGGACGCCTCCAGCGCACGCTGGAATTCGCTGCGCGCGTCCTCCTCGTCGCGGCGCGCCATGCGCGGCACCGGCGCCGGCTTCGACGCCGCGGGCGGGGCCTGGACGGCCGGCAGCTCGCGCACCGGCCCGATGGCCGCGCGGAACAGCGCCGCGTCGTCGTCGCCCCGTGCGTCCGCCGCCGGCCCGGGATCGGGGCCCGAAGGCTTGGAACTGGGACGTTTGCCGGTGGGAGCCATGTCCCAGCCTAGGAAATTTCCGTCGCAGTGTCATGCCGGCCGTCATGCCGGCCGGAGCGGGGATCGGCGGACGGGACAGGCGCGGCGTTCGGGAAGCAGGTCCATTCGAACGCCCGTGTCCGTCTGGCTTCCCGAGCGCCGCGTGCGAGGAGTTCATCACACCCGGGCCGGGAACGCCCGTGACCCCTGTCAGAATTGACAGGGTCGGCGCCGATGTAACGCGTTACAGCGCGATCAGCCCCAGCGCCACCGCCCGCGCGCAGGCGGCGCGGCGTCCCTTCACTTGCAGCTTGCGCGCGGCCTGCTGCAGGTGGAAGTTCACCGTACGCTCGCTCAGCTGCAGGATCACCGAGATTTCCCACGAGGTCTTGCCGACCGCCGACCAGCACAGCACCTCGCGCTCGCGGACGCTGAGCGGGCGGACCGATTGCCGGTTGTCCTGCAGGCGGTCGAAGGTGGCCTGCAGGCAGTTGACGAAATACACCATCGCGCCGATGTCGCGATCGATCGCCGCCAGATCGTGGGTGGCATCGGTGGAGAAGGTGACGAAGGCCCAGTCGATGCCGCGCGACCAGCTCGGCACCGTGATCCCGGCCGACATGCCGAAATCGCCGGCGGCGCGCGTCTGCCGGCGCGCGCGCCGCAGCAAGGCCGGCGTGGGCGGCAGGTAGCCGAACTGTCCGCGCGTGTTCCAGGAGATCGCCGGCATCCCGGTGCGCGCGTGCAGCACGCGGGCATCGCCGCGCGCCATCTCCGGCCGGTGCAGGGTGGCGTAGCGGTCTCCCCACTCGTTGCGATAGTTCTCGAAGCTGTGATAGCCGGCGCGCCCGGTCGCGGGCCGCGACAGCCGTGCCGCGAAGCCATGGTGCTCGAAGCCCAGCGCGGCGGCGAAATCGGAGGTGCTCCGCCGCAGCGCCTCCATCGAGCCGGCCGCCAATACACGCTGGATGTGATCCCCGTATTGCATGCGGTCTTCCAGGGCGATCTTCCACGATGATCGGCCGGAACGATCTTCCGGGCGATCCTCGGCGCCATCTTAGTCGTTTTCGCGCTCCCGGCCCGGGACGCATATCCGTTATCATTCACGCTTTCCACGGAAAGCCTATGCGCATACTCGTCAGCAACGACGACGGCGTCGACGCCCCCGGCATCCGCATCCTGGCGGAGGGCCTGCGCAACGCAGGCCATGACGTGCGGATCGTCGCGCCCGACCGCGACCGTTCCGGCGCCAGCAACTCGCTGACGCTGGACATGCCGGTGCGCGTGACCCGGCTCGACGAGCGCACCTGGCGCGTGGCCGGAACGCCGACCGATTGCGTGCACCTGGCGCTCACCGGCATGTTCGAGGACGACGCCGAACCGGACATCGTGGTCTCGGGCATCAACAACGCCGCCAACCTGGGCGACGACGTGATCTATTCCGGCACCGTCTCGGCGGCGATGGAGGGGCGTTTCCTCGGCCTGCCGGCGGTCGCGGTCTCGCTGGCCACCGTCGACCAGGAGCCACGGCACTTCGAGACCGCGGCGCGCGCGGCGGTGGAGATCGTGGCGCGGCTGAAGTCCGATCCGCTGCCGGCCGACACCATCCTCAACGTCAACGTCCCCGACCGCGCCTGGCAGGACGTCAGCGGCTTCGAGGTCACGCGCCTGGGCAACCGCCACCGCTCCGAGCCCTGCGTGCCGACGCAGGATCCGCGCGGGCGCAGCGTGTACTGGATCGGTCCGGCCGGCCGCGAGCAGGACGCCGGTCCCGGCACGGATTTCCACGCCGTGCGCACCGGCCACATCTCGATCACGCCGATCCACGTCGACCTGACCCGCTACCAGGCGCTCGAGCAGGTCGCCAGCTGGGTCGGCGGCCTGGCGGCGGAGCTGCGCGAGGAGACGGGTGCATGACCGCGAGGATCCGCCTCGATTCGCAGGCGATCGGCGTGGGCATGACCTCGCAGCGCGTGCGCGACCGCCTGATCGAGCGCCTGCGCGAGGCCGCTCCCAACGGCGGGGGCATCCGCGACGAGCGCGTGCTCAACGCCATCCGCACCGTGCCGCGCCACCTGTTCGTGGACGAGGCGCTGGCCACGCGCGCCTACGAGGACACCGCGCTGCCGATCGGCTTCGGCCAGACCATCTCGCAGCCCTGGGTGGTGGCGAAGATGACCGAGGCCCTGTTCGCCAACGGCGCGCAGCCGCAGAAGGTGCTGGAAGTGGGCACCGGCTCCGGCTACCAGGCCGCGATCCTGGCCGCGCTCGGGCTGGAGGTGCATACCGTGGAGCGCATCGGCGAACTGCTGCGCACCGCGCGCAAACGCTTCCGCGCGCTGGGCCTGAACGTGCGCAGCAAGCACGACGACGGCCGCATCGGCTGGCCCGAGAACGGCCCGTTCGACGCCGTGGTGGTCACCGCCGCGGCGCCGTCGCTGGTGGACGCGCTGACCGAGCAGCTGGCGCCCGGCGGCACCCTGGTGGCGCCGGTGGGCGGCGGCAACGCGCAGTCGCTGCTGTGCCTGCGCAAGGACGCGAGCGGCGCGATCGAGCAGACCACGCTGGCGCCGGTGGTGTTCGTGCCGCTGCTTTCGGGCCTGGTGGACTGATGCGGGCGAAGCGGCGCGTCTACGGGCCAGTGGCTCGTGCGCTGCCGGGCGCACGGCCACGGGTGGCCGGGCCGGACTTTCCGGAGACCGCATCGCAGCGCCATGGATGGCGGCAGGATGCGATCGCGGCTGGAATCGCCTGCGGTAGAAGCATCCAGGGAGCGTTCGCATGAAGCTGTTCGCCCCCCTCTACGAGCGCGCGCTGGCCTGGGCGCGCCATCCGCGCGCGCCGTCGCTGCTGGCCGGCCTGAGCTTCATCGAGGCCATCGTCTTTCCGGTCGCGCCGGAAGTGATGCTGGCGCCGATGTGCCTGGCGCAGCCGCGGCGCGGGTTCTGGTTCGCCACGCTGAGCCTGGCCGGCTCGCTGGCGGGCGCGGTGATCGGCTATCTGCTGGGCCATTACGCCTACGAGGCGGTCAAGCCGCTGCTGCAGACGCTGGGCTGGATCGACAGGATCGAGGCGCAGGTGGCCTATTTGCGCGAGGTGGTGGCGCAGTCGCCGTGGAAGGCGTTCTGGATCCTGGTGATCGCCGGCTTCGCGCCGATCCCGCTGAAGATCTTCACCTGGGCCTCGGGCATCGTGGGGGTGCCGTGGCTGCCGTTCCTGGCCAGCATGGCGGTGGGGCGGGGCAAGCGCGTGTTCCTGATCGCGCTGGCGATCCGCCTGGGCGGCGAGCGCGCCGAGCGCGCGCTGCACCGCTACATCGAACCCATCGGCTGGGGGGCGCTGGTGCTGATCGCGGCCGGCATCGTCTACGTTGCATTCAGGGCGCATGCGGCATGAAAGGCGTTCGGATGCCGAGAGGGACGGATATGCTGCGCAGGGCCTGGGTGCGGATCGCGATCGCGTTGCTGGCTTCTGCCGTGCTGGCCGCGTGCAGCAGCTCGGTGGTGCGCGACAAGCGGCCGGGGCGGACGGTGTCCACGCCCAAGTACGGCGCCACCGCGGTGGTGAACCGCGGCGAGACCCTCTACCGGATCGCCACCAACAACGGCATCAGCCCGCTCGACCTGGCCACCTGGAACAACATCCCGCCGCCCTACACCATCTATCCGGGCCAGCGGCTGCGCCTGTATCCGGGCAGCGGCCGCCGTCCGGTGGCCTCGGTGCCGCGCCGCGCGACGGGAGGCACGGCGCCGTCGCGTCCGCCCGCCTCCACCGCCGCGCCGACGCCGGCTCCCGTGGCGGCGGCGCCGGTGGCCAGCCCGTTCGCCTGGCGCTGGCCGACCGAAGGACAGCTGGTGGGCACCTACATCGCCGGCAATCCCACCCGCCAGGGCGTGGACATCGCCGGCAGCGCCGGGCAGCCGGTGCGCGCGGCCGGCGACGGCGTGGTGGTGTACTCCGGCTCGGGCCTGGTCGGCTACGGCGAGCTGATCATCATCAAGCACAACGAGGAATGGCTGTCGGCCTACGGCCACAACCGCGCGCGGCTGGTCAACGAGGGCCAGATCGTCAAGGCCGGCCAGCAGATCGCCGAGATGGGGCGCAGCGGCGCCACCCGCGACATGCTGCACTTCGAGATCCGCTACAACGGCAGGCCGGTGGATCCGATGCAGTACATGCCGAGGCGATAGCCGCGCGGCCGGGATGACGCGCATGCGCACCGTGCCGCTCGTCCTGCTGGCACTGCTCTCGCTGGCGCTGCTTTCGTCAGCGCCGTCCGGCTGCCGTAGCGCCCCGCGCGCCGCCGCCGATGGCAAAGCCCATGCCGGCCCGGCGCCGGCGGCCGCGCTCGAAGTGGTCACCCTCAATCTCTGGCACGACAAGGGCGACTGGCCGCGCCGGCGCGAGATGATCGTCGCCGCGCTGCGCGCCTCGCGCCCGGACGCGATCTTCCTGCAGGAAGTGCTGCAGGACGCAGGCCTGCCCAACCAGGCCGAGGATCTCGCGCGCGCACTCGGCTATGCCTGCTTCTTCGTCTCCGTCGATCCGCCCGACAGGACGCGGCGCTACGGCAACGCGGTGCTGACCCGGCACCCGGTGCGGATGCGCGCACAGCGGGCGCTGCGGCCGCCGGAGGACTACCGCGTGGCCGGCATGGTCCGCGCCGACGTCGGCGGGCAGCCGCTCAACCTCTACGTGACCCATCTGAATTTCACCGACGCCAGCGGCGCCACCCGCGCCCGGCAGATCGGCGACCTGCTGGCCTTCGTCGACGCCACGCGCGGCGACGCGCCCTCGGTGATCGCCGGCGACTTCAACGTCGGCGCCGCCGCGCCGGAGCTGGCGCCGCTGCGCGCGCGCTACACCGACGCCTTCGCGGCCCTGCACGCCGCTCCCGATGCGCCGGCGAACACCACGCTCAATCCGCATTACGGGCATCCGCGAACCCGGATCGACCACGTATTCCTGCAGACCGGCGTGCTGATGCCGGTGCGCGCGCGGATCGTGCTCGACCGGCCGGATGCGTCGGGCACCTGGCCTTCGGATCACTTCGGATTGCAGGTCGGCTTCCGGCGCGAATGAGCGCGGGCCCGACCGCCGGCTACCGGCAGGGCGAGCTGCGGCGGCGGTAATCGCTTCCCCAGGTGCGATAGCCGGCGCTGTCCACGTGCACGTGGCGGTTGTCGTACAGGCCGAGCCCGAAGCCGCTGGACGCCCCGGCCTTGCGCCAGTGCGCGCACAGCCGGGCGATGCGCGAGGGATCGGCCGGAAGATCGAAATCGAGCGCGGCGTTGCGAAGATGCTGGCTGCGCGTGCTGCCGCCCTCGCAGCGGTTGAGGGTGGCACCGCGATACGCCGATCCGACCTCGGCGCCGTCGAGCAGGCCCTGTTGGCGCAATGCGCGCACCAGGCGCAGGGTGGGAATCATCCGCGGCCAGGCAGCGCGTGGCGGCACCGCGAACTCGGAAGCGCCGCAGCGCCACCAGGCGCGGCCGCTGCGCAGCAATTGCGCGGGCGGCAGGACGTCCGCCACGCCCGCCTGCCGCAGATAGGCCAGGTAATCGTCGGTCGCAGCCGCGGCGTCGGACTCGCGCCAGCGGGCGTAGCGTTCGGCGGGAGAGGGCGAGAACGCCCCGCAGGCGGCGAGCAGAAGCGGCATCGCCACGGCGGCACCGGCCAGGCGCCACGGCGCGCCACCGGCTAGGCGGGGAATACGAACCCGGCGACCACGCGCCGGCCCTCGCTGGCCAGCACGTTGAAGGTGCGCGCGGCCGCGGCATTGGTCATCGCCTCCAGGCCGATGCCCCGCGCGAGGCAGGCGGCCTGGACCTCGGGCGGCGGGAAGGCCTGGGCGCCGCCGCTGCCGAGCACGATCAGCTCGGGCGCCAGGCGCAGCAGCGGCTCCAGGTCGGCGGGCGTCATCCGCGCGACGTCGGTGACCGGCCACTGTTCGACCAAAGCGGCGGGCGAGAGCACGAAGCTGGCGTGCAGGGTGCGCTCGTTGACCAGGGCGTGGCGCCCGTCGGCGCCGCGCAGGAAGTAGTCGTAGTCCGGGCGTTCCAGAAGCAGTTGCACGCGAGCTCCGAAGCGGTGTCCTAGGCGCGCGGCAGCACGATCTGGCGCTTGTCCTTGCTCGGCCGGTAGAGGGTGGCGGTATGGCCGATCCGCTGCACCAGGGCGGCGCCGCTGCGCTGGGCGAGCTGCTCGATCATGGCGTCGCGCGTCTCGCGGTCCTCGGCGGCCACCTTCACCTTGACCAGCTCGTGGTGCTCCAGGACTTCGTCGAGTTCGGCCACCACCGCGTCGGTGACGCCCTTGCCGCCGATCTGCAGCAAGGGTTTCAGGCCATGGGCCTGGCCACGCAGGAAGCGGTTCTGGGCCGCGGTCAGGGGGGCCGGGCCGCGCCCGGCCGATGCCGTATCCTTATCGGCCGCCGCAGGTCGCGACGCCCGGCCGCGGACGGCCGGGCCGGACGTTCCGTAAGCCGATCTGCGCTGCGCCATGGGTGGCAACCCGATACGTTATGAAGTGGCGGACAGAGTATCATAACTGCCCGCAAAGCCCTGATTTGCAGGCATTTCCCCCGCCGCATGGCCACCCGCAGCAAAAGCAGCCGCCGCTGGCTGCAAGAGCATTTCTCCGACCCCTACGTCAAAAAGGCGCAGGCCGAGGGGATGCGCTCGCGCGCGGCCTACAAGCTGGAGGAGCTGGTCGAGCGCGACCACCTGCTCAAGCCCGGGATGGTGGTGGTCGATCTGGGCGCCGCCCCGGGTGGCTGGTCGCAGTGGGTGCGCCAGGAACTCGACCGCCTGGCCCCGGCGCAGCCGGGGCGCGTGGTGGCCCTGGACATCCTGGAGATGCCGCCGCTGGCCGGGGTCGAGTTCCTTCATGGCGACTTCAGGGAGGAAGCCGTCTTATCGCAGCTTGAGACCAGCCTGGACGGCCGTCCTGTCGACCTTGTCCTGTCCGATATGGCCCCCAATAAGAGTGGCGTGGACGTCGTCGACCAGCCGCGGGCCATGCACCTGGCGGAGTTGGCGATGGACTTCGCCGATCACCACCTGCGCACCGGCGGCGCGTTCCTGATCAAGCTGTTCCAGGGCGCGGGATTCGACGATTACGTGCGGGAGCTGCGGCGGCGCTATGCCAAGGTGGCGGTCCGCAAGCCGGCGGCCTCGCGCAAGCGTTCGCCGGAAGTCTATGCCCTGGCGCAGGGCAAACTGGCGCAGATGAAGTAAGGTAGCGGCGGTGCCGCGGAGCGAAACTGGATGAACGATTTGGTCAAGAATCTGCTGCTCTGGGTGGTGGTCGCCATCGTGCTGATGATGGTGTTCCAGAGCTTCAACCCGAAGAGCGGCGTAGGCGGCTCGGAAGTCGACTATTCGTCGTTCATTTCCGACGTGCGCGGCGACCGCATGAAGCAGGTCAAGATCGCCAGCGACGAGCGCCATGTCGAGTTCGTGCGCAAGGACAACTCCACCGGCAAGACCATCGCGCCGCTGCGCGACGACAAGCTGATGGACGATCTGGTGCTGCACAAGGTCGACATCGAGCAGGCGCCGCCGGAGTCCAACAACCTGCTGTGGACCCTGCTGATCAATTTCCTGCCGGTGCTGCTGATCATCGGCTTCTGGTTCTTCATGATGCGGCAGATGCAGCAGGGCGGCAGCAAGGGCGCCATGTCCTTCGGCCGCTCGCGCGCCAAGCTGCTCAACGAGGACCAGACCAAGGCCACCTTCGCCGACGTCGCCGGCTGCGACGAGGCCAAGGAGGAAGTGGCCGAGCTGGTGGAATTCCTGCGCGACCCGGGCAAGTTCCAGAAGCTCGGCGGCAAGATCCCGCGCGGCGTGCTGATGGTCGGCCCGCCCGGCACCGGCAAGACCCTGCTCGCCAAGGCGATCGCCGGCGAGGCCAAGGTGCCGTTCTTCTCGATCTCCGGCTCCGACTTCGTCGAGATGTTCGTCGGCGTGGGCGCCTCGCGCGTGCGAGACATGTTCGAGCAGGCCAAGAAGCACGCGCCGTGCATCATCTTCATCGACGAGATCGACGCGGTCGGCCGCCATCGCGGCGCCGGCCTGGGCGGCGGCCACGACGAGCGCGAGCAGACGCTCAACCAGCTGCTGGTGGAAATGGACGGCTTCGAGGGCGGCGAGGGCGTGATCGTGATCGCCGCCACCAACCGCCCCGACGTGCTCGACCCGGCGCTGCTGCGCCCGGGCCGCTTCGATCGCCAGGTCGTGGTCGGCCTGCCGGACGTGAAGGGCCGCGAGCAGATCCTGCGCGTGCACATGCGCAAGGTGCCGCTGGCCGACAACGTCGAGCCGATGGTGGTCGCGCGCGGCACGCCCGGCTTCTCCGGCGCGGACCTGGCCAATCTCGTCAACGAGGCGGCGCTGTTCGCCGCGCGCGAGAACGCCAAGGAAGTGCGCATGGACCACTTCGACCGCGCCCGCGACAAGATCCTGATGGGCGCCGAGCGCCGCTCGATGGCGATGAGCGAGGACGAGAAGACGCTGACCGCCTACCACGAGGCCGGCCATGCCATCGTCGGCCGCCTGGTGCCCGAGCACGACCCGGTCTACAAGGTGACGATCATCCCGCGCGGCCGCGCGCTGGGCGTGACCATGTACCTGCCCGAGGGCGACAAGTACAGCTACAACCGCACCGCCATCGAGTCGCAGTTGTGCTCGCTGTACGGCGGGCGCGTCGCTGAGGAGCTGATCTTCGGCGTCGACAAGGTCACCACCGG
This sequence comes from Luteimonas aquatica, assembly GCF_022662575.1. GTDB lineage: Bacteria > Pseudomonadota > Gammaproteobacteria > Xanthomonadales > Xanthomonadaceae > Luteimonas > Luteimonas aquatica. The sequence continues at coordinate 1,129,459 of NZ_JALBFU010000001.1, read as the reverse complement.
CGCCTCCAACGACATCGAGCGCGCCACCAAGATGGCCCGCAACATGGTCACCAAGTGGGGCCTGTCGGACGAGCTCGGCCCGATCGCCTACGGCGAGGAGGAGGACGAGGTATTCCTCGGCCGTTCGGTGACCCAGCACAAGAACGTCTCTGACGACACCGCGCGCAAGATCGACGAAGTGGTGCGCAGCATCCTCGACAAGGCCTACGGCCGCACCACCCAGATCCTCACCGAGAACATCGACAAGCTGCATACGATGGCCAAGCTGCTGCTGCAGTACGAGACCATCGACGCGCCGCAGATCGATGCGATCATGGAGGACCGCGATCCGCCGCCGCCGGCCGGCTGGGGAAAGAGCAACGGCAAGGGCGAACCGCGCCCGCTGCCGCCCATCGGCGGTCCCGCGGAGCAGACCTGACGCCCGGGCGTTGCGATCGGCAGTCGAAAAGGCCAGAGTCCGCTCTGGCCTTTTTCTTTTGCGGGGGCGGGATGGAGCAGGACAAGACTGCGGCGCAGGCAACCTCGAAGATCGGCACCGGCATCGCCCTGGGCACCGCGCTCGGCGCGGCGATCGGCCTGGCATTCGACAACCTGGTCATGGGCGTCGGGATCGGCGTGGCGCTGGGCGTGGTGCTCGGCGCCGGCATGGACGGCGCGAGCGCGAAGAAGAAGACCAAGGCACAGGCGGACTGATGTTCGACGCCTCGCCGCAGCTGGACTGCGCCGGACGCGTGCTGACGCTCGATCGGCCGCGCGTGCTGGGCATCGTCAACGTGACGCCGGATTCGTTCTCCGACGGCGGCGCGCACCACAGCGCCGAGGCCGCCGTCGCGCACGGGCTTCGATTGGCGGAGGAGGGCGCGGACGCGCTCGACGTCGGCGGCGAGTCGACGCGCCCCGGCGCGGACGAGGTGCCGCTGGAGGAGGAGCTGCGGCGCGTGGTTCCCGTCGTCGAGCGCCTGGCGCGCGAAACCGCGCTGCCGGTCAGCGTCGACACCTCGAAGCCGGAGGTGATGCGCGCGGCGGTCGCCGCCGGCGCCGGCATGATCAACGACGTTTACGCGCTGCGCCGCGAAGGCGCCCTCGATGCCGCCGCGGCGCTGGGCGTGCCGGTGGTGCTGATGCACATGCTGGGCGAGCCGCGCTCGATGCAGGATGCGCCCGAATACGACGACGTGGTCGGCGAGGTGCATCGCTTCCTGGCCGAGCGCCTGTTCGCGGCGGAAATGGCGGGCATCGCCAGGAAGCGTATCGTCGTCGACCCCGGTTTCGGCTTCGGCAAGACGCGCGATCACAACCTCGCGCTGCTGGCCCGGCTGCAGCGCTTCACCGAACTCGGCGTGCCGGTGCTGGCCGGGCTGTCGCGCAAGCGCAGCATCGGCGATCTGACCGGCCGCGCGGCGCCGGCCGAGCGCGTGCACGGCTCGGTCGCCGCCGCGCTGATCGCGGCCCAGCGCGGCGCCATGCTGCTGCGCGTGCACGACGTCGCCGCGACCGTGGACGCGCTCAAGGTATGGACCGCCGTCGCGGCGGTGCCGACGCCGCGCGCTAAGACGCCAGGTCCGGATATCCGCTGGCCTGACGAGATCTGAGGCTTCGTTCCGCCGCGGCGAGGCGGATGCGCTTCATTCGCTGGGCAGGTCGAAAGGCTCGATCGGCGTATCGAAGTCGAAGACGTAGGTGGCATCGGGCATCGTCCGTTGCCAGGTGGTGGAATATCGCTCCGCGAATACGATCGGCTTGCCGTCCTGGTCGCGTGTGAGCGTATAGATGTGGAAATAGGTCTCGGGCACGGCGGTAATGGCGACGCCATCGTTGGCCAGGGTATAGGCCTGCTTGATCCGGTATGCGTCGCAGATCCCGGTCTTGCAGAGCAGCCGGCCATGCTCGACGTCGAGGATCGCGTCGCGATAAATCTTCGGAAGGCCGAGATAGAAGCCGTCGGTATGCGGATCGCATTGCCATGCCGGCGCGGAAAGCGTCCTTCTGCAAACGGTTGCATCGATGGCAATGGCTTCGTGGCCGGGACGGATCTCGCGAAGCCGGCGCCTGGCACCGCCGAGGTAGTAGTCGGTGCCGTAGCCCATGGTTCCGTCGGGAGCGACGAGAACGACGTCGGCGGAAAACCCTTTGATGGACCTGTCGATCAGGTAGCGATGCGCCTGCGAGAAGGCCGTGACCGCTTCGTCCAGCAGCGGGGGCGCAGGATATCTGGCGCGAAATTCCGCCGGACTCAGATAGCCCTGCCGGGCCCGATCGAGCTTCTCCGGGTCGGGCTTGCCGGCATTCGCGGACGATGAAGCAAGCGCGAGCGCCAGGCAGAGAGCCGCATACGGGGAAGGTTTCGGGTAAGTTCTCCAGCGAGACGGCTTCAAGACGATCATCCCCAGGCAATGGCGCACGTATTCCAGAGCACCAGGATGCCCTTTCGCGGGAGGGCGCCCGATGGGGGCTGATGCCCGTTTGCCCGCCATCGCCATTATGGGCCCCACCGCGTCGGGCAAGACCGCGCTGGCGCTGGAATGGGCGCGGCGCCTGGGCGGCGAGATCGTCAGCGTCGACTCCGCCCTGGTGTATCGGGGGCTCGACATCGGCGCGGCCAAGCCGACGGCCGAGGAGCGGGGCGGGATTGCGCATCATCTGATCGACGTGCGCGATCCCTGGCAGGCGTACTCGGCCGCCGAGTTCGCCGAGGACGCCCGCCGCGCCGTCGCCGGCATCCTCGCCCGCGGCGGCATGCCGATCCTGGCCGGCGGCACCGGCCTGTATTTCCGCGCGCTGCTGCAGGGCCTGGCGCCGATGCCCGAAGCCGACGCCGAGGTTCGTGCGGCCATCGCGGCCGAAGCGGCGGCGCGCGGCTGGCCTGCCCTGCACGCGGAACTGGCGCGCGTGGATCCGGCCGCGGCGGCCAAGATCCGGGCCGGCGATGCGCAGCGCATCCAGCGCGCGCTGGAGGTCCACCGCATCAGCGGCCGGCCGATCAGCGCATGGCAGCGCGACGCGGTCTCGCCGGCGCGGCTGCCGTGCCGGGTGCTCAAGCTGGTGGTGGCGCCGCGCGAGCGCGCCGTGCTGCATGCCCGCATTGCCGAGCGCTTCGACGCGATGCTGGCGGCGGGCTTCCTGGAAGAGGTGCGGCGCCTGCGGGCGCTGCCGCAACTGCGGGCGCACCCGCGCCCGGACGAGCTGCCGGCGGTCCGGGCGGTGGGCTATCGCCAGGCCTGGGCGCATCTGGACGGCGCCACGCCGGCTGCCGATTTCCGCGACCGCGCGATCTTCGCCACCCGCCAGCTTGCCAAGCGCCAGATCACCTGGCTGCGCGGGGAGCTGGATGCCCGGTGGTTCGACCCGGCCACGGACCGGCCGCGGCTGGAAGCCGCCGTCTCGCTGTTCCTCGGCAAGCGCGTAGGCTGAACGGGCGGGGCGAGGGGCGTGGGGCACCCGCGAGGCGGGAGGCTGGCCGAGCGGCCCATGGCCGGCGTCGCGACCGGGCGGACCATTCCGCGACATGCGTCACCATCATGCGGCCAACATCGCCCAACTGTTGTATAACATCGCTTGCGCCGCCGTGGGGATACGGGTCGGGCGTTGGGGCGCAAGCCATAACAACAATAACCAAGCTGAGAAAAAACAATGTCTAAGGGGCAATCTCTCCAGGATCCATTCCTGAACGCGCTGCGGCGCGAGCGTGTGCCGGTCTCGATCTATCTGGTCAACGGCATCAAACTGCAGGGCACGGTAGAATCCTTCGACCAGTTCGTCGTGCTGCTGCGCAACACCGTCAGCCAGATGGTCTACAAGCACGCGATCTCCACGGTGGTGCCGGCGCGCAACGTGCGCGTGGGTCCGGGCGGCGGCTATGTCCAGCCTGGCGATGGCACCGCGACCGAAGCCGACGGCGACGAAGCCGAATAGACCCACCCGAACACCAGAGGCCTGAACGCTCTTGTTTGAACGCTCCCGCAAGGGCGAACACGCGCTGCTGATCCAACCCCACGCCGGCGGACCGCCGGACGAGGGCGTGCTGGAGGAATTCGCCGATCTGGCGCGCTCCGCGGGGGCCGGCGTCGCGGCGGTGCTGACCGCGCGCATCGACCGCCCCAATCCGGCCACCCTGATCGGCAGCGGCAAGCTCGCCGAGGTGAAGGCGGCCGCCGACGCCAGCGGCGCCGACCTGGTACTGGTCAACCACCCGCTCACGCCCGGCCAGGAACGCAACCTGGAGAAGGCGCTGGAGCGGCGCGTGGTCGACCGCACCGGCCTGATCCTGGACATCTTCGCTCAGCGCGCGCACAGCCATGAGGGCAAGCTGCAGGTCGAGCTGGCGCAGCTGCGCCACATGGCCACGCGCCTGGTGCGCGGCTGGACCCACCTGGAGCGCCAGCGCGGCGGCTCCATCGGCCTGCGCGGTCCGGGCGAGACCCAGCTCGAGACCGACCGCCGCCTGCTGCAAAAGCGCGTGGAGCAGCTGCAAAAGCGCCTGGAGAAGGTGGAGGTGCAGCGCACGCAGATGCGCCGCGCGCGCGTGCGCAGCGAGATGCCGCGCGTGGCCCTGGTCGGCTACACCAACGCCGGCAAGTCGACCCTGTTCAACGCGCTCACCGGCGCCGGGGCCTACGCCGCCGACCAGCTGTTCGCCACCCTCGATCCGACCGTGCGCCGCGTCGTGCTGCCCGGCGGCGACATCGTGCTGGCCGACACGGTCGGCTTCGTGCGCGACCTGCCGCACGAGCTGGTCGCCGCCTTCCGCTCCACGCTGTCGGAGGCGCGCGAGGCCGACCTGCTGGTGCACGTCATCGACGCCGCCGACCCGCTGCGCGAGGAGCGCGTCGCCCAGGTCGATGCCGTGCTGCACGAGATCGGCGCGGGCGAGATTCCGCAGTTGCTGGTCTACAACAAGATCGACAGGATCGACACCGACAGGCCCGAGGGGGTGCAGCCTCGGCACGACCGTCCCGGCGGCGAGGACGCGGATGCGGCCGCGCGCGATCGCGTATGGATATCCGCGCGCGACGGGATCGGCCTCGACCTGCTGCGCACGGCGCTGGCCGCGCGCCTGGGCCTGCGCCGGGTCCGGGCCGAGCTGCGCCTGCCGCCCTCGGCCGGGCGTCTGCGCGCACGCCTGCACGCGCTGGATGCGATCCGCGGCGAGACGCACGACGAACACGGCTGGACGCTGGAAGTCGATCTCGCCCTGGCCGACGCCGAGCGCCTGGCCGGGCAGGCCGACGGCGCGCCGCTGCTGGCGCTGCTGGCCGATGCCGATCCGGCAAGCCCGGGTTTCAACGAGCCCGATTCAAGGCGTCTTGATCCGGCACGTCCCGACCGGGCATGAGCGTGGCGCTCCCGTCCGACGGCGGGTGCTTGTGTCCGGGCGGTCCCGGCCCAACCTTCAGTAAACTGTCGCGCCGGCCCCCGACCAGGCCGCGCGGCAACTTCCCAGATTGGAGCAGGCATGGCCTGGAACACCCCCGGTAGCGGCAGCCCGAAGAAAGACGAGGACGGATCCGGCAGGAACGGGCAGCAGCGCAACCCCTGGCAGTCCAGGCGCGGCCGCGGTGGCGGCGGCGGATTCGGCGACTGGTTCAACAACCTGCGCGGCCTGCCCGGCGGCGGTCCCTGGCGCTGGATCGGCCTGGCCGCGGTATTGTGGCTGGCCTTCAGCGGCTTCGTGCTGGTGGCCGAGCAGGAGCGCGGCGTGGTGCTGCGCTTCGGCCTGTTCTCGCGCGTGCTGCAGCCCGGCCCGCATTTCAAGCTGCCCTGGCCGATCGAGCGCGTCACCAAGGTCCAGGCGACCAAGATCCAGAGCTTCGGCGAGAGCGTGCTGGTGCTCACCTCGGACGAGAACATCGTCCGCGTCGACATCAACGTGCAGTACCGCATCAACGACCCGCAGAAATTCCTGTTCGGCACCCGCAACAGCCGCGAGGTGCTGGAGCAGGCGGCCCTGTCCACCGTGCGCGAGCAGATCGGGCGCTCCAGCCTCGATACCGTGCTCGGCGCGCGCGAGCAGCTCGCGGTCTCGGCCAAGACGCAGCTGCAGAAGTCGCTGGACGCCTACCGCACCGGCCTGTACGTCACCGAGCTCAACCTGCCCAACGCCCGGCCGCCGGAAGAGGTGAAGCCGGCCTTCGACGACGTCAACAGCGCGCAGCAGGACAAGGACCGCTCCATCAGCGAAGCGCAGGCCTACGCCGCCAAGCTGGTGCCCGAGGCGCGCGGCCAGGCCGCCGGTGTGCGCACCGTGGCCGAGGGCTACAAGACCGCGGCCATCGCCCGCGCCACCGGCGACGCCGAGCGCTTCTCGCTGCTGGTGGAACAGTACCGCGGCGCGCCCGAGGTCACGCGCAAGCGCCTGTGGCTGGAGGCCGTGCAGCAGGTGCTGGCGAACAACCGCAAGATCGTCGGCGGCGACAGCCGCCAGCTGATCTACGTGCCGATGGTGGGGCAGGGCGGCGGCGCCTCCGCTGCCGCCTCGCCGGTCATCACGCCCGACATGATCGCCCCCACCGTCAGCGCCACGCCGGGCGATGCCGATCCGCGCGGCGAACGGACGTCGCGCAGCAGCCGTGACGAGGAGCCCGGCCGATGAGACTGAATCTTGTACTCCCGGTGCTGATCGCCGCGGCCCTGGCCCTGCTGGGTTCGGTCTATGTCGTGGCCGAAGGCCATACCGCGATCGTGCTCAACCTCGGCCGCGTCACCCGCACCGACATCGCTCCCGGCCTGCATTTCAAATGGCCGCTGATCGAGCGCGCGCTGGTCTTCGACCGCCGCCTGCAGGTGATCCCGGCCGATCCCGAGCGCTACCTAACCTCCGAGCGCAAGGACGTGAGCATCGACTTCTTCGCCGTGGGCATGATCCAGGACGTGCGCGCCTTCTACCGCGCCACCGGCGGCGACGAGGAAGTGGCGACCAAGACGCTGGCGCCGATCATCACCGACTCGCTGCGCAACGAGATCAACTCGCGCACGCTGTCGCAGGTGGTCTCGGGCAACCGCTCCGAAGTGATCGGCGAGCAGCTCGACGCCATCAACAAGGGCGCGGCCAACATCGGCGTACGCATCGTCGACCTGCGCATCAAGCAGGTCGACCTGCCTACCGACAGCACGGTGATCAAGGACGTCTACCGCCGCATGAGCGCGCAGCGCCAGCAGGTGGCCAGCCGCCTGCGCGCGGAAGGCGAGGAGCAGGCCCAGGCGATCAAGGCCAAGGCCGACCGCGACCGCGCCGTGATCCTGGCCGAGGCCGAGCGCGACGCGCAGAAGCTGCGCGGCGAGGGCGACGCCGAGGCCACGCGCATCTACGGCGCCGCCGCCAACAAGGACCCCGGCTTCTACGCCTTCCAGCGCAGCCTCGATGCCTATCGCGCCACGTTCAGCGACGGCAAGGCGGTGATCGTGCTCGACCGCAACGATCCCTTCCTGCAGTACATGCGCAGCGACAAGTAGCGGGCAATGCGATGAAGGACATGCTGGCGGCCCTGTGCCTGGTCGCCATCCTCGAGGGCCTGCTGCTGTTCGCCTTTCCCGACGCCTGGCGGCGCATGGCCGAGCAGCTGCACGCGATGGACGACCGCAAGCTGCGGCGCGCCGGCGGCATCCTGCTGGCGATCGGCCTGGTCGCGCTGTTCCTGGTGCGCGGCTGACGGACGGAGGGGCGGCGGCTGCCCGCCCGCACTGAACGGCGGCCGAGCGGCGCCAGCGCCTTGCCGGCAACGGCCGCGCGCAGGGTGGCAAGGGCACCATGAAACCCGGATAATGCACAAAAGCCGGACGAGCGCGCCCCCAACCCGGGGCAGCCCGCCGGCTTTTGCGTGTGCGGATCCCTCCGCAAGAGCCCGGCCGTCCCTGGCCGGACTTTCTAATGCTTAGGAGCTTAGCCATGGGTCAGTCAGTTGTGGTCTTGGGAGCCCAGTGGGGCGATGAAGGCAAGGGCAAGATCGTCGATCTGCTCACCGAGGAGATCGGCGCCGTCGTCCGTTTCCAGGGCGGCCACAACGCCGGGCATACCCTGGTCATCAACGGCAAGAAGACCGTCCTGCACCTGATTCCCTCCGGCATCCTGCGCGCCGACGCGCTGTGCCTGATCGGCAACGGCGTGGTGATCAGTCCCGCCGCGCTGCGCAAGGAGATCGAGGAGCTGGAGAACGGCGGCGTCGAAGTGCGCTCGCGCCTGAAGATCTCGCCGGCCGCGCCGCTGATCATGCCCTACCACATCGCCCTCGATCAGGCCCGCGAGAAGGCCGCCGGCGGCAAGGCCATCGGCACCACCGGTCGCGGCATCGGCCCGGCCTACGAGGACAAGGTGGCGCGCCGCGGCATCCGCGTCGCCGACCTGCACTATCCCGACCAGTTGGCCGAGAAGCTGCGCGCCGCGCTCGACTACCACAACTTCGTCCTCACCCGGTATCTGGGCGTGGACGCCGTCGACTACCAGCAGACCTACGACGAGGCGCTGGCCTTCGGCGAATACGTGCAGCCGATGAAGTCCGACGTCGCCGGCATCCTCCACGACCTGCGCAAGCAGGGCAAGCGCGTCCTGTTCGAGGGGGCGCAGGGCTCGTTGCTGGACATCGACCACGGTACCTATCCCTACGTCACCTCCAGCAACACCACCGTGGGCGGCGCCCTGGCCGGCGCCGGCGTGGGCGCGGACGCCATCGACTATGTCCTGGGCATCGCCAAGGCCTATGCCACGCGCGTGGGCGGCGGCCCGTTCCCGACCGAGCTGGACGACGACGTGGGGCAGGGCATCCGCGACCGCGGTCAGGAATACGGCGCCACCACCGGCCGGCCGCGCCGCTGCGGCTGGATCGACATCGTCGCCCTCAAGCGCGCGGTGGCCATCAACGGCATCAGCGGCCTGTGCATCACCAAGCTCGACGTGCTCGACGGCATGGACAAGCTCAACATGTGCATCGCCTACCGCTACCGCGGCAAGGAAACCGAGTACGCCCCGCTCGACGCCCAGGGCTGGGACGAATGCGAGCCGGTGTACCTCGAGTTCCCGGGCTGGAAGGAGACCACCCACGGCATCACCGAGTGGGACAAGCTGCCGCCCGCCGCGCGCGCCTACCTGCGCGCGCTGGAGGAGCTCTCCGGCTGCCCGCTGGCGATCGTCTCCACCGGCCCGGACCGCGAGCACACCATGGTGCTGCAGGATCCCTTCGCCTGAGGCGAGGTCGGCGGCATCGAGCGATGGACAAAAAGCCCGCGCGACGCGGGCTTTTTGTTTTGGCGCGTGCTCCAGGCAATATTGCGGATCGAGCCGGTTCGGATACCGGGCATCGGAGTAGGCCATGTTCATGACCAAGCGCCGCATCCGCTTTGGAGACTGCGATCCGGGCGGCGTGATCTACGCGCCAAGGCTCGGTTATTTCGTGGTGGAGGCGGTCCTGGATTTCCTCTCGGATCGACTCGGCGGCCCGGCGGAGCGGGAAATCATGAAGATGGGAGTGCTCCCGCCCGCGCGCGCATTGTCGATCGAATTCCTGAGCCCCCTCGAGTGGGACGCGGACGTCGAGATCCGCGTATCCGTGCGCGAACTGCGGACCCATGCCATCGCGTATGCCGTCGTGGGCAAGCTGGCGTCGGGCGAGACGGCGTTTCTCGCCGAACTCACCCAGGTCTGCGTATCGCCGGAAACGCGTCGTCCGGTGGCCGTGCCGGAAGCGTTGCGCCGGGCGTTGGGCGGGTCCGTCGATGCCTGATGCGGCCGGCGGCGCGAGAACCGTTTCGGGTAGCCACTTCCCGAATGTTGTGCGATAACCGCGGTCGAGCCATCGGAGGCGGTCCTTGGAATTCCAGCAGATCCTGTTCCTGATCATCCTCGGCGTCAGCCTGGCGCTGTTCGTCAGCGAGAAGCTGCGCGTGGACGTGGTGGCAATGCTGGCGCTGATGGCGCTCTCCTTCAGCGGCATCCTCAGCCCGCGCGAAGCCTTGTCCGGGTTTTCCAGCGAGCCGGCGATCATCGTCGCCGCGGTCTTCGTGCTGTCGGCCGGCCTGTCCTCCACCGGCATCACCGAGCGCATCGGCGCGGCGATCGGCAAGGCCGCGGGCGGCAGCGAGTGGCGGACGATTGCCGTGATCATGCCGGCGACCGCCGCGCTCGCCGCGTTCTCGCATCATGTGATGGTGACGGCGATGATGCTGCCGATCCTGATGCGCCTGGCGCGGGACCAGAAGATGGCGGCCTCGCGCCTGCTGATGCCGATGTCGCTGGCCGCGTCCCTCGGCACCACGCTGACCCTGGTCAGCGCGCCGGCCTTCCTGCTCGCCAACGATTTCCTCAAGCGTTCCGGCGGCGATGCCCTGGACCTGTTCGCGATCACCCCGATCGGCGCGGTGCTGGTGCTGCTGGGCACGCTGTACATGCTGCTGGGGCGCTGGCTGGTGCCCAAGCGCAGCGGCGAGGCGGGCCAGGCGGACTATCTGCGGCTGGAGCGCTACTACACGGAGCTGGTGGTGGACGCACAGTCGCCGTGGATCGGCAAGACCTACGGCGAGTTCCGCAAGCATTTCGACGAACGCCTGCAGGTGGTCGACTGGCTGCGCTACGGCATGCGCCGCCGCCGGCAGGCGCCTGAAAGCCCGCTGGCCGAGGGCGACGTGCTACTGGTGCGGGCCTCGCCGGACGAGATCGCCTCGATCAAGGACGAGCCCGGCCTGTCGCTGCACGCCGTGGTCAAGTACGGCGAAAACCCGAAGGACGGCCGGCACACCGATCTGCTCGGCGAGGAACAGCTGATCCAGGCGGTGGTCGCGCCGAACTCGGAGTTCGTCGGACGCAGCGTCGGCAGCATCGATTTCCTCAACACGCTGGGCGTGGTCGTGGTCGGGCTGTGGCGACGGGAGGGATGGCTGAGCGGAGAACTGTCCGAGCAGGTCCTGGAGCAGGGCGACCTGCTGGTGCTGTGGGGCGCGCAGCAGACCTTCAGCCAATTGTCCCAGCATCACGGCTTCATGATGCTGGTGCCGTTCGAGGCGCAGAAGCGCACGCGCCGGCGCGCGCCGCTGGCGCTGGCGATCATGGCGGCCACGGTGGTCGCGGCCGCGACCGAAACGCTGAGCCCGCAGATCGCCTTCCTCGCCGGCGCGGTGGCGATGGTCGTCACGCGCTGCGTCGACATCAAGCGTGCCTATGCCGAGATCGACGTGCGCATCTTCGTGATGATCGCGGGCGTCATCCCGCTCGGCATCGCGATGGAGAAGACCGGGACGGCCGAGTGGCTGGCGCAGTTGCTTTCCAGCCACACCAAGGACTGGTCGCCGCTGATGCAGCTGCTGGTCATGTTCTCGGCCGCCGCCCTGCTGACGCAGATCCTGTCCGACGCCGCCACCACGGTGCTGTTGGCGCCGATCGCGCTGGCCATGGCGGAAGCCTTCGGCCTGCCGCCGGCGCCGTTCGTGATCTGCATCGCGATGGGCGCGGTGGCCTCGTTCCTCACGCCGATCGGCCACCACGGCAATCTTCTGATCCTCAACCCGGGGCAGTACACCTTCGGGGATTTCCTGCGCGTGGGCGTGCCGCTGACCGCCCTGATCGGCATCGCAACGGCATGGATGGCGCGCTGGCTTTGGCTGGGAGGGCCGTTGCTGCCGTAGGGCCGCAACGGTCGGGGCCGTCAGCCTCGACGCGCCGCCTCGATCGCGGCGATGTCGATCTTGCGCATCTGCATCATCGCCTCGAAGGCCCGCTTGGCGGCCGCCCGGTCGGGATCGTTGATCGCATCGATGAGCATGCGCGGCGTGATCTGCCACGACAGGCCCCACTTGTCCTTGCACCAGCCGCAGGCGCTTTCCTGGCCGCCGTTGTCGACGATCGCGTTCCACAGGCGGTCGGTTTCGGCCTGGTCGTCGGTCGCGATCTGGAACGAAAACGCCTCGTTGTGCTTGAAGGCGGGGCCGCCGTTCAGGCCGACGCAGGGAATGCCGGCCACGGTGAACTCGACGGTCAGCACGTCGTTCTCCTTGCCGGAAGGATTGTCGCCCGGGGCGCGAAGGATCCTGCCGACGGCGCTGTCGGGAATGGTTTCGGCGTAGAACCGGGCGGCGTCCAGGGCGGTGCCGTCGTACCAGAGACAAATCGTGTTCTTGCTGATCATCCACGTTCTCCATCGATGACAGGGGGCGGAACCTCGGCATCCGGCCCGGTGCGTGCCGGCGCGGCGGTTTGCGCGTCGGCGAGAATACCCGGTTCGGCTTCCGATGGCGTTGCGCAAAGCCGGATATCGCCGCTGGGGCGCGCGCGGCACGCGGAAGGCCATCTCCAGGATTGCGACGGCCGTCGCGATCTTCGCGGCCGCTCGCGGTCCTCTCGCCTGCGTTCCAAGCCAAAAACAAAAAAGGGGAGGCGCCGCGCGCCTCCCCACCATCAATTTATACAACACGGGGGGGCTTGCGGCAAGGCCCCGCGCGCGATGCAGCATCGCCGCCTTCACGCAAGCGGAGAAAGGCAATGACGGGTTCGCAAACGTACTACCACGGCACGAAGGCCGACCTGAAGGTCGGCGACCTCATCGAACCGGGCCGTGCCTCCAATTACGGCAAGAGAAAGCCCGCGGTTTTCATCTACCTGTCAGCGACATTGGACGCGGCCATCTGGGGCGCCGAGCTGGCCGTCGGTGCGGGACGCGGCAGGATCTACATCGTGGAACCGACCGGCTCCATCGAAGACGATCCGAACCTGACCGACAAGAGATTCCCCGGCAACCCCACCAAGTCCTACCGCTCCCGCGAACCGTTCCGTGTGCTCGGCGAGGTCATGGAGTGGCAGGGACATCCGCCCGAGCGGCTCAAGGAGATGCGCGATTATCTCGAGGACCTCAAGCGGCGCGGCATCGAGGCCATCGAGGAATGAGCGCGCCCGCCAGGCGGGGCCGGCCCGTGCCGGCCCCAGGGGCCGGCGGAATCCTCGCGGGGCCAATTCAAAGGTCCAACACCCAATCGTTGTAGCCCGGGAAATAGGTCGGGTGCGCGTCCATGTAGGCCTTCATTTCGTCCATCTGCTCCTTTTCCCGCTTGAAGTCGGCCTTGCGCTTGTCCGGGTCCAGGAATTCCACGTAGGTGTCCGCGCCGCGATCCTTCTCCCACTTGCTCTTGAAGTCGGCGAACTCCTCGCGGTGGAAGTCGAAAATGCTGCGGTCGCCGGGCGACTGTCGGCCGCCCCAGTCGTCGTCCTTCAGATCATCCACGTTGTCGATGTACGAGCGCGCCTCGTCGAAGCGGGCGAGGGTGGTGACGGCGTAGTCGTACTTGACGTTCCAGTCGCCCTTGGTGACGCCGTCCTCTCCCAGCTTGGAGAACCACTCGTACTGTTCCTTGGCCTCCTTCTTCTCCTTGGCGTCGCTGACGAACACCGAGACCAGCTCGGAGGCGATCGTCAGCAGCACGCCGACCGGACCCAGGCCGCGGGTGATGGCGCCGATCACGCGCTCGGCGACCTCGCCGGCCGCCTTTCCGCCCACGGCGGAGACGAACTTGCCGCCCGCGTTCAGGACGTCGGGCGCCAGGTCGAGCGTCCCGGACATCACGCCGAGCACGGCGGACGCCTTCTCGGCGCTCGAGGAGTCGTCGTTGAAGGTTGCCGCGGCGTCCATTCCGCCGGTCACCACGCCGAGCAGGCCGCCCGCCTTGCCCGAGTAGTCGCTCAACACCTTGAGCGTCGACTTCGACATGCGCGACAACAGGCCGTCGCTCGGCGGCGATCCGTTGGGATCGCCTGCGGCGCCGCGCAGGCCCTCGAGAACCTTGTCGGCGTTCTTGACGCCGTCGGCGTCCGGGATCTCGGTGCTGCCGACGTTTTCGCCGATGGCCGAGACGGCGCGGTTGCCGTTCCTGGTTTCCACGCCCATGTGGGACTTGATCGACTTGTCGACTCCGAGCAGATCGAGCGCCGAGCCGTCGACGCCCTTGACCAGGTTGCCTAGCAGCTTGGTCGTGTCGGGCAGCGATCCGACCATCTCGACCAGGCCGCCGACGGTGGCGAGCTTCTCCTCCGGCGTCTCGCCCAGGCCGTCGTTGACCAGGCCGCGAACCGTCGAGGCGATGCCGATCGCCCCGGTCACCGCCGGCAGCACGCCGTTGGAATCCAGGCTGTCGTAGAGCGACCGGATCGATGCCTTCTTGTCGCTGCTGAAGTCGAAGCGGCCGAAGACCTTGTCGATGTCCTCCTGGGAATGCCCTTCCTGGCGCAGTTCCGCGGCGATGTCGGCGAAATCCGTCTTTGCCTTGTCGCCGCCGTCCTTGAGGAAGCCGTCGATCTTGTCGGCCAGATCGAACGGCAGGCCGGCCTTCTCGATGCCGTTGGTGATCGCTTCCAGGCCGGCATCGACCGCGTCCACCTTGGCGTCGTCGCCGATCTCGTCGGGGTTGGCGAAGGACGCGTCGATGTCGCTGGCGAGCGCGTTGACGGCGAACTTCTGCCCGGCGCCCTTGGCGCGCTCGGGATCGAGCAGGGACAGCTGCGAGATCGCGTCCTCCACGTCGGCCTGCATCCGCGGCTTGTCCCAGGCCGGCAGCTTGCCGGCCTCCGCCACGTAGTCGGGGCTCTCGACGACCTTGGCCAGCTTGTCGGCCATGTCCTTGCGGTCGCTTTCGGGCACTTTGCCGATGGCTTCCTTCAGGCTCTTCTGATAGAGCGTGGAGACCTGCTCGTTCCGCATCACCTGGTCGAGCTTCTGGTTGATGGCGCCCTCGTCGAGCATGTCCCGCATGTCCGCCGGCTCGAGCTTGACCAGGTTCTCGGACTCGGTGATGGTGACGCCGCCGACGTTGATGTTGCGGTTCTCGTACACCGGATGCACGAACTTCCCGTTGGTGACCGCGCTGCGCGCCTCGATCAGGCGGAGGAACTCCGCCTGCGGGCTGTCCTCGTACAGATCCTTCTTGCCCTTGATCTCGTCCACCATCAGCTTCATGGCGGCATCGCCGACCTTGAGCTTGTGGCCGTCCACTTCCTCGCTGGTCTGCAGCGAGAACAGGTCGGTATCGGCGATGGGGTCGAGGCCGGCGCGATCGCGGGCGTTGTCGATCGTCTGCCGGCCGACGTCGAGGTACTTCTGCTTGGCGGCGGCGTAGGCGCCCGGCGAGTTGGCTTCGTTGACCGCGTACTTGCCGCCGCCCTGGGTGTCGAAGCGGAGCCAACCGTCGGCATATTCGCCCGGATACGACACGTTCTTGATGTCTTCGTAGACGAACTTGTCGTCCGGCCCGATTTCCTTGTAGCCGTCGGCGAGTACATCCTTCGGCGCGTCGCTCTTGTCCGGGGGAGGCGACGGATCGGGCTTGTCGCTTCCGCCCGGGTTGTCGGTGTCGATGAGCTTCGACGCCTTGTCCTTGCCGATGTGGTTGTCGGTGTAGCCGCGCCCGACGGCGTCCAGGACCCGGGTTCGGTCCTCGGCGCCGATGCGGCCGCTGTCGACCATCTTGTCCAGGCGGGCGCTCTGCAGCCAGGACTCCGTGGCGCCCTTGTCCTTCTCGAGGATCACGCCGAGGAAGCGGCCGCGGTCCTCCTGGCTGAGGGTCGGGAGGAATTCGTTGGACAACGATTCCAGGCGCCGGTCGTAGTCGTCCTTCTTGGCTTTCTTCTCGCCGACGTCGTGCAGCTTGTCCGCCAGCTTCTCGAGGTCCGCCTTGCTCGGCGAAACATAGTGTTCGTTTGCGCCGGTGGGAGTGTTGACGCTTTTGCTCTGATTGCCGGCAGGTCCGATAGCCATATGCGCCTCGCGTCATGGAGAGGAAGGCCGGCAAACATGCTGTCCGGAGACGAGCCTGGCGGCCGCGGAATCTGCGGGTCGAGCGGCGTCTTGCCGTCGGCGCCCGCCGCAACGCAAACGGTGCTGCGAAGCTTTCGCCGAAATCAGGATGGGCGCGGGATTGGATCGTGTTAACTGGGGTAATCCCTAGGTTTTGCGCACAAGCGGTTTTCTGAATTGAAGACGCATCACGGAATGCGAAGAGCGAACGGGATTGGGTTTGCCGGTGGCCGGACGAGAAGGACGTGCGCGGTGTCCGGATGCTTCGGCATGCGATGCCGCCGCCGCGCGAGGCCGTGATGGCGCCGTGAAATCGTGATGCCTCGTTCGACACCGGCTGGAAGGGCTATTGGCGGCGGCCTGTCGATGCGCCGGCGATCGGACGCGCGATGCGGTGGAAAGAGGCTAGTCCGCCTTCAGCCACCGCCGGATGCGCGCGTACACGGCCGCATCGCCAAGAAGCTCGAGATGATTGATGCCGTACCCGATCCATCGCCGCGACGCGGGAATGCCGAGGTCGAAAGCGGGATTGGCGTGATCGCCCAGGGCGCTGGCGACCGGGACCAGTCCGTCGCCGCTCAGGCGGCGGGGCTTGCCGTCCCGGCGTGCCGCCTGCGTGGTCGCGGCGATGGCGTAGGCGCGGACCGCCGCGGGGAGCGGCAGCGGGGTTCGGTTGTCCTCGCGGCCGTTGCCGCGTTTCCAGTCGCGATCGAGGAGGTTGCCGTGGCGAAGATCCTGGATGCCCGCGCTGCGCAGCTGGCTCAGGCGCACGAACGGGGCGCTGTAGGGGCTGAAGGCAATCAGTTGCTCGGCCCAGTTGCCGGCGCGTTCCAGCGGCGCGCCATGATGCGGGGTGCCCAGGAATACGGCACGCAGCGGCAACCGCGTCCAGGACTTGTCCTTGCGCAGGCCGGCCTCGAGCGCGCTCCTGACCACCAGCCCGCCCATGCTGTGGCACAGGAACACGACGTCCTCCACGTCGACCGGCCAGGCCTTGAGCAATCGCTCGAGCAACCCGGCCAGTTCCCGTCCGTTGTCCGAGATGCGCCGTCCGGAGTTGTAGTGCAGGTAGACCGGGGTGTAGCCCAAGGTGCGCGCGAGGGCTTCGCCGTGGTCGTGGCCATCGTATTTCCACTGCCTGTCGTTCATGCACAGGCCGTGCACCATGACCAGCAGCTTGCCGCCGGCTTGAGGCAGCCGTGCGCGCAGGGCGCCGCGCGCCAGCGGCAGTTCCTGCCCATCGCGTCGAAACCGCATGGGGATCGCCAGCGGATTGCCGCTGGCTTCCAGGTGATCGCCCAGCACGCCGTTGATCGCGGAGAGGATCGCATCGCGCCACGGCGACGGGCCGACGCTGCCCAGCGTCGAGGCGAACGCGGACAGCGACAGGTCCATGCCGTCGCCCACCAGGCGGGTGAGACCGCGAACGCTGCGGTACGCCAATCCGGTCACGCCGGTGGTGGCGGCAGGGGCCGGGCGGCCTATCGCCGCAGGCAGGTACGTGATCGCGGCATGCGTGGCCTCGACCAGTTCGGCAGCGCCGATCACGCCGTCGATCGCGAGTTGTCCGATGCCGCGCAGATCGTCCGCGACGCCTCGTGAAACCTGTCGCTTGCGCAAGGACATCGCGTGGCCAGGAAAAGTCGGTGCCGAAATCCTAGGCGCCCGTCGCGGCGGAATCAACGGCGATCGGAGTGCCGCGCCGGTCCATGGCCGGCGCGCGCGGCTGTTCGGGCCGTCGCGGACGGCTATCGGCAGTAGGCCTGCCATCGCCTGCGCTGGCGTTGCAGTTCCGGACTGTCCCCCTGCGGCTCGAGCGCCGCAATCGACATGCGTGTCCGCGCGCAGAAGTCCTGCAGGTATCCCGCTTCGCCCATCATCCGCCGCCCGCGGTCGATGCCTTCCAGGGTCGGGGGCGGCGGCGGCGCGGGAAGCCATCCTTTCTTGCCGGGCAGCCTGGGAATATGCGAGCGCATCGGGTCGGCCGGCGCGATCACGATCGGTTCGTTGGCGCGTACCCATCGATGCGCCTGCGCGAGGATGTCGGCGGCGCCGGAGGAAGGGGGAGGCGCATCCACGGTTGCCGTCGCGGGTCGTGGCGCGCGCGTGCGGGCCGGCCGCGGGCGATGGGAGGCCGCCGGCGCCCTGCGTTGCGACGGCCCCGGCGGCCGGGCAAGCGGCGTCGGGGCGGCGGGCGGATCGATCCAGACCACAGCCGTGGCCGGTGCGCGATGGGGAGGCGGCGGCGCCAGGACGAGCATCCGCCAGAGCAGGAGGTGCACGAGCACCACGGCAAGGCAGGCCAGCGCTCTCCCTCCGGTTCCCTCCACTCGTCGGCTGCGCTTCCCTGGCAGCGTCCGTGCAACGACCGGACTTGGAGCGCGGCGGTGGAGGGAAAGTTCAACGACGGCCCGCCAGCCCTGCATGGCCGGCGCCGCCGGCCCGGCATCAAAAGCGGTAGGTCACCGCCAGGCGCACGTTCCGCGGCTCTCCCCAGGTGTAGGTGCTGTAGACATCGAAGATCGTGTAGTAGCGCTTGTCGAGCAGGTTGCCGACATTGAGCGTCGCCGACAGCCGTTCGTTGAACTCGTGGCGGGCCATCAGGTCGAGCAGCCAGTAAGGCGCCGTGCGATGCTCGACCGTGCCCCCGGCGGGCAGCGGGATCGATCCCCAGGTCGAGCTCTGCCAGCGTGCGCCGCCGCCGACCGTCCAGCCTTGCAGCGAGCCGCGCAGGCGATAGCTGGTGTGCACGCTGAACTGGTCTTCCGGCTCCAGCGTCGAGATCTTCTCGCCGGACTGCCGCGCCACCTTGCGCGTATAGCCGCCCTGGATCTGCCAGCCGGGGCGCAGCTGTCCGGACAGTTCGAGCTCGTAGCCTTGGGTGCGCACGCCGGGCAGGGCGCGGTAGGCGATGCCGCCGCTCGGCGTGCGCCCGCCGGTGGGCTGCGGGAAATTGTCCTGCTCGAGCCGGAACGCGGCTACGCTGGCGTTGAGGCGGCCGTCGTAGAACTCCGCCTTGAGGCCGGCCTCGTAGTTGCGGCCTTCCAAGGGGTCGAGCCTGCGGCCTTGCTCGTCCTGGTTGCTCTGCGGCTTGAAGATCGTGGTGTAGCTGGCGAAGGCGGACAGATGCGGGCTCAGGTCGTAGACCAGGCCGGCGTAGGGCACCACGATGCCGCTCTTGTCGATATCGACCGATCTGTAGTTGGCGATGCGGCTGCCGACGATGGCCTTGAGCGGATCGGCGAGATCGAAGCGGCCGACCAGGTACAGGCCGCTTTCGCGGGTGACGTCGTCGTTGGCGAAGCTGGGGATCCAGGCCGGCTCAGGGATGTCGCCGTCCCAGGTGCGGTAGTCGGGAACCTGCAGCGGGTAGTCCGCGGGCGCGGAGTAGCCGGTATTGGTCCAGCGCTTGCGCGACACGCTGCCGCCGACCACCAGTTCGTGCTCGCGGCCGAACCACCGGAAGCGGCCGCTGAGATAGAAATCGGCGGCGTTGCTGACGGTCTTGCCGACGTACTGTCCCAGCCACAGGCCGACGCCGGTGCCGGTGAGCGGATCGGGATTGCCGGAGGCGGCGGCGCCGAGCGCGGCGTCGTAGCCGTTGACCTGGTGGTTGAGCTGCAGCTTGGCGATCCAGTCGTCGCCGAAGCGGTGCTCGAGCGTGGCGAAGCCGGTGCGGGTGTACTGGCGCCAGCGGCTCCAGCGCGCGCCGTTGTTGAACGAGCGCGGCCTGCGGTAGAAATCGCCGTTGCCGTCGAGCAGCGGGATGCCGCCCCAGCTGGAGCCGCGCGGGTCGCTGTCCTGGTAGTCGGCGCCGACGGTGAGCAGCGTGCCGTCGTCCAGGTCGGCCTCCAGGATGCCGTACAGGACTTCGTTGCGCCGCCGGTAGTGGTCGGTGTGGGCGTGCGCGTCCTGGAACGCGGCCACCGCGCGGCCGCGCACGCGGCCGTCCTCGCGCAGCGGTCCGCCGACGTCGATTTCGGCGCGGTACTCATCCCAGGAGCCAGCGCCCAGGGTGGCGCTGCCGCGCAGGCCCTCGCGCGCGGGCTTCTTGCGGATCAGGTTGATGGTGGCGCCCGGATCGCCGATGCCGGTCAGCAGCCCGGTCGCGCCCTTGAGCACCTCGACGCGGTCGTAGATGGCCATGTCGCTGAGCGTATTGCCGGCGGAGTAGGCCGAATCGCGCTGCATCGGGATGCCGTCGTACTGGAAGTTCTGCACCGGGAAGCCGCGCGCGTAGTACTCGGTGCGCTCGCTGTCGTAAGTCACGATGCTCAGTCCGGGCGTGACGCGCATGACATCGTCGATGCCGGTCATGCCGAAGTCGTCCATCTGCTGGCGGGTGATTACGCTGATGGTCTGCGGCGTCTGCCGCGGCGTGAGCACCAGCCGCGTGGCGGTGGCGATGGTGCCTGGCGTATACGCGCCGCTGCCCTCGGTGACGGTGCCGAGCTGGTTGGCGGTGACCTGCACCGTGTCCAGCGTTTTCGCTTCGTCCGCATGCGCAGCGGCCGCCTCCACGGGCGGCGATTGCGCCCACGCGTGTCCCGCGGCGAGCGCGAGCATGGCGGCTACGACGGCCTTCGCCAATGGCGTGCGCCGCCGGCGCCTCCCGGCGGAACAGGGAAGCACGGCGTCAGGAGCGGAAAGGAAAGGAGACCACCACGAGCGGCAAGGCACGGACATGCATGCGATTCCAGGGGAAGAAAGACATTCCTCTGGCGTCGGCTTGAGGCGTTGGAGGCGCGGGCCGGAGCCTCGCGCAGCGCCGTGATTATACGGCCGGCGCGCGGCCGACGGGAGGCGCGGCCGGCCGCCGCGGGGCCTTTCCCCCAAGCGTTCGCGGATCAGCCGTGGGGCCCGCCCATGACGGGCAGGACGATGCCGTTGACGTAGGCGGCGGTGACCGGAGAGGCCAGGAAGACGAACGCCGGCGAGATCTCCTCCGGCTGCGCGGGACGGCCCATGGCGCTGTCCTGGCCGAATTTCGCCACCTCGGCGGCGGGCCTGTCGGCCGGATTGAGCGGAGTCCAGACCGGCCCCGGGGCGACGCAGTTCACGCGGATGCCGCGTTCGAGCAGATTGCCCGCAAGCGCCTTGGTGAAGGCATGGATCGCCCCCTTGGTGGCCGAATAGTCGAGCAGGTGCTTGCTGCCGAACAAGCCGGTTTCTGATCCGTTGTTGACGATGCTCGCGCCGCGCTCCATCAGCGGCACCACGGCGCGCGCCATGTGGAAGTAGCCGCCGATGTTGGTCTGCAGGGTTTCCTGCAGATGCTCGTCGGTGATGTCCTCGATGCGCTCGGCATGGAGCTGGAAGGCGGCGTTGTTGACCAGGACATCGATGCGCCCGAACTCGCGCTTGACCTGCGCGGCGGCCTTGCGGCAGAAGGCGCTGTCACGCACGTCGCCGGAGATCAGCAGGCAGCGCCGGCCCTCGTGCTCGACGTCGCGCCTGGTCTGCTCGGCATCCTCGTGCTCGCTCAGATACAGGACGGCGATGTCGGCGCCTTCGCGCGCGAACAGCACGGCCACGGCGCGGCCGATGCCCGAGTCGCCGCCGGTGACGATCGCCGCCATGCCCTCGAGCTTGCCGCTGCCGCGATAATCCTCGGCCAGATAGCGGGGCGGCAGGCGCAGGTCGGCCTCGAGTCCCGGCTTGCGCAGGTGCTGCGCGGGCAGCGGGTTCTGCGGCTGCTTTCTGGGACCGGCCTGCACGGGCGTGGATTTCGCGGCCTTCTTCGCCGGCGGCTTGGCGTCGATGCGTTTCTGGATCTTGCGCTGCCGCTTGGCTGTCGCGGATGCGCTTTTCGGGGCGGTCATGGGGCGTCCTTGGTCGTCACATCATTTTTTCGCGTGCCTTCTCGGCGCGCGCGGCGCCGATCGCCGTCTCGACATGCTTTACCTCCTCTGGCGGAGGCAGCACGGCCGGCATCCCGAGGCTTTGGATCCACAGCTCACGGCACCAGCCCTTGGTGTGATAGAGGTGATGGTCCTCGTCGCTCTCCACCGCCTCGAAAGCCTGCTGGAACAGCGCCGCATGCGGGCCGCCTTGCCGCGCCACCTGTCCGATCAACTCCCAATTCTGGTGATCCTTGGTTTCGGCCAGCACCACGCATTCGGCGGCCACCAGTTCGGCCGCCGCGGGGTCGGCCTTCGACGCGGCCATCTCGATGGCCTGCACGAGCGAGGCGCCGAGGTGCGCGACCACCGCGCGACCGGGGCTTTTCTCCTCGAGGTCCATGCCGAGCTCGCCGAAGACGTGCGTCAGCACCCGTTCGTGGGTGCGGGTTTCCTCCAGATAGCCCTGCCATTCCTTGCGCAGGTCTTCGTTCTTCGCCGCCTTGATCGCGGCCGTGTAGATCTCGATGCCGCCACGCTCCGTCTCCAATGCCTGCAACAGCAGTTCGTGGACCTGCGCACCATCGGCTTTTCTTCCCATCTCGATGCTCCCGTTGGATCGTGCATCCTGATTACGCCGCGCATCGTTCCCGTTCCGTGAACAGTTCATTGCTTGCGCGTGGAAGATGGCTGCATGATGAATGCATCCGATCAACTTGACGGAATGCAATCGCCGTCGATTGAAGTGGCGTGTAGGGTCTGTCACCGTGAATGCGACGCGGAACCGTGGTCATAGCGAATAGTTAACAAGCGGGGGATCCAGCACCGAAGAAGGAGCGGAAAATGGGCATTCGTGCGGAAAGCAATGTGATGCGGACCAGGACGAACCGGGCGACGAGGGACAGGCTGGAAGTCCTCATGGTCGAGAATTCGCCCTACCTCTGCCGGGGCGCTTCGAAAACAGGCAGCGCGCCGACGCGCGGGAGGGATTCGGCATGCCATGCGCCGGGCGATGCCGGGGCCGTTCGCGAATTCGTCAACATGGAAGCGGAATTGGGCCGTTGGTGCGACCGCTACCGGGAATTCGCGCTCGGCATGGGAATGCGCCGCAGCGATTACGTCCCCGCCGTGAAGCTGGGCATCGATGCCTACGTGCGCGCGCACGGCCGCCCGGTGGACGCGCTGAAGACGGAGCTCATGGGTTGCTACCTGCGTACCCGGGGCGTTTCCCGCCTGAGCTGGGACCAGGCCTGGCCGGTCGTCGAAACCGTCTGGCGGGGCCTTCAGAAGCAGGGCGCGGGCGCTTTCCGTCATGCCGCTCCGGCCGTCCCGAGCCAGCGGGGCTGAGCCATGGCGCGCCCCATCTGGACAGGTACGATTTCCTTCGGGCTGCTCAATATTCCCGTCAGGCTGATGACCGGCGAGCGCCGCGTCGATCTGCATTTCCGCATGCTGGACAGCCGGAACAAGGCGCCGATCCGCTACGAGCGGATCAACGAGGAAACCGGCGAGGAGGTGCCTTGGAAGGAGGTGGTCAAGGCGTTCGAATACGACAAGGGAAGCTATGTCGTGATCGAGGAGGAGGACATCGCCGCCGCGGCGCCGGACCACAAGGAGACGGTCGAGATCGACGCGTTCGTCGACGCCGACAGCATCGCCGCGGAATTCTACGAAAAGCCCTACGTCCTGGAGCCGGGCAAGAAGGCCGAAAAAGGCTATGTCCTGCTGCGCGAAGTGCTCAAGAACACTGGCAAGGTCGGAGTCGGGCATGTGGTGATCCGCACGCGCGAGTACCTGGCGGCGGTGATGCCGCGCGGCGACGCCCTGGTCATGATGATCCTGCGCTATGCCCAGGAGCTGGTCGATCCCGCGGACTACGGCCTGCCCAAGGGCGGCATGTCGAAATGGAAGATTTCCCCGCGCGAGGTGCAGATGGCCGAGAAGCTCATCGACTCGATGAGCGGAAGCTGGGAGCCGGGCCGCTACAAGGACGACTTCCGGGAGCGCCTGCACAAGGTCATCGAGAAGCGGGTCAAATCGAAGCACGTGGTGCGCGGCAAGGCCTCGGAAGAGGCCAGGCTGCCGGAGAACGCCGCGACCAACGTCATCGACTTCGCGGAGCTGCTCAAGCGCAGCCTGGAGAAGAAGGGCGGTTCGCCCGCCAAGGGCGCGAAGAAAACGCCGGCGAAAAAGGCCCGCAAGGCGCCGGCCAGGAAGAAGCGCGCCAAGAAGACGGCCTGACGCCGAACGCCCCTTCGCCGCGGCGGCGCCTAGTCTTCGGCAGCCGTCGCGTCGGCCGGGCCGCGGGCCGTCACGTCCCCGTTGCTCTCGCGAAACTCCCGGGCCAGGCGCACGTACTCGTCGCGCAGCTTTTCCAGCTTGGCCTCGTCCAGGTTCTCCAGGTCGAGGAGGGCGTTGCTGGCCTTGCTGATCCGGATCAGCTCGTCGAGCTTGATCTGCAGCGCGGCGGTGTCGCGGTTCTGCGTGCTCTGCAGCAGGAATACCATCAGGAAGGTGACGATGGTGGTGCTGGTATTGATCACCAGCTGCCAAGTCTCGCTGTAGCCGAAAAGCGGCCCGGACGCGGCCCAGGCCACGACCAGGGCCGCCGCCGCGACGAAAGTGAGCGGATGGCCGGCGATCCTGGAGGCGTGGCTGGTCATGCGGTTGAACCAGGACGACATGGCGTTCTCCTGTCTAGCCTTCGGTGGATGCGCGCAGCTTGAGGAGCCGGCGCACCTGGTCGAGATCCTGCCGGACCTTCCCGATGCCCGCCCATGGGTGGGATCGCCAGCGTTTCACCCGTCGCGGCGCGTTCTCCAGCGTGAACTGGTGCCCGCCGGCGACCTTGGAAAGCTCGGACCAGCGCAGCGGCATGGCCACCGGGGCGCCGGGCCGGGCGCGCAGCGAGAACGAGGCGACGCTGGTGGCGCCGCGGCCGTTGCGCGGGTAGTCGACGAAGATCCTGCCCTTGCGGAATTTCTTGGTCGCCGTGGAGACGAAATCCAGGGGGCGGCTTTCCGAGAGCATCTCCGCGATCGCCCTGGCGAACGGCTTGACCAGGGACCATGGGCAGCCGGGATTGAGCGGCACGACCACGTGCAGGCCCTTGCCGCCGGAGGTGCGCACGAACGACCGGAGCCGCAGGTCGCGCTCGAGGATGCGGTGCAGCAGCCGCGCCGCGGAAACCACCTCGCGCCAGGCCACCTCGGGGCCGGGATCCAGGTCGAAGACGATGCGGTCCGCGCGGTCTGGCGTCTTGGCCAGCGCGCCCCAGGGATGGAACTCGATGGAATTGAACTGGACCAGTTCCATCAGCGCGTCTGCGTCGCGGACGACCAGGTAGTCGGCGCGATGCCCCGACTCCTCCTTCAGCCGCACCGTGTCGACCGCGTGCAGGCCGGCCACGTGGTGCTTCTGGAAGAAGCACTGCCGGTCGATGCCCTGCGTGCAGCGCACGATCGACAGCGGCCGCCCCTCGATCTCCGGCAGCATCCACGGCGCCATCGCGGCATAGTAGTCCGCCACCTGCCGCTTGGTGATGCCGTCCTCGGGGTAGAGCAGCTTGTCGGGGCTGGTCAGGCGCGGGGCGGTCTTGGCGGTCTTCACGGTCTTCTTCCTAGCGATGGGGCGCGGCGCGCGGTCGGAATCGAGCAGGTCGCGCGGCGTCTTGTCCGGGCGCAGCGCCTTGAGCGAGGGCTGGCGCAGCAGGCCCTGGCTTCCGGTACCGCGATAGAAGACTTCCACGACCGCGGCCGGCGCGAACCAGCGGGCCGATCGCAGGTCGGTGTCGTTGGGCGGCACGTAGACGGTGGGGCGCTTGGCGGAGGCGCCCAGCGTGGCGCTGATGTCGTCGATCATGGCCTCGCTGAAGCCGGTGCCGACGCGGCCGGCATAGCGCCAGCCGTGCTCGGCATCCGGGCGCGCTAGCAGCAGCGAGCCGAAGCCGGTCCTGCGCCCCTTCGGCGCGGTGTAGCCGACGATGGCGAACTCGTCGCTGGCCAGCGACTTGGTCTTGCGCCATTCGCCGCTTCTTCCGGAAACGTGCGGGCGATCGGCGCGCTTGGAGAGGATTCCCTCGAATCCGCCATCGATGGCCAGGCCGTAGGCATGTGCGCCGCTGCCGGGAACATGCGAGCTGAAGGAGAGATGGGCGGGGGCGGGATCGAGGATCCGCGCCAGCAATGCCTTGCGCACGGAGAGCGGCGCCTTGCGGATATCGATGCCGTCCACCTGCAGCAGGTCGAACAGCACGTAGCTGAGCACGCCCTGCTTGTCGCCCGAGAGCGTGGCCTGCAGGAGATTGAAGTCGTCCTTGTTGCCGCCGCCGGCGATCAGTTCTCCGTCCAGCGCCGCCGAGCGCAGGCCCAACGTTTCCAGCGCCGCCGCGATCTCGGGGACCTTCGCCGTCCATGCGAGCGCATTGCGCGACCAGAGCTCGGCCTTGCCGTCGACGATGCGGGCGACCAGGCGGTAGCCGTCCCATTTGATCTCGTGCAGCCATTGCGCGCCGTCGGGAGGCGCCTCCACGAGCTGGGCGAGCTGCGGCTCGAAGAAGCCGGCTTGCCGGCCCGCCTTCGTCGCGCCGGGCAATTTCGCCGCGATTTCCGCCCATGGCCGCTTGCGCCGCCTGGGCTGCGCGACCTCGCGCAGCCGCTTTTTCCCGGGCTTGCCCTTGCCGGCGCGTTTCGCGTCCGCGGCCGGCGGCGGCGCGACGTCGGCGAGCAGATCGTCGGCCTCGAGCGTGCCGGCGAACGCGTCCTGGTCCTTGATCAGCAGCCATTGCGGCTGCCGGGCCGACTTGCCGGAGCGCACCAGGTGCCAGGCGCCCTTGAGCTTGGCGCCGAACAGCTCGAAGCGCAGATGCCCTTTCGCCAGCTGCTCTTCCGGATCGCCTTCGGTCGACCAATAACCGGTGTCGAATCGCGCCACGTGGCCGCCGCCGTAATGGCCGTGCGGAATCTCCCCTTCGAACTCGGCGTAGTCCAGGGGATGGTCCTCGACCTCCACGGCCATGCGCTTGACCTTGGGGTCGTAGGACGGCCCCTTGGGCACTGCCCAGCTCTTGAGCGCGTCGCCGACCTGCAACCGGAAATCGTAATGGCGGCGGCTGGCGTGATGGAGCTGGACGACGAAGATCGACCGCCGGCCTTTCGGCAGGCGCTTGCCGGGTTCCGGTTCCCGGGTCTGGTCGAAGCGTCGCTTGCGTTGGTAATCGGTCAGTGTCGCCACGATGCGCTCGGCGTGCGATCAGGCGGCATCGATGGAGCGTCCGGGCTTGATCGCGTGCCAGAAGATTGCGATGCCGGCGATCATGCGTCGGCTTTCGTTATGCCTCCGCAAAGAAACGCATCCGTCGACCGGATCGAAACGTTAAGCGCGTCGCATTCGGAGCGGCATTGCCAAACGGTTCATCTGTCCATGAGATTCTGCCCGGGATCCGTGCGGCGCCATGCCGGCGCCCGCACGCCTACGCGAATGGAGTCCCGGCATGCCGTCGCAACCTCGAGATCGATCCGCGGACGCCACCGGAAAACGCAGCGCCCGCGCGGCGGGCCTGCTGTACGTCAACGACCAGGAGCCGGGCATCGTCCGCATGCGCTCCGGGCGCGGCTTCGTGTACCGCCTGCCCGGCGGCAGGCGCGTGGCGCAGCCGCGCACGCTGGAGCGCATTCGCGCACTGGCGATTCCGCCCGCATACCGGGACGTGTGGATCTGCCGGACGCCGCGCGGACATCTGCAGGCCACGGGCAGGGACGCGCGCGGCCGCAAGCAATACCGCTATCACGCCGACTGGCGCTCGGTCCGCGACGCGGACAAGTTCGCCCGCCTGGTCGACTTCGGCAATGCGCTGCCGCGGTTGCGCAGGCGGCTGCGCGCCGATCTGCGCCTGCCGGGCCTGCCGGCGGACAAGGTGCTGGCGATCGCGGTATCGCTGCTGCTGGAAACGCAGATCCGCATCGGCAGCGAGGCCTACGAGCGCAGCAACGGTTCCTACGGCCTGACCACCTTGCGCAATCGGCACGTCAGCTTCCTGCGCGCCGGGCGCGCGCGGCTGAGCTTCAAGGGCAAGGGTGGACGCCGGCACACGCTGTCCGTGGACGATCCGCGCCTGGTGCGCCTGGTGCGGGCCTGCCAGAGCCTGCCGGGACAGCAGCTGTTCCAGTACCGCGACGACGGCGGCCGCTTGCGTCCGGTCGATTCCGGGGCGGTGAACGAATATCTGCTGCGCGTCCTGGGCGCGCCGTTCACCGCCAAGGAATTCCGCACCTGGGCCGGCACCATGAAGGCTTTCCAGTGCCTGGCGGCGATGCCGCTGCCCAAGCGCCTGTCCGACCGCGCGCTGGCGAAAGTGCGCGGCGAGGTGACAGGCGAGGTCGCCGCCCTGTTGGGCAACACGCCGGCGGTGAGCCGCAAATCCTATATCGACCCGTCGCTGTTCCCGGGATGGCAGGACGGCAGCCTGGCGCGTGCGGCCGCTACGGCGCGCGGCGCGCGCCAGTGGGAACAGGCATTGGTCCGTTTCCTCAAGCAGGCGCGCCGCAGGCCGCGGCGCTGAGGTGCCGGCGCGGGGAGCCCGCGCCGGGCCCGCTCTCGGACCCGGTGCGCATCGCGCGAAGCGGGCGGGCGCCGGGCCATGAAGATCCGGCGCCTGCATCTGGCTTATTCCGCCGTGTGCAACTCCCAGCAGAACAGCGGCCCATCCTCCGCATCCATGCGTTCGCCTGTCCGCCGGAATCCGTTTCGCGCCAGGACCTGTTGCGAACCGATGTTGCCGACGGAGGTCTCCGCGGTGATCCTGGCCACGCGCGGATCGCCGCGCGCCCAATCGGCCAGGGACGCGACGGCGCGGGTGGCGACGCCGGCGCCCTGCCGGCGGGGCGCGATGCCGTAGCCGATGTGCAGTTCTCCGGCCAGCGGCGGGCGGATCACCGAACACAGGCCCACCACTTCGCCGTTCTCCACGATCATCCACGCCGATGGTGCGAAATGCCGCCGGATGTCGGCGGCGAGATCGCCCAGCATCCGCAGGACGTCGGGTGGGGCGATGGCGCAATCCGGCACCAGTCGCAGGTTTTGCCTTGGCGCGCGCGCGTCCAGGAGCGCGGCAAAGTCGCGCGCCTTTGCTTCGATCAGCATGATGTTCTCGACAATGAGGGTTGTGCCCAAGGGGCAGCGGCGGTCGAGAAGCGGGAACCGGGCGCGAAGCCCGGCCGTCAGCGATAGCGGCGTTTCGTCCCCGCCTTCGCGACCGGTGCGGTCCGGGATTCGATGACGGTGGACAAAGGCCTGTCTCCCTGCGAGATGGCGGGCAAGGTAACAGCTTGCCGCTGCGGCGGGAAGATTCGTCGCCGCGCGTCGTGCGTTCAGCGCGCCAATCCCGCCCGATAGTCGGGGTACAGCGGCGTCCATGGCAATCGCTCGCGGGCGCGGCGGTTGGAAACACGGAAGGAGGGCATCAGCATGCGTCCGCCGGGTTGCGGAGGCGCGCTTCCGGCAAGGACGCAGACGTGGCCCAGCACCTCGCGCCAGGGCGAAGGGCGGTCGTCGGCCACGATCAAGGCCTGCCGGGACGGCCAGCGCTCGATCGCCGCGACGGTCGCCGCGGCCATGTCGGCGACGTGGACCAGCGAGATGTAGTCCTCGCCGTCGCCGGGCATCCGCAAGCCGCCGGCGCGCGCGCGGGCGAACCACGCGTCGTCGAAGCCGGTCCCGGGTCCGTAGAACAGGCCGCCGCGCAGGATCAGCCAATCCAGCCGCGATGCGCGGATCGTCGCTTCCATCTCGCCGACGGCGGCGATGGCGGCGCCGGCGAGGCTGTCCTGCGCCTGCGGATGAAACGTGTCCTCGTCGGCCCAGGCGGCGCCGCCGCCGGCATGGACCATGGCGATGCTCTGCTGCACGACGCGCGCGACGCCGGCGGCGTGGCAGGCGCGGATCCACAGCGGCGTGCCTTCGCGGCGCAGCCGGTCGGTGGCGGCGTAGTCGCCCGGCGAGGCCGGGCTGGGCAGCTGGGTGGCGAGATGGATCGCGACGTCGCAATCGGCCAGGCCGGCGCGCAGCGAAGCCTCGTCGAACAGATCGGCCGCCGCGAGCTCGGCCCCGCAGGCAAGCGCGGAAGCCGCGGCCGACGGCGTGCGCATTAGGGCGCGCACGCGGTGGCCGGCGGCCGCCAGGCGCGGCAGCAGATGGCGGCCGTAGACGCCGGTCGCCCCGAGGACGGCGATGCGCATGCCCATGAGCCCACGTTCCTTCGATGTGTTGCGCCTGGGCCAGCATAACCGCGCGCGAGGTCGGGAAAGGGGGAGGCCGGAGGTCCTGCCGAAGGCTTGCCGCGCCGTCGGCGAAGTGCTCCAGGCCAGCGGATTCGGGGCCTCGGCCGTGGAGAGGGCCATCCGGGCAAAAAAATGTCGCCGCCTTGTCGATCCGGCGCCTGCCCGCGCGTCGCTTGGAGGAAATCCATCGAACCGTGCCTCGGCACCCATGCAACCGGAGAGTCCCATGCGCCAGTTCCTGCTCCAGACCTGCCTGCTCCAGACCTGTCTGCTCGCCGCCCTGCTGGCGGTATCCGCTTCCGCCGCCGCCGTTCCCGTCCCGCTGGACGCCGAAGCCGCGCCTGCCGCGGCGGCGGCCCGCAGCGGTACGCTGTCGGTCGACGGCGTCGACTACTACTACGAACTGCACGGGCAGGGGCAGCCGCTGCTGTTGCTGCACGGCGGGCTTGGCGCGGGGTCGATGTTCGGGCCCGTGCTGGAACGCCTGGCCGAGCGGAACACGGTGATCCTGGTGGACCTGCAGGGACATGGCCGCACGCCGCTCGGCGAGCGGCCGTTCAAGATCGAATCGATGGGCGACGACATGGCGGCGCTGGTGCAGCGCCTGGGCTATCGCCAGGTCGACGTGATGGGCTATTCGCTGGGCGGCGGCGTCGCCCTGCGCATGGCGGTGCAGCGGCCTGCCCAGGTGGGCAAGCTCGTGCTGGTGTCGGCCTCGCACACCAGCGAGGCGTTCTACCCCGAGATCCGCGCGATGCAGAAGACGATCGACGCCAACAGCGCGCCGATGATGCGCGACACGCCGATGTACAACACCTATGCGGCGGTGGCGCCGAAGCCGGAGGATTTTCCGCGCCTGCTCGACGCGATCGGCGGCCTGATGCGGCAGTCCTTCGACTGGTCGGCGGACGTCGCCAGGCTGCAGGGGCCGGTGATGCTGGTGTACGGCGACGGCGACATGTACCGGCCCGAGTCCGAAATCGCGTTCTACCAGCTGCTGGGCGGCGGCAAGCGCGATGCCGGCTGGCAGCGCGAGACGCTGTCGAAGAACCGGCTGGCGATCCTGCCCGACGCCACCCATTACGACATCTTCGCCTCGCCCCGCCTGGTCGACGCGGTGGCGCCGTTCCTGGCCGGCCGCAGCGACGCGAAGTCCTGGGATGCGCAGCTGTCCGGGGAAAAGAACTGATCCGTCCGCGCCCACGCGATGCCGGCGGGCCGTTCGAGTCCTTCTCCCGGCGGCCCGCCGGCTGGAGCTAGTCGGCGTCCTTCAGGCTGACGGTCGCCGGCTCGCCGCCGCCGGGGACGACCGTCAGCGTGACCTGCGAGGGATACTGCGCATCGTGGTGGACGGCGTTGCGTGCGATCACGCCCTGGGTCTCGTCGTAGTTGTTGCCGCCGGTGTTGAGGTTGCGGTCGAAGCGCGGGAAATTGCTGCTGGAGACCGCCACCCGCAGCTTGTGCCCGGCCTTGAAGTAGTTGCTGGTGTCGATCGGCTGGAACGTGACCTTGTAGACGCCGTCGGGCTGCATCCATACCGGCGGCCTGTCGTAGCCTTCGCGGTAGCGCATGCGCTGGATGTTCTCGGTGACGTTGAAGGCCTTGCCGTCCGGGGCCACGTCCATGACCTGGAAGGTGAAGTCGGTGTCCTTGGCGCTGGAGGAGACGTACAGCGTGACGGTGATCGGGCCGCTGACCTCCACGCCTTCGCGGAACGGCTCGGTGTCGTAGACGAGGATGTCGTTGCGGGTCTCGTGCGCGCGCTGGTCGAAGGCGCCGAACTTCACCGCATTGCCCTGGCAGCAGCCGCCGCCGCCGAAGGTCGGCACCGGGTTCGCGGGGTCGTAGACGAAGCGGTCCGGCCGGTCCTCGGCATCCGGCTGCGCGGTGAGCTTGCCGTCGCCGTAGAGCGTGTTGGCCTGGCCGCCGCTGCTGAAGTGGAAGGTTCGCGTCTGCGCGCCCTTGGGCGGCCAGGTGGACGATTGCCGCCACTTGTTCTCGCCCATCACGTAGTACATCACCTTCGGCTGCTTGCGCAGCAGGCCGTTGTCCTCGCCCTTGAGGAAGTGGTCGAACCAGCCGTAGACCAGCGCGTCGTAGTCCAGGCGCGGATCGCCGACGCTCAGGTCGCCGATCTCGGTGTCCTTGGTGTCGCGCTTGTAGGCGCAGTGCAGCGACGGCGAAATCACCGCGTACTGCTGGTCCGCGATCGCCTTGCTCGCGTTCTGGCGCACCCAGTTGTAGGCGGCCAGGTTCGGCGACACCGAGACGTCGTACCAGCTCATGAACCACAGCCCCGGCCTGTCGATCTTCATGCCCTCGTGCCAGAGGCCGCCCTTGCGCCAGGCCGGATCGTCCGGCGCGCGCGCGATCATGTTGCCGCCGGTCGGGATCGGCATCGGATCGGCGAACATGCCGGGCGGGCCGTCCACGGCTTTCAGGATGTCCTTCACCGGCAGGTGCCAGAACGCCTTGTCCCAGTCCACCGGCGGCATCAGCGGCTGCAGGTCGAACATTTTCGAGACGCGGATCAGCTCGGCCTGCGAGGTGCCCGGCGGGAACATCGGCCGCACCTGGTTCTGTTCGCCGTAGAGCCAGGACAGGAACAGCAGCTGCACCGCGCCGCCGCGATACCAGTTGCCTTGCTCCCAGTACGGGCCGACCTGGCCGACGCCGGCCCCGAAGCCCTGCACGTTGAAGGTCGCGAAGGCCGGCTCGCCTTCGGATACCACCGCCAGCTGCCATTCCGCCGTCGACGAACAGCCGGTGGTGCCGACCTTGCCGTTGGACCACGGCTGGGAGGCCATCCAGCGCACCGCATCCACGCCGTCGCTCAGTGGCGCGCCGAGGATCTCGTAGTTGCCTTCGGAAAAGAAATGGCCGCGCTCGTTCATCTGCACGTAGGCATAGCCGCGCTTCACCGCTTCCAGCTCGTCGCTCATGTCGCTGGGCGCGCCGAGCCGCACGTCCCAGAAATTGAAGTTGTACGGGGTGCGCACGAAGATGACGGGCACCTTGCCCTTGGCGTTCTTCGGGCGATAGACGTCGGCCGCCATGCGCTTGCCGTCGCGCATCGGCACCATGACCTTGCGCTCCACCACGGCGATGTCCTGCAGCCGCTTTTCGATGTCGTTGCGCTGCGCGATCAGCTTCGCGTTCGGATCGCGCTGCTGGGCCGCGGCCGGCAGGCCGGCCGCGAGCGTCAGCGCCGTCGCCAGGGCGGCATGGACGAGGGGATGGCGCGGGGCGGCGGTCTGCATGCGGGCTGTCTCCGGACGAGAATCGCGAAGTATCCCGCAGCGCGCCGCCCGGCGAACGTGACTTTCTTCCTATCGTTCGACAAGTCCGGTCGACAAGTCCGGATCAGGCAAGGATGTACTCGGCTGTCCCGGAAGCATGGCCCGCCGCTTATTTGGCCGGGCGCAGCAGCAGCCAGGCGGCCACCGGCAGGAAGGTGGCGTACACCAGCGGCAGGTACAGCATGTCGTAGAGCGCGTCGTGGTTCGATGGCGGAAAGGCGTAGACGTCCAGCTGCCGCAGCACCAGCCGCAGGGCGTTCAAGCCGAAAGCCAGCCGGGCAAGCCAGTCGTAGCGCCTGCCGCCGAGGGCGGCGCACAGCAATGCGCTGCCGAGGATCCAGCTCAAGCCGAGGGGGAAATACAGCGCGCGCTGCACGGCGCCGAACAAGGCCTGCTGGCCGAGCAAGGCGGCGCGCGCCTGGTCGGTCGTGGCCGCCAGGTACTGCGCGGGCAGCGACAGGTAGACGTGGAACAGCTCCACCGAACGCAGCATCACTTCCAGCAGGCAGAACACGAAGAAGCCGAGGAAGGCGGCCACCGCGGCCGACGGCCGGCGGGGGAAGGCCAGCGCGCAGCACACCAGGAACAGATAAGTCAGGCCGAAGAACGACAGCAGCATCGACAGTGCGCGTGCGATGTTCAGGGGATGCGGACCCTGCAAGAGGGCCTGCGCCGCGTCCTGCGCGGGCGGCAGCGCGGCGAACACCGACCACTGGAAGGTCTGGATGCCGACGTAGGCCACCGCCACCAGGGCGGCCGCGATGCGATGAGCCCTGGAATCGAACATGCCGGCCGTCCCGCGATAGGGTGGCGCGACTCTAGCAAGGCGGCATCGGGTGCCAGCCTGCCGGAAGTCACGCACGGCGTTGTCGCCCTCACGCAGCGCGCTTGCGGCCGATGCGCGCGCGGGCCGAGGGGCGTCGCCCGGGCGGCGATAGGGCGGCGCGGCCTCGGCCGGCTACGTCATCCCTGGGCGGTACTGGCGCGCAGGAAACGCAGGATCCGTTCGTTGACGTCCTCGGGCTGCGCCATGGCCGCGATGTGGTCGGCGTCGGCGACGATGGCGCCCTCGAGCGCCGGCATGCGTTTGCGCGCCAGCGCGAGCATCGCGGACGGATCGTAGAGCTGCTCGCGGTCGCCGATCAGCAGCAG
Organism: Luteimonas aquatica; assembly: GCF_022662575.1. Lineage (GTDB taxonomy): Bacteria > Pseudomonadota > Gammaproteobacteria > Xanthomonadales > Xanthomonadaceae > Luteimonas > Luteimonas aquatica. Next base: position 1,095,137 of record NZ_JALBFU010000001.1, on the reverse strand, counting down.
GGCGGGCGCGCGGAGGCCGCGCAGCTGGCGGCGGCCGAACACCGTCGGCGTGATGACGCTCACTTTCGCGGTCGACGCCATCGTGACGGCCATCAGCGTCGCCCATTTGGCGTCGCGCGGCCGGATGCCGAGGTCCGCCATGCTGGCGGCTTTCCCGCTGCGGGAGAGCCGGCGAAGGAGCTTGACCAGCGGCCGCTTGATGCGCGCGCGGAAGGTCAGCGTCCAGAATTGCGAGGCGAATACGCCGACCGGGCTGATCATCACGATGCGTTCGACGCGCCCGGGCGTCGACAGGGCCTGGTTCATGGCCAGGAAAGCGCCGAAGGAGCAGCCGACGAGCGACGCGCGCCGGATGCCGAGGCCGTCGAGCAGATCGGCGAGCCAGTCGGCGTAGTCGTGCCGGTTGCGCAAAGGACGGTCCGCCCATCCTTTTCCCGATTGCCCGACGACGTCGACGGCGTAGGTCCGGTAGTGGCGATTCAGCCCCGCGGCGTTGAGACGCCAGGCGGTGGCGGTGCCGGCGAAACTGGGAAGCAGCAGAAGCGGCGGCGCGTCCTCGGGGCCGCTCGCGACGACATGGGTCGTTCCCAGGCGGGTGCGGATATCCAGCTCCGCGCAAGGCGTCGGCCAGTCCCCGAGCACGGCGTCGTAGGCGGAGAAGTATCGATCCCGATGGGCGTCGCTCTTGAACGCGGGGAGCGCCGCGGATGGCCGGAGCGACGGAGCCTGCGCGGTTGGGATGGAGGTATCCATGGTCGCGGCGGGGGGGGCGGGCGGAAGACGTAACTATATGAATTTGTGGGGATTCGAAAAGTCTTGAAGTGCGCCATCCAGGCCCCAAGATCGGTAATGAGGGGCATGGAAGCACGCACGATGGCCATGCGAGTGCCATGGCGGCACGTCTCCCGATATGCGGCGCAGTGGTGGTGCGCGCCCCCTCTTGCACGCATCGGGACCTAGGCGGGCGCGTCGCCCGTTTGCAGGGTCGCCAGGCGCAGGAACGCCTCGTGCTGGTAGCGGCTCATGCGCAGCTGCTGGCCGGTATCCATGGTGACCACGTGATGGCCGTTGAACCACGGATGGATGTGCTTGACCCGGCGCACGTTGATGATCGCCGAACGGTGGATGCGGGCGAACTGGCGCGGGTCGAGGCGGGCGGCGAGGGCGGTCATGGTTTCGCGCAGCTCATGGACGCGGCCGGCCAGGTGCAGCTCGACGAGATTGCGGTTGGCCTTGATCCAGACGATCTCGCCGACGTCGACGAAGACCACGCGATCCTCGGCCCGCACCGGAATGCGTTCGATGTACTGTTCGCGGCGGCGCAGTGCTTCCAGCGCGTGCAGGATGCGCGCGGTGTCGCGGTCGGCGGCCGACAGCCGCGCCTTGGCGCGCCGCAGGGTGGCGGCGAAGCGCTCGCGGCTGAACGGCTTGACCAGGTAGTCGACGGCATTGGCTTCGAAGGCGCGCACCGCGTACTGCTCGTAGGCGGTGACGAAGACGGTGGCCGGCATGCGCTCGGCCCCGATCTCGGCGACCACGTCCAGGCCGGTCATGGCCGGCATCTGGATGTCCAGGAACACCAGGTCCGGCGAGCGGTTGCGGATCGCGGTCGCGGCCGTGGCGCCGTCGCCGCATTCGCCGACCACGACGATGTCCGGATCATCGCGCAGCAGGCGCACGATGGCGTGGCGCGCGATCGGCTCGTCGTCGACCACCAGCGTGGCGATGCTCATGCCGCGACGTGCTCGGGTATGTCTTCCGGCGTTTCGAGCTCGCGGAAAGGCAGGCGGACGCGGCAGGCCACGCCTTGCGGCCAGGTCATGTCGAGGCGGATGTCGGCGCGCTCGCCGTAGAGCTCCTTCAGCCGCAGGCGCGTGTTGGACAGGCCGATGCCGTGGCCCGCGGGCGCCTCGCCGGGTTCGAGCGTGCTGTTGCCGTTGCGCACCTCGATGCACAGCATGTCGCCTTCGCGCCGGCTTTCGATCTCGACGCGGTCCGCGCCCACGCGCCGGCCGATGCCGTGGCGGATGGCGTTCTCGACGATCGGCTGCAGCAGCAGGCTGGGCACGGCGCAGTCGAGCGTGTCCGGGGCGACGTAGACCTGGGTGGTGAGCCGGTCCTTGAAGCGCTTGCGCTGGATGCCGAGGTAGAGGTCGAGCAGGTCGAGTTCGCGGCGCAGCGCGATTTCCTGGCCGTCGTAATCCTCGAGGAAGGCGCGCAGCAGCTCGCTCAGGCGCAGCAGCATGTCCTCGGCGGACAGCTTGTCCTCGTCGAGCAGGGTGACGATGGCGTGCAGGGTGTTGAAGAGGAAATGCGGCTGCAGCTGCGTCTTCAGCACCTGTAGGCGCGACTGCGCCAGTTCGGCGGCGAGCCTGCCGGCCTCGATTTCGCGCTGCGCCTTCTCGGCGTGGAATCGCAGGGAGTGCTGGATCGCCAGCAGGCTCCAGTAGGTGAGCATGCCGGTGGCGCCGTGCTGGCCGAGGAACTGCAGCAGTTGCTCGACCAGGCCGCTCGGCTCGAACGGCACCGACACGATCGCGCCGATCACCAGGGCGAGCAGGGTGATGCCGGCGCTGGCGAACAGATGCCACGCCAGCGCGCGCAGGCGCAGCGGCGCCTGGATCGGATGGCGCGCGGCCAGGCGGAACACCCAAGGCGCCAGCCCGGCCCAGGTGTACCACTGGATCATCGACCAGCGCAGATAGACGCCGAGCGACCAGACCTCGCCGCCGAGCAGGACGTCGCGCAGCAGGCGCTGCACGGCGAACACCAGCGCCACGGCCGTCCACAGGGCCAGGTAGCGGGTCGCGTCGATCTCCATGTCGCCGAGCCGAATCTTCATCGCATTCGTCCGCTTGGGATGACGCATGCTAATCACGGCGAGCGGCGCCTGAAAAGCGCCGGAAGCCACGGCTACGATTGGGGGCGCCGCAGCGACGATTCGTCCCGGAACGGTTGCCGTGACGGCCCCGGGACGGCGTGATGGCGCCGCCGGATCGCGACCGGCGACCGCGTCCGCCCCGGAGTCCGCCATGCGCATGATCGTCCCGTTGCTTCTCGCCGCTTGCTCGCTCGCCGACACCGCGCACGCGCGCGCCGAACCGCCGACCCGCTACCTGGAGCTGACCAATCGCGCCCACGACAGCATCGCCTCGCTGGCGATCGCTGCGGCCGGCGGCGATGGATTCCGCGAGCTGGCGATCGACGCCCCGCTGCGCGGCGGCGGCGAGGCGGTCACCGTCGCGGTGGCCGGGGAAGGCTGCCGCTACGACCTGCGCGTGGCGTTCCGCGACGGCCGGACGCGGGTCTACAGGGATTTCGATCTCTGCCGTCATCGCGGGCTGCGGGTGCTGCCGTCGCCGCGCGGCGACGGCCGGGGAAGATAGCGCCTCCCAGGGGCGATCCTTCGCCCGCGCGGGCGGACGGCGACGTCCGCTCGCGTTTTTTCGATGCAGTGCGCTTCCGCGCGACGCGCTTTGATGGCGCGTTAACCGCGATCCGCGCATGGTGACGCAAAAGCCAGGAGCGCGGCATGCGGCACAAGCACTTCCGTTTCGGCAAAGGATTCCGCGTGGCCTTCGACGTGCGCAGGCTTCAGGCGGCGGAAATGGTGATCGCGCCCGGGGACAGCGAAGGCGGGCCGGACAATCGCCACCGCGGCGCGGACCAGTGGCTGTACGTGGTGTCCGGCACGGGCCTGGCCATCGTCGAGGGCGAACGGCAGCGGCTGCGCGCGGGCAGCCTGCTGGTGATCGAGCGCGGCGAGCGCCACGAGATCCGCAACGTCGGGCGCACCCTGCTGAAGACGGTCAACTTCTATTCCCCTCCCGCCTATCGTCGCGACGAGACGGCCCTTCCGGCGGGGAAAGGCTAGCGGTCGCCCATGCCGGGCAGAAACATCCCGCCGATAGCGGCCGCTACAAGATCATCCGAAAAGATCTGCCGAAAGCAGGCTGCCGAAAGCGGACGGTCGAAAGCAGGCCGTCGAAAGCGCTCCGTCGAAAGAGGAAGGGGCGCCGAGGCGCCCCTTCCTGGCTTGCCTATGCCTCTTCCGCCTCTTCCTTGTAGGCGTCGATGGGAATGCAGGCGCACATGACGTTCTTGTCGCCGTAGACGTTGTCCACGCGCGCCACCGGCGGCCAGTACTTCTGCTGCTTGAGCACGGGCAGCGGAAACACCGCCAGCTCGCGCGGATAGGCATGCGTCCATTCGCTGGCGGCGGCCATGGTGGCGGTGTGCGGCGCGTTGCGCAGCGGGTTGTCCTCGCGGTCCAGGCGGCCGTCCTCGATGGCGCGGATCTCCTCGCGGATCTCGATCATCGCGTCGATGAAGCGGTCGAGCTCGTGCAGGGATTCGGATTCGGTCGGCTCGACCATCAGGGTGCCGGCCACCGGGAAGCTCAGCGTCGGGGCATGGAAGCCGAAGTCGATCAGGCGCTTGGCCACGTCCTCGGCGCTGACGCCGGTGCTGTCCTTGAGCGGGCGCAGGTCGAGGATGCACTCGTGCGCGACCAGGCCGTTGCGGCCGGTGTAGAGCGTCTTGTAGTGCGGGGCCAGGCGCTTGGCGATGTAGTTGGCGTTGAGCAGCGCCACCTGCGTGGCCTTGCGCAGGCCGGCCGCGCCCATCAGCGTGATGTACATCCAGCTGATCGGCAGGATGCTGGCGCTGCCATAGCTGGCGGCGCTGACCATGCCGACCGCCCCTTCGCCGCCGATGGTGCGGGGCAGGAACGGCGCCAGGTGCGACTTGACCGCGCAGGGGCCGACGCCGGGGCCGCCGCCGCCGTGCGGGATGCAGAAGGTCTTGTGCAGGTTGAGGTGCGAAACGTCCGAGCCCCACTTGCCGGGCTTGGCCACGCCGACCAGGGCGTTCATGTTGGCGCCGTCGGTGTACACCTGCCCGCCGTGCTGGTGGACGATGTCGCAGATCGCGACCACGTCCTCCTCGAACACGCCGTGGGTGGAAGGGTAGGTGATCATCAGCGCGGCGAGGCGATCGCCGTACTTCTCGGCCTTGGCTCGGATGTCGTCGAGATCGACGTTGCCGTTGCCGTCGCACTTGGTGACCACCACGGTCATGCCGCACATCTGCGCCGAAGCCGGGTTGGTGCCGTGCGCGGATTCTGGGATCAGGCAGATGTCGCGATGGTCGTCGCCGCGCGAGCGGTGGTAGGCGCGGATGGCGAGCAGGCCGGCGAACTCGCCCTGCGCGCCCGAGTTGGGCTGCAGGCTGACGGCGTCGTAGCCGGTGCACTCGACCAGCATCGCCTCCAGTTCGTCGATCAGCTGCCGGTAACCGGCGGTCTGCGCGGCCGGGGCGAGCGGATGGATGTTGGCGAACTCGGGCCAGGTCACCGGGATCATCTCGGCGGTGGCGTTGAGCTTCATGGTGCAGGAGCCGAGCGGGATCATGGTGCGATCCATCGCCAGGTCCTTGTCGGCGAGCTGGCGCATGTAGCGCAGCAGCTCGTGCTCGCTGTGGTGGGTGTTGAACACCGGGTGCTGCAGGAAGGTGCTGGCGCGCAGCAGGCCGGCCGGCAGGGCATCGGCGGTCGCGGCATCGAGCGCGTCGATGTCGTCGATGCGCGCGCCGAACAGCGCGGCCAGCTCGATCACGTCGGCGCGGGTGGTCGTCTCGTCCAGGCTTAGGCCGACGCGGCCCGGGTCGCCGGAGGCGTTGAGGTTGATGCCCGCGGCGGTCGCCTTGGCGTGCAGCGCGTCGGCGTCCACGCCGGCGATGTCCAGGGTGTCGAAGAAGTCCCCACCGACCTCGAGGCCGGCCTGGCGCAGCGCGCCGGCCAGGATCGCGGCCAGGCGGTGCACGCGGCGGGCGATGCGCACCAGGCCCTCGGGGCCGTGGTAGACGGCGTACATGCTGGCCATCACCGCCAGCAGCACCTGCGCGGTGCAGATGTTGGAGGTGGCCTTCTCGCGGCGGATGTGCTGCTCGCGGGTCTGCAGGGTGAGGCGGTAGGCCGGCTTGCCCTCGGCGTCGATCGAGACGCCGATCAGGCGCCCGGGCATGGAGCGCTTGTAGGCGTCGCGGCAGGCCATGAAGCCGGCGTGCGGGCCGCCGAAGCCGAACGGCACGCCGAAGCGCTGGCTGTTGCCGACCACGATGTCCGCGCCCCATTCGCCGGGCGAGGCCAGCAGGGTGAGGGCGAGCAGGTCGGTGGCCACGGCCACCAGCGCGCCGCGCGCGTGCGCCGCGTCGGCCAGGGCCTTGTAGTCGTGGGCCGCGCCGCGCGTGTCCGGGTACTGCAGCAGCAGGCCGAAGGCGTCGACGCTGGCGGCCTCGGCGTCGTCGCCGATGTGCAGGGCGATGCCGAGCGGTTCGGCGCGGGTCTTGAGCACCTCGATCGTCTGCGGGTGCACGCCGCTGGACACGAAGAACGTGTCGGACTTGGACTTGACCGAGCGCTTGGCCAGCGTCATCGCCTCGGCGGCGGCGGTGGCCTCGTCCAGCAGCGAGGCGTTGGCGATCTCCATGCCGGTGAGATCGGCCACCATGGTCTGGAAGTTGATCAGCGCCTCCATGCGGCCCTGCGAGATCTCGGCCTGGTAGGGCGTGTAGGCGGTGTACCAGGCCGGGTTCTCGAGGATGTTGCGCAGGATGACGTTGGGCGTGTGCGTGCCGTAGTAGCCCTGGCCGATGAAGCTCCTGAACACGCGGTTCTTGCCGGCGACGGCGCGGATCTTGGCCAGCGCCTCGACCTCGGTGATCGCCTCGGGCAATGCCAGCGGCGTCGGCGACTTGTCCGCACCGAGCCGGAGCTGGCCGGGCACGATCGCGTCGGTCATCGATTCCAGCGAGTCGTGGCCGATGGCGCGCAGCATCTGCGCGATCTCGGCGTCGTTGGGGCCGATGTGGCGTGCGACGAAGGCGGAATGGTCTTCGAGATCGCGCAGCGAAGGCGAAGCGCTGTGGGATGAGCCGTGATTCGACATGGCAGGGGCGTCCGGAGGCTTGGGAACAGGGGCTTGGGAACAGATCGGGAACATCATCGGCAACGGCGGGATCGGCAACGGCCGGGCCGATGAGGCCGGGCGTGCGTCCCCGCGCGTTGGATGCCCCTCTGTCCTTTTGCCTGAGAGTTTGGAAGCTGACCCGCATTTCGGCGGAAGCCTCGTGCCCCTTCGGCGCCGGAGCGCACCCTCGCGGGCGGTCCGGTCTCTCCAGAGTTTTTGCCGCGAGTCCTGCGTGTGGTCTTTGGGCCTGAGCGATTACGGGCGTTTGCGCCTTCGGCAGCGGTTCCGGCCCCGGAGGGCGGGACCGCTTCTCCCACGGTCTTGCCGGCGGAATTATAGCCCGGACCGGGGCCGGGACGGCCGGGGCCGACGGCCTGGCCGGACGCCGGAGACCCTGGAACGGAACGTCCCGCCCGGCATGGGCGGCGGCAATTCCTTAACATGTGCGCTCGCACCGTTCGGATCCCCCCATGTCCGTCCCGCCATTCCAGCTTCACCGGATCGACCACATCGTGCTGCGCGTGCGCGACAGCGCGCGCATGCAGGCCTTCTATTGCCAGGTGCTGGGATGCACCGTGGAGCGCAGGCAGGACGAGATCGGCCTGCTGCAGCTGCGCGCCGGGGACTCGCTGATCGACCTGGTGGACGTCGCCGGCAAGCTCGGCCGCGCCGGCGGCGCGGCGCCCGGGGCCGAGGGGCACAACCTCGACCATCTATGCCTGCGCGTGGATCCTTTCGATCACGATGCCATCCTGGCCCACCTGCATGCCCACGGCGTGGCAGTCGGCGATTTCGGCCCGCGCTACGGCGCCGAGGGCGAGGGGCCGTCGCAGTATCTGTCCGATCCAGAGGGCAACACCGTGGAACTGAAGGGCCCGCCGCAGCCGCCCGCAGCGACCCCGGCCTGAGATGACCGCCTCGACGATCCCGACGCGGCGGCTGGCGATGCTGCTGGCCGGACTGGCGATGTTCGGCCCGTTCTCCATCGACACCATCTTCCCGGCCTTTCCGCAGATCGGCGCGCAGTTCGGCGCCGACAAGCTGGTGATGCAGCAGACTATCAGCGCCTACCTGATCGCCTACGCGGCGATGAGCGTGGTGCACGGCCCGCTTTCGGACGCGCTGGGGCGGCGGCGGGTGATCCTGACCGGACTGGTGGTGTACGCATTGGCCTCGGTCGGATGCGCGCTGGCCACCGACCTGACGATGCTGCTGGCCTTTCGCGTATTGCAGGGCCTGTCGGCGGGTGTGGGCCTGATCGTCGGGCGCGCGGTGATCCGCGACGTGCTGCACGGCGACGACGCGCAGCGACTGATGAGCCAGGTGTCGATGATCTTCGGGATCGCGCCGGCGATCGCGCCGATCATCGGCGGCTGGCTGCTCGGCTGGGGACGCTGGCCGATGATCTTCTGGTTCCTGGTTGCCTTCGCGCTGCTGCTGATCGCGACCACCTCGCTGTGGCTGCCGGAAACCCATCCCAAGCCGGCGCGCCTGCCGCTGCGGCCCGGTCCGCTGCTGCGCGGCTACCTGGCGATCTTCGTCAACCCGCGCTTCCAGCGCCTGGCGGCGGCGGGCGCGTTCAACTTCGCCGCGCTGTTCCTGTACATCGCCTCGGCGCCGGCGTTCGTGCTGGACCTGCTGAAATTGAACGAGCGCCAGTTCGCCTGGTTCTTCGTGCCGATGATCGGCGGCATGATGCTCGGCGCGTTCCTGTCCGGGCGCGCGGCCGGACGGATGAGCGGCGCGCGGCTGGCGGGCATCGGCTTCGCCTGCTGCGGCGCGGCGGTGACGGCGAACATCCTCTACAGCGCCTTCGCGCCGCAACCGTCGATCCCGTGGGCGGTGCTGCCGGTGATGCTCAATTCCTTCGGCGTGGCGCTGGTCTTCCCGATCCTGACGCTGGCGATCCTGGACATGTATCCGCGCCAGCGCGGCTCGGCCTCGTCGCTGCAGGCCTTCACCGGCCTGACGATGAACGCGCTCGTGGCCGGCGTGCTGTCGCCGCTGCTCAGCGACCATGCCCTGCATCTCGCGCTCGGCGCGGGCGTGTTCGCGCTGCTCGGCTGGCTGTGCTGGCGCTGGGAGATGACGCGCAAAGGGCATCCCGCGCCGGACGTGCCCGACGAGCCGGCCGCGCTGGAACCGACCGAGCGCCTGTAGCGGCGCTTCAACGCCTGCGCGCGCGCCGCGGCTTCGCGCCGGCGCCGATGGCCGTGTCCTCGCCGCGATGCGCGTCGAACACCGCGACCACGTGCTCGACGAAGGCGCGCACCTTGGGCAGGTGCTGGCGATCGGGCGGCCACAGCAGCCAGTTCTCGGTCTCGTCCTGCGGCGACAGGACCTCGGCGAGCACCGGCTGCAGGCTGCCGTCGGCGAAGGCGCGCAGCGCCGCGTAGCGGGCGAGGGAGGCGATGCCGATGCCGGCCAGCGCCGACAGGCGCACCGCCTCGGGATCGCCCAGCACGATGGTCTGCGGCACCTCCACGCCGCAGCCGCTGGACGTCGGCGGCAGCGGCCAGGGGCGGATGCGTCCGGTGGTCGGGCTGCGATAGCGGATGCAGCGATGATCGGCCAGTGCGGCCGGGCTCGCCGGCACGCCGCGTTCGCGCAGGTAGTCGGGCGAGGCGCACAGCAGCGAGCGTTCCGTGCCGAGGCTGCGCCCGCGCAGGCCGGAATCGGGCGGGGCCACGCCGCCGCGCAGCACCAGGTCATAGCCCTCGGCCACGACGTCGACCTGGCGGCTGTCGAAATCGATGTCGAGCAGGATCTCGGGATACGCCTGCATGAAGGCGCGCAGCGAGGGCAGCACCAGGGCACGGCCGATGCCCGGCGCGAGGCTCACCTTCAGCCGTCCGCGCGGTCCGGCATCGGCCTGCGCCAGCGAGGCCTCGGCCTGCGCGATGGCATCGAGGATGCGGTCGGCGTGTTCGAGCAGCAGCAGGCCGGACTCGGTGAGGCTGAGCTTGCGCGTGGTGCGCGCGAACAGCGTCGTGCCCAGGCGACGCTCCATGCGCTGCACCGCCTTGGCCACGCCCGAGGGCGTGCCGCCCATGCGCTCGGCCGCCTTGGCGAAGCTGCCCATGCGCGCGGTCTGCACGAAGGCGGCCAGGCCGCTGCTGGCGCGATCGCCGAAGACTTCATTAAGGATGTTTTGTCTTGAATGATCCGACATGGCGGGTATTCAACCGGATATAGAGGACAAACTAGGCTGTTCGCACCTCCCGAGCAAGCCGTCGCCATGAACTGCGAAGCCGCCATTCCCCTCGATGCCCTGGCCGCCGCCGATCCCCGCGGCCGGACCGCCCCCGATCTTTTCGCGCCGGCGCGGCTGGGCAGCCTGCGCCTGCGCAACCGCCTGGTGATGTCGCCGATGCAGCAGTACCAGGGCGCCGCCGACGCCCGCGCCACCGCCCATCACGTGCACCACTACGCGCGCCGCGCGCGCGGCGGCGTCGGCCTGGTGATGGTCGAGTCCACCGCCGTCGCGCCGGAAGGACGGCTGTTCGGCGACGACATCGGCCTCTACAGCGACGCCCACGTCGCGCCGCTGCGCGCGGTGGTCGATGCGGTGCACGCCGAGGGCGCGGCGATCGCGGTGCAGCTCAGCCACGGCGGGCGCAAGTCCTTCCGCGGCACGGGCCCGCTGCTGGCGCCGAGCGCGATTGCCTTCGATGCCGGCTACGGCACGCCGCAGGCGATGTCGCAGGCGCAGATCGATGCCGCCGTCGCCGCCTACGGGCGCGCCACGCGCTACGCGCTGCAGGCCGGCTTCGACGCCATCGAACTGCATGCCGCGCACGGCTTCCTGGTGCACCAGTTCCTGTCGCCGATCGGCAACCGTCGCGACGACCGCTACGGCGGTTCCGCGCGCAACCGCGGCCGCTTCCTGCGCGAGGCGTTCGCGGCGATCCGCCGCGCGGCGGGGCCGGACTATCCATTGCTGGTGCGCGTGTCGGGCAGCGATTTCGATCCGCAAGGGCTCGCGCCCGAGGACGTGGCCGAACTGCTGCGCCCGCTGCGCGAGCTCGGCCTGCAGGCGGTGGACGTGTCGGCCGGCGGCATCTCGCCGGCCGTGCCCTACGGGATCGGCGTGGAATACCAGGTGCCGTTCGCGGCGACGATCCGCCGGGCGCTCGCGGTGCCGACCATCGCGGTCGGCCTGATCCGCGGCGCCGAGCGCGCCCAGGCGATCCTGGACGCCGGCCATGCCGACTTCATCGCCATCGGCAGGCCGTTGCTGGAGCGCCCGGACTATGCCGAGGATCTGCGGCGCGCCCGGGGCGGGCGCGCGGCGTCCTAGGGCGCCGCGCGGTCGCGCCCCGAAGGTCAGCTCTTGCCGGTCGCCGGCTTCGCCTTCGCAGGCTTCGTCGCCTGCGCGGCCTGCGGGTTCGCCGCCGGCACCGTCCAGCCGCAGGTGCGGCCCTCGTTCTGCTGCTTCAGCCAGGTCTGCAGCGGCGCGAAGTATTCGAGCATCGGCGCGGCATCGAGCTTGCCGTTGCCGGTGAGCTCGCGCATCGTCGATTGCCACGGCTGGCTGGCGCCCTTGTCGAGCATCGCCCAGAATTTCTGCCCGGCGACCTTGTTGCCGTAGAAGCTGCAGGCGTACAGCGGACCCTTGTAGCCCGAGGCGTCGCACAGCGCCTTGTAGAACTGGAACTGCAGGATGTGCGAGAGGAAGTAGCGCGTGTAGGGCGTGTTGCCGGGCACGTGGTACTTGGCGCCGGGATCGAAGAACTCCTCGCCGCGCGGCGTCGCCGGCGCCACGCCCTGGTACTGCGCCTTCAGCCGCCACCAGGCCTTGTTGTAGTCGCCGGGCTTGATCGAGCCGTCGAACACGCCCCAGCGCCAGCGGTCGATCATCAGGCCGAACGGCAGGAACGACACCTTGGCCAGGGCCATGCGCATCTGCGAGTTGATCAGCGCCTCCTGGTTCTCCTTCTGCTCGCCGACCAGGCCGATCGACTGCAGGTACCGCGGGGTCATGGCCAGCACGATGGTGTCGCCGATGGCCTCGTGGAAGCCGTCGTTGGCGCCGTTCTGGAACAGCGGCGGCTGCTTGTTGTAGGCCAGGTCGTAATAGATGTGGCCGAGCTCGTGGTAGATGGTGGTGAAGTCCTCCTCGTTCGGCTTGATGCACATCTTGGTGCGCACGTCGCCGGACATGTTCATGTCCCAGGCGCTGGCGTGGCAGACCACGTCGCGGTCGCGCGGCTTGATCAGCTGCGACTTCTCCCAGTAGCTGGCCGGCAGCTTGGGCATGCCCAGCGAGGTGTAGAAATCCTGCGCGCGCTCGGTCATGCGCCGCGCCTGGTCGAGCTGCGCGCGATGCACGATGTCGGCCTCGCGCTCGGCGGGCATGGTCTCGTTTTCCTGGATCAGCAGGTCGTTCAGGCCGGCCTGGTACTGCTTCTCCAGCGTGGCGGTGATGTTCAGGTCGCCCGCGTCCGGGAAGGGCACCAGCATCGGCCACAGGTTGCTCCAGTCCTGCTGCCACATGTTGCCCATCAGGTGCGCCGGCAGCAGGCCGCCGGCGACAGAGCCCTTGTCCGGGTACTTGGCTTCCAGCTTGGTGCGCGCGTAGCAGTGCAACTGCTCGTAGAGCGGCTTCACCTGGCCCCAGAGCCGGTCGGTCTCGGCGGCGAACTCGGTCGGCGACATGTCGTAGCCCGAGCGCCACATCTCGCCGGCGTCGGCGTAGCCCATGTCGCGCGCGCCCTCGTTGACCAGTTCGGCGAAGCGCTGGTATTCGCCGCGCATCGGCTGGGCGATGGTGTGCCAGCCCTGCCAGGCCTGCAGCTGTTCGTCGTAGTCGCGGCTGTTGCGCAGGACTTCCTCGAGGTCGCCGAGCTGGCGGCAGCTCTTGGGATCGCTCTTGTCGCGGCACCAGGTGCCGGCGCCGTACTGGCCTTCCAGGTCGGTGGCGATGGCGGTGAGTTCGGTGAGCTTGGCGGGATCCTTCGGCGGCGGCATCGAGGTGCCGAGCTTGAGCAGGTTGATGGCGCGCGCCGTGGCCGGCGACATCTTCTGTCCCTCGAAGCGCTTGGCCTGCTCCAGCCAGCGCTTGAGCTGGGTGAGGAAGCGCTCGTTGCCCTTGGCCGCCAGCAGCTTGGTGTCGTCGTTGATGTAGGTGCTCGACAGCCATTGCGAGGAGGTGAACTCCGGATACATCTCCTTGTATTCGCGGTTGACCCGGGCGATGAACTCGTCGGCGGTCTCGTCCTTGGGCACGTTGTCGGCCTGCTGGCCGGTGCGGGACGCATCCTTGCAGCCGGCGATGGCCAGCGCGCAGACGCAGGCGAGGAACGCGGCACGCAGAGGCGGGGAATGACGGCGATGGCTCACGGGCGAGTCTCGGGCACGCGCCTCGGGGGCGCAGGTGCGGGCAGGCTAGTGGGCCGGGGGAGGGATCGCAAGCCTGCGGGCGTATGGAAACCGCGTCCGATGCCGAGAGGGCATCGGATCGGCATGGCCGCTCAGGTCAGCGCCGGGTCGCTGAAGCTGGCCTGGCCGGTCTCGGCGTGGCCGGCGAGCCGGCGCAGGTAGCCGCCGTCGCTGCTGGAGGTGATGCTCAGGTCGTACCAGTGGTCGCTGCCGGCGATTTGCCAGACGTCCTCGATGCTGGCGTCGGCGCCCAGCGCGTGCGTGCGCGCGGACTCGTTGCTGTAGCGGTTGGGCTTCACGGTCAGCGTGCAGGCCGCGGCGCCCTGGTTGCGCAGCCGCAGGCGCAGGACGCCGCCGGCCGGATCGTAGGCCGCTTCCACTTCCGGCTGCGCCTTGCCGGCGCCGGCCAGCGCCACGTCGCCCTTGAATTCGCGCAGGAAACCGTTCGGGCCGAAGGCGCGCAGGTCGTACTTGCCGGCGGTGACCGCGGCCGCGCTCCAGTAGTCGGACAGCCGCTTGCCGGCTTCCACGGTGTAGAACCAGGGGCCGTCGCCGCGATTGTGCGAATAGACGTTGAAGCCGGCGCCGCCGGCGCCGTCGTTGACGAAATCGAGCCAGTACTTGCCGGCCGCCACGTCGACGCGGCCATGCACGTGCAGCGCGTAGGGCAGGGCGCAGGCGGGGCGGCGTCCGGGCTCCTGGCGCGGCATGGCCTGCTTGCTGGGCACGCGCGGCGGATCGAGCGCGCAGCTGGCGTCGGCGTTGCCGATGTGGCCGCTGGTGTCCGGCAGGGCGGGCCAGGCGCTGTCGGGATCGGCGAATTCCAGCGCCGAGGTGAGATCGCCGCACACCGCGCGCCGCCAGGCGCTGATGTTCGGCTCGACCACGCCGAAGCGCTGCTCGAGCAGGCGCAGCACCGACGTGTGGTCGAACACCTGCGAGTTGACCCAGCCGCCCTTGCTCCAGGGCGAGATCACCAGCATCGGCACGCGTACGCCCAGGCCGACCGGCACGCCCTTGTAGTTCTCGGTGGCGGTGTCGACGGTGCTCAGGCCGAGGTTGCGGTCGATCGCCGGCAGGTGCGGCGCGGCATGGTCGAAGAAGCCGCCGTTCTCATCGTAGTTGACGATGAACACCGTCTTCGACCAGACCTCGGGATGGGCGGCCAGCGTCTCCAGCAGCCGCGCGGTCAGCGATTCGCCGTAGGCGGGCGTGGCCGCCGGATGCTCGCTCATGATGTACGAGGGCACGATCCAGGACACCGCCGGCAGCGTGCCGTTGCGCACGTCCTCGGCGAAGGCGGCGATCAGGTGTTCGCCGCGTGAGGTGTCCTTGTTGCCGGCGTTGGACCCGGGCACCACGGCGCGGCCGCGCCGGTAGAGTTCGGAGGCGGTGTCGAGCTTGCGGAAGTTCCTGAAGTAGGCGAGCGAGTTGTCGCCGTAGTTGTCGTACTCCTGGTACACCTTCCAGGCCACGCCGGCCGCCTGCAGGCGCTCGGCGTAGGTGGACCAGGCGTGGCCGGCGAAGTCCGGGTTGTCCTTGCCCATGTCCCCGGTCCAGTTGCCGTCGTCGGCGTTGTTGACGGCTTGCGGACCGTAGTCGCCGACGGTCATGCCGCTGGTGCCGGTGAACAGGTGCATGCGGTTGGGGTTGGTGGGGCCGTGGTGCGAGCAGTAGTAGGCGTCGCAGATCGTGAACGCGTCGGCCAGGGCGTAGTAGAACGGCAGGTCGGCGCGGGTGAAGTGCCCCATGCAGAACTTGCCCTTGACCTGGATCCAGGCGTCGTAGTTCTTCCACAGCGCATGCGATCCCTTCCAGCTGTGGTCGATGTCGGCCAGGCACTGCGCCGCGGTCTTGTCGGTGTCCAGGCGGAACGGCAGCGTGGTGCTCTTGCTGCCGATGCGGTTGGGCTGTTCCCAGACGCTCTTGCCGCCGGGCAGCGGGATCGGGCGCGGATCGCCGAAGCCGCGCACGCCGCGCAGCGCCCCGAAGTAGTGGTCGAAGGAGCGGTTCTCCTGCATCAGGATCACCACGTGCTGCACGTCGTTGAGCGTGCCGGTGACGCGCGCGGCGGGCACCGCCAGCGCATCGCGGATCACCTGCGGCAGCAGGTGCATGCCGGCCGCGGCACCGGCCGAAGTCGCCGCCAGTTTCAGGAAATGACGCCGTTGCTCGGAAACCATGGGCGGTGCCTTTCGGGAGACTAGGCGCCGAGTCTAACCGGACATCATGACATTGCGTCGGGATTCTGCGGCCTGCGCCCGTGACGTGCGGCGCATGCGGCGCTATGCGGTTGCAGCATCAGTGCGCGCGCGCCGCCGCGCGCTGTGGGATCAGCGCGACCAGGACCACGATCGCGATGAGCAGCGTCGTGGTGGCGGGATACAGGCCCAGTTCCAGGCCGCCCTTGGCGACCGGCTTGTCGAGAAAATCGCCGACCACGGCGCCGAGCGGCCGCGTCAGCACGAACGCCGCCCAGAACAGGGCGGTACGCGGCAGCTTTGTCCACAGCGCCGCTGTCGCGATCAGCGCCAGCGCGCCGCCGAAGATCGCGGCCCCGCCGAGATAGCCCAGGCCCGGGATGCCGGCGGTCCAGTCGCCGAGCGCGGTGCCAAGCGTCTGCGACAGCATGATCGTCAGCCAGTAGAACGCTTCGGATTTCGGCGTTGCGACCGTGCCCGGATCGATCGAGCCCAGCGAGCGGTGCCATGCCGCGAGCGACAGGCCGAGCAGCGCCAGGACGACGAGCGTTCCGCCGGGATACCCGATGCCGAGCGAACGGTCGACGAAATCCGCCAGCGTGGTTCCGACGGTGGTCGAGGCCACGATCGCGGCCCAATAGAATCCGGCGCGGTAGGACGTGGTCGCGATCTGCGCGTTGACCGCGACCAGGAAGATCGCCATGAAGATGGCGGTGGAGACGAGATAGCCCAGGCCCAGTGCCATCGAAACCGAGTCGCCGCCGGTTTCGCCGAGTGTCGTCGCGACGATCTTGATGACCCAGAACCCCAGCGTGACCGCCGGAACCTTGGCGGCGCCTTCGGCGTTCGCCCCGCGCGGCGGCGCGGGAATGCGGGCCGTGCGATTCACCTGGCTGTCGCCGTCGCGCCAGGCGCGCCCGGTGCCCTGCGGCACGAACGGAACAGGTCGAGGCTGGCGTCGTACAGGCGCGTGCGTACGTCCATCAGGCCGAGGATCGACGGGAACAGATTGTCGTGGCTGGCGGGCGCGGCCGCCGCTGCGCGCAGGCAGGCGAGGTCGAGGCCGTCTGCCCGCGCGAACCCCGGCGAGAACCACATCGCCATCGGCACGTGGGTCTGCTCCTGCGGCGCGATCGCGTAGGGCACGCCGTGCAGGAACAGCCCCTTCTCGCCGAGCGACTCGCCGTGGTCGGAGACGTAGATCAGCGCGGTGTCGTAGGCCTCCTGTTTCCTCAGGAATGCGATCGTCTGGTCGATGAAGTGGTCCGTGTACAGCAGGGCATTGTCGTAGCTGTTGACGATCTGCTCGCGCGAGCAGTCGCCGAGTTCGTCGGTGTCGCAGGTGGGCACGAAGCGGCGGAACCGCTGCGGGTAGCGCTGGAAGTACGCCGGGCCGTGGTTGCCCAGCCCGTGCAGCACCACGATGCGGTCGCGGCCGTCCGGCGCGATGCGCGCGGCCAGGCCCTGCAGCAGGATCTCGTCGAAGCAGCGCTTGCCGTTGCACAGCTGCGGGTCCTTGGCGTCGGCGACCGACTCGAACGGCAGGCCGTCGCACACGCCCTTGCAGCCGGTCTGGTTGTCGCGCCAGAGCGTGTCCACGCCGGCGCGCTGCAGCACGTGCAGCAGGGACTGGTGGCGGCGGATCGTGTTCTCGTCGTAGTCGTGGCGGCCCCAGGGCGAGAACAGGCAGGGCACCGAGACTTCGGTGCTGGTGCCGCAGGAATCGGTGCGCGGGAAATTGATCAGGTCCGGCAGCGCGGCCAGCTCCGGCGTGGTCTGCCGCGCGTAGCCGTTGAGTCCCCAGTTGGCGGCGCGCGCGGTTTCCCCGAGCACGAAGACCAGCAGGCGCGGCTTGCCGCCGGGCAGGCGCGGCGCCTGCATCGCGTCCTCGCCGATCGGTTGCAGCGGGGCGTGCGCCTGCTGCTCGTCGGTGGCCAGCACCCTGGCCAGGGAGACGATGTAGTTGGAAGGCGTGACCAGGTAACGCACCTCGCGCTGGTTGCGGATCAGCGCGGACAGGTCCTTGAACGCGAACATCGCGCCGGCGGCGCCGACCAGCAGCATGGCCGCCAGGAACCCGGCGCGCACCGCCAGCGCGCGCGTCCATGTCCGCCTGGCGAACCGCAGCCGCCACAGCAGCAGCGTGGGCGCGACGCCGAGCAGCAACAGGTAGGGCAGCAGCCCCGGCACGATCAGCTCGCCCGCCTCTCGGGTTTCGGTGTGCACCACGTTGCGGATCATGTCCGCGTCGAGGTAGATGTTGTAGGCGGTCATGTAATAGGCGGCGCAGGCGCTGACCAGCAGCAGCACGGTCAGCACCGGCTTGGCGGTCCAGCGCGTGAACGCCAGCCCCAGCAGGAAGGCCTGCAGCGCCCAGATCAGCACCACCAGCGCGGCGATCAGGCGCCAGGAGGCATCGAGCTGGACGACGATCGCGCGCCAGAAGGCGATGTTGTAGCAGGCCAGGAAGAACGCGCTGGCCAGCATCGCCAGCACTTCCAGGCTCAGCGTGGGGCGCAGCGCGATCCAGCCCGGCAGGGACCATTGCCGCGCCGGCGCCTGGCGGGGCAGGGCATTCATCGCGCCACGCTCCGGCCGGCCCCGGCGGACGATGCGGCCAGGGCGTTGCGCCGCGCGGCCAGCGCCGCGCGCGCCAGCGACCAGCGGATGCTCGCCCGGTGCAGCAGCAGCGCCACCAGCCAGCACAGCATCAGCGACCAGACGTCGTGGGAGAGGAAGTGCGCGCCGCGCAACTGCTGCGAGACGCCGAACACCAGTCCGGCGGCGAGGCCGATGCCCAGGCCGTACCAGCGCCAGTCGCGGCGCGTGCTCAGGAAGAAGAAATACAGCGCGACCCAAGCATAGCCGGCGCTGGCATGGCCGGCGGGGAAGCAGCCGCTGGCATGCAGCCAGGCCGGACGCGCCTCGAAGAGGCCGAGATAGGGGCGCGTGCCGCCGTAGGCGGCC
This sequence comes from Luteimonas aquatica, assembly GCF_022662575.1. Lineage (GTDB taxonomy): Bacteria > Pseudomonadota > Gammaproteobacteria > Xanthomonadales > Xanthomonadaceae > Luteimonas > Luteimonas aquatica. The sequence goes on along the minus strand of NZ_JALBFU010000001.1, from coordinate 1,076,620 downwards.
AGGTCCCAGGGGCAGTCGACTTGCAGCCGGTGCTTGAGCACGGAGACCAGCAGCGTGGAAAGCAGCACCGACAGCGCCAGGCAGGCCAGCGGGCGGCGCAGGCGCGTCCGGTCCGGCCTGCGCCAGACGGCTGCCAGGCAGGCCAGTACCCCGATCCATGCCAGGGCGCTCAGGCGCTTGCCGCCCTCATGGATGATGCCGGAGGTGAGCATGGCGTCCTGCAGCGCCCAGCGATGGCCCTGCCAGGCGAACAGGCGGTCGGCCAGCCAGCGGTCGCCGCCCAGGCCGAGCAGCACGACATTGGCGGCCACGAACGCGGCCAGGGGCAGCAACAGTTGCGGGACGAACCAGGCCGGCGGCTGCCAGGCCGGCGCCGCGCCGGCGATGCCGCGGTACCGTGCCGCCGGCAGCAGGGGAAGGGACCTCGCGCTCGGCAAGGAAGGGATGGGTTCGGACACGCTCGCGGACTCTGTCACCGGCTTCGACGCGGCGGCATGGTGTGGCCGGCGCTGTCGGAGAGCGGTCGGAACGGCGTTGCCCGGGCGTTAAATCCGGATGCGCGCGGGCCGCGGACACCGGGCATTCAGTCGGCGGTGTGCGAACATGGCCTCCCACGTTTTTTCGACATGCGCCATGCACAGTACGCGGGCTCGGGAAGGACGGCCGCGGGCCGGTCGGGAGGTGCCCTGCCATGCGGCTGCTGGTCGTTGAAGATAACAAGAACCTGGTCGCCAACCTGTTCGACTACTTCGAGGCGCGCGGGCATACCCTCGACGCCGCGCCCGACGGCGTGACCGGCCTGCACCTGGCGGTCACCCAGGCCTACGATGCGGCGATCCTGGACTGGATGCTGCCGCGCATCGACGGCCAGGAGGTCCTGCGCCGCCTGCGCGACGAGCACGGCAGCGGCCTGCCGGTGCTGATGCTCACCGCGCGCGACGAACTGCCCGACAAGATCGCCGGTTTCCGCGCCGGCGCCGACGACTACCTGACCAAGCCTTTCGCGCTCCCCGAACTGGAGGTGCGGCTGGAGGCGCTGGTCGCGCGCGCGCTCGGGCGCGGCCGCAGCCGCACGCTGGAAGTCGACGACCTGCGGCTCGACCTGGCCACGCTCGAGGCCACGCGCGCCGGCCGGCCGCTGCACCTGTACCCGGCCTGTCGCAAGCTGCTGGAGACGCTGATGAAGGCGAGCCCGGCGGTGGTGACGCGCGAACAGCTCGAATACGCGCTCTGGGGCGACGATCCGCCCGACCGCGACATGCTGCGTTCCCACATCTACGAGCTGCGGCGCAGCGTCGACGGGCCGTTCGAGGCGAAACTGATCCAGACCCTGCCGCGGGTCGGCTACCGGCTGGCGCCGGGCGGCGCGGGGGAGGCCGGCGGTGCGTAGGGCGAGCCTGCAGCTGCGCATCACCGTCGGCGTGATCGTCTACATGCTGCTGCTGTCGCTGGCGGTGGTCTACCACGGCAACACCGTCAACGAGCGCGCGGAAAGACTGTTGTGGCGCTCGCTGCTGCAGTCGGAACTGGACCATTACCTCGCCCGGCACCGCGAGGATCCGGACTACCACTGGCGCGACACGGAGGATGTCACGCTCTACGACAGCGCCGAACCGAGGGCGTTGCCGCCGCGCATCGCCGGGCTGGCGCCCGGCTTGCACGACGAGATCAAGGTCGACGGCCGCGAGCGCGTGGTGCTGGTCAAGGACGTGGAAGGCCGGCGCTTCGTGGTCGCGCTGGACATCACCGGCTTCGAGGACGAGGAGCGCCACCTGACCACGCTGATGGTGGGCTCGGCGCTGGGCGGTCTGCTGGTGGCGGGCATCCTCGTCGCCTGGGGGTTGCGCCGCATGACCAAGCCGCTGGCCACGCTCGCCTCGGACATCGCGGCGCTGCAGCCCGATCGCCCCGCGCAGCGCATCGCCCCCGGCCGGCGCGCCAGTTCCGAGCTGGTGGTGATCGCCGACGCGGTCAACGGCTACGTCGAGCGCAATGCGCGCTTCGTCGAGCGCGAGCGCGCCTTCATCGACAGCGCCAGCCACGAGCTGCGCACGCCGATCGCGGTGATCGCCGGCGCCAGCGAAATCGCGCTGGAGCAGCTGGCACCCGGCCAGGCCGGCGCGCCGGCGGCCACCCGCCAGCAGCTGCAGCGCATCCTGCACACCGCGCGCGGCGTGGAGCAGCTGATCTCCCTGCTGCTGGTGCTCGCGAAGGACCCGCAGCGCCTGGCGCGCAGCAGCGACCGCTTCCGCCTGGACCAGCTGCTCCCGGAGATCGTCGAGGACCATCGCCACCTGTGCGCGGACAAGAACCTGACGCTGGAACTGGCGCCGCTGCCGCCGTGCGAGGTGATCGCGCCGCTGGCGATCGTGCAGGCGGCCGTGGGCAACCTGCTGCGCAACGCCATCGAGAACAGCGACCGCGGCAGCGTGGCGATCGCGCTGCTGCCCGGCGCGGTGGTGGTGATCGACGATCCCGGGCACGGCATGACGCCCGAGGAGATCAGCGCGATCTACGCGCGCATGGCGCGCGGCGGCGGACGCGAGGGCAGCGGCATCGGCCTGGAACTGATCGCGCGGCTGTGCGAGCACCTGGGCTGGCACCTGCGGATCGCGCCGCGCGCCGAGCGGGGCACGCGGGTCACCCTCGATCTGGGACGCGCGCTGGCGCGCGGCGGCGAAGGGCCGGCGGGCGGCTAGGCTAGCGCGGTATCGGCCGGCGGCGGCAGCAGGTCGCGCCGCTGCAGCCACAGCCGGGCGTCCTCGGCGTCCTGTTCGAACCAGGCGCGGGTCGAGCCCAGGCGGAAGGAATATCCCCAGGCGTCCATGTCGCGCATCAGCCGCGCGCTGCCGACGCCGGGCAGGGCGTCGGCGAGCACGATCTGCAGATAGCAGGTGGCGTCCTCTTCCTCGACCGAGTCGGTGGCGTCGGTATGCACCGCGGCGCGCCGCGGCGCCGGCAGCACGATCAGGTGGCAGGCCTCGTGCAGCAGCGAATGCACGGGCGTGTCCTCGCGCGCGTACACGGTGGCGCCGATCACGCCGGCCTCGGGATCGCCCCAATAGCTGCCGGGGATGGGCGCATCGGCGGCGACCTGTTGCAGCTGCAGGCCATGCCGCGCGAGCAGCGCCCGCGCGGACGCGACGGTGATGTCGCGCAGGCGCAGCACCTCGCGGGCATCCGGGTCCGCGGCGGCCGGGCCGGCAATGTCCGCGCCGGAGGCATGCGGATTCGGAGCGGGATGCGTCGGGGTTCGCATGCGATATGCGCGGATTCTGGCGAGGCGGCGGCGCGGCCGAGGGGCGGTGGCCGCACCGAAGGTCGGAAAAGGCGCCGCCGGCCGGCTTACGGGGAGGCCGGGACGCGCTCGTCCGGAAGCGCCACCGAGATGTCGAGCACGTCGTGCTCGCCCTCCTTGACCAGGTCGACCTTGACCGCGTCGACGTCGATGCTGACGTACTTGCGGATCACTTCCAGCAGTTCGCGCTGCAGCAGCGGCAGGTAGTCGGGGCCGCCGCGGCGCGTGCGTTCCTGCGCGACGATGATGCGCAGGCGCTCCTTGGCGATGGTCGCGGTGTTCTTCTTGGTCTTGAGGAAGTCGAACAGTCCCATGCTCAACCCCCGAAGAGCTTGCTGAAGAAGCCCTTCTTCTCGTACTGGGTGAAGCGCATCGGGCGGTTTTCGCCGAGCAGGCGGGCGACGGCGTCGTCGTAGGCCTGGCCGGCGTTGGACGCCGGGTCGAGGATCACCGGCTCGCCCTTGTTGGAGGCATTGAGCACGTCGCCGGATTCGGGGATCACCCCGATCGTCTTCAGGCCCAGCACTTCCTCCACGTCCTTGACCGAGAGCATCTCGCCGTTCTCCACGCGCTCGGGGTTGTAGCGCGTGAGCAGCAGGTTGGCCTTGGGCGACTCGCCGGCCTCGGCCTTGCGGGTCTTGGAGTCGAGCAGGCCGAGGATGCGGTCGGAGTCGCGCACGCTGGAGACTTCCGGGTTCACCACCACGATCGCCTGGTCGGCGAAGTACATGGCCAGGAAAGCGCCCTTCTCGATGCCGGCCGGGGAGTCGCAGACGATGAAGTCGAAGCCCTCGTCGGCCAGTTCCTTCAACACCTTCTCCACGCCCTCCTTGGTCAGCGCGTCCTTGTCGCGGGTCTGCGAGGCCGCCAGGATGTACAGGTTCTCGAAGCGCTTGTCCTTGATCAGCGCCTGCTTCAGCGAGGCCTCGCCCTGGGTGACGTTGACGAAGTCGTACACCACGCGCCGCTCGCAGCCCATGATCAGGTCGAGGTTGCGCAGGCCGACGTCGAAGTCGATGACCGCGACCTTCTTGCCATGGCGCGCGAGTCCGCTGGCCAGGCTGGCGCTGGTGGTGGTCTTGCCGACGCCGCCCTTGCCGGACGTGACTACGATGATTTCTGCCAAAGCCCTATCTCCTGTTGATCGAGGCGCCGCTGCCGTTCGAGGGGTTCGCGCCGGGACGTGCGGTCCCGCGCGCAGTGCCCCGCATTATGACAAAGCGGCTATCTTGAGTTCTTCATTGTCCAGCCAGACCTGCACCGCCTTGCCGTGCAGGTCCTTGGGGATTTCGTCCAGCACCTTGTAGTGCCCGGCGACCGCGACCAGCTCGGCGTGGAACTCGCGGCAGAAGATGCGGGCCTTCTCGTTGCCCTGGGCGCCGGCCAGGGCGCGCCCGCGCAGGGCGCCGTAGATGTGCACCGAGCCGTCGGCGATCACCTCGGCGCCGGCGCCGACCGTGGTCAGCACGGTCAGGTCGCGGTTGTCGGCGTAGACCTGCTGGCCCGAGCGCACCGGGCTGGTCTGGATCATGCCCGGTTCGCCGCCGGGCCCCGCTGGCGGGGCCGGGGCGGGCGCGGCGGAGCGGGCCGGCGGGACCGGCTCGGCGGCCGTTGCCGGCGCCGGGGCCGGGCGCGCGGGGGCCTCGGAGGCCTGGGATTCGTACTGGGCGCGGAACTTGGCCAGCAGCGGCAGGCCGAGCTCCACGGCGAGCTTCTCGTTGTCGTTGCTGCCGTAGGCCAGGGCGACCGGCAGCACGCCGGCCTCCTTCAGGCCCTCGAGCAGGGCGCGGGCGGTGGCCGCGTCCGGGGTGCCGGGCAGGCCGCCGAAGTCGACGATCACCGCCGCCCGGGCGAACAGCTTCGGCGCGCGGGCCACGCGCTCGCGCATTTCCTGCGCCAGCTGCGCCACGTCGAGCGTGCGCACGCGCAGGTTGGCGATGCCAACCTGGCCGATCTTCAGTTCGCCGGCGAGCTCGTAGCTGGGAATCGGGGAAGGGGGGCTGGCCGCCATGTTCAGGTCCCCGTCGCGCGCGGTGCCTGCGACAGGTCGCGCGGGCGGGTGAGCCAGGAGGCGTTGGGCAGGGCGTCGCCGTAGTGCTCGCGCACCCAGGCGTAGCTGCACAGCTCCTTCATCAGCATGGAGGCGCGCACGGCGTTCTCCGGCATCACGTGCTGGCCGATTTCCTGGAAACCGAAGCTGCCGTGGAACACGCGCGCCGGATCGCTGTCGTGCTCGATGAAGACCTCGCAGGCGAGCAGGGGATAGCGCAGCTCGGCGTAGCTCTGCACGTCGGCGTAGAAGGCGCGGCCGACGCCGCCGCCGCGACGGCGGCTGGCGACCACGATGCGGTCGATATAGAAGAAGCGCTCGTGGCGCTCCCGGAACCAGCGGAAGTTGCTGCTGTCGTGGCCGGAATCGGGTCCGAACCCGACCAGGAAGCCGGCCATCAGTCCGTCGCGCTCGGCGACGCGGAAATACTCGGCCGTGTGGAAGAACCGGCGCAGCCGGGCGGCATCGAGCGGCAGGATCACGGGGCCGGCGGCATTGTTCAGGGCAAGGATGGAATCCAGCTCGTGCTCGCGCACGTCGCGGATGACAATCGACATTCCAAGGTTCCTCGCTACGTCAAAACGTCCTGGTGCGGCCGCGCATGCAGGCATCGCGCAACCGGACAGGGATTATCGCATATGGGTGAGCCGGGGCGAGCTTGGCGCGGCATGCCGCGCCGCCCCGGCGAACGCCCGGCCACGGATGGCCGGGCCGGACGTTCCGGAGCCGAAACATCGCGCCATGGACGGCAACGAAAAAATAGCGAACAAGGATCGCGCTTGGCGCGGCATGCCGCGCCGCCCCGTCAGCGCGGCGAGGGCTTCGCCCGCCCGGCCACGGATCTCGAGCCGCACCGCCAGTACGCCGAGGGGGCCGGACGTTCCGGAGCCGAAACATGGCGCCAAGGACGGCAACGAAAAAATAGCGAACGAGGATCGCGCTTGGCGCGGCATGCCGCGCCGCCCCGGCATCGAGCCGCGCCGTCAGCGCGGCGAGGGCTTCGCCCACCCGGCCACGGATCTCGAGCCGCACCGCCAGTGCGGCGAGGGGCCCGGACGCTCCGTAGCCGAAACATCGCGCCACGCACGGCAACGAAAAAATAGCGAACGAGGATCGCGCTCGGCGCAGGCACCGCCACGCCCCGGCAACCCGCCCACGTCCCGGCCCCCGCCGCAAGCCCCTGAATTGTTCCAAACTCGTAAAGCAGCATGACTTTCGGTGGGGTCGTCACTGCGCGATTGCGCCTACCATGGCAGGATGTTCGCCCGTCTGGACCACCGCCGCCTGCTGCGCTATGCCGGCCTGTTCACCTGGGGCGCGGTGGGCGTGCCGCTGCTGGTGCTCTCGCAGCCGGTCGACCCGGCCGTCGACCTGAGCCAGGCCGGCCTCGAGGGCTTCGTCTCGATCTGGCGCGCCTGGCTGGCCTGGATCCTGTTCGGCGCGAGCTACGCCTGGCTGACGCAGAGCCTGGGCACGCGCCGCGTCGGCATCTTCGACTACCTGGTGCTGGTGCTGCTGATTGTCAGCGCCGTGGGCGTGGGCTACTACAGCAACAGCGGCCTGGGCAGCATCCTGCTCATGGTGGTGGCCTGCGTGCTGCCCTGGCTGCTGCCGGTCGCGGTCGGCATCGCCTGGCTGATCCTGAGCCAGCTGGTGGTGATGCCGCTGTTCCGCGGCATCGGCTTCTCCTGGACCGAGGCCGTGCTGCAGTCGATCCTCTACGCCGGCTTCTGCGTCTTCATCTTCGTCACCAGCCTGGTGGCGCGGCAGCAGTCGCTGGCGCGCGAGGAGCAGCGCCGCCTCAACTCGGAGCTGCGCGCCACGCGCGCGCTGCTGGCCGAGAGCGCGCGCGTCAACGAACGCACCCGCATCTCGCGCGAGCTGCACGACCTGCTCGGCCACCACCTCACCGCGCTGAGCCTGAACCTGGAGGTCGCCAGCCACCTCACCGAGGGCCAGGCGCACGAGCACATCGACCAGGCGCACACGCTGGCGCGCCTGCTGCTCAGCGACGTGCGCGAGGCGGTCAGCCAGATCCGCGACAACGACGCCATCGACATGGCCGCGACCCTGCTGCCGCTGGCCGACAACGTCCCGGGCCTGAGCATCGACATGGCCATGCCGCGGCCGTTCCTGATCGACGATCCCGAGCGCGCGCACGTGCTGCTGCGCTGCACGCAGGAGATCATCACCAACGCCGTCCGCCACGCCCAGGCGCGGATCCTGCGCCTGCGCTACAGCTGGGACGGCCACGCCATCCGCCTGCACGCCCGCGACGACGGCCGCGGCGCCGAGGACGCCGTGGCCGGCAATGGCCTGCGCGGCATCCGCGAGCGCCTGGCCGAGTACGGCGGCGAGCTGGAAACCGAAACGTCCGCCGGCCAGGGCTTCGTCCTGCGCTTGCGCCTGCCGCTGGAGCCGGGCACCCCGGTCCCGGCCGAGCCGCCGGCCCCCGAGCCGGCCGTGGCGCCGAACCCCGTGGGGGCGGCGTCATGAAGATCGCCGCGCGCACGCTCCCGACTTGCCGGGCCGGCGCGCGGGCAGGCTTCCCGAAAGGTTTTTTCAAGGAGTCATGAGCATGATCCGTGTGTGTCTGGTCGACGATCAAACGCTGGTGCGGCAGGGCATCCGCTCGCTCCTGGCGCTCGACGGCGGCATCGAGGTGGTCGCCGAGGCCGGCGACGGGCGGCAGGCGGTCGAACTGATCCCGCAGGTCAAGCCCGACGTGGTGCTGATGGACATGCGCATGCCGGCGATGTCCGGCCTGGAGGCGCTGCAGGCGCTGGCGCGCGTGAACGCATTGCCGCCGACCATCATCCTCACCACCTTCGACGACGACCAGCTGGTGCTGGCGGGGCTCAAGGCGGGCGCCAAGGGCTATCTGCTCAAGGACGTGTCGCTGGAGCAGCTGGTGGGCGCGATCCGCACCGTGGCCGAGGGCGGATCGCTGGTCCAGCCGGCGGTGACGCAGCGCCTGCTCTCGGGGCTGGAGCACATGCGCAACGATTTCGTCAGCCTGGACCGCCCCGATCCGCTCACCGACCGCGAGACCGAGATCCTGCGGCTGATGGCCAGCGGCTTCTCCAACAAGGAGATCGCCAATTCGCTCGGGGTGGCCGAGGGCACGATCAAGAACCACGTGTCCAACATCCTTTCCAAGCTCGGCGTGCGCGACCGCACGCGGGCCGTCCTCAAGGCCTTCGAACTGCAACTGGTCTGAGGCGAAAGGATGCCCGGCCCGCCGCAGCGCGGCGGGCGTTCGCCGGTCGGCATGGCGCGCGGAAGGGGCCGGAACGGCGCCGAATGCGGCCGGATGCCGTCCATATCGGCGAAATCCGCCGATGCGCCGGGCCCGCGCGCCGCCGGCCGGCCGCATCTCGCCCCCCGCCCCCTGAATTGCTACGATTGTCGTTCTGCGCCCGGCCCCAGCCGGTCTTGGTCCTGGAGAACCCTGAATGACCCGCCTCATCGAGATTCTGATTTCGTTCGCGATCGTTGCCGCCCTGATGCTGATCGTCGGCCTTGTCCTGCCGTCCGAGCGTCAATTGAGCGAGAGCGTCGAAACCAATCGCAAGATGACGATCGTGTACGACACGATCAACAGCCTGCGACGCTTCAAGGATTGGAATCCGCTGTTCCTGCGCGACCCGCGCCTGAAGACCGAGCTGTCGGGCCCCACCTCCGGCGTCGGCGCCAAGCTGAGCTACACCTCCGACGTGAACCAGGTCGGCGACGGCAGCTGGGAGATCGTCGAGTCCGTGCCGGGCAAGAGCGTCAAGTACGCCGTGGATAACCCGCAGCGCGGCCACGACAAGACGATGACCTTCACCCTGAAGCCGACCGGCCAGGGCGCGGTGAAGCGCAACATCGAGATCACCCAGGCCTACGACGTCAAGTACGGCTGGAACCTGTTCGGCCGCTATGCCGGTCTGTACGTCAAGCGCCATGTCGGCGACGACATGAAGCTCGGCCTGTCGCGCCTGACCAACATGCTGGCCACCGTGCCGAACGTCGACTGGGCGGTGCCGGGCACGAAGATGCGCGGCATGCAGGTGGTCGAGCGCCCGGCCGAGGATTTGCTGGTGGTGAAGGCCGGCTCGATCGAGCGCAACAACGAGAAGATCAAGACTTCGATGAAGTCGAACGTGGAATGGATCAAGCGCACCATGGACGCCAACGGCCTGGTCGCCGCCGGTCCGATGCGCATCATCTCCACCGAGCTCGGCCGCGAGAACTACACCTTCGACGTCGTGCAGCCCGTGCGCAAGGCCGGCAGCGGCGAGAAGCCCAAGGCCGACGAGGAAAAGGCCGAAGAGAAGCCCGCCGCCGACGCCGCCAAGACCGACGAGGCCGAAGCCGCGCCCAAGCCCGACAGCCTGAGCACGGTCGCCGCCGCCGGCGAGAAGCTGGAGGTCAAGATTCCGGCCGGCGCCCCGGTCGAGTACGTGCAGACCAAGCCCGGCCGCGTCGCAGTCGCCTACTACACCGGCTTCATGGCCGAGCTGGACAACGTCCGCAACGCGCTGCGCGCGTGGACGCTGACCCAGGGCTACGAGGTCACCGACCGTCCGTACGAGGTCTACAAGAACGGCATCGACAAGGCGTTCAGCGCCGAGGGCGAGTACGAGGTCTACTGGACGCTGAAGTAAGCCTTCGTCCAGTCATGAGGTTCCACCGGCGCGCCGCATCCCGTGATGCGGCGCGCCGCGTTTCGGGAGGAGGAAAACATGCGCGAGCGGAACGCAGGCGTGCGCTGGCTGGCGTGCGCCGGCGCCTTGCTGGCCGCGGCCGCAGTGGCGCTGTCGGCCTATGCCGCGCACGGCGCGGAGGGCGCGGCGCAGGCGCGGCTGCAGACGGCGGCGATCTTCGCCTTCGGCCACGGCGTGGCGCTGGCCGCGCTGGCGCGCGCATCCGTGCGCGGGCTGGCCGTGATCGCCCTGGCGGGGCTGCTGTGCGGCACGCTGCTGTTTTCCGGGGCGCTGGTCCTGGCCGAGCTCGCCGGCGTGCACGCGCGCACCGCGCCCGCGGGCGGCAGCCTGCTGATCCTGGCCTGGCTGCTCTATGCGATGGACGCGCTGCGAAAATAGGGCGGATATCGACCGCTATGCCGGTCATGCTCGCGGCGGGCGCGCCCGCCCTCATCACGGAACCGACGTCATGCCACGACACGCCAGGGGATTCGACACCGACGCGGCCTTCGCCCATCTGAGCAGGCGCGACCGCAAGCTCGGCACCTGGATGAAGCGCCTGGGCGCCATCGCCCCCGATCCGCGCTGGCGCAAGTCCTTCGATCCGGTCGACGCGCTGGCGCGGGCGATCCTCTACCAGCAGCTCAGCGGCAAGGCCGCCTCGACGATCGTCTCGCGGGTGGAGGCGGCGATCGGCAGCGACCGCTTCCATTGCGACACGCTCGGCCGCATCGACGACGCCGGCCTGCGCGGCTGCGGCGTGTCGGGCAACAAGTCGCTGGCCCTGCGCGACCTGGCGCTGCGCGAATCGCGCGGCGAGATCCCCGACCTGCGCCGCATGTCGACCATGCACCACGACGACATCGTCGCCGCGCTGGTGCCGATCCGCGGCATCGGCCGCTGGACGGTGGAGATGATGCTGATGTTCCGCCTCGGCCGTCCCGACGTGCTGCCGGTGGACGACCTGGGCATCCGCAAGGGCGCGCAGGCCGTGGACAGGCTGGAGGCCATGCCCACGCCGAAGGAACTGGCCGAGCGCGGCGAGCGCTGGGGCCCGTACCGCACCTACGCCAGCCTGTACCTGTGGCGCATCGCCGATTTCGCCATCGAGGCGAAGGAGCCGACCAAGCGGTCGCAGGAATGAGCGCTTGAGGAGCTAGGCGGCCGTGCGGGAGGAGGGCGGCTCGTCCGTGTCGCGCGGTTTGCCGCATCCGAGCGCGACCAGCAGTGCGCACAGCAGCTTGTAGACCGCCCGCAGGACGACGTAATGCAAAATGCCGCCGAACAGGAAAGCGGTGGTGACGATCGGCACGAAATCGGGTTCGCTGCGGATCATCTTGCCGATATCGCGCAGGCCGATGTCCTGGTGATCCGGCCATTGCAGCATGGCCAGAATGAAGAGGCCCAGCCCGAGCAGCCACGTCGGCAGGCAGGCGACCGTTGAGCCGAGGGCGAGGCGATGGCTTTCGGTACCGAAGAAGCGCGGCGTCGCCGGGCTGGCGGATGGGACGCGCGCAAACGCGGGCGACTGCGACGGCATTCGCCCCTGTTCGCGGACGAAGCAGTAGCTGGGGTACAACGCGCTGAGCACGCTCGGGCCGAACAGCAGCCACCAGGCGATGTCGGCGTGGTTCTTGCCGTCCGCCAGCAGCAGGAAGATGCTCACCCACAGCGTAAGATAGGCGGCGCCGAAACGCAGCGCATAACGGACCACCGAAACGCCCGGGGGACCGTTGATCGCGACAGTGGCGTCTGGCTTGACGGAGGGCATGCCGCGGATATTCGGGGGTCGCCGCCAATCCCGCAACGTCTGCTCAGGCCTTGGCCCCCTAGCGCGAATTCCATCCGGCGCAGCCGTTGTGCGTGTGCTCGCCCCATTGCCAGAGCTCCTCCGAGGACAGGCGCCCGTCCCGGTTCGTATCCAGCGCGTCGAAGGCCGCGCGGGTGTTCACCGCCACGTCCAGCGTGGTGCCATACCCGGCGTCCTCCAGGCCCGACGGCGCGGCCAGCAGTTCGGGCAGCTGCAGATGGCCGTCGCCATCGCGGTCGGCGTCCTTCAGGTAGGCGTCGAAATCGAACGCCGCCGGATCGCAGGCCCAGGCCAGGGGCGCGAACAGGCACAGCGCGGCGGCGGCGATGCGGATGCGGGCATGTGGCATGGAGCGGACTATAGGACAACGCCGCCGGCCATGGGGCATGGCCGGCGCGACGCTAGGCGGTCGGCCGCAGCGCGGTCAGGATTCCGCGCGCGGCGTTGAAGCGCGAGGCCGCGTCCGGCAGGTCGAGCTTGACCCGCAGCTTGTCCGGGCCGTCCATCTGGTAGAGCTTGGGCTGGCCCTGGATCATGCGGATGATCGCCATCGGATCGACATTGGGCTTCTCGACGAACTGCACGCGGCCGCCGCCGGGGCCGAGGTCGAGCTTGCGGATGCCCAGGCCGGTGGCCTGCAGCTTGAGCTCGGCGGTGGCGAACAGGTGCTTGGCCGCGTCCGGCAGCAGGCCGAAGCGGTCGATCATCTCCACCTGCAGCTCGCGCAGTTCCTCGGCCGAGCGCGCCGAGCTGATGCGCTTGTACAGCGTCAGGCGCGTGTGCACGTCGGGCAGGTAGTCGTCGGGGATCAGCGCCGGCACGTTCAGCGTCACCTCGGCGCCGCGTTCCTCCGGCGCGTCCGCGTCGGGCAGCTTGCCCTGGCGGATCGAGCGCACCGCACGCTCGAGCAGCTCGGTGTAGAGGCTGAAGCCGACTTCGGCCATCTGTCCGCTCTGTTCCTCGCCGAGCAGTTCGCCGGCGCCGCGGATTTCGAGGTCGTGGGTGGCCAGGGTGAAGCCGGCGCCCAGCTCGTCCATGGCCGAGATCGCATCCAGGCGCTTGCGCGCGTCGGAGGTGATCGAGCGCTGGTCGGGCGTGACCAGGTAGGCGTAGGCGCGATGATGCGAGCGGCCGACGCGGCCGCGCAGCTGGTGCAGCTGCGCCAGGCCGAACTTGTCGGCCCGGTTGATGATGATGGTGTTGGCGTTGGGGATGTCGATGCCGGATTCGATGATGGTCGAGCACAGCAGCACGTTGGTGCGCTGCTTGTGGAAATCGAGCATCACCCGCTCCAGCTCGCGCTCGGGCATCTGCCCGTGGGCGACGCCGATGCGGGCGTCGGGCACCAGCTCCTGCAGCTGCCGCTGCATGCGCCCGATGCTCTCCACGTCGTTGTGCAGGAAGTACACCTGGCCGCCGCGCGCCAGCTCGCGCTGGAAGGCCTCGCGCAGCTGCGCGTCGTCCCAGGGCACCACGAAGGTCTGCACGGCCAGGCGGTGGGCGGGCGGCGTGGCGATGATCGACAGGTCGCGCAGGCCGGCCATCGCCATGTTGAGCGTGCGCGGGATGGGCGTCGCGGTGAGGGTGAGCAGGTGCACGTTGGCGCGCAGCGCCTTCAGCGCCTCCTTCTGGCGCACGCCGAAGCGCTGCTCCTCGTCCACGATCACCAGGCCCAGGTCCTTGAACTTCACATCCGGCTGCAGCAGCCGGTGGGTGCCGACGATGACGTCGAGTTTGCCCTCGGCCAGCTTGTCGAGCTCGGCCTTGATCTCCTTGGCGGTCTTGAAGCGCGAGAGCACCTCCACGCGGATCGGCCAGTCGGCGAAGCGGTCGCGGAAGTTGCGGTAGTGCTGCTCGGCCAGCAGGGTGGTGGGCACCAGCACCGCGACCTGCTTGCCGGCGGTGGCGGCGACGAAGGCCGCGCGCACCGCGACTTCGGTCTTGCCGAAGCCGACGTCGCCGCAGACCACGCGGTCCATCGGCTGCGACGAGGCCAGGTCGCGGATCACCGCCTCGATGGCGCTGTGCTGGTCGGGGGTTTCCTCGAACGGGAAAGTGGCGGCGAAGGGCTCGTACAGGGAGCGGTCGACGTCGAGCGCGAGCCCGGCGCGCGCCTGGCGCTTGGCCTGGATCTCGAGCAGTTCGGCGGCGACGTCGCGCACCTTCTCGGCGGCCCTGCGCTTGGCCTTGCTCCACTGCTCGCCGCCGAGCGAGTGCAGCGGCGCGGTTTCGGCCGAGGCGCCGGAGTAGCGGCTGATCAGGTGCAGTTGCGCCACCGGCACGTAGAGGCGGTCGCCCTTGGCGTACTCGATCTCCAGGTATTCGCCCGGCTGGCCGCCGGCCTCGAGCGTCAGCAGTCCGCGATAGCGCCCGACGCCGTGGTCCTCGTGCACGATCGGCGCGCCTTCGCTGAGCTCGCCGAGGTCGCGGATGATCGCTTCCGGCTCGCGCCCGGCGCGCTTGCGACGGCGCGGCTGGGCGGCGCGCTCGGGAAACAGCTGGCGCTCGGTGAGCACCGCGACGGCCTCGCCGGCGGCCTGCGCCTGCAGCGCGAAACCGTTGTCCAGCGGCGCGACCGCGATGGCGAACCTGGCCGGCTTCCCGTCGCCAGGCAGGAAGGCCCGGAAGTCCGGCAGCACCCGCGGCTGCAGCCCGGCGGCGTGCAGCACTTCCAGCAGCGCCTCGCGCCGGCCGGCGGAATCGGCGGCGATCAGCGTGCGGCCCGCATAGGCGGCGAGGAAGGATTTCAGCGCCGCGGCGGGCTCGGCGTCCTTGGCCGCGATCGGCAGGTCGGGCGCGGGCTGGTCGCCCAGCGGCATGGCCTGGGCATGGCGGGGATGCTGCGCACCGCAGATTTCCACGCGCTCGCCGAGGTTCAGGCGCTCGCGCAGCGTGTCCGGCGGCAGGTACAGCTCGTCGGGCGGCAGCAGCGGACGCTCGATGTCGTGCCGGCGCTGTTCGTAGCGGTCGGCGGTCTGCTTCCAGAAGTGGTCGGCCGCGCCGGCGACGCCGTCGCAGAGCACCGGCAGGACCGCCGCGTCGAAGTAGTCGAACAGCGTCGCGGTCGCGCCGGCGGCCTCGCGCGCCTCGCCGAGCGCGGCGCGGGCGCGCGGGCGCGCGGCCTCGAAGAACAGCGGCAGGTAGTACTCGATGCCCGCCGGCGCCAGTCCGGCCTTCAGGTCCTGGAACAGCGCGCTGCGCCGCGTGTCGATGTCGAAGCGCTCGCGCAGCGCGTCCATGGCGCGCTCGATCGAGGCCTCGTCCATCGGCACCTCGCGGCCCGGGAGCAGCTGCACGGCGTCGACCTTGTCCAGCGAGCGCTGGCTCTCCGGGTCGAAGCCGCGGATCGTGTCGATGCTGTCGTCGAACAGCTCGACGCGATAGGGCACCTGCGCGCCCATCGGGAAGACGTCGAGCAGGGCGCCGCGCACGGCGAAATCGCCGGGATCGAAGACCTGCGGCACGTTGCGGTAGCCGGCCGCCTCGAGGCGGCGCTTCTCGGCGTCGAGGTCGAGCTTCTGGCCCACGCGCACGTCGAAGGCGCTGCCGACCACGTAGGACAGCGGCGGCAGGCGCTGCATCAGCGTCTGCACCGGCACCACCACGATGCCGCGCTTGAGCGTCGGCAGCCGGTACAGCGTGGCCAGCCGCTGCGAGACGATGTCAGGGTGCGGGCTGAAGCGGTCGTAGGGCAGGGTTTCCCAATCCGGGAAATTCAGCACCGGCAGCGCGGCGTTCTCGCCGATCAGGGTATGCAGGTCGGATTCGAGCTGGTGCGCGCTCTGGTTGTCGCGCGCGATCAGCAGCAGCGGGCCGTCGTGGGCGGCGCCCGCCCGTGCCAGGCTCCAGGCGAGCGCGCTGGCGCTGGCCGGCGCGCGCCACCAGGCGCGCTGACGGCCCGGCGCGGGCAGCAGGTCGGGAAGGGAGGCGGATGTCATGGAACTGCATAGTTTAGCGGTACCGCACATCGGTGGCGGCGTCGGCGTGCTATATCAAGCCGGGCCGGTTGTCGCGCGCCTCCATGCAGGTTCAGGTCGGGGCGTGGTCCATTCGATCGCTGCCTGCGGATCGCGGCACGCAGGGATGCGCGGACGGCCGTTGCGTTGTCATCCACCAACAATCAAGGAATCGAGCACATGAAGACTACGAGGAAGGGCATGCGCACCGTGACCAAGGCCGCGCTGGCGGGCGGCATCCTGGCGCTGGGAACGCTGTTCTCGGCCGCGGCGATACCGCCGGTGCCGGCCAACGGCTGGATCACCTACACCTTCCACAACGGCGAAGGCGAGATCATCGGCGAACGCTCGGAGGTGTCCGGCTACTGCAACGGCATGCAGCCCTACTCGTGGGGCGTGCAGACCGGGAGAATGACCTGGCGGACAGGCAGCTGCGGTCCGATCGAGTAAGCGCGCGCGGCGCTTCGTGCAATCGGGCGCCGGCGGGGATTCCCGCGCCGGCGCCATCGCTTCATTCCAGGTCCAGCACCACGTGGATCAGGCCCGGGGTGTCGGCCAGCTCGCGGCGAAAGCCCAGCGACTGCACCAGCGAGAGCATCGGCTGGTTGCTTTCCAGCACGTCGCCGTACAGGCGCTGCAGCTTCTTGCCGCGCGCCCAGCGCACCAGGCGCCGCATCAGATGGCGTCCCAGGCCCATGCCGGCGATGTAGCGGCTGACCAGGATCGCGAACTCGGCCTCGCGGGTGCCGGGCATGATCGAGGCGCGCGCGACCGCGCCGACCAGCGCCTCCCCGGCGGGGAGCGGCTCGGCGGCGACCAGGGCGAACTCGGTCTTGGGGTGCGGCTGGGACAGCCGCTGCGCCATCTCCGGCGAGAGTTCCTTCACCGCGTACAGAAAGCGCTGCCGCACCTCGTCGGGTTGCAGCAGGGTGAAGCCCGCGCGCAGCGGGCCGGCGTCGTCGGCGCGGATCGGCCGGATCAGGATGTCGCGCCCGTTGGCGAGGCGGATTTCCTCGTGCCAGGGCGGAAGACGGTTGCGTGCTGCCATGGCCGGATGGTGCCACGGCCGGAGTGAAGCCCGATTTTACATGCCGCTAACGCGCGGGAAGGCGGCAGCCGGGCCGCCGCCCCGCACGGCCGGGCCGGCTTGCGCCGCCTCCCTGCGGGCGGGGAAGATGCCCGGCCCGGGAGGGCAAAGGAACAGGCGCGATGAAGACGGGAACGGCGGTCCTGCTGTCGACGGCGATCGTGGTGGCGGTGCTCGCGGCGCTGGTGGCGCTGGGCTATGTCGGTTTGCGGCATCTGTCCGCCCGAAAAGCCCTGGCCGACGCGTCGGCGCCCGCAGCCGGACAAAAGGCGGACGGACGCACCGCCGCCGATGCCGAAGCGGCCAGGCGGCATGCGCGCGAGCTGCTGGCGCCGATGCTGCCGGCACTGGAGGCCACGCGCCGTCCGGTGCTGCGGCTGGCCTTCGCGCCGCTGGCTGCGCAGGACGACGATCCGCTGGCGAGCAAGCTCGGCGGTCGCGCCTACTGGAGCGCGGAGCGTCCGTACCCCGTGGATGCCGCAGGCCGGCCGATGGTGCTGCTGGCGCAGCTGGATTTCGCCAGGCTGCGCCTGGACGGCTACCCGCGGCAGGGTTTGCTGCAGTTCTTCCTCACTCCGCACGACGATCTGTACGGCGCCGAGATCGACGCGCTGGGCAAGGACGGGATGCGCGGGCTGTCGCGGCAGCGGAACTTCCGGGTCGTCTACTGGCCGCAGCCGTCGGCGCGCGCCGCAATCGCGCCGCCGGCGGCGGCGCTGGAAGCCAACGATTCGCTGCCTTTCGATCCGGGCAAGCCGCGCCGCATCGAGGGCAGACCGGAGAGCGAAACCATCGGCCGCAACGATGCCGGCCTCGCCGGCGTGCTCGGTGCCGAGATCGACACGCTGATCGAGGACTATGCGGCCAGGCACCCGCAGGTCGAGCGCGATGCGCTGTACGAGGCGGTGGGCGATTCGCTGGAGCGCTTCGGCAGCAAGCTCGGCGGCTACCCGGAATTCACGCAGAGCGATCCGCGTTCGCCCGGCGACCGGCACGTGCTGCTGCTGCAGCTCGACAGCGACGACGCCATGATGTGGGGCGACTCGGGGGTGGCGAACTTCTTCATCGACCCGGACGACCTCGCGCGCGCCGATTTCAGCCGCGTGGCCTACCACTGGGACTGCTACTGAGACGCCCCGCGACCGGGCGCCGCGGCGGACCTCAGGCGTCCGCCGCCTTCTTCGCTCCGCGCAGGCGCGAGAACAGGGAGACCACCGCCAGGATCACCGCGCCGGCGGCGATGCCGACCGCGCCGTCGAACAGCAGCCGCAGCACCGTGCCCAGCGCGCCCTGGCTGTAGGGTTCGATCAGGTGGTGCAGCACGGCGATGCCGTGGACGAGGATGCCGCCGCCGACCAGGAACATCGCGGCGGTGCCGGCGATGGACAGGCCCTTCATCAGATACGGCGCGCCGCGCAGGATCGCCGCGCCGACGCCGCGCTTGATCCGCGCCCAGGCGTTCGGGCGCGCGTCGCGGCTGAGCAGCAGGCCGAGATCGTCGAGCTTGACGATGCCGGCGACCAGGCCGTACACGCCCACCGTCATGATCAGCGCGATCGCCACCAGCACCGACAGCTGGCGGGTGAAGTCGGCTTCGGCGACGGTGCCCAGCGAGATCACGATGATCTCCGCCGAGAGGATGAAGTCGGTGCGGATCGCGCCTTTGATCTTGTCCTTCTCGAAGGCGACCATGTCGACCTGCTCGTCGTTCACGGCCTGCACCAGCTGCGTGTGGCGGTGCTCGTCGTCGGCCTTGCTGTGCAGGAACTTGTGCGCCAGCTTTTCCACGCCCTCGTAGCAGAGGAAGCCGCCGCCGAGCATCAGCAGCGGCGTCACCGCCCAGGGCGCGAATGCGCTGATCGCCAGCGCCGCCGGCACCAGGATCGCCTTGTTGAGCAGCGAGCCCCTGGCCACCGCCCACACCACCGGCAATTCGCGGTCGGCCTTGATGCCGGACACCTGCTGCGCGTTGAGCGCGAGGTCGTCGCCGAGCACGCCGGCGGTCTTCTTGGTGGCGACCTTGGTCATCACCGACACGTCGTCGAGCAGTGCGGCGATATCGTCGATGAGGGCGAACAAACTGCTTCCGGCCATGGGATCGGGCTTCTTGCGGGAGCGCCATTCTGGCATACCGGCTTCGCCGCCGGGACGGCCCCGGCTAGCCGGGCGCGCGCAGGAATTCCAGCCGCCAGGCGCCTGCGTTCGGGTCCTCTTCCAGCGTCCGCTGCAGTGCCGGCAACGCGGGGGCCAGGCGCTCCTCGAGCTTCCACGGCGGATTGAGCAGCAGCATGCCGCTGCCGTTCAAGCGCAGCGGCGAGTCGTCGCGACGCACCAGCAGCTCCGCCACCAGGGCCGACCGGGCGGGCAGGGCGGCGGCCTTGCGCAGGAACGGCAGCAGGCTGCGGCGCCGCTTGATCGGGTACCACACGGCGCACACCGCCTGCGGCCAGCGCGCCAGGATCTCCTGCAGCGCCTGCAATACCTGCGGGTACTCCGCGTCCTGCGCCTCGTAGGGCGGATCGATCAGCACCAGCCCGCGCGCGTAGCGGACGGCCCCCGCGCGCGGCGGCAGCAGCGCCTTGATCGCATCGTAGCCGTCGCGCGCGTGCACGGCCACGCGCGGGTCGGCGGCGAACAGCGCCTTCAGCGCCGCCGCCTCGCCGGGTTCGAGCTCGCAGGCGGCCAGGCGGTCCTGCGCGCGCAGCGCGTCGGCGGCCAGCAGCGGCGAGCCGGGGTACACGTCCCAGGCGCCGGGCGGGTTGTGCGCGGCCACCGCCTGCAGATAGCGCGCCACCGCGGGCGGCATCGCTCCGCCGGCGGCCAGGCGCGCGATGCCGAGGCCGGATTCGCCGGTCTTGCGGCTTTCGTCCCCGGTCAGCGCGTAGCGGCCGCGGCCCGCATGCGTGTCGAGCACGAAGCAGCCGGCCTCCTTCTCCTGCAATGCGTCGAGGATCGCCAGCAGCGCCACGTGCTTGAGCACGTCGGCGTGGTTGCCGGCATGGAAGGCGTGGCGGTAGTTCATGGGGGACGGAGAGGGGCGTGAGCGCAAAGCGTACCGGTTTTCGTCGCGATCCCGGTCGCCGGGCGGATTTTGCCCGAAGGGGCGCGAAGCATCAGAATGCTCCCGGCTTGCGCCGGAACGACGGGAAGTGGGATTTTCGGGCTTCCGGCCCGCGCTCCCGATCGATCGCGGCCGCGACCATCGTCCCCTCAGCCTGGTCCGCCATGCCCCATATTCTCCTCGTCGAAGACGAAAGCGCCATCGCCGATACCGTGCTGTACGCGCTGCGCGCGGAGGGCTTCGCGGCGACCCATTGCCTGGCGGGGCACGAAGCGCTGCGGGCGGCGCAGGCGCAGGCCTTCGACCTGGCCATCCTCGATGTCGGCCTGCCCGACATCGGCGGCTTCGCGCTGTGCCGGGAACTGCGCCGCGAGCGCGACCTGCCGGTGATCTTCCTCACCGCGCGCGATGCCGAGATGGATCGCGTGCTGGGGCTGGAGCTCGGCGCCGACGACTACGTGGTCAAGCCGTTCTCGCCGCGCGAGCTGGTGGCGCGGGTGCGCGTGGTGCTGCGGCGGCTCGCCGCCGGCGCCGCGGCGCCGCAACGGCACGGTGATTTCGAGCACGACGGTGAGGGCAAGCGCATCCGCTACCGCGGGCAGGCGCTGGAGCTGACCCGCTACGAGTACGGCCTGCTGGCCGCGCTGCTGGCGCGCCCGGGGGCGGTGCTGTCGCGCGCCCAGCTGATGGACCGCGTCTGGGGCGACGCCCTGGAGAGCGGCGACCGCACCGTCGACACCCACGTCAAGACGCTGCGCGGCAAGCTGCGCGCGGTCGCGCCGGATGCCGATCCGATCCGCACCCACCGCAGCCTGGGCTATTCGCTGGAGACCGCCGGGGCGGCGCAATGAGGATCGATCCATGAAGATCGGCCTGCGCATCCTGCTGGGCTATTTCCTCATCGTCGCGCTGGCCGGCTGGCTGCTGGCGAACGTGTTCGTGCAGCAGGTCAAGCCGGGGGTGCGGCAGGCGGTGGAGGACACGCTGGCGGATACCGCCAACCTCCTGGCCGAGCTGGTCCGCGACGACTTCGTCGCCGGCACCATCGGCGACGGGCGTTTCGCCCAGCGCATGCGCGCGCTGGCGCGGCGCCAGGTCGGCGCCGACATCTGGGGCTTCAAGAAGGGGCGCGTGAGCTATCGCGTCTACATCACCGACGCGCGCGGCACGGTGGTGTTCGATTCGTCCGGACGCGACGTCGGCAAGGACTATTCGCGCTGGAACGACGTCTATCTCACCCTGCGCGGCAAGTACGGCGCGCGCTCCACGCGCCTGGACCCCGACGACGACAGCACCAGCGTCATGTACGTGGCCGCGCCGATCCGCGACGTCGACGGCCGCATCGTCGGCGTGCTCAGCGTGGCCAAGCCCAACCAGGTGCTGGCGCCGTTCATCGCCCGCAGCCAGCAGGTGGTGCTGCGCTGGGGGCTGGTGCTGCTGGGAACGGCGCTGCTGGTGGGCCTGCTGGCCGCCTGGTGGCTGTCGCGCCAGCTCGGCGGATTGCGCCGCTACGCGAACGCGGTCACCGCCGGCGAGCGCGCGCAGCTGCCCGATCGCGGCTTCGAAGTGCCGGCCGGCGAATTCGCCGACCTGGGCCGCGCCCTGGAAACCATGCGCGCGCGCCTGGAGGGCAAGCAGTACGTCGAGCAGTACGTGCATGCGCTGACGCACGAGCTGAAGAGCCCGCTCTCGGCGATCCGCGGCTCGGCCGAACTGCTGGAGCCGCAGCCGGGACAGCCGCCGCTGCCCGAGGCCGACCGCGCGCGCTTCGTCGCCGCGATCCGCGCGCAGGGCGAGCGGATGGCGCAGACCATCGACAAGCTGCTGGCGCTGGCGGCGGTGGAGCATCGCCAGCGCATCGAGGAGCCGGAGACGATCGCGCTGGATGCGCTGCTGGCGGACGCGGCGGCGCAGGTCGCGCACCGCGCCGTGCACGCCGGCGTCGACATCGCGCTGCCGGCCGCCGCGTCGGCGACCGTGCGCGGCGACCGCTTCCTGCTGCGCCAGGCGCTGGTGAACCTGTTCGACAACGCCATCGATTTCGCCCCGCGCGGCAGCCGCGTCGAGGTGGACGCGCGCATCGAGGGCGCATCCGTGCGCATCGCCGTGAGCGACCGCGGCCCGGGCGTTCCGGACTACGCCATCGGCCGCGTCTTCGAGCGCTTCTATTCCCTGCCGCGCCCCGACGGCGGCAGCCGCAGCAGCGGGCTGGGCCTGTGCTTCGTCGCCCAGGTGGCCGACCTGCACGGCGGGCACGCGGTGCTGGCCAACCGCGCCGGCGGCGGCGCGCAGGCGAGCCTGGAGCTGCCGCGTTCGGAGCTTGCGCGTTCCGAACTTCCGCGGGGCTGACTTCACTTCCGCTTCACCATGCCGCCATCGCCGCCCCGCGCGGGCCTGGAATCCTCTCCCCGACACGACAAAGGAGGATTTCCGTGCAACTGGCCACCAGGTTCTCATCGATCTTCAAGGTCTTCATCGTCTTCGTGCTGACGCTGCTGATCCTGATCCCACTGAGCATGATCCGCGGCACCATTTCCGAACGGCAGGCCTACCGCGAGGAGGCGGTGGGGACCATCGCGCGCAGCGAGGCCGGCGCCCAGGGCGTGGCCGGGCCGGTCCTGGTGGTGCCCTACACCGAAACGATCGAGGTGGAGGAGACCAACCAGGCCGGCAAGGTGGTGCGCAAGGTCAAGCGCGACGGCGAGAGCGGGCAGTGGATCTTCTTCCCGAAGTCGCTGGCGCTGTCCGGGCGCATGGCGCCCTACACGCGCCGCCTCGGCCTGCACGAGGTACGGATGTTCACGCTGGACGGCACGATGGACGCGCGTTTCGATGCGCTCATCCCGCGCGACGCCAATCCCGATCTGCCGCGCAAGATCGGCCGCCCCTGGCTGGCCTACGGGATCGCCGACGTGCGCGGCCTGCGCGGCGTGCCGAAGCTGCGGATCGACGGCAAGGAAGTCCAGCTCGAACGCGGCCTCGGCGCGGGCGACCGCCCGGGCCTGCACGTGCGGCTGGCGGCGCCCGCCGCGGGGACGCGGGTGGCGTTCTCGTCGAAGCTGCAGGCGGAGCTGACCGGCAGCGAGGCGTTCGCGTTCGCGCCGCTGGGCGACCGCAACGCCATCAAGCTCGACTCGGCCTGGCCGCACCCGCAGTTCAACGGCGCCTTCCTGCCGCGCAGCCGCAAGATCGATGCCGCGGGATTCCAGGCCGACTGGGAGGTGTCCTCGCTGGCGAGCAACGCCCAGGCGCAGTACCTGCGCGGCAACCGCATCGACTCCGACGGTGTCGCCGCGCTCGGCTCCGGAGCGTCCGGCAGCCTGGACCTGATCGGCGTCTCGCTCGTGGAGCCGGTCAATGTCTATTCCCAGGCCGACCGGGCCAGCAAGTACGGCCTGCTGTTCGTCGCGCTCACCTTCGTCGGATTCTTCATGTTCGAGCTGATCAAGCAGCTGCGCATCCACCCGATCCAGTACGGGCTGGTGGGGCTGGCGCTGGCGATCTTCTTCCTGCTGCTGGTCAGCCTGTCGGAACACATCGACTTCGCCTGGGCGTACCTGAGCGCGAGCGCGGCCTGCATCGGCCTGATCGGCTTCTATCTGTGCACGGTGCTGCGCAGCGTCGGCCGCGGCATCGGTTTCGCGGCGATGCTGGCCGCGCTCTATGCGGTCCTCTACGGCCTGCTCGTCTCCGAGGACAACGCGCTGGTGATGGGCGCGGGACTGCTGTTCGTGATCCTCGCCGCGATCATGGTGATCACCCGCCGGGTCGACTGGTACCGGGCCACGTCGCCCGCGGCGTGAGCGGACCGTGCCTGCGCCGATCGACGCGACGCCCGGCCGTTCCGGCCGGGCGTCGCCGCATCAGGCCATCAGGCTCGCGTTGGGCACCAGCCACAGGGAGAAGCCGGCCAGCCCGCTCCCGATCGCGGTGGCGGCCAGCACGTCGCTGGGGTAGTGCAGGCCGAGCACGACGCGCGAGAGCGCCACGCTGGCCGCGAACGGCAGCAGCAGCCAGGCCAGCGCGGGATAGTGCGCGATCGCCACCAGGGTGAAGGCGACGGCGTGCAGCGTATGGCCGGACGGGAAGCTGAACTCGTCCAGCGGCGCCACCCAGGCGCGGATGCGCACGTCCGACTTGAACGGCCGCGGCCGCCGCGTCCAGCGCTTGAGGCCCTTGTACAGCAGCAGGGCCACCACGCCGGTGCAGGCCATGTGCGCGGAGGCGAACAGGCCGTCCAGGCCGTCGCACACCACCAGCAGCGCCATCAGCGCGTACCAGAACGCGCCGTCGCCCAGGCGGCTGACGGCGGCGAAGAAGCGGCGCACGCCGTCGCGCGCCCCGTAGCGGTTGGCGCGCAGGCACCAGCCCGATTCGCGGGCGAGCATGCGGCTACGCGGCGACAGCACCTGCATTGGCGCCTCCTCGTGTGTGCGCGAGTCTTTCCAGGATGGCGTCGAATTCCGCCGCCACCTGTTCCGGCCGCAGGCTCGCCACCGCGTCGCGCGCGGCCGCGCCCATCGCGGCGCGCAGCGCGCGGTCGCCGCCGATGCGGCAGGCGGCCTCGACGAAGCCGGCGTCGTCGCCGTTGGCGATGGCGGCGCCGTGCACGCCATCGCGCAGGTACTCGCGCGCGGCGCCGTAGTCGAAGGCCACCGTCGGCACGCCGCTGGCCATCGCCTCCAGCGTCACGTTGCCGAAGGTTTCCGAATGGCTGGGGAACAGGAACAGGTCGCCGCCGGCGAAATGCCGCGCCAGCGCCTCGTCGCGCTGCACGCCGCGAAAGATGAAGTCCGGATGCTCCTGCTGCAGCCGTTCGCGCGCCGGGCCGTCGCCGATCCAGACGAAGCGCGCCCGCGGCTGCTGCGCCTGCAGCGCGCGGAAGGCGCGCACGGCCAGCGCCAGGTTCTTCTCGGCGGCGATGCGGCCCACGTAGATCGCCGCCACTGCGTCCTCGTCGATGCCCCATTCGGCGCGCAGCGCGGCATCGCGCCTGGCCGGGTCGAACAGCGCCGTGTCCACCGCGCGCGGCAGCAGCGTCACGTCGTGGAAGCCGCTGCCTTGCAGGAACGCCTGCAGCTCGCGCGTGGGGACCAGCGTGGTGTCGGCGCCGTTGTGGAAATGGCGCATCCAGCGCAGCGCCACGCCTTCCAGGAAGGCGGCGCCGTAATCGCGCATGTAGCTGTCGAAGCGGGTGTGGAAGCCGGTGGCGACGGGGATGCCGAGCCTGCGCGCGGCGCGCAACGCCGACCAGCCGAGCGGCCCCTCGGTGGCGACGTAGATCGCGTCGGGGCGGTGCCCATGCCAGAGCCGCGACAGGCGGCCGCCGGCGGGAAAGCCGAACTTCAGGCCGGGATAGCGCGGCAGGCCCGCGCCGCGCACCAGGGTTTCGCCGGCCGAGGCCTGTTGCGCGCCGTGCTGGCGCGGGCGCACCAGGGAGACCTCATGCCCGCGCGAGCGCAGCCCCTGCGCCAACGAATGCACCGTCAACGCGACACCGTTGACTTCTGGCGGCCAGGTTTCGGTCACGATCGCGTAATGCATACGCGGCGTCCGGGCTGTGTTCGGATGCCGGCATCCTCCCGGATGCCGGTGACGTCAAGATGGCGGTTTCATGACGGGATCGAGACAGCCGTCATCGCCCGCGGAAGGCGCGTGGCGCTCGCGCGCCGTGCCTTGGATCAGCTTTCCCCGGCCTGCTGCAGCTGCTGTTCGAGTCGCGCCTTCAGCGCGTCGTCGATCTTGAGCTGGCGCGCGAGCTCGTCGAGATAGGCGCGCTCCATGTAGCTCTGCTCGTCGGCGGCGAGCAGGCTGGCCAGGTACATCTCCGAGGCGATCTCCGGGGTGGCGGCGGCGCTGGCCACTTCCGCCGGATCGAGCGGCTTCTCCAGTTCGGCATGCAGCCACTGGCGCAGCTGCGGATCGTTGTCGATGCGGGTGAACTCGCCTTCGATCACCTCGCGCTCGCGGGCGTCGATGTGGCCGTCGGCCTTGGCGGCGGCGACCAGGGCCTTGAGGATGGCCTGGCTGTGCTGCTCGGCCTGCGGCGGCGGCAGGCGGTCGACCGTCTGCGGTTCGACGCCCGCCTGTCCCTGTTGCCGGCGATAGTCGCCGTAGGCCTTGTAGGCCAGCACGCCGACCGCGGCGACGCCGCCGTACAGGGCCAGCTTGCCGGCCTTCTTGCGCACCTTCTTGTTGCCCAGCAGCAGGCCGAGCGCGCCGCCGGCCAGGGCGCCCTTGCCGAAATCGGCGTTCAGGAAATCGGTGCCGAGGATGCCGCGCTTCTCCTGCTGCGGCGCCTGCGACGGCCGCGGGGCCGGGGCCTTGTTGCCGAGCAGGCCGTCGAGCCCGCCGCCGCCGAGGCTGTCCTGCGCGGTCTTCAGCAACTGGTCCAGAAAGCCCTGGGTCTTCATGCAGATCGCTCCGTCGCGTCGGGTCGTTCCCGATGAGCTATGGGCGATGGCCGGGGGCTTCAAGCAGGCGGCCGCGCGGCCGCCGGGTGGTTCAGGCGCGCAAGCGGCTCAGATCTGCTCGATCGCCAGGACGATGCCGAGCGCCTCGAGGTCGTCCGGCTCGCCGGCGAGGTCGGCGCGCAGCAGCGGGCGCGCCTCCAGCCAGCGCTTGGACAGCGCGATGGCCAGGGCCGGACCCTCGGCGGCGGCGTCGAGCTGGGAGATCGCCTCGGTCTCGTGGGCGCGATGCAGCAGCACGGCCACGCGCAGCAGCGCGGCGTTGCGCCGCGCCGCCGCCAGCAGGCGGTCGGGCAGGGCGTTGAAGTTGGACTTGGAGATCTTGCGGCGATGCGCGCGCACCAGGGCGGCCAGGAACTGCTGTTCCTGGCGTGAGAAACCCGCGATGTCCGAGTGCTCCAGCACGTAGGCGCCGTGCACGTGGTACTGGCTGTGCGCGATCGCCAGGCCGAGCTCGTGCACGCGCGCGGCCCATCCCAGCATGAGGCGGTCGTCGGCGTTGAGCTCCCAGGTCTCGGCGACCTGGTCGAACAGGTGCAGCGCGGTCGCCTCCACCAGCGACGCCTGCTTGGCGTCGATGGCGTAGCGCTGCATGAGCGCGGCGATCGAAGTGTCGCGCGGATCGTCGTCGCCGGCGCGGCCGACCATGTCGTGCAGCACGCCCTCGCGCAGCGCCGCCTTGCTCACCGCCATGCGCTGGATGCCGAGCGCCTCGAAGGCGGCCTCCAGCACCAGCACGCCGCCGGCGATGATCGGGCGGCGGTCGTCGGACAGGCCGGGCAGGGCGATGGCATCGATGCTGTCGGCCTGCAGCAGGCGGTCGCGCACCGCCGGCAGGGCCTCGGCGGTGACCGCGCCCTTGGTGAGCTTCATCGCCGCGCAGATCTCGCCGATGGCCTTGTTGGTGCCGGAGGAGCCGAGCACCTCGTTCCATCCCAGCGAGCGGTAGATGCCGGCGAACTGCTGGAATTCCGCGCCGACCTCGGTCAGCGCCTCCTTCCAGCGCTTGCGCGAGAGCTTGCCGTTGGGGAAGAAGCGGCGCGTGCTGGCCACGCAGCCCACCTGCAGGCTTTCGCGCTCGATCGCGTCGAAGCCGCTGCCGATGATGCATTCGGTCGAGCCGCCGCCGATGTCGATCACCAGGCGCAGCTGGCCGGCCTTGGGCGGCTGGGCGTGGGCGACGCCGAGATAGACCAGGCGCGCCTCCTCGCGGCCGGAGACCACTTCGATGGCGTGGCCGAGCGCGGTTTCCGCCGGCACCAGGAAAGCCTGCGGCGCCGACAGCGCGCGCACGGTATTGGTGGCCACCGCGCGCACGCGCTCGGGCGGGATGTCGCGGATGCGCTGGCCGAAGCGCGCCAGGCACTCCAGCGCGCGCTGGCGCACGTCCGTGCGCAGGCCGCCCTTGCCGTCCAGGCCTTCGGCCAGGCGCACGGTCTCGCGGATGCGGTCGATGGTGCGCAGCTGGCCGAGCATGTAGCGCGCCACCACCATGTGGAAGCTGTTGGACCCGAGGTCGATGGCGGCCAGCAGTTCGCCGTCCTGCAGCGGCGCCGCGGCGGCGCGGACGAGGGCGGGACTCATGGGGCGCAGAGCAAGGGGTGAGCGGCGGGGAGCGGCAGGGGAGCGGCGGCGCGGCCGTCGTCTCCCGTTGCCCGCCTCTGGATTCGCATCGCGTCGGTCATCCGCAGATTTTAGCCAGCAGGGCCGCCTGCGCGGAATGCGGCATCTCGCCGTCCTCCGGCTGCAGCTTGCGGTATTCGCCGTCGCTCTGCAGTTCCCAGGCGTTGAGGTTGTCGGCCAGGTAGTTGTCCAGCGCCTCGTCCTGCACGCGTTCGGCGAGCACGGGGTCGAGGATCGGGAAGCCGGTCTCCACGCGCCGCAGCAGGTTGCGCTCCAGCCAGTCGGCGCTGGTGCAGAACAGGTCGGGGTCGCCGTCGTTGGCGAACCAGTACACGCGGCTGTGCTCGAGGAAGCGTCCGACGATGGAGCGCACGCGGATGTTCTCCGACACGCCGGGCACGCCGGGCCGCAGGGTGCAGGCGCCGCGCACGATCAGGTCGATGCGCACGCCGGCCTGCGAGGCCGCGTACAGCGCGCGCACCACCTCGGGCTCGTTGAGGGCGTTCATCTTGGCGATGATACGCGCGGGCTTGCCCGCCTTGGCGTGCCTGGTCTCGCGCCCGATGCGCGCGAGCACGCCGGTGTGCAGGGTGAAGGGCGACTGCAGCAGGCGCTTGAGCTTGATCGCCGGCGCCAGGCCGGACAGCTGCTGGAAGATCAGGTGCACGTCGTTGCCGATGTCGGGGTCGGCGGTGATCAGCCCCAGATCGGTATACACGCGCGCGGTGCCGGCGTGATAGTTGCCTGTGCCCAGGTGCACGTAGCGGCGCAGCTTGCGGCCCTCGCGGCGCACGATCAGCAGCATCTTGGCGTGGGTCTTGTAGCCGACCACGCCGTACACCACCTGCACGCCCGCCTCCTGCAGGCGGTCGGCGAAGGCGAGGTTGGCCTCCTCGTCGAAGCGCGCGCGCAGCTCCACCACCGCGGTGACGTCCTTGCCGTTGCGCGCGGCCTGCACCAGCTGCTCGACGATGGCCGAGTCCTTGCCGGTGCGGTAGAGCGTCTGCTTGATCGCCAGGACGTTCGGGTCCTCGGCGGCCTGCTTGATCAGCTCCACCACCGCCGCGAAGCTGTCGAAGGGATGGTGCAGCAGCACGTCGCCCTCGGCCACGCGCTCGAACATGGCGTCGCTGTCGGCGAGCAGGCGCGACTGGAACGGCGGGAACTTCAGGTCCGGCCGCTCGACCTGGTCGTAGATCTGCACGATGCGGTTGAGGTTGACTGCGCCGTTGATGCGGTAGACGGCGTTGTCGGTGAGGTCGAAGTTGCGCAGCAGCGTCTGCACGATCGGCTTGGGGCACTGCGCGGCGATCTCCAGGCGCATCGCGCGCAGGTAGCCGCGGCCGACCAGCTCGTCGCGCAGCGCCAGGGCGAGGTTCTCGACCTCGTCCTCGTCGACGATCAGCTCGGAGTTGCGGGTGACGCGGAACTGGTAGGCGCCCTTGACCTCCATGCCCGGAAACAGTTCGTCCACGAACTCCGACAGCACCGAGGACAGGAACACGAAATCGTACTCGCCGCCGGAAATCTTCTGCGGCAGCTGGATGATGCGCGGCAGCGAGCGCGGCGCGCGCACGATGGCGAGGTTGCCGGTGCGCCCGAACGCGTCCTTGCCCTTGAGCACGACCACGATGTTGAGCGACTTGTTGAGGATCTTCGGGAACGGATGCGCGGGATCGAGCCCGAGCGGGGAGAGCACCGGCAGGATCTCGTCGCGGAAGTAGGCGCGCAGCCAGCGGGTCTGCTTGGCGTTCCAGGCCTCGCGCTCGAGCACGCGGATGCCTGCCTCCTTCAGCGCCGGCCGCAGTTCGTGGTTCCAGCAGCGGTACTGCGCCTCCACCAGCTCCGCGGCGCGGTCGTGGATGCGCTTGAGCAGGGTCGCCGGGGCGATGCCGTCGGCGGGCAGCGTCACGCCGAAGTCCTGCGCGTGGCGCACGGTGGCGGCGCGGATCTCGAAGAACTCGTCCAGGTTGGTGCAGGAGATGCACAGGTAGCGCAGGCGCTCGAGCAGCGGCACCGACTCGTCCTGCGCCTGGGCCAGCACGCGGAAGTTGAAGTCCAGCTGCGACAGTTCCCGGTTGAAATACAGCGCGGTGTCGCGCAGGGCGTCGGGCTGCGCGTTGCTGTCCGGGGCCGGGGTTTCGAGGTTGGCGACGGCGGGAGGATTCATGTCGGGGCCGGAAATGGATGGATCAGGTCGCGCGCGCGAACGCGCTCGGGGCCGAAATGGCAGGAGAACACGCTGCCGCGGCCGACTTCGCTCTCGATCTCGAGCCGGGCCTGGTGCAGCTGCAGCACGTGCTTGACGATCGAAAGGCCGAGGCCGGTGCCGCCCAGTTCGCGCGAGCGGCTGGTGGAGACGCGGTAGAAGCGTTCGGTGATGCGCGGCAGGTGCGCGGCGGGGATGCCGTAGCCGGTGTCCTGCACGGAAAGCACGGCGCCGCCGTCCTCGGCGCGCGAGAAGCGGATGCCGATGCGGCCGCCGGCCGGGGTGTAGCGCACCGCGTTGGCGACGAGGTTGGAGAAGGCGCTGTGCAGTTCCTTGATCGAGCCCCACAGGTCGACCTGCGCCTCGTCCTCGACGTCGATCTCGTGGCGGCGCTGGCTCAGCGCCTCGGCCTCGCGCTTGAGCGTGGCCAGCATCGGCGTCATCGCCACCGATTCGTCGGCCAGGCTGTCCTGCGCCTCCAGGCGCGAGAGGGTGAGCAGGTCCTCGACCAGCTGGGTCATGCGCTGCGACTGGCGCTGCATCTCGCCGAGCATCGGCGCCCATTCCGGCTGGTCGGCCGGATCGAGCATGTCCAGGTAGCCGTGCACCACGGTCAGCGGGGTGCGCAGCTCGTGCGAGACGTTGGCGACGAAGTCGCGGCGCATCTGCTCCAGGCGCATCAGCTTGCTGACGTCGCGCGCCACCAGCAGCCACAGTTCGTCGGAATAGGGGATCAGGCGCAGGCTCAGGCGCACCGACGGGTCGGCGGGCGAGGCCGCGTCGAGCATGGGCTCGGCGTTGCGTCCGGCGGCGAGCCAGTGCGCGACCGACAGCGGCTGCAGGCGCTCGCCCAGCGGCGCGTCGATGTCGTCCGGGTAGTTCAGGCCGAGCAGGCTGGTGGCGGCGTCGTTGAACCAGCGCACGCGCTGGTTGTTGCGCTCCAGCACCACCACCGCGTCGGGCAGGGCGGCGGCGGCGGCGCTGTAGGCGCGCAGCATCTCGACCAGGCGCTGCTTGCGCGAACGGGTCTCGTCCTGGCTGCGGTAGAGCAGGCGGTGCAGCTCGCTCCACACGCCGTTGCCGGCGGCCGGCGGCGCCAGCCATTGCCGCGAGGTCAGCCGCACCAGCACCTCGCGCAGCTTCCAGTAATGCCAGGCGACCACGCCGAGCGCGGCGAGGGTGAGCACCGGCCACGGGTGTCCGACCAGCAGGCCCAGCACCAGCGCCGCGACCAGGATCAGCGCCAGCTGGCCGAGCGTTTTGATCCAGGCGGTGCGGGCGTGGGGGGGCATGAAGGGCCGGAGTCGGTGGGGCGGAGTCGGGATTGCGGGAAGACGCGGAGCGTGTGGCCGTCGTTCCGGCGCGGGCCGGAACGCATTTTGATCCTCATCGAAGGCAAGGGCAAAAGCGCTCGCGAGGCATGCCGGGGCGGCGAAGCGGGGATCGCCGGCCCGATGCGGCTCACATCGCGGCGGAGAAGCGGTAGCCCGCGCCGCGCACCGTCTGCACCATGCCCTCCAGGCCGGTCGGCTCGAGCGTCTTGCGCAGGCGGCGGATGTGCACGTCGACGGTACGCTCCTCGACGTAGACGCTTCCGCCCCAGACGTGGTCGAGCAGCTGCGAGCGCGTGTAGACGCGTTCGGGGTGGGTCATGAAGAAGTGCAGCAGGCGATACTCGGTGGGGCCGATCGCCACCGGCTGGTCGCTGGCGTAGACGCGGTGCGCGCTGCCGTCGATGCGCAACTGGCCGACGCTGACGCTGCCGTCCTCGTCGTCCTCGCGCGAGCGGCGCATCACGGCGCGGATGCGCGCCAGCAGTTCCCGCGAGGAGAAGGGCTTGACCACGTAGTCGTCGACGCCGGCCTCGAGGCCGCCGACGCGGTCGTTCTCCTCGCCGCGCGCGGTGAGCATGATGATCGGCACCTCGCGGGTCAGCGCCTCGCGGCGCCAGCGCCGGGCCAGCTCGATGCCGCTGGTGCCGGGCAGCATCCAGTCGAGCAGGATCAGGTCGGGGACGCGGTCGGCGATCGACGCCTGCGCCTCGCGGGCATCGCCGGCATGCGCGGGTTCGTATTCGCCCTTGCGCAGGGCGAAGGCGACCATGTCGCGGATAGCGGGCTCATCGTCGACGATCAGGATGCGTTTTTGCATGCTTTGCAAGGGTGAAGTCCTGGACGTCGGGATTAGACGACAGTTTTATGACGCTCACATTACACCCTTTCCGGCGTGTTCGCGGTCATCCCCGGCTAGACTGCGGGCTGGGGAACGAAGGAGGGGCCGATGAAACGTTTTCTGCCGTTTTTTGCCGCCTGCCTGCTGGCGCTGGCGGCCTGCGCCAAGCCGCTGCCGGCCGAGCGCCAGGACTATGTCGGCATCTGGACCGGCCTGCGCGGCGCCGAGGAGATGACCCTGGCCATCGATGCCGGCGGCATGGTCAGCTACAAGCGCGAGCGGCCGGGGATGAGCAAATCCCTGAACGCGCCGCTCAAAACCTTCGAGGGCGACGATTTCGTGGTCGGCCTCGGACCGATGACCACGCGATTCAAGGTGAGCCAGCCGCCCAGGCAGGGCGCGCAGGGCTGGACGATGGTGGTGGACGGGGTCGAACTGCGGAGGAAGGAGTGACGGCAGGCGCCGTTTCGCCGTTTTCGTCGCGGTGGTCCTGATGACGGGATCGTGCCGGCCCTCCGCTACCCAGCCTCCGGCCGCGCCTGTGCCGCGAACGGCGGACGATCCGTTCGCGGGCGTCGACCTGTCCGGCCTGTCGCCGTCGCAGCGGCGCACGATCAGCGAGGCGGCGCGCGATTTCCAGGATGTCGCCGCCGGCCGCAAGCCGACGTTCGCCCGGTTCGACGAGGGTGCGGCGCTGCCCTCGGACGGCGGCACGACGTTCTACGTCGGGCACGGGTACAGGCTCACGATCCTTTGCAGCCTGTCGGGTTTCGGGGAGCTGGTCGGCACCGTGTATGGTCCCGTTCTCGTCTTCGACGAGGATTTCGCGCCCGGCAACACCAGGGAGATCATCAGCACGCGCTTCTACACCAACGAACAGCTGCGCGCGCTGCTCAAGGAGTGAAGCGGTGCGTTGTTCGGCGCGTTGGAGCGGCGACTACTGCGGCCGCAGGTCCTGGTCTCTCACGCCCTGCCGGCGCAGTTCCAGCACCGTCGGCGTGATCGCCGCGATGCGCGCATCGATGCGGGCGCGGGCGTAGTAGTCCAGGTCGTCGCGCTTCTTCAGGTTGTTGAGCTGCACCAGGGCCTGCTCGGCACGGCCGTTGAGATAGGCGGCCTCGGCGTAGGCCTCGCCGGCGCGCACGCCGTCGCCGGCGATCTCGTTGGCGCGGGCGAAGGTGGTCTGGAACAGCGGGTCGTCGCTGGCCGAGCCCAGCAGCGGCCGCAGGATCGCCTGCGCCTGCTGACCCGCGGCCTTGTCGTTGCGCTCGCCGAGCACGGCGGCATAGGCCAGGGCGACCGCGCGGTTGTTGGGCATGCGCGCGAGCAGCGCCTTGAAACGGGCGTCGGCGGCGGCCTGCTTGCCCGAGCGGGCCTCGGCCTGGGCCAGGGCCAGCGAGAGCCAGAGGTCGCCGGGATATTCGCCCAGCAGCGTTTCCAGGTCGCCGATCGCCGCGCCGCTGCTGCCGGTGAGCGTGCGCGCCAGCGCCAGGCCGTAGCGCTGGGCGTCGCTGAGCTTGGCGCTGCGCGCCATGCGCTCGTATTCCTGCACCGCCGCGGATGGGGTGTCGGCGCTGAGCACGCGCAGGCGCTCGCGCGCCCAGCCGTAGGTGGTCCCGTCGTTGCGGTAGAGGCCGTCGATGGCGAGATTCAGGGCGCTGGGCAGCAGCGGATTGCCGTGGATCGGCGCGGAACTGACCGGTCCCTCGGGCACGGGCACCTGCTCGACCCGCACCGCGTCCGGGGTCGAGGTCTTGGCGCGCACGTTGCGCCCGCTGTTGATCAGGCGCTCGGCGCGTTCCTTGGCCTCGGCGATGCGCAGCGTGGTGACCGGGTGGGTCAGGAGATAGTCGGGCGCGCGCTCCTTCTCGCCGCCGCGGTTCACGCGCGAGAGCGCCTGCATGGTCTCGAACATCTGCGCCATCGCGCGCGGGTCGTAGCCGCTGCGCGCCAGCGTCTGGATGCCGATGCGGTCGGCCTCGGACTCGTTGGAGCGGGTGTAGTTGATCTGGCGCTGCGCGGCGATGCCCTGGGCGCTGGCCATCGCGGCCATGGCCGCGTCGCCGGAGGAGTTGCCGCCGGTCTGCGAGATCGCGATCGCGCCCAGCATCGCCAGCAGGATCGGCACGCTGTCGCGCTTGGCCCGCTCGACGCTGCGCAGCACGTGCTGCTGGGTGACGTGGGCGATCTCGTGGCCGAGCACGCCCGCCACCTCATCCTCCTCGTCGGCGGCCAGCACCAGGCCGGCGTTGACGCCGACGTAGCCGCCCAGGGTGGCGAAGGCGTTGATCTGCCGGTCCTTCATCATGAAGAAGGTGAAGTCCTGCTTGGGGTTGTCGCTGGCCGCGCCCAGGCGGGTGCCGAGCGTGCGCAGCCAGTCGTCGATCAGCGGGTCCTCGAGGATGTAGTCGTAGTGGCGCAGCTGCGCCAGCATCATCTGCCCGTATTCCTTCTGCTCGGCAGGGCCGAGCACGGTGCCGGCCGACGAGCCGATGTCCGGCAGCCGGTTTTCCTGCGCGGGGGCGCACAGGCTGGCCACGAGCAGGGTCAGGGCGGCGGCGAACAGCAAGGGGCGCATCAGGAGCGAACGCATCGGGCGGTCTTCGGTCGTCAGGCGGTCAGCATGAGGGGCGGGCGGGGCGGAGGCGTGAACATCGGGTTAAGGCGGATTGGAGGCGCGGGCGCGGACCTTTCATAATGGCCGCCGCTCGTCATTGGCTCCGCGCGCGGCCGGCAGTGTTGCAGCCGTGTCCCTGGCGAGCCTCCGCCGGGCCCCCAGATAGACCACACCCCGCCTTCTTAGTTCAGGAGACCGTCTTGAACGGCCGCAATCCTCCCGAGATCACCCTCTACACCGGCGCCGCCTGCGCCTATTGCGTGGCGGCCAAGAACTTCCTCAAGGGCCGCGGCCTGGCATGGAACGAGGTGCGCATCGACCTCGATCCCGCCGAGCGCGAGAAGATGATGGCGCTGACCCGGCGCACCAGCGTGCCGCAGATCTTCATCGGCGCCACCCACGTCGGCGGCTACGACGACATGATGGCCCTGCACCGGGCCGGGAAGCTCGAGGCCCTGCTGGCCGGGGAGGGCGCATGAGCGCTGGCGGCGAGGGGGAGGGCGACAGCGATCGGGTTCGCGCGTTCACGGAATTCCGCAAGCGCATGAACGAGCGCATCCTGGCCGAACCCAACCAGGTGGTGCGCCGCTTCTTCGCCCTGGACACCCAGACCTACCAGGCCGGAGCGCTGGACGTGAAAACCAAGGAGCTGCTCGGCCTGGTCGCCTCGCTGGTGCTGCGCTGCGACGACTGCATCAGCTACCACGTCGCGCAATGCCGCGAGGCCGGCGTCGACCGCGAGGAGATGTTCGAGACCTTCTCGGTCGGGCTGGTGGTGGGCGGCAGCATCGTCATCCCGCACCTGCGCCGGGCCGTGGATTTCCTGGACCAGCTGGAACAGGGCGAAGCCGGCACGCCCGCCGCGCACGACCACGGCTGAGCGGGCGGGCGGCGCGCGCCTGCAAGCCGGGCGCGCTTGCGGCATAATATCCAGCTGATTTTTCGACTTTCGCGCCCCGCGCAGCCGCGGGGCGCGCTTCAGCATGGACCCCACACCAATGACCCAGACGATTACGGTCATCCGCGGCGACGGCATCGGCCCGGAGATCATGGACGCCACCCTGCACGTGCTCGACGCGATGGACCTCGGCCTGCAGTACGAAGACGCCGACGCCGGCCTGGTCGCGCTCGAGAAGCATGGCGAGCTGCTGCCGCAGGCGACCATGGATTCGATCCGCAAGAACCGCGTCGCCCTGAAGAGCCCGTTGACCACTCCGGTCGGCGAGGGCTTCAGCTCGATCAACGTCGAGCTGCGCAAGCGCTTCGACCTGTACGCCAACGTGCGCCCCGCCAAGTCGTTCCCCAACACCAAGTCGCGCTTCCCCAGCGGCGTGGACCTGATCACGGTGCGCGAGAATACCGAGGGCGCCTACATCGGCGAGGGCCAGAGCGTCAGCGAGGACGGCGCCACCGCCACGCTCACCCAGAAGATCACCCGCAAGGGATCCGAGCGCATCGTGCGCTACGCCTTCGACCTGGCGCGCAAGACCGGCCGCAAGAAGGTCACGGTGGTGCACAAGGCCAACATCCTCAAGTCGACCTCGGGCCTGTTCCTGAAGGTGGCGCGCGAGGTGGCGGCGCAGTACCCGGAAATCCAGTGCAACGAGATGATCGTCGACAACACCTGCATGCAGCTGGTAATGCGGCCGGAGCAGTTCGACATCATCGTCACCACCAACCTGTTCGGCGACATCATCTCCGACCTGTGCGCCGGCCTGGTCGGCGGCCTGGGCCTGGCGCCGGGCGCCAACATCGGCACCGACGCGGCGATCTTCGAGGCCGTGCACGGCTCGGCGCCGGACATCGCCGGCAAGGGCATCGCCAATCCCTGCGCGCTGCTGCTCGGCGCGGCGCAGATGCTCGATCATCTCGGCCTGCCCGAGAAGGCCACGCGCCTGCGCGAGGCGATCGTCGCCACGCTCGAGGCCAAGGATTCGCTGACGCCGGACCTCGGCGGCACGGGCAACACGATGAGCTTCGCCAAGGCGATCGCCAGCAGAATCTGAATGCGGACTGCCGCGTCCCGGAAGCGACAGTCACTTCCGACGGCGCGGCAGGTTTGATATAACACGGGCATCACGCACGGACAAGGCAAGGATGCCTTCCGTCGCCCGAGTCCATTCCCCCGAGTCGATCAAAGGACTGAACCGCCATGGCCGACGCCGCCTCGACCGCGATTTCCCCCGACCGCGCCCGCGCCGATCAGGACTACCAGGACTTCCTGCGCGCCCAGCCGATCAACGGCCTGCTCAAGCTGATGGAAGTGCACACCAACGAGCCGGAGTACCTGGCGCAGCTGGTGCAGCGCGCCTATGCCGACGGCAAGCTCGAGGGCGTCGCCGATCCGTTCAACAAGACCCCCGCCGGCGAGTACGGCGTGATGTACAGCGACAAGCAGCGCAGCGTCGTCCTCAAGGCGCTCGGCGCGGCGATGGAGCATCCGTGGGAAGGACCGGCCCCCTTCACCGATGCGGTCGTGCGCGACCTCGCGCTCAAGGACCCGAAGTGGAAGTCGCTCGGCGAGGACCTGAACATCCAGTCCATGGGCCGGACGCCGGAGTCGGACGGCGCCAAGGCCGGGCTGCAGGACGTGCAGAAGGATTTCGACAAGGCCAATGCCGCGGCGGAGCAGCGCAGCGAGCGGCTGATGAAGGGCGCCCAGGCGTTCTTCCCGGCGCTCGACAAGGACCAGCAGGAGAAATACGTCGAGGCCTTCCGCAAGGATCCGGCCAACGTCGAGGACTACAAGCGCAGCGCCGAGACCGGGGAGAAGCTCGCGCGGCACCTGAAGGACAACCGCAGCGAACTGTTCGACGCGGCGGTCCGCGACCCCGAGGCGCGCCAGCAGCTGTACGACTCGATGAAGTCGCTGGCCAACAACGGGCAGGGCGTGGCCGCGGTCGAGATGCTGACCGAGATCCGCAAGGATCCGAATTCGCCGATCGCCAGGGCGTTCCAGGGCTTCGACAAGATCGACGAGGACATTACCGGGCCGGCGGCGGTCAGCGCGGCCGGGCAGCTGCTGGCCAAGAACGCGCCCGACAGCGGCAAGGCGGAGGCCGAATTCAAGGAGCTGATGGAGCCGTACCTGACGGCCTACAAGGCCTATGGCGCGGGGAAGAAAGTGCAGTCGGCCTGGGAGAACTACCAGGCCGGCTCGGCCGGGGATTTCGACAAGCTCGGCAAGCTCGGCGCGAAGTTCGACAAGGTGCTCGGCACCGCCGAGGCGAGCGCGATGGACCGCGGCATGGCCGCGGCCGGCATCGTGTTCGGCGCCTACAAGGTCCAGGCGGGCATCCAGAAGGGCCTCGGCTCCGACGACTATTTCGAGAAGGTCAAGGAACTCGCCGGCGGCAGCAAGGGCGGGCTCGAAATCGTGGCCGGCGCGACCAAGGGGCTCGCCAATGCGGGCATGGCCGGGCAGGGCGCGGTGAAATCGGCCGAATTCCTGACCCGGCTGACGCCGGCCCTGGGGGCGGTCGCGGCCGGCGCTTCGGCCGGCATCAATTTCCGCAAGGGGATCGACGGCGGCAACGCGGGCTACCTGGTGGCCGCCGCCGGCGACGTGGCCAACAGCGTGGGAAGCGCCATGGCAACGTTCCCGGCGACAGCGCCGGCCGGGGAGCTGGTCGCGGCCGGCGGCGCGGCCGTTTCGCTCGGCGGGCAGTATTTCGGCGACAAGCTCGACGAGGCGGAACTGCGCCGCGAAGCGGGGAAGCTGCTGGAAGCCGCCGGCGTCACCGATCCGAAGGTCAAGCAGGGACTGCTGGGCGCCGACCGCCTGGCGATCGACGGCATGCTGCGTGTCGGCCTGCGGCCGGAGCAGATCCAGGAACTGGCCAAGGACGCGCCCGACCTGCTGCGCGATCAAGCCTGGTCGAACTATGCCCTGCCGGGCGTGAACCGGCACGGCATCGAGGGCGAGCGCCTGTTCGGCATGCTCAAGGCCGCCGTCGGCAACGGCGGCAACAACGAGGGCGCGGAAGCGGTGATGCGCACCCTGACCGGCGCACTGACCTTCGACGGGAAATCGATCGGGTCGGACCAGGACCTGATCGCCAAGCTGCAAGGCGCGAAAGGGGGCATCGCGAACGCCGGGAACGACGGCGCGGTCCAGGGGCTCGACGCGGCGGCCAACTGGCTGGCCGCCAATCCGGCCAAGGCGCAGGCCGCGGATCCGCTGCTCGATCAGGCCAGGCAGCGGATCGGCGCGCTTGGCGCCCAATCCGGCGGCTACGCCAATCATGAGGATGCAGAACGCGCCGCCGCGCAACTGGCGCTCGGCGCCAGGCAGAACGGCATGTCGCGGATCGACGAGGTGGTGCTCGGCCAGGACGGCAAGAACCTGATCGCGGTGCAGCGCAATCCGGGCAACGAACACGACACCATCCGCGCCCACGTGAATCGCGAGCAGGCGGCCACGGTGCCGCTGGAGCAGAGTCAGCGGCAGCTGAGCGCGGAAACCGAGCGGCAGTCGCAGGACGAACAGACCAGGCGCACTGCGGAAACCCAGGCCCAGAACGCGGCGGTGGCGGTGAAGTAGGGCAGGCGTCGCCGGCCGGCCTGCGCCGGTCCGCGATCGGGATGCATTGACGGTCCTTGTGCTTTCCACAGTGGCACGGCGGCGCCTGACTTCAGGCCAAGGCTGCCTTCCGGGATGCCGGCTTGGCCCTGCCAGCCTTTCTTGTGGATTTCGTGCCGCCTGCGCCACCTGCCGGCCCGGCGGTTCGACCCGTCTGTCGCAGCTAGCTCGGAGATTGCCGGAAGCCATTCACGCACCCCGGCCCAGGCGCGTTCCATCCCCGCGAGGCGATCGTTCCGGCGGTGCGCTGGACAGCGCGATTGCTGCGGCGCACAATCGTTGAATCTTTTTATCCGGATAAAGCGATGAAGCATCGCCCGAGCGCGCTGGCGCTGACCCCGCTGCTGCTGTTCCTGGCCGTGTTCTTCGGTGCCGGCCTGTGGTTCACCAGCCGCGGCGACACCATGGGCTTCTATCAGCTGCACGCCCCGGTGGCGATCCTGCCGGCGCTGGCGCTGGCATTGTGGATCGCCCGCCGCCGCGGCGTGCCGGCCATGGACAAGCTGCTGGAGGGGATCGGCGATCCGAACATCATCCTGATGTGCCTGATCTTCCTGCTCGCCGGCGCCTTCGCCACGGTGACCAAGCAGATCGGCGCGGTGGACGCGGTGGTGGCGCTGGGCGTGGGCGCGCTGCCCCCGGCGCTGATCCTGCCGGGACTCTTCCTGATGGCCGGCTTCCTGTCGCTGGCGGTCGGTTCCTCGATGGGCACCATCGCCGCAGTGGCGCCGATCGCGCTCGGCGTGGCCGACGCCTCCGGCCTCGATCGGGCGCTGGTGATCGGCGCAGTGCTGGGCGGCGCCACCTTCGGCGACAACCTCTCGCTGATCTCCGACACCGCCATCGCCGCCGCGCGCACCCAGGGCTGCAGCGTGCGCGAGAAATTCCGCGAGAATCTCAAGATCGCCCTGCCGGCGGCGCTGCTCACGCTCGGCATCCTGGGCTTCGCCGGCGAGGCCTCGCCGGTGGAATCCGGCGAGCACGCCTCGGCCTGGCTGATCCTGCCCTACGTGCTGGTGCTCGGCCTGGCGATCGCCGGACTCGACGTGCTGGTGGTGCTGGGCATCGGCCTGGTGGTCGCGGCAGGCATGGGCGCGATCTTCGCGTCCGAGGGCTACGGCCCGATCCAGTTCGCCGGCGACATCTACGCCGGCTTCGAGAGCGTGGTCGAGATCACCCTGCTCGCCCTGCTGATCGGCGGGCTTGGCGCGCTGATCAAGGCCGGCGGCGGCCTGGCGTGGCTGGCGGCGCAGATTTCGCGCCTGGCGCGCGGCAGCACCGGACTGCGCAGCGGCGAATGGAGCCTGGCGGCGCTGGCCTCGCTGACCGACGTGTTCACCGCCAACAACACCGTCGCCATCCTGATCAGCGGCAACGTCGCCCGCGACATCGCGCAGCGCCACGGCGTGCCGCCGGCGCGCGCGGCCAGCCTGCTCGACATCTTCGTGTGCAGCGTGCAGAGCCTGCTGCCCTACGGGGCGCAGATCCTGCTCGCCGCCTCGCTGGCCGGGCTGTCGCCGCTGGCGCTGATCGGCAAGGCGCACTACTGCTGGGCGCTGCTCGGCGTCACCGTGCTGTTCATGCTGTGGCCGGGGCGGCGGCGCGCGGCAGCGGCGGCGCAGATCGCTTGAGTCGCGCCGCGGATGCGGCGGGACGGCAAAGAAAAAGGGCTTGGCATCGCTGCCAAGCCCTTCTTGTTTGGTGGGCCGTCAAGGATTCGAACCTTGGACCTATTGATTAAGAGTCAACTGCTCTACCAACTGAGCTAACGGCCCTGAAACTGGAATTCTACAACAAATTGGGGTGGAAGACGGGATTTGAACCCGCGACCCCCGGAATCACAATCCGGTGCTCTAACCAGCTGAGCTACATCCACCACTGGAACATCCACTACTGGAACCTGCAACATCCGCGCCTGGCGCGCCCGGCGGGACTCGAACCCACAACCACCGGCTTAGAAGGCCGGTGCTCTATCCGGTTGAGCTACGGGCGCGTGCGTCCATGATAGCGGTCGCGCGCACCGGCGGCAGCCGAACGTTCTCGCCTTGGCCGGGATGGTCGGGGTAGAGGGATTCGAACCCCCGACATCCTGCTCCCAAAGCAGGCGCGCTACCAGACTGCGCTATACCCCGCCGGATCGAGCGGAAGGTTGCGGATCCCCGAGCGCCCGGCCCCAGGACCGGGACGCAGCGAAGGGCGGCTATTCTCCGGTCCGCTCCTGGCCCTGTCAACGCGCGCGGGCGCCCGAATGCCGGTATCCTCATGTTCTCTTCATCCGTACCGCCACTCAGGGGGCGACAGCCATGATGCGCAGCGGCAACCCGGCACTCAAAGAATCCACCTTCCTCGACCTGGCCAGCGGCAGCGTGGTGTCGCGCGACGGCGCGGCGATGACCCTCGGCGGCACGGTCAACAAGACCGGGCTGCTGCTGTTGCTGAGCCTGATCACCGGCGCCTTCGCCTGGAACCAGATCGAGTTCGGCGAGGCCGGCGGCGTCAGCAACGGCATGGCCTACGTCTGGGGCGGCGCCATCGGCGGCTTCGTGCTGGCGCTGGTGACGGTGTTCAAGAAGGAATGGTCGCCGGTGACCGCGCCGCTGTACGCGCTGACCGAGGGCCTGTTCCTGGGCGCGATCTCGGCGGTCTACAACCACCTCTACCAGGGCATCGTGATGCAGGCGGTGATGCTCACCTTCGGCACGCTGTTCGCCCTGCTGTTCGCCTACCGCTCCGGCCTGATCAAGGCCACCGAGAACTTCAAGCTCGGCGTGGTCGCGGCCACCGGCGGCATCGCGCTGATCTACCTGGCGACGATCGTGCTGCGCATGTTCAACATCAACATCCCCTACATCCACGATTCGGGCGTGATCGGCATCGGCTTCAGCCTGTTCGTGGTGGTGATCGCGGCGCTGAACCTGGTGCTGGACTTCGACTTCATCGAGACCGGCGTGGAGCGTGGCGCGCCGAAGTACATGGAGTGGTACGGCGCGTTCGGCCTGATGGTCACCCTGGTGTGGCTGTACATCGAGTTCCTGCGCCTGCTCTCGAAGCTGCAGTCGCGCAACTGAGCCGGCGCAACATCCGGGCATCGCGCGCGCTGCGCCGGGGCCCGACGTGAACATCCGCCGCGTGGCCGAACGGGCCGCGCGGCGGACCGGCCGGCATCGCGCCGGCAAGCGTTTCCTTCAAGACGGCCCGGGCATAGCGGACGAGACTGGACCGCCATCCGCATCGGAGCCCTCGCATGCCCCAGGAACACTACACGCCCGCGCTGGGGCGCCTCGGGCCTGTGCGCTTCTACGACGGGATCGTCGCGCTGCTCACCCGTGAGCGGCGCTGGCGCGCGCTGACCGCCGCCCACCTCGCGGCGGCGGCCGGGGACACCATCGTCGATGTGGGCTGCGGTACCGGCAGCCTGGCCTTGCTGCTGGCGCGCGCGCAGCCGCGGGCGCGGATCGTCGGCGTCGATCCGGACGCGGCGGCCCTGGCGATCGCCCGGGACAAGGCGCTGCGGGCAGGCGTGACCCTGGAGTGGCGGCTTGCGATGGGCGATGCGCTGGCCGACCTGATGGGCGCCGCCAGCGCCGACAAGGTGGTCTCCAGCCTGGTGCTGCACCAATGCCCGGTGCCGATGAAGCGCGCCATGCTGGCCTCGATGCACGCGCTGCTGCGTCCCGGCGGGCGCCTGGTGATCGCCGACTACGGACTGCAGCGCACGCGCCTGATGCGCCTGGCCTTTCGCCTAGTGCAGATGGCCGACGGCAAGCCGGACACGCAACCCAACGCCGACGGCCTGTTGCCGCGGCTGATCGAAGAAGCCGGATTCGTCGGCGTGCGGGAAGCGGACCTGGTTCCGACTCCGACCGGCTCGATCTCGATCTATGTCGCCGCCAGACCCTGCGCGCGCAGCAGCGGCAGCACGGCGCCGGGCGCGACGCCGAACATCTCGCGCATCTGACGGCCGAAATGCGCCTGGTCGGCGAAGCCGGCGGCGTGCGCCGCATCCGCCAGCGACCGGCCTTCGGCCAGTGCCGCGGCCGCGCGCCGCAAGCGCTGCCACAGGCGCCAGCGCGCCAACGGCATGCCCAGCTGGGCATGGGCGAGGGCCCGCAGCCGCGGCGGGGACAGGCCCACCGATCGCGCGATCTGCGGTAGCGAGGGCGCCGGGGCGAGGTCCGCCAGCAGCGCCATCGCCTGCCGCAGGCGCGCATCGAGCGCGCCCGAGTCCTGCGCGCCAAACCGGTCCAGGCGTCGTTCGTCGAGCGCGCGCAGCGCCGGCGCTGCGGTGATGCCGGGGCCGCAGCAGGCGCGCAGCGCGTCGGCAAGACGGCAGTGCGGCTCGACGTAGATGCAGCGCAATTGCGCCACCGGCAGCTGCCGGTGGCGAAGATGCGGCGGGATCACGAATGCCGTGCCGCGATGCCGGCGGGTGCCATCGTCCAGTTCGAGCCGTCCCCGCAGCGCGATGGCGACCTGGAAGGCCGCGTGCCGGTGCGGGGTGTTGTCGCCGCCCGGCCCCTGGTAGAGCGCAAAGCCCGTTCCGATGCGGAAACGGCCGGACCAGTCGTTGCCGGGGGTTGCGGGGCGGCTCATGTCGGGACGGCGGCGGCGGGCGGGGATTCGGACAAAGTAGCGCGCCCGGCCTAGAATGCGCGCGCCGGCCGATCGCCGGGACAATCCTGCGAAAGTGGCGGAATTGGTAGACGCCCTGGATTTAGGTTCCAGTGCCGCAAGGCGTGGGGGTTCGAGTCCCCCCTTTC
Organism: Luteimonas aquatica; assembly: GCF_022662575.1. Classification (GTDB taxonomy): domain Bacteria; phylum Pseudomonadota; class Gammaproteobacteria; order Xanthomonadales; family Xanthomonadaceae; genus Luteimonas; species Luteimonas aquatica. The sequence continues at coordinate 1,032,237 of NZ_JALBFU010000001.1, read as the reverse complement.
GCACCAGCATCCGCCTGATCCTCCGGGTTCGCCTGGCCGTGCAGGCGGACGGGGTGCCAGGAGCCCCGGCGCCGACGCGGCATCCCCTCACACGGGGTTCCCGGGACATGGTGGCGATCCGCACGCCGCGGGGACGGCCGGGATTTGCGGCCCCGCCCATCCGGGGACAAGTGGCGCCAAGCCCGGTCTTCCGCCAAAATAGCCAGTTCGATTGGCCCGTCCCGTCGATGCCCGTGCGCGGGCGTCCGCGGGAGCGTGCCGTACATTTCCAGTGTCCATCCCGTCGCAGGCACCGACTCGGCCGGCGACCGCCAGGAGTTCAAATGCAGGTCTCGGTCGAAAATACAGGCAACCTCGAACGCCGCATCACCTTCCGCGTGCCCACGGAGCGCCTGGATTCCCAGGTCGGCGGCCGCTTGCGGGAAATGGCGCGCACCGCGCGCATCAAGGGCTTCCGCCCGGGCAAGGTGCCGCAGAAGGTGATCGAGCAGCGCTTCGGCCAGCAGGTCCGCGCCGAGGTCCTGGACGGCCTGCTGCGCGAGGGCTTCGACGAGGCCGTGCGCAGCAACGAGCTGCGCCTGGCCGGCAGCCCGCGCATCGAGCCGAGCGCCGAGGCCGACGAGAAGGAACTGGCCTACGTGGCCACCTTCGAGGTGGTGCCCGATTTCGGCGAGATCGACGTGTCCAAGCTGCAGGTGATCCGCAACACCGCCGAGGTCACCGAGGCCGACATCGACCGCATGATCGAGAACCTGCGCCTGCAGCGCCGCAGCTGGAGCGCGGTCACCCGCGCCGCGCAGCCGGGCGACGCGGTCGACGTGGAGACCTGGTCGCAGGTGGGCGAGGAGCGCCTGCCGGCCGAGGGCGTGGAGAACGGCGTCACCGTGATCGGCTCCGGCGGCATGTATCCGGAGGTCGAGAACGCCCTGGCCGGCCTGAAGGCGGGCGAGGAGAAGACCGTGGACGTCAGCTTCCCGGCCGACTGGCGCGTGCCGCAGCTGGCCGGCAAGACCGCTCAGGTCTACCTGAAGGCCGAGCAGGTGTCCGAGGCCGTGCTGCCCGAGGTCGACGCGGAATTCATCAAGAGCTTCGGCGTGAAGAGCGGCGAGATCGAGCAGTTCCGCAGCGATATCCGCAGCAACCTGGAGCGCGAGCTCAAGGGCGCACTGATGAATCGCCTGCGCCGCGAGGTCGGCGAGCAGCTGGTGGCCGCCTACGCCCAGCTGGAAATGCCGCCGACGCTGGTGGAGAACGAGGCGCGCGGCATGCTGCAGCAGGATGTCGAGCAGGCCCGCCGCCGCGGCCAGCAGGTCGAGCTGCCCGAGAACGCCCACGCGCCGTACCTGGACGCCGCCCGCAAGCGCGTCCTGGTCGGCCTGCTGGTCGGCGAGATCGCCCGCCGCAACCAGCTGCGCCTGGACCCCAAGCGTCTGAACGAGACGATGCGCCTGATCGCCTCCACCTACGAGGAGCCGGACCAGGTCATTGAGTTGTACCGCAACGATCCCCAGTTGATGAACGGACTGCAGAACCGGGTGATGGAAGAGCAGGTGATCGACTGGATCGCCGAGCGCGCCCAGCACACCGAGCAGCCCCTGACGTTCCAGGAAGCCCTGCAGGCGTGAGGCGAGCCGCTCGCCAGCGCACAGGGCACGCGAATCCCTCGCGAGAGTCCGCGCCTCCGGCGCGGGCTTTTCAATAAGAAGCGGAGTAGTTTTCCCCCATGGAAACCAAAGCCCTGAACCTCGTGCCGATGGTGGTCGAGCAGACCAGCCGCGGCGAGCGCGCCTACGACATCTACTCGCGCCTGCTCAAGGAGCGGGTGATCTTCCTGGTCGGCGGCATCGACGACCACGTCGCCAACGTGATCGTGGCGCAGATGCTGTTCCTGGAAGCCGAGAACCCGGAAAAGGACATCAGCCTGTACATCAACTCGCCCGGCGGCGTGGTCACCGCCGGCCTGGCGATCTACGACACCATGCAGTTCATCAAGCCCGACGTGAGCACCATCTGCGTCGGCCAGGCCGCCAGCGCGGGCTCGATGCTGCTGATGGCCGGCGCCAAGGGCAAGCGCTACGCGCTGCCCAACTCGCGGGTGATGATCCACCAGCCCTCGGGCGGCGCCCAGGGCCAGGCGACCGACATCGAGATCCAGGCGCGCGAGATCCTCTACCTGCGCGGCCGCCTGAACGGGCTGTACGCCCGCCACACCGGCCAGCCGATCGAGCAGATCGAGCGCGACATGGAGCGCGACCGCTTCCTCAGCGCCGAGGCCGCCAAGGAATACGGCCTGATCGACGAGGTCCTGGAACGTCGCCCGGAAGAGAGCATCCAGCCCGCATGACGGCGGGCCGCGGCCGCGAATCGGCGAAAACCGATGCGAATCAGTCGCTTGCCGCGGCCTTTCCGTACATTCCCGGCCCCGCATCCGCGCGTCGCAGCGTGGTATTCTCGGGCCGTAACCCGTATGACAGATTGGCGTAAAGCATGAGCGAAGACAGACCCGGCCGTTCCGGCGGCGACAGCAACAAGATTCTGTACTGCTCGTTCTGCGGGAAAAGCCAGCACGAGGTCCGCAAGCTGATCGCGGGCCCGAGCGTGTTCATCTGCGACGAATGCGTCGAGCTGTGCAACGACATCATTCGCGAGGAGCTCGAGGAAAAGGCCCAGTCGGCGCGCAGCAGCCTGCCCAAGCCGAAGGAGATCCTCGAGGTCCTGGACCAGTACGTGATCGGCCAGCAGCGCGCCAAGCGCACGCTCGCGGTGGCGGTGTACAACCACTACAAGCGCATCGAGAGCCGGCAGAAGAACGACGACGTCGAGCTGGCCAAGTCGAACATCCTGCTGGTCGGCCCGACCGGCTCGGGCAAGACCCTGCTCGCCGAGACCCTGGCGCGCCTGCTCAACGTGCCCTTCACGATGGCCGACGCCACCACGCTGACCGAAGCCGGCTACGTGGGCGAGGACGTCGAGAACATCATCCAGAAGCTGCTGCAGAAGTGCGACTACGACGTCGAGAAGGCGCAGGCGGGCATCGTCTACATCGACGAGATCGACAAGATCTCGCGCAAGAGCGAGAACCCGTCGATCACCCGCGACGTGTCCGGCGAAGGCGTGCAGCAGGCGCTGCTGAAGTTGATCGAGGGCACCATCGCCAGCGTGCCGCCGCAGGGCGGGCGCAAGCATCCGCAGCAGGAATTCCTGCAGGTGGACACGCGCAACATCCTGTTCATCGTCGGCGGCGCGTTCGCCGGGCTGGACAAGATCATCCAGCAGCGCAGCACCGAGGCCGGCGGCATTGGCTTTGGCGCCAAGCTCAAGAGCGTGGAACGCAAGACCGACGTGGGCAAGGTGCTGGCCGACGTCGAGCCGGAGGACCTGATCAAGTTCGGCCTGATCCCCGAGTTCGTCGGCCGCCTGCCGGTGGTCGCCACGCTCGAGGAGCTGGACGAGGCCGCGCTGATGAAGATCCTCGCCGAGCCGAAGAACGCCATCACCAAGCAGTTCCGCAAGCTGTTCGAGATGGAAGGCGTGGAGCTGGAGTTCCGCCCCGACGCGCTGGCCGCGATCGCGCGCAAGGCGCTCAAGCGCAAGACCGGCGCGCGCGGCCTGCGCACCATCGTCGAATCGGTGCTGCTGGACACGATGTACGACCTGCCGTCGCTGGAGAACGTCAGCAAGGTGGTCGTCGACGAGTCGGTGATCGAGCACAAGTCCGACCCGTACCTGATCTACGAGAACGCGCCGGTCCAGCCGAAGGTGGCTTCGGCCGAGTAAGTAAGCGCCCGCATGCATTGCGCGGCGCCGCCGCCGCGCGGACCAGGCCAGGAACGACCGCATCGACCGCCATCCGGCGGTCGATGCGTTTGCGGGCGTCCGCCTTGCCGATCCCTGGAGCGGGCCGCGCGAGCGCCGCCGGACTTCCAGCCGGCGTTCAGCCTCGCTCGACACGGCGTGACGCCAAGCCGGGGGCTGCGGATCGTCCGCGGTCGGCTGCCCCCGTCCCGGGACGGCCACTGCGCCATCAATCGGCCGAACGGTGGAATCGCATGTAACTCATTGATCCGGGGACGCGCCGGGCATCCGGGCGCGGAAGGGGGATTTTCACGCTTGCATCGCCCCGGCCCGGGCCCCATAACACGGCCATGGCGGCCGGCCCCGGCCGCCCGTTGTCCCATCCGGAGCCCCCATGACACACCCCACCGAACACGAAACGCTCGAACTGCCGGTGCTGCCGCTGCGCGACGTGGTCGTGTTCCCGCATATGGTGATCCCGCTGTTCGTCGGCCGCGACAAGTCGATCCATGCCCTGGACCAGGCCATGGAGTCGGACAAGCGCATCCTGCTGGTCGCGCAGAAGTCCGCCGAGGTCGACGACCCGGGCGCCGACGACCTGTATGCGATCGGCACCCTGGCCCAGGTGCTGCAACTGCTGAAGCTGCCCGACGGCACCATCAAGGTGCTGGTGGAAGGCGTGGCGCGCGCGCGCGTGGACAAGGTCGTCTCGCGCAACGGTTCGCTTACCGGCAGCGGCGTGGTCATCGATTCCACCGACACGCGCGACGCGCGCGAGGTGGAGGCGGTGGCGCGCTCGCTGATGTCGCTGTTCGAGCAGTACGTGAAGACCAACCGCAAGCTGCCGCCGGAACTGCTGCAGACCCTGTCCGGGATCGACGAGCCGGGCCGCCTGGCCGACACCATCGCCGCGCACCTGGGCGTGCGCCTGGCCGACAAGCAGCGCCTGCTGGAGACCATCGAGACCGCCGACCGCCTCGAACTGCTGGTCGGCTTCGTCGACGGCGAGATCGACGTGCAGCAGATGGAAAAGCGCATCCGCGGCCGCGTCAAGTCGCAGATGGAGAAGTCGCAGCGCGAGTACTACCTCAACGAGCAGATGAAGGCGATCCAGAAGGAACTGGGCGAGATGGACGACGCGCCCAACGACCTGGACGAGATCGCGCGCAAGATCGCCGAGAGCGGCATGCCCAAGGCGGTGGAGACCAAGGCCAAGGCCGAGTTCAACAAGCTCAAGCAGATGTCGCCGATGTCGGCCGAGGCCGCGGTGGTGCGCAACTACCTGGACTGGGTGCTCGGCGTGCCGTGGAAGAAGCGCACCAAGATCCGCAAGGACCTCAAGGCCGCGCAGGACGTGCTCGACGCCGACCACTACGGCCTGGAGAAGGTCAAGGAACGCATCCTCGAGTACCTCGCGGTGCAGACGCGCGTGAAGAACATGAAGGGCGCGATCCTGTGCCTGGTCGGCCCGCCCGGCGTGGGCAAGACCTCGCTCGGCCAGTCGATCGCCAAGGCCACCAACCGCAAGTTCGTGCGCATGTCGCTGGGCGGCGTGCGCGACGAGGCCGAGATCCGCGGCCACCGCCGCACCTACGTCGGTTCGATGCCGGGCCGCATCGTGCAGAACCTCAACAAGGTCGGCAGCAAGAATCCGCTGTTCGTGCTCGACGAGATCGACAAGATGTCGATGGACTTCCGCGGCGATCCGTCCTCGGCCCTGCTCGAGGTGCTCGATCCCGAGCAGAACAACGCCTTCAACGACCATTACCTCGAGGTCGACCTCGACCTGTCGGAAGTGATGTTCGTGGCCACCTCGAACTCGCTCAACATCCCCGGCCCGCTGCTCGACCGCATGGAGGTGATCCGCATCCCCGGCTACACCGAGGACGAGAAGATCAACATCGCCATGCGCTACCTGGTGCCCAAGCAGATGAAGGCCAACGGCCTGAAGGCCGAGGAGCTGAAGATCGCCGACAGCGCGATCCAGGACATCGTGCGCTACTACACGCGCGAATCGGGCGTGCGCAATCTCGAGCGCGAGATCGCCAAGATCTGCCGCAAGGTGGTCAAGGAGATCGCGCTGGCCGGTCCGCAGGCTACCGGCGCCAAGGCCAGGAAGGCCAAGGGCGTGGCGGTCACCTCGAAGAACCTGGAGAAGTACCTGGGCGTGCAGCGCTACGACTTCGGCCGCGCCGAGCAGGAAAATGAAGTCGGCCTGGTCACCGGCCTGGCCTGGACCGAGGTCGGCGGCGACCTGCTGCAGATCGAGTCGACCCTGGTGCCGGGCAAAGGCCAGCTGATCCTCACCGGCCAGCTCGGCGACGTGATGAAGGAATCCGCCTCGGCGGCGCTGTCGGTGGTGCGCGCGCGCACCGAGCGGCTGGGCATCGAGCTGGACTTCCTGCAGAAGCTCGACGTGCACGTGCACGTGCCCGACGGCGCCACGCCCAAGGACGGCCCCAGCGCCGGCATCGCGATGGCGACTTCGCTGGTCTCGGTGCTGACCAAGGTGCCGGTGCGGGCCGACGTGGCGATGACCGGCGAGATCACCCTGCGCGGCAAGGTCACCGCGATCGGCGGCCTGAAGGAGAAGCTGCTGGCGGCGATGCGCGGCGGCATCCGCACCGTGATCATTCCCGACGAGAACCGCAAGGACCTGGCCGACATTCCCAAGACCGTCACCCAGGCGATGAAGATCGTGCCGGTGAAATGGATCGACGAGGTGCTCGACCTCGCCCTGGAGCGGCCGCTCACGCCCGCCGCCGTCGCGGAAGGCGTGAAGCAGGTGAAGAAGGAGGACGTCGGCAAAATCCGCCGCGTCTCGCGCAAGCCATCCGCATCCACGGATGTCAAGCATTGACATTTCACCCTCGATGCAAAACGCCTGAAATCCTTGGATTTCAGGCGTTTTTTTGTTGATTGCCCGTGGGGCCGCTGGTATAACGGCGCCATCGCGAAACGTGCGATCCGTCGCACGTCACTCGCATCGCCGACAGGAACAGCCCGCGCCAGTCGCACAGGGGAATCCGGTCACTACTGCCCGCAGGACGATCGTCCTGCCTACTTTCCGTCAATGGAGTTCATCCTCAATGAATAAGAACGATCTCGTCGCCCACGTCGCCGACAATGCAGGCCTGTCCAAGGCCGACGCGGGCAAGGCGGTCGACGCCGTCCTCGACGGCATCACCAGCGCGCTCAAGGCCGGCGGCACCGTCGCCCTGACCGGTTTCGGCACCTTCGACGTGCGCAGCCGCGCCGCGCGCACCGGCCGCAACCCGCAGACCGGAGAGACGATCCAGATCGCCGCCGCCAAGAACCCCGGCTTCAAGGCTGGCAAGGCGCTCAAGGATGCCGTAAACTAATCGGCCCGCTAGCGTCGGCCTTCGGGCGGCGCGGGCCGGCAGTCCCAGGGGCTGTTCGGATCGGGTGCTTAGCTCAGCGGTAGAGCGTCTCCTTTACACGGAGAGGGTCGGGGGTTCGAAACCCTCAGCACCCACCAGTAATGCAGGTCCCTCTACGAGAGCCCGTTTGGTTTGTTGTACAATTTCTGAAACGCGGAGTGGTAGTTCAGTCGGTTAGAATGCTGGCCTGTCACGCCGGAGGTCGCGGGTTCGAGTCCCGTCCACTCCGCCACTAGTCAAGAAGCGCCTGCAAATCAATGGTTTGCGGGCGTTTCGTTTTTTCAGCGCTTGGACACTCGCTTGGACACTTCCATGCGAGTTGCGCACTACCTCGTTCGCGAACCCTCAGGTTTGTTTTACTTCCGCCTGCGCGTGCCCCTGGACCTGCGGCCCCAGGTCGGACGCGCCATCGTCAAGCGCGCCACGAGGGCGCGCTGTCCGCGCCAGGCGCTCGCCATCGCGACCAGTTGGGCCGCCGGCTATGCTGCGGCTTTCGAGGCGCTGCGGGGGCGGCACGGGATGGCGGACAAGAAGCTGGCGGACGAGCTGCTGGAGGGCATCCGCCAGCAGGGCGCAATCAAATACAAGGTGAACCTGGCTACCGGCGAGTTGGAAGCCGACGGCCCCGAGGATCATGCCCGTGCTTTAGAGGCCATCGAAGCTATCGGACGGGTCCCGTCCGCCATACGCGCGGAGATGGCCGCACGGCCGCCGGCCTGCAAACCACTGGACATGGACGAAGCCATCCGCATGTGGGCGCTGACCCTGCCCATGGACAGCCCCGGCAAGCGCAAGGGCAGCAAGTCCAAGCGGAGCAAGGTCGAGGCGTTCGCTGCTTGGAAGCGCGCTCGCAGCGGCGGCCCGTTCCTTGTGAGCGACGCCACGCGCACTGATTTCGCCGAATATTTCATCGCCTGTAAGGCCAGCACCACCAAGCGCGGAAAGCAACCCGCCCCGCGCTACATCGAAAACCAGTTCTTGGTGCTGGCGTTGTTCTTCGATTGGGCGATGGCATCGAACTATTTCCCGAAAGACGACAATCCGGCACGCGGCCATGCGCAGGTGCCCAAGAAGGAGCGCAGGCGTCGCGCCAAGTCCCATGGCTGGCAGGCGTTCAGCGCAGCGCAGGTCGGGAAGATTTTCAACCCGGAGGCCTACGCCCGCCTGCGCACCGAGGCGGCCCGATGGTTGCCGCTCTTGGCTTTGTATACCGGCGCACGCGCCAACGAGCTGGCGCACCTGGAAATTGAGGACTGCTACAACTATCTCGGTAACGTGGCGGTGCCGGTGTTCGATTTCAATTTTTTGGGCGACCACAAGAGCCTGAAGACGGATGCCAGCGAGCGCATTACACCGGTCCATCCTGATTTGATCGCGCTGGGCTTGTGGGAGCGTGTAGAGCGGCTATGCGAGGCGGGAGAAACAAAACTGTTCCCGGAACTGGAATTCCTGGCCGAGAATGGGCCGGGCAACTCCGCACAGAGCGCGTTTAGCCGCTACCTGCAACGGCTGAAGATCAAGGCGCGCGGTCATGGCAAGGTGGGTATGCATAGTTTCCGGGATACTGCCATCACCACGATGAAGCTGGGCGGCGTGCGGGAGGAGTATCGCCGAGAGTATTGCGGCCACGAGCAAGGCGAGACTGACGATCACCATGATGCCTATGGTGTGGATTTGCGGCCGCCATCGCTCGCCAAGTTGTGCCACCCGGCGCTGTCGTTCGGCCTGGACTTGCCGGCACTGCGGAAACTGCTGGTTTAATCTTCCGACGACGCGGGCCACGGCTGGGGCGACTTCAGTAATGCCGCCGCGAGAAGATCGGCGGCAAGGATGCCGGCACGGCGTCCTTCGGCCTTAGCCTGTCGGCGCAGCTCGCGTGCTGCTGGCTTCGCCAGAAACAAATCGAGGCGTTCGCACTCTTCCAGCTTGCGAGCACGGTAGCGCGCCTGTTTCGTCGCTGTGGTCATGATCCATCGAATAGCAGAACTCCGGAGACGCGCAAGGGCGCAGGTCTCCGGAGACCAAAAGGGAGCGGGCTTGCGCGTCGCCGGTTTTCTGCCAAGGTGAATGTAGAAGGGTGTTGCTCTCAAATATTGTTGGTCAGGAACTGACCAACAATATGCCCTCTGACCAGATTGGATATTTCCCCGCTGGCCGGGGAAGTAGCCAAGGCGGGAAGAGGGTCGTCTGTCCCCGGAGCGAAGCGTAGGGGCGAGCGGGAGCGAGAAGACGACGGCCGAAGCGCAAGCGTAGGCCGCGCGAGTGTTGCGGGAGCAACGCGAGCATGAGCGATGGCGAGAGCCAGCGCGAATAGAACGGTGAACAGGCGAGCGGATGAAGACAAGGCAGACCATCGACGAAGCAGCGACCGACAGCCTCCGGCTGCCGGTCTGGCTGCGTCGTCACCATGCCGACGCCATCAACGCTGCCGCCGACCAAGTGATCGCCGAGGCCAAGCGCACGGGCGATGATCCGGGCATCATGGCAGACCGGCGCGTCAAGGCGATCTTGGCGGAGGCAGGTCAGCGTAATCCCAGCGCGCCCACCATCGCCCGATATCGTCGCGCCTATGCCGATATGCTGGCCGAAGGCAAGACGCCCGCCGACAAGGCCACCACCTTCCAGCATTTCAATTTCCTGCGATCGGCCTGGCGCTACTGCGAAGCCGAGGCCATCCGCGGACTGCGGCGGCAATCGGAAGCCGCCCGCAAGGCCAAGGACTACGCCCGTATGGCCGACCTGACCGGCCGAGCGCTCCAACGGGCCACAGTCTTCGATGTTCTGTTTCTTCAACCGGATCGCCCGACATGGGGCGCCAAGGCGGCGGCGCTACGCGCCGCAGGATTGGAGAGAAAGGCCGGGAAAAGCAAACGCGCCGCCAGCCGCACTGCCCCCACGCCCGATCAATTGTTGTTCCTGCTGTCGCAGCAACGCCGCCGTGCGGCGCGGGTTGAGGTCGCCTCTTTATTGTTCGCTTGCTTCGGGGTGCGGCCACAAGAGTTGAAGAACGGTGTGCGGTTGACCGCGCGCGGCGATGCGCTGGGCCTAGAGGTCAAGGGGGCCAAGGTGGATGGAGTGCGAGGGCAGCCCCGGCGGATGCTGGTGATTTCGGCGGAGCGGTTTGGACTGTCCGCCCTTGCGATCGGTCTACTGCACGAAGAGGCGAAAGCCGGCCGCACTCGTATCCAGTTGACCGATGCGGATCTGTTGGCGGTGCGGCGTGCCCTGCGCGAAGCTCAGCCAGGGCTGTCGCCCTATGCGTATCGTCACGCCCGCGCCAGCGACGCCAAGGCCAAGATGGATCGGGCCACGGCGGCGATGTGGCTTGGCCATCGCACGGACCGGGCGCAGTCCTATTACGGCGATCGGAACAGCAGTTCCGGTGCGGTCCGGCTTGAAGCGGCAAAGGGGACTGCCCCTGTCCGCATGGTCAAGACCTTGCCGAACCAGAGCAAGCGATCCAGCATCCCAGTAACGGTCGCTTTGTCGGCGATGGCAGCGGCCCAGCGCAAGGCCAAGCCGCCGCGGCCATGGGATTACAAACCACCGACCATTCCCAAAGCCCCCAAGTCCCCGCAGGGTTAATCTCGGAGCACAAGCCCGTAGAGCACGAAGAGGCCAATCCAGACCGCGATAGGGCCAAGGATCGAGGCCCCGATGAGCTTCCAGCCCTTGCCGGCATAGCCGGGCCAGGTCATCGCTCCGATCCCCTTACCGACCCCGATGGCTGCCGCAAGCACTGTGATCGGGAACAGGAAGCGGATCACGGCAAAGGCACTGCCTATTCCTGCCGCGATCCAGCCACCGCGCAGTTTCTTTTGAAGCTGCTGCTCTTCGTCCCAAGTCATGCCCATCGGATCCCCCTCAGCTAGGAATTTGTTGTTCAATGTGATAAATACTTCGTTCAACGAAGTATCGTATTGGGAACGCTGAAGGCATCCTGAAGGGGAAAATCTTCCCTTCCCGCATGCCCAAGCTTCGCACCGCCGCGATACTTCCTATTCGTCTGAAAGAGGCGAGGAAGGCGCTTGGCCTGTCGCAATACAGCTTGGGGGTGAAGATGGGCCTGCCGGAGGAAGTGTCCTCGGCGCGTATCAACCGCTACGAGAAGGGCCGGCACCTGCCCGATATCGAAACGGCCGAGCGCATGGCGCACGAACTCGGAGTGCCGCTGGCCTACCTGCTCACGGCAGATGAGCGGCTCGCGGCCGCAATACTCGGCTTCTCCAGGCTGTCCTCAGAGGCGCAGGACAAGATACTTTCGGCCATTGAAAAGGCTAACAAGCGGTAGCCTGGTATTCCAATTGCTGCCAGCATTGAACGGGCGTATCGTTGTTCAGGGGGAGAGCTAAGGATATGTGGGGACGGCGAACCATCGACGGACTGCTGACGGCATGGACCTTCGCGCTCTTACTCAGCGCGACTGGGGCTGCTTGGGCCGCGCCACCCCAATCCGACCCGCTTGCGCCAGTGCGAGCAATCCTGGCAAAGCCGGAAGCCGAACTTGATCTCGCCCAGGCCAAGCTGACGGTTGACCGTATGATCGATCCCAAGATCGACATGACGGCCACACTCGGGCAACTAGACACGTTGACGGCCCGCATCAAGGCCCGCTTCCCCGCTGGCGCAAACGATGCGGTCAAGATGGAACTGCTGTTGGCCTCCATATACCAGCCGGGGTCTTGGAACGATTATCGTCCTTTCAGCTACGACCTGGACGATCCCTTCGGTAAGAACATTCGCAACAAGCTCATTGCCACCTATCTGCGAACCCGCAAGGGCAATTGCGTCTCGATGCCCATGCTCGTGGTCATCTTGGGCCAAAAATTAGGGTTGAACATCACTCTGGCAACCGCCCCTACGCATGTGCTGGCCAAGTTCCACAACCCGTTCGACAACAAGTGGGTCAATGTGGAAGCGACCAGTGGCGGCTTCAAGCTCGACAGCAGCTATCAACGGGAATATGGCATCACGCCATTGGCAATGAAGAACGGCATCTACCTGCGTCCACTCAGTAGGCGGGATGCGGTTGGGGTGATGGCTGGCACGCTCTTGGAATTCTATGGACAGCAGGGCCAGCAGAACCGTCGCATAGCAGTTGCCGATCTTCTGCTCCAAGCCAATCCGAAAGATACCTTTGCGATGCTCCAGAAGGGCAACGCCTATTTCCGGATGCTGGAGCAGCGTTACATCACCAAGTATCGATCCCCGGCGGCGATCCCCGCCGCCCAGCGGCAAGACTACGAAACTCTACGGCACAACAACGATCTTTGGTTCAGCAAGGCCGAAGCGTTGGGTTGGGCGATGCCCTCTCAAGCTTAGGATGCAAAATACTTACAAACCGTTCGACGCACCAAGGCACAACAAGGGGGCTAACCGATGAGCGAATTCAAGCCTATGGCAAATGGGCTGTTAGCCCTGTCACTTCTCGCGCTCAGCGGCACAGCCATTGCGCGATATGTTCAATCAGATCCGATTGGCCTCGCCGGAGGAACGAATACCTACGCCTATGTGAACAACAATCCGGTGAGCTTCACGGATAGGCTTGGCTTGGCATGCGATCAGCGAGGCTGCTGGGTTACGCCCGCTGAACAGGGTTACGCGAACACTGGGAACTATAGCTTGTATTACCAAGCGGCCTGTAGCGGCGGAGATAAATATGCATGTCGCGCCGGAGAGGTTGCTGCTAATCAAGGGTTCATGTCTGGGGTAACGAACACAAGATTGGCAAATTCATTGCTGGAAAATACAAGCGAGAAGTCATGCCCCGCAGCATACGACGATATGTATAAAAAAATGGATGCTATTCGTGTTGCACTCGCGCGGGCTCACGCCGCAGCATTGAACAATGCCGGCGCTACGCCGCTAAATCCAGTTATGCTCGATCGTGTAAGAGATATCGGGCAATTCCATCGGGATGTGTTTACGCGATATGGCGCAGATCCAAATGTTTTTGGAGGCGCGACATGGGATAAGTATATGGGGTGGTCCGGGGATGCAATCTATAACTGGTGCCCATTTCCAAGCTGCCCACGCCCCTGAGGTGGCTCTGCAATGACATACCCCAAGTCTCACAAACGCCCACTTTGGCTAGGTGCGCTAGTTGGGCCACTTATAGCCCCTTTTGTGGCTGCTCCATTGGCATCACTCCTCAAGCCGCCCATTTATGTTTCTTTCACAGATGCTTTAATCATGTTCCCCTTAGTCGCTATTGTCGCACTCATCTACGCATACATAGGCGTAGTAATTGTTGGCCTGCCCGTGGCGCTCTTACTTCGCAGGCTCGGGCGACTATCTATCGCTACGCTATGTGCTATCTCAGTTCCACTAGGCGCCGGCCTTTGGCTGCTCTTTCGTATGACTGCTACTGATCCCATACAGCTACATGACGCTCCGACAGAGGCTGTTGTAGGTGGCGGAGTCGCACTCGCGGTGGCCATTTTGTTCTCTATGGTTAGTGGCATAGGAGCCCATTCGGGCCGCATCACGCGCGCTGCATCACCTTAAAAACAACGCCCCCGCATGCGGGGGCGTTTGACAGATCCGGCGGCGGCCTTACTGTCTTTGAAGCGGCAGCGCGTTGTATCTAGCAACGGCTGCGAGTGGTAGATCACGGCTACACACCCAGGCATCGGCCCCAAGCAACAATCTAGCGCCGATCCTGAAGCCCGCAACTCCCTCGCAACCGATCTAGGACACCGGCGGCCGCACGGTGGTCCGATTAGCTCGCGCCCGGTGACAATCCGGGGCTGACCGCAGGGAAGCGGAAGGCGGCTTTAAACGGCGGGAGAGAATGCCCGCAACCGGCAGCATGGCTTTGTGCGTCGCGGAGGCTTCCAGGCATGGGGTATGTGCTGGCCTGGGATCGTGTGCCCCGTCTCGTTCGGCTATGGCGTGCGAAGGGCAAGAGAGGAAAGCGCCAGGCGACGGTCTGGCCACGGGGCAAAGCCCACGGGAGAGACGCCGGCACAAGCCGGTGGCGAGACCCTGGCCCTGGCGCGATTGCTCGCGTGAACTCGCCTAGCGGTGTAGAGCAAGGCATCACCGTGCCGACGATGGTCCTCCGCCCTGCGGGGTAGACCGACCCGGCAAAGGTCGTCCAGGCCGCTTTATCAGCGGCCAGGGCGAGACTTTGCCTCGGTCGGTCGGCGGTTAAGAGCAGAGACCGAGGCAAAGGCCAGAGCTGTTGCCTTGTGGAAGCCGTTACTGCCATGCAACTGGCGGGGTGGGAAGGGGCGTAGCCCCTTCGGGTTGCTCAATTCCCAAGCAATCCATAGGGGTCTCCAACAGGAAAACGAGAGCGGCGCGCGCGAAACGGGCGGGCGGGGTAGACTTGGACACTCAGTTGGGCACTTTTTGCGGGTGCCCAGGCGTGAAAGGCTAGGAGCGGCGCGGGATCTGGACACTGGCAGTTGTGTCCCGTCCACTCCGCCAGAGTTCCCGGAAGCCCCGCAGAAATGCGGGGCTTTCGCTTTTTCGGGTCGCCGGCGCCGGCCGCCGTCCGGGAATCCTTCGCCGCAGGCGGGCCCGCGCCCGGCCGGCCCGGACGGGGTTTTTCGGCTGAATATAGGTAAACTGCGCGGTCCGCCCTGATGCCCGCGCGCTCCGATGCTGCAGAAACTCCGCGACAAGACCTCCGGCTGGATCGCCACCGTGATCCTCGGCCTGCTGACCGTGCCGTTCGCCTTCTTCGGCATGGAGCAGTACCTGTTCCAGCGCAACGTGACCTACGCGGCCAAGATCGAGGCGCCGCCGACTTGGTGGCCGTCCGCGCCGTCGTGGTGGCCGGTGCGCGCCCTGCTGTGGCACAGCGAGGAGGTCGACGTCGACGACTTCCGCAACGCCTTCGAGCAGGCGCGCCAGCAGCAGCGCCAGGCGATGGGCGAGCAGTTCGACCCGCGCGAGTTCGAGAGCGTCGACAACAAGCGCAAGACCCTCGATCGCCTGATCGACGAGAAGGTGCTGTCGATCGCGGCCGGCCGCGCCGGCGTGGCCATCGGCGACGCGCAGGTGCGCGATGCGATCCAGGCGATCCCGGCCTTCCAGGTCGACGGCAAGTTCGACGCGCAGCGCTACCAGCTGGCGCTGACCGCGCAGCAGCCGCCGCTGACGCCGCGCGCCTTCGAGCAGCGCATGCGCGACTCGCTGCAGCAGTCGCTGCTGCCCACGCAGCTGGCGCAGTCGGCGTTCGTCACCGGCACCGAAACCGAGCGGCTGCTGAAGCTGCTCGGCCAGAAGCGCGACGTGGCGTTCACCGTGGTGCCGCTGCCGGCCGAGGACACCGCGCCGGTGTCCGACGCCGAGGCGCAGAAGTGGTACCAGGCGCACCAGGCCGAGTTCCGCGCGCAGGAGACGGTGACCATCGAATACGTCGACGTCGACGGCGGCAAGCTCGCGGTGAACGCGACGCCGAGCGACGACGACCTGCGCAAGCGCTACGACGCCGAGCAGGCGCGCTTCGTGGAACCCGAACAGCGCCTGGCCTCGCACATCCTGGTGCAGGTGGCGGCTGACGCCGACGCCAAGGCGCAGAAGGCGGCGGAGGACAAGGTGAAGAAGCTCGACGCCCAGGCGCGGCAGCCGGGCGCCGATTTCGCGGCGCTGGCGCGCGCCAATTCCGACGACGCCGGTTCCAAGCCCAACGGCGGCGACCTGGGCTGGGTGGAGAAGGGCACCATGGTGGCGCCGTTCGAGGCCGCGCTGTTCGCGATGAAGGCGGGCGAGATCAGCCAGCCGGTGAAGAGCGAGTTCGGTTGGCACATCATCCAGCTGCGCGAGGTAAAGACCGGCAAGCAGACGCCCTTCGAGGAGGCGCGCCCGCAGCTGGAGAAGGAGTTCGCCGAGAGCGAGCGCGAGCGCAGCTTCAACGAGTTCACCGCCAAGTTCTACGACCAGGTGCTGAAGAACCCCACGGCACTGGCCCCGGCCGCGGCCGCGGTCAACCTGCCGGTGCAGAAGCTGGGCCCGTTCGGGCGCGGCCAGGCGACCGGCGTCGCCGCCAATCCGGCGGTGCTGCGCGCGGCGTTCTCCGAGACGCTGATCCAGGACGGCACGGTCAGCGATCCGATCGAGATCGCGCCCAACCACAACGTCTTCCTGCGCGTGGTGCAGCATGCGCCCGAGCGCGCGCAGACGCTGGCGCAGGTGAAGGACAAGGTGGTCGCCGCGATCCGCGCCGACCGCAGGCGCAAGGCGGCCGAGGCGCAGGCCGAGGCGATGATCGCCAAGGTGAATGCCGGCCAGACGCTGGCGGCCGTGGCCGCCGAGCAAAAGCTGGCCGCGCAGGACGTTCCCGGCGTGCCGCGCGGGGCGCCGGTCCCGGATGCGGACGCGACCCGCGCCTACTTCGAGGCGCCGGTGCCGGCGGCGGGCAAGGTTTCGCCGGGCAAGGTGGCGCTGCCGGACGGCAGCATCGTGGTCTTCGCCGTCAGCAAGGTCACGCCGGGCGATCCGAAGGAGGCCAGCGAGCCGCAGCGCATGGCGATGTCGCAGCAGTTCGCGCAGCTGGTCGGCGGCGAGGACGCCAACACGCTGGTGGAGGCGCTGCGCAAGCGCATGCAGGTCACGGTCGCCGAGGAGCGGCTCTGAGCCGGGCGGCCTCGGGCCGGACGAACGCGACAGCGGGAAGGCCCGGCGCAAGCCGGGCCTTCTTCGTTTCGCATGTGCCTTGCGGCGAAGCGGCGGGCCGTCGCCGCAGGACGCGTCAGTCCGGCGTTTCGGCGGTGCGGACGAAGGCGCTGGCCTTCTCCGGATCGAGCGCGCGTATCTCGTAGCACAGGCCGTAGGCCAGGCAGGGGTTGCCGGCGGCGAGGGCCGCGGCGTCCTCGAGGCTGTCGGCGAGGATGAACCAGTAGCCGCCGACCACTTCCTTGGCTTCGCTGAAGGGGCCGTCGCTGATGCCTTGCCTGGACACCAGCCGGGCGTCCCGGCCGAGCCGCTGGCCGGTACGCATCCGGCCGCCCTCGATGTGGCCTTCGATCCAGACGTAGAAGGCGTCGATGGCCTGCTGGATCTGCGCCGGCGCGGCGCTCCTGTCCCACTGTCCGCGGGAAAGGACCAGGTATTCGTTGCCGGACGCGGTCTCGCTCATGGCGCGGCGGCGGGTCAGTCCCCGCCCTCGATGCCGGTCATGCCGAGGATGTTGTAGCCGGCATCGACGTAGGTGACCTCGCCGGTGACGCCCGAGGCCAGGTCCGAGCACAGGAAGGCGGCGACGTTGCCGACGTCCTCGATGGTCACGGTGCGGCGCATCGGCGCGTTCTGCTCGACGTGGCCGAGGATCTTGCGGAAGCCGGCGATTCCCGCGGCGGCCAGGGTCTTGATCGGGCCGGCGGAGATGGCGTTGACGCGGATGCCTTCCGGGCCGAGGTTGAGCGCCAGGTAGCGCACGCTGGCCTCCAGGCTGGCCTTGGCCACGCCCATCAGGTTGTAGCCCTGCAGCGCGCGCTCGGCGCCCAGGTAGCTGAGCGTGAGCAGGGCGCCGTTGCGGCCCTGCATCAGCGGGCGCGCGGCGCGCGCCAGCGCCGTCAGCGAGTAGGCGGAGATGTCGTGGGCCATGGCGAAGTTCTCGCGGGTCGCGCCGTCCAGGTACTGGCCGGCCACGGCCTCGCGCGGCGCGAAGGCGATGGCGTGCACGACGATGTCCACGCCGTCCCAGTGCTTGCCCAGCTCGGCGAAGCAGGCGTCGATCTGCGCGTCGTCGGCCACGTCCATCGGCAGCACGATCCGGCTGCCGTACTCGGCCGCGGCCTTTTCCACGCGCGGCTTGAGCTTGTCGTTGAGGTAGGTGAAGGCCAGCTCGGCGCCCTCGCGGTGCATGGCCTCGGCGATGCCGGAGGCGATCGAGCGTTCGCTGGCGATGCCGGTGATGAGTGCGCGCTTGCCTTGCAGGAAACCCATGACGTTCTCTTGGAGTTGAGTCAGCGCTCTAGTTTGCCATGCCGGCCGCGCCCTGCGTCCCCGGGAGCGGGGCCTTCGGCGGGCGAAGCGCCCGGATTCGGCAGCGCCTATCTGGCGCTGATGCCGGAGGGCGTCTCGTCGATCTTCAGCACCATGCCCGGATGCAGCTTGCTGGCGGCGGTGAGCTGGTTGCGCGAGAGCAGATCGGCACGGCTGAGGCCGTAGCGCTCGGCGATGCGCCAGATGGAATCACCACGCGCGACCGTATGGGTGCGTGGCGGGGTGGATGCCGGCGCAGCGGCCGGGGCGCCGGTCGGTGCGATTTCGATCGCGTCTTCGGCATCGGCCAGCGTGGTGACGCGCGTGTCCTCGGCCGGCGCGGGGGCCGGCGTGGCCGGAGCCGTCGCGAGGAAGGTCTGGGCGGGCGCGGATGCGGCGGATGCGGGCGTCGCGACCGGGGTGCCCGTCGCGGCCGCGTTCGGCATCGGCGCCAGCAGGCGCACTTCGCGGTTGGCCTGGGCGATGCGGCCGTCCGGGAAGGCGGGGTTGAGGCGCTTGAGCAGGCCGGCATCGGCGCCCAGCACGGACGCCCAGGCGTCGAGGCTGGCGATTCCGCTGGGCACGGGAGTCGGCGCCAGCAGGGTGACCGGACGATCCAGCGCCTGCATCCAGCTTTCCCTGTCGTCGGCGCGGTCGAGCACGCACGAGAGCGCATGCAGCTTGCGCACGTAGCCCTGGGTAATCGGCGACAGGCCGACCAGCTTGTCCGGCTGCGCGTTGCGCGCTTCCTGCCCGCTGCGCTTGAGCGCGCCGAGCAGCCGGTACTCGCCGGCGTTGTAGGCCATCACCGCCAGCCGCCAGTCGCCGGCGAACATGCCGTGCAGGGTCTTCAGGTAGCGCACCGCCGCGCGGGTGGATTCGGCGGGGGACAGGCGCCCGTCGTAGCCGGGGCGGATGGGCACGTTGTGGTTGCGCGCGGTGAGCGCGATGAACTGCCACAGCCCCGCCGGGCCCGCGCCGCTGCGCGCGCCGGGCTTGTAGCCGCTCTCGACGAAGGGGATCAGGGCGTACTCGGTCGGCAGGTGCGCCTCGCGCAGCGCGTCGACCACGTAGCCGAACAGGGCCAGGGCGTCGCTGTCGCTGGCCGCGAGCTGCTTGGGCGCGTTGGCGAAATGGCGCTGCCAGCGCTCGCTGATGTCCGGTCCGCAGCTGGGGTCGGCCAGGCCCTCGCGGAAGCGGGCGTAGATCTCGCGGCCGTTGCGGGTGGCCGGCACCGCGGAGGCGGACTGGGGCGCGGGCAGGGAAGCGGTCCCGCCCGTCGCGGCGGCCTCGGGGGCAGCCTGCGCCTGCACGCCGGCGCAGGCGCAAGCCAGCAGCACGCCCGCCGCGAGGCGGCCCAGGCGGCCGCTCATGCGCGGAATCCGTCCTTCCAGCGCCGCAGGGCGGCGAAGGTCTCGACCCGGTCGCCGGCGGCGCCGGCCTGGCGCTCGACGGCGCCGCGCACCCCGGGCGCGTCGACACGCAGGAACGGATTGGTCTCGCGCTCGGTCGCGATCGTGCTGGGCAGGCTGGGTTGTCCGGCGGCGCGCATGGCTTGGACCTGCTCGATACGGCGCAGCAGCGCCGGGTTGTCGGGTTCGACCACGCGCGCGAAGGCGGCGTTGGACAGCGTGTACTCGTGGCCGCAGCAGAGGCGGGTCTCCCCGGGGAGGGAGGCCAGGCGGTCGAGCGAGGCCAGCATCTGCGCGGGCGTACCTTCGAACAGCCGCCCGCAACCCAGGCTGAAGAGGGTGTCCCCGCTGAACAGCAGACCCTGGCCGCCGGCGTCGGCGCAGTGGTAGGCGACGTGGCTCAGGGTATGGCCGGGGACGGCGATGACGGCGAATTCCCAGTCCAGCAGCCGCACCCGCTCGCCGTCGGCGACCCGGCGGGCGGTGAGCGGGATGCGGTCCTCGGCCGGGGCCAGCACCGGCAGGTCGGGCCAGCGGCGGCGCAGCTCCAGGACCCCGCCGATGTGATCGTCGTGGTGGTGGGTGAGCAGGATGCCGGCCGGCTCGAGCCCCTGGGCGGCGGCCGCCTCGACCGGTCCGGCATCGCCGGGATCGACGATCACGGCGCGCCCGTCGCCGCCGCGCAGGGTCCAGATGTAGTTGTCGGCGAACGCCGGCAAAGCCTGCAACTGCATGTGCTGCGCCTAGGGTGGACGGTCCGCACAGGAGTGTGCGGGCGCCCGCGGAGGGATCCGCGGACGGACTCGCATAGAATTGCGACCATGCCCCCAACTTCTCCCCCCGGTCAACCCGACGGCACCGACAACTGGTTCGGGACCCTCCCCGGACAGACCCTGCTGGAAAGCGAACACGCCACCATCGAGCGCGCCCTGGCCGAACGCCCGGCGCTGCCCTGGCTGTGGCTGGCCCCCGAGGTGCAGCCCCTGGACATCGTCGGCCGCGGCCTGAAGCTGGCGGTCCGGCCCGGGGCCGGCGCGGACGCCGCCTACACCGGCGACATCCGCTGCGGCCTGCCGCTGCCGCTGGCCAACGAATCGATCGGCGTGGTCGTGGTCCAGCACGTCGCGCGCCCGGACGCCTCCGGGGACGCCCTGCTGGCCGAGTGCGCCCGGGTGCTGGTGCCGGGCGGCCGGCTGTGGCTGTTCGCCCTCAACCCGCTGGCGCCCTATCGCTGGCGCTGGCGCGGCGCCGGGCTGCGCGCCTCCGAGCCGCTGGGCTGGCGCCGCCGCCTGCGCCGCATCGGCCTGGCCCCGGAGCCGGTCTCGCAGGGGATCGGCCCGAGCTGGAAGCTGCTGGTGTCCGAGCACCCCCAGGACGGCCCGGGCCTGCGCGCGGCCTACGCCGTGCGCGCGGACAAGCGCACGTTGCCGCTGACGCCCCTGCGCCGCCGCCTGCCGCTGCGCCTGCCGCGGTCGCAGGGCATTCCCGCCGCCTACCGGGCCGCGCCGCCGGCGCGGCGCGAACTGTCGGACGCCTGAGCGGATGAAGCGGATCGAAATCCACACCGACGGGGCCTGCCTCGGCAACCCCGGCCCGGGCGGCTGGGCGGCGCTGCTGCGCTACGGCCAGCGCGAGCGCGAGCTGTCGGGCGGCGAGGCGATGACCACCAACAACCGCATGGAGCTGATGGCCGCCATCGTGGGCCTGGAAACGCTGACCGAGCCCTGCATCGTCGACCTGACCACCGATTCCCAGTACGTGCGCCAGGGCATCACGGAATGGATGCCGAGCTGGTTGCGCCGCGGCTGGAAGACGGCGGGCGGCGACCCCGTCAAGAACCGCGACCTCTGGGAGCGCCTGCACGCGGCCACGCAGCGGCATCGCATCGAATGGCACTGGGTGAAGGGCCATTCCGGCGACCCGGACAACGAGCGCGTCGACGCCCTGGCGCGCGCGCAAGCCGTCAAATGGAAGGAAGGAGTTCACGCCTGATGCGCCAGATCGTGCTCGACACCGAGACCACCGGCCTGGAGTGGAAGAAGAACAACCGCGTCGTCGAGATCGGCTGCATCGAGCTGATCGAGCGCCGGCCGACCGGCCGCACCTTCCACCACTACATCAACCCGCTGCGCGAGTTCGAGCCGGGCGCGCAGGAGGTCACCGGGCTGACCCTGGAGTTCCTCGCCGACAAGCCGCTGTTCGCCGACATCGCCGAGGCCTTCCTGGAGTTCATCGACGGCGCCGAGCTGGTGATCCACAACGCCGCCTTCGACATCGGCTTCCTCGACTACGAGCTGTCGCTGCTGGGCGACGGCTACAAGCGCATGCGCGAGCGCGCGAGCGTGCTCGACTCGCTGGAACTGGCGCGCCAGCGCTACCCGGGCCAGCGCAACTCGCTCGACGCGCTGTGCAAGCGGCTGGGCGTGGACAACGCGCATCGCCAACTGCACGGCGCGCTGCTCGACGCGCAACTGCTGGCGGAGGTGTACCTGGCGCTGACCGCCGGGCAGAGCGAGATAGGCTTCGCCGGCTTCGAGGCCGAGCAGCCGCGCGGCGCCGCCGTCGTCCTGGCGGACGCGACGCTCGGCCCGCGGCCGCGCGTGCGGGTGTCGGAAGAGGAGCTGGCCGCGCACGCGGCGCGGCTGGAGGCGATCCGCAAGAAGACCGGCGGCCAGTGCCTGTGGGACGCGGCCTGAGCCGGCTGCGCGGCGGGCGCCGCGCTAGAGCTTGCGCACCAGCACCACGGTGACGTTGTCCGAGCCGCCGCGGTCCAGCGCAGCGGCCACCAGCCCGTCCACGCATTCCTGCGCGCTGCACTCGGTGTGCGCGAGCACGCGCGAGATGCCGGTGTCGTCGACCTCCTCGGTCAGTCCGTCGCTGCACAGCAGCAGCTGCATGCCGGCGGTGAACTCGCCCGACATGGTCTCCACGTTGAGCGACTGCGGATCGGTCACGCCCAGCGCCTGGGTCACCACGTTGCGCTGCGGGTGGGTGCGCGCCTGGTCGACGCTGATGCTGCCCTGCGAGATCAGTTCCTGCACGTAGCTGTGGTCCTGCGACAGCTGCGCCAGCTTGCCGGCGCGCCACAGGTAGACGCGGCTGTCGCCGACCCAGGCCACTTCGAAGCGGGTGCCGGACACCCGCGCGGCCACCACGGTGGTGCCCATCGGCAGTGCGTCGCTGCGCCGGCGCGAGGCGCCGATGATCTCCTCGTCGGCGATGCGGATCGCCAGCGCCAGCGGCTTGCCGTGGCGGATCTCGCGCACGATCACCTCGCGCGCCAGCGCGCTGGCGACCTCGCCGTATTCGTGCCCGCCCATGCCGTCGGCGACCAGCCAGAGCCCCAGCTCGCTGTCGCCGTAGTAGGTGTCCTCGTTCAACTCGCGCCGGAGGCCGACATGGGTGAGGTGTCCAAACTCGATCATGAGTCGATCATGCGCGGCGGTTGCGGTCGTTCGGGAGGGCGGCGTTCGTCGGATCGCAGTGTGCAGGCGGTGGCGCGGGCTGGCAACCGCGCGGCGGGGGGCGGAAACGAAAAACGCCCCGGCGGGGCGTCTTGCGCAAGTGGCGGAGAGGGAGGGATTCGAACCCTCGGTACGCTATTAACGTACGCCTGATTTCGAGTCAGGTACATTCAACCGCTCTGCCACCTCTCCGAATTGCGTGGCGTTCCGTGCCCGGAACCCCACCGCCGTCCGCGTGCGCCCGGGGCGCCGGGGAAACGGCCGCCCGGCCGAAGGCGGGATGCGGTGGGGGTGCCATGATACGGACCGGGGCCAGACCCGACAAGGCGGGGGGCGTAAACTGGCGGCATGCGGGTCCCCCGCAAGGCCCGCGCATGCTTGTGCGGACTTTCCCACCTTTCACCAGAACGCACGCCATGTCCGAAATCCTCGTCCCCGTCTCCTTCGGCGAACTGCTCGACAAGATCGCCATCCTGCAGATCAAGTCCGAGCGCATGTCCGACCCGGCCAAGCTGGCGAACGTGCGCAACGAGCTGACGGCCCTGGAGAACACCTGGATGGCGCACCCGGCGGCGGCCACCGACATCGCCCGCCTGCGCGCGGAGCTGAAGGCCGTCAACGAGCGCCTGTGGGTGATCGAGGACGATATCCGCATCAAGGAGAAGGCGCAGGCCTTCGACGCGGAATTCGTGCGCCTGGCGCGCAGCGTCTACTTCGAGAACGACGAGCGCGCGCGCATCAAGAAGGACATCAACCTGGCGCTGGGCTCGGCCTACGTCGAGGAGAAGTCCTACCAGGACTACAGGGCGGGCGGCGCGGCGCCCTGAGCCGGCGTTTCGCGGTCGAAGTGCAGGGCGAATTCCGGCCCGTAGTGCGCCGGGTCGTACAGCGAGAGATCGATGCCGCAGAGCCTGAAGCCGGCCTTGCGGTAGAAGTTCACCGCCGCGAAGTTGGTGTTCTGCGTTTCCAGGCGCAGGCGCGGGATGCCGCGCGCCGCGGCATGGTCCGTCGCCCGCCGCAGCAGGCGGCCGCCGAGTCCGCGGCCGCGCCAGCCGGGCGCCACGAACAGCCCTGTGATCTGCAGGCTGGCGTTCCAGCCCCGCTCCTCGGCGAGCACGAAGCCGACGATGCGCGCCCGCGCGTCGAGCGCGGCCTGCGCCAGATCGGCCGCGCGCACGTCCTCGGCGATGTCGTCGAAGGGGTATCGCTTGTGGAACGGCGCCTGCAGCCGCGATTCGGCCAGGCCCAGGGACAGCGCGCCGGTATCGGCGACGTAGACGCGATCGGTGACGTAGGAGGCGTCGAACGCGCGCAACGCGGCGGCGTCGCGCGCTGGATCGATCGCGCGCAGCGTGATCGCGCCGGCGGGCGGTTCACGATCGGCCGTCAATGTCCCAGGTCCGCGCACCGGCGCTCGAAGGCGGCGATGCCGTCCTCCACCGTCGCCAAGTCCATGACGCCCTCGTGTTCGATCTTGGTGCCCCAGCGCAGTTCGGCCGCCGGCTTGCCGAGATACTTGCGCGCGGCGTCGTCGTAGCGGTCCACGCAGTAGCGGCGGTCGGAATAGGGGCCGCTGCGCGCCGGATTGCTGGCCGCGTGCAGGCCCAGCACCTTGGCGCCCATGGCGTTGGCGATGTGCATCGGCCCGGAGTCGGGCGTCATCACCAGGTCGGCGCGCGCCAGCAGCGCGGGCAGCTGCTTCAGCGTGTCCTTGCCGACCAGATCCAGCGCGGGGTGGCGCATCGCCGCGAGGATGGCGTCGGCGGTGCGGCGCTCCAGTTCGCTGCGGCCGCCGCACAGCACCACCCGCCAGCCGCGCCCGGCCGCGTGGTCGGCCACGGCGGCGTAGCGCTCGCTGCGCCAGTTGCGCAGGGCGTGGCTGGAGCAGGGCGAGATCAGCAGGGTGCGCAGGCCGTCGCTGTCGCGATCGGGCCACTGCGCGCGGGCCCAGGCGTGGGCGTCCTCGGGGACCGGCAGGTCCCAGGCGACCTCCGTCTGGCGCAGGCCCAGCGGCTCGCAGAAGCTGCCGATGGCGTCCAGCACGTGGATGCCGGGACGGTCGGGGATGCGCTCGTTGACGAACAGCCCGTGGAGATCCTTCGAGCGCGACCTGTCGTAGCCGATGCGGCGCGCGGCGGGGATGAAGGCCGACAGCAGGTTGGCGCGCGCGGCGACCTGCATCTGCAGCAGCGCGTCGAAGCGGCCGGCGTTTGCGCGCAGCTCCTGGCGCAGCGCGCGCATGCCGCCCAGGCCGGTCTTCTTGTCGTAGACCACGAAATCCACGCCGTCCAGGCCCTCCAGCAGCTTGAACTCGCCCTTGCCGATCACCCAGGCCAGGGCCAGCTCCGGCCAGGCGCGGCGCAGCGTCCGCACCAGCGGCAGCACGTGGGTGACGTCGCCCAGCGCCGAGAGACGCAGCAGGCACACGGAGCGGGGTGGGGCCTCGAGCTGGGACACGTTAGACTCGCTGAATGGCTGTATTCGACGCCACCGAAAGCTTGACGCCGTTCCGTGCCGGTCGCGGTTACGGGGCGATTCTGTTCGACGCCACGCAATTGCGGCAAGTCGACCCGCGCTGGTTCGACCCCGCCGGATGGGGCGAGCGCGCCCGGCCGGTGCAGGAGGGCGGGCGCGGCGGCGCCTGGTTCATCGACGCCAGCCACGGCCCCTGCGTGCTGCGCCACTACCTGCGCGGCGGCTGGGCGGCGAAGTTCAGCCGCGACCGCTATCTGTGGCGCGGCGCCGACCGCACGCGCGGCTTCGCCGAGTTCCGGCTGCTGCGCGAACTGCTCAAGCGCCGCCTGCCGGTGCCGCAGCCGATCGCCGCCTGCTACGTGCGCGAGGGCATGACCTATCGCGCCTCGATCCTGCTCGAACGGCTGGTGGGCGTGCGCTCGCTGGCCGAGCTCGCCGTCCAGGGCCAGGGGCCGTGGCAGGCCGCGGGCGAGCTGATCGCGCGCTTCCACCGCGAGGGGCTCGACCATGCCGACCTCAACGCGCACAACATCCTCTTCGACGAGAGCGGCAAGGGCTGGGTGATCGACTTCGACCGCAGCACCATGCACATCCCGGCCACCGGCTGGCGTTCGCGCAACCTGGCGCGGCTGGAGCGTTCGCTGCTGAAACAGCGCGGCGCGCGCGACGCCGAACAGGTGCGCGCCGATTTCGCGCGGCTGCGCGCGGCCTACGACGCCCGCTGGGCGAAGGGCTTCTGATGGCCTGGTCGCTGCGCTTCCACGGCGTGGGCAACGCCTCGGCAGTCGAGCTGGGATCGCCGATGGCGACCATCGAGCGCGACGGCGCGCCCTGGCTGACCGTGGACTGCGGCGCGGAAGGCCTGACCGCCTACCAGGCCCATTACGGGCAGGCGCCGCGGGCGCTGTTCGTGACCCACGTGCACCTGGACCACGTCGCCGGCTTCGAGCGGCTGTTCGTGGCCGACTACTTCGACCCCGCGCGCCGCGGCAAGACCCGCCTGTACGTGCCGGCCGCCGTGGTGCCGCTGCTGCACCGGCGCGTGGGCGACTACCCGAACGTGCTGGCCGAGGGCGGCGCCAATTTCTGGGACGCGTTCCAGCTGATTCCGGTGGGCGAGGCCTTCTGGCACGCCGGCGTGCGCCTGGAGGTGTTCCCGGTGCGTCACCATTGGCCGGAGACCGCCTATGGCCTACGCTTGCGCGGTAGCCTGGTGTGGAGCGGCGATACCCGCCCGATCCCCGAAATGCTGGCCCGATACGCCGACGCCGACGAACTGATCGCGCACGACTGCGCGCTGCACGGCAATCCCTCGCACAGCGGCATCGACGATCTGCAGCGCGAGTACCCGCCGGCGCTGCTGGCGCGCTGCGTGCTGTACCACTACGCCGGCGTGGCCGACGGCCAGGCCCTGGCCGCGCGCGGCCACCGCGTGGCCTATCCGGGCGAGGTGCTGGCGTTGAACGAACCGACCGCGGAGCGGGTCCAACCGGCATGA
This sequence comes from Luteimonas aquatica, assembly GCF_022662575.1. Lineage (GTDB taxonomy): Bacteria > Pseudomonadota > Gammaproteobacteria > Xanthomonadales > Xanthomonadaceae > Luteimonas > Luteimonas aquatica. Next base: position 1,005,254 of record NZ_JALBFU010000001.1, on the reverse strand, counting down.
ACGCCGCGCTGCAGCCGAGGGCCGTGCCGCTGGACCGCCTGGGACGTCCGCTCCAGGACCTGCGCCTGTCGGTGATCGAGGCCTGCAACTTCCGCTGCGGCTACTGCATGCCGGCCGACCGCGTGCCGGAGGATTACGGCCTGGACGCCGCGGCGCGCCTGTCCTTCGACGAGATCGAGACGCTGGTGCGCGGCTTCGCCCGCCTGGGCATGCAGAAGCTGCGCATCACCGGCGGCGAGCCGCTGCTGCGCAAGGACCTGCCGGCGCTGATCGCGCGGCTGGCGACGATCCCGGGCATCGAGGACCTGGCGCTGACCACCAACGGCACGCTGCTCGCGCGCCACGCGCGGGCCCTGCGCGCGGCCGGCCTGCGCAGGATCACCGTGAGCCTGGACGCGCTCGATCCCGCGCTGTTTCGCGAACTGTCCGGCGGGCGAGGCCGCGTGGAGGACGTGCTCGAGGGCGTTGCCGCGGCCGAGGCGGCCGGTTTCGAGCGGATGAAGTTCAACTGCGTGGTGCAGCGCGGCGTCAACGAAGACCAGGCGCCGGTTCTGCTCGAACGCTTCCGCGGCACCGGGCACATCGTGCGCTTCATCGAATTCATGGACGTCGGGACCTGCAACGGCTGGGACCGCGCCCGCGTGGTGCCCTCGGCCGAACTGCGCGACCGCATCCACGCGCGCTGGCCGCTGCGGGCGCTGGAGGCCAACTATCGCGGCGAAGTCGCCACGCGCTACGCCTTCGCCGACGGCGCCGGCGAGGTCGGCTTCGTCAGTTCGGTGAGCGATCCGTTCTGCGGCGATTGCCACCGTGCCCGGGTGTCGGCCGACGGCCAGCTGTTCACCTGCCTGTTCGCGGCCGACGGCACCCCGCTGCGGCCGTTGCTGGCGCAGGGCGAGACGGCCTTCGCCGAACGCCTGGGCGAGCTGTGGCGCGGCCGCGCGGACCGCTACAGCGAACTGCGCGGCCGCGCGGGGGCGCCGCGCAAGCACGTCGAGATGTTCCTGATCGGTGGGTGAGCCAAGCCCGCTTGCGCGGCATGCCGCGCAGGCTTGGCGAACGCCCGGCCACGGATGGCCGGGCAGGACGACCCGTCAGCCGACAACGTCGCGCCATGGATGGCAGCTGCAACGACAGGCCAGCCAAACCGCGTGTTACGCCCCAAATTCGGCGTGCAACGCGATGCCCATCGCGCCACAATGCGCCCATGCCTCGTTCCGCGAAAACATTGACCCATCTCGACCCCCGGGGCCGCCCCGCGATGGTCGACGTGTCCGCCAAGGCCGTCACCGCGCGCGAGGCGGTCGCCGCCTGTCGCGTGCGCTTTCCGCAGGACGTGGCCGCGCAGCTGCGCAGGAGCGGGCTGAAGAGCGCCAAGGGCGGCATCGTCGAAACGGCGATCGTCGCCGGCACGCTGGCGGTCAAGCGCACCCACGAGCTGATCCCGTTCTGCCATCCGCTGCCGATCGACGGCATCCGCATCGGCATCGACTGGCGCGGCGAGCGCGAACTGGAGATCGTCTGCGCGGTGAAGACCACGCACCGCACCGGCGTGGAGATGGAAGCGCTGACCGGCGCCACCGTCGCGGCGCTGACCGTCTACGACATGTGCAAGGCGCTCTCGCACGCCATCGTGCTCGGACCGGCGAAGCTGCTGGGCAAGCGCGGCGGCAAGCGCGATTTCGGCGCCGCCGGAGCGGCGCGATGACGCGGGTGACGGTGCTGTATTTCGCCAGCCTGCGCGATGCCGCCGGCGTGCCGAGCGAAACACTCGACATGGATGCCGCGGACCTGCGCGCCCTGTACGCGTCGCTGCAGATGCGCCACGGCTTCGCGCTTCCGGCCGGGCGCCTGCGCGTGGCGGTGGACGGCGCCTTCGCGCGCTGGGAGGACGGCCTGCGCGAAGGCAGCGAGATCGCCTTCATCCCGCCGGTGTCGGGAGGATGACATGACGCGCTTCCGACTGGCCGAGGCTCCCATCGAGATCGCGGCGCTGCGCGCCGAGCTGGCGTGCGAGCAGGCCGGCGCCTACGCGAGCTTCGAGGGCTGGGTGCGCGACCACAACGCGGGCCGCGCCGTGCGCGGCCTGCACTACGAGGCCTATGCCGCGCTGGCGCGCAGCGAGGGCGAGCGCGTGCTGGACGAGGCGATGGCGAAGTTCGCCATCGCCGAGGCGCGCTGCGTGCATCGCATCGGCGAGCTGGCGATCGGCGAGCTGGCGGTGTGGGTCGGCGTCTCGGCCGCGCACCGCGACGCCGCCTTCGCGGCCTGCCGCTTCGTCATCGACGAGGTGAAGGCGCGGGTGCCGATCTGGAAGCACGAGCGCTACGTCGACGGCGATGCCGACTGGCTGCATCCGCCGCCGGCAACCTGATCGCCGCGACGCCCGGTCGCCATCCCGCCGCCGCCGCGCATCGTGGCAAGGCCCGGGCGGCGGACTTCCACCGCTATTCCCACCAGGGTGCGCCCGCGCGACGGCGTCACGCGGCCAGGTCGCTCGTGCGGCGCCTGGACGAGGCCCGGAAAGGCGATGGCCCCGCCAACTGACCTCGGCGCCTGCGTCAATCGATACCGTTGCTGCCTTCCGGCCCTGGCGGGATTTTCGACCTAGCATCGCGAGGGGCCGACGGGGCCACCATAGAAGCGATCGTTCCCTCGGCGATGGCCCGTACCGGCGGCGCGGGTCGCGAGGGATGCGTGGAACTGGGATGGAACGAACGGGGATGAAACTGGCGGAGAGAGGGGGATTCGAACCCCCGAAGCGCGGTTTAGACGCTTACACACTTTCCAGGCGTGCTCCTTCAACCACTCGGACACCTCTCCGGCTTTGTCCGACGTCGGCGCGCGGGCCTGATTCGGGGCGCAGATTCTAGCCGCGGCGGGCGGTTGGGACAAGCGAGCCGGTCCCGGCGCGGCCCCTGCGACCGCCGCGTGGCAATATACGGGTCCTTCCGCAAGGACCGGCCGTCCCGGCCGGATGTCGCAGCATAGCCCGATGTCCTATCTCGTTCTCGCCCGCAAGTGGCGCCCCAAGCGTTTCGCCGAACTGGTGGGCCAGGAGCACGTGGTCCGCGCGTTGACCAACGCCCTGGATTCCGGGCGCGTGCACCACGCCTTCCTGTTCACCGGCACCCGCGGCGTGGGCAAGACCACCATCGCACGCATCTTCGCCAAGAGCCTGAACTGCGAGCGCGGCACCTCGGCCGAGCCCTGCGGCGAGTGCGGCGCCTGCCGCGACATCGACGCCGGCCGCTTCATCGACCTGCTGGAGATCGACGCCGCCTCCAACACCGGCGTGGACGACGTGCGCGAGGTGATCGACAACGCGCAGTACATGCCCTCGCGCGGGCGGGTGAAGGTCTACCTGATCGACGAAGTGCACATGCTCTCCAAGTCGGCCTTCAACGCCCTGCTCAAGACGCTGGAGGAGCCGCCGGGGCACGTGAAGTTCCTGCTCGCCACCACCGATCCGCAGAAGCTGCCGGTGACGGTGCTCTCGCGCTGCCTGCAGTTCAACCTGAAGCGGCTCGACGAGGGGCAGATCGGCGGACAGATCGCCGCGATCCTGCAGGCCGAGCAGATCGCCGCCGAACCGGGCGCGATCCGCCAGCTGGCCAAGGCCGCCGACGGCAGCCTGCGCGACGGCCTGTCGCTGCTCGACCAGGCCATCGCCTATACCGGCGGCACGCTGTCCGACGACGCGGTGGCGACCATGCTCGGCACCGTCGACCGCACCCGCGTCGGCGCGCTGCTGGCCGCGCTGAGCGAGGGCGACGGCCAGGCGCTGCTGCGCGAGGTGACGGCGCTGGCCGAGTTCTCGCCGGACTGGTCCGGCGTCCTGGACGCGCTCGCCGACGCCCTGCATCGGCTGCAGGTGAAACAACTGGTGCCGGGCAGCGCGGTGGAGGCCGACGGCCTCGACCTGGACGCGCTGGCCGCGCGGCTGCGTCCGGAAGTGGTGCAGCTCTGGTACCAGATGGCGCTCAACGGCCGCCGCGACCTGGCGCTGGCGCCGAGTCCGCGCGCCGGATTCGAGATGAGCGTGCTGCGCATGCTGGCGTTCCGCCCGGCCGAGGGCAGCGCGCAGGGCATTTCGGCGCCGGTCGCCTCGGCATCCGGACCGGCCGCCGCCAGGGCCGCGCTGGAGGGCGCGCGACCGGCGCCGTCGGCGCCGCCGCCCAGGCCGCCGGTCGCGGCGCCCCCGATGGAGCCCACGCCCCAGCCCGCTACCGAATCCGCGCCGTCACGCCCGCCGGCCCCACCGGCGCAGGCCGCGACACCCGCCGCCGCATCGCCGGGCACCGTGATCGCCGACGCCACGCAATGGCTCGACCTGATCGCCGGCCTGACCCTGCGCGGCCCGGTGAAGGAGCTGGCCTCGCATGCCGGCTTCATCGCCCATGCCGACAACGTGCTGCGGCTGTCGCTGCCCGAGTCCGACGACCACCTCAAGGCCCCGTTCCTGGTGGCGCAGCTGGCCGAAGGCCTCGGCGCGCGCCTGGGCGCGGTGCCGACGATCCGGTTCGAGACCGCCGCCGCCGCCGCGGAGACCCTGCACGGGCGCAACGCGCGCGAGCGCGACGAGCGCCAGAGCGCGGCCGAGAACGCCTTCCTGTCCGACCCGGACGTGCAGCGGCTGATGTCGCAGCAGGGCGCCAAGCTCGTGCCCGATTCGATCCGCCCCTACGAAGACTAGGGCCTGTCTTCAATATCCGGAGAGCAAGCAGACATGCGTGGAAACATCGCCCAGCTCATGCAGCAAGCGCAGAAGATGCAGGAAAACATGCAGCGCGCGCAGGAAGACCTCGCCAACCTCGAAATCACCGGCAGCGCCGGCGGCGGCATGGTCAACGTGACCATCACCGGACGCATGGAGTGCCGCAAGGTGCGTATCGACCCCAGCGTGCTGGGCGATCCCGAGATGGCCGAGGACCTGGTCGCCGCCGCGTTCAACGACGCGGTCAACAAGGTCAACGCCGAATCGCAGTCGCGGATGTCGGCCGCCACCGCCGGCATGCAGATGCCGCCCGGGATGAAGCTGCCGTTCTGATTCCGATTGCGATCCCGATGCCGATCCCGACGCCGTCCCGCCGCATGGACGGCGGCCGGAGCACGCCATGACCGCCTCCCTTCTCGAGCGCCTGATCGACGCCTTCCGCGTGCTGCCGGGCGTCGGCCAGAAGACCGCGCAGCGCATGGCCTACCACGTGCTCGAGCGCGAGCGCGAGGGCGGCCGGCGCCTGGCCGACGCCCTCGCCGAGGCGGTGGAGCGCATCGGTCATTGCGCGCGCTGCCGCGACTTCAGCGAAAGCGAACTGTGCGCCACCTGCGCCGCGCCCGCGCGCGACGCGCACCAGCTGTGCGTGGTGGAATCGCCGGCCGACCGGCTCGCCATCGAGCAGGCCACGGGCTACCGCGGCCTGTATTTCGTGCTGCAGGGACGCCTGAGCCCGCTCGACGGCATCGGCCCGCGCGAGCTCGGCCTCGACCAGCTCGCCGCGCGCCTGGCCGAGGGCGAGGTGCAGGAGCTGATCATCGCCACCAACCCGACGGTGGAGGGCGAGGCGACCGCGCACTACCTCGCCCAGCTCGCGCGCCAGCAGCAGGTGCGCCCGAGCCGGCTCGCCCACGGCGTGCCGCTGGGCGGAGAACTGGAATACGTGGATCGCGGCACGCTCTCGCACGCCTTCGGCACGCGCAGCGAGATGCCTCGATAATCGGCGTCCGACGAACGTTTTACCGAGCAGCATCTTTCCCAAGCGAGGAGCCGTGGCATGAGCGAGGACACCATCTTCCACAAGATCATCCGCCGCGAGATCCCGGCCGAGGTGGTCTACGAGGACGAGCACCTGATCGCCTTCCGCGACATCGCGCCGCAGGCGCCGGTGCACGTGCTGTTCGTGCCCAAGGAAACGCTGGCCACGCTCAACGACCTGCCCGACGACCGCCCGGAGATCGTCGGCCGCCTGGCGGTGGCCGCGGCGCGCTACGCCAAGGCGCAGGGGCTGGCGGAGAAGGGCTACCGGATCGTGATGAACTGCAATCCCGATGCCGGGCAGACCGTGTACCAGTTGCACCTGCACCTGCTGGCGGGTGCGCCACTGGGGCGGTTCGGCACGCCGGGCTGACGGGAGGGGATCGACCGAGCGTCGGGCCAGGGCGGGAGGCTCAGGCGGCGGCCTGCCGTTCGATCGGGAAAAGCGCGCGGCCGAGCTTGCGTGCGGTTGCCAGATGCGCCGCGAGCGCCTGGGCGTCGGTCCCGGGCAGCAGCTCGGTGGTCGCCACCGGCGCGCCGCAATAGTCGAAGATGCCGTGGTCGATCTGGGTGCGCATCGCGCCGAAGTAGCCGTGGCGGGCATAGGTGCGCAGGTCGGCGCCGCCGAGCGCGAGCAGGTGCACCGGCAGATGGCGCAGGCGCTTGACCAGGCGACCCTCCGGCTGTTCGTCGTAGGCCCAGCCATTGGCGAAGACGCGATCGATCCAGCCCTTGAGCAATCCCGGCATCGACCACCAGTAGACCGGGTAGACCAGGACCAGCGCGTCGGCGCGATCGATCCGCGCCTGCTCGGCGGCGACATCGGCCGGGGGCGGGGCCTGGCGGCGGTGCACGGCGAGGTCGGCGGCGGAGAAGCGCGGGTCGAAGCCTTCGGCCGCCAGGTCGGCGACCTCGGCGCCGTGCCCGGATTCGGCCAGGCCTTCGACCAGGGCGGCGGCGATGGCGTGGGTGAAGGACCCGGGGTCCGGATGGGAGACGACGGCTAGCGCGTGCATGAGGCGTTCCTGGCGGCGGTGGCGTGGGGCGGGGTATGCTTATGTACTTTTAGTAAGTTACTTTTGGTATATAAACATGTCAAGCACCGGAAATGGCGGCGGTGCCGCATCGCCGCGCCGGCGCCTGTCGCGGGAGGACCGGCGCCGGCAACTGCTCAACGTGGCCTGGCGCCTGGCGCGGGACGAAGGCACGCAGGCGCTTACGCTCGGGCGCCTGGCCGAGCAGGCCGGCGTGACCAAGCCCGTGGTCTACGGGCATTTCGGCACGCCGACCGGCCTGCTGCTGGCGCTGTACAAGGAATTCGACGCGCGGCAGACCGCGTTGATGGATGCCGCGCTGCGCAAGAGCGGTCCGGGCCTGCCGGACAAGGCGGCGGTGATCGCCTCCGCCTACGTCGATTGCGTGCTGGAGCAGGGGCGGGAGATTCCCGGCGTGGTCGCGGCGCTGGCCGGCGCGCCGGAACTGGAAGCGACCAAGCGCGAATACCAGGCGCTGTTCCTGGAGAAATGCCGACGCGTGCTGGCGCCGTTCGCCGGCGCGGGACGGATCGCCGATGCCGGCCTGTGGGCGATGCTCGGCGCGGCCGAGGCCTTGTCCTATGCCGCGGCCACCGCGGACGTTCCGGCCGCGCAGGCCAAGGCAGAGCTGTTCGAGATCATCGTGGCGATGGTCGAGCGCGGCGCGCGCGGCGGTTCGTCGCGCGCCGGCGATGCTGCGTGAGGCCGGCGCCAAGGCTTTCCCGCCGTTGCCGGCGGGACGGGATCACCAGTATCCCCACCACGGCCACGGCGCCGGCCGCGTCACCACGTTGACGCGCTCGCGCTTGGGCCAGAGGTAGACCACGTCCGCTTCCACGTGCGGGAAGCGGTAGCTGTAGCCGCCGATGCGGCGGTTCTCGTAGCTGTCGACGCGGCCGGTGAAGGTGACGTCGCGGTTCTTCTCGAAGATCGCGGGGTCGTAGAAGCCGGTGCGGCAGGCGATGAAGCGGCCGCCGGTGTCGTCCTCGGCCCAGTAGGGGCGTCCGTACACGTCCAGGCGGGTGGAGATCATCTCGAAGCAGGTGACGTTCTCCTTCGGCTCCACCTGCACGATGCGGCCGCCCCAGCGCACGGTGGCGCCGACGCTGTCGCGCTCGGCGGCCTCGCGCGGGGTGAGCGGGGTGTAGTCGCCTTGCAGCGGCTTGGGCTGGGATGCGCAGGCGGCGAGGGCGCAGGCGAGGCCGGCCAGGGCGAGGGAGCGCAGATGCATCGGGAAGTCTCCGGTTGAGTGCCTTTACAACAGCAGGTCAGGGGCGGTGCCGACGCAGGTCGCGGACGAGATCGCGCAACCCCTGTCGATGCGCGTCGTGCCGAGCGTAGCGCCAATCGGCGAAACGGGCGCTGAGCGCCGGTAGTGCCGCCGATTGTGGCCGTTGCGGCAGCGTCCGGGCAACGCGCAGCGCCCATGCGCCGGCCGGCTCGTGCGGCTCGCGGGCCAGGCCGAGCCGGGCATAGCGCGCGCCCAGGGCATGCCAGGCGCGCAGCAGCGGATCGCGCTCGCGTTCGCTGCGGGCGGTGAGCCACAGCATCCAGCCCAGCGCCAGTCCGGCCACGGCGGCGAACAGCGCGATCAGCGCACCGTCGTCGAGGCGCTCGATGCCCAGCGGCTGCAGCAGGCGCTGCTGGCGCGCGGCGTTGAAGCCGAGCACGAAGTCGTTCCAGCCGCGCCGCAGCCAGTCGCCCAGGTCGAAGACCGGGGTCAGGCCGGCGAAGTCGCCGAGCATGCCCGGCGCGCGGTCGGCGAGGGTGTCGTAGATGCGCTCGGGCGCCACCGCCGCGGTGGGATCGACGCGCACCCAGCCGCGCCCGGCCAGCCAGACCTCGGCCCAGGCGTGGGCGTCGGAATTGCGCACCAGCCAATAGTCGCCGTAGGGATTGCGGTAGCCGCCGGCGTAGCCGGTGACCACGCGCGCGGGGATGCCGGCGCCGCGCATCAGCACCACGAAGGCCGAGCTGAAGTGTTCGCAGAAGCCGCGCTTGTGGTCGAACAGGAATTCGTCGACCGAATCGTGCCCGAGCAGGGGCGTGTCGAGCGTGTAGGCGAAGTCGCGCTGGATCCAGGCCAGGGTCCGGCGCACGATCGCCGCGTCGTCGTCGCCCGCGGCCTGGCGCCACTGACGCGCCAGCGCCAGCGTGCGCGGGTTGTAGCCGACGGGCAGCCGCAGCGCCGCGGCGCGCGCGTGCGCGGACAGCTGCGGCTGGTAGGCCCGCGGCTCGGCCGAGCGCAGACGCCAGCGCGTGAGCGTGTTGAGGGTGCGCTGCGACTGCAGGCTGTGGTCGTACTCCAGCGTGGTGCCCACCGGCGACGACAGCGGCAGGTCGAGCGCGATCAGCTGGCGGCGGTCGGTCGGCTCGAGTTCGATCTCGTAGTCCCATGCCGGTTCGCGGCGCGTGGCCTGCACCGCCGGAAAAGCCGCCGGCCAGGAGGGCCGCGTCCACGCGCGTCCGTCGAAATCCCAGAGCACCGGGCCGCGCCAGTACATGCGCGAGGTCGGCGGCGCCGGGCCGAAGAACTTCACCCGCATCGCCGCGCGGTCGTCGGCCATGAAGTCGATCCATTCGCCCGGCGCCATGCGGTCGGACAGGCCGGGGCGCGCCATCGCGCGCTCCGGCACGCCCCACAGCGGCGCGCGGG
>NZ_JALBFU010000001.1:382380-995714 GCF_022662575.1 Luteimonas aquatica | reverse complement strand
CGCCCCCCCCCCCACGCCCCACAGCGGCGCGCTGACGCGCGGGAACAGCCAGAACGCCGCCAGCGCCAGCGGCAGCCCGATCGCGATCAGGCGCAGCACCGTGCCCAGGCGCCGCGCCTGCGCCAGCGGACGCTCGTTGCCGGGCACGGATTCGCCCGACTCCAGATCGGCGAGCTGCAGCAGCGCCGCCAGCGCCAGCAGCGCGCCGAGCAGCGCCAGCAGCAGCGACAGCGGTCCCTGGTCGAGCAGGAAAGTGGCGAAGGGCGCGAACAGCGCGAAGCCGACCAGGCTGCGCGTGTCGCGCAGGCCGTGCAGTTCGGCGGGCTTGATCGCGAGCATGGCCGCGAGCAGCGCGCAGCCGGTGTCGCGGCCGAAGGAGAAGCGCATCGCCATCAGCACGTAGCCCACCAGGGCGAGGGCCAGCAATGCGCGCAGCCAGGCCGGCAGCACGTGCCGCCGCGACATCGCCACCGTCGCGCAGGCCAGGGCGATGGCGGCGATGGGCAGGGCGAGGCCTTGCAGCTGCAGCAGCAGCGGCAGCAGGCAGGCGGCGGTGGCGACCAGCGTCCACAGCCGGCTGCGCGCATCGAGCGCCGGGTGCCCGCGCTCGCGCGCGGCGACGGCGATCCGCGGCGGGGATTCAGCGCGCGCCGACATCGTCGCGGGCCTCCGGATGTTGCGCGTGCGGCATCAGCGCCAGCGCGCGCAGGCAGGCGTGGCGATGGTCGGGGCCGCGCGCCGGCCCCAGTGCGGGCTGCGCGGGCAGCAGCAGGCGGTAGCGGCGCCCCTCGCGCTCGGCCTCGTCGACCCAGCGCGCCAGCCGGCGGATGCGGTCCTCGTAGGCCAGCGCGGACAAGGCGCGCCAGTCCAGTTCGATGTCCGCGCTCTGCGGCTGTTCGTACTCGCGCACCAGCAGCGCGTCGCGTCGCGCCGAGGGCTTCCAGGCGATGGCGCGACGCGCGTCGCCGCGCCGGTAGGCGCGCAGGTGATGCATGTCCTCGCCCGCCGGGTGCAGGCGCGCGCGCGCGTTCTCGCCGCGCCCTTGCGGCAGCGGCGGCCCGTGCGCTTCGGGAGCGGGATAGACCAGCAGCGGCGTGTCGGGCCAGACATAGGTCCAGGCGCGCGCCAGCCCCAGCGGGCGCCGGGTGGACACGCGCAGGCGGCCGAGCTCGAGCCAGCCGCGCCGCGCGGTGGCGATGCTCAGCACCGTCTCGCCCGCGCCGTCGGAGAGCGAGAGCGGCGCGTCGTCGCCGGCGCGGTCCACGCGCAGGCCGCGGCGCACGCGCCCGCGCGCGGCCTGCGCGTGCACGCGCAGCGCCAGCGGCATGCCCGCGGGCACCGGCTGCGCGTCGACGGCGACGATGCGCAGCCCGCTCAGCTGCAGGTGCGCCGCGAACAGGCTGGTGTTGGCCGCGCCGGCGAGCAGCAGCCCGAGCAGCAGCGCCGGGTTGTTGTTGTAGTTGAGCGCGCCGATGCCCATCGCCAGCAGCAGCGCGGCGAAGAACCAGCCGAAGCCGGTCGGCAGGATGTAGATGCGGTGGCGGTCGAAGGCCACCGGCAGGCGCTCCGGCCGCCGCGGCCGCGTGAGGCTCAGCAGGCGGCTCGCGAGCGGGGAAAGCCCGAGCCTGGAAGCGATCGCGCGCCGGCTTCCGCCCTTGCTCATGAACTGGTCCCCTTGCGCCCGCGTCCGCCGTTCAATCCACCGGCACGCTGTGCAGGATCGCCTTCGCCAGCGCGCGGTCCTCGCCGGCATCGGCGTCGGCGACCAGGCGGTGCGCGGCGACCGGCGCGAACAGCGCCTGCACGTCGTCCGGCAGCACGTGGTTGCGCCCGAGCAGCAGCGCGTAGGCGCGCGCGGCGCGCAACAGCGCGATGCCGGCGCGCGGCGACAGGCCCACGCGCACGCCGGGGTGATGGCGGCTGCGCGCGAGCAGGGCCTGCACGTAGCGCACCAGCGCCTCGCTGGCATGCACCTGCGCGACCGCCGCGCGCAGCTGCAGGACGTCGTCGGCGCCGAGCATCGGCTGCGTCTGCGCGATCAGGTCGCGACGGTCGCCGCCGGCCAGCAGCGCGCGTTCGGCGTCCTCGTCGGGATAGCCGAGGTTGAGCCGCAGCAGGAAGCGGTCGAGCTGGGAGTCGGGCAGCGGATAGGTGCCGGCCAGGTCGACCGGGTTCTGCGTGGCGATCACCAGGAAGGGTTCGGGCAGCGCGTGGGTGAGGCCGTCGACGGTGACCTGGTGCTCGGCCATCGCCTCGAGCAGCGCGCTCTGCGTGCGCGGCGGCGCGCGGTTGATCTCGTCGGCCAGCAGCACCTGGGCGAACACCGGGCCTGAATGGAACTCGAAGCGCCGCGTCTGGGCATCGAACACCGAGACCCCGATGATGTCGGAAGGAAGCAGGTCGGAGGTGAACTGCACGCGCTGGAAGGCCAGCCCGAGCGTGGCCGCCAGCGCGTGCGCGAGCGTGGTCTTGCCCAGCCCGGGCAGGTCCTCGATCAGCATGTGCCCGTCCGAGAGCAGGGCGACGAAGGCCAGCCGCACCTCGTGCGGCTTGCCGAGCACCAGCGCATTGACCTGCGCTTGCGCGCGCTTCACGGATTCCCGCAGGTCGTCGGTTAGCATGGCGAGGGACGCGGGGGATGCGGACATGCGCGGGTCGCTGTTGCTGAGGGCCGTTCGAGTGTAGCGAGGTTGTGGAGCCAAATGCGGGACCGGATGCGGCGCGGAATCGACATGCGAGTGGTCTTCATCACACTCTGGGCAGCGGTGTCGCTGCTCAAGGTGTCGATGGCCGCGCGCCTGCCGCTGTTCGTGGACGAGGCGTTCTACTGGCAGGAGAGCCGGCACCTGGCCTGGGCCTATTCCGACCTGCCGGGCATGACCGCCTGGCTGATCCGCCTGGGCGAGCTGGTGTTCGGCAAGAGCCTGCTGGCGCTGCGCCTGCCGTTCCTGATGATCGCCGCGTGCGTGCCGTGGCTCGTCGTGCGCATCGCCGCGCACGTGTACGAACGCCGCGACGGCACGCCCGTCGACCGCGTGCGCGCCGACCGCTGGCCCTGGCTGGCGGGCATCGCCGCGCTGCTGCTGCCGCTGGCCGGGACGCTCGGCCTGCTGGCGCTGCCGGATGCGCCGATGGCGCTGGCCACCCTGCTGTGCCTGGACGCGGGCATGCGCCTGCTGCGCGGGGTCAGCTACGAGACCGCGCTGCAGCTGGCGCTCGGACTGGCCATCGGCGCGCTCAGCCACTACCGCTTCATCGCCGTGATCGGCGTGGGCTTCGTGGCGCTGCTGGCGCTGCCGCGCGGGCGCGAGGCACTGCTCGATCCGCGCGTGTGGATCGCCATCGCCTTCGGCGCGGCCGCGTGGACGCCGCTGATGGCCTGGAACTTCGACAACGCCGAGGCCGGGCTGCGCTTCCAGCTGGTCGATCGCCACCCCTGGGCGTTCCACGCCGACGGCCTGTCCTTCCTGGTCGTGCAGGGCCTGTTGGTGACGCCGCCGCTGTTCGTGGCGCTGATGTGGGCGGCCTGGCGGGAGCGGCGCAGCGCATCGGAGCCGGCGCGCTACCTGGCCTGGTCGGGCGGGCTGGTGGTGCTCGGCTTTTTCGCGCTCGGCTTCTTCGCCGACACGCAGCGGGTGAGCTTCCACTGGCCGCTGCCGGGCTACCTGGCGCTGCTGCCGCTGCTGCCGCAGGCGCTGTCGGCCTGGGCGCCATGGCTGCGGCGCCTGGTCTGGAGCGTGGTCGCCTTCGGGCTGGCGGCCGCGCTGGGCTACTACGCCCTGGTGTCCTCGCCCTCGGTGCGCGAGGACAGCGCGGCGCTGAAGTGGTATCCCTCCAATTTCGCCGGCTGGGACAGCCTCGCCGCGCTGGTGCGCAACGAGCACGCGCGCATGCCGCCGGGCACGCGCATCGTCGTCGACAACTTCAAGCTCGGCGCCGAGCTAGGCTTCGCGCTCGACAACCCGCGCATCCGCGTGCTCGATCATCCGCTCAATCGCGAACACGGCCGCGCGCCGCAGCTGCAGCTGTGGGGATTGCAAAGCGCCGGGCGCGAGGACTGGGGCGATGCGCCGGTGCTGCTGGTGGTGGGCGCGGGGGACGTGGAGTACCGCAACCTGCTGCAGCGCTATCACTGGCTGTGCGCCCGGGTCGGACCGCTGCCGCGGCCGAAGGTGTTCAACGTCGACCACGGCCGCCAGCGCTACCTGCTGTTCGCCTTCGATGGCCGCGGCAAGGACGGCAAGGCCGACGCGAACGAGGCGCCCGCGCCATGCACGACGCCGGCGATGGCCTGGATCGATGCGCCGGCGATCGACGCCCGCGTCGCCGATCGCTTCGAAGTCTCGGGATGGGCGTTCAAGGACGGCGTCGGGCTGGCGCGCGTGGACGTGCTGATGGACGGACGCGTGGTCGCCAAGGCCGAGTACGGCCTGCCGAGCCCCGGCACCGCGGCGTACTGGCGGATCTCCACCGACCCGCTGCATCCCAACGTCGGCTACCGGGCGCGCGTGGACGTCGGCGACGCGACGCCGGGACGGCACTGGCTGGGCCTGCGGCTGTACGGGCGCGACGGCAGCGTCGAGGACTGGAGCGAACAGCCGGTGACCGTCGAATAGCGGTCCCGCCGGCGGCCGGACGGCCGCGACCCGCCACTTCGTGCGCGGCGCGCTAGGGCAGGCGGTAGCCGGCCTCGCGCAGCAGGCGCGCGGTCTCGATCAGCGGCAGGCCGATCAGGGCGGTGGGGTCGCGCGATTCGATGGCGGCGAAGAGCGCGATGCCCAGGCCTTCGGACTTGAAGCTGCCGGCGCAGTCCAGGGGGCGCTCGGCGTCGACGTAGCGCGCGATCTCCCCGGGCGCGAGCTCGCGGAAATGCACCAGGGTGGTATCCCGCGCGGCGAGCACCGGGCCGTCGTGGCGGGCGATGGCCACCGCGGTGTGGAAGGCGACGGTGCGCCCGGACATGGCTTCGAGCTGGGCGATGGCGCGCTCGCGGTCGCCGGGCTTGCCGAGCGGGTCGCCGTCGAGCTCGGCCGTCTGGTCGGAGCCGATCACCCAGGCGTCGAGGGCCTGCGCGGCCACGGCGGCGGCTTTCGTCTCCGCCAGGCGCACGACCATTTCCATCGGGGGCTCGCCGGGCAGGGGCGTCTCGTCCGCCTCCGGCCGCGCCGTCTCGAACGGCAACTGCAGGCGCGCCAGCAGCGCCTGGCGATAGGGCGAGGTGGAGGCGAGGATCAGGCGCATGGGCGGCGTCGCGGCGGCGGGGCGGGGCCCGCAGCCTACTGCAGGGACAGGCGGGCGCGCTCGATCCGCAGCAGTTGCCCCTCGATGCGCTGGCGGGCGAGGTCGATCGAGTCCCGCACCGAGCCCAGCTGCGCCAGCGAGGCCCGCGTGCCGTGCTGCTGCAGCCACAGCCGGTGGCGCAGCATGTCCCGCATCGCCTGGCGCACCGGCTCGCCGTCGCTGCCGGCCGCCTCGATCTCGGCCCGGGCGGCGCGCAGCCGGGCCTCGAGCCCGTCGGCGGCGTCCAGCAGCCGGCCCAGCGCCTGCCGGCGCGCGCCGTCGCGGCGTCGCCGCCACAGGACGGCCGCGAGGGCCGCCAGGGCCAGGCCGGCGAGCAGGGCGAGGATCTCGGTCAAGGCAGGGAGGGGCGGCGGGCGGAGGGGCAGTCTGGGGCCGGCACGGGCGGCGGGCAAATTCCCCGCCGCGACAAGGGTTTGCGGCCTCGGCCGGGTTTGACAGCGGGCAGGGCTGTCTTTAACATTCCAAGGCTTATGTCCGCAGAAGTGCCCGAGGTGCTCGACGCTTGGCGCATGGTCGCGGCCAGGCGCGGTTTCGAGGGCCGCATCCCGCTGTCCTCGTTGTCGCGTTTGCGCGAAGTCCTGTTCGACGACGCGGGCGAGGCGACGTTCGCGCTCGATTTCGACCGCGACGCGCTGCAGGTCCCGTACGTGGAGTTGCGAATCGAAGCCGCGTTGCCGCTGCAGTGCCAGCGCACGCTGGAGCGGTTCCTGCTTCCCGTGCAGGTGGTGCAGCGGCTGGGCCTGCTGCGTGCCGACCAGGGCGACGAGGTGGAGGAAGCCGCGTTGCCCCCCGGCTACGAGGCCCTGCTGGTCGCCGAGGACGGCATGCTGCGCCCGCTCGAACTGGTCGAGGACGAATTGATCCTCGCCGTCCCGCTGGTGCCGGTGAAGCCGGGCTCGGAGACGGTCGAGCGCGACTGGCCCGTGCAGGCGGACGAAGAGGTGCGTGCCAATCCGTTCTCGGCCTTGGCGGCGCTGAAGAAAGAGCATTGAGACACCTGGCAACCCGACGCATTGCGTCATCCCCGATTTGATTTGAAAGCTGGAGCAATCCCATGGCTGTGCAGAAATCCCGCGTGACCCCCTCCCGCCGTGGCCAGCGCCGTTCGCACGACGCGCTGACCGCCAAGCAGCTGTCGACCGACCCGACCTCGGGCGAGACCCACCTGCGCCACCACGTGACCGCCGACGGCTATTACCGCGGCAAGCAGGTCATCCAGCCGAAGACCAAGGTCGTCGAAGAAGACTGAGTCCGGCATGTCCCGCGCGCCCCGGGCGCGCGGGCGGCACGATCCGCATATTTCGAAAGGCGCTGTTCGAAAGGCCCTGCGCCGCCCCGTTTCCTGCCGCTCGCGCGGCGGAGCGGTCCGGTCGGCGCGAAGCGGCTTTCGGGGCATCCCGGCGACGGGAGCGGCCTTGCGATGAACGAATCCCTCACCAGCCGCCGTCTCTACGCGCGCATCGCCGGCACCGGCAGCTACCTGCCGGAGCGGGTGCTGCGCAACGAAGACCTGGCGAAGATGGTCGATACCAGCGACGAGTGGATCCTCGCGCGGACCGGCATCAGCGAACGCCACATCGCCGCCGAAGGCGAAACCACCAGCGACCTGGCCCGCCACGCCGCGCTGCGCGCGATGCAGGCGGCAGGCGTGAGGGCGGACGAGCTCGACCTGATCGTGGTCGGCACCACGACGCCCGACCTGATCTTTCCCTCCACCGCCTGCCTGCTCCAGGACCGCATCGGCGCCTGGGGCATTCCCGCCTTCGACGTCAACGCCGCCTGTTCCGGTTTCGTCTACGCCCTGGCGATCGCCGACAAGTTCATCCGTTCCGGCGCCGCGCGCACGGCGCTGGTGGTGGGCGCGGAAACGCTCAGCCGCATGGTCGACTGGCGCGAGCGCAGCTCCTGCGTGCTGTTCGGCGACGGCGCCGGCGCGGTGGTGCTCCGCGCGGACGAGGACACCGGCATCCTCAGCACGCATCTGCACGCCGACGGCAGCAAGAAAGACCTGCTGCGCAATCCGGTCGGCGTGTCGGCCGGTTTCCGCGAGCACGAGAGGAACGCCGGATCGCGCATCAGCATGGCCGGCAACGACGTGTTCAAGTACGCGGTGAAGGCGCTGGACGCGGTGGTCGACGAGACGCTGGAGGCCAATGCGCTGGGCCGCGGCGACATCGACTGGCTGATTCCGCACCAGGCCAACCTGCGCATCATCGCCGCGACCGCCAAGCGCCTGGAACTGCCGATGGAGCGCGTCGTGGTCACCGTCGACAGGCACGGCAATACCTCGTCCGCCTCGGTGCCGCTGGCGCTGGACGAGGGCGTGCGCCGCGGTGGAATCCGGCGCGGCCAGTTGCTGCTGCTGGAAGCCTTCGGCGGCGGCTTCACCTGGGGCTCGGCGCTGTTGCGCTATTGAGCCGATGTCCGGCCCCGCCCGCGCGGGAAGCCGGGACGAGACGTATTTCCGACATGCCCGTTCGTGCCACCGTCATCGAAGGCCGCCGCGTCTGGATCAAGTCGTATCCCGACGGCGGCGGCCGCCGCTTCAGCCTCGCGCTGCTCGACGGCATCGCGCGCAGGCTCGGGCTCGGCGCGCTGCGCCCGCCCCCGCATCGCGGCGGCGGCCAGGCCAAGCGCATCGAGGCGCGGCGCCTGCGCGAGCTGCAGGCGCAGGGCGTGCCGGTGCCGGCGCTGCTGGACGAGGACGCCGCCACGCTGCGCCTGGGCGATCTCGGCCCTTCGCTGGCGAGCAGGCTGCGCGAGGCCGGCGGCGATCCCGCGCGCCAGGACGCGCTGGTGCGTGCGGCCATCGCCGCGATCGGCGCGGCGCATCGGCGCGGCGCGTACTTCGGGCAGCCGGTGCCGCGCAACATCGCCGTGGCCGACGACGGTCGCGTGGGCTTCCTCGACTTCGAGGAGGATCCGCTGGAGGTGATGACGCTGGAGCAGGCGCAGGCCCGCGACTGGGTGCTTTTTACCTTCGGCATCGCGCCTTACTACGACGAGCGTCCGGACACCCTGGTCGCCCTGCTCGACGGCGCCTTCCGCGACGAGCCGGCCGACGTGGGCGCGCATGCGCACGTCGTGGGCGAGCGCCTGGGCTGGCTGGTGCAGCCGTTGCGGCGCCTGGGGCGCTCGGCGCGGGCGTTGGCGCATTCGATCTTCGCCATCCGCATCGCCTCCATGTAACGCGTGCCGCGCTTCGCGCACGGCCGCTCGGCGCGCACGCCCGAACGCCCGGCAGGCATACGCCCCGGTACAGACAGCGGCGTCGGTTCGCACGTATCATCGCAGCCCTCTCGTCCGCCGCCGGACGCACCAGGAACCGCCGCTTGACCGCCTCCACGCTCGCCTTCGTGTTCCCCGGCCAGGGATCGCAGTCGCTCGCGATGCTGGCCGAACTGTCGGAGCTGCACCCGGCGATCCGCGACAGCTTCGCGGAGGCTTCCGACGGCGCCGGCGTCGATCTCTGGACGCTGTCGCAGGGCGGTCCCGAGGAGCAGCTCAACCGCACCGAATACACGCAGCCGGCGCTGCTGGCCGCCGGCGTCGCCGTGTGGCGCGCCTGGCAGGCGCAGGGCGGCGCGCAACCGTCGCTGCTGGCCGGCCACAGCCTCGGCGAGTACACCGCGCTGGTCGTCGCCGATGCGATCTCGCTGCGCGATGCCGCGCACCTGGTGCGCATCCGCGGACAACTGATGCAGGACGCCGCGCCCGCCGGGACCGGCGCGATGGCGGCGGTGCTCGGCGCCGAGGACGCGGTGGTGCGGGAGGTGTGCGCCGAGGCTTCCGGCAGCGAGGTCGTGGTGCCCGCCAACTACAACTCGCCCGGCCAGATCGTGATCGGCGGCCACGCCGCGGCGGTCGACCGCGCGCTCGAGCTGCTCGCGTCCAGGGGCGTGCGCAAGGCGGTCAAGCTTGCCGTGAGCGTGCCTTCGCACACGCCGCTGATGCGCGAGGCCGCCAACCGCCTGTCCGAGACCATGGGCGGCCTGCAATGGCGCGAGCCGCGCCTGCCGGTGGTGCAGAACGTCGACGGCGAGGTGCACGAGGGCGTGCAGTCGATCCGCGACGCGCTGGTGCGCCAGCTCTACCTGCCGGTGCGCTGGACCGACTGCGTGCAGGCGCTGGCCGCCCGCGGCGCGACGCGCGTGGCCGAGTGCGGCCCGGGCAAGGTGCTGACCGGCCTGATCAAGCGCATCGACAAGGGCCTCGATGCGCGTCCGCTCGGCACGCCGGGCGAATTCGAGGCCGCCCTCGAGGAGTGGGCGCAGGCATGAGTGGACAGACAACCGCAGTGCAGGGCGCCCTGACGGGCGACATCGCCCTGGTCACCGGCGCCAGCCGCGGCATCGGCGCGGCGATCGCCGACGAGCTCGCGGCGCAGGGCGCCACCGTCATCGGCACCGCGACCAGCGAAAGCGGCGCCCAGGCGATCGGTGCGCGCCTGCAGGCCTCGGGCGGGCAGGGACGCGTGCTCGACGTCACCGAGGCCGACGCCGTCGACGCCCTGATCGAGGCCGTCGCCAAGGAGATCGGGCCGATCTCGATTCTGGTCAACAACGCCGGCATCACCCGCGACAACCTGCTGATGCGGATGAAGGACGAGGACTGGCAGGCGATCATCGACACCAACCTGACCAGCGTCTACCGCACGTCCAAGGCGGTGATGCGCGGCATGATGAAGGCGCGCAAGGGCCGCATCGTCAACATCGCCTCGGTGGTCGGTGTGACCGGCAACGCCGGGCAGGCCAACTACGCCGCGGCCAAGGCCGGCATCATCGCGTTCTCCAAATCGCTGGCGAAGGAGATCGGTTCGCGCGGCGTCACCGTGAACGTGGTCGCCCCGGGGTTCATCGCCACCGACATGACCAAGGACCTTCCCGAATCGGCGAAGGACGCCTTGCTCGGCCAGATCGCGCTGGGACGCCTGGGCGAACCGGCGGACATCGCGCGCGCGGTGGCGTTCCTCGCCGGCCCCGGCGGGGCGTACATCACCGGCGAGACCTTGCACGTCAACGGCGGCATGTACATGCCGTGATGCGCGGGCGCCGGGCATGTCGCAGGAAGCCTCGCTAAGTTGCCGTTTTTAAAAGCATTGCGGATGGACGCAGATTGAATCTTAACGATGTGGTTGCCGTCCTTGGCGTCGCGTCTTAGGCTTCGGAGCGTCCAGCCCGGCCACCCATGGCCGGGCGTTCGCCCGGGCAGCGCGGCGGTGCCGCGCTAGGCGCGCCCGGGCTCACCCCCTTACACTAGTCCCTGAAACAGCCCCTCCGGAGCCAACAGCCAATGAGCAGCATCGAAGAACGCGTCAAGAAAATCGTCGTCGAACAACTGGGCGTCAAGGAAGAAGAGGTCACCAGCAGCGCCTCCTTCGTCGACGATCTCGGCGCCGACTCGCTGGATACCGTCGAACTGGTGATGGCGCTCGAAGAAGAGTTCGAGTGCGAGATCCCCGACGAGGAAGCCGAGAAGATCACTTCGGTGCAGCAGGCGATCGACTACATCAAGGCGCACGTCAAGAGCTGAGACCGGTCCTGACGCGGTCCGGCCGCCGCCGCGCCGATGGCGCGGCCCGAAGGCCGGTCCCGCCACGCAAAGCATCTCCATGCGTCGATTCGTGGAACATGCCAACGTGAACAGCCGTACTGCGTCGTAACGACACAAACCCGGGGCCGCGCATGCGGCCTCGGGCATTTTGAACGCTCACCTGCCGCCGCAGGCGGCGAGCGCAGGCAACAGGCCCCAGGAGTCCGCAATGTCCAAACGTCGCGTCGTCATCACCGGCCTCGGCATCCTCTCGCCGCTCGGCAACGACCTCGCATCGAGCTGGGACGGCATCGTCAACAGCCGTTCCGGCATCGGCACGATCACGCACTTCGACGCCTCCGCCTTCCCGGTGCGCATCGCCGGCGAGGTCAAGGGCTTCGATCCTTCCGCGTACATTGCGCCGAAGGACATCAAGAAGATGGACCCGTTCGTGCACTACGGCGTCGCCGCCTCGCTGATGGCGATCAAGGACGCCGGCCTGGACATCGCCGCCGATCCCGAGCGCATCGGCGTGGCCATCGGCGCCGGCATCGGCGGCCTGAACGGCATCGAGGAAACCACCATCAAGTACCACGAGGGCGGCCCGCGCAAGATCTCGCCGTTCTACGTGCCCAGCACCATCATCAACATGATCGCCGGCCAGGTGTCGATCATGACCGGCGCCAAGGGGCCGAACATCGCCGCGGTGACCGCCTGCACCACCGCCACGCACAACATCGGCCTGGCGATGCGCATGATCCAGTACGGCGAGGCCGACGCGATGATCGCCGGCGGCGCCGAGTTCGCGACCACGCCGACCTCGCTGGGCGGCTTCTGCGCGATGAAGGCGCTGTCCACGCGCAACGACGAACCGACCAGGGCCTCGCGCCCCTGGGACGCGGGCCGCGACGGCTTCGTGATGGGCGACGGCGCCGGCATCCTGGTCATCGAGGACTACGAGCGCGCCAAGGCGCGCGGCGCGCGCATCTACGCCGAGCTGATCGGCTTCGGCATGAGCGGCGACGCCTACCACATGACCGCGCCGAGCGAGAGCGGCGAGGGCGGGGCGCGCTGCATGCGCAACGCGGTCAAGGACGCCGGCATCGATCCCGCCCAGATCGGCTACATCAACGCCCATGGCACCTCGACGCCGCAGGGCGACCTGGCCGAGACCATGGGCATCAAGGCCGTGCTCGGCGACGCCGCCGGCAAGGTGATGGTCAGCTCCACCAAGTCGATGACCGGCCACCTGCTGGGCGCGGCCGGCGGCGTGGAGGCGGTGTTCTCGGCGATGGCGCTGCATACCGGCGTGATCCCGCCGACCATCAATCTGGAGAACCCGTCGGAAGGCTGCGATCTCGACTACGTGCCCAACACGGCGCGCGAGGCCAAGGTCGACGTCGCCATGTCGAACTCGTTCGGCTTCGGCGGCACCAACGGCACGCTGATATTCAAGCGCGTCTGATCGCCGTTCCCCGTCTCCCCGCGGAGGCGGGGAGGCGCGGCCCCATGCTGACCACCCGGCCCCTCCCGGCGGAGACCGACCTGCCGGCGCTGCATCGCGTCGATCCGCGGCGCTATCCGCTGCTGCTGCAGTCGGTCGCCGACGGCACCGCGCACGCGCGCTGGGACATGCTGCTGGCGGCCGACGGCCGGTCGCTGCGCGCCGCCGGCGGCCGCGTGCGCGACGGCGAGGGCCGCGATCTGGGCGAAGACTTCCTGGCGACGCTCGATGCCGCCTGGAAGCAGGAGCGGCAACCGCGCGAGGCGCACGAGGACGCGCGGCGGCACTTGCCGTTCCGCGGCGGCTGGGCGCTGTTCCTCGGCTACGAACTCGCCGCGCAGGTCGAACCGGTCCTGCGCCTGCCCGACGCGCCCGGCGCGCTGCCGGGCGCGCTGGCGCTGCGTTGCCCGGCCGCGGTGCTGCGCGATCGCGTCACCGGCGAGTGCATCGCCGTGGCGGAGACCGAGGCGGCCGGCATGCTCGATGCGATCGAGGCCGACCTGCCGCTGGCCGCGGCGCTGCCGGCGCTGCCGGCGTGGCAGCGGCCGGCGCGCATCGCCGAGGACGATCCCGAGGCCTTCGTGCGCGGCGTGGAGCGCATCCTCGACTACCTGGCCGCCGGCGACATCTTCCAGGTCAATCTCTCGCGCGGCTGGCGCGCGCGCTTCGACGGCGCGCTCGATCCCGCGCGCCTGTACGCCCGCCTGTGCCGGGCCAACCCGGCGCCGTTCGCGGGCCTGTTCGCGGGCGAGGGCTGGGCGGTGGTGAGCGCCTCGCCGGAAAGGCTGGTCTCGGTGCGCGGCGACAGGGTCGAGACGCGGCCGATCGCCGGTACCCGTCCGCGCTTCCCGGGCGACGACGACGGCGCGCGCATCCGCGAGCTGGTCGGCCATCCCAAGGAGCGCGCCGAGCACGTCATGCTGGTGGACCTGGAGCGCAACGACCTCGGCCGCGTGTGCGCCGCGGGCAGCGTCGAGGTGGACGAGCTGATGCGCGTGGAAAGCTACGCCCACGTGCACCACATCGTCAGCAACGTGCGCGGGCGCCTGCGCCGGGACGCGACGCCCGGCGCGGTGATCCGCGCGGTGTTTCCCGGCGGCACCATCACCGGCTGCCCCAAGGTGCGCTGCATGCAGATCATCGCCGAGCTCGAGGGCGTCGGGCGCGGCGCCTACACCGGCGCGATGGGCTGGCTCAACCGCGACGGCGACCTCGATCTGAACATCCTCATCCGCAGCGCCGAGGTCGAGGGCGCGGAGCTGCGCTTCCGCACCGGCGCCGGCATCGTCGCCGACTCCGAGCCGCGGCGCGAACTCGACGAGACCCGGGCCAAGGCGCGCGGCATGCTGAAGGCGCTGGACGCCGGTTCCACGGTATCCTCGGCGGCCATGACCGACGGAAATTCCCAGCCATGAGCCGTCTAAAGAAAGGCATCGGCGCCTTGTTCGTGGCGTCGGCGCTGCTGGCCGGCGCGTTCGCGTACTGGGCCTACGACCGCTACACGGCGTTCGCCGGCACGCCGCTGGGCGGCATCGAGGCCGGCGAGAGCCTGGTGGTGGAGCGCGGCGATTCGCTGCCGCGCGTGCTCTCGCGCCTGCGCGCGCTGGGCGTGGGCGCCGGCATGGACGTGGAGTGGCAGCTGCTGGCGCGCCAGCTCAAGGCCGCCGGCCGGATCCAGGTCGGCGAGTACGCGCTGGAACCCGGCGTCACCACGCCGCGCACGCTGCTCGAGCACATGCGCGACGGCAAGGTGCTCAGCTACCGCTTCACCCTGGTGGAAGGCTGGAACATGCGCGAGCTGCGCGCGGCGCTGGCGAAGGCGCGGCCGCTGCGGCAGACCATCGCCGAATTCGACGATGCCGCGCTGATGCAGGCGCTGGGCCGGCCGGGGCTGCATCCGGAAGGACGCTTCCTGCCGGAAACCTACGTCTACACCCGCCAGGACAGCGACCTGGACGTGCTCAGGCGCGCCAACGCCGACCTGGAGAAGGCGCTCGATGCCGCCTGGAAGGCACGCGCGCCCGACCTGCCGATCACGAGCAAGGAGGAGGCGCTGGTCCTGGCCTCCATCGTCGAGAAGGAAACCGGCATCGCCAGCGAGCGGCCGCAGATCGCCGGCGTGTTCGCGCGCCGGCTCAAGCTCGGCATGCGCCTGCAGACCGATCCCACCGTGATCTACGGCATGGGCAGCGCCTACGCCGGCAACATCCGCAAGACCGACCTGCTCGCCGACACGCCGTACAACACCTACACCCGCGACGGCCTGCCGCCCACGCCGATCGCGATGGCCGGCAAGGACGCGCTGGCGGCCGCGACCCGGCCCGCCGCGGGCGATGCGCTGTTCTTCGTCGCCGTGGGCGACGGCAGCGGCCGGCACGTGTTCACGCGCACGCTGGGCGAGCACGAGGCCGCGGTGCGCGCCTACATCCAGCGCTACCGCGCGCAGTACGGGCCGAAATGACCGGGCCGGGCTTCCCGCTCGAAACGCATTCGCGCTTCATCACGCTCGAAGGAGGCGAAGGCGCGGGCAAGACCACGGTGCTCGAGGCGTTGTGCGAGGCGCTGCGCGCGCAGGGTCTGGAGGTGGTGCGCACGCGCGAGCCGGGCGGCACGCCGCTGGCGGAGATGATCCGCAGCCTGCTGCTCGACCCCGCGCACGAACCGCCGGCGCCGGAGACCGAACTGCTGCTGGTGTTCGCCGCGCGCGCCCAGCACGTGCGCGAGACCATTGCGCCGGCGCTGGCGCGCGGCGCCTGGGTGATCAGCGACCGCTTCACCGACTCCAGCTATGCCTACCAGGGCGGCGGGCGCGGCCTCGATGCGGCGTTCATCGGCGAGCTCGAGCGGCGCGCCGTCGGCCTGCGTCCCGGGCTCACGCTGCTGCTCGACATCGACGTCGGACAGGGGCGCGAACGCGCGCGCGGACGCGACCAGGCGCCCGGCGGCGGCGGTCCGGACCGCATCGAGCGCGAGCGCGACGAATTCTTCCAGCGCGTGCGCGCCGCGTACCGCGCGCGCGCGGCCGCCGAGCCGGCGCGCTTCCGCGTCATCGACGCCTCGCAGCCGGCGCAGGCCGTCGCCGACGCAGCCGTCACGCAGCTGCGCGCCTGGCAGGAGCGCGAGGCGTGAGCGCGATGGCGGACGCAACGGTGTTCGCGCCCTGGCAGCAGCGCGCCTACGAGCAGGCCGAGGCGGCGCTCGACGGCGGACGCATGGGCCATGCGCTGCTGATCTGCGGGCCGGCGCGTTTGGGCAAGCGCGCGCTGGCCGAGCGGCTGGCGCGGCACGCGCTCGGCGCCGAGCGCGACGCGCGCGCGGCGCAGCTGCTCGCCGCGGGCACGCATCCGGACTACCACTGCGTCGGCCTGGAGTACAACAAGGAAGGCACGCGGCTGCGCACCGAGATCGTGATCGAGCAGATCCGCGCGCTTTCCGGCAAGTTGGCGCTGACCCCGCAATACGGCGGCGCGCAGGTCGCCATCGTCGATCCGGCCGACGCGATCAACCACGCCGCCTGCAACGCCCTGCTCAAGACGCTGGAGGAGCCGCAGCCCGGCCGCTACCTGTGGCTGATCGCCGCCGAGCCGGCGCGGCTGCCGGCGACGATCCGCAGCCGCTGCCAGCGCCTGGAACTGCGCCTGCCGCCGCGCGCCGAAGCGCTGGCCTGGCTGCAGGCGCAGGGGCATGCCGACAGGCAGGCCGCCGAGGCGCTGGAAGCCGCGCGCGGCCATCCCGGGCTGGCCGACGTCTGGCTGCGCGACGGCGGCATCGCGCTGCGGCGCGACGTGGCCGGGGATCTGGCCAGGCTGGCCAAGGGCGAGCTGGGCGCGCTGGAAGCCGCGCAGCGCTGGACCGCCGACGAAGATGCGGCGCTACGCCTGCGCCATGCCGCCGACCTGGCGCTCGCCGAGGCCGGCGGCTTGACCGACCCTGCGCGAATCCGGAAGCTGGCCGCCTGGTTCGATGCGGCCAACCGCACCCGCGACCTGCTGCGGACCACGGTCCGCGCCGATCTCGCGGTCGCGGAGCTGCTGCTGGGTTGGGGGAAAAACCGCGCCTAAGCCGATGCCGCGCCGGAGCGTCGGCTACGTCGCGGCATGCAACACGATCGGGGGAGATGCGTCATGAACACCACGGCCACGCCTTCGCGCCAAGGCATCCTGTCGCTGGCCTTGAAGGACAAGGCGGCGCTGTACGGCGCCTACATGCCGTACCTGAAGAACGGCGGCATCTTCGTGCCGACGACCAAGCGCTATTTCCTCGGCGACGAGGTCTTCCTGCTGATCACGCTGCCCGAATCGGGCGACCGCCTGCCGGTGGCGGGCAAGGTGGTCTGGGTGACGCCGGCCGGCGCGCAGGGCAACCGCACCGCCGGCGTGGGCGTGCAGTTCGCCGACACCGGCGAGGGCGAAACCGTGCGCGCGAAGATCGAGACCCTGCTGGCGGGCATGCTGAACGCGGACAAGCGCACCCACACCATGTGATCGTCGCGGGCAGGGGCGGGACAACCCGCACCCGCATCGGGACCGGAGCCGGACTCGCGTGGACACCGCGGGTCCGGGTGCGGTCAATACGGCAGCGTCCGCTTGGCCTGGCCGCGTCCGCGGTCCTCGCGTCGGCCGCGGCGCCGATGCGCGGGTTGCCATGCGCGCAAGCGAATTGATTAGACTTGCGCCGCGGCACGCCGATCAGGGACGTGCCGATCTGGAGCGCCATGGCCCATCGCGCCACCGTCATCGCAGCAACCCGCTCGCCGGAAGCCAGGCCGTTCGTGGCGGCCGATGTCGGCGGCACCCATGCCCGCATCGCGCTCATGCGCGCCGGCGAGGCCGGGCAGGCGGCGGCGATGCTCGACTTCCGCCAATACGCCTGCGCCGATTTCCCCGACCTGTCGGACATCGTGGTGCACTTCCTGCGCGAATGCGGCGCGGACGGCGCCGATCGCGCGGTGATCGCCATCGCCGGCATCCTGCGCGGCGACGAGCTGGTCAACACCAACCTGCCGTGGCCGGTCTCGCTCTCGCGCATGCGCGGCGCACTGTCGCTGCGCGATCTGCGCCTGGTCAACGACTTCGAGGCGATGGCCTACGCCACCCCGTACATCGATCCGGCCGAATCCGTGCTGCTGGCCGGCCCGCAGTCGCCGCGCGAAGCCGGCGCGACGCTGGTGATCGGTCCGGGCACCGGCCTCGGCGCGGCCTTGTGGACGCCCTCGGACGGCACGGCGCCGCCGCAGGTGCTCGCCACCGAAGCCGGCCATGCCGCGTTGGCGCCGGGCAACGTCCGCGAGCTCGCGCTGCTCGGCCGTTTCCTGCAGCGCTGGCCGCATGTCGACAACGAGCGCGCGCTTTCCGGCCCGGGCCTGCTGAACCTCTATCGCGGCCTGTGCGAGCTCGACGGCGCGCGCGCGGCGCTGGACAGTCCGGCCGCGGTCGCGCAGGCGGCGCAGCAGGGCGGGGACGCGCAGGCGCTGGAGGCGCTGCACATCTTCTGCGCCATGCTCGGCAGCCTGGTCGGCGACCTGGTGCTGACCTTCGGCGCGCGCGCCGTGTACCTGGCCGGCGGCATGCCGGCGCACATCAAGCCGTTCCTGCTGCATAGCCGATTCGCCGAACGCTACCTCAACAAGGGCGTGCTGCGCAGCGTGCTGGAGCAGGTGTCGGTGTCGGTGATCGACCATGGCCGCTACGGCCTGCTCGGCGCCGCCGCGTGGTACCTCGATCGCGCCGGATCGCGCTGACCGCCGTCCCGCCGGTCGCGCCGTCGACGGCGGGGATTTCCCCATCTTCCCGGACCACGCGATGACGACACGACGCGATTTCCTGCACACCTCCCTGTTCGCCGCCGGTGCGCTGGCCTTGCCGGGCGCCGCCGGGGCGGCCAAGCCCGCCAGGCCGGTCGCCCGCGTCGTCTCGACCTGGGACTTCGGCGTGGGCGCCAATGCCGCGGCGTGGAAAACGCTGGGCGCGGGCGGCTCCGCGCTCGATGCCGTCGAGGCCGGCGCGCGCTGGGCCGAGGCCGACCTGTGCAATCCCACGGTCGGGCACTGCGGCTATCCCGACCGCGACGGCGTGCTCACCCTCGACGCCAGCATCATGGACGGCGACGGCCGCTGCGGCGCGGTGGCGGCGCTGGAGGACATCGCGCATCCGGTCTCGGTGGCGCGCGCGGTGATGGAGAAGACCCCGCACGTGATGCTGGTGGGGCAGGGCGCACAGCAGTTCGCGGTGGCGCAGGGGTTCGAGAAGCGCCCGCTGCTGACCGACGCGGCGCGCAAGGCCTGGCGCGAGTGGCTGAAGACCTCCGAATACAAGCCGGTGATCAACGCCGAGCGCGTGCTGCCGGGCGAGGCGGCGGCGAAGCCCGGCGACCGGCGCAACCACGACACGCTCGGCATCCTCGCCATCGACGGCGCGGGCAGGCTGGCCGGCGCCTGCACCACCAGTGGCATGGCCTGGAAGCTGCGTGGGCGCGTGGGCGACAGCCCGATCGTCGGCGCCGGCCTGTACGTCGACAACGAGGTCGGCGCGGCCACCGCGTCCGGCGTGGGCGAGGAGATGATCCGCAACGCGGCCAGTTTCCTGGTGGTCGAGCTGATGCGCCAGGGCCGCTCGCCCGCCGATGCCTGCCGCGAGGCGATCGAGCGCGTGGTGCGCAAGCGGCCGGAGGCGAGCAAGCGCCTGCAGGTGTGCTTCCTCGCCTTGAACAAGCAGGGCGAGGTCGGCGCGTTCGCGCTGCACCGCGGCTTCGTCTACGCGGTCTGCGATGCCGGCAAGCAGGACGCGCTGCGCGACGCGCGCTCGGTCTACGCGACCGAGCAGACATGAGCGCGCCGTCCCCGCGGCTGGAGATCGCCGCCAATTCGCTCGGTTCCGCGCTGGCGGCGCAGGCCGGCGGCGCCGACCGCATCGAGCTGTGCGAAAACCTGGCCGAAGGCGGATGCACGCCGTCCTACGGCATGCTGGCCGTGGTGCGCGAGCGCCTGCGGATTCCGGTCTACGTGCTGATCCGGCCGCGCGGCGGCGACTTCCTCTACGACCAGGGCGAGCGCGAAGTGATGCTGCGCGACATCGAGGCGTGCGTGCGCCTGGGCTGCGACGGCGTGGTGCTGGGCGCACTGGACGCCGACGGCGCGGTGGACACGGCCCTGTGCCGGACCCTGATCGACGCCGCGCGTCCCCTGGATGTCACTTTCCATCGCGCGTTCGATGCCGCGCGCGACCGCGCGCGCGCGCTCGAGGACATCGTCGCGCTGGGCTGCGGGCGCATCCTCACCTCCGGCGGCGCCGCCGACGCCCTGCAGGGCGCGGACGCGATCGCGGCGTCGCGGCGGCAGGCGCAGGGACGCCTTTCGCTGATGGCCGGGGCGGGGGTGACCGCGGCCAGCCTGCCCGAACTGCTGCGGACGACCGGCGTGCACGAGGTGCATGCCTCCGCGCGCGTGCCGCGCACCTCGGCGATGCGCTACCGCAACGACGCGCTGCCGGGGCTTTCCCCCGACTGGATGCAGACCGAGGCCGACAGCGTGCGGCATCTGGCGGCGGCGTTGCGCGCGGCGTAAGGCGCATTACGTTTAGTTTTCCGCGCCCGGCGGTCAGGGGCGGCGGGCGGCGCTGGACGGCACGGCCGGGGTTTCGGGGCTTCTGCGCGCACCACACGGCGGCGCATGGCGCGCTGCTGCGCTGCGTCATGTCAAAAGGGCGTGAATATGGTTATTTAGATCGATCCAGCTCAGGGGGTGGATCGGTCAAGGGGGATCGATCCGGCTGTTGGTTCGGGAGTTTAGATCGTGACAAAACGGCCGCGCGGAGGGATCGCGTGCGGTTCATCGCCCATGTTTTCCATTCGAGAGCCCAGAAAATGATCCAGGCCAGATTTCGCCGCAAAGCACTCGTCAGCGCGCTCGCATTGACGCTGTCCGCGCCGCTTGTCGTGCACGCGCAGCAGACGCAGACAGATCCGGGAAGCGCGTCCGCCGAAGGGGAGCAGGCGCCCGCCGAGGGCAGCAAGCGCAAGACGACCGAGCTCGAGCAGGTGACGGTCACCGGCTCGCGCATCCGCCGCAGCGAAGTGGAGGGGCCGGCGCCGGTGACGGTGATCACCGGCGAACAGATGAAGAAGGAGGGCTTCGCCACCGTCTACGACGCGCTGCAGACGCTCACCGAGGCGATCGGCAACGTGCAGAACGACTACGACTGGGGCCAGAGCAGCGTCAACGCCTCGCCGCTCAACCTGCGCAACCTGGGCCCGGGCCGCAGCCTGCTGCTGATCAACGGCCACCGCGTGGCCGACTACCCGATGCCCTACCAGGGCAAGAGCAACTTCGCCAACTACAACAACATCCCCACCGGCATCGTCGACCGCATCGAGGTGCTGTCCGGCAGCGCTTCGGCGATCTACGGCTCCGACGCCATGGCCGGCGTGGTCAACGTGATCCTGAAGGAGAACATCGACGGCCACACCGCGCGGGTGAAGTACGGCGAGACCAAGCGCGGCGGCCGCGACACCTTCGACGCCTCGCTGTCCGGCGGCTTCACCGGCGAGCAGTGGAGCCTGGTCTACAACCTGCAGCATTTCGACCGCGGTCCGCTGCTGGCCAAGGACCGCCCGTTCATGGACGAGGAGTCCGACAAGAACTACGCCGTGTGGGGGCCGGGCGAGCGCCACTACGGGTTGCCGACGCTCACGCCCTATCCGGGCCTGTACCTGCAGGACCGCGACCAGTGGGTCAACGTGCCGGGCGGCACCAATACCTACCGGCGCATGGCGCCGCCGCAAGGCGCCTGCGACCAGTACGGCGGCCTGTTCTTCCGCGCCGATCTCCTCGGCTACGACCGCAAGAGCGGCGCCGCGACCAACGCCGGCAGCTATTGCGCGCAGCGCGTGTTCCAGAACTGGGCGCTGCGCACCGGCAGCGAGGACAACTCGGGTTATCTGTACGGCACCTTCGATTTCAGCGAGAGCCTGCAGGGTTGGGCCACGCTCGGCCTGTGGAAATCGACCGGCGAATTCAACAGCTTCCTCGACGGCTTCGACAGCGGCGTCTACTGGGACCCCACCGTCAACAACGGCGCCGGCGGCAGCCGCCGCTTCCTCAAGATCCAGTCGCCGCAGGAAATGGGCGGCGAGGACAATATCCTCACCAAGTCGGATGAAACCGCCATCGATTTCAGCGTCGGCCTGCGCGGGACCATGTTCGACGGCCGTTTCGACTGGGAAGCGATGGTTGGGCGCGCCACCTACAAGGTGCGGGAAACCTTCCCGACCCTCAACCAGGGCGACATGTTCGACTTCTACATGGGGCAGCAGCTGGGCACCCGCACAGGCGTGGTCGATCCCCAGAACGGCAACGTGCGCGACCTGCCGATCTATTCGCCCGACTACAACAAGCTTTGGAATCCGGTGCCTTCCGGCGACGTGGCCGGCTTCAGCGACCGTGGCTACAAGAAGGCGCGGTCGTGGTTGAATCAGGCGCAGTTCGTCGTCTCCGGCAACCTGTTCGACGGCTGGGCCGGCCCGATCGGCTTCGCCGGCGTGCTGGAGGCGGCCAAGCAGGGCTACAAGCTCAACCCCGACCCCAAGATCGTCAACCCGGACGAGGACGGCTGGTACACGCCCTTCGGCAACATCGAACTCGGCGGCGGCGAGCGCAAGCATTACGCCGCGGGCGTCGAGTTCAAAGTGCCGTTGATGGAGAAGCTGCTGCTCAGCGCCGCGGGCCGCTACGACAAGTACGATGCCGTCGCCAGCGATGCGGCGACTACCTACCAGCTCGGCCTGGAATGGCGCCCGGTCAACAGCCTGCTGCTGCGCGGCACGTACGGCACCAGCTTCCGGGCGCCCGACATGCACTTCGTCTATGCCTCGGCGAGTTCGGGGGTTTCGGACTTCACCGACTACCTGGCCTGCGCCGATGGAGGCTGGCCCAATCGCCAGTGTCCGCGAGACAGCTTCAAGGTCGAGGATGCCACGGTCGCGCGTACCGGCACCCCCGACTTGAAGTACGAAGAAGGCAAATCCTATTCCTACGGTTTCGTCTGGGACGCGTTCAAGGGATTTTCGCTGTCGGCGGACTACTGGTACGTCAGCATCGATAACCTGATCGACGATATTTCCGCGGACCAGCTGCTGAAGGATGAAGCCTACTGTCTGCGCAACGGATTCGATCCGGAAGGGCTGGTCCGCCCGGTGGCGCCTTCGGCCGCCTGGTGCGCCGAGGTGGTCAGCCGCGTCCAGCGCACGCCCGGGGTCCCGAGCAGCACGGCGGGCTCGGTCACGATCAACACCAATCCGATCAACCGCGCGGAGACCGTGGTCGACGGCGTCGACCTGAGCGCGCGGTACCAGCTGCCAGATACGCGCACCGGCAATTGGAATTTCAACCTCAATTACACCAACATGCTGACCTACAAGTCGCGCGGCTTCCCGACCGACAAGCTCGAGGACACGCGCAAGACGCAGAATCCGCGCACCAAGGTCACCTTGAGCGCCAACTGGACCTATGACAAGTGGAACGCCACGCTGATGATGTACCAGAAGTCCGGTGGCCGGGACAATCGTTGGGGAGGCTGCCTGCCGCTCTCCGACGGATACGCCGATCATGAGCGCATCGACGACAAGACCTGCAAGGACACGGATCCCACCAGCCCCACGTTCGGGGAAACCTCCAAGCGCGTCTACAACCGCCGTTCGCCGCGCCGCTACTTCAACGGCAGCGTCGGCTACCAGATCACCGACGCGTTCAAGATGAACCTGTACGTGAGCAACATCTTCGACAAGATCTACGGCGACAAGTGGTGCGGCGATTTCGCCTACTGCATCGACGATCCGATCGGCCGCGAGGTGTCGGTGGAGGCGATCTACAAGTTCGATTGACAAGTTCGATTGATCGGCGCCTTCGCCAGGCGCGGGGCCCGGCTTCGGCCGGGCCTTCGCGTTTCGGGAAGGCGCGATCCCGTCAGCGCAGCGCCGGCGAATCCCAGCCCGGCCGCGGCTTGAAGCGATCGCCGTATTTCGCCTGCAGGGCCTGCAGGCGCGCCAGCATGGCGTCGGCGCCGGTGCTGCGGATGTACTGCATCGGGCCGCCGCGGAACGGCGCGAAGCCGCTGCCGAAGATCATGCCGGCGTCGATCAGGTCGGCGTCGGCGACCACGCCCTCGTGCAGCACGGCCACGCCCTCGTTGAGCAGGGGCAGGATGAGGCGATCCTCCAGGTCCTCCGGGACCCGGTAATCCTTCGGCACCTCGGGCTTCTTCGGCCTGCCGTTCTCCCAGGCGTAGATGCCCTGGCCGTCCTTCTTGCCGCGCTTGCCCGGCTCCGGGGCGGTGGCCAGCGCCGGCGGCGCCTGCAGGCCGAGGAAGGGGGCAAGTTCCTGCAGCACGCTGTAGGCGACGTCGTGGCCGACCACGTCGAGCAGTTCCACCGGGCCGAGCGGCATGCCGAACTTGACCGCGGTCCTGTCGATCGCCGCGCCCGGGATGCCTTCCGAGTACGCGGTGGCCGCTTCCAGCAGGTACGGGAACAGCAGGCGGTTGAGCAGGAAGCCGGGCGTGCCGGCCACCGGCAGCGGCAGCTTGCCGATGGCGTTGCAGAAGGCCGCCAGGCGCTGCTGGGTCTGCGGCGCCATGCCGTCGTGGTGGATGATTTCCACAAGCGGCATCAGCGGCACCGGATTGACGAAGTGCAGGCCGGCGAACTGCGCCGGCCGGCGGATGTGCTCGCGCAGCTCGGTCAGCGGGATCGCCGAGGTGTTGGTGGTGAGCAGCGCGTCGGGCTTCAGCCGCGGCTCGACCGCGGCGTACAGGTCGCGCTTGGCCTCGGACTGCTCGATGATTGCCTCGACCACGAGGTCGGCTTCCGGGATGCCGTCGCCGTTGAGGTCGGAGGCCAGGCGCGCGGCCACCTCGGGACGCTTGGTCTCGTCCTTCACCTTCTTGGCGAACAGCTCCTGCGCGCGCGCCATCGCCTTGTCGATGTAGGGCTGCTCGCGGTCCTGCAGCGTGACCTGGAAGCCCTTGTAGGCCGACCAGGCGGCGATGTCGCCGCCCATCACGCCGGCGCCGATCACGTGCACGCGGGCGATGCCGCCCGGCAGCGGC
Source organism: Luteimonas aquatica (assembly GCF_022662575.1). Taxonomy (GTDB): domain Bacteria; phylum Pseudomonadota; class Gammaproteobacteria; order Xanthomonadales; family Xanthomonadaceae; genus Luteimonas; species Luteimonas aquatica. The sequence continues at coordinate 971,279 of NZ_JALBFU010000001.1, read as the reverse complement.
TTGCCGCTGCCGGTCTCCGGCGAGTCCTTCCCCCCGAGCGCCTTCATGCGTTCCTGCAGGAAATAGACGCGCACCAGGTTGCGCGCAGTCGGAGTGCCGGCCAGCTTGACCACCGACTTGCGCTCGGCCGCCAGCAGCGACTGCATGCCCCCGCCGCTGCGGCGCCAGGTCTCGATCAGCGTGAAGGGGGCGGGGTAGTGGTCCTTGCGCGCCTTGCGGGCGACCTGCTTGGCCATGGTCGGCGCGAGCAGCTGGCGCGCCGGCCAGGTGTTGGTGATCCAGGCCAGGAAGCGCTGCTTGAACGGGCGCTGCGCGCCCTTGTGGACCAGCTCGACCGCCGCCTCGAGCAATTGCGCCGGGTCGGCCACCTTGTCCACCAGGCCCACCGCTTTCGCGGCCTGCGCCGAGAAGCTGCGGCCGGTGAGCATCAGGTCGAACGCGGCCGGGGCTCCGATCAGCCGCGGCAGCCGCACGCTGCCGCCCCAGCCGGGATAGATGCCGAGCTTCACTTCCGGCAGCCCGATGCGGGTGGAGGCGTCGTTGCTGGCCACGCGATAGCGGCAGGCCAGGGCGATCTCGGTGCCGCCGCCCATGCAGAAGCCGTGGATCGCGGCCACCGTGGGGCAGCGCAGCTCGGCCAGGCGCTGGAAGGCCAGCTGGCCGCGGCGGATGGAATCGCCGATCACGCCCTTGGCGTCGAGTTCCTGGAATTCGTGGATGTCGGCGCCGGCGATGAAGCCCTTGGCCTTGCCCGAGCGCAGGATCAGGCCCTTGGGCGGATCGATCGACAGCCGCTCGAGCAGCGCATCCAGCTCGAGGACGACGTCCTGCGAGAAGGTGTTCACCGACTCGTCGGCGCGGTCCAAGGTCAGCACGACGATGCCGTCGTCGCGCTGCTCGGCTTGCCAATGGCTGAAGCGCAGTCCGTCGAGCCCTGCAATCATGGGTGCCATCCGTTAAGTTACGAGGAAGGGACTGTAAACGTTATCGCAAAGGCGGCTGAACGACGTCCGGCGGCCGCTGCGGCTAGCGGGGACAGGAGTCCTTATCATCCCGTCGAGGTTCGAGCGACGTCAAATGAGCGTTTGAAAGCGGTTGTAACCGTTTCCCGATCGCTCCGGCGCGCCATCCGGCGCATATGGCTTGCGGCATGGGCGCCGCGGCCCCAGATGAAGCGAAGCTGCCTGCAACCGTAATTGGAACTTTCCCCCGTGTCGAAGGTCATATTGCCCAGCCAGCAGGTTGGGCTCTTGAGGAGCACCGGCCCAATGGCCGAAGTCGTGGATACACAACAAGGTCGGCAGGAGCCCAACCAGGAGCTGGACCAGGAACTGGTCAAGCGGGTGCAGCGCGGCGACAGCGCGGCGTTCGATCTGCTGGTGCGCAAGTACCAGCATCGCATCGCGGCGCTGATCGGGCGCTACATCTCCGATTGGAGCGAATGCCAGGACGTGGCCCAGGAAACCTTCATCCGCGCCTACCGCGCGATCGGGAATTTCCGCGGCGACGCCCAGTTCTACACCTGGCTGCACCGTATCGCCGTGAACACCGCAAAGAACCATCTCGTCGCGCACAACCGCCGTCCTCCCACCGAGGACATCGACATCGGCGACGCCGAGCAGTTCGATTCCGGCGTGCGCCTGCGCGACACCGATACCCCGGAGCGGGAACTGGCGCGCCAGCAGATGGAACAAACCGTGATGCGCGCGGTCGAAGCATTGCCGGAGGAACTGCGGCTGGCCATCACCCTGCGCGAAGTGGAAGGCTTGAGCTACGAAGAGATCGCACAACGCATGGACTGCCCGATTGGCACGGTGCGCTCGCGCATCTTCCGGGCGCGCGAGGCGATCGACGTCGAGCTCAAGCCGCTGATGGACAGCGCCGGCACGCGCCAGCGCGCGGTCCGCTGACCTCCATTCCAGACCCATCGATTGAACGACGTCAGGCAAGACACCCAAGCGATATGACCCAAGTGCAAACCGACAAGTACGAACAGCATTTCAGGCAGCAGCTCTCGGCCATGCTCGATGGCGAGACCGCGCCCGACGAGGCCAGGTTCATGCTGCGCCGCCTCGAGCACGACGGCGAACTGGCCGCGTGCTGGGAGCGCTGGCAACTGTGCGGAGACATCCTGCGCGGACGCCATGACGCGCTGCTGCCGGCCGGGTTCTCGCAGCGCGTGGCGCAGGCCATCGCCGAGCAGGCGATGCCGGAGGCGGCCGCCGCGCAGGCGAGCGGCGGCAGCGGCCGTCCGCGCTGGGGCCGCTGGGGCGGCGGCGCCGCCCTGGCCGCATCGGTGGCGGTGGCGGCGCTGTTCGTGGCGCGCCAGCCGGTCTCCGATGTCTCCGATCCGGTGCAGGCGACGATCCCGGCCGTCGGCTCGCAACTGGCCGGCACCACGCTGTCTCCGCAACCGGCGGCGCCGCTGCGCACGCAGACGCCGTCGATGCCCGCGCCCCAGGCGCCCGATACCGCGACGATGGCGGCCGCCGCCATCGCCGCGGCGGACGTGCCGCGGCGCGCGCTCGAGCGCCGCGCCCGTCCCCAGCGCGCCGCGACCGGCGCCGACGCACGCACCGCGACCGAGCGGCTGGTCGCGGCCTCCACCGCCGCGCCCGCAGCGGCCGCGCCGGCGCCGGTGCTCGATCCGGCCTCGATCCCCGCCAGCCAGTTCGCCGCCGCCGCGCCGCAGGGCGAGGCCGCGGCGTCCCTGGCCGGCGGCCCCTTCGCCGCGCAGCCGATGGCGCCGTCGCGGCCCTGGCCGCGCACGATCCTCGGCGGCTATGCCGGCCAGGGCGCGCTCAATGCCAGCTACGGCAGCGGCGGCGGCAATCCTTTCCTGCCGCGGTTCGATCCGGCGGCGGACCTGCAGCGGACCCCTGCGCCGGCCGAGCGCCACGACGCCTTGAGCGGTCCGCGCTGAACTCCGTGCCCCGGGCCGCACGGCCCGGACGCGCGTCTCCATCCCCTTTCCCGAACCATTTGTCGAGGACGCCTCCCCGATGAGAGCCCCGCTGCAATCCGCCCTCCTGATCGCCCTGACCGCCACCGCCACCACCGCGGTGGTCCTGCCGGTGGCGACCGCGCAGCAGACGTCGCCGTCGACCGCGCCGGCCCCGGCCGTGGTCGGTCTGCCCGACTTCACCCAACTGGTGGCCCAGGTGGGGCCCGGCGTGGTCAATATCGTTGCCGAGGTCGGCGGCAAGCCCGCGCCGCGGCGCGCGCGCGGGCAGCGGCCGCAGATGCCCAACGAGGAGGACATCCCGGAGATCTTCCGCCGCTTCTTCGGCCCGGGCATGCCGTTCCCGGGCATGCCGCAGGATCCGGACAACGGCCCGCGCGGCCGCTCGATGGGCTCGGGCTTCATTATCTCCGCCGACGGCTACGTGCTCACCAACCACCACGTGGTCGACGGCGCCGACACGGTCACGGTCAAGCTGACCGACCGCCGCGAGTTCAAGGCCAAGGTGGTCGGCAGTGACGAGCAGTCCGACATCGCCCTGCTGAAGATCGAGGCCAGCGGCCTGCCGGCGCTGCGCATCGGCGATTCCAACAAGCTCAAGCCGGGGCAATGGGCGGTGGCGATCGGTTCGCCGTTCGGCCTCGACCATTCGGTCACCGCCGGCATCATCAGCGCGGTCGGCCGCAGCAATCCGTACGCGCAGCAGCAGTACGTGCCCTTCATCCAGACCGACGTGGCGATCAACCAGGGCAACTCCGGCGGTCCGCTGCTCAACACCAGCGGCGAGGTGATCGGCATCAACTCGCAGATCTTCTCCAATTCCGGCGGCTACATGGGCGTGAGCTTCGCCATTCCCAGCAACCTGGCGATGAGCACGGTGAAGCAGCTCAAGGCCACCGGCAAGGTCAGCCGCGGCATGATCGGCGTTGCCCTGCAGCCGCTCACCGCCGAAAGCGCCAAGGGTTTCGGGCTGCCCGATACGCGCGGCGCGCTGATCAGCAACGTCACGCCCGGCGGCCCCGGCGACAAGGCCGGCCTGCAGCCCGGCGACGTGATCCGCGCGGTGGACGACACCCCGATCAACCAGTACAGCGACCTGCCGCCGATCATCGGCGCCATGACGCCGGGCACGAGCGTCAAGCTGGACATCCTGCGCGAGGGACGCCCGCGCCAGGTGTCCCTGACCCTCACCCAGCTCGACGAGAGCGTCCTGCCCGGCAGCCGCGGCAGGCAGGGACCCGACCAGGGCGGCGCGCCGGGCGGTCCGTCGGCGAAGTCGTCCAATGCGCTGGGCCTGATCGGCCAGGACCTGGGCGCCGACCAGCGCCGCCAGGCCGGCCTGCAGGCCGGCGAGGGCGTGGGCATCGCCCGCATCGAGGGCATCGCCGCGCGCGAGGCGGGCCTGCAGCCGGGTGACATCGTGCTGCGGGTCGGCAGCACGCCGGTCGGCAGCGCCGCCGCGCTCGACCGGGCCCTGTCCGGCGTCAAGGCCGGGCAGACGGTGATGCTGCTGGTGCGCCGCGACGGCAGTTCGGTCTTCGTGGCGGTGACCCCGCGCGCCGGCGGCGACGCAGGCGACGACGAGCAGTAGGCGCCGGCGCGCCTCGGGCCTGGTGGAGCGGGCCCGAGCCGCCGGCGGCATCGCGGCAGGTCCCGGGACCTCGACCGGCCATCTGCGGCCGGTCGTGCGATAATGCGCCGTTTTATTGCCCCGGCCGCATGACGGCCCACCGCCGCCATATGTCCGACCCGATGCGGAACATCCGCAACTTCTCCATCATTGCCCACGTCGACCACGGCAAGTCGACCCTGGCCGACCGCATCATCCAGTTGTGCGGCGGGCTGGAGGCGCGCGAGATGGAAGCCCAGGTGCTCGACAGCAATCCGATCGAGCGCGAGCGCGGCATCACCATCAAGGCGCAGTCGGTCTCACTGCCGTACAAGGCGCGCGACGGGCAGGTCTACCAGCTCAATTTCATCGATACCCCCGGCCACGTCGACTTCAGCTACGAGGTCAGCCGCTCGCTGGCCGCCTGCGAGGGCGCGCTGCTGGTGGTCGACGCCGCCCAGGGCGTGGAGGCGCAGTCGGTGGCCAACTGCTACACCGCGGTGGAGCAGGGCCTGGAGGTGGTGCCGATCCTCAACAAGATCGACCTGCCCACCGCCGACATCGACCGCGCCAAGTCCGAGATCGAGGCGGTGATCGGCATCGACGCCACCGACGCGGTGGCCATCAGCGCCAAGACCGGCCTGAACGTGGAGGAGGTGCTGGAGGCGATCGTGCATCGCATCCCGCCGCCGCGGCCCAATAGCGACACCGATCGCCTGCAGGCGCTGATCATCGATTCCTGGTTCGACAACTACCTGGGCGTGGTCTCGCTGGTGCGGGTGATGCAGGGCGAGATCGTGCCGGGCACCAAGATCCAGGTGATGTCGAGCGGGCGCACCCACCAGGTCGACCAGGTCGGCGTGTTCACGCCCAAGCGCAAGGTGCTGCCCAGGCTGGGCGCCGGCGAGGTGGGCTGGATCAACGCCAGCATCAAGGACGTGCACGGCGCGCCGGTGGGCGACACCCTCACCCTGGCCTCGCTGCCGGCGCCCACGCCGCTGCCGGGCTTCCAGGAGATGCAGCCGCGCGTGTTCGCCGGCCTGTTCCCGGTCGACGCCGAGGACTACCCGGCGCTGCGCGAGGCGCTGGAGAAGCTGCGCCTGAACGACGCGGCGCTGCGCTTCGAGCCGGAAAGCTCGGAGGCGATGGGCTTCGGCTTCCGCTGCGGCTTCCTCGGCATGCTGCACATGGAGATCGTGCAGGAGCGCCTGGAGCGCGAGTACGACCTCAACCTGATCACCACCGCGCCCACCGTGGTCTACGAGGTGCTCAAGACCGACGGCAGCGTGGTGCCGCTGGACAACCCGGCCAAGCTGCCGCCGGTGAACCAGATCGAGGAGGTGCGCGAGCCGATCATCCGCGCCAACATCCTCACGCCGCCGGACTACGTCGGCAACGTGATCACGCTGTGCGAGGAGAAGCGCGGCGCGCAGATCGGCATCACCTACCTCGGCAGCCAGGTGCAGATCAGCTACGAGCTGCCGATGGCCGAGGTGGTGCTGGACTTCTTCGACAAGCTCAAGTCGGTCTCGCGCGGCTACGCCTCGCTCGACTACCACTTCGTGCGCTTCGACGCCGGCCCGTTCGTGCGCGTGGACACGCTGATCAACGGCGACAAGGTCGACGCGCTCTCGATCATCTGCCACCGCAGCCATGCCGACCGGCGCGGCCGCGAGCTGACCGAGAAGATGCGCGAGCTGATCCCGCGGCAGATGTTCGACGTCGCCATCCAGGCGGCGGTCGGCGCGCAGATCATCGCCCGCAGCACGGTCAAGGCGATGCGCAAGAACGTGCTCGCCAAGTGCTACGGCGGCGACGTCAGCCGCAAGAAGAAGCTGCTGGAGAAGCAGAAGGAAGGCAAGAAGCGCATGAAGCAGGTGGGCCGCGTGGAAATCCCGCAGGAGGCCTTCCTGGCGGTGCTGCAGGTGGACAGCAAGTGACGAAACCGGGCCGGGAGGCGGGAACTTGCAAGCCCGTTCCCTGTCATTCCGGCTTGCGGCGGAAGCGACCGCCGGACGGGGCGCGTCCCCGGGCCCAGACTCCCAGCTTTAAGGAAAACACATGAGATTGTTCGAGATCGGATTGGTGGTGGCGACGCTGGCGTCCGGGTTCATCTGGCTGCTGGACGCGCTGTTCTTCGCCGCCAGGCGCAAGCGCAACGCCGGCCTGCTCGACGACGGCAAGGACCCGGTCGTGGTCGACTACGCCAAGGCGTTCTTCCCGGTGCTGGCGATCGTGCTGATCCTGCGCAGCTTCGTGGCCGAGCCGTTCCGCATTCCGTCCAACTCGATGATGCCGACCCTGCTCACCGGCGACTTCATCCTGGTCAACAAGTTCTCCTACGGCCTGCGCCTGCCGATCAGCAACACCAAGATCTTCGCGGTCGGGGAGCCCAAGCGCGGCGACGTGATCGTGTTCAAGCCGCCGCAGAGCCCGGACCAGGACTGGATCAAGCGCATCATCGGCCTGCCCGGCGACACGGTGGCCTACCGCGGCAACCAGGTCTACGTGAACGGCAAGCCGTTCGAGTACCAGTACGTCGGCGAGTACGTCGGCAAGGGCAGCGGCGCCGAGATGACCGGCGCCAGCCAGCTGACCGAGAAGCTGCCCGGCCGCCCGCACGCGATCCTGGAGCTGGACAAGGCCGCCTTCGACCAGGGCGAGGGCGAGTGGACCGTGCCCCCGGGCCATTATTTCGTGATGGGCGACAACCGCGACCGCAGCGACGACGCCCGGTTCTGGCCCAGCCATTTCCTGCCCGAGCAGAACATCCGCGGCAAGGCCTTCATGATCTGGATGAACTGCGACAGCATCGGCAGTCTGTGCAAAAACAACTTCGACACCTCGCGGATCGGCAGCGGTATCCAGTAACGTAGGCGCCGGGGAAAGCCACCGTCATCAGGGGAGAAAGGCCATGAAACGCACGCAACGCGGGATGTCCTTGCTGGGCTTCGTCATCACCCTCGGGGTGGTGGGGTTCTTCGCCTACGTGGGCATGCAACTGTTCCCGATGTACTACGAGTACTACTCGGTGAAGCAGGCGCTCAAGGGCCTGCAGAAGGAGCCGGGCATCGCCGAGCAGGACGTGGGCAGCATCAAGACCCTGTTCTTCAAGCGGCTGGACATCAGCTACTCCGAGAGCGTTAAGTCGAAGGACGTCAGCTTCGAGCGCGCCGACACCGGCGGCTGGAAGATGATCGTCGACTACGAGGTGCGCAAGCCGCTGCTGGGCAACATCGACATCGTCGGCAAGTTCCACGCCGACGCGAAACTCGGCGGCAATGGCAATTGACGGCGTTCGCCGCTACGCCGGACACGCTTTCACCGATCCCGGTCTGCTGACGCAGGCGCTGACCCACCGCAGCGCCGGGGCGCCGCACAACGAGCGCCTGGAATTCCTCGGCGACGCGATCGTCGGGCTGATCGTCGCCGAGGCGCTCTACCGCCGCTGGCCCAAGGCCGACGAGGGCGCGCTCACGCGCGCGCGCGCCGAGCTGGTGCGCGAATCCTCGCTGGCGGCCATCGCCCGCGGCATGGAGATCGGCGCGGACCTGATCCTGGGACCGGGCGAGATGAAGTCCGGCGGCCACCGCCGCGATTCGATCCTCTCCGACGCGCTGGAGGCGCTGGTCGGCGCGATCTATCTCGATGCCGGATTCGAGGCCTGCCGCCGCGTGGTGCTGCCCTGGTTCGAGGAGGCGGTCAACCAGACGCCGGCGGGCAAGGTCGACAAGGACGCCAAGACCCGGCTGCAGGAATGGCTGCAGGCGCGCCAGCGTCCGCTGCCGGCCTACGAGCTGGTGGCCGAGTCGGGCGACGACCACGCCAAGTCTTTCCGGGTCTCGTGCACGATCGCCGAGCCGCCGCTGTCGGCCGTGGGCGAGGGCGGTTCGCGCCGCGCCGCCGAGCAGGCCGCCGCGGAGGCGGTGCTGGCCCAGCTCGAAGCCGCGGCGTAACCGGCTACGCGGCGCTGCAGCGCCCCGCCGGCGCGCCGGGACGGGAATCGATCCGAAGCCTTGCCCGGCCCGGCCTCCATGGCCGGGCGTTCACGCGCGCGGCGGACGCCCGAAGGCACCCGCTGAGCATGCGTTCGCTCACCCGGTAGAATCCGCGCATGTCTTCCTCCCCGCACCGCGCCGGACAGGTGGCCGTGATCGGCCGCCCCAACGTCGGCAAGTCCACCCTGGTCAACGCCCTGGTCGGCGCCAAGGTCAGCATCGTCTCCAACCGGCCGCAGACCACGCGGCACCGGCTGCTCGGCATCGCCACTTTCTCTGGACAGAATGGTCCGGAGGGCCAGCTGTTGCTGGTCGATACGCCCGGCCTGCATCGCGAGCACGGCAAGCTCGCCGGCTCGGCGATGAACCGCATGTTGAACCGCGCCGCGCGCGGCGCCCTGGAGGGCGTGGACGCGGCGGTGCTGGTGGTGGTGGCCGGGCGCTGGGACGAGGAGGACACGCTCGCCTTCGAGGCCCTGCGCGCGGCCAAGGTGCCGGCGGTGCTGGTGGTGAACCAGATCGACCGGCTGCGCGAGAAGGCGGCCCTGCTGCCGTACCTGCAGCAGGTCACCGAAGGCCGCGAGTTCGCCGGCGTGCATCCGATCTCCGCGCTCAAGCGCAACGGCCTGGAGGCGCTCACCGCCACCCTGCTGTCGCTGATGCCCGAGCAGCCGGCGCTGTACGCCGAGGACGAGATCACCGACAAGAGCCAGCGCTTCCTCGCCGGCGAGATGGTGCGCGAGCAGCTGATGCGCCAGCTCGGCGCGGAACTGCCGTACGCCACCACGGTGGAGATCGAGTCCTTCGCCGTCGACGGCGCCATGCTGCGCATCGGCGCGGTGATCTGGGTCGAGCGCGACGGACAGAAGGCCATCGTCATCGGCAAGGGCGGGGCGCGCCTGCGCGAGATCGGCAGCAAGGCGCGGCAGCAGATGGAGCGGCTGTTCGACGCCAAGGTCTTCCTGCAGACCTGGGTGCGGGTGCGCGAGGGCTGGTCGGACGACGAGGCCGCGCTGCGCTCGCTGGGCTACGGCGACTGATGCCTTCGGCTGCCCGCGCGGCGTTCCTCGCGCTGTGGGCGGCGGTGCCATGGCTCGCGGCGTTCTCCCCGGCGACGCACGCCAACATGGGCAAGCCCTGGTCGGACGGCGATCCGGCCGCCGAGCCGGTCGGCTTCGGGCGCACACGGGTCGATGAGGAGCGCCTGTGGCTCGACTTCACCGGGCTGGACGCGGACAGCGAGGGCAAGGTCGCGATCCAGGCGCTCTACACGCTGCGGCATGACGGACCCGATGCCGTATTGCGGCCGCTGTTCGTCACCGGCGCGCAGGAGGTCGGCGATTTCCGCGCCTACCTCGACGAGCGGCCGCTGCCGGTGCGGCTGAGGCGGGTCGCGGTCGAGACCCTGCCCGCCAGTTGGAGAACCCAGATCGACGGGCAGCCGAGCAGCCCCCTGCAGGGCACGCCGCCCTACGACGTGATCGGGAACGCGGACGGCAAGGTGGCCGTCGCCGAAATCGAGTTGCCGATCGCGCGCGGCACGAGCGCGGTGCGCATCGTCTACCAGGCGCGGCCGATGGTGCGCCTGCACGGCGAGGGGCCGACCCTGGCCTACCAGTTCGAGTACGCGCTGGCCCCCGCGCGCACCTGGGCGGCGTTCGGCCGGCTGATCGCGGAGGTGAAGGTGCCGCATGGCTGGACGGCGCGACTGTCCCCGCCGATGGCGCGGATCGACGCCGACGCGTCGGACGGGGATTCCTCGCGCGGCGAGGTCTATCGGCTGGAATCCGCCGGCCTGCCCGCCGACGCCCTCGCCGTCATCGCGCAGGCGCGGCCGGGAATCCCCTATCGCGTGGCGATGTGGGGATCGTGGCTGGTGTTCCTGGCGGCGATCTGGGCGGGCTGGAAAGCGAGCCGCCTGTGGGCGCGGGCGAGTCTGAGGCGCGTCGGCGCAGGCAAGTCCTCGCGCATCGGCGTCCATGCCGCCTGCGCCGGCCTGGCCTGGGGCCTGGGGCTGGCCTACGCCGGTTTCGTCGCGCACCAGATGCCGCCGATGCTGCTTCCGGAGGGGCAGCGCGCCGTCGTGCGCATGGATCTCGCGCCTTTCCTGATCGCCGTGCTGTCGATCGCCTGCGTTCCGCTGGGGGCATGGCGCGTGTGGCGCGCGTACCGGCGCGGATCGCGCGCGCCGGCGTCCTAGCCTCGGCGGCCATGCGCTACGTCGCCCAGCCCGCCTATGTGCTGCATGTGCGCCCCTGGCGCGAGACCAGCCTGTTGCTGGAAGTGCTCAGCGCCGACTACGGCCGGCTGGGACTGGTGGCGCGCGGCGTGCAGGGGCCGAAGCGGCACGTGCTGCGCGCCGCGCTGCAGCCGCTGCAACACATCCGCTTCGAGGCGATGCAGCGCGGCGAACTGGCATTGCTGACCCAGGCCGAGGCCATCGACGTCGCGCCGCAGCTGCTCGACGACGCCATGCTGGCCGGGTTCTACATCAACGAACTGCTGTTGCGCCTGGCGCCGCGCCAGGATCCGCACACCGAGCTGTACGCGATCTACGGCCAGACCCGCGAGCGCCTGCGCGCGCGCGCGCCGCTGGCCTGGACCCTGCGCCGCTTCGAGCGCGATCTGCTGGAAGCGCTGGGTTTCGGTTTCGACCTGGGCCATGAGGGCGACGGCGCGCCGATCGACCCGGCCGCGCGCTACCACCTCGATCCGGAGCACGGTCCGCGGCGCCTGCTGAGCGAACGGTCCGCGGACGATCGCGCGCGCGCGGCCACCGGCCGCGCCCTGCTGGCGCTGGCCGCCGACGCCGAGGCGCCGCCGCAGGCGGAGGAACTGGCCGGCCTGCGCCGCGCGATGCGCAGGGTGATCGCGCACCATCTGGGCGGGCGCGGCCTGAAGTCCTGGGAGCTGGTGGGCGAGCTCGGCCGCCTGACCGCCGGTCCTCAGCGCGACGACAGTGTGTCCTGAGCCGCGGCGAGGAACTCGGCCAGCGCCTCGGGAGAATCCGGCGCGGCGTGCAGCGCCGCGACCGCCGCGTCCATGCGCATCGCGCCGACGAAGCCGCAACTGGCGCGCAGCCGGTGCAGGGTCGCGCGCATGGCATCGGCATCGCCGGCGCGCGCGGCGGCGGCGACGGCATCGCGCGCGCCCGGCAGTTCCTCGAGGAACAGGCCGCGCAGGGCATCGACGTGCGCGTGCTGTCCGTTGAGCGCGGTCAGGGCCCTGGCGTCGTCCCAGAGCGGCGCCTGCTCTTGCCGCGCGCCGCCGCCTTCCGTGCGTGCGGTCGCCCGGCGGATCGCCGCGCGCAGCGCGGAGGCGGTGAGCGGCTTCACCAGCACGTCGAGGAAGCCGGCCTCGCGCAGGCGCGCGAGGGTGTCCTGCTCGCAGGCGGCGGTATGCGCCAGCGCGGGTGCGTCCCGCCGGCCCGGCTCGCGCAGCAGCGACGCGCCCGGGCCGTCGGGCAGGTTGGCGTCGACGAGCCAGAGGTCGTAGCGGCCGGCACGGATGCGCTCGCGCGCGGCGGCCAGCGTATCGACCGCGTCGACGCGCGCGGGCAGGGCTTCGGCGGCGGCGGCCAGGAACGCCCGGCTCACCGGGTCGTCCTCGACGAGAAGGATATGCGGCGTCATGGAGCCCGTGATGATGCTGTCCGTGTCCTGGTCTGTATGCTGTCGGCCATGCCGCGGGCGATCCTACACCGGTTGCTGTCGACGCTGTGTGCCCTCGCGCTGTGCCTGCCGATGGCCAGCGCCGGGGCGCGCGTGCTGTCGGCGAAGATCGCGCGGGTCAGCACCCCGGTGGCCACTTTGCAGGGCGTGGAGGTGCGCCTGGACTGGCCGGCGCGGGCGGCCGGCGGCGAGCTGCAATTGCGCGCGTCGCGCGTGGAAGCCCCCGACCTCGGCTACCGCTTCCGCGACCTGCGCTGGCGCTGCCCGCTGTCGCGCGATGCGCAAGGCGGATGGCGTTGCGACGGGGTGCTGCAGGCCCCCGGCGCCGCGCCGATGCGGCTGTCGCTGTCGCTGGCCACGGCCAGTACCGACGCGGCGCTCTCGCGCGGCCCGGCGCGCTTCGCCCTGCACCGCAGCGCCGCCACGCCCGACGACACCGAGCTGGTCCTGACCCGCGTGCCGCTGGCCTGGGCGCAGGCGCTGGCTTCGCAGGCGTGGGCGGCGGGCCAGTTCAAGCGCGGCACGCTGGACGGTCGCTTGACCGTACGCGTTCCCGCGAAAGGGCCCTTGCGCGTCGACGGCCGACTGGCGCTGGCCGACGGCGCGCTGGAGACGCCCGATGCCAGCATCGCCGCGGACAAGCTCGACGGCGTCTTCCGCATCGATTACCGCAAGCCCGGCAAGGCCACGCTGCTCAGCGTCGACGGCGAACTGCGCGGCGGCGAGCTGCTGTTCGGCAGCACCTACATCGCACTGGCCGACGCCGCCGGGCGGCAGCCGCCTGCGCGCCTGCGCATCGACGCGCTGCAGCGGCCGGGGGAGGGTTGGCGGCTGCCCGCGTTCGAGTGGCATGACGGCGGCGTGCTGCAGGCCAGCGGGTCGGCGGCGTTGACGCGCGAGGCGACGCTCGACCGGCTCGACCTCGACCTGCGCAGCGACGATCTGGCGCCGCTCGGTGAGCGCTACCTGTCCGGCACGCTGGGCGTGGCCGGCCTCGCCGGCCTGCGGATGCGCGGCGCGCTGGAGGCGAAGCTGGCGATCGCCGGCGGATCGCTGTCGCGGGTCGATGCGCGCCTGCACGAGGTGTCGCTGGAGGAGGCGAACAAGCGCTTCGCCTTCGAGGGGCTGGATGGCGACCTGCGCTATTCCGACGGCGCCGCGGTGGACAGCGCGTTGCGCTGGCGCTCGGCCGCGCTCGACCGGGTCGCGCTCGGTGCGGCGACCTTGCCCTGGCGCAGCGCCGGGGGCGAACTGCGCGCGCGCGAAACGGTGGCCATCCCGGTCCTGGACGGCAGCATGCGCATCGACGGCCTCACCCTGCGCCCGCCGGCGGCCGGGCACGGGATGCAGCTCCAGTTCGGGCTCGAACTCGACGGGCTCGACATCGGCAAGCTGTCGACCTCGCTCGGCGGCCCGGCGTTCCGCGGCACGCTCAGCGGCCGCATTCCGCTCGCCCGCTATGCCGAGGAGCGCATCGATTTCGACGGCGGGCTGTCGATGCAGGCCTTCGGCGGCACGATCGCCGTGTCCGCGCTGTCGATGGAACGCCCCTTCGGCGTCGCGCCGACGCTTTCGGCCGATCTCGGCCTGCAGGGCCTGGACCTGCTGTCGATCACGGAGGTGTTCGATTTCGGCAGCATCAGCGGCCGCCTCGAGGGGCGCGTGGACAATCTGCGCCTGGTCGACTGGACGCCGACCGCCTTCGACGCCGAACTGCACACCGTGGCCCGGCGCGGCGTGCGCCAGCGCCTGAGCCAGCGCGCCGTGCAGAACATCTCCAGCGTGGGCGACGCCTCCATCGTCACCAGCCTGCAGGGCCGGCTGATCGGGCTGTTCGACGACTTCGGCTATCGGCGCATCGGCCTGTCCTGCCGGCTGGAGAACGAAATCTGCCTGATGGGCGGCCTGCATTCAGCGGGCGCCGGATTTACTATCGTGGAAGGCGCCGGCATCCCGCGGCTGAACGTGGTCGGATTCAATCGCAGGGTCGATTGGCCGACCCTGGTCGAGCGGGTCGCGGCGGTCGGCAAGGGCGAGGTGAAACCGGTGTTCGAGTAGCGTGTTTCCGGGTGGCGCCGATCCCCGCGCGACAGCCGGTATCCTGTACGGACTTTCCAATCTGCGGTCGGGAGAATGCTCATGCGTCGTTTGCTAGGAATGCCGGTCGTGGCGGCAATGGCCCTGACCGCCTGCGTCACCATCAACGTCTATTTCCCCGCGGCAGAGGCCAAGGAGGCGGCGAAGGAATTCGTCGACAAGGTGATCGGCACCGACGCCGCGCCGTCGCAGCCCGCGCCGGCCACCAAGCCCGATGGCGGCAACGGCGGCATGGCGAGCATGGACATCCCGGCGCGTCCGGGCGCGGACTCTCCGAAACTGCGCTTCGATCCATTGATGCTGATCGGCATCGCGCCGGCCTACGCCCAGGACCAGCCCAACATCAATATCAAGACGCCGGCGATCCAGGCGATCCAGTCGCGCATGGCCGGCCGCTTCGACGCCAGCCTGCGCAAGCAGTTCGACGCCGGCGCGCTCGGCTTCGCCAACAACGGCGAGGTGACCGTGCGCGACGCCTCGAAGATCGCCCTGTCCGACCGCGTCGGCGTCAACCAGGCCGTGGCCGACCAGAACCGCGACGCCAAGGCCGTGTACCGCGAGATCGCGGTGGCCAACAACCATCCGGAATGGGAGGCGCAGATCCGCGGCGTGTTCTCCCGGCAGTGGGCGGAGAGCGCCAAGGGCGGCTGGTGGTACCAGGACGCCGGCGGCGCCTGGAAGCAGAAATGATCGCGCGCGGGGCCGGGCGCGGATGACGCCCGGCCCCGCATCCGCATCGAAAGCCACGCTGCCTCTTCCAAGGCCGCGATCTCGCGACGATCGGCGGCCGCGGCATATCTGCGACAATACGCGGCCATTTCGCCCGCAGCCTGCCGCCACGTGGCCCGACTCGACCAGACGCCTTTCGCCGCCGACATCCTCGACCTGAGCCACGACGGCCGCGGCGTTGCCCGCCGCGAGGACGGCAAGACGCCCATCGAAGGCGGAAAAGTCACCTTCGTCGCCGGCGCCTTGCCCGGCGAGCGGGTGATGGCGCGGCAGACCGCACGGTCGCGCCATTTCGACGAGGCGGCCACCCTGGAGGTGCTGCAGGCCTCGCCCGACCGCGTCGAGCCGCGCTGCCCGCATTTCGGCACCTGCGGCGGCTGCGTGCTGCAGCACCTGGAGGAGTCGAAGCAGATCCTGGCCAAGGAGCGCGTGCTGCGGGAGAACTTCGAGCGCATCGGCCACGTCGCGCCGGACACGGTGCTGCCGCCGCTGACCGCCGCCAGCTGGGGCTACCGGCGCAAGGGCCGGTTCTCGGTGCGGCGCGTGGAGAAGAAGGACAAGACGCTGGTGGGTTTCCGCGAGCGCGACCCGCGCTTCGTCGCCGAGCTGTCCGTGTGCCACACCGTGATCCCGCACATCGGCGATCGCATCGACGCGCTGGCGGCGCTGGTCGACGGCCTGGAGGCGCGGCGCGACATTCCGCAGATCGAATTCATCGCAGGCGACGCCACGCCCGAGTACGGCGGGGTCGCGCTGGTGTTCCGGCATCTGCAGCCGCTCTCGCAGGCCGACCGCGACAGGCTGGTCGCCTTCGCCCAGGCGCAGGGACTGGCCGTCTTCCTGCAGCCGGGCGGCATCGACTCGGTGCATCCGCTGTGGCCGCTCCACGCCGACGGGAGCGGGGCGCCGCTGTCGTTCCGGCTGCCCGAGTGGGACGTCGAGCTCAAGTTCCGCCCGCTCGATTTCATCCAGGTCAACGCCGGCCTCAACGAGAAGATGATCGCGCACGCGCTGGCCCTGCTGGACGTCGGCCCCGAGGACCGCGTGCTCGACCTGTTCTGCGGGCTGGGCAACTTCACCCTGCCGCTGGCGCGCCTCGTGCGCGAGGCGGTCGGCGTGGAGGGCGAGGCGGGGCTGGTGGCGCGGGCGCGCGAGAACGCCGCGCACAACGGCCTGGCCAATGCGCACTTCCACGCCGCCGACCTCACCCAGGACCAGCGCGGAACGCCGTGGATGCGGCAAGGCTTCGACAAGCTGCTGCTGGACCCGCCGCGCTCGGGCGCGATCGACGTGCTGCGCCAGTTGCCGCTGAAGCAGTTCCGGCGGATCGTGTACGTCAGCTGCCATCCCGGGTCGCTGGCCCGCGACGCCGGCTACCTGGTCAACGAGCAGGGGTGGACGCTGCGCGCGGCGGGCGTGATGGACATGTTCCCGCACACCGCGCACGTGGAATCGATCGCCATGTTCGAGCGGAGATAGGCATGGGCATCGAGATCGAGCGCAAGTTCCTGGTAGTGGGCGAGGGCTGGCGCGCGCAGGCGCACCGCACCGAGGCCATGGCGCAGGGCTATCTCAACGACCAGGCGGCAATGGACAGCGGCGCGCAGCGCGCCTCGATGCGCGTGCGCATCGCCGGCGAGGCCGCGTTCCTGAACATCAAGTCGCGCGAGCTCGGCCACACCCGCCAGGAGTTCGACTATCCGATCCCGCCGCAGGACGCGCGCGCGCTGCTGGCGCTGTGCGTCGGCGGCCTGATCGACAAGCGCCGCCACTACGTGAACCACGCCGGCCACCTGTGGGAAGTGGACGAGTTCCTGGGCGAGAACGCGGGACTGGTAGTGGCCGAGATCGAGCTGGACAGCGCCGAGGAGGCCTTCGAGCGGCCGGACTGGGCCGGACGTGAGGTCACCGAGGCCGCGCGCTATTACAATCTGGCTCTGGCCACGCGTCCTTACTCGCAATGGAGCGACGAGGAGCGGGCGGGTTAGCGCTTTCGTCCCGCCGGGCCGGACGGCGCGGCACGCCGGCGTCTGATCCCGTTGCCAGGTTGTCGGATTTCTCAGGAGTCACCGCATGTTGCTGATTGGCGTCGCCGGCACCGAACTCACCGCGCAGGAGCGCGACTGGCTGCAGCACCCGGCCTGCGCCGGCGTGGTGCTGTTCAAGCGCAATTTCGCCTCGAAGACGCAGGTGACCGAGCTGTCGGCCGCGATCCGCGCGGCGGCGCCGCGCCCGCAGCTGGTCTGCGTGGACCAGGAAGGCGGGCGCGTGCAGCGCTTCCGCGAAGGCTTCAGCGCGCTGCCGCCGCTGGAGGACATCGGCCGGCTGTACGCCGCCGATCCGGTTGCCGCGCTCGAGCTGGCGCAGGAGCACGCCTGGGTGATGGCCAGCGAGGTGCGCGCCAGCGGCGTCGACCTGAGCTTCGCGCCCGTGGCGGACCTTGGCCGCGGCAACCTGGCGATCGGCAACCGCGCCTTCTCCGGCGATCCCGAGGTGGTGGCCGAGTTCACGCGTGCCTACATCCGCGGCATGCACACGGCCGAGATGGCCGCCACGCTCAAGCATTTCCCCGGGCACGGCAGCGTGCGCGAGGACACGCACTTCGACCGGGCGCTCGACCGGCGCACGCTGGAGGAGATCCGCGTCAGCGACCTGGTGCCGTTCGCCGCCGGGATCGACGCCGGCGCCGACGCGGTGATGCTGGCGCACGTGGTCTATCCGCAGGTCGCGCCGGAACCGGCCGGCCATTCGCGCGTCTGGATCGAGGACATCCTGCGCGGGCAGATGGGATTCCGCGGCGTGGTGTTCTCCGACGACATCGGCATGGCCGCCGCCGGCTCGGCGGGCGGCGTGACGGCGCGGATCGGCGCGCACCTGGACGCCGGCTGCGACGTGGTGCTGGTCTGTCATCCCGAACTGGTCGAGGAAGCATTGGCGGCGGTCGCCGGAAGGAAGCTCAACACCATGGCATTGACGGGTTTGATCGGCCGCGGCTTCCGCGGCTGGGACGGGTTGCTGGCCGATGCGCGCTACGGGCAGGCGCAGCGCGCGCTCCTGGGCGATAGCGATGCGGGCCGGGGAGGCGTGGCATGAGCCGGCCGTCCCTGGCGCAGGCGCTGCAGGGCGCCGACCTGATCCACGACGGCGCGGCGCTGGCGACCGCGATCGCGGGCATGGCCGATGCGGTGAGCGCCGACTACCGCGCGGGCGAGGATGCCGAGCCGCCGCTGTTCGTCACCATCATGCACGGCGGCATGCCGTTCGCGGCGATGCTGGCGCTGGCGCTGGGCGAGCGCGGACTGGATCTGGAGTTCGACTACCTGCACGCCACCCGCTATCGCGGCAGCACGTCGGGCTCGGGCCTGGCCTGGCTGCATCGCCCGGCAACGCCGATGCGCGGCCGCCGCGTGCTGCTGGTGGACGACATCCTCGACGAGGGCCACACGCTCTTCGCGGTGCGGCGCTGGTGCGAGGACCAGGGCGCGGCCGAGGTGCGCGTGGCGGTGCTCGCGGTGAAGGAGCATGACCGCTGCGTGGAAGGCATCGAGGCGGACTACGTCGGCGTCGGCGTGCCCGATCGCTACGTGTTCGGCTTCGGCATGGACTACCACGAGCAGGGGCGCAACCTGCCCGGCATCTACGCGCTGGCCGAGTGACCGCCATGAGCACCGACATCGCCCTGGCCGTCATCGGCGGCACCGGTCTCTACAGGCTTGCCGAGCTCCAGGACGTGCAGACGCACGAGCCGGCGACGCGCTTCGGCGCGCCGTCCGGTCCGGTGCGCGTAGGCACGCTGGCGGGCCGGCGCGTGGCGTTCCTGGCGCGGCACGGCGAAGGCCATTCGGTGCCGCCGCACAAGGTGAACTATCGCGCCAACCTCGCCGCGCTGCAGGCGCTGGGGGCCGGGCGCGTGCTCGCGCTCAACACCGTGGGCGGCGTCACCGAGCGGTTCGGTCCGCGCGTGCTGGCCTGTCCCGACCAGCTCATCGATTACACCTGGGGCCGCGTCTCCACGATCTGCGAGGAGGAGGGCAGCGAGGTGCTGCACGTCGACTTCGGCGATCCCTACACGCCGTCGCTGCGCCAGGCGGTGATCGCGGCCGCGCGCGCGGCGAACGTGGCGCTGGTCGAGGGCGGCTGCTACGGCGCCACGCAGGGGCCGCGCCTGGAGACCAAGGCCGAGATCGCGCGCCTGCGCCGCGACGGCTGCGATCTGGTGGGCATGACCGGGATGCCGGAGGCGGGCCTGGCGCGCGAGCTGGGGCTCGACTACGCCTGTCTGGCGATCGTGGCCAACTGGGCGGCGGGAGCCGGACCGGACGTTGACGAGATCATCACGCTCGATGATGTACTGGCGAACGTCGCCGCTGCCTCCGACGGGGTGCCGGCGCTGATCGGGGCGCTGCTGTCCGCGGACGGATGATTGCCAGCCGCGGATTTGCTTTGCATACTCGCGGCCGTGCGCGTTCAGGGGGCAAGTCGGACGCGCACGCACGGTCATACCAGACGAGGTAGGGAGAGTCATGCAATACGGCACAGTGAAATGGTTCAACGACGCCAAGGGGTTCGGATTCATCGCGCCCGAAGACGGCAGCGCGGATGTTTTCGTGCATTTCTCGGCAATCAATTCCAAGGGGTTCCGCAGCCTGCAGGAAGGGCAGCGGGTGAGCTACGAAGTGACGCAGGGGCCGAAGGGCGCCCAGGCGGCGGGCGTCGCGCCGGTCGTCTGAGCTTGGAGGCGTTGCGATCCTTGAGGCCCCGCTTCGGCGGGGCCTTTTCTTTCGTCGGGGCTTGTTTCGCGGCGGCTTCTTTAGCGGCGTCTTGTTTCGCGGCGAAAGCCGGCACGGCGCGGTCCGCATGAAGCCGATGCATGTCGCCATCGCCGGCTACGGCACGGCCGGACAGGCGGCGGCCGTGCTGCTCGCGCGCGACGGCCATCGCGTGGAGGTGTTCGAGCAGACGCCGCAGCCCGGACCCGCCGGCGCCGGCCTGCTGCTGCAGCCGACCGGATTGCAGGTGCTGTGGCGGATGGGCCTGCTGCCGCAGGCGCTGGCCCACGGCGCGCCCGTGCGCAGGCTGTACGGCGAGACGCCGTGCGGGCGCGCGGTGATGGACATGCGCTACGCGGGGCTGGATGCGCGGCTGTTCGGGCTGGGCATGCAGCGCGGGGCCTTGTTCGCCCTGCTCGACCGCGCCTGGGGAGAGGCCGGCGTCCTGCATCGCGGCACGCGCATCGAGGCCGCCGACGAGGACGGCGGCAGGATTCGCGATGCCGAGGGCCGCTGGCACGGCCCTTTCGATCTGGTGATCGCCGCCGACGGCGCGGCCTCGCGGCTGCGCCGGCAGGTGGATCCGGGGGCGCTCGAGCGGCCATACCCCTGGGGCGCGTTGTGGTGCCTGCTCGCGCGCGGCGACTGGCCGTGGGGCGACGAGCTGCGCCAGCGCTACGTCGCCGCCCGCAAGATGATCGGCATGCTGCCGGTGGGGACGCGGCCGGATGACGCCACGCCGCGGCTGAGCTTCTTCTGGAGCCTGCCCGTGGGCGGCTACGAGCAGTGGCGCGCGAACGGACTGGCGCGCTGGCGCGAGGAGGTGGCGGCGATCTGGCCGCAGGCCGAGGCCAGGCTCGCCGAGGTGCAGGATGCGGCGCAGCTCGCGCGCGCCGGCTATCGCGACGCCGTGGTCCGGCGCTGGCATCGCGGCCGCCTGGTGCTGCTCGGCGACGCCGCGCATGCGATGAGCCCGCAGCTGGGGCAGGGCGTGAACATGGCGCTGATGGACGCGCTGGCGCTGCGCGATGCCTTGCGCGAGGAAGCGGACGCGGCAAGGGCGCTGGCGCGCTACGCCGCGCAGCGCCGCCGCCATGTCGCCGTCTACCAGTTCTGGAGCCGCTGGCTGACGCCGCTGTTCCAGTCCGAGCGCGACATGGTCGCCAGGGCGCGCGATCTCGCCTTCCTGCCGCTGGGCCGGATGCCGGGCGGGCGTGGGCACATGCTGCGCGTGCTCAGCGGCACGCAGCGGGGCGCGTTCGGGCGATTGGCGCTGCCGGAGGATTTCGTCGCCGCGTTGCGCGCGCCGTCGGAGGGCTGAGGCGCGCGCTGCGCCCGCGGCGCGGATTTGGTGGACAATCGGGCCTTCCGATCTATGTGCTTCCTAACAGGATGTCAGGTGCCATGAAAGCCGCATCGCCGCCGCCCTTCGAAACCCACGTGGTCGACAACCAGCCGCCGGAGTTCGCGCCGCGCGACCTGTGGGCGGACGACGCGGCGCTGCGCGAGGGCGTGGCGCGCGAGGGCGCCGCCGCGTTCGCCGGGCGCATCGCCGCCTACGGCGCCGTCGCCGGCGGCGAGCAGTACGCGCTGAGCTTCGACGCGCACCGCGACAAGCCGCGCCTGCGCACGCACGACCGCTACGGCCACCGCATCGACACGGTCGAATTCCATCCCAACTACCACCGCATCATGCAGGCGGCGATCGAGCACGGCGTCGCCGGCCTGTCCTGGGCCGAGCGCGGCGCGGGATCGCACGTGGCGCGCGCGGCGCTGAGCTATCTGCACCATCAGGTGGAACCGGGCACCAGCTGTCCGCTGACCATGACCCATGCCGCGGTGCCGGTGCTGCGGCATGCGCCGGCGCTGCGCGAATGGGCGGAGAAGGTCGCCGCCTGCCGCTATGATGCGCGCGATGTCGCCATCGCCGACAAGCCCGGCGTCACCCTGGGCATGGGCATGACCGAAAAGCAGGGAGGCAGCGACGTACGCGCCAATACCACGCGCGCCACGCCGACCGCGGACGGCGAATACCGGCTGGTGGGACACAAATGGTTCTTCTCTGCGCCGATGTGCGACGGCTTCCTGGTGCTGGCGCAGTCGGCGGGCGGCCTGGGCTGCTTCCTGATGCCACGCCGGCTGCCCGACGGCAGCCGCAACGCGTTCCGGCTGATGCGCCTGAAGGACAAGCTCGGCGACTGGAGCAACGCCTCCAGCGAGGTCGAGTTCGTCGATGCGCTGGCCTGGCGCGTGGGCGAGGAAGGGCGCGGCATCGCCACCATCCTGGAAATGGTGATGCTCACGCGCCTGGACTGCATGCTCGGTTCGTCCGCGCAGATGCGCATGGCGCTGGCGCATGCGCTGCACCATGCCGCGCACCGGCGCGCGTTCGGCAGGGCGCTGATCGAGCAGCCGCTGATGCGCAACGTGCTGGCCGACCTGGCGCTGGAGGCCGAGGCCGCACTGGCCCTGTCGCTGCGCGTGGCCCGCGCGGTGGACGCCGGCGGCCGCGGCGACGCGCAGGAAGCCGCCTTCGCGCGCATCGCCACCGCCATCGGCAAGTACTGGATCTGCAAGCGCTCGCCGGCCTTCGTCAACGAGGCGCAGGAATGCCTGGGCGGCGCCGGCTACGTCGAGGAGTCGATCCTGCCACGCCTGTACCGGCAGGCGCCGCTGAATTCGATCTGGGAAGGCTCCGGCAACATCCAGTGCCTGGACGTGCTGCGCGCGCTCTCGCGCGAGCCGGAGACCGGCATCGCGCTGCTGGCCGAACTCGAATCGGCACAGGGCCTGCATCCGGCCTACGATGCCGCGCTGGTCGCGCTGAAGAGGGCGCTGGCGCCGGGCGGCAGCGACGAGGCCGGCGCGCGCGTGCTCGCCGAACGGCTGGCGCTGGCGCTGCAGGCCTCGGTCCTGCTGCGCACCGGCAGTCCCGCGGCCGAGGCCTTCTGCGTCAGCCGCCTCGGCGGCGGGCACGGCCTGGCGTTCGGCACGCTGGCCTCCGATACCGACTGCGGCGCGCTGATCGAGCGAGCGCGGGCCTCGGGGGCGGCCTGATGCGTCATCGGAGCAGAGGCGACGGCACGCAGGCGGGTGCGATGAACATGCGGCGATCGCGCCGCCGGTGGCTGCTGGCGTGCCTGCTGGCCGCTGTGCCGTTCGCGCTGCCGGCCCAGCCGCCGGCGATGGCCGCGGCCGCGCAGCGCGCCGACCGCATCCATGTCGACAAGTCGGAGCGGCGCATGGAACTGCTGCGCGACGGCCGCGTGCTGCGCAGCTACCGCGTGCGCCTGGGCGACGCGCCGGTGGGACACAAGCGCCAGCAGGGCGACGAGAAGACGCCCGAGGGCGACTACCGCATCAGCGGCCGCAATCCCAACAGCCGCTTCCACCTGTCGCTGCGCGTCTCGTATCCCGATGCCGCCGACCGCGCGCAGGCGCGCGCGCGCGGCGTCGATCCCGGCGGCGACATCTTCATCCACGGCGGCAGCTACGCGCAGTCGCTGCGCGACTGGACCGACGGCTGCATCGCGGTGACCGACGCGGAGATCGAGGAAATCTGGTCGCTGGTGCCCACCGGCATCCCGATCGGCATCGATCCCTGAGGCGCGATTTCCGGGCACGCCCCTGCGGGCGGCGGAGAAGCGGCGGCTTATTCCTTCTTGATCGCGTGCCCGCCGAACTCGTTGCGCATCGCCGCCAGCAGCTTGTCGCCGAAGGAGTCGTCGTCGCGCGAGCGCAGGCGTTCGAGCAGCGAGAGCGTGATCACCGGCGCGGCGACGTCGAGCGCGATGGCCTCGGCGGCGGTCCAGCGGCCCTCGCCGGAATCGGCCACCCAGGGCGCGATGCCGTCCAGCGCGGGGTTCTTGCGCAGCGCGTCGGAGGTGAGGTCGAGCAGCCAGGAGCGCACCACGCTGCCGGTGCGCCAGATCTCGGCGACCTGGTGCAGGTCGAGCGCGAACTCGCGCTTGTGCTGCATGATCGAGAAGCCCTCGGCGTAGGCCTGCATCAGGCCGTACTCGATGCCGTTGTGGACCATCTTGGTGAAGTGCCCGGCGCCGCTCGGGCCGACGCGGCCCCAGCCCTTGTCGGGGGCCGGCGCCAGCGTCTGGAAGACCGGCCGCAGGTAGTCGACCGGCGCTTCCTCGCCGCCGATCATCAGGCTGTAGCCCTCCTGCAGCCCCCAGATGCCGCCGCTGGTGCCGCAGTCGATGCCGTGCAGGCCGCGCGCGCCCAGTTCGCGCGCGCGCCGCACGCTGTCCTGGTAATAGGAATTGCCGCCGTCGATCACGATGTCGCCCGCCACCAGCAGCGGCAGCAGCGCCGCCAGCGTGTCGTCGACGATCTTGCCGGCCGGCACCATCAGCCAGAGCACGCGCGGAGCGGGAAGCGCCTGCACCAGGGCCTGCAGCGACTCGGCGGTCTCGACGCCGCGCTGCGCGGCGGCCATCGCGGAGGGGGGGTGGAGCCCGTGCAGGCCGCGCGCGCCCTGTTCGCGCGCGCGCCGCACGCTGTCCTGGTAATAGGATTTGCCGCCGTCGATCACGATGTCGCCCGCCACCAGCAGGGGCAGCAGCGCCGCCAGCGGGTCGTCGACGATCTGGCCGGCCGGCACCATCCCCCAGCGCCCGCGCGGCGCGGGACGCGCCTGCACCAGGGCCTGCAGCGACTCGGCGGTCTCGACGCCGCGCTGCGCGGCGGCCTCGCGCGCGGCCTGTACCGGATCGAAGCCGCGTACGCGATGGCCGCCGCGCAGCAGGCGCTCGGCCATGTTGGCGCCCATGCGGCCGAGGCCGATCATTGCGAGTTCCATGCTGACTCCGGATGTCGGGGGGAAAGCGATTCTCTCACGCCGCCGGTGAATTCCCCGCCGCGCGAGGGCACGGCGGGGAGCGCGCAGTGTTGTGCAGCGCGGCGTTGCGCAGCGGCCGTCAGTCCAGGAACTGCAGCCGCGCCAGTTCGGCGTACAGGCCGTCCTGCGCCAGCAGCTCGGCGTGCGTGCCCTGGGCGACGATGCGGCCGCGGTCCATCACCACGATGCGGTCGGCCTTGAGCACGGTGGCCAGGCGGTGCGCGATCACCAGGGTGGTGCGGCCGGCCATCAGGTTCTCCAGCGCCTGCTGCACGGCGCGCTCGCTCTGCGCGTCGAGCGCGGAGGTCGCCTCGTCGAGGAGCAGGATCGGCGCGTCCTTGAGCAGCGCGCGGGCGATGGCGATGCGTTGCTGCTGGCCGCCGGACAGGCGCGCGCCGCGTTCGCCGAGCTGCGCGTCGTAGCCCTCGGGCAGCGCGCGCAGGAACTCGTGCGCCTCCGCGGACGCGGCCGCCGCCTCGATCTCGGCCTGGCTCGCCTCCAGGCGGCCGTAGCGGATGTTGTCGCGGGCGCTGGCGGCGAAGATCGTGGGCTGCTGCGGCACCAGGGCGATGCTCTCGCGCAGCGCCGCCGGGTCGAGCGTGCGGATGTCGACGCCGTCGACGGTGATGCCGCCCGACTGCGGATCGTGGAAGCGCAGCAGCATCGAGAACACGGTGCTCTTGCCGGCGCCCGAAGGGCCGACCAGGGCCACGGTCTCGCCGGGCGCGACGTGCAGGCTGAAGTCCTCCAGCGCCGCCGCGTCCGGCCGCGAGGGATAGTGGAAGACCACGTCGTCGAAGCGCAGCTCGCCGCGCACCGGCCGCGGCAGCGCCGCCGGATGCGCGGGCGCCCGGATGTCGGTGCGTTCCTCCAGCAGCTCGGAGATGCGGCTCATGCCGCCGGCCGCCTTCTGCAGCTCGTTCCAGGTCTCGGCCAGCGCGCCGATCGAGCCGCCGCCGAACAGCGCGTAGAGCACGAACTGGCCGAGCGTGCCGGCGCTCAGGCGCCCGTCGATGACGTCGTGCGCGCCGGTCCAGAGCACCAGGATGATCGAGCCGAAGACCAGCGCGATCGCGGTCGCGGTGACCAGCGACTGCATGCCGATGCGGCGCCGCGCGGTGGCCACGGTGGCGGCGACGGCGTCGGCGAAGCGGCCGCGCTCGAAAGGCTCGCGCGCGTGCGCCTGCACGGTGCGGATCGCGCCCAGCGCCTCGGCGGCCAGGGTGTTGGCGTCGGCGACGCGGTCCTGGCTCTGCCGCGAAATCCGGCTCAGGCGCTGGCTGCCGAGCACGATCGGCAGCACGCACAGCGGAATGCCGATCAGGGTATAGCCGGCCAGGCGCGGACTGGTGACCACCAGCATCGCGATGCTGCCCAGCACCATCACGCCGCTGCGCAGGGCCACCGACATGCTCGAGCCGACCACGCTGCGCAGCAGCTCGGTGTCCGCGGACAGGCGCGAGACCAGCTCGCCGCTGCGGGTGCGTTCGTAGAAGGACTGCCCCAGCCCGACCAGGTGCGCGTACAGCTGCGTGCGCAGGTCGGCGACCACGCGCTCGCCCAGCAGCGAGACGAAGAAGAAGCGCGCGGCGGTGGCCAGCGCCAGCGCCACCGCCACCAGCAGCAGCAGGAAGAAGGTGGCGTCGATGTTGTCGCCGCTGGAGAAGCCGTGGTCGATCATGCCGCGCACCGCCAGCGGCAGGCTCAGCGTGGCGGCGCTGGAGGCGGCCAGGGCCAGCAGCCAGGCCACGAACAGCGCCTTGTGGCGCAGCACGAAGGGCCAGAGCGCGCCCAGGCTGCCGAGACGGGGTTTGGGCTTGGCGGGAGACTCAGGCGTTGCCGACATCGAGGATCCTGGTGGGGCGCGGACGCGGAAGCCGGGCGGGCGCCCGGACGCAGCGGCGGCGGTTATGGCTGGCCGAAGCGTACCCGGTCCCGGGTGGCGTCTCGCAACAGCGTTTTCAAGGCGTCGACGCGATCGGCGGGCAGGCGCAGGCGCAGCACGGCGCCGCCGACGTCGAAGCGTTCCTCGAGTTTTTCCGCCGCCAAGGCGCCCAGCGCCGCGTGCACGTGGCCGAGGTCGTCGAAGCCGGCGTGGACCTCCAGCTCGGCCAGGACGATCAGCTGCACGCGTTCGGCGCGGCGCAGGCACTCGGCCGCGGCGCCGCCGTAGGCGCGGATCAGTCCGCCGGCGCCGAGCTTGATCCCGCCGTACCAGCGCGTGACCACCACCACGGCGCCGTCGAGGCCCTGGCCGTCGATGGCGGCCAGAATCGGCCGTCCGGCGGTGCCGGCCGGCTCGCCGTCGTCGCTGGAGCGGTAGTGGTCGCCGATGCGATAGGCCCAGCAGTTGTGGGTGGCGTCGGCGGCCGAGACCGCCTCGACGAAGGCGAGCGCGGCCTGCGCGCTCGCCGCCGGCGCGGCCTGGGCGAGGAAGCGGCTGTGCTTGATCTCCACCGCATGGCTGGACGCGGCCGCGAGCGTGCTTCTGTCCGGCACGCCGCCGCCGGGCACGTGTCTGTCCGCCGCCATCGGCCTATTCCGGCAGCAGTTGGCGCAGGTCGTCCGGGATCTCGGCCTCGGGATAGCGGCGATGGTATTCGCGCAGGCTGTCGCGCGCGGCGTCGCGCTCGCCGCGCGCGACCAGTTCGCGCACGCGCCGCAGCCAGGCCTCGCGCACCTGCGGGGAGTCGGCGGAGGCGGGCGGCTCGTCGTCGAGCGGCTGGTCCTCGAAGCCGCGCACGACGCGCGCGCCGCTGACCTCGATCCGGTCCAGTTCCTTTTTCTGCTCGGCTTCCTGGCGCGGGGGCGGCGGAGGCGGAGGCACCGCGGCGCCGTACGCGCTGGCGGCCGCATTGCCGTCGGCGGAGGCATCGGCGGACGGCGCCACCGCCTCGGCCTGCGCAGGGGCGCGGCGGCTCTTGGCGCGCTGTTCGAGCGGTTCCATGGCCGGCGGCACCGCGGACAGTTCGGCCGGCATCTGCGCCGCGTCCCGCGCGGAAGCCTGCGGCGATGGCGGTGCCGGCGGCGCGGGGGGTGGGGCCGCGACCGGCGCCGGGGGGATCGGCGGCGCGGTCACGACGCGCTCGAGATCGGGTGCCGCGTCGGCTTGCGCAGGTTCGGGCGGCGCCGGCGTGTCGATGATGGCGGCCTGGGCGGCGGCCGCGCCTGGCTCGTCGCCGTTCTGTGGGGTCTCATGGGCCTCGGCGGGCTGCTCAGCGACCGGCGCCGGCTCGATCACGGGCGCGGCGTCGGCGGCCTGCGCGTCGGCCTCGGGCGGTGCCGCGGCATCGGCCGACGGGCCGCCCGCGGCTCCCGCGCCCGTCGGCGGGATCTCCGAGACGCTGACGATCTGCAATTCCTCGCTCGGGCGCAGCTGCCAGGCCAGGCCGAAGGCGAGCGCCAGCGTCGCGGCGACGCCGAACACAGCCGGCCAGCGCCGCCGCGCGCGCCGGCGCGCGGTCGCGGCGCGCGCGGCCGTCGAGGGCGGCGCAGGCTGCGGCGCGGCGACCGCCACGCGCGCGGCGCGCAGGATGCTGGCATCCAACGCCGGCGACGGCCCGCGCTGCGGCGCGGCGCGGGCGATCTGCGCGGCGAGCTCGCGCTCTTCGGGCGTCAACGCCGCGTCGGAATCGCGATCGGGGCCGGGAATGTCGTGCGGGGTGTTCATGCGTGCGAGGCCTCGGCGGGCCCCAGTCGGGTACGGAGCTTGTCCATCGCGTAGCGCAATCGCGATTTGACGGTTTCGCGGCCGACGCCGGTGACGGCGCCGATTTCCTCCAGGGTCAGTTCCTGCTCCAGGCGCAGCAGGATCACTTCGCGCTGTTCCTCGGGCAGCTCGTCCAGCGCCAGCTGCACCAGGCGCCGCTGCTCGAATTCCGACAGGCTACGCTCGGGCGTGTCGGGATCGGGTATACGCGCGGCGCGCTCGTCGGCGTTGTCCGGCGCCGGCGGACGGTGCTTGAGCGCGCGCCAATGGTCGCCGAGGCGGTTGTGGGCGATGCGGTACAGCCAGCTGGAGAAGGATCCGTCGGGTTTCCAGTCCAGGCGCGCGGCGATCACGCGCTGCCAGACGTCCTGGAAGAACTCGTCGGCCAGCGCCGCATCGCGCAGCTGGCGCAGCAGGAAGCGGTGCAGGCGCAGGCGGTGGCGGGCATAGAGCTGCTCGAACGCCGCCACGTCGCCGCCGGCGTAGGCCGCCATCAGCGATTCGTCGCTGGTGTCGTCATTGACTGCGGCGCTGGCGGCGGCGACATCGTCCATCCGCGGCAGGGTAAGCGTTGCCGCGCCCCAGGTGAAGCCCGGGGCACGGGCGCCGACGGGCCGCCGGCCCCCGCCGGCGGCGGCCGGGACGGGGGCGGCGAGGGCCGTGGAGTGCGCTGGCAGCGGCATGTGCTTGCGAATCGCTCGTTCGGGCCGGCCGGATTCACTCGGCGACCATGCCGACCTTCGGCGCGTCGCCGTCGGTCAGCGCGCGCGCCTGCTCGACCAGCTGCACGAATTCGGCGCGCTGCTGCGTGCGGTCCTCGCCCAGCGCGCCGCGCGCCTCGCGGGCGATGTCGCCCCAGTTCCAGTTCGCCAGGTGCGTGCCGCCGCGCAACGCGTCGGCGTAGGCGGCCACGGCGGCGGCGAAGCGCAGCGTCGGGCTCGGCTGCGCGCGCAGCGCGCTGCGCAGGATCGGCGTGGCGATCAGCTGGCTGGTCTGCTCTCCGGGACGCTTGTAGCGCAGGCGCAGTTCCGCCAGCTCGCCGGCCTTGGCGCCGGTCGCCGGCCCGGCCTCGGTACCGTAGCGCAGCGGCGGCAACTGCTCGGCGCCCGAGCCCGCCGGCGTGATCTCGTACAGGGCCGTCACCTCGTGCCCGGCGCCGATGTCGCCGGCGTCGACCTTGTCGTTGGCGAAGTCCTCGCGGCGCAGCACGCGGTTCTCGTAGCCGATCAGGCGGTACTCGGCGACCTGCGCCGGATTGAATTCGATCTGGATCTTCACGTCCTTGGCGATGGTGAGCAGGGTGGCGCCCATCTGCTCGACCAGCACCTTGCGCGCTTCGCGCGGCGTGTCGATGTAGGCATGGTTGCCGTCGCCGACGTCGGCCAGCTTCTCGGCCATCGCGTCGTTGTAGTTGCCCTCGCCGAAGCCGAGCGTGGTCAGCGCGATGCCGGACTTGCGCTGGTCGGCGACCAGCGTCTCCAGCGCGCCCTGGTCGACGGTGCCGACGTTGAAGTCGCCGTCGGTGGCCAGGATCACGCGGTTGACGCCGCCGGCGACGAAGCCCTGCCTGGCCGTCGCATAAGCCAGGCGGATGCCGTCGCCGCCGTTGGTGCTGCCGCCGGCCTGCAGGCGGTCGAGCGCGGCGAGGATCTCGCCCTGCCGGTCGCCCGGGGTGGGCGGCAGCACCAGGCCGGCGGAACCGGCATAGACCACGATCGACACCTTGTCCTGCGCCCGCAGCTCGCGCGCCAGCTGGGTGAAGGCCTGCTTGAGCAGCGGCAGCTTGTCGGGCGACTCCATCGAACCCGAGGTATCGATCAGGAACACCAGGTTGGCCGGCGGCAGCGTCGCCTTGGGCACGTCGTAGCCCTTGATGCCGACCATCAGCAGCTGGCGCTTGCCGTTCCAGGGGGCCGGACTGAGTTCGGTGGTGACGCGGAAGGGCGTCTGCCGCGACGCCGGCGCCGGATGGCCGTAGCTGAAGTAGTTGATCATCTCTTCCGCGCGCACCGCATCGGCCGGCGGGCGCACGCCCTGGCGCAGCATGCGGCGCACGTTGCTGTAGCTGCCGGTATCGACGTCGATGGAGAAGGTGGAGACCGGCTGCTCGCTGGCGCGGTGCACCGGGTTGTCCTCGTGATCGGCGTACTTCTCGGTATTGCTCGGCTGCCAGTACGGCGGCGGCGCCGGCATGGCGAGGGCGGCGGCCGGCGCGTAGGCCGGGGCGCCGCCATCGGCGACGGCGCGCTTGCTGCGCTTTGCGCCGGTGACCACGATGCGCTCGAGCGAGCGCTGTTCCGCCAGCGGCGCCGGCGGGGCGGGCGGAGCGGTCGGGGCGACGGCCGCGATATCCCGGTCGGCTTCGTCGGCGGGCTGCCGGGCGGTCGGTTGCTGTTTCTGGGCCGGCCCGACGGTCGTGCAGGCGGAGAGCGCCAGGGCGCAGAGCAGGGCGGAAGCGAGCGTGCGGCGTTGCATGGGTGTCTCCCGGAATGGACGGGAGAGCTAACGCGCGGCCGCCGCGAACGGGGTTGGCGATCGCGGCGCGCGGCCGCGATCGCCCGTTCAGGGCGCTCCGCGCCTCCGCCGTGGCGGACGGCGCGGACGCAAGCGGCGACTAGAACCTGAAATCGACCTTGGCGTAGTAGTAGCCGCCGTTGGTGCCGAAGGGCAGGGTTTCCCAGCCGTACTTGAAGCCCATCTGCGGGAACGGCGCGCCGCCGACCGGATCCCACTTGTCGGGATAGGCGTCGAAGACGTTGTTGGCGCCGACGGTCAGCTTGAGGTTCTTGTTGAAGCGGTAGCCGACCGCGACGTCGCCCAGCCACTCGCCGCCCCAGGTCTGCTTGACCAGGGTGAAGCCCTTGCCGGCGACGCTGCCGAAGTAGTTGGCTCGCGCCAGGAAACTCCAGTTGCCGGTGGTGTACACGCCCTGCAGCACGTGGTGCGCACGCGGCTGGCCGCGTTCGACCAGCAGCACCTGCTCGTCGCCGAACAGCTTGTCGACGCCGATGATGTCCGACTGCGACTTGCGCTTGGTGACCTCGGTCTTGTTCCAGTGCACCAGCGCGGTCAGGTCCAGGCGCGAGCCGCCGTCGAAATCGATGCCGTGCTCGGCGACGATGTCGATGCCCTGGGTCTTGGTGTCGATGGCGTTGGTGAAGAACTGTGCCTGGCCGACGCGGAAGGGTTCGAGCACGCCGCGGATCGGGCAGTTGCCGTTGTCGGGCCGGCAGGGCAGGTCGTCGGTGCCGACCGGCTCGGGGCCGATGCTGCCGGAGAAGATGATGCGGTCCTTGATGTCGATGCGGAACACGTCGACGGTGAAGGTGGTGTTCTCGCTCGGCTTGTAGACCAGGCCCAGCGTGCCGCTGGTGGAGGTCTCCTCCTTGAGCGGCTTGATGCCCAGCGCGCGCGTCACCGCGCTGTCCTGGCGCGCGGTCAGGGTGTCGGTGAGGTTGCCGGCGGTGTCGAAGTTGGTGGACACCTGGCTGTAGAACTGCTGCTGCACGCC
Source organism: Luteimonas aquatica (assembly GCF_022662575.1). Lineage (GTDB taxonomy): Bacteria > Pseudomonadota > Gammaproteobacteria > Xanthomonadales > Xanthomonadaceae > Luteimonas > Luteimonas aquatica. The sequence continues at coordinate 939,372 of NZ_JALBFU010000001.1, read as the reverse complement.
AGGCGCGCGGAAGCCGGTGGACAGCGTGCCGCGGATGGCGAATTTCTCGGTGGCGTCGAAGCGCGCGGACAGCTTGCCGGTGGTGGTGTTGCCGAAGTCGGAATAGTCCTCGAAGCGCACCGCCGCGCCGAGCAGGAAGCGCTGGGTCAGCTTGGCCTCGGCGTCGAGGTACACCGCCATGCTGTGGCGGCCGTCGTCCACCGCGGTACCGGGCGTGAAGCCGGGGAAGCCCTGGATGCCGGGAGGCGCGACGGCGCCGCTCGGGGTAAGGATCGGGATCGCGCCGCTGTTGGTGCGGCCGTAGCTGTAGGAGACCGGATCGCCGGCCTTGATCTTGTAGTTGTCCTCGCGCCATTCGAAGCCGGCGGCCAGCGACAGCGGATTGTCGTTGAAGCCCTTGACGGTGCCGCGGAAATCCAGGTTGAAGGTGGTCTGGTCGAACTGCAGACCGCCGGTGTAGGCGCTGTTGGGCGACTGCGCATAGATGCCGCTGCCATCGGGCTTGGGCTCGTACCACCAGCTCACGTTGATCGAGTTGCCTTCGGCGAAGTCGAACTTGCTGCGGCCGCGGTTGACCGACACGTCCCAGTCCCAGTTCTCGCCCAGCGGCGCGCGGTAGCCGAAGGCCAGCGACGCATCCTCGACGCTGGTCAGCAGGTTGGGCAGGAAGCCGTCCGGGTAGACCTCGGGCACCGCGCGCTCGTCGCCGGCGGCGCGGAAGATGCCGGAGGAGTCGCCCTTGCGCTTGGAGTAGCCGCCGAACCAGTACAGCTCGCCTGGGCCGATCGGCACCGCCGCGTTGGTCCACAGGTAGGCGTCGGTGGAATCCGCGTCGCCCAGGCGCAGCGCCACGCGCGGCGGGTTCAGGTCGAGGTTCGGGCCGGCGCGGTTGGTCTCGCCGCGGTCGCGGTATTCGAAGGTGAAGTTCAGGAAGCCGCCGTCGGCCAGGCCGAAGCCGGTGTTGAGGCCGCCATGCAGCACCTCGCCGTCGCCGGCATAGGTCTGGCCGACTTCCAGCGATCCCGAGGTGTCGGTGCTGCGCTTGAGCACGATGTTGATGACGCCGGAGATGGCGTCGGAGCCGTACTGCGCCGCCGCGCCGTCGCGCAGCACCTCGATGCGTTCGATCGCCGAGATCGGGATCGCGTTGATGTCGGTGCCGGCCGAGCCGCGGCCGATGGTCTGCTGCACGTTGACCAGCGCCTGCTGGTGGCGGCGCTTGCCGTTGACCAGCACCAGCACCTGGTCGGGGCCGAGCGCACGCAGCGTGGCGGGGCGGATGATGTCGGTGCCGTCGCTGACGAAGGTGCGCGAGAAGTTGAAGCTCGGCTCCAGCATCTGCAGCGCCTGGCCGATTTCCTGCACGCCGGCGCTTTGCAGCTGTTCGCGGCTGATCACGTCCACCGGCGCCGCGGCTTCGGCGGCGGTGCGGCCGCGCGCGCGCGAACCGATGACCTCGATGGTGTCCAGTTCGGTGGGTTGCGCGGCGGCGGGCGGTTCGGCCTGCGTGGCCGTGGCCGTCTCCTGGGCGGCGGCGGGCAGCGCGGCGAGCAGTGCGAGGGCGAGCGTGCTCAGCGGCATCAACGCGCGTGCGGACGTGGCGTGGCGTTTGGACATCTTGGATTGGACTCCCGGTGGCAGCGCGCGCGAACGCCGGCGCCCGGATGGGCGCGCTCCCCGCGATCGCGGCGATGTGATGGATCCCCCTGCGCGCTAGATAGCATCCGCGTCGGCGATTGTGAAGCCGCGTTGACGCGCCATGCGTGTGCAGACGCAGCAATCATCGGAAACCGGCATTACACGCGCAGAAACGACATGCGCAGAATCATCACGATCGATGTGTAGACGAGGTGAAGGCGCGTGTCCGGCGATGCGCAGGCGCGCGACGCGGATCGTCACGCGCGCGCGAGGCATCGCCGGGATGTTGCGTGTCGGCCGTCACGGCGCAACGGTGCGCCGTGACCGTCCCGTCAGCCGCGGATCACCAGCAGGCGCGGCTCGGACATGTCCTCCATCGCGTAGCGCACGCCCTCGCGGCCGAGGCCGGAATGCTTCACGCCACCGTAGGGCATGTTGTCGACGCGGAAGCTCGGCACGTCGCCGACGATCACGCCGCCCACCTCCAGCGCGTCCCAGGCGCGCATGGCGTGCGCGAGGCGGCCGCTGAAGACGCCGGCCTGCAGGCCGAAGTCGCTGTCGTTGACGCGCGCGATGGCGTCCTCGAAATCGTCGAAGGGCTCCAGGCAGGCGACGGGACCAAAGGCCTCCTTGCGGTACAGGTCGGCCTCGCGCGGCACGTTCTCCAGCAGCGCGGCGGGCAGCAGGTTGCCCACGCGCTCGCCGCCGACCAGCACCTTGGCGCCGCTCTTCCTCGCGGCCTTGATCCAGGATTCGACGCGCCTGGCGGCCGCTTCGTCGACCATCGGGCCGATGAAGGTCTTTTCCTCGCGCGGATCGCCGGTCCTGAGCCCGGCGACCGCCGCCTTGAGCTTGCGCCGCAGCTTCTCGTAGATGTCGGCATGGACGAGGATGCGCTGCACGCTGATGCAGCTTTGTCCCGACTGGTAGTAGGCGCCGAAGACCAGGCGCTCGACCACGGCGTCGAGAGCGATGCCCGGGTCGTCATCGACGATGCACGCGGCGTTGCCGCCCAGCTCCAGCGTCACCTTCTTGCGGCCGGCGCGCGCCTTCAGGTCCCAGCCGACCAGGCCGCCGGTGAAGCTGAGCAGCCTGATGCGCTCGTCCTCCACCAGCAGGCCGGCGTCCTCGTTGCTGCAGGCCAGTACCGAGAACGCGCCGGCGGGCAGGTCGGTCTCGGCCAGCACCTCGCCGATGATCAGCGCGCCGATCGGCGTCTTCGGCGCCGGCTTGAGCACGAACGGGCAGCCGGCGGCGATGGCCGGGGCCACCTTGTGCGCGACCAGGTTCAAGGGGAAGTTGAACGGCGTGATGAACGCGCAGGCCCCGATCGGCACGCGCTTGACCATGCCGCGGTAGCCGCGCGTGCGCGGGGAGATTTCCAGGTCGATCACCTCGCCGCCCAGGCGCGTGGCCTCGCCGGCGGCGATGCGGAAGGTGTCGATCAGGCGGGTGACCTCGCCGCGCGCGTCCCTGATCGGCTTGCCGGCCTCGATGCACAGCGCCAGCGCGAGTTCCTCCTGGCGCTCGCTGAAACGGCGCACGCAATGCTCGAGCACGTCGCGCCGCGCGTCGTGCGGCATCGCCGCCATCGCCGGGGCGGCCTTGTGCGCGGCGACGATCGCCTTGCGCACCGCGACCGCGTCGGCGAAGGCCACGCGGGTGGCGCGCTTGCCCGAGTACTTGTCGAGTACCTCGAGGTCGGCATTGGCGGCCACCGGCTTGCCGGCGAGGTAGTAGGGATAGCGTTTCTTCAGCATGCGGGATCCGTTCGATGCGCGGAGGGGGCGTTCCGGCCGACAGGATCGCGCATGCGGCGTAAAAAGTCAGTGTGAAAATCCGGCGCCGCTTCGCATCGCCGAGCCTCGGCGGATCTTGTCAGCCGTCCTCGTCCCGCGCGGGGGATTCCACGCGCACGCGCAGATGCCCGTCGCTCAGGCGCGCATCGAGGCGATCGCCGGGACGCGCGTCGGCGACCGCGCGCACCACGCGGCCGTCCTCGTGCCGCAGGATCGCGTAGCCGCGCGCCACCGTCGCCAGCGGACTCACCGCCTCCAGCGAGCGCGCCAGCCCGCGCGCGCGCAGCGCCTCGCGCTGCAACTGCCGGACGATCGCCGCGCGCGGGCGCGGCGCGAGCCCGGCCAGCCGTTCGCGCAGCAGCGCCAGGCGCCGCCGCGGGTGCGTGGCGCGCAGCACGGCGTCGGCGTGGCGCAGCGCGGCGAGGTCGCGATCGGCGCGCGCGCGCCAGGCCGCCGACAGGCGCCGCAGCGCCTCGCGCTGGCGTTCGCGCAGCGCTCGCAGCCGCGCCTGCGGGCGCAGGGCGTTCAGCCGCAGCGCGGCGCGGTCGGCGCGCTGCATGGCGTTGCGCAGCCGGTGCAGGTGCAGGGTCTGCAGGCGCCGCTGCAGGCCGGCGAGCCGCGTCAGCAGGTCGCGCCGGTCGGGGGCCAGCAATTCCGCGGCGACCGAGGGCGTGGGTGCGCGCAGGTCGGCGGCGAAGTCGGCGAGGGTGAAATCGGTCTCGTGGCCCACCGCGGACACCACGGGCGTGGGCGAGGCCGCGATCGCGCGCGCCAGCGCCTCGTCGTTGAAGGCCCACAGGTCCTCCAGCGAGCCGCCGCCGCGCGCGAGCAGCAGCGCGTCGTAGCGGCCCGAGGCGTTGGCGCGCGCCAGCATCGCTGCGATCTGAGCGGCCGCCGTCTCGCCCTGCACGGGCACCGGCAGCACGTCCACCTCGAGCAGCGGGAAGCGCCGCGCCAGCACGCTCAGCACGTCGCGCACCGCCGCGCCGCTCGGCGAGGTGAGCACGCCCAGGCGGCGCACGTAGGCGGGCAGGGGGCGCTTGCGCTCGGCGTCGAACAGGCCCTCGGCCTGCAGCTTGGCCTTGAGCTGCTCGAAGGCGCGGCGCAGGGCGCCTTCGCCGGCCTCCTCCAGCGAATCGAGGATCAGCTGATAGTCGCCGCGCGCCTCGTACAGCGTGAGCCGGCCGCGCGCGAGCACGCGCAGGCCCTCGCGCGGCTGGAAAGGCAGCCACTGGCTCTTGGGCTTGAACAGGGCGCAGCGCACCTGGGCGCGCGCGTCCTTGAGGGTGAAATACAGGTGCCCCGAGGCCGGCCGCGACAGGTTGCCGAGTTCGCCTTCCACCAGCACCACCGGAAAGGCGTCCTCCAGCAGGCCGCGCGCCAGGGCATTGAGTTGGCTGGGGGTGAGGACGTCGCGGGAGGAAGGCTGCATCGCGACAGCCTAGCAGGCCGCTGGAAAACAGGCCGCCGGTGGGATGGCCGCGACGACCAGGCAAAGCGCGCAAGGGCTCGATTCGGCGCGAACGAGTCCGGGCATGGACCGGGCCGGCGACATGAAAAACGCACGGCGGGTGCGCTTTGAGCAATCCGCCGGATCAGGACGCCGCCGGCGTCATGCCTCAGGCGATGGCGGACCAGGCGACGGCCAGCACCTCGCCGCGCGCCATGCGGTTCAGGTGTTCGGCGACCACCGGCTGCAGTTGCGCCGCGCGCGCCGGATCGGCGGCGTCGATGACCGCCTCCAGCGCGGCGTCGGAGGCGTCCAGCCGCACCTGGGTGTGCGCGTCGAAGGCGATGCGACCATGACCCTCGCCGGATTCGACCTGAAACTTGTGGCCCCAGTGGGCGCACAGGCGCTTGACGAGGCGGGCGCCGTCGGCGGTGGGGATGGAGGCGGACGTGGTGGCCATGAACGGTTCCTGCGTGGGGGGCGTTCCCCTACATCTGGGGCGCGGCGGCGATTGCAAGGCCGGCCGCGGCACCGGGGCGGGAAGCTGCGTTGCAGACGCCTCCCCGCTTCCCGCATCGGAGCGCAACGGCGGCGCGCGCGCGGATTCCGGCGTCCATGTCCCAGGCTAGAATGTCGCCATGAACGCCCAGTCCTTGCCTTGCCACCGCGATCCCGCGCCGGCCTTCGGCCCGCAGCCGCGCCGCGCCACGCGCCAGGTGCGCATCGGCGGCGTGGCCGTCGGCGGGCAGGCGCCGGTGGTGGTGCAGTCGATGACCAACACCGACACCGCCGACGTCGCCTCCACCGTCAAGCAGGTGGCCGAGCTCTGGCGCGCCGGCTCGGAGCTGGTGCGGGTGACGGTGAACAATCCCGAGTCCGCCGCGGCCGTGCCCAGGATCGTCGAGAAGCTGGCGATGATGGGCATCCAGGTGCCGATCATCGGCGACTTCCACTACAACGGCCATCAGCTGCTCGCCAACGAGCCGGCCTGCGCGCAGGCACTGGCCAAGTACCGCATCAACCCGGGCAACGTCGGTTTCGGCAAGAAGAAGGACCTGCAGTTCGCGCAGCTGATCGAGTTCGCGATCCGCTACGACAAGCCGGTGCGCATCGGCGCCAACTGGGGATCGCTGGACCAGGCGCTGGCGGCGCAGCTGATGGACGAGAACCATCTGCGCGCCGAGCCCTGGGACGCCGGCCGCGTGCTGCGCGAGGCGCTGATCCGCTCGGCGCTGGACTCGGCCGCGCGCGCGGTCGAGCTCGGCCTGCCGGCCGCGCGCATCGTGCTCAGCTGCAAGGTCAGCGGCGTGCAGGAGCTGATCGCGGTGTACCGCGATCTGGCCTCGCGCTCGGACTTCGCCCTGCACCTGGGCCTGACCGAGGCCGGCATCGGCAGCAAGGGCATCGTCGCCTCCAGCGCGGCGCTGTCGGTGCTGCTGCAGGAAGGCATCGGCGACACCATCCGCATCTCGCTCACGCCCGAACCCGGCACCTCGCGCACGCAGGAGGTGGTGGTGGCGCAGGAACTGCTGCAGACCATGGGCCTGCGCGCGTTCACGCCGATGGTCACCGCCTGCCCGGGTTGCGGGCGCACCACGTCGGAATTCTTCCAGGAGCTGGCCAAGGTCGTGCAGCAGCACGTGCGCGACCGCATGCCGGAATGGAAGGTGAGCCATCCGGGCGCCGAGAACCTGACCCTGGCGGTGATGGGCTGCGTGGTCAACGGCCCGGGGGAATCGCGCCACGCCAATATCGGCATCTCGCTGCCGGGCACGGGCGAGGCGCCCGCCGCGCCGGTGTTCATCGACGGCGAGAAGGCGATGACGCTGCGCGGGGAGAACATCGCGCACGAGTTCGTCGGCGTCATCGACGACTACGTCGAGCGCAAATACCGCCGTGCCGCGCAAGCCGGCTGAGGCGTCCTCGGCCCTGCGCGAGGAGGCGCGGGCCGGCGCCGGCTTCCTGCGTCGCCGCGGCTGGCGGTTGCTGCTGCTGTTCGCCGGCGTGCTGCTGCCGCTGTGGCTGTTCGTGGAACTGGCCGACGAGGTGCACGAAGCCGAGGCTTTCGCCTTCGACGAACCCATGCTGCTGTTCGCCCACGAGGTCGCGCGCTCGGGTTTCGACCGCGTGTTCCTGGTCTTTTCCGCGCTCGGCTACGAGTACGGCGTGGTCCCGGTCGACCTGCTGCTGGTGCTGGGACTGGCGCTGCGCCGGCGCCTGGCCGAGGGCATCTTCGCCGCGGTGGCGCTGGGCGGCTCGGCGCTGCTGAATATCGCGGCCAAGCAGTTCTTCGCGCGCGAGCGGCCCAGCCTGTGGGAATCGATCGCGCCCGAGCACAATTTCAGTTTCCCCAGCGGCCACGCGATGGGCTCGATGACGCTGGCCCTGGTGCTGATCCTGCTGGCCTGGCCGACGCGCTGGCGCCGCTGGGCGGTGGCGGGGATGGCGGTGTTCGTGCCGATGGTCGGCTTGTCGCGGATCTACCTCGGGGTGCATTACCCGTCCGACATCCTCGCCGGCTGGGCCGCGGCGGCGGTGTGGACGGTCGGCGTCTATGCGCTGGTGTTCCGCGGCGGGCTGCGGCCGTGGCGGCAGCGCCCGGGCACCGCGCCCGGCTAGGCGTCGCGCCGGGCCGGCGCTACTGCCTGTAGGCCTGTTCGCGCGCCTGCAGCAGGCGCTGGCGCAGATACGCATCGCGGCTGAGGCCGCCGGGGATGTGCGGCATCGCCATCACCTCGGCGACGATCTCGCGTTCGCGGGATTTGTAGTCGCGGAATTTCGGATCGTGCTGCAGCTGCGCGTTCCATTCGGCCTCGCGCCGCTGCGCAGTGTCCCGGTAGCGCTGCACCAGCGCCGCCATCTGCTCGGCGCGCGCCGGCTCCTCGGCGCCGCTGGCCTGGATCAGGGCGGCGCGCAGCAGCAGCGCCTCGCCGGCGGAGAGCTGCCGCGCCCGCTCGTAGGCGTCGATCTGCGCGCTGAGCGCGCGCGCGCGCTCGGAGCGCTGCACGGCGTTCATGGCGGACGCCTCGCGCAGGTAGGCGCGGATGTCGGCGTCGAAAGCCCTGCGCGCGGCGTAGTCCCGCGCCTGCGGCGTGGCCCGCAAGGCGGCGAGCTCGGTGGCGGAGGCGGGCACCGCGGCGGGCGCGGCCGAGGGGCCGGCGTCGGAGAAGGCTCCGGCGGGCGCACGCGTGCGCAGCGCGTGCCAGCCGAACGCGCCGGACACGGCCAGGACCAGCAGGAAGATCAGCAATCGGATTTTAATGGGCGTTCGCGCGGGAGCGGATCCGGTCCGCTCCCGCGCGCAGGGTGGCGTCGCCGGTCAGATTAACTGATCGACCAGCCAATAGAGCAGGTTGAAGGGCTTGTTGCGGTCGGCGGTGTCGTCGTTCTCGGAGGCGTCGAGCACCTTGCCCTGGCCGTCGAGGACGCTGTCGATGAAGTTCTTCAGCTCCAGGTCCTGCGCCTGGATGTCGCCGTTCTTGAAGTCGACGATGGTGGTGCAGTGGCTTTCGTTGACGGCGCGGTACTGCGGGAAATAGCCGCCGAAGTTGTCCAGGCCGTCCAGGGTGAAGCGCAGGCGGCCGGTGTCGACGGACCACTTGGCGTGGATCAGCTGCTCCTTGGTGGCCTGGTCGGGCGCGTTCTCGATTTCGGGATAGAAGCGCTCGTAGGAATAGCTGGAGAAGTTCAGGTCCTGCCAGAAGTGGGTATGGCCGAGGCGGTCCTGGGCGAACTTGCCCGACAGCGCCGGGTACAGCGAGCCGAGGTCGTTGCGGTCGAGCTGGGGCAGCAGGCTCGACAGGTACCACAGCGGCCCGTCGGGCGCGTCCAGGCCCCAGGCGTCGCGAATCTTCAGGTTCAGCGGCTGCGAGGGATATTGCTGCGGATCGGCGTCGAGCGGCGCCGAATACACCGGGCCGGAATCGTCGATCAGGAAGCCCTTGTCGGGGGCGATGTCGTTGCGCAGGCCGACATAGTTGGTCAGGCTGCCGACGCCGCCGGCGCTGCAGCCGGTGGACAGCATCTGCGTCGGGCGCGGCAGGTTGTCCTTCAGCCACGCCGTCACCGCGCGCACGTTGCGCAGGCCGTTGTGGTGCCAGATCAGCGGCGCGTTCTGCCCGGTGGGATCGTCGTACACGGCGACCTTGTCGCCGCTGTAGATGTCGCCAGTGCAGTAGGGCACGTAGACCATGTTCCACTGCTGCGTCTTCACCGCGTCGAACGGGCTGACGCGGGTGACGAACGGGCTGACCAGGCTGGAGCCCGGGTTGAGCAGGCTCATGTAGTCGTCGGGGATGCCGTTGGGGTTGCGCGCGCCGCGGATGCCGGTCTGGCCGGTGCAGCTGGCGTAGTCCCAGCACGCGCCGCCGCCTTCCATGTAGATGATGGTGTTGCGCGTGTTGGCGACGCGGTTGACGAAGAACTTGTACGGCGAGCCGTTGCCGCACACCGCCCCGGTGCCCGGCGCGAGCTGCACGGTCTGCCAGGTGCCGTAGGCGCCGGGACTGAAGCCGTCGTCGAAGCCGGCGGTCGGGTTGCTGAGCAGCGGATAGGCGCCTTGCCGGTCACGCGGCTGGACCTTGTTGTCGGCGGCCGGCGGCGAGACCAGGTTCACCAGGGTTTGCCAGAAGCTGTAGTCGCCCGCCTCGGCATGCGCGGTTTGCGCGGCGAGCACGGTGACGGCGGCGGTCGCCAGGACCAGGGGCAGATGTTGGGGCGCGCGCTTGCGTAGGGCCATGATCCATACCTCCTGAAATGGATTGAATGACAGCTTGGGATGAGACGGATGCGTCGCAGTCCGATTGCCTGCATCCGTGTCGTACGGCGGCGTATGGAGTAGCACCGTCCTCGTGAAAGGGTCAACAAGGACGTGCGTTCGGAGCCTAGGTGTCCGGAAATGCCACGCTGCATTGCCGTTTTGCCCCCCGCCGGGGCCCAGGTCGCGGCGCCGGGCTTCGTGCGCTGCAACATGGTTTTGCGGCGATCACTCGCCGGGCTTGGCCGCCTCCACCGGGGCGGCGGTGGCCGCGCGCTGCGCCAGCACGGCCTCGCGGTGGGCGATGTAGGCGTTGGCGGCGAGGATGATGGCGGCGCCGATCAGGGTCGTCCGGCCGAGCGATTCGTCGAACAGCAGCCAGCCGGCCAGCGAGACGATCGGCAGCTGCATGAAGCTGATCGGCGTCAGCGCCGAGACGTCGCCGAGCTTGAGCGCGCGCGTCCACAGCAGCTGCCCGCCGGTGCCGAAGACGCCGGTGGCCAGCAGCCAGACCCAGGCGATGCCCTGCGGCCATTGCCAGACGAACAGCGCGGGCACGAACGACAGCGGCACCCAGAACAGGTAGGTGTAGAACACGATGGTGTCGGCGGAATCCACCGCCGAGAGCTGCTTGATCTGGATCGCGACCACCGCGCTGAGCACGGCCGCCAGCACCGCCACCAGGCTGCCGGCGCTGAAGGCGTGCGACCAAGGCTGCACCACCACCAGCACGCCGAGGAAGCCGACGAAGACCGCTGCCCAGCGGCGCATGCGCACGACCTCGTTGAGCCAGAGCACGGCGGCGATGGTGACGAACAGCGGAGTCGAGTAGGACAGGGAGATCGCCTGCGCCATCGGCAGGTGGCCGATGGCCCAGAAACCGGCCAGCATCGATCCCATGCCGATGGCGCTGCGCAGCAGATAGCGCGGCAGCTGCCGCGTGCGCGGCAGCGGGCGCCCGGCGCGCAGCAGCAGCGGCAGCAGCGCCAGCAGGCCGAAGGCGTTGCGGAAGAAGGCGATTTCCAGCGTCGGCAGCGTCTGCGAGGCGAAGCGGATCGCCACCGCCATCAGGCCGAAGCAGAACGTGCTCGCCAGCATCAGCAGGGCGGCGCGGACGGGCGTGGAGAGGGGGGCGGACATCGGAGGGTCTTCGGGCCGGCGCGCGCTTGCGTACCGGCGGGTGGGATTGGGAGGGCGTTCGCGATCGGCGTGTCCGGCCGCTCAGTTCCAGCTGTCCTGCACGATGCGTGGTTCGGGTTCCAGCGCCACGCCGAAGCGCTCGCGCACGGAGCCGGCGATCCGCCGCGCCAGCGCCAGCAACTGCGCGCCGGTGGCCCGGCCGTGGTTGACTAGCACCAGCGCGTGCCGGTCGGACACGCCTGCGTCGCCGTCGCGGAAGCCCTTCCAGCCGCAGGCATCGATCAGCCAGGCCGCGGAGAGCTTGCGCGTGTCCGTCCCCGCGCCGGGGAAGACGGGCAGCGTGGGATGCTCGGCCCGCAAGGCCTGCGCGAGCGCGTCGGGCACGATCGGATTCTTGAAGAAGCTGCCGGCGTTTCCGATCAGCGCCGGGTCGGGCAGCTTGCGGCGGCGGATGCGGATCACCGCCTCGGCGACCTGCGCCGCGCTCGGCGCGGCGATCTCCATCGCGGCGAGCTCCTCGCGCAGCCCGGCGTAGTCGAGCACCGGCGCGGCGCGGCGCGCGAGCGCGAACTCGACCGCGGTGACGATCCAGCGCTCCGGTTCGCGCTTGAAGACGCTGTCGCGGTAGGCGAAGGCGCAATCGCGCGGCTCGAACCGGCGCAGTGCGCCGGTGGCGCGCTCGAACGCCTCGACGCGGTGGATGCGCGTTTCCACCTCCACGCCGTAGGCGCCGATGTTCTGGATCGGCGCCGCGCCCACGGTGCCGGGAATCAGCGCCAGGTTCTCCAGGCCGGCCAGGCCGCGCGCCAGCGTGTCCATGACCAGGCCGTGCCAGGGCACGCCGGCGTCCGCGCGGACGATGACGCGGTCGTCGGCGTCGGCGAGGACGGAAATCCCGCGCGCCTCGATCGAGACGAGCGGCGCCTGCGGATCGCCGGCGAACAGCAGGTTGCTGCCGCCGCCCAGCACCAGCGGCGTGGCGCCGGCCAGCTCGGCGGCGAACAGCGCCGGCAGGCTGGCCACCTCGCGCACCTCGGCCAGCAGGCGCGCGCGCGCGGCCACGCCGAAGGTGTTGCGCGCGCGCAGGTCGGCGTCGGTGACCAGTCGATAGCCCGCGGTCATTTCACGATCGGCAGGTTGCCGCGGCTGGGCATTTCCTTGCGGCGGCGGATCGCGGCGTTGCACTCGGCGATCAGGCCCGGGCCGCGGTAGATCAGCCCGCTGTAGCACTGCACCAGCGTCGCGCCGGCGGCCATCTTCTGCACCGCGTCGGCGCCGGAGAGGATGCCGCCGACGCCGATCAGCGGGATCCCGTCGGGCAGGCGGGTACGCAGCATGCGCAGCACCGCGGTCGATTTTTCCATCAGCGGCGCGCCGGACAGGCCGCCGGCCTCGCCGGCGAGCGGGTGCTCCTGCAGGCCGGGGCGCGCCACCGTGGTGTTGGTCGCGATCACGCCGTCGACCTGCAGGTCGGCGAGCACGCGCGCGGCGGCGGCGATGTCGTCGTCGGAGAGGTCGGGCGCGACCTTCACCAGCATCGGCACGCGCTTGCCGTGGCGCGCGCCCAGCCGCTCCTGCGCCTCGCGCAGGGCGCCGACCAGGCGGCGCAGCGCCTGTTCCTCCTGCAGCTCGCGCAGGCCGGCGGTGTTGGGCGAGGAGATGTTGACGGTGATGTAGTCGGCCAGCGCATAGACGCGCTCCAGGCAGAACAGGTAGTCGGAGACGGCCAGCTCGTTGGGCGTGTCCTTGTTCTTGCCGATGTTGATGCCGAGCAGCCCGTTGCGGCGCCGGGCGCGCGCGACGTTGGCGACGAGCGCGTCGACGCCCTCGTTGTTGAAGCCGAGGCGGTTGATGATCGCCCGCTGCCCGGGCAGGCGGAACATGCGCGGCATCGGATTGCCCGGCTGCGCCTTGGGCGTGACCGTGCCGATCTCGACGAAGCCGAAGCCGAGCGCGAGCAGGGCGTCGATGTGCGCGCCGTTCTTGTCCAGGCCGGCGGCCAGGCCGACCGGGTTGGGGAAGGTCAGGCCGAAGGCGCGGGTGGGGAAGGCGGGCGGCCGCCGCGCCAGCAGCGGGGTCATCCCGGTGCGGTAGGCGGCCTCGAGCGAGGACAGGCCGATCCCGTGCGCGCGTTCGGCGTCGAGGCCGAACAGGAAGGGGCGGGCGAGCCGGTACACGGCGGGCCTAGTGCAGCGCGCCCGCGAAGACGCGGGTCCGGTAGTCGAAGTCGACGCAGCCATCGGTCGCGCTGGCGTCGAACAGTTCGCGCAGCGCCGCGAGCATCGGCTCGAAGCGGGGATGGCCGGGGCGCGGCGCGTAGGAGGAGGACAGCAGGCGTCCGCGCAGGCCGTCGAAATCCACGCGCTGGCGGTTGGGGAAGCTGGCCATGCCGTGGAAGCCGGCGCCGAACCAGCGCCGCATGGTCTCGTCGTCCTGGTAGCGTTCGGCGACGCTCTCGTAGTCGGTGCCGAAGTCGCGCAGCAGCCGCTCGTAGCCTTCCAGGAAGGCGGACCCCTCGAGCACGCGCGAGTTCCAGTAGACCACCGCCAGCCCGCCGGGCCGCAGGATGCGCGCCCATTCGCCGCGCACCTTGTCGGTGTCGAACCAGTGGAAGGCCTGCGCCGCCGAGACCAGGTCGACGCTGGCGTCGGCCAGGGTGGTGGCCTCGGCCGGCGCCGCGACCCAGCGCAGGCCGGGGAATGCGCGCAGCCACTCGCGCGCGGCCTCGCGCATCGCCGCGTTCGGTTCCACGCCGACCACCGGATGGCCCGCCTCCAGCCACATGCGCGTGGAGATGCCGGTGCCGGCGCCGATATCGGCGACCACCCGGTCCGGAGTGACGCCTTCGGCCTGGCGCAGCCAGGCCAGCAACGCCGGCGGGTAGCCCGGACGGTAGCGGACGTAGTCGTCGACGCGGTTGCTGAAACGCTCGGTGGGCTCGGCCGTCATGGTCTATCCATTCAACAACTGGCCGCCGTCGACGATCAACGTCTGCCCGGTGATCCAGCCGGCCCAGGGCGAGGCGAGGAAGACCGCGGCATTGGCCACCTCCTCCGGCGTGCCGAAGCGGCCGAAGGGGATCTTCGACAGCGTCGCGGCGTAGAGGTCCGGCTGCTCGCGCTTGAGGCGGTCCCACAAACCGTCCGGAAACTCGATCGACCCCGGCGCGATGGCGTTGACGCGGATGCGCTGCGGCGCCAGCGCCAGGGCCTGCGAGCGCGTGTACTGCACCAGGGCCGCCTTCAGGGCGGCATAGGCCGCGGTGCGGACATTGGGATGGAAGGCGGAGATCGAACTGGTGTGCAGGATGCACGGATGGGCGGAGGCCTGCAGGTGGGCAATGGCCGCGCGCGAGGCGCGTACCGCCGCCATCAGGTCGACCTGGAAATTGGCGCTCCAGTCCTCGTCCCGGCCGTCCCGGAAGCCGTAGCCGCTGGCGTTGTTGACCAGCACGTCGATCCCGCCCAGGGCCCGGGCGGCATCGCCGATGTACGCGGCGATCGCCTCGGCGTCGGCCAGGTCGCAGGATTGCGCATGCGCCGCCACGCCGCGGGCGGCGATCGCGTCCCGGGTGTCGGCCAGCGCCGCGGCGCCGCGCGCGCAGACCGACACCGACGCCCCGGCCGCGGCGAAGGCCAGGGCGATGGCGCGGCCGATCCCCCTGCTGCCGCCGGCCACGACGACCCGGTGCCCGCGCAGATCGAAGGGTGGGGGAGGGGGCGTCATGCGCTTGCGGCCGCGGAACTCAGAGGTCGAACTTGATGCCCTGCGCCAGCGGCAGCGCGTCGGAGTAGTTGATGGTGTTGGTCTGGCGGCGCATGTAGGCCTTCCAGGCGTCCGAGCCGGACTCGCGTCCGCCGCCGGTTTCCTTCTCGCCGCCGAAGGCGCCGCCGATCTCGGCGCCGCTGGTGCCGATGTTGACGTTGGCGATGCCGCAGTCCGAGCCGGAGGCGGCCAGGAACGCCTCGGCCGCCTTGAGGTTGGTGGTGAAGATCGACGACGACAGGCCCTGCGGCACGTCGTTCTGCAGGAAGATCGCCTCGTCCAGGTCGCGGTACTGCATCACGTACAGGATCGGCGCGAAGGTTTCGGTCTGCACCACCTCGGCGTCGTTGGACAGGCCGGTGACGATGGCCGGCAGCACGAAGTTGCCCTTGCGGTCCTCGAGCGCGCGGCCGCCGCTGGCGATGGTGCCGCCGGAGGCCTTGGCCTTCTCGATCGCGCCCAGGTAGGCCTTCACCGCGTCCTGGCTGTTGAGCGGGCCCATCAGGTTGGCCGGATCGGTGGGATCGCCGATCTTCTTCTCGACCTGGGCGTAGGCCTTGACCAGCTTCTCCAGCACCTCATCAAAGATCGACTCGTGCACGAACAGGCGGCGCGTGGTGGTGCAGCGCTGGCCGGCGGTGCCGACCGCGCCGAAGACGATGGCCGGGATCGCCAGCTTCAGGTCGGCGGTCTGGTCGACGATGATGGCGTTGTTGCCGCCCAGCTCCAGCAGCGAGCGGCCCATGCGCTGGGCCACGCGCTCGCCGACGTCGCGGCCGACCCGGGTCGAGCCGGTGAAGCTGATCAGCGGGATGCGGCGGTCGTCGACGAAGGCCTGCGCCAGCTCGGTGCCGGCGTCGTTGAACAGGAAGAAGATGTCGGGGAAGCCGCCCTTGCGCAGCGCCTCGTTGCAGATCTTCATCGAGGCGATCGCCGACAGCGGGGTCTTGGGCGAGGGCTTCCAGATTGAGATGTCGCCGCAGACCGCGGCCACGAAGCTGTTCCAGGCCCAGACCGCGACCGGGAAGTTGAAGGCGCTGATGATGCCCACCAGGCCGATCGGGTGCCACTGCTCGTACATGCGGTGGCCCGGGCGCTCGCTGTGCATGGTCAGGCCGTAGAGCTGGCGCGACAGGCCGACGGCGAACTCGCCGATGTCGATCATCTCCTGCACCTCGCCGTCGCCCTCGGGCTTCGACTTGCCCATCTCCAGCGCCACCAGCGAGCCCAGCGCATCCTTGTGCGCGCGCAGCGCCTCGGCGCACAGGCGGATCGCCTCGCCGCGGCGCGGCGCGGGCGTGGTGCGCCAGACCTTGAAGGCGGCCTGGGCGCGGCCGACCAGGGTCTCGTAGTCGGCCGCCGAGGAGGCCTGCACCTTCGCCAGCACGCTGCCGTCGGTCGGGTTGACCGGCTCCAGCACGCCGGCATCGCGGGTCTTGGACCATTCGCCGTTGCCGAGATAGGTGCCGGATTCGTTGTCGCCGAGGCCGAGGGCGGTGAGGACGGGGTGGGTCATGGCGCGATGGCTCCTGAAAACTGTGGAAAGCGTTGGAAAGCCCGTGCGCGGGCGCGCGCAGGCTCGTGGCGGAGGGGGCCGCAGGGCAGGTTCTCGTGGGGGAATCCGCCTATGGCGCCCCCGGCGCGATTCGAACGCACGACCTTTCCCTTAGGAGGGGAACGCTCTATCCAGCTGAGCTACGGGGGCTTGGCCGGCAATTTTCGCATGAACGCCGCTGCTCCGGGAACCGAAGCGCGGCCACGCGCCGGATGACCGGGGCGTGACAAGTGGCGGCCCGCGGCGTTCGGGTACTATCATCGCAGGCGATCCAAGGAGGACGACCCGATGACGGAATACAGGCATCCCATCCTCATCCAGGGCGGGTATCAGGTCATGGCCATCACGGACGGCCGGGAATACGATCCGAGCGAGATCCTCGCTTACGAGGTCATGACCCTGTCCGGCGCCAAGATCCGGCACGAGCTGACGCTGGAGAGCGCCCGGGTCTGGCTGGAGCGGCTGGCCGGGGAGGAGACCCAGCAGCAGGAGCAGGATCCGCAGCTGCCGCCGGTCGAGCGGACGAGCAAGCGGCGCGCCTCCAAGCGCGGCAAGGGTGTGGGCGTGGGCCGCAAGCTGCTGCGGTTCCTTGGCTAGGACGGCGGACGGGCTCAGGTCGAAGCGGCGCCAAGAATTTCGGGGATCGATACGTTGTGAATAAAGGCAAGGTCGTTTTCGCGGCAGCGCTGGGGCTGCTTGCGGTTTTCGTGGGGCTCTATCTTTCCGGCTATCTGACGCTGCTGTTCCTGAAGCTCAATTCGGGAGGCATGAAGTGGAACGTCTACTGGACCTACGTCCAGGCGATGGACCTGCCGCAGGTCAAGCCGTACGTGGGCAAGATCAAGGCGGCCGGCGCGATCGGCTTCGGGCTGCCATTGCTGGCCTATGCCACGCTGCTGATCCTGATCCTCAAGCCCAAGCCCAAGTCCACCCACGGCGAGGCGCGTTTCGCCACCAGCGGGGACCTGTCCAAGCAGGGCCTGCTCAAGCCCTCCAAGAACGGCGTGGTGGTGGGCAAGTTCAAGGGCGACCTGGTGCGCCTGGGCGGCCAGCAGTTCGTGATCCTGGCCGCGCCCACCCGATCGGGCAAGGGCGTGGGCGTGGTGATCCCGAACCTGCTCGACTACCAGGAATCGATGGTGGTGCTGGACATCAAGCAGGAAAACTTCGACCTGACCTCGGGCTGGCGCAAGTCGATCGGGCACGAGATCTTCCTGTTCAACCCCTTCGCCGAGGACCGGCGCACCCACCGCTGGAACCCGCTCAGCTACGTCTCCAGCGATCCGGCCTTCCGCGTCTCCGACCTGATGAGCATCGCTGCGATGCTGTACCCGGACGGCTCGGACGACCAGAAGTTCTGGGTCAGCCAGGCCCGCAACGCCTTCATGGCGTTCACCCTGTACCTGTTCGAGAACTGGGACGACGAGATCCAGACCGGCTTCCCCGGGGCGCACGGCGCGCCGACCCTCGGCGCGATCTACCGGCTCTCCTCGGGCGACGGCACCGACCTGAAGAAATACCTGACCGGCCTGTCGCAGCGCCGCTTCCTCAGCAGCAACGCCAAGAGCGCCTTCGCCAACATGCTCTCCCAGGCCGACGAGACGTTCGCCTCGATCATGGGCACGTTCAAGGAGCCGCTCAATCCCTGGATCAACCCCATCCTGGACGCGGCCACCGGCGCCGACGACTTCCTGCTCACCGACGTGCGCAGGAAGAAGATGACCATCTACATCGGCATCCAGCCCAACAAGCTGTCCGAGTCGCGGCTGATCATCAACCTGTTCTTCAGCCAGCTGATCAACGTCAACACCAAGGAATTGCCGCAGAACAACCCGGAGCTCAAGCACCAGTGCCTGCTGCTGATGGACGAGTTCACCTCCATCGGCAAGGTGGACATCATCGCCTCGGCGGTCTCGTACATGGCCGGCTACAACGTGCGCCTGCTGCCGATCATCCAGAGCATGTCGCAGCTCGACGCCACCTACGGCAAGGACGTCTCGCGCACCATCATCACCAACCATGCCCTGCAGATCATCTACGCCCCGCGCGAGCAGCAGGACGCCAACGACTATTCCGAGATGCTGGGCTACACCACCTTGCGCAAGCGCAACCGCTCGCGCTCGCACGGCCAGCAGGGCAGCGTGACCATCTCCGAGAGCGAGGAGAGGCGGGCGCTGATGCTGCCCCAGGAACTCAAGGCGATGGGGTTCGACCGGGAGGTGTTCCTGTACGAGGGCATCCCGCATCCGGTGATGTGCGACAAGATCAAGTACTACAAGGACAAGTACTTCACCCAGAGACTGCTGCCCAAGGTTGACGTCCCGAAGCTATCTTTCTGAGTCGAAACGGGGTTCCGGCGTCTCTTAACAATTAATGCATCTTGACCAACGGTTCACTTACAGGATAACTTCTCGTGAACATACCCGGCCGGATTGTGATAGTCGTCACGTTTGGCCGGCAGGATTTGTGGGCGAACAGGGAGCCGAGTTCGGCAGGGGGTTCAGTTGTACTTTCCAAAGCAGCGGCCAAGGGCACTGCAACAGGGGATGGCGGGTAGAACCCGAACGGCGGGACGTTCCGGCGCCTGGCGCTGCCGTCCGGCCCTGAAGGTCGACTCCCATGCGGCGTCCCTGGTTCATCCAAGACATCTTTCGGGCCTTGTCGGCGCGCTCGTCGCGACGTCCGGCTGGCGCCCCGCCATTCCCGCAACGCGCTTGCGGGCATTCCCTATTTCCAATCTTCGACCGGTGGAAGCGTGAAGAAACGTATCTCACTCCTGGCCCTCATCCCGCTCGCGCTCGTGCTGGCGAGCTGCGCGACGCGCCCCGCGCCGGACATCAGCGGGCGCTGGAAGCCGGTCAACCGCTTCTCCGAGACGACCGAGGCGATCCCGCTCTACCAGAACTACGCCTTCTACCCGTCGCCGATGGACGGCACGCTGAAGAACATGCTCACCCGCTGGGCGCGGGACTCGAAGCTGACGCTGTCCTACCTGCACCCGTCGGACTTCACCCTGTACGCGCAGGTCTCGGACATCCACACGCTCAACCTGCAGGAGGCGATCTCGCAGCTCAACACGGCCTATGCCGCGCAGGGCGTGTCGATCTCCAGCGACGGCAGGCAGATCGTGGTGCGCCCCTCGGGCGGTTCCGAGGCACAGGCCGCGCCCGCCGCGCCCTGACCGGCTTCCCGCCGAAGCCTCGCGCGCCCCGTGGCGCATGGCGATACGAGCCCCTAGCGGGACCTGCAGTCCGGAACCTCCAAGATGTCCAATAACAAGACAGCCACGTCGAAAGTCAAGGATACCGTCTCGAAGTCGGTCAACTTCGAAATCACGATCGCCGACATCGCGCGCCGCAGCGAGCGTCGTGCCTGGTGGGTGGCGGGCAGCGCGCTGGTGCTGTGCCTGATCATGGCGTGCAGCTATTTCTACGTGCTCCCGCTCAAGGAGAAGGTGCCGTACCTGGTGATGGCCGACGCCTACACGGGCACCAGCACCGTCGCCAGGCTGCGCGACGACTTCCGCAACAATTCGATCACCACCAGCGAGGCGATCAATCGCAGCAACGTCGCCCATTACGTGCTGGCGCGAGAGTCCTACGACTACTCGATCATGAACCTGCGCGACTGGACCACCGTCTACACCATGTCCGAGGGCGACGTGCTGTCGAGCCTGAAGCAGCTCTACGGAAGCGCCGCCAGCCCGTACAAGATCTACGGCAAGGAGCGCGCCATCCGCGTCAAGATCAACAGCATCGTGCTGATCGGCGGCAACGGCAAGCCCTACAAGGGCGCGACGGTGCGCCTGCAGCGCAGCATCTACAACAAGGTCAACGGCGGCACCTCGCCGCTGGACAACAAGATCGCCACGCTCGAGTTCACCTACGACTCGAACCTGCAGATGAGCGACCAGGCGCGCATCGAGAACCCGCTCGGCTTCCAGGTGACCAGCTACCGCACCGACAACGACTACGCCTCGCCGGCGGTGCCCGAGGTGCCGACGGCGCCGGCGCCCCAGGCCGCGCCGCCCGCCGCCGCCTCGCCCGACGCCGCCCAGCCGGCGGTCGGGGACGCGGGCGTGATCCCACCGCCCCCCGGAACTGTGCCGCAGCAGCCACTGCCGGCTACCAATTAATGTGAATGGAGCCACTGACCGATGAATCGTCTTGATCACCGCTGCCTTGCCGGGGTGCTGTTTGCGGCGCTGTCCAGCGCCGCGCTTCCGGCGGCCGCGCAGGCTATTCAGGAGTACGAGTACCAGCCGGGGCGCGTCTATCCGGTGCGCGCGGGCCTTGGAATCACCACGCAGATCGAGCTGAGTCCGAACGAGAAGATCCTGGACTACAGCACCGGCTATACCGGTGGCTGGGAGCTGATGCGCCGCGACAACGTGTTCTACCTCAAGCCCAAGAACGTCGACGTCGACACCAACATGATGGTGCGCACCGCGACGCATTCCTACGTCTTCGAGCTGAAGGTGGTCGCCACCGACTGGCGCTCGCTGGAGCAGGCCAAGGGCGAGGGCGTGCAGTACAAGATCACCTTCAAGTATCCCAACGAGACCAAGTTCGTCGCCGACGCCGCCAACGCGCCGGAACTCGACACCAGTCTCAACAAGGACCGGTCGTACAACTTCAACTACGACTACTCCGCGCGCAAGAAAGCGGCCTGGCTGGTGCCGGTCAACGTCTACGACGACGGCCGGTTCACCTACCTCAAGATGAGCGATCTCAAGAATATCCCCACGGGCAACTTCCCCGCGGTGTTCGGGCGTGAAAGGGAAAGCAGCGAAGACTTCGTGGTGAACACGACGGTCGAGAACAACACGATCATCGTCCACGGAACTTACAACTACTTGGTCATTCGCCACGGCAAGACCGTTGTCGGCCTGCACAGGAAGACTGAAAAGTGAACCAGAACCTACCGCCGAACGAAAACGAAAACGACACCAACAATCCGTACTACGGCGGCTCGCAGAACGAGGACGCCGCTCCGGATCTGGATGCCCAGGCGCCCGAGCTGAAGTCGAACGAGGACCAGCGCGTCAACCGCAAGGCAATGATCTTCCTGTTGCTCTTGCTGGTGCTGCTGATCCCGCTGATCTACTTCCTGTTCTTCGGCGGTTCCGGCGACAAGAAGGACGAGGCGCCGAAGAAGCCGCAGCAGGCCGTCGTCGTGCCCGACCTCCCGCAGGGCGCGCCGCAGGTGCCGGGGGCTGACACGGCGGAACCGATCGCGCTGCGCGAGGTGCCGCCGCTGCCGCCGCCGCCCGCCGGGGCCGGCCAGCAGCAGGACGCCTACTCGGACGGCCCGCGCCAGCCCACGCTGCTGGAGCGCCGCCTCCTGGCCGAAGGGAGCAACAACAGCCCGTCTTCCGGCGTCGCGCCGCCGCCGCAGGGCGCGGGTCCCGGCGGCCTCCTCGGAGGCGACGGCGAGGACGTCTCGCAGGCCCAGGTGATCCGCAACCCGGATACCCTGCTGGTGCGCGGCACCTACATCCGCTGCATCCTGGAAACCCGCATCATCACCGACGTTCCGGGCTTCACGTCCTGCATCGTCACCGAGCCGGTGTACTCGATCAACGGCCGCAAGCTGCTGCTGCCCAAGGGTTCCAAGGTGCTCGGCGCCTACGATACCGAGCCTTCCGGGCCGCGGATCGCGGTGATCTGGGACCGGATCACCACGCCGAACGGGTTCGACATCAGCATGCGCAGCCCCGGCGTCGACAATCTCGGCAGCGCCGGCCATCCCGGCAAGTTCAACGCGCACTGGCCGAGCAAGATCGCTTCCGCGCTGATGATCAGCCTGATCGCGGACGCCTTCAAGTACGCCGCGGCCGAGCATGGTCCGACCAGGAACGAGATCTCGCAGGGCGGCGTCATCGTGCAGTCGCCCTACGAGAGCGCGACCGCCCGCACCATGGAGAACCTGGCCAACCAGGCCCTGCAGCGCAGCATGAGCCGTCCGCCGACCGTCACCATCAACCAGGGAACGCTGCTGAACATCTACGTCTCCAAGGATGTGGACTTCGTCGGCGTGATCCCCAACGAGGGCTGATTTGCAGCGCGTAGCCTGATGGACGTCGATGATTCGCCCATAGCCAAGGTTTCCAACGAGTTCCTCGAATACCAATACGAGGTCCTCGGCATCCTTGGCTACATGGGCGATCCCAACGTCACCGAAATCTGCATCAACCGTCCGGGCGAGATCTACCTGGAAAACCGCGACGGCTGGCAGCGGGTCGAGGTGCCGACGCTGAATTTCGAGCGCGCCCGGCAGTTCTGCACCGCGGTCGTCAACGAAAGCAATACCGGCCAGCGCATCACCGACGCCGATCCGGTGGTGTCGCTGACCTTTCCGACCGGACAGCGCGCGCAGTTCGTGATCCCGCCGGCATGCGACGCGGGCAAGGTCTCGATCACCATCCGCCTGCCGTCCAAGCAGACCCGCACCCTGCAGCAGTACCAGGAGAGCGGCTTCTTCGACGAGATCATCGAGCAGACCGGCCAGGTCAGCGACCACGACCAGGAGCTACTCGAGCTGCGCCGCGAGCGCAAGTACGCCGACTTCTTCAAGAAGGCGGTCCTGTACAAGAAGAACGTGGTGGTCTCGGGAGCGACCGGCAGCGGCAAGACCACCTTCATGAAGTCGCTGGTGGAGCATATTCCCGCGGTCGAGCGCCTGGTGACGATCGAGGACGCGCGCGAGCTGTTCATCAACCAGCCCAACGTCGTCCATCTGCTGTATTCCAAGGGCGGGCAGAGCACCAGCAACATCACCGCCAAGAGCTGCATGGAAGCCTGCCTGCGCATGAAGCCCGACCGGATCATCCTGGCCGAGCTGCGCGGCGACGAATCCTTCTACTTCATCCGCAACTGCGCCTCGGGCCATCCGGGATCGATCACCAGTTGCCATGCCGGCAGCCCGGCCCAGACCTGGGACCAGCTGGCGCTGATGGTGAAGGCCTCGGCGGAGGGGTCGGGCCTCGAGTTCGCGGTGATCAAGCGGCTGCTGATGATGACCATCGACATCGTCGTGCACATCCAGGCCCACGGCGGCCGCCGCTACATCACCGGCATCGACTTCGATCCGGCCAGGAGCTTCGCGCAATGACCGCGAATGACGCCGATTTGCGGCCGTGGTCCGCTTTTCGCGGCCCCGCCTCCCGGCGGCCGTTGACATTTGGCGCCTGCCGTGGCAAAGCTGCCGGAAGGCTTCTCGGAAGCGGCGCGATTTGTTATCTTGATGTCGACGCCACCACGGCAGGAAGCCGTGAATCGTATTCGGGGGTGCGATTTGTTGCCTGATATGGACATGATGAATTGCCCAAGCATGGCGGTTTCGATGGACGTGATGCATCACGTCGTCACGGTCGAATCCTCCTACAACCCCTACGCCATCGGCGTGGTCGGCGGCCGCTTGGTCAGGCAGCCCAAGAATCTCCCGGAAGCGCTCGCCACCGTGCGCATGCTCGAGGAGCGCGGCTACAACTTCTCGCTCGGACTGGCCCAGGTCAATCGCTACAACCTGGCCAAGTACGGCCTCGACTACGCCAAGGCTTTCCAGGTCTGCCCGAACCTGCAGGCCGGCTCGCGCATCCTGGCCGAGTGCTACAACCGCTCCCGCGACTGGGGCAAGTCCTTCAGTTGCTACTACTCCGGCAATTTCACCACCGGCTTCCAGCACGGCTACGTGCAGAAGGTCTACGCCTCGATCCGCAAGGGCTACCAGCAGCGGGCCGCCGACCCCTACGGGGTGCCGGCGATCGCCCTGGCGGGCGAGCGCGCGCGGCCGCAGGCACAGGCCGCGACGGTGACGCGCCGCATCATTTCCGATGCGCCCGTCGCCCAGGCGCAGCAGATGCCGCAGGCTGCCCTTGCGGCGGCGCCGCAGAATGCCGCCAACGCCGCTTCCGGAGGGCTGAGCCAGGCCGACCTGATGGCCGCCATGGTGCAGCCGTCGCCCACCGCAATCCCGGCCCCGCAGGCCGCGCAGTCGGAAGTCGTCCGGCTGGCCGACCTGCAGCCCGGCGCCAAACCTGCGGCATCCCAGGTCTCGGGTGTCGACAACGCCTTCGTGTTCTAGCCCGGTAAGGATGCCGAGCGATACGACGAAGGTGCGGCACGCAACATCTACCGAGTTTTTCCACCACTCCACTGAGGGAACAGCAATGAAAATGATCGATACCAGCTACACGATGATGACCCGCCGCAATGCGCAGGCCGCCCGCACCAAGGCCCTGCTCAAGGCGCTGCTTTTCATGACCGTGGCGATGCCGCTGGCCGCCATGGCCGAAGGGCCCGGCTCGGGCGGTACCTTCACCGACACCGGCGAAAGGGTCTGCGGCTTCTTCACCAACATCAACACCATCCTCAACATGGTGTCGATCGTGGTCGTCACCCTGGCCGTGATCATCTGCGGCTACCAGATCGCGTTCGCCAACAAGCGCATCGCCGACGTGCTGCCGATCCTGCTCGGCGGCGTGATGATCGGCGCCGCGGCCCAGATCGCCACCATGCTGATCGGCGACACCGGCTCCAGCTGCGAAACCACCAGCGGTGGCGGCATGGCGATGGTGAGCAACCTCGCGCAGATGGTTTATGCATAAAAACGTACTGTTCCGCGGCTGCACGCGCCCGCCCATGTTCCTGGGGGTGCCCTACATCCCCTTCTTCATCGGGGCGGGTGGCGTGCTGCTGCTGTCCATGTACTCCGGCAACATGTTCTTCCTGTTGCTGATGCCGATCGTCATCTTCGTGATGCGGATGATGGCCAAGCGCGACGAAATGATCTTTCGTCTGCTCGGCCTGCGCCTGCAATTCCGCTTCAAGGTGCGCAATCAGCAGAAGCACGGAAAGATGTGGGTGTTCACGCCCAACGACTACCGCAAGACGGCCGCCAAGAAATAACGGCGGCAGTCCTGCGGCTCGCGTTGTCGCGCTGGGCCGGTTCCGCAACGGGTGCGCAAGCGCTCGTTGAGGTGCCGGCCCGGTTCCACAACTGAAAGTCCCTACCTACGGTTACCGACGCGCAGCCTCCGACACGATGTTCACTCCCGACGCCCCGATCAACGAGTTCATCCCGCTTTCCACCCACGTCGCGCCGAACGTGCTCAAGACCACGGGCGGCGACTTCCTGATGGTGTGGCGGCTGGGCGGCTTGCCGTTCGTGGGCCGGGAGGAGTGGGAGATCGAGCACCGCCACAACACCTTCAACCGCATGCTGCAGACGCTGCGCGCGCCGGACTACGTCAACGTGGCCTTCTGGGTGCACGACGTGCGCCGCCGCGGGCGGGTCAACGACCAGCCGAAGTTCGAGCACCAGTTCAACCAGTCGATGTCGGACGACTACTACGCCGCGCTGTCGGCGCAGAAGATCATGCAGAACGAGCTGTACCTGACGATGCTCTATCGTCCGGTGGTGGCCGGCAAGCGCTTCATCGAGAAATCCGGCGACACGACGCGACTGCAGTCGGAGCAGGACCAGGCGATTTCCAAGATCCAGGAGCTCGCGACCAATCTGGAGGCCGTGCTGAAGGATTATGCGCCGCGGCAGCTGGGCATGTACGAGGCGTCGAACGGCGTGGTGTTCTCCGAGGCGCTGGAGCTGTACGGCTATATCCTCAACCGCGTGGACGAGCCGGTTCCGGTGCTGAAGGCCCCGGTCGGCGCCTACCTGCCCGTCAGCAGGCTGATGTTCTCGGACAAGACCGGCGACTACGTCATTCGGACGCCGAACGGCACGAACCGCTTCGGCGGCATCCTCAACGTGAAGGAATACGCCGACAGCACCTATCCCGGCATCCTGAACGGGCTGAAATACCTCGATTTCGAATATGTCATCACGCATTCCTTCAGCCCGGTGGGCCGGCAGGACGCGCTCAAGGTGCTGGATCGCACGCGCGGCATGATGATCTCCTCGGGCGACAAGGCGGTCAGCCAGATCGTCGAGCTCGACTACGCCATGGACCAGGTGGCCTCGGGCAACTTCATCCTGGGCCAGTACCACTTCATCATCGCGGTCTACGCCGACAGCCAGCAGGCGCTCGCGCAGCAGCTGGCGACCACACGCGCCGAATTGTCCAACGCCGGTTTCGTATCGGCGAAGGAAGACCTGGCGATCGTGTCCTCCTTCTATTCGCAGTTCCCGGGCAACTGGAAGTTCCGCACCCGCCTGGCCAACGTGAGTTCGCTGAACTTCCTCGGCCTGTCGCCGCTGCACAACTTCGCCACGGGCAAGCAGACCAACAATCCCTGGGGCGACTGCGTCACCACGCTGCAGACCACCAACGGCCAGCCGTACTACTTCAATTTCCACGCCACGCACCCGGGCGAGAATTCGCTCGGCGAGAAGGCGATCGCCAACACGATGGTGATCGGTAAGTCGGGTACCGGCAAGACCGCGCTGATCAATTTCCTGCTGAGCCAGGTGCAGAAGCTCGAACCGTCGCCGACCATCTTCTTCTTCGACAAGGACCGCGGCGCCGAGATCTTCGTGCGCGCCTGCGGCGGCAACTACCTGTCGCTGGAGAGCGGCCAGCCCACCGGGTTCAACCCGTTCCAGTGCGAGCGCAACGAATCGAACGTGCAGTTCCTGGCCGACCTGATCAAGGTGCTGGCCGGCAAGACGGTGTACACCTCGCGCGAGGAGGAGGACATCTACCGCGCGGTGGAGAACATGCTCGATACGCCCATGCGGCTGCGCAGCATGACCAATTTCCAGAAGAGCCTGCCGAACATGGGCGACGACGGCCTGTATTCGCGCCTGCGCAAATGGACGACGGGCAACTCGCTGGGGTGGGTATTCGACAACCCCGTGGACAGCATCGACCTGACCAAGGCGAACATCATCGGCTTCGACTACACCGATATCCTGGAAAACGACGAAGTCCGCGTGCCAGTGGTGAACTACCTGCTGCACAGGCTCGAGGAGCTGATCGACGGCCGCCCATTGATCTACGTGATGGACGAGTTCTGGAAGATCCTCGACGGCGGCGGTGCGCTGAAGGAATTCGCCAAGAACAAGCAGAAGACCATCCGTAAGCAGAACGGCCTGGGCATCTTCGCCACGCAGAGCCCGGAGGACGCGCTGCAGAGCGACATCGCCGCGGCGTTGATCGAGCAGACGGCGACCCTGATCCTGCTGCCGAACCCGAACGCGAACCGGGACGACTACGTCGACGGCCTGAAGCTGACCGACGCCGAATACCAGGTGGTCAAGGGCCTGGACGAGCGTTCGCGCTGCTTCCTCGTCAAGCAGGGCCATGCTTCCAGCGTCTGCCAGCTCAACCTGCGCGGTCTGGACGATGCGCTGTCGGTGATCTCGGCGAGTACCGACAACATCGAGATCATGCATCGGGTCCTGGCGCAGCAGGCCGAGCGCTATGGCAAGGCGGCAGACGACCTTACGCCGGACGAATGGCTGCCGCAGTTTTACGAGCAACGCAAAGGGTCGGGCAAAGGACGCCCGTCGAACACGCGATTGGGGAACGCGGCATGAGCATGCAAACAGCCGTGACGCCGACTCCTTCAACCACACGGTGGCGCGAAGCCACGCCGAATCAGACTCGGATCCAACAGGTGACTCTCATGGAAGCCAAAGCTATCACCCGTCAACGCTCCCTGCCGCTGCTGCTGTGCATGGCCGTGGCCGGCGTCCTCATGTCCGCCGCGGCTCCGGCCAGCGCGGACTGGAAGGTCTCGGACGACAAGGCGCAGAACAAGCTCGAGGACATCAAGGGCAAGATCGACAAGACCAACGACTACCTTGGCAATGAGGATGGCAAAAGCATCAATCAGCGCCTGAAAGATCTCTACGAGCAGCAGACGTTCAAGAACGCCAAGAAGTCGGAAGTGTACAAGGACAATCCCAAGGACGAGATCCAGGATTACCCGACTTTCACGATCGACAAGGACAAGCCCGAGGGCGATGCCCAGAAGGTGGAGCTGGACAAGCGTTGCAAGAGCGGCGACAAGATTTGCGAGCTGATCTACAACACCGAGATGGCGAAGTACAACTATTCCGTTGCCGTCTACAAGCACATCACGCAGAAGCGCATCAAGGAATTGAAGGAAATCCAGGAGGAGCGCAATAACATCGGCGACGAGGAGCAGGGCAAGATCCAGGCCAACACCAATCGACTGATGACGCTGATGGCCAAGATGGAAGTCGACAAGCAGCAACAGCAGTCGGCGATGTATGCCTTCGATGCGCGCATCCGCTATCTGCAGACGGCGCGCGACACGCTGGCGAACGCCGCAACCAACGGCCCGGTGAACAAGACGCTGACCGACATGGGCAGCGATGCGCTGACCGGCGTGGCATTGCAGGCCATCTTCAGCAGCATGGACACGGTTCGATAGGAACCGACGCGGCATTACAGGCGCAACGGACAGATAGACGAACAGCCGCGCAGCGTGCGCGGCGGAAGGCGAACGACGATGGATATGACGGGCGGATTGTTGGACTTGCTGCACGGGATGCAGGCAAGCCTATGGGGCAACATCGGGCAGTGGGTGTTCTTCGACGCCCTGTTTTCGTATCTGGATCGGGAGGTCATCGCCTTCCAGCAGGCCTTGAGCCGCGATCTGGGGCGATGGGTCGGCAGCGTCGCGCTGGTCCTTCTGAGCATCTGGATCATGTGGCAGGGCTTCTTGATCGTCACCGGCCGGTCGAAGGAATCGATGATGGCGCTCGTGGCCAATTCCGGGCGTCAGGTGGTGATCGTGGTGGCGGCCACGACGCTGGCCATCAGCGGCGGCCCTCTCTATCAGATGCTGTGCGGATTCAGCCAGAGCGACAATGACGTGAAGACGTCCCTGCTCGGGTTGATCACGAGTTCCGTTGTCGGCGAGGGGAAGGAAAATCCCTACAAGAACATCGACAACATGATGACCCAGGTGCAAGCGGCGATGACCGCGATCGATGCGGTGCCTGCGATCGCCGCCTCGATGGACGCCAACAACGTCGATGCACTGAAGGGCGACAAGGACGATGCGCAGATGTGGCTTGGTCTTGGCGTGGCCGGACCTTCGGTGGTCTCGGGCGCATTGCTGTTCATGTACAAGATGGCAATGGCGCTGTTTGTCGGCCTGGGGCCGATATTCATCCTGAGTCTGCTCTTCGAGCAGACAAAGGGCATGTTCCAACGATGGCTATGGTATGGCGTAGGCACTATGTTCAGCCTGGCGGTGCTGGCGCTGATGGTGGCCATCGTGCAGAAGGTCATGCTCGGCGTGCTGGGCGTCATGCTGGTCAAGATCATCGCCGCCGCCGCGATTGGCGCCATGAGCAGTGGCGGCGGCGGGATCAGTCTGGGTGACGGCGTTCCCGGCGGCGTGACGAGCCTGGCGATGCAGCAGGGCGGGCTCGGAATGCTGATGACGGTCATGCTGATTTCGATCCCGCCGATGGCTGCTGCCTTCTTCCAGGGCGCGGTCGTGAACGGATTCAGCGCATATTCTCAGTTCGGCCAAGCGCCACGAGGGGGGGCTGATCCGAATACCCCGGCCGGCCGGGCTGGCATGGGAGGGGGAGCGCCGTCAAATCCTAATACCCAAGGCGGGTCAGGGGGAGGAACCGGAGGTGTTCAGAATAGCTCTTACAGCTCTCCGACCAATATCCATGGCAATCGCGCCTCCAACCAAAATTCCAATGGGTGACCCTCTTCAGCGATAGCTCAGGGAGAAGGCAGTAGATAGCATGGGAAAGCCACAGCACGGTTGAGGTTAGTGATGAAAAGGCAAGCTTGGCCGGTGATTGGTCTCATGTTGGCGACAGGTACTGTTGCTGCCCAGGAAAATCCCAACTCGGCGGAATACCACGCGCGCCACAACACAAACTCGTCGTACTATGTGGGTGGAACGACGCAACAGCCGGCCGCGCCGCAGCCGGTCTGGGCAGACCGTTGGGGTGCGATTGCGGCAGATGGCAATGGCGTCTTCGGTATCGTCAGTGACATGACGAGCAAGCGAAAAGCGCAGAAGTCCGCTATTCAAGAATGCAAGAACAGAGGCGGCGGGGCATGTGTCGTTGATCTTGCTTACTACAATCAATGTGCCGCTGTCGGCGCGAACTCGAAGAACTCCTTTTCTTTTAGTGCGCCGACGCAAAAAGAGGCTGAAGATCTGGCGGTTGGACGATGCGAGAAGAGCACGGGCGAAAAGTGCAACGTCTACTACTCGGGTTGCAGTACGGCAGTTCAAGTCAATTGAGACCGATTGGTTGGGTAAGGATAGGCGGATCAGTGACATCGAAATTGGACTTCTCTCGGCCCGTACAGGTGCTGCTGCTTTGCGCATTGTCAGTCGCGTGCAGCGCGGAAACGCCTGCGCCAACGGCTGCGCAGGCCGGCGTTTCCGAGCAGCCGCAGCCGGCCGCCAACGCAGCGCCTGAGGCGGCGCAGCCTTCCGAGCGCCCCCAGGACGGAACGATGGATGATCTGAACGCCTTCGCCACCGACGGCAAAACACTTCTTGCCTCCAAGACGGGCGATCTCAACGGCGACGGCAGGCCTGACGCCATCCTCGTTCTGGATCCGGCCACGGCCGGGAAGCCGGACGAGCGCGCGTCGCGCACGGTGCTTCTGCTCGTCCGCGATGCGGGCGGACGGCTGCAGAAGGCCGGGCAGAACGACAGGATCGTGCCCTGCGCGAAGTGCGGAGGCATCGCCGGCGATCCGTTCGGCTATGTCCGCATCGACAAGGACGGCTTCACGGTGCTGATCGAGGGCGGTTCGCGCCAGCGCTGGTCGAGCGAGTACAAGTTCGAGTACGCGGCGGCATCGAGCGATTGGCGCCTTCAGAAGGTGGAGCGCACCGCATACGATCAGATTTCACAGGAGAGCGTCTCGAAGACGTTCACATCGAAGGACTTCGGGCAGGTTGCCTTCGCGGATTTCGATCCCTCGACAATCCCGGAGGTGGTCCTGCCCTAAGACCTCTTTCATGACGAAAGAGGCAATGAACCACGGATGGGTTCATTTTTTCCATCACTACCATGAGGAGTTACTGACATGGCGACAGATCGCGAAGCACTGTTGTTGAAGGCCGCCTATGCGGCGGGCATCACCTCGCCGAAGGAATTGGCGAATTTCATGGCGCAGGTCAGCGCCGAGTCCGGCGGCCTGAGCCGCTTGAACGAGGGGTTCCGCTATACGGGCGGCCCCGAGACCGTCGAAAAGAACGTGAAATCCGCGGGGCGTGAGGGTCCGGAAGCCCTGAAGGCGGCGTGGCAGGAGGCCATGAACGGCAAGCCGGAGAAGCTGGCGGAGCTGATGTACGGCGGCCGCATGGGCAACACCGAGCCCGGTGACGGCTTCAAGTACCACGGCCGCGGCTACATCCAGCTCACCGGAAAGAACCAGTACCGCGAGGCCGGCGAAGCGCTCGGCATGGATCTCGTCAACAAGCCCGAACTCGCCGCCGATCCCGAGAACGCGTCGAAGATCGCCGTCTGGTATTGGAAGCAGAACGTCCAGAAGCTGGCGCCGGAAAGCGTGAAGGAAGCCGGCTCGATCATCAACACCGGCGAGATGGGCAACACCCCGAACGGCCTGAAGCACCGCCAGGGCGAGTTCGACAAGTGGGAGCGTGCCCTGACGCCGGAGATCATGGAAAAGCTCTCCAAGGGCGAAGTCGGCCTGCCCATCACGCAGTCCTCCAAGCAGGGAGGCGGCGGCCCGCGCGCGGAAGACGGCAACGGCGTGCTCGAACGCAACGAGCAGGGCCCCGCGGTGAAGGAGCTGCAGGAGAAGCTGGCCAAGCTCGGATACATGGAACCGAAGGACGCCATCGGCACCTACGGCCCCAAGACCGAGGCGGCGGTGGAGAAGTACCAGCAGGACAACAACCTCAAGGGCGTGGACGGCAAGGCCGGCCCGGAGACGCTGAAGTCGATCGACCAGAAGCTGCAGCAGCAACAGGGGACGCAGCAGGAAACCCGTCAAGGCGCCCCGCAGGAGACCCAGCAAGGCACTGACCAGCTGCGCCGCGACAACCCGATGTTCGACCAGGCGGTGAAGGAGCTGGAGAAGCAGGGCCCGAACGGCGGTTTCAAGAGCCGCGAGGACATGGAGCGGGCTGCCGGCCAGATCGCGTTCGAGGCGAAGATGGGCGGCATGTCGCGCATCGACGAGCTGGTGCCGAGCAGGGACGAGAAGGGCCTGATCGCGGTGGAGCGCAATCCGAACAATCCGCTCGACGTGAACCGGGCCTACGTGGACAAGGAGCAGGCGGCGCAGGTGCCGCTGGAGCAGAGCCAGCAGCAGTTCAACGCCGAGGCGCAGCGCCAGACGCAGGAAGCGCAGACCCGCCAGCAGTCCCAGCCCACGCAAAGCGGCCCGACGCAGTGATGTCCGGATAGATCCTGTCCGCTGCGAATGCCCCCGGCATGTTCGGGGGCATTCCGTTGCCGACGGATCGCGGGACAGGGGCGAGTGGCCGGCTGTGGACATGCCGATCGGAGTGACTGGTGCCGGGCTGTGGAACTGATTAAGATGCCTGGGCGGGCCTGACGATCAGGCGAGTCATTTTCGCGAGCGGCATGGAATGCTGCACTCGCCCGGGCGCCGGAACGGATTGCCGGTATGCGGTCATGCCAGTCCCGTGGCGATACGAATCGTCGTATCCATCAGTGATCGTGGCTTCTCAATCCAACCGGCTATGTCGTGGTTCCGATCCGCCGATCGAGCCACGCCGGTTTCCCGTGTGTTGCATGGCAAGGAAGTTTCCATCATGACGACCATCAAGGCTTTTCAATTCTGCTGCCTGCTGACGCTGTGCGGACTGGCGGCATGCGGTGGCGACTCTCCCGCCGCGGGCCAGGTACAGGCGCCGGAACCCGCGCCGGCGCCCGCCGCAGCGGCGGCCGAGCCGGCGCCGACCATGCCCGCCGACAGCGCGCAGCCTGCTTCCGACCCGTCGTCCTCCCAGGAGGAGGCCGCAGCGCCGGAGCCGCAGCCCGCAGAGGATTCGGCCGTGCTGCGCCCGTCCTACGACGAATGCATCGGCGCCGCCGGTGCGGTGACGCCGGCGATGCAGGACTGCATCTCGAAGGAGTACGAATACCAGGACGCGCGCCTGAACAAGGCATACAAAGTCCTGATGGCGAAGCTGCCGGACGCGGAGAAGACGAAGCTGCGCGAGGAGGAGAGAAAGTGGCTTGCCGAGCGCGATGCCGCCTGTCCTCTCGAGCCTTATGGCGGCCAGGCGCAGCGCCTGGAGTCGAACGAGTGTGCGTTGAAAGTGGTGGCAAAGCGAGCAGCCGAATTGGAAGCGCGCTGAGGGCGACATCGCCGGCCGATGGGCAGGCGGATCGCGCGAGGCGAAAAATCTAACGAAAGGAGACAGACGTGGCTGATAGAGAATGGCATCTCGGGATCACTTCCGAAAAATATGAAAGCAGCAAGGCCGGCCCCGGAGCGGTGTCGAGCGGCGTCGGCGATCACGGCGGCGTGTCCTACGGAACGCACCAGTTGTCGACCAACGAAGGCAGCGTGCAGGAGTTCGTCAAGCAATCCGCCTATGCCGACGATTTCGCGGGCATGAAGCCGGCTACCCCGGAGTTCAACGCGAAGTGGAAGGAGCTGGCGGCGAACGATCCGGGTTTCGGCAAGGCCCAGGACCAGTTCTTCAAGGACAAGTACTACGGGGTGATGGTCGACAACCTCAAGGAAAAGGGCATCGACCTGTCGGATCGCGGTCCCGCGGTCCAGGACGCGATGTGGAGCACCGCTATCCAGTTCGGCCCCAACAACGCCAAGAAAAGGATCGATGGGCCGGAGCTTTTCCAGAAGGCGCTGAACGAGAAGTTCGGCGACGAATACAAGCTTTCCGATCTGTCGGACAAGCAGATCATCGAAGCGGTCCAGGACTACAAGATCGCGCACAACGAGTCGCTGTTCCGCAGTTCCTCGGACGAATGGCGGAAGAATCTGCTCGATCGGGCCAAGAACGAGAAAGACGACCTCCTGTACCTGGCCGAAAACGGCAAGGTGCGCGAGGAGGCCGCGCGTGGCAAGGGAGGCGGGAGCAGTTGGCGTCCGGAGAACGGTGACGGCGTCCTTCGTCTCAAGGAAGAAGGCCCCGCGGTGAAGGAAATGCAGGAGAAGCTGGTGAAGCTCGGCTTGCTGGAAGCGGCAGGCGCGGACGGGAAGTACGGCAAGGACACCGAGACGGCAGTACGGAAATTCCAGGAAGACAACAATCTCAAGGGCGTGGACGGCAAGGCCGGCCCGGAGACGCTGAAGTCGATCGACCAGAAGCTGCAGCAGCAACAGGGGACGCAGCAGGAAACCCGGCAAGGTGCCCAGCAGGAGACCCAGCAAGGCACCGACCAGCTGCGCCGCGACAACCCGATGTTCGACCAGGCGGTGAAGGAGCTGGAGAAGCAGGGTCCGAACGGCGGCTTCAAGAGCCGCGAGGACATGGAGCGGGCCGCCAGCCAGGTGGCGTTCGAGGCGAAGGTCAGCGGCATGTCGCGCATCGACGAACTGGTGCCGAGCAAGGACGAGAAGGGCCTGATCGCGGTGGAGCGCAATCCGAACAACCCGCTCGACGTGAACCGGGCCTACGTGGACAGGGAGCAGGCGGCGCAGGTGCCGCTGGAGCAGAGCCAGCAGCAGTTCAACGCCGAGGCGCAGCGCCAGACGCAGGAAGCGCAGGCCCGCCAGCAGTCCCAGCCGACGCAGAGCGGTCCGACCCAGTAAGCCTGGGCGGCCGAACCGGCGTGGCCGAATGCCCCCGCCCCGAGCGGGGGCATTTCGTTGGGATGGGGATGGGGAGGCCGTCCTGGCCGGGATCACCGGATCCCCTCAGGCTGTTTCGGTCCATGGGACGTGGCGGCAGGGGGCCCTGTCCCGATCGTCTTGCCAGGTCGTCGCTTCTCGGCCGGCGGGGAGGGGGCAGCTGGCTGGCGCCCCTGGTGCCCGTCGCAGGACCTGAGTAAGATAATCGGACGGGGCCTGATGATCAGGCGGGTTTCTTCGTGAGCGGCATGGGATGCTGCGCTCGCCCGAAAGCCGGACAAGGATGACCGGTCTGCGGTCTGCCATGCGCAGCCGCCATCGCCGCCTCGAACTCGGGGTGGGCCGTATTCCTTTTCCGCCCCGAAGGCCGAGTCCGCGAGATCTGCCGCGCGGGCGATGCCGTGTCCGCGGGATGGGCGATGGGCCGCCTCCCGGCGGGCGCGCCGGTGCGCAGGGCGTCAGCCGGTTTTTGGGACGGAACAGGGGTGTCGGAAATGATCAGCAGACTCGCCGCAGCGACCGAGGTGCCCATTTCCGGATGGCGTGTTTATGATCCCGGCTGGCGAGTCTTCGCCAGGGGTGCTTTCATCCTCTCTTTCTTTCGGGATGCAACGGCATGACGCAGAGTAAAACGCTGGTCCTCGCGCTGGTGGTATTGCTGTCAGGCGCCTGCGCCAAGGCGCCCGAGGGCAGTACCGCGGCTGCGGAGAGCGGGGCCACGGCCTCGCAAGCCGACAGCCCCGCTTCTTCAACAAAAAAACAGGATGTTCCGACCGTGCCGAACGACAACCAGAATGCCACCGCCATCAAGCCGCCCGCCGCGGACAGCGTGCTCTACGTCATCTACAAGAAGGATGGAGACGGGGCCACTTCCTACGAGGTCGACTTCGGCAGCCGGGTGACGTACTGGTACGGCCATCAGTTCGACTTCAAGGGCAAGCATTACTTCACCGGCTTCGCCTACAAGACCGCGGAAAAGGTCGGCGAAGAGGAAAAGGAGGCGCCCGAGGGCAAGGTAGCGATCTCGCAGGCGACGTTCGAGCTGACCAAGCCGCAGGACAAGGCGCCGTGGAAGCTGCTGGAGACCGACGGCTTCGTCGGCGAATTCGGCGACAACGGCAAGGCCGTGGACATCGACGACCAGCGCCAGCCGCAGACCTTCGAGACCCAGGACGGGCGCCTGCTGCTGGCCGTGCCGACCAGCGGCTTCGCCTCGGGCGTGGCGACCACCGGTTTCGCCTTGTTCGTCTTCGACCCGTCCGAGGTGGACAAGCTGCGCGACCAGCATTGGGCCTACGTGGGCAGTATCGTCGCCGGCGAGGACAACGCGGCGGCCTGCGACGAGGGCAAGGTGATGCCGTGCGTGTCCAGCACCGGAACGCTGGCGTTCCAGGCGGCGAAGGACGGCGGCGGCCTGCCGGCCCTGCATGTGGCCAAGTCGGGCACCACGATCGAGGCACCGGGCAAGACCCGCGCGCTGGGCGCGCAGGATGCGGCCACGTATGCCTACGACAAGGAACAAAACAGCTACAACCCCTGATCGAATTCTATGTTGACCGAGAACACGCAACTCACGGAAGAGTTCGGTTGGCGCATCGTGGCGAAAGCCGCATATCACTGAGAGGAGCCAGCGATGGCACGCGATTACAGCAGAAGGGAAGTTCTCGACATCGTAGAACGCGAAGCGAACGAGCGCGGCATTCCGCGCGACGATTTCCTGCGCTTCGCCTATATCGAAACCGGCGGCGGCTTCAACGAGCGCGCCCGCAACGACAGCGGCGCCAAGGGCCTGTTCCAGTTCATGCCGAGCACGGCGGCGCAGTACGGCATCAGCGGCCGCGAGTTCGACCCGGTGGTCAACACCGACGCCGCGGCGCGCCTGTACCTGGACAACCGCCGCGACCTGGTCAATGCGCACACGCGCAACGGCCGGCCGTACCTGTCCGGCGAGGGTCAGCCCAACGGGCTGGACATGTACCTGGCCCATCAGCAGGGCTCGGGCGGCTACCGTTCGCTGCAGAACGCCATCGCCACCAACGAGTTCAGCCTGCCCAGCACGCGGCGCAACATCCTGGCCAACGTCAGCTCGGACGATTTCGAGCGCCTCACCGGCCATCGCTACAGCGAGTTCCGCGGCATGCAGCCGCGCGAGATGGCGACCGCCTTCACCCAGTACTGGGACGCCAAGTTCGATCGCGTGCGCATCCCGGAGAAGGGCATCGAGCCGGTCACGGACGGCCGCCAGCCGACCCAGGGCCAGCAGCAGAGGCAGACGCCCGGCCAGCCTGCGGCATCGCCGCTCGCCGACGACGTCCTGCGCAAGGGCGAGCGCGGCGCGGAAGTGGTGAGCCTGCAGCAGTCGCTGAACCAGCTCGGTTTCCACGACGCGCGCAATCGACCGCTGGAGACCAGTTCCGGCATCTACGGCGACCGTACCGCCGAGTCGGTGCGCAGCTTCCAGCAGGCGAACAACCTGGAGCCCACGGGCGTGGCCGACCGCCGCACCCGCGATGCCATCGGCGCGCAGCTGCAGCTGCCCGAAGCCAGCCGCAATCGCCCGGCGCCGCCGGCGCAGGCCGAAGGCACCTGGCCCGCGCCGGGCAACACCGGCATCAACCGCGCCGACAAGGCCGGCGAAGGGCGCGGCGAGTTCGGCACCTCGCGCGGCGGCGGCGCGCGTACGCACCGCGGCGTCGACATCCAGGGCGATGTCGGCGATCCGATCGTGGCCTACGGCAGCGGTACCGTCCGCGTCCAGCCCAACAACGGCGCGGCGGGCAACACGGTGACCATCGATCACGGCAACGGCGTGGTGACGCGCTATTTCCACCTGAAGGACATCAACGTCGAGGACGGGCAGCAGGTGCAGGCCGGCCAGCAGGTCGGCACCATGGGCCGCACCGGCAACACGCCGCGCCAGGGCGATACGCACCTGCATTTCGAGATGCATCGCAACGGCCGCGCCGTCGACCCGATGGACTACCTGACCGTGCCGGGCCGCGAGCAGCGCCAGGGCGCCGTCCAGCCCACGCCGCAGCAGCCGGGCAACGCCGAACTGGGGCGCGACAATCCGCTCTACAACCAGGCGCTGTCGCAGCTGGAGCGCCTGGGCGCCAACGGCGGCTTCCGCAACCGCGACGAGATGCAGCGTGCGGCGGCCACCACCGCCTTCGAAGCCAAGGTCAGCGGCCTGGAGCGGATCGACGGGCTGGTGCCCAGCACCAACGGCCAGGGCCTGATCGCCACGCAGACCAACCCGAACAACCCGCTGGATACCCAGCGCGTGTACGTGGACCGGCAGCAGGCGGTGGCGCAGCCGGTGGCCGAGCGCCTGCAGAGCTTCGATGCCGAGGCGCGCGCGCAGGAGCAGAGCAGGAACGACCAGCAGCAAACGCAGAAGTCGTCCGGGCCGACCTTGCCGGCCTGACCTGGACCTTCCCGCCCGACCGCCACGCCTCAGGAATAGGACGTCCCATGACCATGAAGTTCCGCTCGCCCCTGTCCGTGCCCATGGCTGCGAAGGGATTCGCGCTCCTGCTGTCGGCGCCCATGATCCTGGCCGCCTGCGACAGCGGGGCGGGCCAGGCACCGCAGGCGGCGGAACCGAAGGCGGCGGCGGAAGCGCCGGCACAAGCGGCCCCGGCCGCGCCGGCGGTCGCCGCCAAGCTGAAAGCGGGCGCTTCCTATGCCGACACCCGGGATGCGCTGACGGCGGAAGGCTGGTTGCCGCTGCAGGATTGGGAAGGCTGCCGGAAAGGGCTCGGCGCCCGGCGCGATCTGTGCGAGCAGACGCCCGAGCTCGCGTCCTGCGGCGCGGAAACGCAGACCTGCGTGGTGCAGTTCGCCGATACGGCCAGCCAGCAGGTCGCGGTGCTCAGCGTTGCCTGGCAGGAGGGCGGCTCGGGCTTCGGCGCCCTGCGGTCCTGGAAGTTCGCGGCCGCGCCTGCCGCGCCCGCGAGCGGGCAGTGTCCGGCCAAGGACTTCAACGGGTTCCTGAAGGCGTTCGCGGGCGACGAGAAGCTCCGCGCCAGCTACACGGCGCCGGTGCTGCAGGTCGCGCAGATGTCCGACCAGGGCGAGGCCGGCTATGTCGAGCAGAAGATCGCCGTGGCGGCGAAGGACTACAACGAGTTCTTCCTCCGCTACCGCGACGGCGCCTTCCGCATCGTCAACAGCGCCGGCGAGATGGGGCCCGATCCGATCACGCTGGACATCAAGCCGGAGGCTGGCGGCGCCTATCTCGTCGGCATTCCCGACGACGTCGAGGGGATTTCCTACCGATTCGAACCCTACCGGGGCTGCTGGAGGATGACCGCGGATCCTGTCGCCGCACCCTGATGCCGGTCCGCGGCTGGCGCAAGGCCGGAACGGACACCACTTAATTTCACTTCAAGGAATGGAGCATTACTCATGCCGAACGATCGCATCACAGTAATCGAGCCGTATGGAAACGTCAGCAGCAACCGCACCGTCCCGCACGGGATGACCGGCGCGCAGGCGTACGATCTTCTGAAGATCCATCATCCGAATTCCAATGCGCGCGCCGAGCGCACGCAGGACCCGGACCTGATGGAACGCAACAGCAAGGGCGTCCCGCGCACGGGCCGCGTGGTCGAGGGCGCGATGGAGGAGGTCTCCTTCGTCGGCGACAAGGACGGCATCCCGCTGGTGAAGAAGGACCTGATCCTGCAGACCGACCGCGGCAGCCGCAACATGATGGTGCCGAGCCCGGTGGAAGGCTACGTGCAGTTCACCGGCGACAGCTCCAACACGATCAATATCTGGAGCGGACCGCCGACCGATCGCAACCGGGAGCTGGTCGGCCGCGTGCTGCACGGCGCCAAGGGCAGCTCGCCCTTCACCGAGGGCCAGTTCGTGCCGTACGGCGCGCCGCTGGTGACCCAGTCCAACACCGGCACCAAGGCCGTGCACGCGCATGTCGAGGTCGAGCCGGACCAGTTCCGCCGCTATCTGGGCGACGTCCTCAACGACCGCATCACCCGTTCGCAGTGGCCGGGCCAGAACGGCCGCCAGCAGCCGGAGGGCGCGCAGCAGCCCGGCGGCAGCCAGACGCAGCCGGGCGGCCAGTCGCAGCCGGCGCGCGCCCCGGCTGATCCGATGGCCGACGGCATGCTGAAGAAGGGCGAGGAGGGCAAGTCCATCGAGGAGCTGCAGAAGACGCTGAACCAGCTCGGCTTCCGCGACGCCCGCAACCAGCCGCTGGAGACCGACGGCAAGTACGGCCAGCACACCAAGGAAGCAGTGGAGGCCTACCAGCGCGCGCATCCCGGCCTGGCCGTGGACGGCATCGCCGGCAAGGATACGCTGGGGTCGATCAACCGCACCCTGCTCGAAGGCAAGACCACCGCCAGCACCGAGGTCGAGGGCGTCAACAAGCCGGCGCAGAACGGGGGCAGCGCGGGCATCGACAATCCGCTGTACCGCCAGGCCGTCGAGCAGCTGGAAAAGCAGGGCCCGAACGGCGGCTTCAAGAACCGCGACGAGATGCAGCGCGCGGCCGGGCAGGTGGCGTTCGAGGCGACGGTGCGCGGCATGTCGCGGATCGACGAGGTGGTGGCCAGCACCGACGGCAAGGGCATCATCGCGGTCGAGCGCAACCCGAACAACGCGCTCGACGTGAACCGCACCTACGTGGACAGGCAGCAGGCCGCTGCCGTGCCGCTGGAGCAAAGCCAGCAGCAGATCAGCGCCGAGATGCAGCGCCAGACGCAGGAGGCGCAGACGCGCCAGCAGCCGCAGCCGACGCAGTCCGCGCCCACGCCCGGCGGCCCCTGATCCGCGCCGGTCCGGTCGCCACCAACAGGCCCCCGCCTCGGCGGGGGCCTTTTTGTTTGCGTCTCCGGCGCGCGTGCCGGGATTCTTGCCGGCGTTTCGCGACGCATTTCCGCGTCCGGGCAGCCGGCGCCGCCGCATAATCGCGCCAGGCGGGATGCGGGCGCGGCGTCGGGGAAACGGCGCGTCCGCGGCGATGTCTGCTTTGCCCGCCGGACTGCGTTGACTCTATCGAGGTGGAAGTTCCGTCAAAACGATCTCCTGGGGGGAGAGATGCACATTCGAACGATCGTCTTGCTGGGCGCCCTGTGGCTGTCCGGCTGCAGCGCCATGGCCGTGCGCGACGCGCGGCCCGACATCGGGCCGCTTGCGGTCTCCACGTCCGTCGACATCGCCAGCAAGGATCACGACGTGCTGCGCTACTACGGCGATCCTTCGCAGCTGATCGGCAATTTCCAGGATGCCGAGCGCAAGGCCTGGGCCCCGGCGCCGGCCAGCGCGGACCTGCAGCGCTACCTGCACCTGGGGCTCGCCCTGTCCGATGTCTATTGCGCCGTCTACCTGGGACAGCTCGGCAATGCCGAGAACCACCAGCGCTTCGCGCGCAGCACCACCTCGGACGTCGGCGGCCTGGCGGCACTCGGATTGGGGCTGTTGAAGAACTCGGCGCAGATCGTTTCGCTGACCGCCGGCGGCTTCGCTTTCGCGGACAACCTCTTTCGCAACTACTCGACGGCGTACATGCCGTCCGAGAGCGTGAGGAAGAACTACGATCTCTTCCGCAAGGCGCGCGGACAATTGCTCGACAGCCTGAGCACGGCCCAGGTCGGCAATGTCGCCCAGGCGCAATCGCGGATCAACTTCTACGCTTCCACCTGTACGCTGGGCTGGATGGAGAAACTGACCGCCTCGGTCGCCGAGAAGGTGACTTCGGCGCAGATCGGCGAAGTGCTGGAGGCGTCCTCGCCGGTGCCGGTGCGGGTGGAGGACAAGCTGCAGGCGATTCCGGATGCGAAGCAGGCGGCGCCTGTCGCGCCACCCGTCACGCCGGACAAGAAGACGTAGCGACGCCCAAAAAAGAAGCCGCGGATGACCGCGGCTTCCGGTGTCGAGCGATGTCGGTCGGCGGTTACGCCAGGCCGGCCTGCTTCATCACTTCGGCGGCGTAGTCCTCGACCACCTTCTCGATGCCTTCGCCGACGGCCAGGCGCTGGAAGGAGACGACGTCCGCGCCGGCGGCCTTGAGCACGGCCTCGACGTTCTTGTCCGTGTCGAGCACGTAGGGCTGGCCGTACAGGGTGACCTCGTTGACGATCTTGGCGATCTTACCGCCGATGATCTTCTCCAGGATCTCGGCCGGCTTGGCCTTGTCCTTCTCGGACATCTTGGCCAGCTCGATTTCCTTTTCCTTGGCGATGAAGTCGGCCGGGACATCGGAGGCCTTGTTGTGCGGCGGGTTCATCGCCGCGATGTGCATGGCCAGGCCGCGCGCCAGTTCGGCGTCGCCGCCCTTGACCTCGACCAGCACGCCGATACGCCCGCCGTGCACGTAGGCGGCGACATTGTTGGCGCTGTCGATGCGGGCCAGGCGGCGCACCTGCACGTTCTCGCCGACCTTGGCGATCAGCAGCGCGCGCGCTTCCTCGACGGTGTTGCCGCCGGAAGTCTTGGCGGCCTTCAGCGCCTCGGCGTCCTGGGCGCCGCTGTCGAGCGCGGTCTTGGCGACCTCGTCGGTGAAGGCAACGAAGTTGCCGTCCTTGGCGACGAAGTCGGTCTCGGAGTTGATTTCCACCAGCACGGCCTTGCCGCCGTCCTGCGCGGAGGAGATGCGGCCCTCGGCGGCGACGCGGCCGGCCTTCTTGTCGGCCTTGGCCAGGCCCGACTTGCGCAGCCACTCGGCGGCGGCGTCGATGTCGCCGTTGTTTTCGGTCAGCGCCTTCTTGCACTCCATCATGCCGGCGCCGGTGCGCTCGCGCAGTTCCTTGACCAGGGAAGCGGTGATTTCAGCCATTGTGGACCTCGATATGTTTCGGTATTCGTGAGCGGCCGCACCAGGGCGGCCGGCGATGAGAGCCGTCTGCTTCGCGCGGGCGGGGAGCGGGTGGGCTCCGCGCCGGCGCATGGCCGGGGCGCCTGCGGCGCGTTCGGCGATGGAGACGGCCGTGGCGCAGCCGCGCACTATCGCGCGGCCGCGTGACGCGCCGATTACTCGGCGGCCGGAGCCTCTTCGGCTTCGGACTGCGCGGCGGCCTTCTTGGCCGGCGCCTTCTTGGCCGGGGCGCGGCGCGACTTGTCGCCTTCCTCGCCTTCGGCGAACTCGTCCTCGCGCACGCTGGCGACGTTCGGCGCGGCGGCCTTGCCTTCCAGCACGGCGTCGGCGGCGGCGCGGGCATAGAGCTGCACGGCGCGGATGGCGTCGTCGTTGCCCGGGATGGCGTAGTCGACCAGGGCCGGATCGTAGTTGGTGTCGACGACCGCGATCACCGGGATGCCGAGCTTCTTGGCTTCCTTGATGGCGATGTCTTCATGGCCGATGTCGATCACGAACAGGGCGTCGGGCAGGCGGTTCATGTCCTTGATGCCGCCGAGCGAGGCGTCGAGCTTCTCGCGCTCGCGGCGCAGGCCCAGCACTTCGTGCTTGACCAGCTTCTGGAAGGTGCCGTCGGTTTCGCCGGCTTCCAGCTCCTTCAGGCGCGAGACCGACTGCTTCACGGTACGGAAGTTGGTCAGCGTGCCGCCCAGCCAGCGCTGGGTCATGTACGGCATGCCGCAACGCTCGGCCTCTTCCTTGATCGCCTCGCGCGCGCTGCGCTTGGTGCCGACGAAGAGGATCATGCCGCGCTTCTGCGCGATCGCGGAGATGAAGTTCATCGCGTCGCCGAACAGCGGCACGGTCTTCTCGAGGTTGATGATGTGGATCTTGCCGCGGGCACCGAAGATGTACGGCGCCATCTTGGGGTTCCAGTAGCGGGTCTGGTGGCCGAAATGCACGCCGGCTTCCAGCATCTGGCGCATGGTGATCTGGGGCATTGCTTGGTAACTCCTGATGGGGAATCGCCGGCACAGCGGGCTTTGCATTGATTCGAGTCCGCACGATGGGAGTGCGCGGGCTCTTGCAGAGCAACCTGTGCAAGACAATTCCGGGGTTGGGCCTCCCCTGCGCGCCGCAGCCAGATCCGCCGGTACTCAGACCAGTGGACACCCCGGTGCGGTGGTGTGCGAAGGGTGTGGATTCACCGGTTGACGCCCGGTGTCGGCGGTCGGCCGGCGAAAAACTGCCGATCGAACCTGTTCATGTTAACCGTTTCTTGAAATTCACGCAAGTTCGCCGGTGTTCAA
Source organism: Luteimonas aquatica (assembly GCF_022662575.1). Taxonomy (GTDB): domain Bacteria; phylum Pseudomonadota; class Gammaproteobacteria; order Xanthomonadales; family Xanthomonadaceae; genus Luteimonas; species Luteimonas aquatica. The sequence continues at coordinate 895,392 of NZ_JALBFU010000001.1, read as the reverse complement.
GCGCTTGATCGCCAAGGACGCCTTCGCCAAGCAGACCGGCCAGGCATACCCACCCGGGGACGCCCGCAGGCGCGTGCCTGGATTTCGGTGGTGCGGCAGGCCATCGGCGCGCCGCAGGGCGGCGTCGCCGAACCGGGAACCCCGCCACCGGGCGATTACATCAGTGTGCGCTTCGCCGTCCAGTTCGCGTCGGGTCAGGTGGGAACGGAACTCATCACCACCTATCGCCAGGAAGCGCCCGGAACCTGGCAGCTGGCCGGCTACGTCCTGCAGTAGGACCGTGCGGGACGAGGCCGAGCGGCGCCAACGCCGGCAGGCGCGGTGCCGTCCGTCGCGCGACCGGCCACTCAATAGGTGATGGTGACGGTGATGACGTCGCTGTAGCTGCCGGCTGCCGGCGCCTGCGCGGGCGGAACGCGGCCATAGACCACCAGTGTCTGCGCCGCGCCGGTCCCGGTGCCCAGGACGCTGTCGGTGCCGCCGTTGCCCCAGCGCTGGGTGCGGCCGACGTCCTGGTAGAGGTCATAGGAGACATAGTTCGCCGTCGTCCCCTGGCGCATGCGGCGGATGCCGCCGCTGGCGTTCTGGCCGTCGTTGAGGCCGATCAGCCAGCTGGTGCGGCCGGTGCAGGTCAGGCCGATGGTCGAGGTCTGATCGATCGCGCTGTCGATCACGCCGGGAACGCTGCCGAAGTCCAGGTCGGTGGTGGCATAGGCCCGGCAACTCGCGGGCACCCGGGCGGAAGTCGTGATCGGGAACGCGCCGTTCACGCTCGTGCCGCCGTCGCCGCCGCTGGTGCAACTGGCCGGATAGCTGGAGCCGCCCAGCAAGGACGGCTCGTCGAAGCGGTAGTCCATCGAGGTGTGGTTGCCGGAGAAGGCATTGCCGTAGATGCCGGCGAAGAAGGTCTGCGCCCCGGGGACGCGCCCATAGATCGTGACCGTGGTGCTGCCGCTGCCGATGCCGGTAAGCACGCTCACGGGATATTCCATGTCCAGCAGCAGCGGAGTAGGAATGCTGCTGACCAGCCGCGAACCCCAGATCTGGGAGCGTGCCGGATCGGTGTACATCTGGAACTGCAGCGCGTCCAGGGTGCTGGTCATGCGCCTGGGATTGAAATTGCCGCCGCCCTGCGCGCCATCGCCGATGTTCAGGCACAACCGGACCCGGGTTCTGCCGGCGAGGCTGAGGGTGAGGCCGGACGAGGAGCACGTCACGGTGAAGGTCGTCGAGGTGTCCGTGTTGGTGCTGGTGGAGACATTGCCGAAGGCCAGGGTGGAGGAGGTGGCGCTGCAATTGGTGGCGGCGCTCGCGGCCGGCAGCCACGCCGCGCCTGCTGCGAGCAGGAGCAGGGACAGCGCCGCGCGCAGGCAGGATGCGGATATCGTCATGGCGAGGGCTCCTTCGCGCACTGCAACGGTCCGATGCGGGGAATCGAGGGCTGGCCGGACGGATAATCGAAGTCCACGGCGCAGCCGCCGCCTTCCGGGAAATCGATGCGCAGGCGATTGTGCGGCTGGAGCGCGTCGAGGTAGGTCTCGCCGTCGTAGCCCACCACCGCCGGCTCGGCCGAGCCGGGCGCGTGCACCCGGCTGCCCAGCGGCAGCGGCGCGCCGGAGGCGTCGCGCAGGACGAGCACGGCCGCCCGCACCGGCGTCAGGCCGAAGCGAACGCCGACGCCCGAGCGGTCGCGCGGCGCGGCCAGGACGTCGACGCGGTCGATGCGCAGGTTGGCCGGCAGGTCGAGCGGATCGATCGAGAGCTTGTTGTCCTGCCAGGCCTGCAGCGGCGTGACCAGCAGCATGCCGTCGGCGTCGGTGCGGCCCACCAGGCGGTTCTCCAGCTTCACCGGCACGCCGGCGATGCCGTCGGTGGAGACCACCGCGAAGGCGTCGGTGATGCTGCGCGCCGCGAAGGCATGGCCCCCCATCCACACCAGGCTGCCGCTGGCGCTGGCGTAGCCGTAGGCGTGGCCGTCGAAGCTGGCGACGCCGGCACCGTAGCGGCCGACCGGGGAAATCCAGCCGACCTCCGCCAGTCCGCCCTCGCCGTCGTCGCCGCCGCGCGCCTGCAGGCGCCAGCCGTAGCCGCGATCGATGTCGCCGTCGCCCGGCACCGGCTTGGAAACGTCGAGCACGGCGTTGTCGCGCCGGCCGTTGCGCTGGAAGGACACGCTGGCCTGGCGCTCGTCGCCGAGCGCGATGCTGACGCCCAGATAGAGCGTGCGGTCGTCGTGGTCGTCCAGGTTCTGGTTGTACGACAGGTTCGCCGCCCAGCCGCGATCGAAGGTCTGCGTCCAGAACACGCCGGCGTAGCGCGTGTCCTCCTGGTCGGGATAGCGCAGCCGCAGATAGCTGGCGCTGAAATTGCCCAGCCGCGACAGGTTGACGCCGGCCAGGGCGCGCTCGCTGATCTCGGCCGGCGGCACGCCGTAGAGCGAGGCGATGTCGCGGTAGTCGCCGTGCGTGCGCTGGCTTTGCAGGGAAAGGTTGAAGCGGTTGTTGTTCCAGCTGTAGCCGAGCGAGGTCTGGCCGCCCTGCAACCCGTCCAGGCTGCTGCGCGCGTAGGACGCGCTGGCCACGCCGGCGCGGCCGAGCAGCCATAGTCCGCCCAATCCGGCGCTGGCGAGGCCGCCGCCGCCCTCGGCATGCGCCTCGAAAGTGAAGTCGTCGCTGATGCCGTAGCGCAGGTTGCCGCTGGCCACCGGATCGTTGCCGTAGGAGAAGGAGCGTATGCCGTAGTCCTCGCGCACCACGCCCAGGGCCAGCGACCAGTCCGAGAGCCCCTTGGCCAGCAGCTGCTGCGTGGCGTAGAAGGGGAAATCGATGCTGCGCGTGCGGCCGAAGGCGTCGGTGACGACGATCTGCGCGTTGCCCACGCCGCTGATGCCCGGCACCGTCGCCAGCTGGAACGGGCCGGGCGGCACTTCGCCGCTGTACTGGCGGATGCCGTTGACGTACAGGTCGACCGCTGAGGGCACCGCGGCTTCGCCGAGAAAGGCGGGCAGGGGCGTGGTGATGCGGTACGGCTGCAGGGAGAAGTTGCGCCCGATCTGGATGCCGCCCAGGCGCACCGTGCGCGTCCAGTCGAGAAAGCCGCTGTAGCTGTCGCCGAGGGTCAGCGTGACGGCGGAGTCGGGGAACGACAATTGCCAGCTGCTGTCCAGGCGTACGGTCTCGCCGCGCCAGCCTTCGCCCTTTTCGCGATAGGTGCGGGTGAGCGCCGAAGTGCTGAACACGCCGGCGCCGACGCCGAACAGCCGCAGCTCCGCGGTGGCGGCGAGGTTGCTGGCGCCGCGCTCCTGGCTTGCGTAGAGGTCGTAGTTGAACAGCGCGCCGGGCGAGGCGCCGGCCGGGCTGCTCGACATGCCATCGGGCCGATTCAAGAGCGTCGTGTCCAGCGAGAGCAGCGACAGCGGCGCGTCGAGATGGACGCGCTGCAGCGCCGCGTCGTAGCGCACGGACAGTCCCGGCAGCGAGTCCAGCGCTACCAGTTCCGCAGGCTGGCGGCCGGGCAGGGCAAACCCGATCTCGCGCAGCGTCGCCACGCTCGCGCGCAGCGAATCGCGCGAACGCATGAAGTGCGCCAGGCGGCCTGTATCGGTACGGTTGAGGGTGACCTGCAGATACAGGTCCTCGTCGCCGTCGGGATCGGCAAGGGGGCGCGCGGGATCGAGCGTGACGTCGGTCAGCGGCCGCGCGCCGACGTCCGCATCCGCGGCCGCCGCGATCTGCGGCACCCCCGTCAGCAGCAGCGCGGACGGCAGCAGCAGTTCAGGGCGAAGCCGACAACGCCAGCGGCTGAAGAGCGGCTGCACCGTTGATCCTCGCGACGAAGATGCCGCCCGTGAAGCGGGAAGCGGGAGACTTCAGCGGCCAGCGCATGGTCTGTCCGGCCAGCGCGTATCCCAGCAGGCCTGGCGTGACCGGCGCTGCCGAGGCCGCGTCCTTGCCGTAGGCGAGGTCGGCGATCTGCGCATGCTGCGTGCCGCGGTTGCGGACTTCGAGGATCGCCTCGCCGTCGCCGCTGCCCAGCAGGCGCGCATCGAGCGCCGGCGCGGGCGTCGGCGCCCCGGCCGCGGCATCGGGAACGACGAAGATCGGCACCGAATAGCGCAGCACGAACTGCAGGCCCTGGCGATCGCGGGCGCCGCTCGGCAGCTCGTCGACGATGACGCGATAGGTGGTTTCCGCGGCGACCGGTTGCGGCGCCGTGCGGATGATCCGCACCACCTGCTTCTCTCCCGGCTGCAGCGTCTGCATGGCCGGGCTGACGACCAGGTCGTGGCTGGGATCGAGCGATTCCGCGCCATCGGACTGGGTCCAGCGGAACATGCGCAATTGCACCTGCACCGGTTCCTTGCCGCTGTTGCTGAGCCAGAGCACATCGGCGTTCTGGCGGCCCTGCAGCGTCAGGGAGGTGGGCGCGACCTGCAGGCTCGCCGCCGGCGCGCCGCCGGTCCATGCCGCCGCCAGCAACAGCAGGGCGGCGGCCAGGGCCCGAAGGCGCGCATGCGTCGTCGTCGGGCCGCGGCCGTTCCGGATCATGCGCCGCTCAATAGACGATGGTCGCGGTGATCGTATCGAGATAGGAGCCGGCCGCCGCGTTGTTGGTGCTGGGATTGGCGACGCGGCCAAAGACCGGATAGACCTGGTTGAGGCCGGTGCCGGTGGCCGAGAGCGTGTTGGTGCCGACCGTGCTGCCCCAGACCGTGGTGCGCTGGGAGTTCTGGTAGAGCTGGTAGGCGACGAAGTTGTTGGTGGTGACGGCGCCGTCGATGTTCTTCATGCGGCGGGTGTTGACGTCGTTGGCCGTGGACGGGTTCAGGCCGGCGTTGAGGGCGATGTTGTACGGGGTGAGCGGGCTGCACTTGGCGGTCACGCTGCCCTGGGCGTCGGCGTTGGCGGTCGAGTCGCCGGCTACGCTGCCGAAATCGACGTCGGTGGCGGCCGCGGCGGTGATCGTGCAGGCCTTGAGGATGATGATCTTGACGTTGAACTGGGTGGTGTCCGCTGCGGCGGCCTGGCCGCCGACGGCAAGCAGGGCGGTGGCGAGCAGGGCGGATTTCGACAGGCGCATGAAAAGTCTCCGAAGCGTGGACCGAAGTGCAAGCCAGGCGGGATTGCCGGCCACCGAAACCGAAGCAGGTTGCATGCCAGGGCTTTCGATTGACGGTGAGCACGACCCGGGGCGAATTCAGGAACGGAGTGTCTGAAACCGAACATGAAGATTTTGACAAGAAAAGGTGACGCAAACGTCATAAGCCGTTGATTTTTTTGAAGCGAAACGGGGCTTACGCTGCTGGTAGGGGCCGGAGTGCCGGTATTCTCGCTGCGCTGCCGGGCGACAGGGCGGTCCGGCTGTTCGTTCGACCGATGTCACTTTTTGACAAAATTTTAATGATTTGCTCCGCCGTGATGCATCCAGCTGCCTCCGCCGATCGCGCAGTTTCGGTCGGGGCGCCGGCTGCAGACGGCTACGGCAGGCGCCCTCCGTTCAGGCGCCGCGCGATCGGCGATAATTCCCGTCATGTCCATCCAATCGAAAACCCCCGACGAGATCGAGAAGATGCGCGTCGCCGGCCGCCTGGCCGCCGAGGTGCTGCAGATCGTCGCCCCGCACGTGAAGCCCGGCGTCACCACCGAGGCGCTGGACCGCATCTGCCACGACCACATCGTCAACGTGCAGCAGGCGATCCCCGCCAACGTGGGCTACCGGGGCTACCCGAAGACCATCTGCACCTCGGTCAACAACGTCATCTGCCACGGCATCCCGAACGAGTCGAAGGTGCTGCGCGAGGGCGACATCGTCAACATCGACGTCACCGTCATCAAGGACGGCTGGCACGGCGACAGCAGCCGCATGTACTACGTCGGCACCCCGTCGGTGATGGCCAAGCGGCTGGTGGAGGTGACGCGCGAGGCGATGTTCCGCGGCATCCGCGCGGTGAAGCCGGGCGCCACGCTCGGCGACGTCGGCCATGCCATCCAGAGCTACGCCGAGGGCGAGCGTTTCAGCGTGGTGCGCGAGTATTGCGGCCACGGCATCGGCAAGGTCTACCACGACGAGCCGCAGGTGCTGCACTACGGCCGTCCGGGCGACGGCGTGGTGCTGCGCCCGGGCATGACCTTCACGATCGAGCCGATGATCAACGAGGGGTCGCGCTATACCAAGGTGCTGCCCGACGGCTGGACGGTGGTCACCAAGGACCGCAAGCTGTCGGCGCAGTGGGAACACACCGTGGCGGTGACCGAGACTGGCGTGGAGATCCTCACCCGGCTGCCGGGCGACGACAATGACCTTTGACGGCGGCGCCGTCCCGGCGCGCCGGCGCGCCGGCGTCCGGACGGCATGAGCATCGACGTCTCCGACGAGGCCGCCTCGACGGGCGCGGAGACGCAATGGGCGCAGCAGGCGCGCGCCGCGCTGGCCCAGACCGACGCGCGGCTGGCCAAGCGCTTCGACCAGGGCGAGCGCGTCGAAAGGCTGGTGGCGCTGCGCGCGCGCGCCGTGGACGAGCTGATCCGCCAGGCCTGGGCGCGCTGCGTGCGCGGCGAGCGTCATGCCGAGAGCGGCGCCGAAGCCCTGCCGGCGTTGTTCGCGGTCGGCGGATATGGGCGCGGCGAGCTGTTTCCGCAGTCGGACATCGATCTGCTGGTGCTCGCCGAAGAAAGCGTCCAGCACGCCTGCGGCGAGCGCCTGTCGCGCTTCTTCGCCTCGCTCTGGGACGCCGGCCTGCAGGCCAGCCATGCCGTGCGCTCGCTGGCGCAGTGCACGCAGGCGGCGGCCGACCAGACCGTCCTCACCGCGTTGCTGGAAGCGCGCCCGCTGGCGGCGCGCGATGCCGAGCGCGCGGCGCTCGCCGAGGCCATCGCCCCCGACAAGGCGTGGCCGGCGCGCGAGTTCTTCCTTGCCAAGGTGGAGGAGCAGCGCAGGCGCCATGCCCGTTTCGGCGACACTTCCGACAATCTCGAGCCCAACCTCAAGGACGGGCCCGGCGGTCTGCGCGACCTGCAGACGCTCGGCTGGATGGCGCTGCGCAGCTTCGGCGTGCGTGAGCTCGAACCGCTGATCGGTCTCGGCCACCTCGGCGCCGACGAGGCCACGGCGCTGGAGCGCGAGCGGCGCAATCACGGCCGCCTGCGCTATGGCCTGCACCTGATCGCCGGGCGCCACGAGGAGCGCCTGGGCTTCGACTACCAGAAGGCGCTGGCCGCGCGCCTGGGCTACGCCGACGACGCGCAGAACCTCGGCGTCGAACAGATGATGCAGGGCTTCTACCGCAGCGCGGCGATCGTGCGCCGCATCAGCGAGCGCCTGCTGCAGCGTTTCGAGGAGCATTTCGACGGCGCCGCGGCGCCGACGCCGCTGGACACGCTGCCTGCGGGCGCGCGCTTCGAGTCGCGCCGCGATTACCTTGCGGCCAGCGATGCGCACTGGCCGCACGAGCGCATCGACGAGGTGTTCGCGCTGTTCGCGGCCTGGGCCGCGCACGACGGCCTGCGCGGCCTGCACTCGCAGACGGCGCGCGCGCTGGCCGAGGCGCTGCCGAAGCTGCCGGCCTACGACCAGACGGCGCCCGCCTCGCGCGAGGCGTTCATGGCACTGTTGCGCGGCCCGCAGCCGGTGAAGACGCTCGAGCGCATGGCGCGGCTGGGCGTGCTCGGGCGCTGGCTGCCGGCATTCGCGCAGGTGTCCGGGCGCATGCAGTTCGACCTGTTCCACGTCTACACCGTCGACCAGCACACGCTGGCCGTGCTGCGCAACCTCGCCGCGTTCTCCTCCGGAGGCGCCGACGAGCGCTTCTCGATGGCGCACGAGGTCTGGCCGACGCTGCGCCGGCCCGAACTGCTGCTGCTCGCCGGCCTGTTCCACGACATCGCCAAGGGGCGCGGCGGCGACCATTCCGAGCTGGGCGCCGACGACGCGCGCGCGTTCTGCCAGGCGCACGGCCTGTCCGAGAGCGATACCGCGCTGGTCGAGTGGCTGGTGCGCAAGCACCTGCTGATGTCGGTGACGGCGCAGAAGCAGGACATCTCCGATCCGGCGGTGATCCATCGCTTCGCCGCCGAGGTGGCCGAGCGCGAGCGGCTGGATTACCTGTACCTGCTGACCTGCGCCGACATCGCCGGCACCTCGCCCAAGCTGTGGAACGCCTGGAAGGATCGCCTGCTGGCCGACCTGCGCATTTCCACCCGGCTGGCCCTGCGCCAGGGGCTGGAGCATCCGGTGGCCGCCGCCGAGCGCATCGAGGAGACGCGCGCCGAGACGCGCCGCCTGCTGGCGCTGCAGCAGGTCGGCTTCCAGGAGATCGACGCGCTGTTCCGGCGGTTTCCCGAATACAGCTTCCTGCGCGCGCGTCCCGACCAGATCGCCTGGCAGGCGCTGGCACTGCGCGGCTGCCGACCCGGCCAGGCCGCGGTGGCGGTGCGCTCGCTGGCCGCCGGCGACCACGCCCTGGAAGTGTTCGTGCACTCGCCCGACCGCGACGGCCTGTTCGCGGCGATCGTCATCACGCTCGACCGCCTCGGCCTGGCCATCCAGCAGGCGCGCGCCCTGGACGGGCCGGGCGAGACCATCTTCGACAATTTCCAGGTGCTGCCGAGCGACACGCGCGTCGCGCCCGACCTGGGCGCGATCGAACGCCGGCTGCGCGAGGCGCTCGACGGTCCGCTGGAGCGCATCCAGCCGGCGCGCCGCGCGCAGCCGCGCCACCTGCGGCATTTCCGCCTCGCGCCGCGGATCAGCTTCGACGCCGCCGTCGACGGCCGCAACACCGTGCTCAGCCTGATCTGCAACGACCGTCCGGGCCTGTTGGCCGATATCGCCCACGCCCTGCGCAGCCAGCGCGTGCGCGTGCACGACGCGCGCATCGCCACGTTCGGCGAACGCGCCGAGGACGTGTTCCGCATCAGCGACACCGGCAACCGCGCGCTGGACGAAACCGCCTGCGCGGCCCTGCACACCGCATTGCTCGTTCACATCGACGGAGAATCCCCCCCATGAGTCCCGCAAAGAAGGCCACGCCGGCCTCCGCGAAGAAGAAGACGGCCAGGAAGAAGGCCGAACCCAAGGCGCCGGGCGTCGACGAGCTGAAGTTCATGATCGAAAGCGCCTGGGAGCGGCGCACGATGCTCACCCCCGACGAGATCGACGGCTCCACGCGGCCGACGGTGGAACGGGTGATCGACGGCCTGGAGAACGGCGAGTTCCGCGTCGCCGAGCCGGACGGCAAGGGCGGCTGGAGCGTCAACGAGTGGCTGAAGAAGGCGGTGCTGCTGTACTTCCGCACCCAGGAGATGGAAGTCGTCGAGGCCGATCCGGCGCCGTTCTGGGACAAGATCCCGGCGCGCTTCGCCGGCTTCGACGAGCCGGCCTTCCGCAAGCTCGGCGTGCGCGTGGTGCCCGGCGCGGTGACGCGGCGCGGCGCGCACATCGGCAAGGACGTGGTGCTGATGCCGAGCTTCGTCAACATCGGCGCGCATGTCGGCGCGGGCACCATGGTCGACACCTGGGCGACGGTCGGCTCCTGCGCGCAGGTGGGCAAGCACTGCCACATCTCCGGCGGCGCCGGCATCGGCGGCGTGCTCGAGCCGCTGCAGGCCACGCCGACCATCATCGAGGACCACTGCTTCATCGGCGCCCGGTCCGAGGTGGTGGAGGGCGTGATCGTCGGCCACCACAGCGTGATCGGCATGGGCGTGTTCCTGGGGCAGTCGACCCGCATCTACAACCGCGCCACCAAGGAGATCTCCTATGGCGTCGTGCCGCCGGGCAGCGTGGTGGTGGCGGGTTCGCTGCCGGCGCAGGACGGCACCCACTCGCTGTACTGCGCGGTGATCGTCAAGCAGGTCGATGCCAAGACGCGCGCCAAGACGTCGGTGAACGATCTGCTGCGCGGGTTGGCCGCTTGACGCACCGCGTCACGCGGCCAACGGCCGGCCAGGGAGAACCGCGCCGCCGGCGCGGTTCGCGGCCTGACCGGACGACCCGAAGCCTGCGCCGCGCCGCCATGGATGGCGGCATGGACGCTCCGAAGATGGGAAACAGAGAATGACCACGCTGTACGGCCTGAAGAATTGCGACACCTGCAAGAAGGCGACGAAATGGCTGGACCGCTTCGGCGTCGCCTATACCTTCGTGGACTACCGCGACCACAAGCCCACGCCGGATACGCTGGTGGAGTGGGCGCGCCAGGCCGGGGGATTCGATACGCTGGTCAACAAGTCCTCCACGACCTGGCGGCAGCTGCCCGAGGGCCGCAAGACGCCCGGTTCCGAGGCCGAGTGGAAGCTGCTGCTGCGCGAGTACCCGCAGCTGATCCGCCGTCCGGTGGTGGTGACCGACGACGGCACGGTCACGCAGGGCTTCAGCGACAACGACTTCAAGAAGCGGTTCGGCCTTTGAGCGCGCACCGGACATCGCCATGACCGACGTCCTGCAGCTGGCCTGCAGCCTCATCGCGCGCGCCTCGGTGACGCCCGAGGACGCCGGATGCCAGGCGCTGCTCGCCGAGCGCCTGCAACGCGCCGGCTTCGCCTGCGAGCGCCTGCGCTACGGCGAGGTCGACAATCTCTGGGCCACGCACGGCAGCGGCGGGCCGGTGCTGGTGCTGCTCGGGCACACCGACGTGGTGCCGTCCGGGCCGCGCGAGGCCTGGACCAGCGACCCCTTTGCCCCGGAGATCCGCGACGGCGTGCTGTACGGCCGCGGCGCGGCCGACATGAAGGGCAGCGTGGCCGCCTTCGTGGTGGCGCTGGAACGCTTCGTGGCGGAGCGGCCGGACCATCCGGGCACGGTGGCGCTGCTGCTCACCTCGGACGAGGAGGGCGATGCCATCGACGGCGTGCGCCGCGTGGCCGAGACCTTCCGCGAGCGCGGCGAGCGCATCGACTGGTGCATTACCGGCGAGCCGTCCTCGAAGGCGCGGCTCGGCGACCTGCTGCGCGTGGGACGCCGCGGCACGCTGTCGGCGACGCTGACTGTGAAGGGCGTCCAGGGCCACGTCGCCTATCCCGAGAAGGCGCGCAATCCGATCCACGAGGCGCTGCCGGCGCTGGCCGAGCTGGCCGCGCGCCGCTGGGACGAGGGCTACGAAACGTTTCCGCCGACCAGCCTGCAGATCAGCAACGTCCATGCCGGCACCGGCGCCAACAACGTGATTCCCGGCGAGCTGCAGGTGCTGTTCAACCTGCGCTACAACCCGCGCTGGGACGCGCCGCGGCTGGAAGCCGAATGCGAGGCGGTCCTGCGCGCGCACAAGCTGGACTACGCCGTCCGTTGGCATCGCGGCGGCGAGCCGTTCTACACGCCGGAGGGCCCACTGCGCGCGGCCGCGCGCGACGTGCTGGCGCGATACGCCGGCGGCGCGCCGGAGGAGAGCACCGGTGGCGGCACCTCGGATGCGCGCTTCATCGCGCCGCTGGGCGCGCAGTGCATCGAGGTCGGGCCGGTCAACGCCAGCATCCACAAGGTCGACGAGCACGTCGCCGTGGCCGACCTGGAAGCGCTGCCGGACCTGTACTTGGATCTGATCCGCAAGCTGCTGGACTAGCCGTCCGCGCAAGCGCGGTCTTCGGCTGCCCCATCAAGACGAAGGCGCGGAACCGGTCCGCGCCTTCGTTCGACCGCGAATGCGGCAGCGCTCAGTCGCGTCCCAGCCAGCGGTAGATGATGCCGCCGATCAGGCCGCCGAGGATCGGCGCCACCCAGAACAGCCACAGCTGCTGGACCGCCGCGCCGCCGACGATCACCGCCACGCCGGTGGAGCGGGCCGGATTCACCGAGGTGTTGGTCACCGGGATGCTGATCAGGTGGATCAGGGTCAGGCCCAGGCCGATCGCGATCGGCGCGAAGCCGGCCGGCGCGCGGGCATGGGTGGCGCCCATGATCACGATCAGGAACACCGCCGTCAGCACCACCTCGGTGAGGAAGCCGGCCGCGGGCGAATAGCCGCCCGGCGAGAACGCGCCCACGCCGTTGGTGGCGAAGGCGCCGGCCGAGGTCGGGTCGATGGAGAAGCCGCCGGTGCCGCTGGCGATCTGGTACAGCACCCAGGCCGCGACGATGGCGCCGAGCACCTGGGCCACGATGTACGGCACCAGGTCCTTGAGCGGGAAGCGTCCGCCGGCCCACAGGCCGAAGCTGACGGCGGGATTGAAGTGGCCGCCGGAGATGTGGCCGAAGGCGTAGGCGCCGGTGAGCACCGTCAGGCCGAAGGCCAGCGACACGCCGAGCAGGCCAATGCCGAGCGGATTGCCGTCGCCGCCGAATTTCGCGGCCAGCACCGCGCTGCCGCAGCCGCCCAGCACCAGCCAGAAGGTGCCGAGGAACTCGGCCGCCAACCGTTTCGTCAATTGCATCGCAGATGTCCCCGTGGAAATGTGGAAGGAGGCCGCAAGGCGGCCGATGCGAAACCCAAGCAAGCTAGTGCGAGGATTGTAGCTGTTATGTGAAGGACGTCACATTGGCGCGCATCCGCGGAATCCTGTTATGCTCGGGACGTCGCGGCAGGAGGCTGCGCGGGGAGCAAGAGCGAGCGGCCATGGCCTGCCATCCGTGTCGTCCCTTGCCAACGACCATGCTGATGATGCTGGCGTTGCTGGCCGCTTCGGGCTGTGCTCAGGAGGAGTCGAAGATGTCGGAAGTCGATGTTCACCAGGTCTTCGCCGACCCGCGGGCCGCCGAGCTGGCCGAAGCGGTCGCCGAGGGCGATGCCGCGCGCGTGCAGCGCCTGGCCCAGGGCGCCGACCTGCGCGCCCACGGCGACAAGAACGTCACGCTGCTGGAGTGGGCCATCCTCAACCAGAGCCCGAAGGGCCTGAACGCGCTGCTCGTCGCGGGCGCCGATCCCGCCGAGCCGGGCATCGACGGCAGCAACGCGGTGCACCTGGCCGCGATGGCCAAGGATCCCATCTACCTGCAGACGCTGCTGGCGCACGGCGCCAACCCCGACACGCCGCATGGCCAGACCGGCGCCACGCCGCTGAGCACCGCGCTGATGGGCGAGCGTCCCCTCCAGTTCAAGGCGCTGCTGGCCGCCGGCGCCGATCCCAATCGCGCCGACCGCCTGGGCAACACGCCGCTGCACGTGGCCGGCAAGATCAACGAATCCGGGCACGCGCTCGAACTGCTCCGGGCCGGCGCCGACCCGGCCGCGCGCAACGCGCAAGGCGCCACGTTCCAGCGCTACCTCGACATGACCCCCGTCAACCTGCTCACGGACGAGAGCCGGCGCGATCGCGAGGCCGTACGGGCCTGGCTGCGCGAACACGGCATCACGGTGGAAGGGGGCTGATGCTTCCGGCGGCCGCCCGGCCGCCGGCAGTGATGATTTTCTTCTCGACAACGCAAGGACATAAGGGGAAATCAGGATGAGCCAGCAAGACAGCATCGCCATGCCCGCGGACGGGCCCTCGTTCGCCTCGCAGGTGCGCGGCCAGGACGCCCGGCCGGTCGACCTGACGCTCGCGCGGCTGATGGCCGACCTCTACGACGATCACTACGGACGCGACCGTCCGTCCAATGTCGACGGCTGGAGCGTGCTGAGCGACGAGGAGCTGACCGGCGCCGGCATCGACCCGAGCAAGCTGCAGGACGAGAACTCCGGTTTCCGCTCGCTGATCTACGGCGACGGCAAGGGCCATTACGTGCTGGCGTTCTCCGGCACCGACGAGGGCAAGGACTGGCTGACCAATTTCCGGCAGGGGCTGGGCTTCGAGGACGCGCAGTACAACCAGGCCATGGCCCTGGGCAAGGAAGCGCGCGCCGCCTTCGGCGACCAGGTGGTGATCACCGGGCATTCGCTCGGCGGCGGCCTGGCCACGGCCGCTTCGGTGGCCAGCGGTATTCCCGCGGTCACCTTCAACGGCTCCGGCCTGCACGACAACACCATCCGCCGCCTGGGGCTGGATCCGGATGCGGTGAAAGCCTACGCCGAGGAAGGCCAGATCCGCCGCTACGCGGTGAAGAACGAGATCCTTACCGACCTGCAGGAGCACAGCATCCCGCTGAAATGGGCGATGCCGGACGCGATCGGGCACAAGATCGAGCTGCCCGACCCGAACCCGCAAAGCTTCTGGCAGCGCATCAATCCGATCAGCGACCTCAAGCACGACGTCAAGAACCATTACATCGACGCGGTGATCGCCGGCATGACCCAGGCGCACCCGGAATGGGTGAGCGGCGAGGGCAGGATGCGCATCGCCGGCGAGGGCGCGCCCGCGCCCGCCGCGCCGCCGCTCGACAATCCGGCGCATCCCGGCTTCGCCCTGTTCGACCAGTCGCTGCAGGGCCTGCGCAACACCGACGCCGCGGCGCTCGGCCTGCAGGGCGAGCGGGACATGCACAACACCGCCGCCAGCGCGGCGCTGGCGGCGAGGAAAGGCGGCCTGGAGCAGATCGACCACCTGGTGCCCGACCGCAGCGGCAGCGGCTTCTTCCTGATCGAGGGCGACCTGCGCGATCCGGGGCACCGCCGCGTGCTGGTCGACGCCGAGCAGGCGCGCACCCAGCCGATGGAGCAGAGCGCCGCACAGCTGGCGCAGCTGCCTGCCGCGCAAGCGCAGCCCGAGCGCGAACAGCGGCAGACGCTGGCGGTCTGACCGCCGTCCCCGCCACGGCGCGCGGCGCCGTGGCGGGGGTCTCAGCGATCCGGTAGCGGGATGAACTCGTCGTCGCCGGCGATCTTGCCGAAGCGGCCGTCGCGCCAGTCCTGTTTGGCCTGCTCGATGCGGTCCTTGGACGAGGACANCCCCGGGGCGGGGCGCGGGGGCGGGGGTCTCAGCGATCCGGTAGCGGGATGAACTCGTCGTCGCCGGCGATCTTGCCGAAGCGGCCGTCGCGCCAGTCCTGTTTGGCCTGCTCGATGCGGTCCTTGGACGAGGACACGAAGTTCCACCAGATGTGGCGATGGCCGTCGAGCGGTTCGCCGCCGAACAGCATCGCCTTGAGCGGCGTCTTCGCCCGCAGCACGGCGCGGCTGCCGCGGTCGAGCACCACCAGGTGCCGCGGCGGGATGTCGGCGCCGTCCAGCTGCGCCTCGCCGTCGAGGACGTAGAGCGCGCGCTCGACGTGGCTGTCGTCGATGGCGGCCTCGGCGTCGGGCGCCAGGTCGATGGCCACGTTGAGGATCTCGCTGAAGGCGCGCACCGGCGATTCCTCGCCATAGGCGCGCCCGGCGATCAGCCGCAGCAGCGCGCCGCCGCGCTCGATGCGCGGCAGGGTCGCGGCGGGGTGGTGATGGAAGGCCGGATCGGTCTCCTCGTCGCGCTGCGGCAGGCCCACCCAGGTCTGCATGCCGTGCACGGGCTGTTCGTGCTCGCGCAGCGCGGCCGGCGTGCGCTCGGAATGGGCGATGCCGCGCCCGGCGGTCATCCAGTTGACGTCGCCGGGGGTGATGTCCTGGTCGGAGCCGAGCGTGTCGCGATGGCTGATGGTGCCCTGCCACAGGAACGTCACCGTCGCCAGGCCGATGTGCGGATGCGGGCGCACGTCGATGCCGCGTCCCGGCTCGAACACCGCCGGCCCCATGTGGTCGACGAACACGAAGGGGCCGACGCTGCGCGCCTGCAGCGTGGGCACGGCGCGGCGTACTTCGAAGCCGCCCAGGTCATGGACGCGCGGGGCGATGATCGTGGTCATGCGGATTTCCCTGGCGGCTGCGTTGCCGGCAAGCATCGCACCCGCAACCGCGCGCCGCATGATGCGCTGCGCAACATAGCGTCCCGTCCCGCTCCGGTTTCGGCAGGAGAATGGGGGGCGTGCCGGAATTGCGCGGGATTCGGCGCTACGGGGCGGCGGCGTCGAGTTTCAGCCGCGCTTCCGGTTCCGGGCCGCGCGCCAGCGATTCGAGCGTCACGCGCTGGCCGTCCAGGTCCTTGCTGCGATCGCCGCGTCCGGTGTGCAGGACGAAGCTTTGCGCACCGCCCGCGGCCGGCGTCCATTCGAACTCGACCTCGGCGTCGCCGGCCCAGACGCAGCGCACATCGGGAGGGCAGCGCGAATCGTTGACCAGCTTGACGTAGCGCAGCGTGCCGCGATCGGCCAGCGACACGCGTTCGCCGTGCGCGATGGAGAAGCTTTCGCCCGCGCTCACCGTGCGCTGGCCGGCGGCGCCGGCGGGCGAGGTGGAGCAGGCGGCGAACAGCAACGGCAGCAGCGCGGCGGACAAGGCGGCGGGGGAGTACGGACGACGCATCATCAAAGCCTCCCGGCAAGGAACCTTCGGTTCCGGATCACGAGGATTCTAGACATCCAGTCCGGCGTCAGGATGAACATGGGCCCGGTCGCGGCGCGAAGCCAGGCGGTCGGCCAGCCGGGTCGGTTCCGGCAGGCGGTAACGCGTGACGCAGCGCATCACCAGGTCGGCTGCGGAGGCCAGCGCCACGCGATGGCCGGGCGAGACGTAGAGCGGATTGCAGTTCGGCTTGCTGCGCAGGATCCAGCCGATCTGCCGGCCGCCCTGGCGCAGCGCGGTGTAGGCGCCGCGCGTCTGGTGCGGTTCGGGGCCGCTGCCGGTCAAGCGCTTCTTCGCCACGCCGATGCTGGGCAGGCCGGTGGCCACGCCGAAGTGCGCGGCGATGCCCAGCCCGCGCGGATGGGCGATGCCGTGGCCGTCGACGAAGACCAGGTCGGGACGTTGCCGCAGCTGTTCGAGCGCCTGCAGCAGCGCGGGCAGCTCCCGGAACGAGAGCAGGCCCGGCACGTACGGCATCGAGGTCGGCACGCGCGCCACCTGCATGTCCAGCGGCTGCAGCGTCCGCGCATCGAGCAGCACCGCCGCGGCGCGGGTAGTGGCGCCGTCGTCCTCGAAACCGACGTCGAAGCCGGCCAGCACCCGCAGCGGCGTGGGGAAGTCGTCGCGCAGCAGCACGGCCTTCGCCAATTCCGACTGCAGCGCGCGCGCGGAGGCGACGCTGCCGTCCCAACCGCCGAACACATCGCTCACCGTTCGTCCGCCGCCATCGTCTGCAAGGGCGGCCATGCTCTCACGAATGCCGTTGTCGCGGCGTCAGCCCGTGTCGGCGGCATCGGCGGCGGCGGGCGGGCGCTCCTCGCCTTCGCCGGCGTGTCCGGCCACCACGCTGGTGGCGGTCAGGCCGCCGCTGACATTGCCCACGGTGGCGAACACGTCCGGGATCGTGTCCACGGCCATCAGCACCGCCAGCGGTTCCACCGGCAGCCCCATCGCCTGGGTGACCGGCATGTTGGTGAACATGAAGCTGACCTGGCCGGGGAGGCCGACCGAGCCCATGCTGATGATCACCGCCAGGCCGATGCCGGCGACCAGGTGCATGGTCGGCACCTCGATGCCGTACAGCCAGGCCACGAACGCGGCCACGCCCATGTACTGGATCGGGCTGGTGATGCGGAACAGCGACACCGCCATCGGCAGCACCAGCGAGGTGACGTGCAGCGGGTAGCCGAGGCGTTCGCGCGCGCTGTCGATCATCGCCGGCAGCGAGGCCAGCGAGGACTGGGTGCTGGCGGCGATGGTCTGCGCAGGCAGGATCGCCAGCGCGAAGCGCCTGAACGGCTCGCCGCCGGCCACGCGCGCCACCACGTACAGCATCAGCGTCACCGAGATGTACAAGCTGCACTGCATCAGGATGTAGCCGCCCAGCGCGCCGAGCGTCTTCAGTCCCACTTCGGCGCAGACCGCCAGCACCAGGGCGAACACGCCCAGCGGCGCCACCCACAGCACCCAGTGCACGATCACGATCATCACGTCGGCCAGGCCCTGCACCAGTTCCAGCATGCGCGCGCGGCGCCCGGCGTCGATACGGGTCAGGCCGAAACCGAAGAACATCGAGAACACCACCAGCGGCAGCATCGCGCTCTGCGCGGCGGCGGCAATCGCATTGGAGGGGATGATCGCCGCGATCGAGGCGCCGAGCGTGGTCGGCTCGGCGGTGGCCGTCGCCGGCGCCATCGCCGTGCGGAAGGCGGCCACCGAGGCGGCGTCGTGCGGCAGCAGCGACAGGAACAGCGGCGCAACGAAGGCGGCGAACGCGCTGGCCAGGGTGAGCAGCACCAGGAACACCACGATGGCGTTGCGCGCCACGCGGCCGGAGGCCGCCGCGTCGCTGGCGGTGTTCACGCCCAGCACCACCAGGGCGGCGACCAGCGGCACCACGGTCATCTGCAGGGCGTTGAGCCACAGGCGGCCGATGGGCTTGACGAAATCGGCGGCGGCGCCGGCCGTCTCCGGCGCCCAGATCGCCAGGCCCAGGCCGATCGCGGCGCCGAGGAACAGCCCCAGCAGTACCCGTGTGGTCATCGACATCGTGCGGTGCGCTCCTACAGGGTCGGCAGTTGCCAGTCGGTCTTGAGGCGATCGTATTCGTTTTGCGGCAGCAGCACGAACACCGGATGCGCCTGCGGGCGCAGCCAGGCGTACAGGCGCTGCATCGTCGGTTCGTCCATCGCGGTGCAGCCGGCGGTGGCTTCGCCGGGCGCCTTCCACAGGTGCGCGAAGATGCAGCTGCCGGCGCCGGTGCGGGCTTCGCGGTTGTGCCCGATCACGAAGCCGATCTTGTAGCGCATGTCGCCATGATTGTGCAGATCCAGGCGCATCGGTTCGCTGGAGCCCTTGGCAGCGGCAGCGCCTGCGGTCTTCGTATCGACGAAGCGGTTGTACAGCGGCGAATCGGGGACGTCAATGCACCAGCTGGTAGCCTGCATCTGCAGGTAGGGCAGGGCGGTATCGGGGTGTTCGATGTAGCCGAAGGCGCCGTCGATCGTGAAGACGCCCGCCGGCGCGCGTCCGTCTCCTTCGCGCTTCATCGGCGCGCCGTCCCGAGCTTGCTGCGGGTGCAAGCCGAGACCCCAGGCCGCGCCGTTGCGCCCGATCGTCACGGGGATAGGACCGCCTTCCTTCTTCCAGCCATTCTTCGTTTTCGAGTAGTTGCGGAGCGTGCCGCCGCTTGCGTTCCAGTCGGCGGTGACGACCACGATCATCTGGGTGGCGTTGTTCCAGGCGGCCGTGTCGCCGCCAGCCGCCCTCGGCGGTCGGTGCGCGCACGCCGCCAGTACCAGCGTGGCGATCGCAAGGCAGGCGTAGGCGAGGCGTGCTGAAGCGGATGTCGGGTTCATCGGGGCTCAGTGATCCAGCATCGGCTGGATGCGTTCGAGGTTGATTCCGAGCTGCTCAAAGTGTTTCGCGTCCTCGCACAGCAGCAGGAAGATCAGGTCGAGCAGCTGCTGCAGCGCGGACTGGTAGAGCAGCGGTTCGATATGGGCGCGGTCGTCGTGCGCGGAGACCAGCAGCGAGAAATCGGCGTGCGCCTGCAGCGGATTGGCCGTATGGCGCGTGATCGCCACGGTGCGGCCGTGGTGTTCCCGGAACAGGTGCGCCACCTGGCACAGCGCCGCCTGACGGCCATGCTCCGAAAACACCAGCAGCACGTCGCCGTCGCCGGCACTGGAGATGCTGGAAGGCATCAGCGCGGGATCGAAATGATGCACGGCGAGGATGCCGAGCAGCGACAGCTTCATGGCGAAGGCGCGCGCGGCGATGCCATCCGGTCCCTGGCCCAGAACGAACACCTTGCCGGCCTTACGAATGGCGTCGGCGATGGCGTCGATGCGTTCAGGCGGGTTGATCAGCCGCGTCTCCTCCTCGGCGCGCGCCTTGGCATGCCAGAGTTCGCCGGCCAGCGCCGCGTGCGGATGCGTGTCGTTCGGGTCCGGCGCGGCGCCGTTGCCTTCCTCGCCCGCGTCGCCGCGCGCGGCCGACACGCCGATCGAGTACTTGAGGTCGGGATAGCCCTTGTAGCCGAGCTTCTGGCTGAACTTCACCACGCTCGACTGGCTGATGCCGAGCGCGCTGGCGAGCTGCTGCGAGGAATAGTCGCGCAGCAGGTGGGCGTTCTCGAGCAGGAAGTCGGCGATGCGGCGCTCGATCGCCGACATCTGGTCGCGCTGGGAGCGGATTTTCAGGAGCGGTGACATCGCCGCGCCGGCGCTCAGGCCGTCATGGCCTCGAGCCCGCGGATCTCGCGGATGCCCAGGCCCGGCGCGTCGCCGATCGAGATCTCCGATTCGTTGAAGCTGACGCCGCCGTCCACCGGGTTGAAAGCGCACAGCGACGGGCCGTCGAGGTCGACCTTGGTGATCACGTCCGACTTCGCCACCGCCAGGTGCACGGCGGCGGCCACGCTGATGCTGGTCTCGATCATGCAGCCGATCATGCACTGCACGCCGTACAGCCCGGCGATGTCGGCGATGCGCACCGCGTTGGAGATGCCGCCGGTCTTCATCAGCTTGATGTTGATGATGTCGGCGGCGTGCGCCTTGATCAGGTCGATGACCTGCAGCGGGCCGAACACGCTCTCGTCGGCCATCACCGGGGTGTGCACGCGGTCGGTGACGTACTTCAGGCCGTCGATGTCCTGCGCCTTCACCGGCTGCTCCAGCAGCTCCAGGCGCACGCCGGCGTCCTCCAGCGTCTGCACCGCGTAGACCGCCTGCTTGGCGGTCCAGCCCTGGTTGGCGTCCAGGCGCAGCAGGGCCCGGCCCTCGACGGCGGCGTAGATCGCCTTGACCCGCTCGATGTCGACGCCGATGTCCTTGCCGACCTTGATCTTCAGCGACTCGAAGCCGCGCTCCACCGCCGACAGCGAATCGGCCACCATCTTGTCGATGTGGTCCACGCTGATGGTGATGTCGGTGGTGATCACCGGTTCGCCGCCGCCGAGCATCTTGTACAGCGGCGCCTCGTAGAGCTGCGCCCACAGGTCGTAGACCGCGATCTCGACCGCGGCCTTGGCGCTGGTGTTGCGCTCCAGCGCGGTCTGGACGAGCCGGGTGATGCGGTTGAGGTTGGCGATGTCCTCGCCGATCAGGCGCGGCGCGATGAACTTGCGGATCGCCTCGATGATGGAGCCGTGGGTGTCGCCGGTGATCACCGCCGTGGCCGGGGCCTCGCCGTAGCCGACGTGCCCGCTGTCGGTGTGGACGCTGACCACGATGTCCTCCACCGTCTCCACCGTGCGCAGCGCCGTCTTGAAGGGCGTCTTCAGCGGCACGCGCAGCATGCCGAAGCGGATGTCGGTGATTTTCACGGCGAGGCCTTCATGCGTTCGTCCTGGATGTGTTGCGACCGTCTTATGGCCGGATGCGCTGGATGTTGGTCATGCGGTCCACGTAGGTCTGCTTCAGGCTGGCGCGCATCGGCGGCAGCGGCGTGACCGAGACGCCGTTGAGGTCGCCGCGCACCAGCTTGCCGGCCGTGTCGAGCCAGGCCCCGCCGTTGGTGTCGTGGATCACGTAGGGCATGCCGTTGTCGTTGCCGATCACCATCATCACGTGGCCGGGGATGTAGACCAGGTCGCCCACCTGCAGCTGCTTCACCGCCGCCGTGCGCTTGCCGCGCTCGCCGGGCTTGAAGGCGAGGCGGTTCAGCGCCGGGCTCACGCCCTGGTCGCTGGTGTTGCGCGGCAGCTGCACGCCCAGGCTGCGGTAGACCTCGGACACGAAACTGCTGCAGTCGCGCGTGCCGTAGTCGTTGCCCCAGCCGTAGCGCTCGCCCAGGAACTTGAAGCTCTGGCGCAGCAGGTTGGCCTGGGTCAGCGGCAGGTAGTCGGGCGAGACGTCCGCGGTGCGCGGCAGCAGGGCGGGGGCGAAGCGCAGCGAACCGTCGTCGTTGCGCACCGGCAGCTCGATCACGTAGGAGGCGTAGGCGGCCTGGCCGTTGACGCTCTGGTTGCCGGGCCATTCCTTCAGCAGCGGCAGCCGGATGCCCATGTCGAGCTGCAGGTCCGAGACCTGCGGCAGGTTGGGCGTGTAGGTGGTGCGCACGGTGGCGCCGGTGACCACCAGGTACGGCACCTTGCGCACGTAGCTGAACACCTGGGTCTTGCTGCCCTCGGCCACGGCCTGCTTCTCGACCCAGGCCGCGTAGAAGGTGCCGACCACGAACCACCACTTGCCGTCGCGGCTTTCGTGCGCGATCGCCACCGGCGTGCCGGGGAAGAAGGCGGTCTCCTGGAAGCGGTCGATGTCGGTGTCGCCGCGGGCGCTGAACACGCGCTGCGTGGTGGGGAAGGTGCGCAGGTCGGCGCGGTGCACGATCAGGCCGTAGCGCGTGGGCTGCGATTCGGGGATCGCCTGCAGGTTGAGGCGGTCGAGCCAGTCGTCGACGGTCTTCCTGGCGATCTCCTTGCCGGCGGTGTCGTACAGCGTGCGCGACGGGCGCGCCGAAAGCTTGCGGATCCAGCCGCCCACCTGCTTGCCGTCGAGCGTGGTGGGCAGGGCGTCGATGTTGTACAGGGACGGATCGCTCTGCTGCAGCTTGCGGTTCTGCGCGGCGATGGCGCCGCGGTCGAGGACGACCTTGTTCGCCTGCGGCAGGCGTGCGATCCAGTAGTCGGCGTCCAATTGCGCGGTGTCCACGCCCACCACTCCGGTCGCAGCGCCGGCGGCGTGCGCCGGGGGCAGCGGCGCGAACGCGACCGCGCACAGCGCCAGGAGGGCGGCGGCGAGGGGGAATCGGGACCTGCGGGATGCGGAATTCATGGCGTCGGATCTGTACGGAAGGAAAGGAGGCATGGTGGCCCGTTCATTGTGAAGGGATGAACGGCCGCGCACTACGCACTGTCCCCGATGGCGCGGCGGCTCCCGTCTCAGGCGCGGCCGACGCGTCGGGACGCATGATGGAATACAAATTTCTCAACTTGCAAGTTTTTGGAATAAATTATTGACCATGGCGGGGGCGCATGTTAAACACATGTGACAGGGGAATTGGGTGCCGGCCGTGGGTCGGTCATGACGGGGCGACTAGGCGCGGCAATGGCGTGAACCACACCTTGGCCAATCGGACTGCATCGCCCGGCGCGGCGCGTGGGCGCCGGCTGGCCGCCTTGTTGGCGGCGGTGGCCCTGGGCTGCTTCGCCGCGCAGTCCGCCGCGCCGTTGCCGGAGGTGATCGCGGCGGTCGACGCCGGCCGCTTCCAGGACGCCGAAGCGCAGATCGCGGCCGCCTTGGGCGATCCGGCCGTGAGTCCGGCCAAGAAGCGCGACTACGCCTTCCAGCGCGAGCGCATGCGCCGCATCCTGCTGGACTTCAGCCTCGACGAACAGGGCGTGCGCGAGCGCGTGCGCAAGCAGATCCCCGACCTGACCGAGGCCGAATTCGCCAGATGGAACGCCGCCGGCCTGTTCGAGCGCATGACCATCGACGGCCGTACCGTGTACTTCAACCGCGCGCCCTCGAACCTGTTCCGGCTCAGCCCGGAGGCCGCCGCGCGCCGCGATCCGGCGCTGTCGAAGCTCGGCAACGCCAACGGCCCGATGGAGTCGCCCAATCCGCACCATAGCGAGGTGCGCGATGCCGCGCTGGCGCAGGGGCGCCGCCATGTCGCGCCGAGGCGGCTGCAGGTGACGCAGTCGCTGACCGTGGACGCGGACGCGGTGCCGGCCGGCGAGACGGTGCGCGCCTGGATCCCGTATCCGCGCGCCTTGCCGGGGCAGCAGGAACATCTCCGCTTCCTGACCAGCGAGCCGGCGCGGCACCGGATCGCCCCGGAGTCCGCCCTCCAGCGCACCGTGTATCTGGAGAAGCCGGCGCGCAAGGGACAGCCTACGGCGTTCTCGATCACCTACGAGCTGACCGTCTACGGCCAGTACGTCGACATCGATCCCGAGAAGGTCGTTCCCGCGAAGATCACGCCCGAGCTCGCGCCGTACCTGGCCGAGCGCCCGCCGCACGTGGTCTTCACCGACGTCATGCGCCTGTATTCCGCGCAGGCGGTGGGCGATGAGAAGAACCCCTACCGCATCGCGCGCAAGCTCTTCGACGCCGTCGACCGCATCCCCTGGGCCGGCGCGCGCGAGTACTCCACCATCAGCAACATCGGCGACTACACCCTGCATGCCGGCCACGGCGACTGCGGGCAGCAGACGCTGCTGCTGATCACCCTGCTGCGCATGAACGGCATCCCGGCCAGGTGGCAGTCGGGATGGATCTATTCCGACGGCGGCTACGACAACATGCACGACTGGGGCTGGCTGTACCTGGCCCCGTACGGCTGGGTGCCGATGGACGTCACCTTCGGCAGGCTGCACGGCGACGGCTCGGCCGAAAGCCGCGCCGTCGAGAACTTCTACCTGGGCGGCTTCGACGCCTACCGCATCGCCTTCAACGACGACTACGGCCGCGACTTCGTCCCGCCCAAGCGCTTCGAGCGCTCGGAAACGGTCGACCTGCAGCGCGGCGAGGCCGAGTGGCGCGGCGGCAACCTGTACTTCGACCAGTGGGACTATCACTTCGCCTGGAAGATGCTGCCGCCCCCGGGCGACGGCGCGGGCGGGGAAGGGAAGCGCTGAGCGACATTCCGCCGGCGGCTTGCCGGCGCCATCATCATTTAGGGCATCGACGGGGAGAGCGTCATGAGCAGCAACAAACCGAATCCGCGCAAGCGCGCGCTCTGCATGGCGATGGGGCTGTGCCTGGTATCGCTGACCACAATGCCTGTCATGGCACAGAACACAACTGGCTCCATTGTTGGCCGCGCCGAGCCGGGTTCGCAGGTCACGATTGTTAATCCGCAGACGGGCTATACGCGCACCGTGACAGCCGACAGTCAGGGGAATTATCGCCTTGCCCTGTTGCCGACTGGCGGTTACACGCTGCAGACGAGCAAGGATGGAGTGCCTGTCGGCGATGCCGTTCCTGTCACGGTGACGCTTGGCAATGCCACTACCGTCAACATTGGATCAGCTGGAACCACCAACCTGGATGTTGTCCAGGTGAAGGGGTCGCGTGTCATCAATGCTGTGGACGTGACGTCCACCGAATCCGCGACCAATGTGACTCGCGAAGAAATCGCGCGACTTCCCGTAGATCAGAGTGTCGGATCAGTGGCGCTGCTGGCGCCCGGCGTGGTGCAGGGCAAGTCTTCATTGGGGGCGCAAGGGTTGTCTTTCGGTGGATCCTCCGTCGCCGAGAACACCGTTTACATCAATGGGCTCAACGTCACCGATTTCTACAACAGGGTCGGCTACTCCTCGGTCCCATTTGCGTTCTACCAGGAATTCCAAGTGAAGACTGGTGGTTATTCTGTCGAGTTTGGACGTAGTACCGGTGGCGTGATCAACGCGGTCACTCGCTCGGGCAGCAACGAATTCAAATCCGGCGTTGAGTTGACCTTCGAGCCTCGCGCATGGCAATCCGCGGCAAAAAATCGATACTTGCGCGGAGGAGGACGCTATATCGCAGCCGATCAGGATGACTACACCCGCGCCAAGTTCAACGCCTATGCGTCCGGACCGATCATCAAGGATCGCTTGTTCTTTTTTGCTATGTACGAAGCGCGCGATTATCGTCCGAGAAGCACCAACGACGCCGGTAGTGTGTTCAATTCTGGTCAAGCAAACGATCCCTTCTGGGGCGGTAAGCTCGATTGGCAGATTACCGATCGTCACTCCTTGTCGCTGTTCGGGTTTTCGGACAAGAACAATACGGTAACGGACGTCTACGATTACGATTTCGACTCTGGCGTGCGGGAGGGCCAAACCAACCAACTCGTCCAGGACAATGGAGGAAAGAACTGGGCGGCCACTTATACCGGAAACTTCACTGATAATTTTTCCATGAAGGCGCTCTATGGCGAAAATGACCGGGAGCGTTCGGCAAGTAGCGCAAATGACGTTGAATGTAACCGAGTGTTTGACAATCGCTCTCTAGACGATGGGGTTCCTGAGGATTTGCAAGGGGATCGCGGTTGCACGACGGCGACCGAGGTCGTGACGGCAACGGACAAGCGTAAGGCGGCCAGGCTGGATTTCGAATGGAGCCTCGGCTCGCATCTGTTTCGCTTTGGCGCCGATCGTGAAGAGAATACGTCGGAACAGGATCGCTACTATCCCGGTCCGGGTCGAATCCGTTATGACGTATATCGTCGCACCCCCGGAGCGCCGCTCAATGGCGGTCGGGTTCCGGCAAGCGGCCTTGTGGTTCGCACGCGACAAAACGAGGTTCAGGGTTCTTTCAAGTCGATCAATTCTGCGCTCTATATCGAAGACAACTGGTCGGTCACGGAGAATTTGCTGCTGAACATCGGGTTGCGCAAGGAAGCGTTCGACAATCAGGACAGCGACGGCAGAAGTTATATCGAAATGGACGATATGTACGCGCCGAGATTTGGCTTCTCCTGGGATATGAAAGGGGATGGGGCAACCAAGGTTTTTGGTAATCTCGGTCGTTACTTCCTGCCGGTCGCAAACGTCATCAACATCAAGCAGGCCGGAGCGTTCCTAGACGAGCGCCGTTGGTACGAATTTTTAGGCTATCAAGACCTGTTGAGCTCCAGTTACGGTCGAGCGTACGCCTTGCCGATCTTGGGTGGTCAGATTGGCGGCATCGACAACTCGCAGGGTGACGGTACGGTGGGAGATCTGCGCTCGGAGGTCGATCGCGACATGGATCCGGTCTATCAAGACGAATTGATCCTCGGATTCCAGACCATGATCAACGAGAAATGGTCCTGGGGCGCAAGCGCGACCTATCGCAAGCTGAACAATGCGATCGATGATATGGAGATCAGCGCCACGGGTGCATGCGGCGAGGATGGGTATGTCGGGTTCGTGATGGCCAATCCTGGCAAGAAGGTCACGGTCTGGGGGGATACCGATTGCAACGGGAGTGCCGATGGATGGATCACGGTTGACACGGCCAGGGAGGGGTGGGCGATGTACCGTCAAGATGGCGTCGATGGCGATGGTGATCCCATCATGACGTACATCGGGCAGCGCGGATGGGGTAAGCCGAAACGTTCCTATGCTGCCTTGGAGCTGCAGATCGATCGGGCATGGGATGAAAAGTGGGGATTCAATGCCTCTTACACGCTCTCCTACAACAAAGGTAACGCCGAAGGGCCGGTCAATTCTGATACTGACTTTGCTGACACCGGGCGTACAGAGAATTTCGACAACCCTTGGGTCAATTATCGAGGGTCGGGTTATCTGGCAAATGACCACCGGCATCAGTTCAAATTTCGCGGGAGCTATGCCGTCACTGAAAATCTGACGGCTGCGGCATCGTTGAACGTCCAGTCTGGCGCCCCGATCACCGCGTTTGGGGCAGGCAACCCCTTTGATACAACGGATTTCCACAGCTACTACATTTGCGTGGAGAACTGCAATTCGACCTATTCGAACGAGCGCGTCTACGTGCACTCCCGAAGGGGCGGTGAGGGGAGGACGCCATGGGTCTACAATCTGGATCTCAGCCTGGCCTACAAGGTGCCGATCCCCACTGACCTCCGAATCAAGTTCGCTATTTACAATGTGCTCAACCAGCAGCGGACATTGGGTGTGGATCAGGACCTCCAGCCTCAAGACAGTATCGGCACGTTCAATCCAATGTACGGATATGGGCAGTCGTTCCAATCCCCTCGGTATGCTCAGTTGGTGGTGAGCTGGAACTTCTGAAGGCTGCCGTGCGCGATTGGCTGATTGGCCCGGAAATTCCCGGCAACGGATCGTTGCCGGGTCTCGGCCGATTGGCGGCGGCCGTGGATATTCGACGCCTGTCCATGCTGGCGGCAATGTTGCTGTTGGCATGCCTCACTGCGAACGCAGCACCCCAGAAAGAAGCGGTTGATTCCGCTTTCGATGATGCCATGACCCGTTATCAACTGCCGGGTCTTGCCGTTGGCGTTGTCGAGAACGGAGAGGTTGTTTACATTCGCGCTACTGGACGGCAGCGTGGCGGCGGCGGTCCCGGCATCAATAACGAAACCCTGTTCAAGATAGCCTCCAACACCAAGGCCATGACCGCCGCGGTGCTGGCGCGGCTGGTCGATGCGGGCAAGCTGAAGTGGGACGATCCGGTGACCAAGTATCTGCCGGATTTCCGGATGCACGACCCGTGGGTCACGCGGGAGCTGCAGGTGCGCGACCTGCTCGTCCACAACAGCGGCCTGGGCGCCGGTGCCGGCGATCTGATGCTGTGGCCCGAACCGAACCGGTTCACGCGCCAGGACGTGCTGCATGGGCTCCGTTACCTGAAGCCGGCGTACAGCTTCCGATCGCGCTACGCCTACGACAACACCTTGTACATCGTGGCTGGCGAGGTGGCGGCCGCCGCGGGCGGGATGCCCTACGAGGCATTGGTGCGCAAGGAGCTGTTCGAGCCGCTGGGAATGACGCGCTGCCAGGTCGGCGAATGGCGGCGCGACGAGGTCGGCAACGTGGCGCAGCCGCATGTCCTGAGGGACGGGCGCTACGTGCCGGGGCGGACCGACGGGGAAACGGTCCCTGCCATTCCGATGGCGGCGGCCGGCGGCATCCGCTGCGACCTCGACGACATGCTCAAGTGGGTCTCGATGTGGCTGGCGCCGGAGAAGACCGGCCTGGTCGCCGGCAAGCCGTGGCTGTCGGCCGAGCAGCGCCAGGCGGTCTGGTCGGCGCAGACGATCATGCCGCTCTCCAGGCGCATGCGCGAGTGGGACGGCAGCCATTACTCCGCCTATGGCTACGGCTGGCGCCTGGCGGATGTCGACGGCACGCAGAAGGTCTCGCACACCGGAACGCTCTCGGGAATGTACTCGGCGGTGACGCTGTTGCCGGAGAAGCACGTCGGCTTCGTGATCCTGATCAACGGCGACGCCGAGGAGGCCAGGACGGTACTCAATCAGGTGCTGGTCAAGCACTTCACGGCGCCGGAGCAGCAGAGAACGGTCGCTTACTACGCGGACCTGCTCGATGCCGAAGCACGCGCCCCGGGGGCGCGCGCCGCGGCATCCGACGCCACGAAGGCCGAGACGGGCCGGCCGGCGACCGTCGCGGAGCTGCGCGAATTCCTCGGCGTCTATCGCGATCCCTGGTTCGGCGAAGTCGATCTCTGCCCGGCCGGGGCAGGAGTCGAATTCTCGGCCCGCAAGTCGCCGCGGGTGAAGGGCGAAGTCCGGAGCGCGGATGGACGCTGGCGCGTGCACTGGGGCGAGGACGGGCCGGACGTGGATGCCTGGCTGGAGTTCGCGGCGTCCGCCGGCGGCGTGGCGCTGAAGATGTCGAAAGTCGATCCGGATGGCGATTTCAGCAACGATTTCGAGGACCTGGCGCTCGAGCGGACGGGGATCTGCGGGCCAGGCGAATGAGGCGATTGTCCGATGCGGTGTTGATTGTCGCGATCGCCTTATCCGGTTGCGCCAGCGCGCCCGAGGCGCGGGCGCCCCGGATCGCTGCGGCCGACACCGCCGACGCGGCGGGATTCGCCAGCATGCGGGCGCTCGTTCCCGACATCCGCATGGAGATCCGCTACGCCGGCACCCACAATTTCGTCGGAACCCGGATCGAAGGCTACGAGGCGCCCGAGTGCTATCTGCTGCGGCCGGTCGCGCAGGCGCTGGCCAGGGTGGAGCGGACCTTGCGCGAGGCGGGCCGGCGGTTGCTGATCTACGACTGCTACCGCCCGGTACGGGCGGTCGCGCATTTCATGCGCTGGGCGGGCGATGCGCGCGATCAGGCGCGCAAGGCCGAGTTCTATCCCGAGCTCGACAAATCCCGGCTGGTGCCGCAGTACATCGCCGAGCGTTCCGGGCACAGCCGCGGCGCCACCGTCGACCTGACGCTGCTGCGATGCGATGCCGGCGGCAGCTGCATGCCGATGGACATGGGAACCGGCTTCGACTACTTCGGCGAGCTCGCGCATACGGACTCCCCGAACGCGACGCCGGAGCAGCGCGGCAACCGGCATGCGCTGCGGGCGGCGATGGAGCGGGAAGGGTTTCGCAACTATCCCGACGAATGGTGGCATTACACCCTGGCGCCGGAGCCGTCCCCGGAGACGGCCTACGATTTCCCGGTGCGCTGACCGGATCGCGCCTCGTCGGCGCCGGGCGAAGCCTGCGGCCGGTCAGGTGTCGCGCTCGACGAGCATGCCGGCCTCGAACTCCAGCGGGACCACCGGATTTCCGCCGCCCGATCGGGCCACGTGCGAGAGATAGATGGCGCTCATCAGTCGCGCGGGCACGAGGTGGTCGTCGATGTTCGATCGCAGCTGCGCCCGTTCGATCCTGCCGGCGACGAAGAGGACGAACTCGCGCAACGCCTCCTTCTTCACCTGTTCGATGTGCAGCCGGCTGTCGTCGAACTCGGCCAGGTCGCCGGCGCGATACAGGCGGTAGGGCTCCGCCCCGCCGGTGAGCGCGGTGTTGCGGAATATCTTGACGTCGAAGTGATTGTTGCCGCCCGCGCGCCGATCGGCCGGGGCGCTGCGCTCGTGCCTGTCGCTCGCCTGCCGGGATTCCAGGACCACGGTCTGGTACGGCCCGCAGACGATTTCGTGGGTCTCGTGCTTGACCCGCCCGGCCGCCTTGTACAGGTCCGGGCGCGGCCATAGCCAGTGGCGGCGCGAGAAGCCGTTGTGCCGCAGATCGATCTGCGCCTGTCCGATCAGGTCGCCGCCGGCGCCGAATTCGATCAGGGCCTTGGCGTCGATTTCGCCCAGCTTCGGCGAGCGCGACGCGACTTCGGCGTCGGAATGCAATCCGGCGCGCACGTATTCGGCGCCGAACAGCCGCTCGTATTCCCGGCGCGGGATCTGCTTCACGAATCCCGCCGGCTGCAGCAGGCTCGAATAGACCGATGCCCGGTCGGGCGCAGTCTCACGGGTATAGCCGGCCTTGAAGAAGCGGTAGACGGCGTCGAGGATGTGGTAGCCGGAATGGGAAATCTTGCCGTAGCCCTGGTTGAAAGGGTGGTAGCGCATCTGCAGGATTTCGCTCGGGAAGCGCCACTGCCCGTCGCAATGCGAGGAGGAAACCGAGGTGACGGGACAGCCGGTGAGGTCGCGCACCTCGCGGATCAGCGACAGCGCCAGGTCGAACGCAGGATGCCAGCGGCGATGGCTGTTGACGACCAGGCAAAGTCGCCGTGTCCCCGCGGCGCGCTCGTAGTGGGCGAGAATGTCGTCGGCATCCTCGGCGATCAACCGCGCCTGCGCAGCGTCGCTGACGGCGTTCGCGCGGGTGGTGACCGGCTTGTCGAGGAGGACGCTGAGGCCGCGCGCGAGCGCCCAGAGCGCGTAGGCGCGATGGCTGAGCGGCTCGGTGCTGATGATCACCGCATCGATGCGGCGCCGCCTGGCGAGGCCGTCCAGCCCGGATGCGACTTCGTCCGGAAGCTCCTCCTCGAACGGGGGCACGAAGACCGCATCGGCGTCGAGCCGTTCTGTGCGCAGCAAGGCCTCGATCCGATCGCGCTCGCCTTCCAGTTCGACGATGCCCGAAAGCCTGACGTCGACGCCGTCGTGGCGTGCCAGTTCGTCGACGTGCCGCACGTAGGTGCGCTGCGCATGCGGTCCGAGTCCGATCAGCAGGATGTTGATGGGGCCGTGAGTGGCGCCGGTCGAAGCGTGGGCGGTTGAGGTGCTGGAAGTCATGCGTGGCACGGGCGCTTGACGGGGCTGCGGAATCCGGCCTTGTTCCGGCCTCGCACAAAAAAACCGGCGAGACGATCGCCGGCCCACTTTGAATCGATGCCGCGGAGCATACACGAACCGCTTCCTGCCGGGATGCGGCGGAAAGCGGTTCGGATGGAGGAATGGCTCGGGGCGCGTTCAGCGTTCGCGCGTGCCGCGCTCAGTGATGGCGGGTGTCGTCGTTCTCGCTGCCGACGGTGCCGTCGCGATCCTGGTCGCGTCCGGACCGGTTGGGGAGGCGGGTCTTGGCGGCTTGCTCTTCACGACGCGAATCGCGTGGCGGGGACGTGCCGGGCAGGCGGCCCTCGGGAGGATGGTGCTGGCGGCGTTCTTCGGTTCGATGCTTGCTCATGTGGATACTCCTGTGGTCGCTCTGTCGGGGGAGGTCGGAGCGAGCGACGGCTCCGGGTCAGCTGCTTTTCTTCTTCGCGCGGGTACGGGCGGCTTTCTTGGCGGCAGCCGAACGTCCCTTCGCTCCCTTGGTCCTGGCGGCTTTCTTGGCGGCCGCCGAGCGCTCGCTCGCGCTGCGCTTGCTGGCCGCGGACTTGGTCTGGCGCGACAACGCCCGCTTGGAAGCCGACTTGCTTCCGGCCCGCTCCAGGGCCTTCTTCGTGGCCGCGGAACGCTTGCGCGAGGGTGCTTTTTTCTTGGCGGTCTTCTTGCCCGCCTTCAGGTCGCTTTGCGCCTTCTTGCGGGTCGACGCCTTGCCTTTCTTCGGCGCGCCGACCTTGACGCCGGCGCGGCGCGCCTTCGACAAGCCGATGGCGATCGCCTGCTTGGTGGATTTGGCGCCATGCTTGCCCTCGCGGACGTGTTCGATTTCCTCGTGGACGAATTCACCGGCCTGCGTACTGGGCGATTTGCCTTCGCGCTTGTCTTTCCTGGCGCGGTCGAGTGTTTTCTTCTCGGGCATGTCTGGCTCCCGTCGTGGGTGAGTGGGGTCCGGCCGATCGATGCGTGCCTGGCGTGGAGCAGGCCACGCTGCGGTGGATGCCTTGGCGTCCCGGGGCAGGCTCGTAGGATGCAGCGCCCGCGGGGGGCAACCTCGGCGAGGACGCAGCCGCGCTAGCGCGGGATGTGTCGTTTCGGCCGGCCTGGAGGCAAATTCGCATTGCGTGTCATTGCACGACCACCATCCCGGGGCCGGCGTTATCGCGGCGCGAAAAAAAGATCGAAGGAAGCGAATGCGGGCGCGGGGAATGAATTGCCGCACGCGCCGGTTGCGAATGGGTTCATGAACGGCACATGCCTTGCGGCGCCTGCACGCCGCGGGGACGCTGGGCTGAACGGCGGCAGGGTGAGGCGGCATGTCTCCCGGGCCGGAGAGACCATCGCGCGGAGGAGGCGGGCGGCGATTCCTTTCACGACAAGGATTTGGGCCGAACCTTTCGGGACATGGGGGAGGA
This sequence comes from Luteimonas aquatica, assembly GCF_022662575.1. GTDB lineage: Bacteria > Pseudomonadota > Gammaproteobacteria > Xanthomonadales > Xanthomonadaceae > Luteimonas > Luteimonas aquatica. The sequence continues at coordinate 862,561 of NZ_JALBFU010000001.1, read as the reverse complement.
CGGCAGGGACACGCGGAATGCACGGGCCTTGTGATAGCGTGCCGGAAAATGGCGCATAATCGGAACAGGCCCTGCCGTCGCTTGGTGGCAGCCTCCTGCGAGAGGTCTTCCGGTTCGGCAACTTCTTCCCAAGTATTGGGGGCACTATGGCTACGCTACACCGCACTCTTGCTTATGTGATCGCCGCGGGCGCCCTGGCCCCGACGGCCAATGCAGCCCTGGCAGAAGACGGCGGCCCGATCATCTCCGACGGCCATGGGTTCAAGAAGACCGAGGGCCTGGGCGCGCCTGCGCCGGTCGCGCCCAATGTCAGCATCGATCCGACGTGGTTCGTCTACAAGTTCGACCGCGAAGGCATCGAATACCTACAGGTGAACGATCGGGCAGGCAACGTTCGCCTGGTGCTGGGCGCCATCGACAACATCGTCTGGACCCTCCCGCTGGGAGATCAGGCGAATCAGGTGTCCACCTCCTTGCAGCAGCAGGCGATCCCGGCCGATGCCAAGCGTTCGGTGGTCTATCACTCGGCCGAATTCGATCTGGTGGCCTATACCGGCGCCAATGGCGTGGTCGTCTGGGCCGTGGAAACTTCGACCCCGTAGACCCGCACGATCGGGTCTTGACCGATACGGGGAGCGCGGCAACGCGCTCCCTTTTTTGATTGATTTACATGGGCGCCAGCGGCGTGGCCTGGGCCTGCTGGGCTGCGGAAACGCCGGGCATCGCGGTCGCATAGGCAGCACGCTCGGCCCTGGCCGGCTCTGCCAGCAACAGGCAGATGCGGTTGCGGCGGCAGCGGACGCTGCCGCCGTAGGCGAGTGCCCGTCCCGAAAGGGCCTCCGCGGCACGCTCGGAAATCTCCTCGCCCAGGGTGCGGGAGTTGTCCAGCAGCGACACGCTCACCACGATGCCGCGGTAGCCGCCACGGCGCCCGCAGCGCGCGCGGACCAGGATCGAGCCCGATTCCTGCTCCAGGAGCAAGGCGACCGCGTCGCTGATGCTGCGATAGGCCGCCAGCTGCAGGCCCAGGCCGAGCTGGCAGGGGTCGCCCTTCAGCCGCGGCGTGGCCAGGCGGCCGGTCTGGTCCCAGACCTCGGCGATGGCACTGGATTCCAGCACGAGGTACAGGCCGTAATGCTCGATCTCGGAGGGGTAGACCAGGCTCAGCTGTTCTCGGAACAGGCGCGACTGGATCACGCTGGTGCGCAGCATGTCCATCGCCGCGGCATGGTGGCCGCGGCCCTGCAGCCACTGCACCGCCTTGCGGAAGGAGATGTCCATGTCCTCGCCGATGATCTTCATCCGGATCGCGCGTTCGCGCATCTCGCGTTCGGTGGACAGGATGCTGGTGCGGGCGATGGACATCGCCTGCTTTTCGACCTGGCGCTGGGAGGTGAATTTGCGGTAGTGATGCGAGATCGTCGAGCCGAACCAGAGCAGGGCAGTGCCCGCCACCGCCAGGATCTCCTGGACGATGAATGCTTCTGCGTAATTGGTGTAGTCGCGGGCTTCTCCGCCGTTCACGGTCAGGCCGATGGCCAGGTTCACGGCGATCACGCCGATCGCGGCGCCGCGCCAGCCGTGCAGGCAGGTCAGGGCGATCGCCGGCAGCACCATCAGGATGCGGATGCTGTTCTTCTGCAGGATGTCGCTGCTGGAGAACTGGACCAGGTAGACGCTCAGCAGGGCGATGATCGATACCCCGACGAAGGCGTCCCAGCGCAGTTTGCGCGAGGAGGCGTAGGGCAGCCTGCGCTGCTTCCACAGGATCGCCAGCGGCCCGAGGATGAGGATGCCGAGGTAGTCGCCGATCACGAACTTCAGGGCTTTCTCCCACGACACCGGCTCGCCGGCCGGGGTCATGAGGAAATAGGTGCTCGCCAGGTTGAGCGCGGTCACGACCACCGCGGCCAGCGCGGCCACGGACAGGAACCATTCGTAGCGCCCGGAAATCCGCAGCTTCTCGTGCTTGTGCACGATGTAGGCCACGATGGGCATGAGCAGGGCGGACGCGCCGACGAACCAGGCGAGGCCGTACATCTCGATCTTCGGATAGCGCAGATAGGCGAAGGCCGCGTACTCGCCGACCAGCAGGTAGGGCCACAGGCGCAAGGGGAAGAGCAACAGGGCGGCCACGCGCAGGCCTGCCGGCAGGTACCACTGATCCGCGGACAGCTGGCGCAATGCCAGGTAGCAGATCGCGTAGGCAACCGCCAGCAGGAGGCCGCTTGGCCTCAGGCGAAGGTGAAGTTCCTTTTCCAACCAACCAAATCGCTCTGACATCAGCCCCCCTTGGCGCTAATGGTGTGTCAGGGGCATGTTATGAAACCGCGAAGACACTGCCCCGGGAGAATCCATTCCTACAGGCCCTGGCGTCAAGCCGATGTCATCGTCGACCGATACGCCGATCGCCGAGTTCCCGGATGAATACGCACTCCCGGCGCGGCGGGCGTTTCCCGAACGCGAAATGGCATGACGCAGGGCACGGATTCGAGGTGACCCGATCCCTGGTAGACGCATACCTTTGCGGTTGAAAAGGAATGGTGGGAGTCGCCCGGCTGGGCATCATCGGGCTGTCTCATAAGAGATTGAGACTCTTGGCGGCGGGTCGCCGTGCCGGCCGTCCATGGCGGGACTATGCCCTGGGCGAGGATGAAAGAAACATGCTGATCGCGGACGCTGCCGCCGGTAGCGAAGTGCGGGCGAGGGCGTTTCGGGCGAGTACCGGTTCGGGCGGACGGCGAATTCGGCGATGCCAGGATGGCGTCTGGATGGCGATCGGCCCCCCGACTTTCGCCATGCGCGGCTTCCGGCGCGGAATGCAAGAGTGTCGCTCCAGCCGTGGGGACGTGCCGGGAAGGATGGCTCCGCGATATGCGCACACCGTCAGGAGCCTGCCATGCCTACCCGCCGTGAATTGCTCAAGCTCAGCGCCCTCGCCACTGCCGCCACCGCGCTGCCGTCACTGGCCTCGGCGGCGAGCGCGCCGGCGCCCGTCGGCAAGGCAGCCAAGCCGCTGAACATCCTGATCCTGGGCGGGACCGGTTTTACCGGACCGTTCCAGGTCGCCTACGCCTTGGCGCGCGGGCACAAGGTGACCCTGTTCAATCGCGGCAAGAAGCCCTCGCCGGAATGGCCGGGCACGGTGGAGCAGCTGCACGGCGACCGCAACACCGGCGACCTGAAGGCGCTGCAGGGCCGCAAGTGGGACGTGTGCATCGACAATCCCACCAGCCTGCCGTTCTGGGTGCGCGATGCCGGCAAGGTGCTGAAGGGCAACATCGGGCACTACCTCTTCATCTCCACGATCTCGGTGTACGCCGACGGCAGCAAGCCCGGCATCGCCGAGGACGCGCCGCTGGCCGTCTACAAGGGCAAGGACGCGATGGCGGAAACGCAGGAGACGCTGCGCGCCGATATGGAGAACCTGTACGGCTCGCTGAAGGCGCTGAGCGAGGCGGAGGCGCGCAAGCAGTTCGGCGAGCGCGTGACCATCGTCCGCCCCGGCTACATCGTCGGGCCGCGTGACGAGACCGACCGGTTCACCTATTGGCCGCACCGCGTGGCCCAGGGCGGCGAAATGCTGGTGCCGGGCGACGGCGCGGACCCGGTGCAGATCATCGACGGGCGCGACCTGGGCGAATGGATGATCCGGCTGGCCGAAGCCGGCACCACGGGCGTTTTCAACGCCTGCGGTCCGGACTATTCGCTGGGCATGGACGCGATGCTGTACGGCTGCCAGGCGGTCACCGGCGGTCCGGTCGGTTTTACCCATGTCACGCCCGCCTTCCTCGAAGAAAAGAAAGCGGAGTTGCCGATCTGGGTGCCCTCGCGCGACAACCCCTATGCCGGCTACGGGCAGGTGAGCAACGCGCGCGCGATCCAGGCCGGACTGAGCTTCCGTCCGCTCGCCACCACCGTGGCCGATCTGCTGGCCTGGTTCGGCGCGCTGCCCGCCGACCGCCAAGCCAAGCTGCGCGCGGGCATCACGCGCGAGCAGGAGGCCGAACTGCTCAAGGCCTGGCGGGCGCGGCAGGGGGCCTGATCGCGCTGCTGCCGGGCGCTCGCTAGCGGTTGGCCGCCGGACCGTTCACACCGGCATAGCCGTTCGCGCAGCCGCTGGTGCAGGTGGTGGACAGCATGTTGTAGACGATGCGGCCGGCGTTGTTCTTGGAACGGAAATGGCCGACGCCATTGCTGGTGTCGCCGCCGCCGGCGTTGTAGGGGCTGCCGTCGGCCCAGTCCCAGTCGTAGGCGTAGGCGCTGCTGCCGAAGCCGATGTCGACCTGCGCCTTGACGTTGCCCGCGGCGTTGAACAGGGCGCCGTCGCCGCAACCGGCCGCATAGCTGGTGGTGAAGCAGTGCACCTGGTCGTAGCGGCCGGCGGTGATGGTGTAGAACGCCACGGACGGGAACATCGACGGCAGCGCGCGCAGGCTGTCGCTGCCGCTCCCGGTCCAGCGGTTGTAGCCGTAGTAGGGCGCGCCGGTGCTGGGATAGAAGCCGAAGGTATAGAAGTCGTAGGGCCAGACGTAGGCCTCGGCGTTGCAGGTCGGCGCGTACGGCGACTGGTAGCCGGAGCCGTAGCAGGTGTTCAGGCCGCGCAGGCCGCCGCCGATGTTGACGAAGCGGCGCACGCTGCCCTGGTTGCCGTAGTAGCGCATCGTCGCCAGTGCCAGGCTGCTGCCCATGGAGTGAGCGACGATGTCGACCTGGCTGCGTCCGGTGTAGGCCTTCACCTTGTCGATGAAGGTCTTCAGGACCTGGTACCGGGCCGGCTCATGGTAGTTGTACTGCGGGGCCTGCCGTTCGTCGGCGTCGAGGTAGGTGATGCCGAACAGTTCGCAGTCGTTGTAGCCGCGCGCTTTCAGTTCGTCGTACGGCGAGAGCGTCGGGGCGGTGTAGCCGGCGACGGCGCCGGGCGGCATGTCGAAGCTGATCGCACTGTCGCCGTTGCCGGGAACGAACACCACCGGTGTCCGGGTGGCCGCGCAATCGCCGCCGCCGAAGCCGCCATGGCCCACGCCGGGGCTGAAGCCGCCGGCATACTGCGACGCGGCGCCGGTGCAGACGAAGCCGTTGTTGGCGCCGCAATCGAGCGCGCGCGCCGGCAGGGACGCGATGGCGGCGAGCAGGCCGGAGGCCGCCAGTACCGCCGGCAGCAGGCGCGTCGGCGCGAGAAGGCATCGAGGGAAAAGGCCGCGAGTCATGGTGGATCTCCAGGCTGGGTGTCGAACCGGGGAGACAGCCACTGGATGCTGCGCCCGCTGCGCGGCCACGGCCATTGCACGAAAGGGCATGACGCGCCGCGTCATGCGTGCCGCGACGGCGCGCGGTTTCCCGCGAAAGGCGATCGCGAGGCCGGTACAATTGCCGGCCCCCACCGGCCTTTCCGCCCCATGTCCGACGCCCCTGTTTGCCCGCTTTGCGCGCTCGATCACACCTACGCCGACGGCGCGCTATGGGTCTGCCCGGATTGCGGGCACGAATGGAGCGAGGACGACCCGCCCGGCGATGCCGCCGGCGTGGTGCGCGACTGCAACGGCAATGCGCTGGCCGAAGGCGATACCGTGGTGGTGATCAAGGACCTGAAGGTGAAAGGCAGCTCGATCCCGCTCAAGCAGGGCACGGTCATCCGCAATATCCGCCTGGTCGAGGACGATCCGGCGCACATCGAAGGCCATTCCGACAAGATCAAGGGCCTGGTGCTGAAGACCTGCTTCCTGCGCAAGGCATGAGCGCCGGCATCGCGTGGCCGATGCCGTGCGCGGTGCAATGACTTCCGACACTGTCGTCGCGACGGGCCGGGCACACACAGTGCCGCGCTGGAAACCGGGAACAAGGATCGTGTCATGCGGAGTTCGACGCGCACGCGTGTCGTAGCGGGATGGTTGCTGTCATGCGTCGTGGCGCTCGGAGCGCCCGCGCAAGCGCTGGCCGGCGCGGCCAAGGCCGAGGACGGCTGGATCGCCACCTGGGGGGCGGCGCCGGTGTCCGAAGGCGCGCCGCTCGAAGCGGGATCGATCCGGCAGGTGGTCCGGACCAGCATCGGTGGCTCTGCGGTGCGCATCCGGCTGTCCAATCTCTTCGGCGACGCGCCGCTGACCCTCGGCCCGGTGCGCGTGGCCAAGGCGGCCGACGGCTCGGCCATCGTCGAGGGTTCCGGCCAGGCCGTGACCTTCGACGGCAAGCCCACCCTCACCCTGGCGCGGGGCGCGAGCGCGCTCAGCGATCCGGTCGCGCTGCCGGTCGGCGCGCTGGAGCGCATCGCGGTCAGCCTGTACCTGCCGCAGGGCGCGAAGCGGCCGACCATCCACGGCGCGGCGAGCCAGGACGCGTTCTTCGCGCCGGACGAGGCCACGGCCGCGACGGCATTCCCCGCGGGCGAACCGGAGGACAGGCGCTACTTCCTCACCGACGTGGAGGTCGCCGCGGCGGCCGGCGCGCGCGCCATCGTAGCCCTGGGCGATTCGATCACCGACGGCGTCGGCTCCACCCAGAACGGCGACGCGCGCTGGCCGGATCTCCTGGCCCGCAGGCTGCAGGCCGATCCGGCCCTGGCGGACATCGCCGTGGTCAATTCCGGCATCGCCGGCAACCGCATCGTCAACGACGGCGCGGCGCCGTACCGCGGCCCGAGCTCGCTCTCGCGCCTGGATCGCGACGTGCTCGACAAGCCCGGCGTGCGCTGGGTGCTGTTGCTGCAAGGCGGCAACGACATCTCCGCTTCGGACGTGCTGGCCGCGCCGGAGCAGAAGGTGTCGGCGCAGCAGATCATCGACGGCATGAAGACGCTGATCGCGCGGGCCCATGCGCGGGGGCTCAAGATCTGGGGCGCGACGCTGCTGCCCAGGGCGAACACCGAATTTCCGGCGCCGCCGACGCCCGCGGCGCTGGCCAAGCGCGAGCAGGTGAATGCCTGGATCCGCGACTCGGGCGCCTTCGACGCGGTGGTGGACTTCGACAAGGTGATGCGCGATCCGGCGCATCCCGATCGCCTGCTGCCGGCCTTCGACAGCGGCGACCACCTGCATCCGAACGATGCCGGCTACAAGGCCATGGCGGAGGCGATCGACCTGACGCTGTTCGACGCCGGGAAATAGGCGCCAGGCGCGACGCGCCATCGCCGCGCCCGGCCGCCGTGCGGCCGTTTCGCGGCCGCGGTGGTTGACGGCGCGGTCAAAACAGTTTCAGATCGCTTCCGCATCAGGCAAGGACATGGTCGAAGTCGGGCGCGTTCGGTGCCCGCGCGTCCACGAGCCGCGGCTTCAGGGGGGATGTGCGATCGAACGCGATGCGCCGCAACGGCGTGCCGCGGCGACGGACACAATTCCGAAAAGCTGGCTGCCCGCACGGGCAGGGGAGAGGGGCATGATGACGATCCGCAAGACGATGCTGTCGGCTGGAATCCTCGCGGCGCTGCTGGCCGCCCGGGCGCAGGCGCAGGAGCAGGTCCAGGAGCCGCCGCAACAGGCGCAGGCGCCCGCCGCGCCGCAGGCGGTCCAGGATCCCACCGAACTCGACACGGTCGTGGTGCAGGGCATCCGCGCCAGCCTGCAGAGCTCGCTGCAGACCAAGCGCAACGCCGACGCGATCGTGGAGGCGATCACCGCCGAGGACATCGGCAAGTTCCCCGACAAGAACGTCGCCGAATCGCTCTCGCACATCCCGGGCGTCACGGTCGACCGCAATTTCGGCCAGGGCGAGCAGGTCAGCATCCGCGGCACCGAGCCTTCGCTCAACCGCACGCTGCTCAACGGGCAGACCATCGCCTCGGCGGACTGGCAGATCCTCGACGGCCCCGGGCGCACCTTCAACTACACGCTGCTGTCGCCGGAGATCGTCGGGCGGCTGGAGGTCTTCAAGTCGCCCGAGGCGCGCATCGACGAGGGCAGCATCGGCGGCACGGTGATCGTCTACACGCGCCGCCCGCTCGACCTGCCGGCCAACACCATCAACGCTTCGCTGGGGCACGCCTACAACGACCGCTCCGACGACAGCTCGCCCAGCGTCTCGGGGCTCTACAGCTGGAAGAACCCCGCCGAGAGCTTCGGCTTCCTGTTCTCGGCGCTGTATTCCAAGGAGGAGCTGCGGCGCGATGGCGTGGAGGTCTTCAGCTTCCCCACCGTGGCCTCGACCACGGCCGGCGGCGGTTTCCCGACCGTGACGGGCGACGACCGCAACGCGGTGTTCCCCAACGCGATCAACTCGGCGATCTTCCAGCAGGAACGCACGCTGCGCAGCTTCACCTTCGGCCTGCAGGCCAAGCCCAGCGACACGTTCGAGCTCAACCTGACCGGCGTCTACATCAAGGGCCAGTACAACAACTACAACCAGAGCCGCTACGCCTTCACCAACTGCGGCACGCCCGGCGCCTGCGCCAGCTCGGTGACGGCGGCCACCATCCGCAACGGGCTGGTGACCGACGCGCGCGTCAACAACGGCCTGACCCTGCTCGACGCCATCGACCGCGAGGCGCAGGTGAAGACCTACTCCGTCGACCTGCGCGCCGACTGGCGCGGCGAGGGCTGGAACGCCAGCGCGCAGGCCGGCACCACCAAGGCCGACGGCGGCACGCAGAAGCAGAATTTCCTGGAATTCGCCGGGGTCGGCGGCTACGACTACCACATCGGCGAGAAGTCGGCGTCGGTGGACTTCGACAACGATCCGGCCGATCCGGCCAGCATGGGCGGCATCGCCCTGGGCGAATTGCGCGCGCAGCCGACCCGCGACAAGGAGCACTACCTGCAGGGCGACTATTCGCTCAACGTCGACTGGGGCCCGGTGAGCCAGCTGCTGGTCGGCGCGAAGTACCGCAAGCACGAGACCGGGCAGACCGACCGGATCGCGGCGGTCGATCCGGCGCGGCTGTCCGGCCTGTCGCTGGCCGATTTCTACGGCGGCACGACGCCGGGCGACTTCATGGACGGGATCGATGCCGGCGGCGGACTGACCGACTGGGCGATGGCCGATCGGCTGGGGCTGCGCAAGTTCCTGCGCGGGCTGCCCGAGGCGGGCGCGCTGGCCGAGCGGCCGGAAGGCAGCTTCGACATCGAGGAGAAGATCGGCAGCGCCTACGCGCAGCTGAACTTCGGCTTCGGCGACCTGCGCGGCAACCTGGGCGTGCGCTACGTGCGCACTCAGCAGACCAGCGTCGGGCAGACGCGCACGCCGCAGGGCCTGTTTCCCAACAAGTTCGACAAGACCTACAAGGACTGGCTGCCGACGCTCAACGTCGCCTGGGACGCGCGCGAGGACCTGGTGCTGCGCCTGGCCGCCGCGCGCTCGCTGGCGCGCGCCAACTTCGACGACCTGTCCTCGTTCATCGTGCTGCGCGACACGGTCAACACCGGCACCGGCGGCAATCCGGACCTGGAGCCGTACCGCGCCAACAACTACGACCTGTCCGCGGAGTGGTACTTCAGCGAGACCGGCATCCTGGCGGCGACCGCGTTCTACAAGGACATCGACACCTTCATCATCAACCAGAGCGCCAAGGAGCTGCAGTTCAACGTCACCGACGGGCAGTTCGAGACCTATGACATCACCCGTCCGCGCAACGGGCGGGGCGGGCGGCTCTACGGCCTGGAACTGGCGTTCCAGAAGAGCTGGGATTCCGGCTTCGGCATCATGAGCAACTACACCTATTCCGAAGGCGGCACCAGCGGCGGCCTGGAAGTGCCGTTCAATTCGAAGAACACGTTCAACATCACGCCGTTCTACGAGAACGACCGCTTCTCGGCGCGGCTGACCTACAGCTGGCGCGACAAGTATTTCCGCGCCATCGGCGTGGACGGCGCGGTCACGACCAACGACGACTACGCGCAGGTCGACACCAACCTGACGTACCGCGTGAACGAGTACCTGGAACTGAGCCTGCAGGGGCTGAACCTGCTCGACGAGACGCAGTACCGCTACGCCGGCAAGGAGGACCGGCCGCTCGGCCTGTACCGCAACGGGCGGCGCTACTTCATCAACGCGCGGGTCAAGTTCTAAGATGGCGCGACGGCCGCTGACGGGACGCGCTCTTGATTGAACAGGTGATCGGGCCGGTGCGCGGACGCATGCGGCGCGGCCTGCCGGTGCTGGCCGCGGTCCTGCTGACGGCGTTGTCGGCGGGGGCGAGCCCGCGGCCCGCCGGAGCGCAGGCGACGCCGGGCGCGGCGACGGCGGCACGGGCGGCGAGCCTGCGCGGCCTGTCCGAAGCGGACCGGCGATGGGTCGAATCGACCTTTGCCGGGCTCGACCTGGACCGCAAGGCGGCGCAGCTGGTGTTCGTGAAGACCGAGGCGCGTCCGCGTCCGGCCGACGCCCCGCCGACCGCGCAGTTGCTGGCGCAGGTGCGCGAGCTCGGCATCGGCGGCCTGGTGCTGTCGCGCTCGGAGTTCGACACGGTGGTTCCCTACCTGGACGGCATGCAGGCCGCCGCCGCCGTTCCGCTGTTGGTGTCCGGCGACTTCGAGCGCAGCGTCGGATTCCGTGTCGACGAGGGCACGGTGCAGCTGCCGGGCACGATGGCGATCGGCGCGCTGTCCTCGGGGGCGGAGGAGGCGGCGCGGTTCGCCGGCGAAGTGACGGCACGCGAATCGCGCGCGCTCGGCGTGCAGTGGGTGCTGGCGCCGGTCGCCGACGTCAACGTCAACCCCGCCAACCCGGTGATCAATACGCGCTCCTTCGGCGAGGAGCCCGAGCGCGTCGGCAAGCTGGTCGCGGCCTTCATCCAGGGCGCGCATGCCGCGCGCACGCCGGTCATGACCTCGGTGAAGCATTTCCCCGGCCACGGCGACACCGCGGTGGACAGCCACTACGGCCTGCCGACGCTGGCCGGCGATCGCGCGCGCCTGCGGCGGGTGGAGCTGGTGCCGTTCCGCGCGGCCATCGCCGCCGGCGTGGATTCGGTGATGCTCGGCCACCTGCAGGTGCCGGCGCTCGATCCCAGCCAGTCGCCGGCCACGCTTTCGAGGCCGATCGCGACCGGTCTGCTGCGCGACGAGCTCGGCTTCCGGGGGCTTGCGGTCACCGACGCCATGGACATGCGCGGCGTGGCCGGCGTGTGGGTCGGTGCCGCCGCGGTGCGGGCGATCGCCGCGGGCGCCGACGTGGTGCTGATGCCGCCCGATCCGCGCGTGGCGGCGCAGTCGATCGCCCGCGCGGTGCGCGAGGGGCAGCTGCCGCAGGCGCGGCTGGACGAGGCCGTGCTGCGCGTGCTGGCCGCCAAGGCGCGCATGGGACTGCACCGGCAGCGCATGGCCGATGCCGTCGCGGCGCGCGGGCTGGCCGGCCGCAGCGACGACCAGGCGCGCGCGGACGCGATCGCGCGCGACGCGATCACGCTGGTGCGCAACGCCGGCGACGTGTTGCCGCTGCCCGAGGAGCGGCATCTGCGCATCCTGCATCTGGTGGTGGCCAGCGACGGCATGGACGATCCGGCGGACGCGTTCGAAACCGAGCTCGAGGCGCGCCGCATTCCGGCCGATACCGTCCGCGTGGCGGCCAACCTGCCCGCGCCGCAGCGCGAGGCCCTGCTGGCGCGCGCCAGAGACGGCTACACGCACGTGCTCGTCTCGCTCTATCTGCGCGGCGGCGCGCGGCTCGACGAAAGCCAGGCGGCGCTGCTGAACGCGCTCGGCGCCTCGGGCGTGCCGAACGCGGCGATCGTCTTCGGCAGCCCCTACGTGACGCTGCAGTTGCCGCAGGTGCCCGCGCTGCTGTGCGCCTGGGGGCCATGGGCGACCAACCAGCGCGCCGCCATGCAGGCGCTGCTCGGCGAGAGCGCCATCACCGGCCGCCTGCCGGTCACGCTGCCCGGCGTGGCGAAGGTGGGCGAGGGCCTGCGCATCCCGCGCCGCGCATTGGCGCTCGAAACGCCTGCGGATCCGCGCAAGGCCGCAGTCGAGGCGGGCTTCCGCCCGGACGGCCTCGATGCCGTGGCCCGCGTACTCGACGAGGCGGTGGCGAGCGGCGCGTTCCCCGGCGGCGTGATCGCCGTAGGCCATCGCGGCCGGCTGGCGATGCTGCGGCCGTTCGGGCGGCAGACCTATGCCGTCGACGCGCCCGCCGTCGCCGCCGACACGCTCTATGACCTCGCCAGCCTCACCAAGGTGATCGCCACCACCACCATGGCGATGATGCTGGTCGACCAGGGCCGGCTCGACCTGGACGCGCGCGTGGCCTCGTACCTGCCGCGGTTCGTCGACGGGCCGGGGCAGGCATCGGACAAGGACGCGGTGACCGTGCGCCAGCTGCTGACCCATTCGGCGGGCCTGCAGGCGACGGCGCAGCTCTACCGCGATACGCAGGGCAGGCAGGCCTTCCTCGAACGCATCGAGGCGATGCCGCTGGCCTACCGGCCGGGCACGGAGAGCCGCTACAGCGATCTGGGCGTGATCCTGCTCGGCGAGATCCTGGAGCGCGTGTCGGGCGTGCCGCTGGACACGTTCGCGCGCGAGCAGGTGTTCGAGCCGCTCGACATGCGCCAGACGCGGTTCTTCCCGGAGCCGCCGCCGTCCGACGTGCTCGCGCGCATCGCGCCCACCGAGCGCGACCCCTGGCGCGGGCGCGTGGTGCGGGGCGATGTGCACGACGAGAACGCCTACGCCATGGGCGGCGTGGCGCCGCACGCCGGCCTGTTCTCCACGGCGGGCGACCTGGCCCGTTTCGCGCAGATGCTGCTCTACGGCGGCGTGCTCGACGATGCCGGCGGCGCGCGCCAGCGCATCGTCTCGCACGATACCGTGGCGCTGTTCACCCGCCGCGACGGCGCGGTGGCCGATTCCACCCGCGCGCTGGGCTGGGACACCAGATCCCCCGAGGGCTCCTCGGCGGGCAGCCTGTTTTCGGCCGACGCGTTCGGCCATACCGGATTCACCGGGACATCGCTCTGGATCGATCCCGAGCGCGAGCTGTTCGTGGTGCTGCTGACCAACCGCGTGCACCCCACGCGCGAGAACAACCGGATCCGCGAGGTACGGCCGGCCGTGGCCGACGCGGTGGTGCGCGCGCTCGCCGCGCCGTGATCGAGGAGGAGCCGCAATGCCCGCCATGACCGAACGCCTGCGTGGCCCGCTGCTGGGCGCGTTGCTGGGCCTGCTGGCCGCCTGCGCCACGACGCCGCCGACGCCATCGGCAAGCGGCGCCGCGCCGCAACGGGACGTCCTGCAGCTGCTGGGCATCGTCCCCTCGGCCGAGTCCGAGGACTACGTCCGCAACAAGACGCAGTTCCAGCTGCACACGCTGACCACCGAGCAGCGGCACCCGCGCACCTGGGACCTGAGCGAACGCATCGCGCACGACACCGCCGAGGGGTTGCGGATGCTGTTCTCGGTGGACGAGGACATCGCCGCGCGCCTGGACACGCTGGCGCGCGAGCCGGCGCCGTCGATGCTCTCGGCCGCCATCGAGAAGGCGATGCTGGAGCGGCGCAGGATCTACGTCTACGGCACCGGCGCCACCGGTCGCCTGGCCAAGGAAATGGAAAGCACGTTCTGGCGCCCGTTCTGGCGCCGCGCGCTGGCCGATCCGGCGATCCGCGCCAAGCTGCGGGCGCATCTGTCGGAGAACATCGCATCCGACCTGGTGGGCGAGATGACCGGCGCCGACCGCGCCCTGATCAGCTCGCTGGAGGGCTTCGAGGACCTGCAGTTGATCGGCCGCCTGCAGCTGGCCGACCATGGCATCGGCAAGGGCGACGTGGTGATCGAGGTGACCGAAGGCGGCGAGACCTCGGCCGGCATCGGCACCGTGCTGGGCGCGCTGGACCAGTGGCGGCTGACGCAGGGCAAGCCGGCCCCGGACTACGATCCCGCAGCGGCCGCGGCGCACCTGTTCTTCGTCTACAACAATCCCGATCGCGTGCTGCTGCCGTTCGAGCGCAGCCGCGAGGTGATCGAGCAGCCCGGCATCACCAAGCTCAACCTGACCACCGGCCCGCAGGCGATCACCGGTTCGACGCGCATGCAGGCGACGACCATCGAGACCTTCGTCATCGCCCACGCATTGCAGGACGCCGTGGCGCGCGTGCTCGGCCGCTTCCTGGACGCCGGCGAGATGGCGCGGCTCGGATTCGCGGGCGAAGACGACCTGCGAGCGCGGCTGGCGCGCTTCCCGCGGCTGCTCTCCTCAGCGAAGGCCTCGGTGCCCGAGCTGGCCAGGCTCACCGACCTCGAATCCGATACGTATCGCGACGGCCGCTTTTCCACCTATTTCGCCGACTGCGGCCTGATCACGGTCTTCATCGATAGCACCGAGCGCAGCCCGACCTTCCGCCTGTTCCCGCTGGATACGGTCAAGGAGCCGGCGCGCAAATCCTGGATCCAGGTGTGGACGCCGGCGCGCGACGCCGGCGAGGCCTGGCAGGGCATGCTCGGGCGCCCGTTCCGCGGCCTGCAGGCCGAACGCTACCGCGAGCCGTTCGCGACCCGGATCGACGATCCGTACCTGCGCAACGCCGCGCTGGAAAGCCTCAAGCGCGCCGGCGACGAGCAGCAGGCGCTCTACGATTTCTCGTTTTCCGAGGCCTCGATGCGCCGCAGCGGCCCCGCACGCGGCGATCTGGGCGTGATGGTGGCGGTGGGGGACGAGGCGCGCGCGCTGGGCGAAAGCGCTTCGCCCTTCGGACGTTTCGGCGCGGCATTCCAGGCGCGTGGCGCGCGCCTGGGCATCGTGCACGTGGGCGAGGAACAGGTGCCGGCGTGGCCGGGCGCGGACGCGATCGTGCACGTCGCGGTCGGCACGCGGGACGATCCCTTCGGCGTGGACCAGCAGATCGCGCTGAAGATGCTGCTCAATGCGCACTCCACCGCGGTGATGGCGCGCCTGGACAAGGTGGTCGGCAACACCATGACCCATGTCAGCCCGAGCAACCTCAAGCTGATCGGGCGGGCCACCTACCTGATCCAGTCGCACGTCAACGACGTGCTCGCCGATCCGGGCTGGACGCGGCGCTACGGCGAGCGGCCGCCGCTCGGCTATGCGCAGGCCAACGCGGTGCTGTTCGACACCATCGGCTTCGTGCGCACACGCAAGAGCGCCGGCGACCAGGGCGCGGCGGAAGTCTCGCTGGCGATCGTGCGCATCCTCGAATCGCAGCGCCTGCAACGCGCCGTGTCCTACGAGGAGGCCGCCGAACGGCTGCGCTCGGGCGGCCTCAACGGCTATCTGTCGGCGCTCACGGCGCGCTAGCGCATCCCTCCGCCGCATTCCTTCCCTGGAGCCTGGCATGACCGAACGCCGCGATGCGCAGAACACGGGCGAGTCGCCCTCGCTGGCCGCCTGCGCCGACAATCGCCGCACCGTGGAGGTGTACGAGCGATCCGCAACGAGCTACGTGCAGCGCATCGCCTCATGGCCGAGCGGCGTCGACGAGCAGGCGCTGCGCCGCGTGGCGCAGATCGCGGGCGAGGTCGGGACGGTGCTGGAGGTGGGCTCGGGCGCGGGCTGGGACGCCGATTTCCTGGAGTCGCTGGGCGTCGCGGTGCGGCGGACCGATGTCACGCAGGGGTTCCTCGAGTTCCAGGCCGGGCGCGGCAAGCGGATCGAGGCGCTGGACCTGCTGCGCGACGATCTCGGCGGTCCCTACGGCGCGGTCGTGGCCCTGTACGTGCTGCAGCATGTCGGTCGCGACCTGACGCCCGGCGTCCTGCGCAAGGTGGCGGCGGCGCTGCATCCCGGAGGCGCGTTCCTGGTGTCCGTGCAGGAGGGGACCGGGGAATCGTGGGAGCACGGCAAGTTCGGCGAGTACCTGGTCGTGCGGCGCACGCTGGAGGAGCTGGAGGTGGCGCTGTCCGAGGCGGGCCTGCGGCTCGACTGGCACGCGCACAACGTGAGCGAGGACGGTCCCTGGTGGATCGTGGTCGCCCGCAAGTCCGCCGATGCGGGCGGGTGAGGCCCTCCGCCTCCGGCCGGATTGACGAAGGATATTTATCTGACTAAAGTCAGATAATGGATTCCGGTCAGATTACGCAGATCCGCAGCTTCAACCGCACCCTCACGCGGCGCCTTGGGGTGCTGAGCGAGAGCTTCCTCGGCATGGGGCGCCCGCTGAGCGAAGCGCGGCTGCTGTTCGAGATCGGCCGGCACGGCGCCGAATTGCGCGCCCTGCGCGCCCGGCTGTCCCTGGATTCTGGCTATCTCAGCCGCCTGCTGCGCTCGCTGGAGGGGCAGGGGCTGATCCGGCTGCAGCGCGCCGAGGCCGACAGCCGGGTGCGCGTGGCCACGCTGACGCGCAAGGGGCTGCGCGAGTTCGACGAGCTGGATCTGCGCTCGGAGCAGTTCGCGGCCTCGGTGCTGGTGCCGCTGGGGCCCGCGCAGCGCGACCGCCTGGTCGCGGCGATGGCCGAGGTCGAGCGTTTCATGCGCGCGGCGGCGGTGACGGTGGAGGCCGCCGATCCCGCCGGCGGCGAGGCGCGGGCCTGCCTGCGCGCCTACTTCGAGGAACTGCAGGCGCGCTTCGACGGCGGCTTCGATCCGGAGCGCAGCGTTTCCGCCGATCCGGGCGAGCTCATGCCGCCGCGCGGCCAGTTCCTGGTCGCGCGGCTGGACGGGGAGGCGATCGGCTGCGGCGCGTTCAAGGCGATCGGGCGGGGCGTGGGCGAGATCAAGCGCATGTGGGTGGCGCCCGCCGCGCGCGGGCTCGGCGTCGCCAAGCGCCTGCTCGACGCGCTCCAGGCGCATGCGGCCGAAGCCGGGATGGACGTGCTGCGCCTGGACACCCACCGCGCGCTCAAGGAGGCGCAGGCGCTGTACCTGCGCAACGGCTATCGCGAGATCGCGCGCTACAACGACAATCCCTATGCCCATCACTGGTTCGAGAAGACCGGCCTGCGCAAGGGGGCCAGGCGTGGGCGCGCCGGCAAGGGCGCGCCGCCGGGCTAGGGCGCGGCGGTCAGGCGCGGGGCGTCGCCGTCATTTGTCCGGCGTGGGATCGCGGTAGCGGAAGGTCAGCCAGATGCCGACCGCCACCGCGTAGCACAGGTTCGGCACGTAGGCGCGGTCCAGCGTGGTGACGTGCGTCTTCAGGGCGATGAAATTGGTATAGGCGGCCTGCGACAGGGTGAAGGCCGCGACCATCAGCATGAAGCGGATCGGGATCGGCCTGCCCATGTGCAGGGCGAGGATGGTGGCTTCCGAGACCACGATGCCGATCATGAAGGGCAGCAGCCCGCCGATCAGCACCAGGCTGAGCAGGTCCTCCTGCACGCGCGCGCGCAGCATCAGGTCGGCGAAGGTCAGGCCGAGCGGACGGCTGATGAGGAACATCAGGAAGCCGGTGCAGAAGGCCATGATCCGCACGTACTGCTCGGCGCCGCTGGAATTGAGGATCACCCGCACGGCGATCCAGATCTGGCTGGAAATCGTCAGCAGGATGAGCATCTGCTCGATGATGGTGAAGACATCCCACTTCATGTAGGGCCGCTGATCCTTGTGTGACGGGCAAGGATACCTTGCCCGCACAGGCCGCGTCTGCCCGCAGTTCCTCGCCCGATGCCCCGGGGGGCATCGGGCGCCGTGCCGTGGGCTCAGGACGCCACGCCCAGGCCGGCGAAGTAGCGCTTGAAGGATTCGATGGTCATCGCGAAGACGCCGCCGGTATTGAGCGGCGTGGCGCGGATCCAGCTGGTTTCGTGGCTGCGCCAGTCCGCCGCGAGCGTGTCCACCAGGCCCTCGTGCTGGCCCCAGGGATTGCGCAGCACGATGTAGCGCTGCGTCCTGGCCGGCTGCCCGAACACCACCGGCAGGCTGGTGCGGGTGATCCAGCCCAGGATCGAGTAGCAGTGCCAGCCGACGATGCCGGTGCTGCCGTCGTAGGCGATCGGGTCGGGGGCGTCGGCGGCCGTGGCATAGGTCCAGGCGGTCATCGGATTGATGGTGCGGCCGCTGCGCAGGCGTCCGAAGACCGGTTCCAGGGCGCCGGCCGCGGTGGGCGTGGCGATGCAGTTGTCGCGCAGCTGCTGCCACAGCGCGTCGGCGCTGCTGGTGCTGGTCTGGGTGTAGTGGGCGACGGTGCCGGGAACCAGCCGGGCGCTGGCGTCCACGCAGTCGCCGCCGTGCAGCACCAGGATGTCGGGCTTGTCGGTGAGATTGCCGGAGCGGAACTTGGCGAAGGCCTTCTCGTAGACGCCGGGCCAGATCTCGCCGGCCTCGGCCGAGCGGGCGAAGCGCGGCGCGCCGGTGCCGGTGTTGACCGGGACGTTCTCGGTGACCTCGAAGCGCTTGGTGGTGGCCGAGGTGTCGGCGATGTCGATGGCGTTGACGAAGGCGTCGTTGCCGGGACCGGTGGTGCGGTTGCGCTGCACGATGGCGTAGGGACGGCTGAGCGCCACCGAGGCCAGGGCGGCGATCAGCCAGCAGTCGCCGACCGCGCCCTGCACCGGATCGCCGAACTCGGTGCCTTCCTCGAAGAAATCGCCGGGATCGCTCCAGGTGGCGCCGCTGTATTCGGTGGTGCGCAGCTGCGGGATCAGCACCGGCGTCACGATGTCGACGAGGTGCTTCCTGAGCGCGGGCGAGATCTGCTCCGAGAGATTCGCCTTGAACGCCGGCAACGCCGCAGCCGTGCCGTTCCTGGCCTTGGCGGGCGTCTTCGCCGTGGCCGCGCGCGCGGATTTTGCGGTGCGCCCGGGCCTGGCGGCCGGCGAGAGCAGCGACTGCTGCAGCGCGAACACCGGCGATCCCTTGCCGCCGTCGAAAAGGCGGTCGGCACGCGTGCCCAGGGTCTTCTCCAGGAGTTCGAGCGGGCGCTCGAGCTTGTTCCATTCCACGCGCTTGCCGATCACGGTTTCGGCCAGCGCATAGGGATTGATCGCGCCGCCCAGGAAATTGCTGTTCATAGTGAGTCCGTCCATGAGTTGAAGGGTGGGGCGGCATCGCGCGGCCGCAATGCCGCCCCCTTGCTATGAACGCAATCCGGCGCGGCGGACTGACATTCCCCGCGGATTCGCGCCTGGCCTCAGTCGCGATCGGGCGCGCCGAGCGGGAAGTAGTGGCGATAGGGGCGCGCCTCGTCGACCGCGCGGGCGAAGGCAGGGTAGGCCAGCAGCCGGCGCCGGTAGGCGTGCACGTTGCGGTACGAGGGATCGATCGCATGGCTCCAATCGGCGTAGAACAAGGCCGGCGCCGCAGCGCAGTCGGCCAGGCTGAAGGCCTGGCCCACCGCCCATTCGCGGCCGGCCATGCGCCGTTCGAGCCAGGCGTAGGCGGTATCGAGCATCGACCGCGCCTCGGTCACGCCGTACGGATCCCGGTCGGCTTCCGGGCGAATGGCGTCGAAGACGATCTTCTGCTGCGGCGTGGAGACGTAGTTGTCGAAGAAGCGGTCCAGCATCCGCACCTCCAGCGCCGCGCCCGGATCCGCGGGGATCATGCGCACCGGGCCGGAATGGCGCAGGTCCAGGTGCTCGATGATCGTGCTCGACTCGATGACCGTCGCACCGTCGTCGACCAGCACCGGGAAGCGCCGCATCGGCCAAAGCGCCTGCAGCTCGCGCCGCGCCTGCTCGTCTTCCAGCAGGCGGTATTCGAAATCGACGGCGTTCGCGTAGAAGGCGATCAGCGCCTTCTGGCAGTAGGAGGACAGGGGGTGGGCGAAGAGTGTCAGGGACATGGCGGCTCCAGGGGTGGAAAGGGGGCTTTGCCGGGCGACGAACCGGGGGGCGGAAAATCGACATTGGCAGGGCACTTTTCCGATGTCGGCGGCCATCCCGGTCACTGCCGGACGGGGCGGGCTGCGGTTACCCTTGCGCGATAGCGTCCAGGAGTGCCGGCCATGCCCGAAGCCACGCAAGTGTTCTACGCGCGCGAGACGACGCTGGCGACGGACGAATTCCGGCGCGTCCTGGTCGAGTCCGGCCTGGCGGCGATCCGGCCGGTCGACGACGCGCCGCGCCTGCGCGCCATGCTGGCGGCCTCCAACCTGATCCTTACCGCGCGGCTGCAACGGCCGGACGGCGTGCTGGCCGGCGTGGCGCGCTGCGTCACCGATTTCGCCTGGTGCTGCTATCTCTCCGAGCTCGCGGTCTCCGCCGCGGCGCAGAAACTCGGCATCGGCAGGGGATTGCTGGACGAGGCGCGCCGGCAGCTGGGGCCGCGCGTGAGCCTGATCCTGGCTTCGGTGCCCGAGGCCGTGGGCTTCTACGAGCGGGCGGGGATGGCGCGTTTGCCGGATGCGTTCTGGTACAAGCGCGAGACCTGATCGTCAAGTGCCGTTCGAAGGGCACATGCGAACTTTCGCATGAATGCGCGTCGCCTCCGCTGTTTGCTGCGTTGCATCGAATCGCATGCGTGCGAACCGTCGAGCGACGCATGCCGGAACTCCGGCGCGCGGTCACGCTTCGCGCGGGCCGAATGGTGACGCAGTCGCAGGTTCGGCGAACGGCATTTATTGCAAAGTGTCGCCGTCGCGGGGAACACCAATCGCGGCCTCATCCGATCGTTCGACCAGGGGAAATCCAGAGTGACCATCCAACAGCGCAAGCCGCTTTCCGTTCCGGGAAAGGCGGCCAGGGTTCTTGCCGTATCCGCCGTCATCCTCGTCTCCGGGCTGGCCACGCCCATGGCCGCCACGCGCCAGCAGGCCGGCGCGCGGCAGGTCGACGCCAGCCTGCAGTGGCCGGCGGAGCCGCCGGCGCGCATTTGCGGCGACACCGCGCTGCTGGCCGGGCCGCAGACGCCGCCGGAAGGCGCGATCACCGTGCCCGCCGGCGACAACAGCGGCTTCGATTTCAACCGGCCCGGCGCCGTGCTCTGGTTCGCGCCCGGCGTGCATACGCTCGGCGATGACATCTACGGCCAGATCATCACGCGCGAGAACACCACCTACGTCGGCGCCCCGGGGGCGATCATCGACGGGCGTAACCTGAACCTGTACGCGTTCACCGGTACCGCCAAGAACGTCAAGATCCGCTACCTCACCATCCGCAACTTCGGCCGCGGCCTGGACAACAACAACGAAGGCGTGGTCAACCACGACGCCGGCGACGGCTGGCTGGTCGAGTACAACACCATCACCGGCAACGACGGCGCCGGCGTTTTCCTCGGCAGCGACAACGTGGTGCGCTACAACTGCCTCAAGGACAACGGCCAGTACGGCTTCAGCATGTTCAAGCCGCCGGTGGAGGGCGATTCGGCGATCAAGAACATCGTGCTGGACCACAACGAGATCGCCGGCAACAACACCGACGACTGGGAGGCCCACGAGCCCGGCTGCGGCTGCACCGGCGGCGGCAAGTTCTGGGACGTGAAGGGCGCGCGCGTCACCAACAACTGGGTGCACGACAACAAGAGCGTCGCCCTGTGGGCGGACACCAACAACATCGACTTCCTCTTCGAAGGCAACTACATCGCCGACAACCACGATGAGGGCATCTGGTACGAGATCAGCTACAACGCCACCATCCGCGGCAACACCTTCATCAACAACGCCTGGATGAAGGGACAGAACAACCACGGCTCGCCGGCGCCGGCGATCTACCTGTCCGAGTCCGGCGGCGACGCGCGCCTGGCCAGCAGCGTGTCCGGCGCGGCGAAGATCCGCATCTACGACAACTACTTCGAGGATAACTTCTCGGGCGTGGCGATCTACGAGAACGCCAACCGCTTCTGCAACTCCAACGGCAACACCAGCAAGAGCTACTGCACGCCGTTCGTGAGCCCGAACCAGATTCCCGGGCCGTACGACTACGACTACCTCGATCCGATCAACGCCACCCATCCCTGCTACACGCAGGTGGCCAGCGAGCCGTATTTCACCGATTGCCGCTGGCATTCGCGCAACATCGAGGTCACCGGCAACGAGTTCTACTTCGACCCGGACGCCGTTCCCTGCGGTACGTCCGAGTATTGCGGCGTGCAGGCGCTGATCGCCACCGGCGCCGACAACCTGCCCTGGTCGCCGTACACGGTGAGCGGCGTGCAGGACCAGGTGATGTTCAACGCCAACAACAAGTTCGCCAACAACCACTACTACGGTCCCTGGCAGTTCGCCAAGCGCTGGGGCGAGCGGATCAGCTTCGCCGCCTGGCAGGCGGCGCCATACCTGCAGGACGCCGGCAGCACCAGCGACCAGGTCGGCGGGCCGGGTCCGACGGGCAACATCGTCGATGCCGACACCGCGACCCTGGAAGGATCGCAGGGGCTGTGGAACAGCTGGTACAACGCCAACCTCAGCCGCAGCAGCGAGCAGGCGCACGGCGGCAGCTACAGCCTGCGCGTGGACATCACCGACAGCTACTGGGGCGCGGAAGTGGCCAACTATCCGGGCTACGTCGCCGGTCCCGGCGCGATGGCGGTCAGCTTCTGGGCCAAGGGCGGCGGCGGTGCGCCCGGCACCCCGAAACTGGCGCTGGAGTGGCGCGACGAGAGCGGCCACGTATTGAGCACCGACGTGATTGCGGTGGAGAACCTGAGTACGAGCTGGCAGCAGGTCAGCGCCCCGGCGCAGGCGCCGGCTGGCACCAGCACCGTGCTGATCACCCTGGTCGGCTCGGGAAGCGCGGGCGCCTGGTTCTTCCTCGACGACCTGACCATCGAGTCGGCGCAGGAGTAGGGCGCCGGCAAGCGGCCGCCGCACCGGATCGCCGTCCGGTGCTGGCGGCGGCGGGCATGGCGAGGAAGGGCGCGAGCGGCCGGAGCGCTCAGGGAACGGAACGCCATCGAGACGTAGTAGAGCCAGGGTGGCGGGAGTCCCGCGCGAGCAGCCTGGAATGGCGCCGTAGCGCATCGAGCGCGCCATGTCCCGGGCTGAGCCCGGGTTCATGCCGTCGGCGCTATGCTCGATTTCCGTTCCAACAGTTTTCGGGAGTTCCCATGGCCACCGGCTGGGCCGGCGACGGCGCCGTGCAGGACCAGATCGACGCGACCGTGAAGGACGCGATCAAGCGCGCGCGCAGCCAGCTGCCGCAAGGGCCTGGGCTGCGCCATTGCGAGGAATGCGACGCCGAGATCCCCGAGGCGCGGCGCCAGGCCATGCCCGGCGTGCGCCTGTGTATTGCCTGCCAGGAAGTGCGCGACCAGGAACAGGCCGCGCAAGGCGGCTACAACCGGCGCGGCAGCAAGGACAGCCAGCTGCGTTGAGACGCCCGGAGCGTCGCGCGGGGCATGCTTCCCGCGCGTGGCGGCTCATCCCGCCGCCCGCTCGAGCGCGGCGATATCGATCTTCTTCATCCGCAGGATCGCGGCCATGGCGCGTCGTCCCTTTTCCACATCGGGATCGCTGAGCAGCTCGCCCACCTGCCTGGGCACGATCTGCCACGACAGGCCGAACCTGTCCTTGAGCCAGCCGCATTGTTGCGCGCGTTCGTCGCCGCCTGCGGACAGGCGGTCCCAGTAGCGGTCCACTTCGGCCTGCGTCTCGCAGTTCACCACGAACGACACCGCTTCGTTGAATTTGAAGTGGGGGCCGCCGTTGATGGCGCTGAAGCGCTGGCCGTCGAGCTCGAAGGCCACGACCATCACCGAGCCTTCCGGCTGGCCGGACGCGCGGGCGCCTTCCTCGTTGTAGCGCGTGGTGGTGAGGATCCTGGCGTTGTCGAAGGTTTCGACGTAGTAGGCGACGGCTTCCTCGGCCTGGCCGTCGAACCACAGGAAGGGGGAGATGCGTTGTGCGATGGCCATCGGGATGCTCCGGTTTGGGATGGAAATGGAGCGGGAACCGGACCCGGCGGGGTCCGATGCCGCACTCCTGGTATCCCGACGAATGGGATCGGGCGGGATCGACAGCAGGGCGGTCAAATACTGAACAGTTCAGGCCAATCGCGCGCCATCGCACGTTCCGGTTGACAGGCGTCGCTTCATGAGATAAATAATTAAGTAATTTCTTAATTAAAGAACTGCCATGGAACGCGTCTTCGAAGCCCTGGCTTCCACCGCCCGTCGCAAGATCCTGGCCTATCTCAACGAGGGCGAGCTGACCGCCGGCGAGATCGGCGCCCGCTTCGACTTCAGCAAGCCGGCGCTCTCCGGGCACCTGCGCATCCTCGAGGAAGCGGGTCTGGTGTCGCGCGAGAAGCGCGGCCAGTTCGTCTATTTCCGCCTCGTGCCAGAACGGCTGACCAACACCTTGTTCGCCTGGGCGGCGGAAGTGTGTCCGGTCGCCAGGCCGCTCAAGCGCGAGAGCCGGGCGCGGGCACGCGGCAAGGCGCAACCGGCGGATTGATCGCGCGGAAACATCGCGGTCCGGGCAAAGCAGACCGGCGCACCGCTCGGCCGGGCAAGGAAGGAGGGGACAGATGTTGACGACCACCAAAGCCATCCGCACGTTTCCCAGCGTGCGCATCCGCCCGCGGGCCGGCGGCCTGCCGATCGAGGTTTCGCTGATCGCGCAGCTGGGTCACGGCGGCGGCGACCAGCTGATCGAGGACGCGTCGGCGCGCCAGCGCGGGCACGAGGCCTTCATCGACGAGCTCGACGAGCCCTCGGCGCGCCTGGGCGGCGTCGACCTCGACAACGGCGACGCGACCTCGCTGTACTCCTTCACGGTGGGCGTCAACGGCCATCCCTTCCACCGCCATGCCGGCCATCGCGTGTTCACCGCGATCTCCGGCAGCGCCGGGACGCAGTTGCGCTTCTCGACCGCCTCGTCGGAGGAGATCGCCAGCGACCCGCGCCGCTTCGTCGCGGCGCTGCACCATGTCGAGATCCCGCCGGACTGCCTGTTCACCGTGCGCTTCGGCGGCGGCACCTGGCACCAGTTCCTGCCGCTGCGCGCGCGCTCGGCGCATCCGGCGATGTTCGCGCTGTCCTGCCATACCAACGAACTCGGCGGCGACCTGGCCCCGGCGCTGCGCCAGCAGGTGATCGACAACCGCGCCGACATCCCGGCCCTGACCGAAGTACTGCCGCAGGCGGTGCTCGACTTGCTGCGCGACGGGAGCTTCGACGCCTTGCGCGTGCCGACCCATGCGCTCTCGCTCGACGCCGCGCCGGCCTCGCCGCTGGCGCGGCTGTGCGCGCGCACGCGCGGCGTGCTGGGCCGCGCGCGCGGCGCCTGGAGCCGCTGGCGCGGGCCCAGCGGCTTCCTCGCCGACAACGGCGGCGGGCGGCTGGCGGAAGCGCTGGCCGCGCCGCCGGCAGGCTCGATGCTGTACGAACAGCTGGACGGCAAGCACACCCAGGAAGACACGTTCGCGCTGGCCATCGCCGCGGACGAACTGGCCGGCATGCCGGCCGCGACCGTCCTGGCCGCGGTGCTGGAGGGATTCCTGGAAAACCGGCCGCTGGGCGTGTCGCAGCTGATGGCGTTCCGCAATGTCCTGGTGCGTCCGCTCGGATTGCGCACCTCGCCGCTGGGCTGCCCGGCGTCCTCGCTGCTCGCCACCGAATCGCGCAACCGCTTCGCCGGCCGCCACCCGGTGCTGGCGCAGCGGGTGGAGGGCGACATGCGCGCACAGGTGATCCTGGGCGCGGACGACAAGCACCTGGTGTTCCGTACCTGCGTCGGCGTGGAGCGCGTGGCGGACGGGCGCCTGCTGTGCACGATGGGCACGCGCGTGCGTACCCGCAACCTGTTCGGGCGCCTGTACATGGCGGCGATCGACCGCATGCACCGCGGCTACATCGCGCCGACCATGCTGCGCCTGGCCGTGGACCACGCGGTCACGCGGCTGCGCGAGGCGCCGCGGCGCGAGGGCGCGCCGGCGAATGCGGGCCCGTTGGCCTGCGTCGCGTCAGTGCGCTAGCGCGGCGGCCTTGGACCAGCGCCGCAGGCTGTCCAGCTTGGCCTGGTAGCGGTTGCGCAGGATCGCATCCTCGCTGCTGAGTGCCAGCGCGCGGCCGAGCTCGCGTTGCGCGCGCTGCGTGTCGCCGGTGAGGAAGGACACGCGCGCCAGTCCGAAGTGGAACTGATGCACCTTGTCGTAGAGGCGGATGGCGCGGCGGTAGTGCGTGGCGGCGAGCGCGTAGTCGCCGTTCCTCTCGGCCTGGTCGGCCTGCAGGAACTGGTAGAACGGGTCGCCGTACTGCGCCCGCTGCAGCTTGCGCATGTATTGGTCGGTCCTGGCCTGGTCGCCGGCGGCGCGGTACAAGTTGACCAGGTTCGACAGCGCCGGCGCATAGGAGGTGTCGCGGCGCAGCGCCGCCAGGTAGTCGCGTTCGGCCAGCGCACGCTGGCCGTCGCGCGCGCGCAGCACGCCGAGGTTGTTCCAGGCAGGGGAGAAGCCCGGGTCGTAGGCGAGGGCGGTGTCCAGGTGCGCCTTGGCGTCGGCGATCCGCCCGTCCTCCATGAGTTCGGAACCGCGGTTGTTGTAGAAGTGCGACAGCGCGCGCTTGTCGGAAATGCGCTTGGGGCCGCCGCGCGAGATCAGGATATTGCGGTCCAGGTCGATGGTGCCCTTGTCGGTGCCGAACTCGATGCCGACGTTGACGTGGCCGGCGTTGTAGAGCGTGTTGTTCTCCTGGTACCAGGACAGCGCCTGGCCCACTTCCTGCACGTAGGCGGTGATGCCGGCCTCGCGCGCCAGCGCCACGAACAGCAGGGTGAAGGACAGGCAATTGCCCTTGCGGTCGCGGAAGGTCTCGGCGACGGTGCGCGTGACCGAGGCGTCGTACTCGAGTCCCATCCCGCGCTTGCTGAAGACGAACTCGACCAGCAGCTTCATGCGCTTCTCGCGCGAATAGCTCTTGCTGGTCACGTTCTCGTGCAATTGCGCCAGCAGTTCCGGCGGCACCGCCATGATCTGCTGCGGGCTGGGCAAGGCGTCGGCCTGCGCCGCGTTGGCCGGCATGGCCAGCGCCTCGGTGGGCGCGGCAAGCGGGCGGGTCTGCGAGAACGGGCCGACGCCGGTGGACGCGGCGGTCGCGGCGTGCGCGCCAAGACAGCATCCCAATGCGGCGGCGGCCAGCAGGGCCGGGGCGATGCGGGAAATCATGGGAAATCCTCCGTCGGTGGAGGCGATGTCGCCGTGCCGAGTCTATCCCTTTGCGCGGGCGCCGGCGCAAGGGGCGGACGGCCTGGTCCGGCGATGCCGGCGGCGCCGAAGACAATGTCCGGAAAGGGCGAGTGCCGCGTCGCTTGCCGCAACGCCGGCGGTCCGGCGCGGCGTTCTCAGGCGCCGTGCAGGTAGCGGCTGGGCGAGGCGCCCAGGGCGCGGCGGAAGGCGGCGGTGAAGGCGCTGGCGCCGCTGTAGCCGAGGTCGGCGGCGACCTGGGTGATCGAGTCGCCCAGGCCCAGCCGCGTCAGCGCCGCGAGCAGGCAGGCCTGCTGGCGCCAGAGCGCGAAGCTCATGCCGGTCTGCTGGCGGAACAGGCGCGTGAAGCTGCGCCGGCTCATGCCGGCCTTGTGCGCCATCATGTCGATATCGATCTCCAGTGCCGGCGCCTCCATCAGCGCGCGGCACAGGCGCGCCAGGCGCGGATCGCGCGGCAGCGGCGTGTTGAGCGCCAGTGCCGGCATCGCCGCGATCTCGTCGAGCAGCAGCGCCATCACCCGTCCGTCGCGCCCGTCCAGCGCGTACTCGGTCGGCAGGTCGACCGCCTCCAGCAGCAGCGCATGGAGCAGGGCCGAGACGGCGATGACGCGGCAGCGCGCCGGCAGTCCGGCGGCCCGCGCGGCGTCGGCGCGCACGTAGGCGCTGCGCGTGGACACCTTGCCGCTCATGCGCACCTCGTGGGCGATGCCGGGCGGGATCCACAGCGCGCGCCGCGGCGGCACCACCCAGCTGCCCTCGTCGGTGATGGCGGTGACCACGCCGGCCGAGGCGTAGAGCAGTTGCCCGCGCTTGTGCGAATGCGCCGGCAACACGAAGTGCGGCGGGTACTCGTTGCCCGTGGCGAGGACGTCGCGCGGGATGTCTTCGTAGGAATCGATGCGGGTCTGGCGCATGGGGGCGGTTCCCGGGCCGTTGGCCCGGATTCGACAGAAATTGGCCCATCGATTCGTATGGGCCTGCTCCGGCCACTCTAGAGTGGCGCGGCCGCCGTGGCAAGGCGGTCCCCCCGTTGGAGCGTTGCGCCATGCAGACCCGTGTCGAAGACGTCGCGCTCGCCGCGCCGCCGCTATCCGCCGAGGAGCGTGCCGTAGAGGAGCGTACTGCGTTCGTGGTGCTGGGCGCGATCAGCTTCTCGCACCTGCTCAACGACATGATCCAGTCGCTGATCCAGGCGATCTATCCCTTGCTCAAGAGCGGGTTTGCGTTGAGTTTCGCGCAGATCGGATTGATCTCGCTGGTGTACCAGCTCACCGCGTCGATCCTGCAGCCGCTGGTGGGCACGTACACCGACCGGCGGCCGCTGCCGTACTCGCTGCCGGTCGGCATGGGCTTTACCTTGTGCGGATTGCTGCTGCTGGCGTCGGCGCCGAACTTCGGCCTGCTGTTGCTGGCGGCCGCGCTGGTCGGCACCGGCTCCTCGATCTTTCACCCTGAGTCCTCGCGCGTGGCGCGCATGGCCTCCGGCGGGCGGCACGGATTGGCGCAGTCGCTGTTCCAGGTCGGCGGCAACGCCGGCGCCTCGCTGGGGCCGCTGCTGGCGGCCTGGATCATCGTGCCGCACGGCCGCGGCAGCGTGGCCTGGTTCTCGCTGGCGGCGCTGCTGGCGATCGCGGTACTGGTGCAGGTCGGGCGCTGGTACGCCCGGCATCACGTCGCGCGCGGCAAGCCGGCCGCCAGGCATGGCGCGGGTGAGACGCTGTCGCGTCGCCGCGTCGCCGTCGCGCTGCTGATCCTCGGCACGCTGGTGTTTTCCAAGTACTTCTACGTCGCCAGCCTCAGCAATTACTACACCTTTTACCTGATCCACACCTTTGGCGTGTCGGTGCAGAGCGCGCAGGCGCACCTGTTCGTGTTCCTCGCCGCGGTGGCGGCGGGCGCGCTGATCGGCGGGCCGATCGGCGACCGCATCGGCCGCAAGTGGGTGATCTGGATCTCGATCCTGGGCGCGGCGCCGTTCACCCTGCTGCTGCCGCACGCCAACCTGTTCTGGACCGGCGTGCTGAGCGTAGTGATCGGCCTGATCCTGGCGTCGGCGTTCTCGGCGATCCTGGTCTACGCGCAGGAACTGCTGCCCGGGCGCGTGGGCATGGTCTCGGGATTGTTCTTCGGCTTCGCCTTCGGCATGGGCGGCATCGGCGCGGCGCTGCTCGGCCAGCTCGCCGACGCGCGCGGCATCGGCTTCGTCTATCAGGTCTGCGCCTACCTGCCGCTGATCGGCGTGATCGCGCTCTGGCTGCCGGATCTGCGCGGACAACACGAGCACGCGGGAAGGCGCGAGCCGGCGCGCGCGTGAGGGGCGGGATTACTTCGCCTTGCCCTGGTTGGCCACGGCCTCGGCCGCGCGCCTGGCGGCTTCGGGATCGCCAAGATAGCGGAACGAGCGCACGCCCAGCTGCTCGTCCAGCTCGAACAGCAGCGGGATGCCGGTCGGGATGTTGAGCTCGAGGATGTCGGCGTCGGAGACGGCGTTGAGGTACTTGTACAGCGCGCGCAGCGAGTTGCCGTGCGCGGTGACCAGCACCGTGCGCCCGGACTTGAGCTGCGGGGCGATGGCGTCGTGCCAGTAGGGCAGCACGCGATCGAGCGTGGTGGCGAGCGATTCGGTGGCCGGCAGCACCCGGCGGTCGAGGCCGGCGTAGCGGCGGTCGTGCATCGGATGGCCCGGATCCTCGGCCGGCATCGGCGGCGGCGGAATATCGTAGGAGCGGCGCCAGATCTTGACCTGCTCCTCGCCGTGCCTGGCCGCAGTCTCGGCCTTGTCGAGGCCTTGCAGGGCGCCATAGTGGCGCTCGTTCAAGCGCCAGCTCTTGAACACCGGCAGCCAGTCCTGGTCCATCACCTGCAAGGCGCCCTGCAGCGTATGGATCGCGCGCTTGAGCACGGAGGTGTGCGCGACATCGAACTGCAGCCCTTCCTCGCGCATCAACTGGCCGGCGTTGGCGGCTTCGCGGCGGCCCTGCTCGGTGAGGTCGACGTCGACCCAGCCGGTGAAGCGGTTTTCCAGGTTCCACTGGCTTTGGCCGTGGCGCAGTAACACGAGGCGATGGGTCACAACAGGGCTCCGCGGATCGCGATGGACGGCGCGGATTGTAGCCGGTCGCGTTGTGGCCGGTCGCGTCGCCGCCGCGGTCCGGATCGCGGATAATCCGCGTCAGCGGCAACGTCGAGGGCACGGCAGTCGAGAGCATGGCATTGGAGCGGTCTGGTGAACGGCAAATCGGGTGAACAGCCGACGTTGGCTGGATTCGGTCCTCCCGATCCCGTCGGCAGCCTGTTTTTCGCGGTAATGCCGGATGCCGAGGCACGGGGGAAGATCGCCGCGCTGGTGCAGGCCCTGCGCGCCGGGCACGGCTTGCGCGGCCAGGCGATCGCGCCGGAACGCCTGCACGTCACCTTGCAATACCTGGGCGAATTCGCCGGACTGCCCGCGGACCTGGTGGCGGGCGCCAGGCGTGCGGGAGATGCGCTGGACGCGGACGCGTTCGACCTGGCGTTCGACGGCATCGCCGGCTTCGGCGCGGGGCGCGGACGGCGCCCGCTGGTGCTGCGCGGCGGCGCGGCGGGCACGCGCGCCTTGGTCTCGCTGTACGAGGCGCTGGCCGCGCGGCTGGCGGCGGCGGGCGTGAAGAGCGACACCCGTCACGCGTTCGTGCCGCATCTGACCCTGCTTTACGATGAGCGCCTGCCCGCGCCGCAGGCGATCGATCCGGTCGGCTGGCGCGTGCGGGAGCTGCATTTGCTGCGCGGTCTCGCCGGCGCTCCGTGCTACGAGCCCCTGGCGAGCTGGACGTTGCGGAGATAGGCATGCACGAGACCGAGCAAGGGCAGGCGGTACGGGCGCGCGCGAAAACGCACGCGGTCGCGGCAACCCCCGTGCCCGCCGATCGCGCGCTGCGCGTCTGCGCCATCGGCGCGCTGGCCGCCGTGCTGCTGTTCGCGGCGGCCGCGCTGGCGTTGCAGTTCGCGCGCGCCGACCTGGACTGGGTGCGCACGCCGTTGAGCTTCTACCTGATCGGGCCGTACGGCCCCTGGCTGCAGGCGGCGTATTGCCTGCTGGGCGTCGGCATGATCGTGCTGTCGGCGGGGCTGTACGGTGCGCTCGCGCCCGCCGCGCGCAGCGCCGCACCGGTCCTGGTGTTCGCGATGGCCGCCGCCGCGCTGGCGGTGACCGCGTTCGCGCACACCAACGTGCCGGGCCGGGCGCCGACCTTCGAGGGATGGGTCCATGGTACCGCCGCGCAGGCGGCCTTCCTCTGGACGACCACGGCGATGCTGTTGCAGGCCTGGCGCTTCCGCGGCGATCCGCGCTGGGGCGCGCGCTTCGCGTTGGCCTTCTGCCTGGCGCTGGCGTGCTTCGCGGCGATCTGGGTGCTGTCGCTGTGGCGCAGCGCTCCGCGCGGGCTGACGCAGAAAGTGGTGATCGCGATGATCGTGTGCTGGCTGTCGATGGCCGGTGCGTGGCTGTGGCAGGCCAGGCCCGCGATGCGTCCCGGAGCGGCGGGGAAGGGCGCGAGATGAGCGAGGATGCGGCGATGCAGACGCTCGCGGCGCGGTTGGCGCCGGAGCAATGGTCGGCACTGCAGGCCGCCTACGCGCGGCCGGCGCGGGCGTACCACAACTTCGGCCACGTCGGCGAGGTGATGCGCCATTGCGCGTCCGTCGCCGAGGGGCCGGGCTGGGCGCAGCCGCTGGAAGTGCAGCTGGCGGTGCTCTACCACGACGCGGTCTACGAGGCCGGCCGCAAGGACAACGAAACCCGCTCGGCCGAGCTGGCGACGGCGGAGATCGCGCGCTGGATGCCGCATGCCGGCGTGGAGTCCGCGCGCGTGGCCGAGCTGATCGCGCTGACGGCGCGCCACGGCCAGTTCGCGCCCGAGGATTTTCCGCGCGACGCGCGCGGCGACGATACCCGGCATTTCCTCGATTGCGACATGGCGATCCTGGGCGCACCGCCGGCGGCCTTCGACGCCTACGACCGCGGCATCGCCGCCGAATACCGCGGCCACGTGCCGGGCTGGCTGTTCAGGCTCAATCGCCGCCGCTTCCTCAAGGCGCTGCTGGGCAAGCCGCGCATCTATCTGAGCGCATTCTTCCACGAGCGGTTCGACGCGCAGGCGCGCGCCAACCTGCGCCGGGCGGTGAACGAGAAGCGCTGACGCGCCTGCGCGCGCAACGGTGCCTGCCGGCGTCCCGGGCTATGATGCGGCCATGGCCAAGCTGCTGCTGAATCTGCGCATGGTGCCGGAGGACGAGGCCGACGAGGTCCGCGCCTTCCTTGATGCCGCCGAGATCCCCTGGTACGAAACCCGGCCCAGCCGCTGGGGCATCTCCCATGGCGGCATCTGGGTGGAGCGTAACGAGGACATCACGCGGGCCAAGCAGCTGATGGCCGATTATCAGGCGCGCCGGCGCGAGCAGGCGCGCGCGGCGCAGGCGCAGGCCCGCCTTGACGGTACCGCCGAAACCTTCGCCGACATCGTGCGCGCCTCGCCGCTGCGCGTGCTGCTCACGCTGCTGGCGATCGCCTTCCTGCTGGGACTGGTGGTATTGCCGGTCTGGTTGTTGCATCGTTAGCGCGGGGGGATGGCCGGGCAATGCGACCCGGCAAGGGCACACATGGCGAAACTGAGGAAACAGCGCAAGGTCGAATTTCCCGATCGCAAGGCGTTTCGACGCCGCCAGCGCAGCGGCGCGTGGATGGCGGTGCTGGTAGTGGTGGCGGCCGTGGCGGGCTGGGGCGGCTATCGCCTCTATCACAAGTTCTCCGCGCAAAAGCCGCCGCCGCCCAAACCCGCGCCCGTGGTCAAGCCGCCGCCACCGCCGCCGCCCAAGCCCGCGCCGCCCGACCCGGTAGTCACGCGCGCCGCGCGCATGGCGGCGCTGCACGAGGCGATGCAGCGCGGCGACGAGGTGGCGACGCAGAAGCAGATCGACGGCCTGCAGGAGGATTTCCGCAAGTCGATGCGCTTCGTCGATCCCGGGCGCGTGGACGCCTACGAGGCCGCGCGTGCGGCGGCCTGGAAAGTGGGCGGCGTGCGTTCGCTGGCCTGGCTCGATCGCGTCAATCTGTATGTGATCGTGGATACGCCCGAGCACCGCAGCCAGGCGACCATCGATGCCGTTTGCGAGGCGGTGCGGACGCTGAGCGACAAGCCGGAGGAAAAGCCGGACGTGGTCGTCGATCTGCAGGTGGATTTCCGCGGCCGGGAGCCCTCGGAGATGCTGGCCCGCAATTGCCGCGCGGCACCGGTCGCCGAGAACGGACCGGACGCGCAGGACGCGCAGAAGAAGGACGAGGACGCGAAGCCCGATGCGGCCAAGGACAAGCCGGCCGAGGAACAGGACCCGGTGCGCGAGGAAAGCCTGCGCATCCTGCGCGACACCACCCCGGAGCTGTAGGCGAAAGCGCCGCTCCGGCGCCGTCCAAACCTAACGTTTGTTGAACGATCGATGCTTATGATGTCGCGTTTGGACAGAATTGACCGGGGATTTACGTAATGAGTTGTGACCGTGTTCGCAGGATTCTCCCGCTCGCCGCATTGACGGCGACCCTCGCGCTGGCGGCCGCCTGCACGCCGGAGCCGCCGCCCAAGGCGCCGGAGGCCGCCCAGGCGCCGTCCGCGCCGGCGCCGGCGCCGCCGTCGGTGCCCGAGCCGGATCCGAGCACGGCCACCTACGAGCGCGCGGCGCCGCCGACGCTGCAGCCGGTGGTGCTAGGCGATTTCCAGCCGGGCGATCCGGTCGGCGAGGCCAGCACCGGCGCGGTCAAGATCGAGGACGGCAAGATCACCGGCGCCAACGGCGCCAGCTTCGTCACCGAGCGCGTAGCCCTGGTCAGCGGCGACGACCAGTTCGCGCCCAACCAGCGCTATGCCGATGCGATGATGATCGAGCCGCGCCAGCAGGTCGAACTGCGCCACATCGTGCAGCAGACCGCGCCCGGCAAGATGCCGGGCAACGCGTTCTGCGGCAGCACCGCCGATGCCAGCTATCTCGCGCTGGCCAAGGTCATGGACGGCGAGGACGAAGTGGTGAAGCTGATCGCGCTCAGCGGCACCACGCTGCCGGCGGCGGCGGCGCAGGACGTGAAGCTGTGCGCGTCGACGCATTATTTCTCGAAGAAGAAGTGACGCCTGGGCCGCGTTGCGGCGGCAGGTAGGCGGAGCGCCGTGCCGAGTCGCCGCGCGCGGCTCGACTCCCTTGCCGCTACGGTTCGAGGCCGCTATTCGGTGCCTTTGCCGGAATGGCGAAGCGTGAGGCGATGCAGGAAGCCATATGCGGCACGTGCCCGCAACGATGACGCCTATGCGGCGGGCGCATCCGACTGCCGCAACCACCGCGCGGCGGCCTGGCCGGCGCGATGGCCGCTGGCGAAGCAGGCAGTGAGCAGATAGCCGCCGGTCGGCGCTTCCCAGTCGAGCATCTCGCCCGCACAGAACACGCCGGGCATCGCGCGCAGCATCAATTCCTCGTCCAGCGCTTCCAGGCGCACGCCGCCGGCGCTGCTGATCGCCTCGGCGATCGGCCGCGCGCCGCGCAGCCGCAGCGGCAGCCGCTTGACGGCGGCGGCGACCAGCGCGGGATCGTCCAGTCCGCCGCGCCCCAGCGTCTCGTACAGCAGCGCGGCCTTGACGCCGTCCAGGCCGGTCTGCCGGCGCAGGTGTTCGCTGGCGCTACGGCGTCCGCGCGGCCTGGCCAACGCCTCCCGCAAGCGCGCGCGTTCGCGTCCCGGAGCGATGTCCAGGTGCAGCAGCGCGACGCCGTCGCGGGCAATGGCCTCGCGCAGCTCCGCCGAGAGCGCGTAGACCAGACTGCCTTCGATGCCCCCGGCGGTGATCACGCACTCGCCCTGCAGCGCGTGTTCCGCACCACCCGCGTCGCGCCAGTGCGCGATCACCGGCTTCAGCGGCATGCCGGCGTGGCGCTCGGCGAAATGCGCGCTCCAGCCGATGTCGAATCCGCAGTTGGCCGGCGCCAGCGGCGCCAGTTCGATGCCGCGCGCGCGCAGCGCCCCGGTCCAGGCGCCGTCGGAGCCGAGCTCCGGCCAGCTGCCGCCGCCGAGCGCGAGCACGCTCGCTCCGGCGCGGACCTCGCGTTCGCCCTCGGGCGTGGCGAAGCGCAGCGCGCCATCGTCGCTCCATCCCAGCCAGCGATGCTGGACGTGGAAGCGCACGCCCTGGTCGCGCAGGCGCCGCACCCAGCCGCGCAGCAGCGGCGCGGCCTTGAGGTCGGCCGGGAACACGCGGCCGGAACTGCCGACGAAGGTCTCCACGCCCAGCCCGCGCGCCCAGGCGCGCAGGTCCTCGGCGCCGAACCCGCGCAACCAGTCCGCGACCGCGTCCTCGCGCTCGCGATAGCGGCGGGCGAAGGCGGGCATGGGTTCGGAGTGGGTGAGGTTGAGGCCGCCCTTGCCGGCGATCAGGAACTTGCGTCCGACCGATCCCTTGGCGTCGTACAGGTCGACCTCGAGGCCGGCCGCGCGCGCGGTTTCGGCCGCCATCAATCCGGCCGGGCCGCCGCCGACGACGGCGAGCGCTTGCGCATGCGAGGAGGGGGCCGCGCCGGGCGGGAAGGCGATCATCGGCGACAGGGTAGAGAAAGGCCCGCGGCGGCGGAAGGCATGCGCGGCCCGGGCGCCTTCTGTCATGATCGCCCGGCCCTCCACGCGGACGTCTCGCATGCCTCCCGTCGCCGCCGCTCCCCGCAATTCCGCGGGACGCATCCTCTTCGCCAGCCTGATAGGCACCACCATCGAGTTCTTCGATTTCTACATCTACGCCACCGCGGCGGTGCTGGTGTTCCCGACGCTGTTCTTTCCGGCCGGCGATCCGGCGTCCTCGACGCTGCAGTCGCTGGCGACCTTCGCGCTGGCGTTCTTCGCGCGGCCGGTCGGCTCGGCGCTGTTCGGCCATTTCGGCGACCGCATCGGCCGCAAGGCGACGCTGGTGGCGGCGCTGCTGACGATGGGCCTGTCGACGGTGGCGATCGGCCTGCTGCCGACCTATACGCAGATCGGCGTGGCCGCGCCGCTGCTGCTGGCGCTGTGCCGCTTCGGCCAGGGGCTGGGGCTGGGCGGGGAATGGGGCGGGGCGGTGCTGCTGGCCACCGAGAACGCGCCGCCGGGCAAGCGCGCCTGGTACGGCATGTTCCCCCAGCTCGGCGCGCCGATCGGCTTCCTGCTGTCGAGCGGGGTGTTCCTGCTGCTGACCGAATTGATGGACGACGCGCGGTTCTTCGCCTGGGGCTGGCGCGTGCCGTTCTGGGCCAGCGCGGTGCTGGTGCTGGTGGGGCTGTGGGTGCGGCTGCGCATCGAGGAGACGCCGGACTTCCGCCGCGTGCTGGCCAGCCAGGCGCGGGTGCGCGTGCCGATGCTGACGGTGCTGACGCGGCATCCGCGCATGCTGCTGGTCGGCACGTTCGCGGCGATGGCCACGTTCGTGCTGTTCTACCTGATGACGGTGTTCGCGCTGAGCTGGGGCACCTCGTCGCTGGGCTATGCGCGCGAGCAGTTCCTGCTGCTGCAGATGGTGGCGGTGCTGTTCTTCGCCGCCACCATCCCGCTCTCGGCCCTGTACGCCGACCGCCACGGCCGGCGCGCGGCGATGCTCTGGTCGACGGCGGCCATCATCGTGTTCGGCCTGTGCTTCGCGCCGCTGTTCGCCTCCGGCAGCGCGCTGGGCGTGCTGCTGTTCCTGGCGCTGGGACTGGCGGCGATGGGCCTGACCTACGGTCCGCTGGGCACGATCCTGTCGGACCTGTTCCCGACCGAGGTGCGCTACACCGGCGCCTCGCTGGCGTTCAACTTCGCCGGCATCCTCGGCGCCTCGCTGGCGCCCTACGCGGCGACCTGGCTGGCCAAGCACTACGGCCTGCAGTACGTGGGCTACTACCTGTCGGCGGCGGCGGTGCTGACGCTGCTGGCGCTGCTGGCCATTCCGAAATCGGCCGGCGCGCGCGAGCAATTGCCGCTGGGCGAGCAGGCCTAGCCGCGCTGCGCCGGCGTCCGCGCATGCGTCGCGGACGCCGATGCAGGGATGGATATCAACCGGCAGCGAAGCGCTTCTGGTACTCGGCGTCCAGCGGCGCGTGCCGCTTCCAGAAGTTCGGCGGCGCGCGTCCGTGCAGGCGATCGGCGAGCACGTCCAGGTGCGCGTGCCAGCCGCCGGACACGCCGACCAGCTCGCCATGGTTCGGCAGGCGGGCATGCGTCACCGTGAGCAGCACGTCGTCGCCGCGCTCGTTCAATTCGAAACGCACTTCGGAAGCGTCGTCCTGCTCGCCCCAGGTGTAGGCGAGCACGCGCGGCGGATCCCAGGCGGTGACGCGGGAGCGGTGGCGATAGCCGTTCGGTTCCATGTCGGCGTAGCGCGCCGGCGCGGGGCCGGGCTCGTCGGACAGGCGCGAATGCAGGAACAGCAGTTCGACCTTGCCGCCCACGCGCGGCTCGATGATGCCGGAGGCGAGCCACTGGCCGAGCTTCTCGTCCTCGGTCAGGTAGGCCCAGACGCGTTCGATGGGGCCGGGCAGGGTGCGCTCGATGCGCACGGCGTCGGGGGCGGTGCGGACGGCTGCGTTGCGGTCGAAATCAGCGTTCATGCGGAAATCCTTGGTGGTGGGCAGCGGATGCGGGAGCACGTGGCTCGGGTAGGGACGCGAGGAGGCGAGGCGGCCATTCATCGTCGTTTCTTCTTCTTCGCGGGGTCGGGCGATCGCGGCTTGGATGCGCGGGTGGGCGCGGCGGCGTCCTCGGCGCGCAGCAGCGCTTCCAGGGCGTCCAGGCGCCCATGCCAGAAGCGTTCGTAGTGGCGGATCCATTCCATGCCCGCGTGCAGGGGCTGCGCGTGCAGGCGCACGCGGTGCGTGCGGCCCAGCACTTCGCGGCGCACCAGCCCGGCGTCCTCCAGCACGCGGATGTGCTTGGACGCGGCCGCCAGCGACATCGAGAACGGTGCGGCGAGCTCGCCGACGCTGCACTGGCCGCGGCTCAGGCGGGCCAGCATCTCGCGGCGGGTACGGTCGGACAGGGCGGCGAAGACCTCGTCCAGGACGGCGTCGGCGGCGGGGCGGGAGGGCTGATATTCATCCATATGGTTGAATATACCCGCAACCGGATGAATGTCAACCGTTCGGTAAAATATCGACGCCGTAGAATGCGCGCATGGTCACCAATATCGCCGTCTACCACTTCGTCGAGGTCGATTCCCCGGAGTCGCTGGCCGCCACGCTGTCCGCGTCGGCGCGGCGCAACGGCCTGCTGGGCACCGTGCTGGTCGCGCCGGAGGGCCTCAACCTGTTCCTCGCCGGGGAGGACGACGCGATCGCCGACTTCCTGCGGGCGCTGCGCATGGACGCGCGCTTCGCCGGACTACGCGTGAAATACAGCCGCAGCGCCGCGCAGCCGTTCGCGCGGCTGAAGGTGAAGGTGAAGCCGGAGATCATCGCTTTCCGCCGCGACGGCGCCTCGCCCCTGGCAGGCCGGGCGCCGGCGGTGGCGCCGCGCGATCTGGCGCGCTGGATCGCCCAGGGCCGCGACGACGACGGCCGGCGCCTGGTGCTGCTGGACACGCGCAACCGCGAGGAGGTCGGCCACGGCAGCTTCGCCGGCGCGCTCGCGCTGCCGATCGACAATTTCACCGACCTGCCGGAAGCGCTGGCGCCGCATCGCCCGGCGCTCGCCGACGCCACCGTGGTGAGCTTCTGCACCGGCGGCGTGCGCTGCGAGAAGGCGGCGCTGTGGATGCGCGCAGAGGGCATGGACAACGTGCTGCAGCTCGACGGCGGCATCCTCGGCTATTTCGAGGAGGTGGGCGGCTACGGCTACGACGGCCGCTGCTTCGTGTTCGACGAGCGCGTCGCCCTGGATCCCGAGCTGCGGCCGCTGTGCGCTACGATGGCGGCAAGGGAGAACGGGCAGGCATGAATCGGATACCGGATTGGACATCATGAGCTGGGTCGGCGTACTCGTCCTGATCGTGGGACTCTACCTGGCCTTCAAGGTGGTCAGTTTCCTGCTGAAAGTGGCCATGTGGGGCGTGGTGATCGCCGCCGCCTACTGGGTCGTGGCGCCGCTGGTCGGCTGGCCGCCGCTGATGGAGCTGTTCGCCGCCTGACGCGCAGGCGGACGCATCCGGCGCAGGCGACCTTGCACGAAGGGATCAGGCGAACTCGCGCGAGGGCAGGGTGTAGCGCTTCTGCGGACGTCCGACGAGATCGAGGAAATTGTTGAACACGCGATCGGCCTGCAGCTGCATCGCCGCGATGTGCGCGCGGGTCTGGGCGCGGATCGCCTCGGCGTCGTGCGGCAGGCCCGAGGCCGCCAGTTCGTCGCGATAGGCGGGCGTGGCCAGCCAGCGCTCGATCAGCGGCTGGTCCATCTCCAAGTGGAACTGGAAGCCGTAGGCGTGCTCGCCCCAGCGGAAGGCCTGCGGCGGGCAATGCTCGGTGGCGGCCAGGTGCACCGCGCTGTCGGGCACCTCGAAGCGGCAGGCGTGCCATTGGAACACCGGCGCTTGCTCGCCCAGCGGGGACAGCACCGGATCGGCGCGTCCGGCGGCGGTGGTGCGCAGCTGGTACCAGCCGATCTCCGGCCTCGCCTGCCGGCACACCGGCGCGCCGAGCACGTGCGCCAGCAGTTGCGCGCCCAGGCAGATGCCCAGCACCGGGCGGCCCAGCGCGAGCATGCGCTCGATGGCGCGCAGCTCGGTCATCAGGTGCGGGCGCAGCGCCCGGTCCTCGACGTTCATCGGTCCGCCCAGCACGATCAGGCCGCGGTAGCGCTCGATGGTCGGCTGCGCGTCCGGCTCGCGTTCGAAATTGGCGAAGCGGATGCGGTGGCCGCGGCCGCGGATCAGCGGGTCGAGCGTGCCGAGCGGCTCGGCGGCGACGTGTTGGAAGACCAGGAGTCGGGACATCGGCCGATTCTAGCCTTGCCGCGCACCCGGTCCGGAAGGCTAGCGCGGTTTCCTGGCGTGGGGCTTGCCGCCCGGCGGCTTGCGCGGCGGCTTGCCGGCGAAGGGACGCTTGCCGCGGAACGGGGCGGGGCCGGTGTCGGCCGCCTCGGCGCGGCGCATGCGCAGCGGCTGGCCGGCGACGCGCACGCGCTTGAGGTGTTCCAGCAGCTCGCGCGGCATGCCTTCCGGGAGATCGACCAGGCTGTAGTCGTCGCGGATGTCGATGCGGCCGATATAGCGGCTTTCCAGTTCCGCCTCGTTGGCGATGGCGCCGACGATGTTGCCCGGCTGCACGCCGTGGGCATGGCCGACCTCGATGCGGAAGGTTTCCATCGGGAAGTCGCCGGTGGGCCCGGCCTCGCCGCGCTCGGGACGCGGGCGCTCGGGCGGCGCGGCCTCGTCGGCGAAGGCGCGCGGTTCGGCGCGGCGGCGCGGCGGCCCGTCGGCGTCGGCATCGCGGCGGCGCGGCGCCTCGGGTCCGCGATCGCGCGTCCGGCGCGGTTCGGCATCGCGCTCCCTGCGCTCGTCCGGGGCGTTCAGCAGCAGCGGCGATTCGCCCTGCACCAGTTTCGCCAGCGCGGCCGCGATCTCGATCGCGGGCACGTTGCGCTCGTTCTCGAAGCGGGCGACCAGGTCGCGGAAGACGTGCAGGCCCTCGCTCTCCAGCGCCGTGCCGATCCTGTCCAGGAAGCGGGAGACGCGGCGTTCGTTCACCGTCTCCACGCTGGGCAGGGCCATCGGCTCGATCGGCTGGCGCGTGGCGCGCTCGATCGCGCGCAGCATGCCGCGCTCGCGCGGGGTGACGAACAGGATCGCCTCGCCGGCGCGGCCCGCGCGGCCGGTGCGGCCGATGCGGTGCACGTAGCTTTCGGTGTCGTAGGGGATGTCGTAGTTGAGGACGTGGCTGATGCGTTCCACGTCCAGGCCGCGCGCGGCCACGTCGGTGGCCACCAGCACGTCGATGCGGCCGTCCTTGAGCTGCTGGATGGTCTTCTCGCGCTGCTTCTGGTCCATGTCGCCGTTGATCGCGGCGGCGGCCAGGCCGCGCGCGGACAGCTTCTCGGCCAGCTCCTCGGTGCCAAGCTTGGTGCGCGCGAACACGATCATGGCGTCGAAGGGCTCGGCCTCCAGGATGCGGGTGAGGGCGTCGAGCTTGTGCAGGCCGCTCACCGCCCAGTAGCGCTGGCGGATGTTGGCGGCGGTGGTGGTGGTGGACTTGATCGCGATCTCGACCGGATCGCGCAGATAGGTCTGCGCGATGCGCCGGATCGGCGCCGGCATGGTCGCCGAGAACAGCGCCACCTGGCGCGTGTCGGGGGTCTTCTTCAGCACCGCCTCGACGTCGTCGATGAAGCCCATGCGCAGCATCTCGTCGGCCTCGTCCAGCACCAGCGTGCGCAGCTGCGACAGGTCGAGCGAGCCGCGCTCGAGATGGTCGATGACCCGCCCCGGCGTGCCGACCACGACCTGCACGCCGCGCTTGAGCGCGCCCAACTGCGGGCCGTAGCCCTGGCCGCCGTAGATCGGCAGCACGTGGAAGCCGGGCAGGTGGGCGGCGTACTTCTGGAAGGCCTCGGCGACCTGGATCGCCAGTTCGCGCGTGGGCGCGAGCACCAGCGCCTGCGGCTTGCCCTGGTCGGGGTCGATGCCGGCCAGGATCGGCAGGGCGAAGGCGGCGGTCTTGCCGGTGCCGGTCTGCGCTTGGCCGAGCACGTCGCGGCCGGCCAGCAGCGGCGGGATGGTGGCGGCCTGGATCGGCGAGGGCGACTCGTAGCCGACCGCGGCCAGGGCGCGCAGCAGCCCCTCGGGAAGCCCGAGGCCGGCGAAGCCCGCCGCAGCAGGCGTGGCGGCCTGGTCGCTCATGTCGTGGTTGTCCGGTGATGATGCCGGTCCGCGCCGGCGAAGCCCACAGTTTACGCGCCGGTACCTGAGTATGGCGTCAGTGTCCGCGCCGGGACGCGTGCGCCGGGCCCTCGCGACCGCGCGCCCGGCCCGTTCCGGGCGGCAAGAGCGCCGCCGCGGGCGATCCGCGTCGTCCCATTGCGCCGCCCTGGCCCGCTACCATGCCGGCTCCGACCGCGAGGGCAGCCATGATCCAGGTCCACCACCTCAACAACTCCCGCTCGCAGCGCGTGCTGTGGCTGCTGGAGGAACTGGAACTGCCCTACGAGGTGATCCGCTACCAGCGCGATCCGAAGACCATGCTGGCGCCGCCCGAGCTGCGCGCGATCCATCCGCTGGGGAAGTCGCCGGTGGTGGAGGTGGACGGCAAGGTGCTGGCCGAGTCGGCGGCGATCATCGAGACGCTGGTCGAGCGCTACGACACCGCGCACCGCTTCTCGCCGCCGCCGCAACCGCAGGACGCGGACGAGCGCCTGCGCTACCGCTACTGGCTGCACTACGCCGAAGGCTCGGCGATGCCGCCGCTGCTGCTGAGCCTGGTGTTCTCGCGCATCCGCGGCGCGCCGATGCCGTTCTTCGCCAAGCCGGTGGCGCGCGGCATCGCCGACAAGGCGATGGCCGCCTTCGTCGGCCCGCA
Source organism: Luteimonas aquatica (assembly GCF_022662575.1). Classification (GTDB taxonomy): domain Bacteria; phylum Pseudomonadota; class Gammaproteobacteria; order Xanthomonadales; family Xanthomonadaceae; genus Luteimonas; species Luteimonas aquatica. The sequence goes on along the minus strand of NZ_JALBFU010000001.1, from coordinate 820,154 downwards.
GCTGAAGCTGCACCTGGACTACATGGAGGACGAACTCGGCCGGCGCGCCTGGTTCGCCGGCGACCGCTTCACCGCCGCCGATATCCAGATGAGCTTCCCGGTCGAGGCCGCCGCGGCGCGCGCGCGCGACCGGCCGCGTCCGAACCTGGCGGCGTTCCTGGAGCGCATCCATGCCCGTCCGGCCTATCGGCGGGCGCTGGAGCAGGGCGGGCCCTATGCGTTGGCCTGAGCGGCTGGCGACGCTTCGGGATCGGCATCGCGCCCTCCCGGGCTTGTGTTGCCGCCGCGGCGACGGCATGTAGGGGGCATGCGCGCCCTCCGCTTCGATAACGCCTTCCTCCGCGAGTTGCCCGGCGATCCCGAGTCCGGGCCGCGCGTGCGCCAGGTGCACGGCGCGCTGTGGTCGCGCGTCGATCCGACGCCGGTGGCGGCGCCGCGGCTGATCGCGTATTCGGCCGAGATGGCGGCCGCGCTCGGTTTCGACGAGGACGACCTGGCGAGCCCCGACTTCGCCGCCGTCTTCGGCGGCAACGCCCTGCAGCCCGGAATGCAGCCTTACGCGGCCAACTACGGCGGCCACCAGTTCGGGCATTGGGCGGGGCAGCTCGGCGACGGGCGCGCGATCTCGCTGGGCGAGGCGGTGGCCGCCGACGGCGCGCGTTGGGAACTGCAGCTCAAGGGCGCCGGGCCCACGCCGTACTCGCGCAGCGCCGACGGGCGCGCGGTGCTGCGTTCCTCGATCCGCGAATTCCTGTGCAGCGAGGCGATGCACCACCTCGGCGTGCCCACCACGCGCGCACTGTCGCTGGTGGCCAGCGGCGAACAGGTGGAGCGGGACATGTTCTACGACGGCCATCCGCGTCCCGAGCCGGGCGCGATCGTGTGCCGGGCCGCGCCGTCCTTCCTCCGCTTCGGCCATTTCGAGCTGCCGTTCTCGCGCGGCGACGCGGCACTGCTGAAACAGCTGGCCGATTTCACCCTGCGCCGCGATTTCCCCCACCTGGCCGCGCGCGGAATCGGCGCCGGATCCGACGAAAGCCGCTACGGCGACTGGTTCGCCGAGGTCTGCGAGCGCACCGCGGCGATGGTCGCGCACTGGATGCGCGTGGGGTTCGTGCACGGGGTGATGAACACCGACAACATGTCGATCCTCGGCCTGACCATCGACTACGGCCCCTACGGCTGGATCGACGACTACGACCCGGACTGGACGCCGAACACCACCGACGCCCATGGCCGCCGCTACCGCTTCGGCTGGCAGCCGAGGATCGCGCACTGGAACCTGATGCGCCTGGCGCAGGCGCTGTCGCCGCTGTTCGGCTCGACCGAGCCGCTGCAGGCGGGACTGGACCGCTTCGCCGCCGCCTATACCGCCGCCGACCGCGACAACACCGCGCGCAAGCTCGGCCTGGCCGAATGCCGCGACGAGGACGTCGAACTGATCCGCGACCTGCACCGGCTGCTGCACGAGGCCGAGGTCGACATGACGATCTTCTTCCGCCGGTTGGCGCGGCTGGAGCCCGCGGCGCCGTCGCTCGATCCGCTGGACGAGGCCTTCTACGACCCGTCCAAGCGCGACGCGGCCGCGGCGGCGTTCCAGGACTGGCTGCGGCGCTACGCCGCGCGCCTGGGCGAGGATGCGCTGGATTCCGCACGGCGCCGGACGCGCATGGACGCGGCCAATCCGTGCTACGTGCCGCGCAATTACCTGGCGCAGCAGGCCATCGACCGCGCCGAGGCGGGGGACGAGGCCGGCATCGCCGAATGGCTGGAGGTGATGCGCCGGCCCTACGAGGAGCAGCCGGGGCGCGAGGCCTTCGCGCGCAAGCGGCCGGACTGGGCGCGGACACGGGCGGGATGCTCGATGCTGTCCTGCAGTTCCTGATCCGCAAGAGCGATCCGGGCCAAGCGGCCCGGAAGAGCGGCGCCGGAGGACGGGCCGCCATCCCCACAAAAAGAAAGCCGGCTTATTTGCCGGCTTTCTTGTCCTTCTTCGCCGCGCGCTTTTCCTTCAGCGTCTTCTCCGGCTTCTTCTTTTCTTCCTTGCGCTTGTCCATGCCCTTGGCCATGGCGGGTCTCCTGCGGGTGGGTCGGGGCTGCGAATGTACTGCCGCGCCGCGCCGCCGCCTAGTAGCGGACCGGTAAACTAATGGCATGTCCCTGATCACACTGAACGCCGTCGACTACAGCGTCGGCGGCCCGCTCCTGCTCGAGCGCGTCGACCTGTCCATCGAGGCCGGCGAGCGCATCGCCCTGATCGGCCGCAACGGCGCCGGCAAGTCCACCCTGCTGCGCCTGCTGGCCGGCGAACTCAAGCCCGACGGCGGCCGCATCCTGCTGGAGGGCGGGGTGCGCGTGGCGCGGCTGGAACAGGAAGTGCCGGCCGGCGCCGCGGGTTCCGTGTTCGACGTGGTCGCCGACGGCCTGGGAGACCTCGGCGCGGCGCTGGCGCAGTACCACCACCTGGTTCATCCCGAAGCCGGGGCCCCGGTCGATACCGTCGCGCTCGCCGCCGTCCAGGCGCGCATCGAGGCGGCCGGCGGCTGGGGCCTGGACCAGCGCGTGTCGGAAACCCTGTCCAGGCTCGGGCTCGACGGCGAGGCCGTCTTCCAGCGCCTGTCCGGCGGCATGAAGCGCCGCGTGCTGCTGGCGCGCGCCCTGGTGTCGGCGCCGGACCTGCTGCTGCTGGACGAGCCCACCAACCATCTCGACATCGCCGCGATCGACTGGCTGGAAGGCTTCCTGAAGGGCTGGCCGGGCGCGCTGGTGTTCGTCACCCACGACCGCCGCTTCCTGCGCGCGCTGGCCACGCGCATCGTCGAGATCGACCGCGGCCAGGTGACGAGCTGGCCGGGGGACTGGGAGAACTACCTGCGCCGTCGCGAGGAGCGGCTCAATGCCGAAGCGCAGGAACAGGCGCGCTTCGACAAGCTGCTGGCGCAGGAGGAGGCCTGGATCCGCCAGGGCATCAAGGCGCGGCGCACCCGCGACGAGGGGCGCGTGCGCCGGCTCAAGGCGATGCGCGTGGAGCGCGCGCAGCGCCGCGAGCTCGCCGGCAACGTGCGCATGGAGGCGGCGCAGGCGGGCAGCTCGGGCAAGAAGGTGATCGAGGCGCGCGCGGTGGATTTCGCCTGGGGCGATGCCGTGCTGGCGCGGCAGTTCTCCACCACCGTGCTGCGCGGCGACCGCATCGGCCTGATCGGCCCCAACGGCAGCGGCAAGACCACGCTGCTGAAGCTGCTGCTCGGGCAGCTGGCGCCGCAGTCCGGCGAGGTGCGCATCGGCTCGCAGTTGCAGGCGGCGTATTTCGACCAGTACCGCACCACGCTGCGCGAGGACTGGAACGCGCTCGAGAACGTCGCCGAAGGCCTGGAGTTCGTCGAGATCGGCGGCAAGCGCAAGCACGTGATCGGCTACCTGCAGGACTTCCTGTTCACCCCGGAGCGCGCCCGGGCGCCGATCACGCGCCTGTCCGGCGGCGAGCGCAACCGCCTGCTGCTGGCCAAGCTGTTCGCGCAGCCGTCCAACCTGCTGGTGATGGACGAGCCGACCAACGACCTGGACGCCGAGACGCTGGAACTGCTGGAGGACCTGCTGGCCGACTATCCCGGTACGCTGCTGCTGGTCAGCCACGACCGCGATTTCCTCGACAACGTGGTCACCTCGACCCTGGTCATGGAAGGCGACGGTCGCATCGGCGAATACGTCGGCGGCTACAGCGATTGGCTGCGCCAAGGCCAGCCGTCGCCGCGCCGGGACGAGCGCGCCGCGCCGCGCGCGCCGGCCGCCGTCGCCGTGCCTGCCGCGCCGGCCCCCGCCCAAAAGCGCAAGCTCAGCTACAAGGACGCGCGCGAACTCGAACAGCTGCCGGCGCGGATCGAAGCCCTGGAGGCCAGGCTGGCGGCGCTGACCGGGGCGATGCAGGAGCCCGGATATTATGAACGGGATCATGCTGCGGTCGCAGCACAGACCGCGGAGTTGTCGCAGACCCAGGACGAACTGGATGCGGCCTATGCGCGCTGGGAATTCCTGGAAAGCGCGCAGGGCGCCGATGCCTGACTTGCGGCCTCGCCGGGATTGCGCGTAAAACAATCGCGGTATCCGGAAAAGCCTCGTATGCATCGATTGGGACTGCCGCCGCTCGCGCTTGCCGCACTGCTTCCGTTCTGCGCATCGTCCGCTGCCGCCGTCCTGGATGCCACGGCGTCCGGTTTCACCATCGAGAATTCCCGCGACGTGCCGGTGGATGCCGAAGCGGCCTGGAAGGCGCTGGTCGGCGATGTCGACCGTTGGTGGCCGAAGGACCACACCTGGTGGGGCGCGCAGTCCACGTTGAGCATCGACGCCCGCGCCGGCGGCTGCTTCTGCGAGCGCGTGCGCGAGGCCGGCGCCGGTCCGGCACGCGAGGCGCTGCACATGACGGTGACCTTCGTCGAGGCCGGCAAGCTGATGCGCATGGTCGGCGGGCTCGGTCCGCTGCAGGGCATGGGCCTGCACGGCGCGATGGAATGGCGGATCGCGGCGGCGGGCGAGGGCCGTTCGAAGATCACCCTGTGGTACCGCGCCGGGGGCTATGCGCCGGACGACCTGGGCAAGCTGGCGCCGGTGGTGGACCAGGTGCAGGGCGTCCAGCTCGGCGCGCTCGCCGATTACCTCGCCGCCGGCGGGGAACGGCGAAAGGACGGGTGAGGATGCGCGGATGCCTTGCGGTCGTCGTCGCGGCGCGCGCGAGCAGCATCGCCGACGATCTCGCGCCGGGACCGTGACGGTGCGCCGGGCCGAAGACGATCGGGACACGTAGGCTGCGCCGTAGGGATGCCGGGACAGGGGACATGACCAACACCGCGACGCCATCAGCCGCCCTGGATCCCGGCACGCGCGCGCGCATGGTGGAGATCGTCGACCGGAACCACCTGATGCGCACGCTGGGCATGGGGCTGGCCGCGCCGCTGGTCGGCGCGGTGCTCTACGAGCACCGGGCGACCTGGCCGTACTGGCTGGCGCTGGGCGTCATCGCCCTGGCCTGGCCGCACCTGGTCTGGCATCTCGCGCGCCGCAGCGCCGATCCGCTCAAGGCCGAGTTCCGCAACCTGATGCTGGATTCGGTCATCGGCGGCGCCTGGGTGGCGGCGATGCAGCTCAACCTGCTGCCGAGCGCGATGCTGGTGGCGATGCTGACCATCGACAGGATCGCGGTGGCGGGATGGCGCTTCTACGTGCGCACGCTGGCCGCGCTGGCGCTGTCCTGCCTGACGACGTGGGCGCTGCTGGGCTTTCCGGTGCAATTGCATTCGACCACGTTCGGCGTGGTGATGTCGCTGCCGTTCCTGTTCATCTACACCGCGGCGCTGGGCACGCTGGTGCGCCAGCTGACGGTCCGGGTCGGCAGCCAGAACCGCATGCTCGAACGCCTGAACCGCATCGACGCCCTGACCGGCCTGCACAACCGCCGGCACTGGGAGGAGGCGGCGAGCAACGAGCTTTCGCGTTTCCTGCGCACGCGCCGTCCGGCCGTGGTGATGCTGATCGACGTCGACAACTTCAAGATGGTCAACGACCGCCACGGCCACGCCAGCGGCGATCGCGTGCTGTGCTGCATCGCCGACGTGCTGCGCGAGTCGCTGCGCGAGATCGACATCCCGGCGCGCTATGGCGGCGACGAGTTCGCGGTGCTGCTGGCCGAGACCGACCTGCGCAACGCGCGCCAGGTGGCCGAGCGCGTCCGCCTGCTGTTCCTCGAGCGCCGCGGCCAGGACGCCGAACAGCAGCATTGCACGCTGAGCATCGGCCTGGCCGAGGCCGACCGCCTGCTGGTCACGGTCGACGACTGGGTGCGCAATGCCGACGCGGCCATGTACCGCGCCAAGGCGGCGGGCCGCGACCGCATCAACGCCGCCTGATCGAATGCCTGATCGAGCGCCGCCTGATCGCGGCGGTCCGCCAGGCTATTCGTCGAGCCAGCTGCCGCAGCCGCGGTATTGCTTGCCGCCGACGGTCAGCTCGGCGCGCGCGTCGAAGGCCTCGCCGCTCATGTCGTCCTCGCACGGCTCGCGGTAGATGCGCAGCAGCACGTCGGTGCCGTCGGCGGCCTTGCCGCCGAACCCGAAGGTGCTGCTGATGCCCATGGCCCTGGGCACCTCGAGCTTGCGCTCGCCGTAGTCGAGCTCGGCGCGCAGCACCGGCGGGTCGGCATCGCTGACCTCCACCCACCAGCCCGGTTCGTTGCCGACCGCGCGGAAGGCGATGCCGCGCCTGCGCGCGTCGTCCCAGACCGGGCCGGTCTTGCCGCCCGGCGTGCGCTGCGCCGGCGCCGCCGCGCCGCCGACCATGGTCATGACGAACTCGCCGACGTCGTCGTGGCCGGGCGAGTAGGGCACGCGGGTGTCGGTGACGAACAACAGGCTGCCGTCGGCGCCGTACAGGGCCGCGTGCAGGCCGTACATCCCGCCATCGGCGCGCAGCTTGGCCGGGTCGTAGGGCAGCTCGAAGGCGTAGGGCGGGCCGGCGACGTCCTTGACGGTGGTCTGCGCGAGCACCGCCTTGGGCGTGTCCATCAGCCGGCCGTCGATCAGCTGCACGGTCAGGTAGGCGCCGGGCGCGATCTTGATCCGCTGCAGGTAGGTGGCCTTGCCGCGGATCACGGCCCCGGCGGCCGGGGGCGCGGCGGCACCCTCGGACGCCGCGGTCGAGGAGTTCGGCTCGTTGTTCATGGCGCCTCCGGCCGGCGATTGGCAGGCCGCCAGCATGCAGGCCAGCGGCAGTGCGAGGATCAGGATCGGGCGCATGGGACCTCCTGCGATGGGAGCGGCAAGCATAAACGCGCCCGCCGCAACGCCACGGCAACGGCGCGGCGCCGCGCCGTTCAGTCCCCCGGCGCCGTATCCACGCGCAGCACGGGGTAGAGGTTGTAGCGCTCGTCCCAGGAGGCATGGCGGCGGTAGAAGAAATCCAGACGCGCCTGCGGATCCTTGGCGAAGGCGGCGTCCTCGCGCACGCGGCGCTCGAACTCGGCCTTCACCGCCGGGTCGGCCAGCATCTCGCGGGCCACGTCCTCGGCGACGTAGGCCTCCATGCCTTCCTTGCGCTCGAAGGCGTTGTTGAACTCGCCCCAGGCCGCCAGGGAATCGGGCGCCTGCGGCTCCAGTATCGCCATCACCAGGCGCGCCTTGGGCTGGGCGATCGGCACGAACAGCGCGCCGGCCGCGACCTCGCGCGTTTCGGGCTTCCAGGCGCCGCGCAGGGTCAGCGGCTGGTGGCCTTCCACGGATCGGGGCGAGAAGCTCGCCTCGTCGGCGCGGAAGCCCATCACCTTCGCCTGCGCCAGCGCGTTGTCGAGGCGGCGGAAGCGGATGCCGTGCTGCCTGAGCTTTTCGCCGACCCACGCCGCCTGCGCCGCCGGCACCAGGTAGCCAGCGCGCGGCGCGGTCACGCTGTGGTCGGGCACGATCTCGTCGCGCAGCGGCAGTTTCCATACCTGCGGGGTGTTCTCGTCGTAGCGCGTCATCGGCGCGCCGGACACCTCCGATGGCGTGCGCGTGTAGGCATAGCCCAGGAAGTCGACGGTGCGCGTCTTGTCGGTGGTCCTGTAGTCGAGCGGGACGGAAGCGCCGCCCAGTTTCTCGGCGCGCCTGTCGGCCTCGCCGGCGATCCGCAGCCACGATCGGCCGCTGCGCGCGGTCTGTTCGAGCAGGTCGACGATGGTGTTGCGGGTGATGCGCACGCGCGCGGGGTAGTCCTTCCAGGAATGGGTTTCCACCAGCAGCCCGAAGCGGTTGCGGTAGAGGAAATAGGCGTGGGAGAAGCGCGGCGGCGCGACGGTGTCGACGAAGCCCGAGGCGGGCTCGTCGTCCTTGACGAACGAGGGGTAGAAGGTCAGCGGCAGCGAGCCCTGCTTGCGCATCGCCTCCACCAGTTCCGTGCGCAGCGCCAGGCCGGCCTTGCGCAGCGCCGGGTCGCCGGCGTGCACGGGCTCGATCTGGTAGGAGACGTCGTGGCGGAACTTGGCGCCGTCGGTCACGTGCAGGTCGACGTACAGGATCGGGTCCCAGGCCTCGACCAGGGCGAGCATGGCCTGCATCTCGGGCGCGTCGGCCTTCACGTAGTCGCGGTTGAGGTTGTAGTTCTGCGCGGTGGTGCGCCAGCCCATTTCCTCGGGGCCGCGTTGGTTGGGCCGATTCCAGCGGCCGAAGCGCTCGTGGCCGTCGATGTTGAACACCGGCACGAACAGGAAGACCTGGCGATCCAGCGCCCCCTTCGCGGCGTCGCCTTCCAGCACCTGGCGCAGCGCCAGGAAACCTGCGTCCTTGCCGTCGATCTCGCCGGCGTGGATGCCGCCCTGGACCAGCAGCACCGGCACGCCCTTGGCGCGCGCGGCCTCGGGCGTGAAGGCGCCGGTGCGGGTGGCGACCAGGGCCTTCATCGGCCGGCCTTCGGGCGTGGTGCCGAAGTCGATGCAGCGCACCGCGTCCGGATAGCGCTGCGCGAAGGCCGCGCACAGCGCGACGACCTCGTCGTAGCGGCCGGTCTGCACGAAGCCGGAGCGTTCGGACACCGTGGTCAGGGGCGCGTCGGCGGCGCGCGCCGGCAGCGCCGGCGACAGGGCGAGGGCAAGGGCGAGCAGCGGCAGGGTGCGATGGGCAGGGGGCATGGCGGATTCGCGGTCGGGCGGAAAGATGCGGATGATGCCCCCCGCGCGGCGCCGGCCCAAGTGCCCATTGCCCTAATTGCGATGACCGTGCGCGCAAACATGCGCCCGAACCGGCGCGGGCCGCGCGGCATCGCGGCGCGCTCGCGCTTGCCGGACAAGGACATGCGGGCGAATCGGCCGGGAATTCAGGCGCCGCGTCGCGCCATCGGCTCAACATCCCGGCGAAAAATGCTCTAGGCTTGGTTTTTTTGGATCAGGGCATTGCCGATGACGACTGCCGCCGCAGCCGCCCCCGCCGCCGGGAAGATGCCCCGGCAGATTCCCTACATCATCGGCAACGAGGCCTGCGAGCGCTTCAGTTTCTACGGGATGCGCAACATCCTGGTGCAGTTCCTGGCCAGCAGCGTGCTGCTGGCCTACCTGCCGGAAGCCGACCGCCAGGGCATGGCCAAGGACGTCTTCCATACCTTCGTCATCGGCGTCTACTTCTTCCCGCTGCTCGGCGGCTGGCTGTCGGACCGCTTCTTCGGCAAGTACAACACCGTATTGTGGTTCTCGCTGATCTACTGCGCCGGCCATGCCTGCCTGGCGCTGTTCGAGAACGACCGCAACGGCTTCTACACCGGCCTGTTCCTGATCGCGCTGGGCTCGGGCGGCATCAAGCCGCTGGTGGTGTCCTTCTGCGGCGATCAGTTCGACCAGAGCAACAAGCACAAGGCCAAGCTGGTCTTCGACGCGTTCTACTGGACCATCAACTTCGGCTCGTTCTTCGCCTCGCTGCTGATGCCGATCTTCCTGCGCGAATACGGCCCGGCGGTGGCCTTCGGCATTCCCGGCGCGCTGATGTTCGTCGCCACGCTGATCTTCTGGGCGGGCCGCAAGAAATACGTGCGCGTGCCGCCGGCCTCCTCCGATCCGGATTCGTTCCTGCACGTGGCGCGCACCGCGCTGCTGGCGCGGGCGCCGGGGCAGGGCAGGCCCGGACTGGCGGTGGCGGCGTCGGGCGGCATGCTGGCGATCGGCGCGCTGCTGCTGATCCCCAAGCTGGGGTTCGTGATCTGCGCCTGTCTGGCGCTCGGCCTGATCATCGCCTTCGGCGGCATGGGCGCCTCGATGCAGCTCAAGCGCGCCCGCGGCAGGCACCCGGACGCGGCGGTGGACGGTGTGCGCGCGGTGCTGCGCATCCTGATCGTGTTCGCGCTGACCACGCCGTTCTGGTCGCTGTTCGACCAGAAGGCCTCGACCTGGGTGCTGCAGGGCAACCAGATGGTCATGCCGCACGACCAGTGGTGGTGGCCGAGCTTCCTGGTGCGCGATGCCGCGCAGATGCAGGCGCTCAACCCGGCGCTGGTGATGCTGCTGATCCCGTTCAACAACCTGGTGCTGTACCCGGCCCTGCGCAGGATGGGGTTCGATCCCACGCCGCTGCGGCGCATGGGCGCGGGCATCGCGTTCTCCGGCATCGCCTGGATCTTCGCCGGGATCATCCAGCTCGGCATCGACGGCGGCGATCCGGTGTCGCTGGCCTGGCAGATCCTGCCGTACGCGCTGCTGACCTTCGGCGAGATCCTGGTCTCGGCCACCGCGCTCGAATTCGCCTACAGCCAGGCGCCGGCGGCGATGAAGGGCGTGATCATGGCGTTCTGGTATCTGGCGGTGACCTTCGGCAACGTCTGGGTCCTGCTGACCAACACCGGCGTGCGCAATGAAACCGTGATTTCGCACATCGCCAGCACGGGATTGAGCGAGAACGCATTCCTGATGTTCTTCTTCGCCGGTTTCGCGTTCCTCACCGCATTGGCCTTTGCCGCGTACGCGCGGCGCTATCCGATGCAGGACAACTACCGTGTTGCCTGATGCGTTGCCGTCTCGGCCTTTGGCGGCGGTCGCGCTAAGATCGTCCCGGGTCCCGGCAAACGCCGGGATCGTGGCGTCCGGACTTCCGCCGGCGCGAATCCGGCCCAGGATCCTTCGATGACCTCGCTCGTCACCCTATTGCTCGTCGCCGTCACCTCCCTGGTCTCGTGGCTGGCGTTCAACAACCGCCAGCTGCTCGACCGCCTGATCCTGTGGCCGCCGGCCATCGAGCGGCACAAGCAGTACGACCGCCTGGTCACGCACGGCTTCATCCATGCCGACCTGATGCACCTGCTGTTCAACATGATCACGCTGTTCTTCTTCGGGCGCGCGGTGGAGCCGGTGTTCGTGCAGGAGATCGGCATGCTCGGCTTCCTGGCCTTCTACCTGTCGGCGGTGGTGGTGGCGATCCTGCCCACCTACATGCGCCACCGCCACGACGGCCGCTACCGCAGCCTCGGCGCCTCGGGCGCGGTCTCGGCCGTGCTGTTCTCCTATGTGCTGATGGCGCCCTGGTCGCTGATCTTCGTGATGTTCCTGCCGGTGCCGGCGATCCTCTACGGCGCGCTCTACATCGGCTACAGCATCTGGATGGACCGGCAGGGAACGGACAACGTGAACCACAGCGCCCACCTGTGGGGCGCGCTGTACGGCCTGATGTTCACCCTGATCATGGAACCGGCGGTGCTCGGGCACTTCCTGCGCGAACTCACCAATCCGCGGTTCGGATGAGCGGCGCGCGGCCCGCCGATCCCTGGAGCGAAAAGACATGAGCGATGCGATCGAGATCCGTCACGACAGCGGCGCCCGCCGCTTCGAAACCCTGGTCGAGGGCCATGGCGCCTACGTCGAGTACCGGCTGGAGGGCGGGGTGATGGCCATCATCCACACCATCGTCCCCGACGCGATCGGCGGGCGCGGCATTGCCGCCGCGCTGGTGCGCGAGGCCCTGGAGTACGCGCGCGGCGCCGGGCTCAAGGTGTCGCCGCACTGCTCCTACGCGGTGGCCTACCTGAAGAAGCATCCCGAGTACGCGGACCTGGCGGCCTGACAGCGCGGCGCGGCTGTGTCAGCATGCGCGCCCCGCGGCGGAGCCTCCGCCGCCTTTCCCCGAGCCCGGCGGCGGCCATGCGCCTGAACAAGCACATCAGTGACACCGGTTTCTGCTCGCGGCGCGAGGCCGACCGCCTGATCGGCGAGGGGCGGGTGAGCGTGAACGGCATCCGCGCCCGGGTCGGCGCCGAGGTCGGCGAGGACGACCGCATCCAGATCGACGGGCAGCCGCTGCGCCTGCGCGCGTCGGCCAAGGGCAAGCGCCGCCACACCTACATCGCCCTGAACAAACCGGTGGGGATCACCTGCACCACCGAGTCCTCGGTGCCGGGCAACATCGTCGATTTCGTCGGCCACGAGCAGCGCATCTTCCCGATCGGGCGGCTGGACAAGGATTCGGAAGGGCTGATCCTGCTGACCAGCAACGGCGACATCGTCAACGCCGTCCTGCGCGCGGAAAACAAGCTGGAGAAGGAATACATGGTGGTGGTCAACCACCCCGTGACCGAGGAGTTCGTGCGCGCCATGAGCCGCGGGGTGCCCGTGCACGGGCAGACCACGCTGCCGTGCCGGACCGGCAAGCTCGGCCGGTTCGGTTTCCGGATCGTGCTGGTGCAGGGCCTGAACCGGCAGATCCGGCTGATGGCGGCGCACTTCGGCTACCGGGTGAAGGGCCTGCTGCGGGTGCGGATCGGCAACGTGAAGCTGGGGCACCTCAAGCCCGGGCAATGGCGCAACCTGACCGATGCCGAGCTGCAGGGCCTGCTGCCCCGGCAGGAGGACTGGTAGCCGGAGGCGGGGGCGGATGCCCGGGGCGGGGCGATGTCAAGAAGAATTAACATTTCCGCTCCGACTTCAGGTATCGTGCGCGCACTGTTCAAAGCCGGGATCACGGTACATCGTGGTTTCGATGCGGTAGATCTGTGACCCCGGAGGCGCGCCGAAAGGCGGGTCGCCGGGAGGCCGGACCCGGAGCGATCCGGAGCCGGCAGCGCCGGACGGGGGCTTTTTCCCGTCCGGCGAGCGACGCCACCCGCGTCGCCGCAGGGCCCTCTCCGGAGGACCTGCACCGATCCGCTCCATCGCTTCGCGTTACCCCTTGCTAGACACAGTCGCGCATCCGCCCCGGGCGGAGCGTGTATCCATCCCACTGTTCCAAGGAGTAACTCACCATGTCCGATCGTCAGGTTGGCACCGTCAAGTGGTTCAACGACGCCAAGGGCTTCGGTTTCATCACCCCCGAAAGCGGCCAGGACCTGTTCGTCCACTTCCGTTCCATCCAGGGCTCCGGCTTCAAGTCGCTGCAGGAAGGACAGAAGGTCTCGTTCAAGGTCGTGCAGGGCCAGAAGGGCCTGCAGGCCGACGAAGTGCAGGCGCTCTAAGCCCCTCGCTTCGGCTTGACCCAAGGCCCCGGACGGCGACGTCCGGGGCTTTTTCTTTGGCGGACCTGCTTCCTGGGCCCCGGCGGACGCAAGCGTGTCAATACCGGCGTCACATCGAATTCGTTAAACTGGCGTTATTCGAACCGTCGACCCCTGGAGACCGTCATGCGCCACCTGCTGACCTGTTGCCTGTCCCTGGCGCTGCTGGCCGCGTGCCAGCGCGAGACGCCGCAGGCCCAGCCGGCCTCGCCGACGGGGCAGGCGCAGCCGGAGACGGGCGCGCCGGCGCCGGCCGCGCCGACCGAACTGAAGGACGTGATCGAGCGCGACCCGCGCTACGTGATCGGCATCAGCTATCCCAAGGGCATCGACAAGTACCCGGGGCTGGCCGCCGAACTGCGCCAGTACGCCGACGCGGCGCGCAACGAGCTCAAGCAGGCCCTGGACGGCCTGGGCGGCGAGAAGCCGAGCGCGCCCTACGACCTGACGCTGGCCTTCAATACCCTGCAGGAGACCCCGCAGGTCGTGGCGGTGGGCGCCGACGGCAGCAGCTACACCGGCGGCGCGCACGGCAATCCGCTGGTGGCGCGCTTCGTCTGGCTGCCGCAGCAGAACAAGGCGCTGCGCATCGGCGAGCTGGTCACCGGCAAGAACGGCTTCCGCGACCTGTCCGGGTACGTGCGTGAGCAACTGCACGCGGCGCTGTCGCAGCGCATCGACGCCGACGAGGTCGCGCCGGCCGAGCGCGCGGAGATGATGAAGTCGGCGCTGAAGATGATCGACGAGGGCTCCACGCCCGAGGCCGACAATTTCGCGCAGTTCGAGCCGGTGCTGGCGCCGGACGGCAAGCTGTCGGGGCTGCGCTTCGTGTTTCCTCCCTACCAGGTGGGGCCTTACTCCGACGGCGTGCAGACCGTCGAGGTGCCGGCCTCGGTGCTGCTGCCGCACGTGGCGCCGGAGTACCGCGGGCTGTTCGCCGCCGCGCCCGCCGCCGCGCCGGCGCAGCTGCCGGCCCAGGTGCCCGGATCCTGAGCGATGCGGCGACGCAGTGTTGCGGCGCGGGTGAGCGTCCGGGCGCGCGGACAGGAGTAGTCTGAGGGCGTCCCGTTCGTGTCGACGACGCCCCCATGTCAGCCACGCACCCCTTCCAGGACCGCATCCAGTCCCTGCTTGCGCAGGCCGACATCCAGGTGGACGGCGACCGTCCCTGGGACATGCGCATGCACGATCCGCATCTGCCGGCCCGGCTGATGGCGGGCGGTTCGCTGGCGCTGGGCGAAAGCTTCATGGACGGCGCCTGGGACGCGGATTCGCTGGACGAATTCCTGTTCCGACTGCTGCAGGCGCACGTCGACGAGCGCGTGCACGGCATCGGCGACATCCTGCTGGCGCTGCGCGCGCGGCTGCTGAACATGCAGTCCGGACACCGCGCCTTCGATGTCGGCGAACGCCACTACGACCTCGGCAACGACCTGTACGCGGCCATGCTCGGCAAGCGCCTGGTCTACAGCTGCGGCTACTGGCATCGCGCCGATGGCGGCATGGCGGCCTCGCTGGACGAGGCGCAGGAGGCCAAGCTCGACCTGATCTGCCGCAAGCTCGGGCTGCGCCCGGGCATGCGCGTGCTCGACATCGGCTGCGGCTGGGGCGAGGCGCTGAAGTTCGCCGCCGAGCGCTACGGCGTCAGCGGCGTGGGCGTGACCGTCTCGCGCGAGCAGGCCGAATTCGCGCAGGCGCTGTGCGCCGGACTGCCCGACGACAGGCGCGTGGAGATCCGCGTGCAGGACTACCGCGCCCTGACCGGCGCCGCCCCCGACGAGCGCTTCGACCGGATCCTGTCGGTGGGCATGTTCGAGCACGTGGGCGTGCGCAACTACCGCGCCTATTTCGAAGTGGCGCTGCGCTGCCTGGCCGAGGACGGGTTGTTCCTGCTGCACAGCATCGGCGGCAACAAGTCGGTCACGCACAGCGATCCCTGGATCACCAAGTACATCTTCGCCAACTCGATGCTGCCCTCGGCGCGGCAGATCGCCGAGGCGGCCGAGGGACTGTTCGTGATCGAGGACTGGCACAACTTCGGCGCCGACTACGACCTGACCCTGCAGGCCTGGCGGCGCAACATCGAGGCGGCGTGGGAGCGCCTGCCGCCGCGCTACGACGAGCGCTTCCGCCGCATGTGGCGCTTCTATCTGGCCGCTTCGATGGCCAGCTTCCGCGCGCGGCGCATCCAGCTCTGGCAGCTGGTGCTCTCGCCCGGCGGCGTGCCCGGCGGCTACGTGGCGCCGCGCTAGGCCGCCCGCGCAGGCGGACGGCCTAGCGCAGGGCTCATGCCGCCGACGCCGCCTCGTCGATCAGGCCGGCGACCTCGCCCGGCCGCGAGGCGAGCGAGGCGTGGCTGGCGTCGAGCGTGATCACCTTGCGCGCGCCCAGCCGGGCGGACATGCGCTGCTGGTTGTCCGGATGGATCATGCGGTCCTGGCTGGAGATCTGGTACCAGCTCGGCTTGTTCTTCCAGGCCGGTGACGAGATCGCGTCGCCGAAGGTGCTGGCCAGCGGCGCCTTCTGCGTCAGCGACATGACCAGCCCTTCGTCGGCGCTCAGGTCCTGGCAGAAGCTGTCGTGGAACTTGTCGTACTGCACCCACAGGTAGCCGTCGCTGTCGGGCGCCAGGTTGGCGGCGGCCGCGGGCGGTTGCTGCTGGGTGATGCCGCCGGGGCTTTCGCCGTCGTCGGGCGCGAACGCCGCGATGTAGACCAGGGCGGCGACGTTGGGCAGGTTGCCGGCCTGGGTGATGACCGCGCCGCCGTAGGAATGCCCCACCAGCACGACCGGCCCGGGCTGCTGCGCGACCATCTTGCGGGTGCGCTCGGCATCGTCGGCGAGCGAGGTGAGCGGCAGCTCGACCGCGCGCACGGCCGTATGGCCCTTGCGCGCGAGTTCGAGGATGACCTTGCTCCAGTGGGCGGCGCCGCCCCAGAAGCCATGCACAAGGACGATCGTGGGTTTGCTGCTCATCGCTCTGCTCCTGATTCAGGTGGGATGGTCCGCCGGGGGCGCGGGTGGCGCCGCGGCCGGCGCCGTTCGAGCTTAGCCCGGACGGGTGCAGGGCGGGTGACAGCGGCGGCGCGTGGCCGCCGGCATGGCTATCGGCGCAGCGGCAGGCAGATGGCGGTGCGCCGCTTGTCCGGCGGCAAGGCGTGCGGGTCGTGCAGCCGTGCCGGCGCCGCCCCGGCTCAGGAAGACCGCGCCAGGGTGCTGTGGCGGATGCCGTAGCCGAAATAGACGACCAGGCCCAGCGCCATCCAGATCAGGAAACGCTCGTAGGTGATCCAGGGCAGGCCATAGATCAGCCAGATGGAGAAGGCGATGCCCACCACCGGCACCGCCGGCACCCAGGGCGTGCGGAAGCTGCGCGGCAGATCGGGTTGCCGCCTGCGCAGCACCAGGATCGAGGCGCAGATCACGATGAAGGCGGCCAGCACGCCGACATTGACCAGCTCGGCCAGCTCGCCGATCGGAAAGAAGCCGGCAGCCAGGGCGGTGACCACGCCCAGCAGCAGGGTCGGGCGGTACGGGGTGCCGTAGCGCGGATGCGGCCTGGCGAACCAGGCCGGCAGCAGGCCGTCGCGCGAGAGCGCGAACCAGATGCGCGCGGCCGCCAGCATGAAGGCGAACACCACGCTGATGATGCCGGCCACCGCGACCAGCGAGACCAGCGTGCCGACCCAATCCAGGCCGAGTTGGCGGAAGGCGTTGGTGACCGGCGCGGCGTTGCCGAGCGTGGAATAGTGCGCGATGCCGGTGAGCACCAGCGAGATGGTCAGGTACAGCGCCATCGAGATGCCCAGCGAGAGCATCACCGCGCGCGGCAGGTCGCGCTGCGGATCGCGCGCCTCCTCCGCGGCCGTGGTCAGCGTGTCGTAGCCGAACACCGCGAAGAACACCACCGCGGCGGCGGTCACCACGCCGTTGAAGCCGAAATGCGAGACGCCGTCGGCGCCGACCGTGGCCGCCGGCACGAACGGCGTCCAGTTGGCCGGATCGATGTAGAACACGCCCACGCCGATCACCAGGATCACGCCGAGCACCTTGATCGCCACGATCAGGGTGTTGAAGCGCGCGCCCCATTCGGTGCGCACGCTCAGCAGCAGCGCCACCGCCATCGCCACCACCGCGGCGATGAGGTTGAAGACGTGGCCCTCGCCGCTGCCGCGCGCGCCCTGCGCCCAGACCGGCAGGTCGATGCCGATGCTGTGCAGCAGGTCCTGCGCGTAGCCCGACCAGCCGCTGGCCACCACCGCCACCACCATCGCGTATTCCAGCAGCAGATCCCAGCCGATCAGCCAGGCCGGCAGTTCGCCGAGCACGGCGTAGCCGTAGGTATACGCGCTGCCGGTGACCGGGATCATGCCGGCGAACTCGGCATAGCACAGCGCCGCGGCGGCGCTGGCGATGCCGGCGATGATGAAGGACAGCGCGACGGCCGGACCGGCGTTGGCCGCGGCCTGCTGGCCGGCGAGCACGAACACGCCCACGCCGATGATGCCGCCCAGGCCGATCGCGGTGAGCTGCCAGACCCCGAGCACGCGGCGGAAGTCGCGGCGCTGGCCGAGTTCGGCCTGCAGTTGCGGGATGCTCTTGGGGCGCAGCATGCGTGCGGCGAGCCGCCCGGCCGGCGGAGGCGTTGCGCTCATCGAGGGTTCTCCCAAAAAGATGGGCCGATCATAGCCGCTGGCGCCGTCGCGGCGATCCGATGCGGCGTGATGCAGTGCAGGATTTCTCGGGGCATCTTCCGCGCAGCCGACGTCCCGGCGGATGGCCGGCACGGCTCGGCTCAGGCCAGTCCCGCCTGCAAGGCGCCGCCGATCTCCGCGTCCAGCTTCAGCGACGCCAGTGCATCCGCGCGCGTGCGGCCGCGGTTGACGATGGCGATCGGCAGCCCGGCCTCGTGTGCCATGCGCGCGAAACGGAAGCCCGAATACACCATCAGCGAGGAGCCGGCCACGAGCATGGCATCGGAAGCCTGCAGCGCCGCGCGCGCCCGTTCGTAGCGCGGCCGCGGCACGTTCTCGCCGAAGAACACCACGTCCGGCTTCAACGCGCCGGCGCAGTCCGGGCAGCGCGGCGCCGCGAAGCGCGCGACGGCCGCCTCGTCGATGTCGGCATCGCCGTCCGGCGCCGCCGTCGCGCGCACGGCATCCCAGCCGGGATTGGCGGCGGCGATGGCGTCCTGCACTCGCGCGCGCGCCTCGCGCCGCCCGCAATCCAGGCAGACCACGGCGTCGAGGTTGCCGTGCAGATCGACCACGGCGCGGCTGCCGGCCCGCTGGTGCAGCCCGTCGACGTTCTGGGTGACCAGCAGCGACAGCGCGCCGGTGCCTTCCCAGGCGGCGAGCGCGCGGTGCGCCGGGTTCGGTGCGGCGCGCGAGAAGCGCGGCCAGCCGAGGGCGCTGCGCGCCCAGTAGCGGCGGTAGATCTCGGCGTCGCCGGTGAAGGCCTGGTAGGTGACCGGCGGGGTGCGTTTCCAGGCGCCGTCGGCGTCGCGGTAGTCGGGGATGCCCGAGCCGGTGCTGCAGCCGGCGCCGGTGAGGACGAAGACGCGGCGGAACGGCGCCAGCCAGTCGCGCAGCGGGGCGGCGAGGGCGGGGACGGCGAATGAAGCGTTCATCGATGCATCCTAGCCGCTTCGTGGCGGCGGCAGCGTTTCCGGGCCCGCAATAGGGGTCTCAGCGGTTGAGACGGCCTGCCGCTAGGGTCATGACCGGTACCTGGGGTGCCGGCCTTCCGGCGTTTGAAATAGGCGCTCCCGGGCCCGATCTTCAGTGACGTACCGAGGACGCACCGTTCCGCTCCGCGCGCGGTTCAACGCTTCAGGCGCAACCGACCCAACCAGGCCCAACGCCACGTCCCATTTTCCTCCGATGCCGCTCGACGCCTTCCATCCCGCGGTCGCCAACTGGTTCCGCGCTGCCTTTCCGGCGCCGACCGAAGCGCAGGCGGCGGCGTGGCCGGCGATCCGCAGCGGGCGCAATACGCTGGTGGCTGCGCCCACCGGCTCGGGCAAGACGCTCACCGCCTTCATGACCGCGATCGACGGCCTGGTGCGCCAGGGCCTGGAGCAGGGCAGCCGCGATCTGCTGGGACAGGCGACCTCGGGCCTGCCGGACCAGACGGTGGTGGTCTACGTCTCGCCGCTGAAGGCGCTCTCCAACGACATCCGCATCAACCTCGAGGCGCCGCTGGCCGGCATCCGCGCCGAACTCGAACGCATGGGCCTGCCGGACGTGGACATCCGCACCGCCGTGCGCACCGGCGACACGCCGCAGGCCGAGCGCGCGCTGGCGCGGCGCAAGCCGCCGCACATCCTGGTCACCACGCCCGAATCGCTGTACGTGCTGCTCGGCTCCGAGTCGGGGCGGGCGATGCTGTCGACGGTGCGCACGGTGATCGTCGACGAAATCCATGCCGTGGCCAACAGCAAGCGCGGCAGCCACCTGGCGCTGTCGCTGGAGCGGCTGGAGGCCTTGTGCGGGCCCTCCCGCAACGGCCCGGCCGCCCAGGGCCGCACGGTCCGTTCGGGCGGCGGCCGCCTCACGCGCATCGGCCTGTCGGCCACGCAGAAGCCCATCGACGAGGTGGCGCGCTTCCTGGTCGGCGCCGCGGCCGTTTCCCCGGACGGCGCGCCCGATTGCGAGATCGTCGACATCGGCTACGTGAAGCGGCGCGACCTGGCCCTGGAGCTGCCGCCGACGCCGCTGTCGGCGGTGATGTCCAACGACCAGTGGGAGCAGGTCTACGGGCGCGTCGCGGAGCTGGTGGCGCAGCACCGCACCACGCTGGTGTTCGTCAACACCCGGCGCATGGCCGAGCGCGCGGCGCGGCAGCTGGGCGAGCTGCTCGGCAAGGAGGCGGTGGCCGCGCACCACGGCAGCCTCGCCAAGGAACTGCGCCTGGACGCCGAGCAGCGGCTCAAGCGCGGCGAACTGCGCGTGCTGGTGGCCACCGCCTCGCTCGAGCTCGGCATCGACATCGGCGACGTCGACCTGGTCTGCCAGCTCGGCTCGCCGCGCTCCATCGCCTCCTTCCTGCAGCGCGTCGGCCGCTCCGGCCACCATGTCGGCGGCGTGCCCAAGGGACGGCTGTTCCCGCAGACGCGCGAGGAGCTGATCGAATGCGCGGCGCTGCTCGACGGCGTGCGCCGCGGCGAGCTGGACGCATTGATCATGCCGCAGGCGCCGCTGGACGTGCTGGCGCAGCAGATCGTGGCCGAGGTGGCCTGCCGCGAATGGGACGAGGACGCGCTCTACGACTGGTTCCGTCGCGCCTGGCCCTACGCCTCGCTGGAACGCAAGGACTACGAGGCCATCGTGCGCATGCTCGCCGACGGCTTCACCACGCGACGCGGGCCGCGCGCGGGCTACCTGCACCGCGACGCGGTCAACCGCAAGCTGCGCGGGCGCAAGGGCGGGCGCATGACCGCGCTGATGTCCGGCGGCACCATTCCCGACACCGGCGACTACAGCGTCATCCTCGAGCCGCAGGCGCAGAACATCGGCACGGTGAACGAGGACTTCGCCATCGAGAGCCTCACCGGCGACGTCTTCCAGCTCGGCAACGCCAGCTACCGCATCCTGCGCGTGGAGCCCGGGCGCGTGCGCGTGGAGGACGCCGAGGGCGCGCCGCCCAACATCCCGTTCTGGCTGGGCGAGGCGCCGGGGCGGACCGACGAGCTGTCGTTCGCGGTGTCGCGCCTGCGCGAGACGATCGCGGCACGCATTGCCGAGCGCGGCGCGGACGGGGCGCTGGCGTGGTGCGTCGACGAACTCGGCCTGCCGCTCGCGGCGGCGCAGCAGCTGGTGGATTTCCTCGGCGCCACCTTCGCCGCGCTCGGCGCGGTGCCGAGCCAGAACACCATCGTGCTGGAGCGCTTCTTCGACGAGTCCGGAGGCACCCAGCTGGTGATCCACACGCCCTACGGCAGCAGGCTCAACCGCGCCTGGGGCCTGGCGCTGCGCAAGCGCTTCTGCCGCAAGTTCAACTTCGAGCTGCAGGCGGCGGCCACCGAGGACGCGATCGTGCTCTCGCTCTCGACCAGCCACAGCTTCCCGCTGATCGAGGTGGCGGGCTACCTGCATTCCAACTCGGCGCAGGAGATCCTGGTCCAGGCCCTGCTCGACGCCCCGCTGTTCGGCGTGCGCTGGCGCTGGAACGCGACCACCGCGCTGGCGCTGCCGCGCTTCGTCGGCGGCAAGAAAGTGCCGCCGCAGCTGCAGCGGATGAAGTCGGAGGACCTGCTGGCGACGGTGTTCCCGGACCAGGTGGCCTGCCTGGAGAACATCGTCGGCGAGCGCCAGGTGCCCGACCATCCGCTGGTCGCGCAGACGCTGCACGACTGCCTGCACGAGGCGATGGACGTGGAGGGCTGGCTGCGCCTGCTGCGCGCGATGGAGACCGGCCAGGTGAAGGTGGAGGCGCGCGACCTGACCGCGCCGTCGCCGTTCGCCGCCGAGGCGCTGAACGCGCGGCCCTATGCCTTCCTCGACGACGCGCCGCTGGAGGAGCGCCGCACCCAGGCGGTGCAGACGCGCCGCTACGCCGATCCGCAGGCCGCCGACGACCTGGGCAAGCTCGACCTGGCCGCGATCGAGGCGGTGCGCGAGGAGGCCTGGCCGCAGGTGCGCGATGCCGACGAGATGCACGAGGCCTTGATGGGCCTGGGCTTCGTCACCCAGGCCGAGGCCGCCGGCAACGGCGCCTGGCTGGACTGGCTCACGCGCCTGGCGCGCGACCACCGCGCCACGCGGCTGGCGGTCGGCGAGGGCCTGTGGGTGGCGGCCGAGCGGTTGCCGCAATTGCGCGCGCTGCACCCGGGCGCCGCATCGCAGCCGGCCATCGAGGCGCCGGCCGAGTACGCGGCGCAGCCGTGGACGGCGGAGGACGCGGCGGTGGAACTGCTGCGGCTGCGGCTGTCCGGGCTCGGGCCGGTGCCGGCCTCTGCGCTGGCCGCCGACAGCGGCCTGTCGGCCACCGATGTCGAGATCGCCCTGCTGCGCCTGCAGAACGAAGGCTACGTGATGCAAGGACATTTCACGCCGGGCGCATACGCTCGCACGAGCGGCCCTGCGGAAGGCCCCGCTCTTGCGGGAAGTCCGACCATGGACGGCCGGGCTCCTGCGGAAGGACCCGCTTTTGTGGGAAGTCCGACCATGGACGGCCGGGCTCCTGCGGAGGGACCCGCATACGAATGGTGCGAACGCCATCTGCTCGCCCGCATCCACCGCTACACGCTCAAGCGCCTGCGCCGCGAGATCGAGCCGGTGGAGCCGCGCGACTTCATGCGCTTCCTGTTCGACTGGCAGCGCGTGGCGCCCGGTACGCGCGTGAGCGGACCCGAGGCGCTGGGCGGCGTGCTGGCGCAGCTGGAAGGCTTCGAGGCGCCCGCGGCGGCCTGGGAGGCGGAGCTGCTGCCGGCGCGCGTCAACGACTATTCGATCACCTGGCTCGACGACCTGTGCACCGCCGGCCGCACGCTGTGGACGCGCTTGCGGGCGAGCACGGGCGAAGGCGGCGCGCGCGGCGGCGCGCCGGTGCGCTCGACGCCGATCGTACTGCTGCCGCGCAAGCACGCGGCGGTCTGGACGCGGCTGGCGGACGGCGCGGGCCCGTCGGCGAAGGAGCGCGCGTCTCCGGCCGAGCCGTCGGACAAGCGCGATCAGGCGCTTTCCTCGCGCGCGCAGCGCGTGGCCGACTACCTGGCCGAGCACGGCGCCTCCTTCTTCGACGAGCTCGTCGACGGCGCGCACCTGCTGCGGACCGAACTGGAGGACGCGCTGGCCGAACTGGTGGCGCGCGGGCGCGTGCACTGCGACAGCTACGCCGGGCTGCGCGCGCTGCTGGTCCCCGCGTCCAAGCGCGGCGGCGCCTCGTCGCCGCGCCGCCGCCGCGCCGCGCTGTTCGGCATCGAGGACGCCGGGCGCTGGGCGCTGATCCGGCGCGAGCATCGTGCCCTCGCCGAAAATGCGCAGCAGCAGATGTCCGGGAAGGAATCGGCGCCTGCGAAAGGTCCGCACAAGGATATGCGGGCTCTTGCGGAAGGATCCGCATACGAACACGTGGCCCGCGTGCTGCTGCGCCGCTACGGCGTGGTCTGCTGGCGCCTGCTCGAGCGCGAGGCGGCGTGGCTGCCGCCCTGGCGCGAACTGCTGCGCGTCTACCATCGCCTGGAGGCGCGCGGCGAGATCCGCGGCGGGCGCTTCATCGCCGGCCTGTCGGGCGAGCAGTTCGCCTTGCCCGAGGCGGTCGGACTGATGCGCCAGGTCCGCCAGCGCCCGCGCGACGGTGCCCTGGTCTGCCTGTCCGCGGCCGATCCGCTCAACCTGCTCGGCACGGTGCTGCCCGGCGCCAAGCTGCCGCGCCTGACCGGCTCGCGCCTGCTGTACCGCGACGGCGTGCCGCTGGCGATCTTGAACGCTGGACAGGTCGAATGGCTGGCGACGCTGCCGGCGGAGGAGCAGCGCGCCGCGCAGCGGGTGCTGATGCGGCTGCCGGCGCAGGAACCGCCGGCCCCGGCGTGGCCGGCCGCGTCCGGCGCGCGCGAGCCGGTCCGTCACTGAGACCCAGCCGTCGCGACGGGCACTGGCCGAGGGACCGTCAACTGCCCGCAACCTTGGTCGCCGACCCTGTGCGCGGGCCGGCTGGCAGGGGAGTCGGCGCGCCCCGACTTTCCGACAGAGGTCCGAAGCCATGCGTTTGCGTACTAAGCTAATCTCGATGCTCGGCGCGGCGGCACTGCTCGCCGTCAGCGTCCCCGCCTTTGCACAAGAGGCCTTCGCACAAGAGTCCACCGTGGCCGACACGTCCGCCCGCCATCGCGACAACGATCGTCAGGGCCAGGATCGCCAGGGCCGAGATCATCAGGGCCTGATCGTGATCGGCCACCGCGGCGCCAGCGGCTACCGCCCCGAACACACGCTCGAATCCTATCGTCTGGCGATCCGCCAGGGCGCCGACTTCATCGAGCCCGACCTGGTCTCGACCAAGGACGGCGTGCTGGTCGCCCGCCACGAGAACGAGATCTCCGGCACCACCGACGTCGCCAGCCATCCGGAGTTCGCCGGCCGCCGCACCACCAAGGTGGTCGACGGCGTCAGCCTCACCGGCTGGTTCACGGAAGACTTCACCCTGGCCGAGATCAAGACCCTGCGCGCCAAGGAACGCATCCCGGCGGTGCGTCCGCGCAACACCCGCTACGACGGCCGCTTCCAGATCCCGACCTTCGCCGAAGTGGTGCAGCTGGCCAAGCGCGAAGGCCGCAACGGCCGCCCGGTCGGCATCTATCCCGAGACCAAGCACCCGACCTATTTCGCCAAGGAAGGCCGCCGCATCGACGGCACGCCGATCCACGTCTCGCTGGGCACGAAGCTGGTCGAGACGCTGGTGGCCGAAGGCTTCACCGATCCCAAGCGCGTGTTCATCCAGAGCTTCGACGTGGAGAACCTGCTGGAGTTGAAGAAGCGCATCATGCCGGCGGCCGGCGTCTCCTTCCCGCTGGTGCAGCTCTACGACGACATCGGCCAGGCCAAGCCCTACGACATGGTCTACAACGCCAGCCACGGCGAGGACCTGGCGGCGATCTACGGCGGCCTGAACGAGCGCATCGAGGGCGGCATCGGCGCGGAGACCACCTACGGGGCATTGACCACGCAGCGCGCGCTGAACTGGATGAAGGCGAACTACGCCTCCGGCATCGGCCCGTGGAAGAGCAACCTGCTGCCGCGCACCGCGCTCGATCCCAAGGTCGACGCCAACGGCGACGGCAAGGCGGAGCTGGGCACGCGCAACACCGGCGCGGTGCATCCGATGCTGGCGCGCGCGCTGAAGGCGGGGCTGCTGGTGCATCCGTATACGCTGCGCGCGGAGGAAAGCTTCCTGACGCAGACGCCCAGCGGCATCTCGCAGTCCGCCCTCGGCGAGGCCGTGCAGCTCTACAGCCTGGGCGTGCAGGGCTTCTTCATCGATCAGCCGGATGTCGGCGTGGCCGCGCGCGAGATCTTTCTCGACCTGAGCCGGCCGTAATCGCAAGCCGGGCTTCGCCGCGCATGCGGGACGCGTGCCGTCCCGCGATTCAGTCCCCGCGCAGCGGGTAGGGCGCTTCGAGGACGTCCACCTTCGACGGCGTGGCCGCGGCCGCGTCGTCGAACACCAGCAGGAACGAGCCGCCCCACAGCGTGTCCGGGTGCCGCAGGATCTGCGCGGTCTCGGTGCGCAGCGGCTCGATGCCGATCTTCTTCGCGGCCTCGTCCTCCGCGATCCAGCGGTATTCGCGCCCGTCTTCCTTCGGCTGCGCCAGCGCGCCGCCGGCCACCCGCGCGGTGTAGTGCGCGCGGAAGGACACGGCCGCGTGCGCCGGGTCGGGCGGCGTTTCCTGGAACTTGTAGGTGAACAGCCCCGCCAGCCGCACCGCGTCGATGCGCAGGCCCATCCCGGCGGCCAGCGCGTCCAGGGCCTCGCGCACCGACTGGCGCCGGTTGGCGCGGATCGCCGGGGTCATCCATCCGTTGGCGTTGCGTTCCAGCAGCACCTCGCCGCGCCCGTTGGACACGATCAGGCGCTGCACGGTGTAGTTGTCCAGCGGCCGTGCCGCCGGCTGGGCGGCGGCCGGTGCCGCGGCCTGCGCGAAAGCCGGCGCCGCCGGCGCGGCGAGCAGGCTCAGCGCACAGGCCAGTAACGCGAGGCGGGAGCGGGGCTGGATGCGCATGGCGGGGCCTTCCTGGCGTGGCGGCGGACATGGTCCGGAACGCCTCCAGGGGAGGCGTTCCGGCGATCGGTCACTTGCTGCCGCTGGCTTCCGAGGCCGGCTTGTCGGCCTCGGCCGTCAGCCCGCGCTTGACCAGCAGCGGCTGGATGTCGGGCGCGTGCCCGGTGAAATCCAGGAACAGCTGCGAAGCGTCCTTGCTGCCGCCACGCGAGAGCAGGGTGCGGCGGAAGCGGTCGCCGTTCTCGCGCTTGAGGCCGCCGTTGTGCTTGATCCACTCCACGGTGTTGGCGTCGAGCACTTCCGACCAGATGTAGGCGTAGTAACCGGCCGCGTAGCCGCCCATGATGTGGCTGAAGTAGGCGGTGCGGTAGCGCGGCGGCACCGGCGGGTAGTCCACGCCGTCCTTGCCCAGCGCCGACTTCTCGAACGCGATCACCTCGCCCGCGCCGGGAATGCCGGCCTCGGCCAGCTGGTGGTAGTTCTGGTCGAGCATCGCCGCGCCCAGGTATTCGGTGGTGGCGAAGCCCTGGTTGAACTTCTGGCTGGCCAGGACCTTGTCCAGCAGCGCCTGGGGCATCGCCTCGCCGGTCTGGTAGTGCTTGGCGTAGTGGGACAGGATCGAAGGCCAGTCGGCCCACATCTCGTTGACCTGCGAGGGGAACTCGACGAAGTCGCGCGGCACGCTGGTGCCGCTGAAGTAGGGGTACTTCACGTCCGAGAACATGCCGTGCAGGGCATGGCCGAATTCGTGGAAGGCGGTGGTCACCTCGTCCCAGGTCAGCAGCGTCGGCTTGCCGGCGGTGGGCTTGGGGATGTTGAGGTGATTGGCCACCACCGGCCTGGTGCCGAACAGCTCCGACTGGCTCACGTAGCTGTTCATCCAGGCGCCGCCGCGCTTGGACGGGCGCGCGTAGGGATCGAAGATGAAGATCGCCAACTGCTTGCCGTCGTGGTCGGTCACGTCGTAGGTCCACGTGTCGGCGTGGTACTTGGGCAGGTCGGTGCGTTCCTTGAAGCTGATGCCGTAGAGCTGGTTGGCGGCGTAGAACACGCCGTTCTCCAGCACGTTCTTCAGTTCGAGGTAGGGCTTGAGCTGGGCCTCGTCGAAGTCGTACTGCGCCTGGCGCACCTTCTCGGCGTAGAAGGCCCAGTCCCAGGGCTGCAGCTGGAACGTCGGCTCGCCCTTGGCGGCCTGTTCCTTGTCGATGATCGCCTGCATCGCCGCGGCCTCGCGCTTGGCGTTGGCCACGGCCGGCGGCGCCAGTTGCGACAGCATCCTGTTGACCGCGTCGGGCGTCTTGGCCGTCTCGTCGGCCAGCACGTAGGCGGCGTAGGTCGGGTAGCCGAGCATCTTGGCGCGTTCGGCGCGCAGCTTGAGCACCTCGGCGACGATGGCGGTGTTGTCGAACTTGTTGCCGCGGCTGTTGCGCGCCACCGAAGCCTTGTGCAGGCGCTCGCGCAGGGTGCGGTTGGTGAGCTGCGATTCCGGCGGCTGGCCGGTGGTGTTGAGCAGAGTGAGGACGTACTTGCCCTCGAGCTTGCGCTCCTTGGCGGCCTCGGCGGCGGCGGCGATCTGCTCGTCGGTCAGCCCGTCGAGCTCGGTCTTCGAATCCACCACCAGGGCGGAGTCGTTGACCTCGTTGAGCACGTTCTCGCTGAACTGCGTGCCGAGCTTGGCCAGCTTGCCGTTGATGTCCTTCAGGCGGGTCTTGTCGGCGTCCGACAGCGCGGCGCCGGCGCGCACGAAATCGGTGTGGTAGCGCTCGACCAGGCGTTGGCCCTGGTCGTCCAGGCCGAGCGAGCCGCGCCGCTCGTACAGCGACTTGATGCGCGCGAACAGCTTCGGGTTGAGCTGGATGGCGTCGCCGTGGGCGGCGAACTTCGGCGCGTAGTCGCTGCGCAGCCGGTTGCGTTCGGGGTTGGTGTCGGTGCCGACCAGGTTGAAGAACACCGTGGTGGCGCGGTCCAGCACGCGGCCGGAACGCTCGAGGGCGAGGATGGTGTTGTCGAAGCTGGCCGGCTCGGGGTTGTCGGCGATCGCTTCGACCTCCTTCAGCTGCTCGGCCATGCCGGCGTCGAAGGCCGGGGCGAAGTCGGCGTCCCGGATCTTGTCGAACTGCGGATAGCGCAGCGGCAGCGGGCTGTCGGCGCGGAAGGGGTTGTCCTGGAGCCGGGATGGGGCGGCGGTCATGTCGGCGGAGGTATCCGGCTGGGCTAAGGCGGGGATGCCGGCGGAGAGCGCGATGGCCAACGCCAGGGCGAGCGGGTGCTTCATGAGAGGTTACTCGTCGGAATCCGGACCCGGGAGCCTAGCCCATGCCCGCCCCCCAGACCCATGACGAAAGGCATGGGTGAGGCGGCGCAAGCTTAGCGCGGCATTGCCGCGCTGCGCCGCCGAACGCCCGGCCATGGATGGCCGGGCAGGACGTTCCGAAGGCTGAAATGCTGCGCCACGGATGGCGACGGACAGCACGGCGAAATAGCGCGCGGCATTGCCGCGCTGTGCCGCCGAACGCCCGGCCATGGATTTGGAGCCACGCCGTCAGCATGGCGACAGGCCGGACGTTCCGAAAGCTGAAATGATGCGCCACGGATGGCAACGGACAGCACGGCGAAATAGCGCGCGGCGCTGCCGCGCTGCGCCGCCGAACGCCCGGCCATGGATTTGGAGCCACGCCGTCAGCGTGGCGACAGGCCGGACGTTCCGAAGATTAGAAACGCTGCGCCACGGATGGCGGCGAGTTCCACTGCGAAGCAATCACGGTACTACCGCCGCGCTGCCGGATGCCTCACCGCGCCCTCAGCCCCGCAACCCCCGCACCTTGAACGACAGCAGATACCCCGGAATCAGCGAAGTCCCCGCCGGGCAGGCGCTGTCCAGCGGCACCTGCCGGCGTTCCCCGGTCGCGGTGTTCACGCAGACGTCGAACTGCTCGCCCGCGCCGCTCTGGGTGACGCTGTAGTCGTTGTCGCTGCCCACCAGCACCACCTGGCCGCCGAACAGCAGGCGCGGGCCGATGGCCAGGCCTTCGAGCTTCTCCGGCACGTCGGAGCCGACGCCGCGCAGGGCGGCGAGCAGATCGACCTCCGGCCGCTTGGCCACGGGCCTCACCCCGGCGGGCAGGTCGTTGCGGCCGGCCAGCGAGAGGTGCTGGACGTCGGTGGCGCCGCGCAGGTCGATGCGATAGACGCGCTTGTGCACCGGCGCGGCGGTCTCCTCGACGCCGAGGCCGCGGTTGTCGCGCTCGAGCACCAGGAATTCGTGGTCGGAGATCGCCTCGATGGCGCTCAGGCCGATGCTGCGGCCCTGGTCCTTGCCCTCGAAGTCGTCGCCGGTGGCGGGATCGACGGCATTGAGCGCGTCGACGCTTTCCAGCGGATAGAGGTACTGCGCGGTGCTGGTGCCGCTGGCCGGGTCGAACTCGACCACGCGCACCCAGCGGCTGCGGCGGCCGTCGTTCTTCTCGCCCTCGTTGACCAGCGGATCCTGCAGCACCGCGTACAGGCGGGTGCGCGAGGCGTTGAAGGTCAGGCCCTCGAAACCGCGGTTGTCCTGGCGGCCGGTGGCGATGACGCCGCGGCCGTCGGTGTAGTTGGGCTGGCCGTCGGCCTGAACCGGACGCAGGTTGGCGGGAATCTCGAAGGCGCGCACGAAGCGGCCACGGCGGTCGAACTCGTACAGGCTCGGGCCGTACTCGTCGGACACGTACAGGCGGCCGTTGCGGCCCACGGCGATGCCCTCCGGGTCGAAGCTGTTGCCGAGCGTGGCGGGCGTGCCGTTGAGCAGGGTCGGGTTGAGGCCGTTGAACGGGCGGCCGTTGCGGTCCTGGAACAGGATGGTGCGCAGCACGACCGGCTTGGCGAGCACGGCGCCGGTGACCGGGTGGAGCGGCACGATCATCTGCTGCACGCGCGTGGCATAGCCGATCACGCCGCCGCCGGGGCCGCGGTCGGAGAGCGCGAACCAGGTGCCGGTGGCGGCGTCGTACTTGAGATCGGAGAAGAAGCCCAGGCGGTTGAGGTTGGCGACGTTGCGGCCGGGCGCGACGCGGTCGACGCTGCGCGCGGAAATCGGCATCACGTCGCCGAGCGACCAGTCGGCGGCCTGGGCCTGGGCGGAAAGGACGAAGGTCAGCGCGCAGGCGCAGGCGAGACGACGCAGCATCGGAAGCTCCCGGGGGAAGGAATCGGCCACGTTAGGAAGGCCATGTTGCAGCGGGATGACGCCCCGGCCGCGCCGGGCGCGGGATCGTCTAGAATCCCCGCAACGTCTTCCCGAGGCCGCCGCCATGACCACCGCCTACGATTTCAGCGCCAAGGACATCGACGGCGGCGCGCAGGACCTGTCCGGCTATGCGGGCAAGGTGCTGCTGATCGTCAACGTCGCCTCCAAGTGCGGCTTCACCCCGCAATACACCGGGCTGGAGAAGCTGTGGCAGGCCTATCGCGACCGCGGCCTGGTGGTGATGGGCTTCCCCTGCGACCAGTTCGGCCACCAGGAGCCCGGCGACGAGGCCGAGATCAAGAATTTCTGCTCGCTCACCTACGACGTCGACTTTCCGATGTTCGCCAAGGTCGACGTCAACGGCGACGGCGCGCATCCGCTGTGGAAGTGGCTGAAGGAGGAGAAGGGCGGCTTCCTCGGCATCGACGCGATCAAGTGGAACTTCACCAAGTTCCTGGTCGGCCGCGACGGCCGCGTGATCAAGCGCTATGCGCCGACCGACAAGCCGGAGTCGCTGGCGGCCGATATCGAGAAGGCGCTCGGCTGAGCGATCAGGACCCCGGGGGCCGCGCCAGCACCTCGGGCGGCAGCAGCGCCAGCATTTCCTTGACGAAGCCGTCGAGCATGTCCGGCGAATAGCCGTTGTGGACGTGCGCCACCCTGCCGTCCGGGCCGACGATGAACATGTGCGGGACGGTCTTCACCCCATAGGTATCGCTGATGCGTCCGCGCGTGTCCTGCACGTAGGTCAGCTTGACGGCGGGGTTGGCGCGGATCACCCGGTTGAACGCGTCGCGATCCTCCTTGTAGTTGATCGCGACCACGTCGAGGTGCTCGCGGCCGACCGCCTGCTGCACCTTGCCCAGGATCGGCAGCTCGCGCCGGCAGGGGCCGCACCACGACGCCCAGAAGGTGACGATCAGGACCTTGCCCTTGAACTGGCTGACGGCGAGCTCGTCGCCGTTGCGGTCGCGGCCCAGGGCGTCGGGCGGGATCTCGCCGCGCTTGGGCGGAGGCGGCAGGGCGCCGTCGGCCGCGGCGGCGGGGCCGGCCGCGGGCAGGGACAGGAACAGCGCCAGGGCCACTGGCAGGCAGGCGCGCGGCATGCGCGGCGCGGCGGTCTTTGCGATCGTCATGTCCGTCCCCCGTTGTCGCGTGCAGCATAGCCGCTCAGGCGGGCGGCGCGGCTATTTCTCGACGAACGCGCGCTCGAACACGTACTGCCCCGGCGTGCCGATGCGCGGCGCGGCGGCGAATCCGCGCTCGTCGAGCAGGGCGCGGAAGTCGGCCAGCATCTGCGGGCTGCCGCAGATCATGGCGCGGTCGTGCGCGGCCTCGAGCGGGTCCAGCCCCAGGTCGCGCATCATCTGTCCGCTGTCCATGCGCTCGGTGAGCCGGCCGCGGTGGTCGCGGTCCCGGAAGGCGAAGTCCTCGCGCGACACCGCCGGGTAGTAGAGCAATTTCTGCGCGATCTGCTCGCCGAGCAGCTCGTGGTGCGGCAGCTCGTTGACGATGTAGTCGCGGTAGGCGAGGTCGGCGGCGCTGCGCACGCCGTGGCAGAGCACCACGCGCTCGAAGCGTTCGTAGGTCTCCGGGTCCTTGATCACCGACAGCCACGGCGCCAGCCCGGTGCCGGTGCCCAGCAGGTAGAGATTGCGGCCGGGATGCAGGTCGTGGATGAGCAGGGTGCCGGTCGGCTTGCGTCCGATCAGCACGCTGTCGCCCGGGCGGATCTCGCGCAGGCGCGAGGTGAGCGGACCGTTGGGCACCTTGATGCTGAAGAACTCCAGCTGTTCTTCCCAGTTGGCGCTGGCGATCGAATATGCGCGCAGCAACGGCTTGCGCGCGCCGTCCGGCTGCGGCACGTCCAGGCCGATCATCACGAACTGGCCGTTGTCGAAACGGAAGCCGTTGTCGCGGGTGGTGGTGAAGCTGAAGTAGTCGTCCGTCCAGTGACGGACGTCCAGCACCGTCTCGGTGCCAAACGCTGAGGACATGGGGGCAGGGGATCGAAAAGCCGCGCCCATTGTACCCCATGGATGAGAACCGCTCTCATTCTCCCGGGGCGCCGTTCAGTGCCTGCTGGGCGTGGCCGAGCCGCAGCGCCGTGCCGGCGCGCAGCGTGTGCCAGCGGCAGATGTCGAAGTTGCGCACGACCAGGCGCCAGGCGCCGACGAAGTCGATGCGCAGGTCGCGCCGGCATCCCGAGGTGCCGGGCACGACCAGGACCTCGGCCACGCCGCCGCGCAGCCCGTCCTCCGGCAGCGCGATCAGGCTCCATTCCACGCCGCCCGGCTCGGCGGCATGGATGGAGAGGATGCGGCGCGGCGCGTCGTTGACCACGGTGAGGTAGTGCGCGGTCGCCGGGGAGGCGAGATGGCAGGCGAGCAGCAGGAACATGAGCGGCAGGAACACGATCGCACGCATGACGGACTCCGTTTCGCGCGGCCGAGCGCGGTCGTCGCGGCGGCATCGCCGCGCGGGAGGCATTGCGGGGGGCGCGGCGGGGGCCGCCGCGCGGCGGTTGCCGCGGATGCGGCCTCAGTACAGCGTCAGGCTGGCGTCGCCGGAGAAGGTCTGCAGCTCGACGACGCCGCCGCCACCGCCGTAGCGCTGGTCGAAGTCGGAGCCGGGGCCGTGCCGTGCGCGGTTGACGCGCGCGCCGGGCGCGCTGACGTCGCCGCTGAAGCTCTTGCCGGTGACGCGCGCCGAGAGCGACTTGGGCATCGCGATGTCGATGTCGCCGCTGGTCGACTCGACGTTGATCCTGCCGCTCTCGGCCAGATCGGCGCGGATGCTGATGTCGCCGGAGATGCTGCTCACGCTCAGGTTGCGCAGGCGCTGTCCGCGGCTGTCGACGCTGAGGTCGCCGGAGACGACCTCGCCCTTGACGGTGCCGCCCAGCCGGCCGCGCAGCGCGATGTCGCCGCTGACCGACTGCGCGCTGACGTCCGGGCTGTTGAGCGCGGCGCGCACCGAACCGCTCACGTTCTGGATGTCGGCGCGGCCCGGCGCGCCCGAGACGGTCACCTCGCCGCTGACGTTGTCGATGCTGAGCTTGGCGCCGGCGGTGCCGGAGACGTCCACGCTGGAGGACACGCTCTCCACGGCGAGGCTGGCGAGCCTGGGGACCTGCACCACCAGGGTGGTCGGCTCGGAGCGGTTGTCGCCGTTGCGCGGGTAGCGCACCTTGATGTCGAGCTGGCGGCTGTCGCCCTCGATGGCGAGGCGCTCGACGCCATCGCCCAGCTGGCCGCCGATGTGCACCTGCGGCTTGTCCCAGACGCGGACCTCGATGCGGCCCTTGAGGTTGCCGATGCTGACCGTGCCGCGCGCATCGAGCGGGCGGGTCTCGTCGATCGGGGTGGAGGCGAACGCCGGGCAGGCCAGGCCGGCCAGCAGCAGGGAAGCGATGAGTTGCGGCTTCATGGGAAATCTCCGGAAGGTCGTGGCTCAGCCCAGGGCGAAGCGCTGGGTGAGGGCGAGCCGTTGGGTATAGAGCTTCTGCAGTTGCCTGAGCAGGAAGCGGGCATCGGGGTCGCGCGCCAGCGCCTGGCGCACCTGCGCCGCGCCGGCGTCGAGCTGGTGCAGGGCGTCGGCGTCGGTGGCGGCGAGTTCGGGCAGGTCGATCTGGCGCAGGGCCGTGTGGTATTGCTCGGTCATGCTGGCCGCCTCGCGGGAGATGGTGGCGGCCGCGGGACCGGCGGCCGCCACGGGCGCCGGCGGCGCGTCGGAGGCGGGCCGCAGCTGCCAGGCGAGGGCGAAGGCGAAGCTCACCGACGCCGCCAGCGCCGCCACGCGCATGCGCGGCGCGCGCAGGCTCCAGCGCGAGGGCGGCGCCTGCCGCGCGCCGGCCGGCATCTGCGCGATGCGCGCGCCGATGCCGGTCCACAGGTCGCGTTGCGGGGGCACGTCGCGGCGCAGGCCGCGCAGCTGCAGGCGCAGCGCGTCCGGCATGCCTTCCTGGTCGGGTCCCTGTCCGGGGGCGTTCGTGTTCATGCTTCACCTCCGAGCCGCGCCCGCAGCAGGGTGCGCGCGCGATGCAATTGTGCCTTCGAGCTGCCGACGGCCATGTTCAGTTCGCCGGCGATTTCCTCGTGCTTCCAGCCTTCCACGTCGTGCAGCACCAGCACGGCCCGCGCCCGCGGCGGCAGCGAGGCCACGCCGCGCTCCAGGTCGGTCGACAGCGCGGTGCTGTGGCCGGCCGAATCGATGCCGCCCAGGGCCTCGTAGTCGGCGTCCTCGTCCGCCTGCGGCTGGCTGCGCCGCGCGCGCAGTTCCATCAGCGCGGTGTTCACCGCCAGCCGGTACAGCCAGGTGCCGAAGGCGCTCTCGAAGCGGTAGGCCGGCAGGGCCTGCCAGGCGCGCACGAAGGCTTCCTGGGTGAGGTCCTCGGCGCGCCCGTGCCGCCCGCCGACCAGGCGCAGGATCACGCCGTACACGCGCCCGGCATGGCGCCGGTACAGCTGTTCGAAGGCGCCCGCGTCGCCGTCGCGCGAGGCGCGGGCCAGGGCGGCGTCGGCTTGCGCGCCGGTCGCGTCCTGCGGGGAGTCGGGAATGGCTTCGATGGTCGCGGCCGTCAGCATGATCATTGTGATGCGGCGGAGCGGAGAAGGGTTTAAAGCCCCTCGGGCCGCGCCTGGTCGGTCCGGAACGGCATGGGGGGCCGGCAGAGACCGGCTCCGGCGCCGTTCCGGGCGGACAGGGTACCCTTGCCGCACATGCAATCCCCAGGCTCCGCAGCGGTCCAGGCGCCGGCCACGCTCTGGACCATCGGCCATTCCACCCGGGAATGGCCCGTGTTCGTCGGCATGCTGCGCGATGCCGGGATCGCCACCCTGGCCGACGTGCGCCGTTTCGCGGGCTCGCGCCGCCATCCCCAGTACGTCGCGACGGCCATGCAGCCGGCCCTGTACGAGGCCGGCATCGAATACGTGGCGATGCCGGCGCTGGGCGGTCGCCGCGCGCCCGTGCCCGGTTCGAGCAACGGCGCCTGGCGGGTGGCCGCCTTCCGCGGCTACGCCGACTACATGGCCACCGCGGACTTCGCCCGGGCGCGCGCGCGGCTGGTGCGCCTGGCGGGCGACACGCGCTGCGCGGTGATGTGCGCCGAGGCGCTGTGGTGGCAATGCCACCGGCGGCTGATCGCCGACGACTTCCTGGCGCGCGGCTGGCAGGTCACGCACCTGATGGCGCCGGGGCGCAGCGAGCCGCACGTGCTGCACGAGGCGGCCCGCCTGGTCGACGGCGTGCTGCGCTATCCGGCACCCGGCGACGCGCAGGGTGCGCTGTTCTAGGCGTGCTGTTCTAGGTGCGCTGTTCTAGGGCACTGGCGCCACCCGCGTCCTAGCGGTAGCCGGCCGCCTGCAGTTCGAACAGTTCGGCGTAGCGCCCACCCTGCGCCATCAGCTCGGCATGCGTACCGCTGGCTTCGATCCGCCCCTGCTCCAGCACCAGGATGCGGTCGGCCATGCGCACGCTGGAGAAGCGGTGCGAGATCAGCACGGCGGTGCGGTTGTCCGACAGCTCCTTGAAACGCTGGAAGACCTCGAACTCGCTGCGCGCGTCGAGCGCGGCGGTCGGCTCGTCCAGGATCAGCAGTTGCGCGTCGCGCATGTAGGCGCGGGCGATGGCGATCTTCTGCCATTCGCCGCCCGACAGGTCGACGCCGTCCTTGAACAGCTTGCCGAGCATCTGCCCGTAGCCCTGCGGCAGGCGTCCGATCACCTCGTCGGCGATGGCGCGCCGCGCCGCCTCGCGGATGCGCGCCTCGTCGCCGCGCGCGTCGATGCGGCCGATGGCGATGTTGTCGGAGGCGGAGAGGAAGTAGCGCACGAAGTCCTGGAAGATCACCCCGATGTTGGCGCGCAGCTCGTCCAGGTCGTATTCGTCCAGCGGATGGCCGTCGAGCAGGATGCGGCCCTCGTCCGGGTCGTACAGGCGCGCCAGCAGCTTCACCAGGGTGGTCTTGCCGGCGCCGTTCTCGCCGACCAGGGCCAGCACCTCGCCGGCGTGCAGGGTGAAGTCGAGGTGGCGCACCGCCCAGCGCTGCGCGCCCGGATAGCGGAAGCCGACGTTCTCGAAGACGAAGCCGGCGCGGATCGGGCTCGGAAACGGGCGAGGGCGTTCCGGCGAGAAGATCTCGGGGCGGATGCGGAAGAACGAGAACAGGTCGTCGAGGTACAGCGCCTGCCCGGCGACCTGGGAAAATCCGGCCAGCAGGTTCTCCAGCAGGTTGCGCAGGCGGCGGAACGAGGCCGACAGGAAGGTCAGGTCGCCGATGCTGAATTCCCCGCGCACGGTGCGCCAGGCGATGAAGGCATAGGCGGCGTAGTAGCCGAGCGTGCCGATGGTGGTGAACAGCCCGCCCCAGCCGGCGCGCCGCAGCGCCACGCTGCGGTTGGCGCGGTAGATCGACCAGGACAGGGTGCGGAAGCGCTCGATCAGGAAGCGGTTCAGGCCGAAGCTCTTCACCTCCTTGGCCGAGTTGGCGCTGGCGCCGAGCATGCGCACGTAGTCCAGTTCGCGCCGCTCGGGCGTGGAGTGGAAGTTCACCGCGTAGCTCTGCGCGTTGAAGTGCATCTCGCCGATGAAGGCCGGCACCAGCGCCACCAGCAACAGCAGGATCAGCCACGGCGCGTACACCAGCAGGCCGACGGCGAAGCTGACGATGGTGACGATGTCCTGCGCCTGGCCCAGCAGCTGCGACAGCAGCGGACTGCGCGCGGCGACCTGGCGGCGGGCGCGGTCGAGCTTGTCCTGCAGGTCGGCGTCCTCGAAATCCTCCAGGTCGAGCGAGGCGGCGTGCTCCATCAGCCGCACGCTGGTGCTGTTGGAGTACAGCTCGGCCAGCAGCGAATCGACCAGGCCGACCACGCGGCCGAGCAGGTCCGCGCCGATGGCCAGCGCGAACTCCAGCGCCAGCAGCCCGAGCAGGTGATCGAGCGTGCCGGCGTGCCACAGCGCGGCCAGCGGCTCCCTGGCCGTGCCCAGCGAGACCAGGCGCACGGCCTCGTCGACGATCAGCTTGCCGACGTACAGCGTGGTCACCGGCAGCAGCGCGCGCACCAGGCGCAGGGCGATGCTGGAGAGGGCCAGGGTCGGGCTGGTGTCCCAGATGCTGCGCAGGAACGGCGGCAGGTTGCGCAGGGCGGCGAAGCGCTGCCGGAGATTCAGCTTCGGCGGCTCTTGGCCGCGCATGCGCCAGTAGGAACTCGACATCGAGGTTTCGCGGACCAGGGTGGGGCAAGCATGCCATGCGCCGCCCGGGAGGCGACGTCGCGCGCCGCCGCCGCCGCGGCCCGCGCTAAAATACGCGTCCCCCCGCAAGCCTCGAGCCAGCCTTGACCACGACCCACCCGGCCCGCATCGAGCCGGCCCCCAGCCGGCCGGCGCCGGTCCGCTCGACCCCGATCCGGCAGGAAGACCTGATCCAGAGCGTCGCCGACGCCCTGCAGTACATCAGCTACTACCATCCGGTGGACTACATCCGGAACCTCGCCGCGGCCTACGAGCGCGAACAGTCGCCGGCCGCCAAGGACGCCATGGCGCAGATCCTGATCAACTCGCGCCTATGCGCCGAGGGCCATCGGCCGATCTGCCAGGACACCGGCATCGTCACCGTGTTCCTGAAGATCGGCATGGACGTGCGCTGGGACGACGCCACCATGGGCGTGGAGGAGATGGTCAACGAGGGCGTGCGCCGCGCCTACAGCCATCCGGACAACAAGCTGCGCGCCAGCGTGCTGCGCGATCCGGCCGGCGGGCGCAGGAACACCGGCGACAACACGCCCGCGGTGGTCAACGTCTCGGTGGTGCCGGGCAACACGGTCGACGTGATCGTCGCGGCCAAGGGCGGCGGCTCGGAGGCCAAGTCCAAGTTCGCCATGCTCAACCCCTCCGACTCGATCGTCGACTGGGTGCTCAGGACGGTGCCGACCATGGGCGCCGGCTGGTGCCCGCCGGGCATGCTCGGCATCGGCATCGGCGGCACCGCCGAGAAGGCCATGCTGCTGGCCAAGGAGGCGCTGATGGAGCCGATCGACATCGTCGACCTGCAGGCCCGCGGCCCGGCCAACCGCCTCGAGGAGCTGCGCCTGGAGCTGCACGAGAAGGTCAACGCGCTGGGCATCGGCGCCCAGGGCCTGGGCGGCCTGACCACGGTGCTCGACATCAAGATCAAGGACTACCCGACCCACGCCGCCAACCTGCCGGTGGCGATGATTCCCAACTGCGCCGCCACCCGGCACGCCCACTTCGTGCTCGACGGCAGCGGCCCGGTGATGCTCGATCCGCCCTCGCTGGAGGACTGGCCCAAGCTCACCTACGACGCCTCCAAGGGGCGGCGCGTGGACCTGGACAAGGTGACCCGCGAGGACGTCGCCACCTGGAAGCCGGGCGAGGTGCTGCTGCTCAACGGCAAGCTGCTGACCGGCCGCGACGCCGCGCACAAGCGCATGGTCGACATGCTCGACAAGGGCGAGCCTCTGCCGGTGGATTTCAACGGCCGCTTCATCTACTACGTCGGCCCGGTCGATCCGGTGCGCGACGAGGCGGTCGGCCCCGCCGGCCCGACCACCGCCACGCGCATGGACAAGTTCACCGAACAGGTGCTCAGCCAGACCGGCCTGCTCGGCATGGTCGGCAAGGCCGAGCGCGGACCGGCGGCGATCGAGGCGATCCGGAAGCACAAATCCGTCTACCTCATGGCGGTGGGCGGCGCGGCCTACCTGGTGTCGAAGGCGATCAAGGCCGCGCGCGTGGTCGGCTTCGCCGACCTCGGCATGGAGGCGATCTACGAGTTCACCGTGCAGGACATGCCGGTGACCGTGGCCGTGGACAGCACCGGCGAATCGGTGCACCGCACCGGACCGCGCGAGTGGCAGGCCAGGATCGGCAAGATCCCCGTGGTCGAGGTGGCCTGATGTTCAAGTGCGGCCGGGTGCTGTCCGGGCATCGCGATTTCGACCGCGTCTTCGGCGCGCTGCGCCGCATCGCCGTGCTCGGCATCAAGCCCGAGCATCGCGCCGACCGCCCGGCGCACATCGTGCCCTCGTACCTGCGCCGGGTCGGCTACGAGATCCTGCCGGTGCCGGTGTACTACCCGGAGGTGGAGCGCATCTTCGACCGGCCGGTGTACCGCAGCGTGGCCGAGATCCCCGGCCGCGTCGACCTGGTCGACGTGTTCCGCAAGCCGGAGGACCTGGAGGCGCATCTGCCCGACCTGATCAAGGCGCGGCCGCGCACGGTGTGGATGCAGACCGGCATCCGCAACGAGGTCTTCGTCGAGCGGCTGGTCGCCGCCGGCATCGACGTGGTGCAGGACGAATGCCTGATGGTCGAGGACCGGCGCTGGCGCAGCACGCGCTGAGCGCGCGTCGCCTCAGATTCCCAGGAAGTAGAGGTCGACGTAGTCGGTGGCGGTGTCGCAGGGGTTGTCCATCTCCTGCAGCCGCCAGTAGCGGCGCTTGCCCGTGGCCTTGAAGTGGAAGGTGCCCTCGCGCCGGCATTCGGCGCCCTGGGCCAGATGGTTGACCTTGGTGAGGATCTCGCCGGCGAAGACGAAGCCGTCGCGGTCGGCGGAGACGATCTTGCCGGCGATCTCGAGGTAGTCCCCGGCGTTCTCGCCCGTGCCCTCCTGCCGGCCCGCCACCGCCAGTGCGCCCCCGTCGTCGCGGATCGTGGCCGTGCCGGCCTGCGACAGGTCGCCCCAGCCCAGCCACTGCAGGGTGAGCAGGTGCTCGCCGACCAGGCGCGCGCGGGCCTCGGCATCGAGCCCGGTGGCGGGCGGCGGCAGGTCGTGCGCGCCGGCGCTGACGGCGGCGAGCGCGAACGCGAGCGGCAGCGCGGAGACGATGCCTTTGATGGCGGGCATGACGATTCCTTTCCGGGGCGGCGAAGGCGACAGGGTGCCGCATCCGCCGCCGGCTTGCACGCCGTCCGCGCCGGCGTTCAGTCCAGGTAGGCGGGGAATGCCGGCAGCGCCGCGAAGTCCTCCGGCGCGTGCTGGATGACCAGGCGCGCGTGGCGGTTGGCCAGCAGCGTCTCGATGCGATCGAAGGAGGCCAGCGTCTCGGCGCGGCTGTCGTTCACCGGCGGCACGCGGCGATCGCGGCGGTTCTCGCGCGTGTGGAACAGGTCGCCGGAGAGGATCACCGTGCCGGCGTGCGCCAGTTGCAGCATCAGCACGGCGTGGCCGGCGGTGTGGCCGGGCGCGCGCAGGATGCGCACGCTGCCGTCGCCGAAGACGTCGTGGTCGAGGTCCAGCCACGTCACCCTGGCCTGCCGGTAGCCGGAGAACAGCGCCGGCGCGACGCCGGGCGGGGACGGCTCGGTCGTGGCCCAGGCCAGTTCCCTGCGGCTGAGCAGCCAGATCGCGCGCGTGAACAGGTTGGCGTTGCCGGCGTGGTCGGCATGCAGGTGGGAGAGCGCGAGGTAGTCGATGTCCTGCGGCGCCAGGCCGAGTTCGGCCAGTTGCGCGACCAGCGTGGTCCTGACCGTCGCGGTGATGCCGAGCGGCTTGTAGATGGTGTCGGGCTGGCTGGCCAGGCCATCGCCGAGCCCGGTGTCCCAGATCAGGTCGCCCTTGGGATGCCGGATCAGGAAACAGGGCACCGCCATCTCGCCGGGCTTGCCGTCGTATTCGCCGGTGTCGGAGAACAGGCCCATGTCCTTGAAGGCCAGGTGGCCGCAGTCGA
This sequence comes from Luteimonas aquatica, assembly GCF_022662575.1. Classification (GTDB taxonomy): domain Bacteria; phylum Pseudomonadota; class Gammaproteobacteria; order Xanthomonadales; family Xanthomonadaceae; genus Luteimonas; species Luteimonas aquatica. The sequence goes on along the minus strand of NZ_JALBFU010000001.1, from coordinate 779,536 downwards.
TGGCATACAGGCGCAGGGTGGGCGGGGCCTGCGTGGGCGCCGCATGCACGGGCGCCGTCGCGGCCAGGAGCAGCAGGCAGGCGGCGAACAGGCGCAGCGGAAAGGAGGGCGTGTCGGAAAGCATCGGCGGTGCGCGCGAGTGGACGGTGCGCCCATGCTAGAGTCGCCGGCGACCGCCGCAAGTACGCACTTTTTCTGCACGCAGTATCAGAATGGATACTGCCCGGGGTTTCCGCCGATGTCGCGTTCCGCCGAAAACACCAGCCGCTGCGCGGTCGAAACCGCGCTCGATGCCATCAACGGCAAGTGGAAGGGCCTGATCCTGTACCACCTCATGCGCGATGGAATGCAGCGTTTCAACGCGCTGCAGCGGCGCCTGCCCGGCATCACGCAGCGCATGCTCACCAAGCAGCTGCGCGAACTGGAGGCCGAGGAGCTGGTGGTGCGCAAGGTCTACGCCGAGGTCCCGCCGCGCGTGGAGTACCGGCTCAGCGCGCAGGGCGAGGAGCTGCGCCCGGTGATCGAGGCGCTGCGCGCCTGGGGCATGCGCCGCGATGCGGCGCGAGGCAAGGTCGAGGACGGGCGGGACGCCGCGTCGAACTGCTGACGCTCACGCGGCGGCCGGCGCGCCGCCGGACTGCCTGGCCCGCTTGCGTTCCTTCAGCGCGACCACTTCCTGCTCGAACAGCTGCCAGAAATCCAGCGCCACGGGCTCGAGCTCGTTGGTCCCGTGGCGATGCCGCCAGCGTCCCGTCCGGCAGGGCGCAATAGACGTCGGGATCGTTGATCACGGCCAGGATCGGCGCCGCGGCCAGCCCGGTGTCCTGCCGGAACCTGGACGCCGCCGCGTCCAGCCGCATCCATTCCTCGCTCTCCGGCGCGGAGGTGTAGGTGTTCAGCCCGTACAGGAAGGTCCAGAACGGCCCGACGTCGAACACCTTCGGACGCCGCCAGATCGCCTCCTTCACCTCCAGGTGCAGGCCGGGGAATGTGCCGCACACGTGGGCGACGTACTCGGCCGGATAGCGCACGCCGTGGGCCTTGCCGATGGCCTCGAGCTGCGCGGGCGCGGTCGCCGTTTCGGCCAGCGGAAAGACCACGAAGTCGCCGTCCAGGTGTTCGCGCAGGATCGACTCGGTGCGGTCGGCGCCGGGTCCGGGGCCGCCGGCGCGGCCGAACAGCGATTTGAAGAAGGACACGGCGCGTCCCCCGGGCGTGGCGTCAGGCCACGTGGTCCTCGTAGGTCTTGCGTTTGCGGAAGGGCATCAGGTGCTGCTCGACGATGCCGCGCGGCACGGTCTCCAGCTTCATCACGCCGTATTCCTGCGGCCAGGCGCCCTGGTCGCGGGGCAGCTTGAAGGTGCCCATCAGCATGTCCACCAGCGGCAGGTGGATCGCGTAGTTGACGTCGATGTACTCGTACTGGCGGGCGTGGTGCCAGTGGTGGTAGCGCGGCAGCACCAGCAGGTACTCCAGCCAGCCGAACATCCTGCCGAAACGGATGCCGAGGTTGGCGTGCGCGAGCACCGCCTGCAGGCCCACCAGGATCACGTAGGCGTTCACCGCCGAGGTCGAGAAGCCCAGGATCAGCAGCGGCAGCAGTACCGCGCTGCGGGTGAGCACGATCTCCACGAAATGGATGCGCGAGCCGGCCAGCCAGTCCATTTCGCGGCTGGAGTGGTGCACGGCGTGGAAGCGCCAGAGCCAGGGGATGTTGTGGTACGCCCGATGCAGCAGCGCCTGCGCCATGTCGGCGACGAACACCGCGATCAGGAATTGCGCCCAGACCGGCAGCGACTGGATCGCCGCCTTCAGGCCGGGGAAGGCCGCCAGGCCGGCGATGGTCGAGGTGGAGGCGGTGACCAGGATCAGGATGAACTGCACCAGCACGTGGCTCATGAAGAAGTAGGCCACGTCGGTGCGCCAGCCCGGCCGCAGCGGCGAGATCTGCTTCTGGCCGAGATAGCGTTCCAGCGGCACGAACACCAGCGCCGAGAAGAACAGCGAGATCACGAACCAGTCCAGGCCGAGCGAGTAGGGCGTCTGGCCGATGGCGTCGAACTGCACGTTGGTGCCGCCCAGCAGCACCGCCAGCGTGGCGCCGCCGACGCCGATCAGCGCGATGCGCTTGTTGCGGTCGCGCAGGATGGCGAGCGTGCCCAGCACGAACGCCGCCACCAGCCCGACCAGCAGCAGGTGGCGGGCGAAGGTCTCGTTGTAGACGGCGCGGAACTCCTTGCTGGTCAGCAGTTCCGGGAAGTGGAAGCACAGCACCGCCAGCAGGCTGAGCGATCCCAGCATGGCGGAGGCGTAGGCGAAGAAGGAGCGGTGCTGCCGCGGCTGTGCGGAGGGCATGGGTCGATATCCGTTCGATGTTGCCGTTCGGCGACAGCATAGCCGATCGCGGCGGCCGGGCGCCGGGTCCGGGAGGTCAGTACCACTCCATGAGCGATACGCCCAGGCCGATGTAGGTCGCCCGGTGGTTGTAGTCGATCAGGCTCTCGCCGTAGCCGTCGAAGACCTGCAGGTGGCCGCGCAGCTGGTTGTGGATCGGGAAGCCCCAGTCGAACTGCAGCGCGCCATGCGAGCGGTCGCCGCCGCGCAGCGAATGGCGCGCCATCAGCGAGAACTGGTGCTGGCCCATGGTGTGGACGACGGTCATGTCGCCGCGTCCCATGTAGTCGGAGATGTCCGGGTTGTCGTCGTCCTTGCCGCTCTCCGAGACGCGGATCCACGGCCGCAGCATCACCGCCCAGTTCTCGCGGTCGAAGCCGAAGTTGAACATCACCCGGTTCCAGCTGCGCGAGAGAGGGTCGGCGCGGCCGTTGGACTGGTGGTTGATGCCGATCGCGCTCATTCGCCCCTTCCAGCCGCCGATGCTGTAGTTGTTGCGGAACACCAGCAGCACTTCCGGCTCGTAGTTGGTCTCGCGGAACGGCCGCGACGCCTCGGCGTTGTAGACCTGCCAGCGCGAGCTCTGCGTGTAGCCCATCCACAGGTCGCCGTTGTCGCCGAACAGGTTCTCCAGCGCCTTGGTCTTGAAGCTGATCTGGAACTTGGCCTCGAAATCGTCCAGGTCCTGCGGCGTGGTGACGGTGTTGAGCGGGTTGGGCGAGGTCGGCGTGGTGTTCTGCTTGCTGCTCCAGAACACCGGGAACAGGTAGACCGGCTTGTAGGCGCGGAAATTGAAGGTGCCGAGCTTGGAGTCCTTGGCCAGCTCCCAGCGGCTGTCGAGCAGCGAGCCCTTGCCGGCGTTGGCCAGGGCGTCCTCGCCGGGCTCGGAGCGGTACAGGTCGCTGAAGGCGCGCTTGGCGCGTTCCTTCTGCGACAGCGCGGTGCGCTCGGCGTCGCTCGCCGCCGCGCGCTCCTCCTTCGCGGTCTGCGCGGCGGCGTCGGCCTGCGCCGGGCTCAGGCTCTTGCGGCCGGCCGCGGCGTCGTAGCAGGCCAGGCGCGTGGCGTCGTTCTCCACCGCGGTGCAGGCCTCGATGCCGGCCGCCGGCGGGGATTGCGCGAACGCGCAGCCGCAGGCGAGGAACAGGCCGGACAGGGCCAGGCCGGAGAAGGCCAGGGCGGCGAGGTAAGGTCCGGTCGAGGGCGGGGCGGCGTTGCGCCGGGCGTGGGTCATGGCGGGGGAACTCCGGGCTCGAGCATGTTGCGGCCTTCGTCGGCGCGTTGCGCGGCGGCGAGCTGGTCGTCGATGTCGGTGTTGACCGAGGTGTCGATGTCCTTGTCGTGCAGCGGCTCGACCGGCGCGGACGCATCCTCGGCCTGACCGCGTTCGCGCGAGGTGACGACGTGATAGACCGTGCGCGGCGATTCGATGCCGGCGCGCGCGTAGGCGGCCTTCACCGCGCGGATCGCCTCGCTGCGCACCTTGCCGAGGTCGTTGACGCGCTGGTCGACCCAGCCGTAGTAGCGCAGGCCGGTGCCGTTGGGCGTGTAGTCGACCACCACCCAGGACGGCGCCGGGTCGACGAGCACGCCCTCGACCCTGGCCATCGCCGCGGTGCCGAGCGTCTGCGCCTCGCGAATCGACTGCGCGCCGTCGATGGTGATCACGAATTCGAAGCGTCGGTTCGGATTCTGCGAATAGTTCAGCAGCACCGACTTGAAGACCAGGGCGTTGGGCAGGCGCAGCTGGTTGCCGTCGAGCGTGAGCAGCAGCGTCGCGCGCGAGGTCAGCGCCACGATCTTGCCCTCGTAGGCGTCGATCTTGACGTGCTCGCCGGGCGAGAACGGCCGCTGCATGCTCAGCAGGATGCCGGCGATGTAGTTCTCGGCGATGTCCTTGAAGGCGAAGCCCAGCGCCAGTCCCACCAGGCCCGCCGAACCGAGCAGGGCGCCGACCAGCGAGGTGGCGCCGAGCAGGTCCAGGGCGAGCAGGATGCCGACCAGCACCGTCACCGTCTGGATGGTGCGGCGCACCAGATTGTTCATGTACGGGTTGTCGCTGCGCAGGCGCAGCCAATGCAGCCGGCGCGCCAGGAAGCGGCCCAGCCACACCGCGGCCAGCACGATCAGCGCCGCGAACACCAGCAGCGGCAGCGCGGCCAGCAGCTTGAGCAGCTTGCCGGTGACCTGTTCGTAGGCGGCCAGGAAGCGGTTGTGCAGGTTGCTGTCGAGCGTGATGGCGTTCTGCACCGAGGTCACGCCGGGGACGGCGGTGGCGATGTCGCCGGCCTGCTTGCGCTGCTCCAGCTCGAGCACCGTGCCGTCGAGCCTTGCCACGCCGGCCTCGACGGTCGCGGTGACGTTCTTCAGGCCCTCGGCGGCCGCCAGCTGGGTGCGCAGGACGGCGACCGCTTTCGCGTCGGCCGCCGCGACCGGATCGGCCGCGGCCAGGACGGGTGCCGCCAGCGACAGCAGGCAGAGCAGCAGCAGACGGATCAGGTGTTGGCGAAGCGGGTTCATGGGGCGGGCAAGGGCGCGATCGGCGACGGGCCAGTCTACCCGGCGCGCCCCGCCGCCGGTGCGCGGTGGCCTCAGCGCCACCACGCCAGGGCGAACAGCGCGAACATCGTGCAGGCGAGCGCGATTTTCAGCGCGACGCCCAGGGCGATTCCGAGCCAGGTGCCGAGCCCCACCTTGGCCGCCTGGCCGACGCGCTGCGAGTCGATGGCGCGCCCATGCCACAGCTCGCCCAGCGCCGCGCCGGCGAAGGGGCCGACGAACAGCCCGATCGGCCCGAAGAACAATCCGGCGAAGGTGCCGATCACCGCGCCGAGCAGCGCCTTGCGGCTGGCGCCGACGCGCTTGGCGCCGACGGCCGTGGCCCAGAAATCGACCGCGACCGAGACCAGCGTCAGCACGCCGAGGATCAGCAGCCACCACCATTGCACGCGCTCGAATCCGTCGGCGGCGGCGGCGACCAGCATGCCGGCGAAGATCAGCGGCACGCCGGGCAGCGCCGGCAGCACGATGCCGAGCAGGCCGACCAGCATCATCAGGGCGGCGATCAGGTACCAGACGACTTGCAGGTCCATGGGAGTCCTGTGGAGGGAAGGGAAGGCGCCGCCCGGCCGGGCCGAATATGAGACGCGCGTTGCGGATATTATCGGCAATACAACGGCTTGCGCGTCCGAAACGCCCGGAAAATCCGCCGCCGGGCGGGCGCCGGCGAGCAGATTGCATTTTCACAAGTGCCGGGTTAATTTGCTTGCGCTGCGTTTGTCAAGGCCCCAAGGTACTGGGGCCTGGATGCGTTCGATACGTGCTGCCGGCTCCACCGATCCGCGACACCGTTCCATTTCGCTTCCTGCTTGCGACCAGCCGCCGATACATCGCCAGAGATGGCCGGCGTTCCACACCAGACTGTTTACGGGGAGTGATACTGATGTCAGAGGGTGCTCGCGAAAACGGAACCGTGAAGTGGTTCAACGATGCAAAGGGCTTCGGCTTCATCAGCCGCGAGAACGGCGAGGACGTGTTCGTGCATTTCCGCGCGATCCAGTCCCAGGGCTTCAAGAGCCTGAAGGAAGGCCAGAAGGTCAGCTTCACCGTCGTGCAGGGCCAGAAGGGCCTGCAGGCGGACGCCGTACAGCCGCTGTAACCAGCCACCCGCCGCAACCGGCAGGTACCGGCCAAACGAAAACCCCCGGCAGCGATGCCGGGGGTTTTTTCGTTGCGGCCTGGTCCCGCTCAGTTCTGCGCCGGGTTGTTCTCGGCGAAGTACTCGTGGCTGTCGGCGTTGTTGAGCGCGCCGTTGGGATCGGTCAGCGCCAGGTTCTTGGCGCCGCTCTGGCCGTAGACCACGTCGTCGGTTCCGGCCACGACATTGAAGTGGCTCATCTCGTGGACCAGGGTGCCGGCCTTGGAATCGGTGCCGGTGACCGGCGCCGACCAGAAAGCCTTGCAGACGTAGATCTCGTAGGGCTGGTTCGGGTACACGTAGGCATAGGCGCTGCTGCTGCAGCCGCAGTTGACGGTGATCTGTCCGCCGTTCTGGTCCATGGCGCTGTCGATGGCCGTGAAGTGCTGCTTGGCGGTGTTGTAGCGCGAGCTGGTGTAGCTGCCGAACCAGGTGGTGTAGCGCGGGCCGGCGGTGCCGGCATTGAGGTAGTTCTTGCTGTTCTCGGTGTAGTTGCGCGCCGCGGTGATCGCCTGGTCGATGCTGTTCATGCGCGTGGTGGTGCAGCCCTTGTAGGTGATGCCGTTGACCAGGGTGCCGCCGCCGCCGGGCTTGCCCTTCTTCAGCACCGCGCCGAGCTGGTCGCTGCCGTCCACCCACAGCCGCAGGGGCGTGCTGCGCAGTTCCAGGGGTTGTCCGTTGAGGGCCTTCAGCATGCCGGTGCCGGCGCCCTGGCCGGCGACCGAGGCGTGCTGCAGCGGGGAGCGCAGCGTGACCGAGTAGTAGCCGCTCCGGCTCAGGTCGTATGCGCCGGAAAGGTCGACCTGGACGCGGTATTGCTGGCCGGGCTTGAGGACGGCGAAGTCCTCGGCCTGGGGCAGGCCGCGCTTGACCAGCTTGCCTTCGTAGGCGACCGGCTTGCCGTCGCGGCTGACCTGGAACAGGCTGGCCTCGAGGTCATCGGAGGGAAGGCGCTGCTTGGGGACGCGGACGGTGTTGCTGCTGGTATTGGTGATGACCACGTCCACCACGCCCAGCAGCGCTCCGGCCTTGGCGCCGGCCGCGCGCATTTCCACGCGCAGCGGATTGAAGCTGGTGGAGGGCTGGGCGGCGGTGCCGGTGATGCTGGCCCCGAGCAGGACGGTTCCTACGGCGACGCTCAAGACGGTGCTTTTCATCGATGTGTTTCCCCGCATGGTGGTGGTCGGTGGACGGATGAGGGCCTTCCCTGTCCGTCCACGTTAGCGCCTCGGCTCGCGGGCGATCACGCTGCAGATGCAGCAATATTCATGATCGTGACAAGCGCGTCATGAGAAAAAGAAAATGCCCGCCGGAGCGGGCATTTCCTTGGCTCGGAGCGCAGGTCGCCTCAGCGCAGATAGGCGGTGCCGCCGCGGACCTCGACATACGAGCCTTCGCGGATGCCGCCCAGGTCGCTTTGGGTGAAGGTGGTGGTGCGGCCGTCGTTGAAGCGCACGTAGACGCGGTAGGTGCTCGAGGCCTGCACGCGGTTCTGGATGGCGTTGCCGGCCAGGGCGCCGCCGACCGCGCCGGCCACGGTCGCCGTGTTCTTGCGGCCCTTGCTGTCGGTGTTGTGGTCGGCGATCTCGCGCGCCGCGGCCGCGCCGACGATGCCGCCGAGCACCGCGCCGGTGGCGTTGGGCACGTTCTCGCCGCGGGCGACGGTTTCGATGCGGGTCACTGTGCCGCAGTCGCTGCAGTTGCCGCTGCCGTAGGAGCCGCCGCCATAGCCGCCGCCGTAGCCGGGCGAGGTGGTGGCGCAGCCTGCGGCCGCGAGCATGGCGATGACGGCGCCGGCACCGAGCAGACGAATCTTCATGGCATCCTCCGAATCAGGTTCGCGGCGGGATTCCGCGTCGATTCGAACTTAGAGGCGGACGCGTGAACCCGCCTCCAACCGCGTGCCGGTGGGGGAGCGCCGCCTCAGCCTCGATTCATGCGCGGGCGCGCGATGGGATCAGCCGCGGAAATCCTGGTGGCAGGCCTTGCAGGCCTCGCCGATCTTGCCGGCGGCCGCGCCGGCGCCGGCGCAGTTGAGCGGCGGCGAGGCGAGGGCGCCGTCCAGGGTGGCGCGCAGCTGGCTGGCGTGCTTGGCGAAGCGCTCGTCCTCGCGCAGGTCGCCGAAGGCGGGTTCGATGTCGTTGGACATGGTGCGCAGGGCCTGCAGGTGCGGCAGGATGTCGGTGGCGCTGCAGCGGTTGGCTTCGGTGCTGGCCTTCAGCTGGCCCACGTGCGCCTGCATCACCGTCATCACCGCGTCCGGGTAATGGTCCTTGCGCGCCTCGATCGCGCGCAGCGCCATCACCGTGGCGATCGCGCCCACCACCAGCCCGATCAGGAACAGGAAGAAGTAGCGGCCAAAGGCGGACGATTTCGGGGCGGGGTTGGGCGTGGTCGACATGGCGTGCTCCTGGCTGGCTCCGGCCGACCATAGCATGCGCGGCAGTTAGACTATGCGCATGCACGCTTCCCGTCACCGGGCCGTCGCCGAGGCGGCCGCCACCCCCATCGACGTGACCGCCGCAACGGCGATCCCTGCCCAGGCCGCAGCGGCCTCGGCTTTCGCGCGCGACGAGGCACCCTGGCGAGAGCGCTTCGCCGGCATCGACCGCCTGTACGGGCGCGGCGCCCTGGCGCGCTTCGCGGCCTGCCACGTCGCGGTGGTGGGACTGGGCGGCGTCGGTTCCTGGCTGGTCGAGGCGCTGGCGCGCAGCGGCGTCGGCGCGATGACGCTGATCGACGCCGACGATCTGTGCGTGTCCAACACCAACCGCCAGTTGCCGGCGCTGGAAGGACAGTACGGACGCGGCAAGGCCGAGGCCATGGCCGAGCGCTGCCGCGCCGTCAATCCCGGCATCGAGGCGCGCCCGCTGGCGAGCTTCCTCACGCCCTCGAACATGGAGACGCTGCTCGGCCCGGGCTTCGACCTGGTCGTGGACGCCTGCGACAGTTTCCGCAGCAAGGTCGAGATGATCGCCTGGTGCCGGCGCCGCAAGCAGCCGATCGTGACCGTCGGCTCCGCCGGCGGCCGGGTCGATCCGACCCTGGTGCGGGTGCGCGATCTCTCGCGCACCGAGCACGATGCGATGCTGGCGCTGGTGCGCAAGAAGCTGCGCGGCGAGTTCAACTTCCCGAAGGGCGCCAAGCGCTATTTCGGCGTGCCGGCCGTGTACTCGCTGGAGAACGTGCGCTATCCCCAGGCCGACGGCAGCGTCTGCGGCCTGCGTCCGCAACTGGGCGCGGACGCCGCGCTCAAGCTCGACTGCGGGGCCGGGCTCGGCGCCGCCACCCACATCACCGGCGCGTTCGCGTTCGCGGCGGCCGGTAAGGCATTGGAGATGCTGTTGAAGACGAAAGCCTCCTGAGCGGCTTTCACGGTGGAAGATACTTGCGGAAAAATCCGGGGAAACGGAGAGAAAACGTGAAAATTCCCTCGTCCGCGCTGTTGGCGGCGTTGTTGTCATGGCCAATGACGGTCGGCGCGCAAGCGCGGGACGGCGGGCAGGCGGTCGCGGCGGATGTGGCGCCAAGATCTGCGATCGCGCATGGAGACAAGGGTGCGAAACCGTCGGCGCAGCTTGTGGCTGCTTACGCGACTGCCCTGCGGACGCGGATTCTGTCCAGCTGGACACGCCCTGCTTCGGTCCCGAGCGGGGTGCGCTGTCTGGTCCGGATCCGTCAATTGCCGGGGGGCGAGGTCGTGACGGTTGGAGTCGATCCGAGTTGCCCGTATGACGATGCGGCGAAAAGATCGGTCGAGGCGGCCGTCCTGAAGGCGCAGCCGCTTCCGTACCGCGGGTTCGAACAGGTTTTCACTGAGCAGTTGCTGCTGAGCTTCGTGGCCAGCGACGAGTGATCGCCATCTGCTCGTACGGCGCGCTCACGCCGCGGCGCGGGCGTCCAGCCGGAACAGCCGGTGCGCGTTCGCCCCGGTGATCCGCGCGATCTCGTCCACAGGCGCCTCACGCAGGGCGGCGATGGCTTCGCAAACGGCGGCCAGCCGCGCCGGCTCATTACGCTGGCCGCGGATGTTCGCATCCGGCTGGTCCGGCGCATCGGTTTCCAGCAGCAGAAACTCCAACGGCATGCTCGCGGCCAGCTTGCGCAGGCGGCGGGCGCGTTCGTAGGTGACCGGTCCGCCCAGGCCGAGCAGGAAGCTGAGGTCCCACAGTTGCCGCGCCTGCTCCGGACTGCCGGAAAAGCTGTGCACCACGCCGCGCAATCCGCCGACGCGGCGGATCGAGGCGATCACCGCATCGACGGCGCGGCGCGCGTGCACGATCACCGGCAGGTCGAATTCGCGCGCCAGGCGCAGCTGCCCGTCGAAATAACGCTGCTGGGCGGCGTGATCGAGGCCCTCGACGAAATAGTCCAGCCCGCACTCGCCGACGGCGACCGGGCGCTCGCGCTCGACCCAGTCGCGCAGCGCCGCCAGGTCCGCTTCGCGATGCTCGGACAGATACATCGGGTGCAGGCCGTAGGCGGGATGGAGGCCGTCGCCGGAGGCGCAGATCTCGCGCAGCGCCGGCCAGCCGGCGGCATGGATGGCCGGCACGATCTGCCGCGTCACGCCCGCCTCGCGCGCGCGCCGCAGCACCGCGTCGCGGTCGGCGTCGAACTCCGGGGCGTCCAGGTGGACGTGGCTGTCGACCAGCATCGCGATCGACCGCTCAGCGGCGCGTGGCTTCGCCGTCGATGGCTCCGCCCGGCGCGGGCTTCTTGTCCCGCTTCCAGTTCGCCAGCAGCAGGGTACCGAGGCCGAGCAGCAGCTCGTCGACGAACGGGATCGGGTCCAGCACCAGGGTGTCGAGGACGAACAGGGCGGCCGTGAACACCAGCAGCTTGGGATAGCTCAGGCGGCCGAACCAGCGCAGCACGGGAGCGAGCAGGGGGTTGGGCATGGAAGGGCCTCGGGCGGACGGAACGGATGCGGCAAAGATGGGGCTTTGACGGGCGCGAAACGCGGTGTGCCCTACCATCGAGTTTAGCCCGCCGTCAGCTTCGCGCGCCGTCAGCCGGGGCGCCGTTCAGCTGGCGAATGCTGCAATTCCTCCCGACAGTAGAGCGGGTCATCCGCCACCCCAACCGAGAGGCCACCATGAACAAGAACACGATCGCCATCGCCATTGCCGCACTGCTCGTCGGTGGCGTGTCCGTCGCCGCCTTCCAGAGCGCTCGCAAGCCCGATGCCCCGGCGACCGCCGCGCAGCTGGCCGGCGATCCCGCCCTGGCCCAGGATCCGGCCCTGCAGGGCGACGCCGCCCAGGGCAACGGCATCCCGGCCGGCGGTGGCGTCGAGTATGCGGACGTGACCAATGTCAAGCCGATCACCAACACCGAGAAGCTCTACGCCACCGTGATCGGCACCGAGCCGGTGCGCGAGACCACCACCCAGTCGACCCCGCGCGAGGTCTGCAACGACGTCGTGGTCCAGGAGCGCCTGCCCGAGCGCGACGGCAACGTCGGCGGCACCGTGGCCGGCGCCGTCATCGGCGGCCTGATCGGCAACCAGGTGGGCAAGGGCAACGGCCGCAAGCTGGCGACCGTCGCCGGCGCGGTGGGCGGCGGCTTCGCCGGCCGCGAGATCGACCGTCGCCACGTCGGCGGCAAGGTCGTGGACCGCACCGAGCGCCAGTGCCACACCGTCTCCGACACCTCGCAGTCCTCGCGCGTGGTGGCCTACAACGTGACCTACCGCAACCCGGACGGCACCACCGGCACCATGCGCACCGGCAGCAAGCCGGGCAGCCGCATCGCCCTGGGCGACGAGAAGCGCACCGTCGGCTACGACGTCACCTACCGCTACGACGGCCAGGAGCGCACCGTGCGCATGGACAGCGAGCCCGGCCAGCGCCTGCCGGTGATCGACGGCCAGGTCGTCACCCAGACCGCCTCGGTCGACAACGGCGGCGCCAGCCGCAACTGATCCGCCGCGACCAGCGGGCGTCCACCATACGGGGCCGGAGCGATCCGGCCCCGTTCGTTTTTTCGGAATTCGTCTGTTTTGCGCGGATTTTTTGCGCCTGCGGACGCGATGGCGCGCGCGGGGACGGTTAAAATGCCCGATTCCCCTTCCCGAGACCGTTCCCCGCCATGGCCCTGCATCCCTACGACCTCTACGACGTCCGCTCCCTGCTCAGCGAGGAGGAGCGCGCCGTGCAGGACACCGTGGCCCGGTTCACCGACGAACGGGTGCTGCCGATCATCGGCGAATGCTTCGACCAGGGGCGTTTCCCCAAGGAACTGATCCCGGAGATGGCCGAACTCGGCCTGCTCGGCTCCTCGCTGCCCGAGGAATACGGCTGCGCCGGCCTGAACGCCGTCAGCTACGGCCTGATCTGCCAGGAGCTGGAGCGCGGCGACTCGGGCATCCGCAGCTTCGCCAGCGTGCAGTCCTCGCTGTGCATGTACCCGATCTACGCCTATGGCAGCGAGGAGCAGCGCCGCCGCTGGCTGCCGGACATGGCCGCCGGCAAGGTGATCGGCTGCTTCGGCCTGACCGAGCCGCACGGCGGCTCCGACCCGGCCAACATGAAGACCAATGCCCGCAGGGACGGCGGCGACTGGGTGCTCAACGGCTCCAAGATGTGGATCACCAACGGCAACCTGGCCGACATCGCCATCGTCTGGGCGCAGACCGACGAGGGCATCCAGGGCTTCATCGTCGAGAAGGGCTTCGCCGGCTTCGCCGCGCAGGAGATCAAGCACAAGATGAGCCTGCGCGCCTCGGTGACCAGCGCGCTGTACTTCGACAACGTGCGCGTTCCCGACGCCAACCGCCTGCCCAACGTCAAGGGACTGAAGGGCCCGCTCGGCTGCCTGACCCAGGCGCGCTACGGCATCACCTGGGGCCCGATCGGCGCGGCCATCGCCTGCCTGGACGAGGCGCTGAACTATTCCAAGGAACGCATCCTGTTCAACCGCCCGGTGGCGGCCACGCAGAGCGCGCAGCTCAAGATGGCCGACTGGGCGCGCCGCATCACCGCCGCGCAGCTGCTGTCGCTGCAGCTCGGCCGCCTGAAGGACGCCGGCAACATGCAGCCCACCCAGGTGTCGCTGGCGAAGTGGAACAACTGCCGCATGGCCATCGACATCGCCCGCGAGGCGCGCGACCTGCTCGGCGGCGCCGGCATCACCACCGAGCATTGCCCGATCCGCCACGGCCTGAACCTGGAGTCGGTGATCACCTACGAGGGCACCGAGACCGTGCATCAGCTGGTGGTGGGGCGCGAGCTGACGGGCATCAACGCGTTCTGAGGTTCGCGCACTTCCGCAGGCGAGGGACGGTCGAGCATGGACATCATGCATCTGCAATTGAAGACGGAGCGCCTGATCCTGCGCGTGCCGCAGCAGCAGGACTTCGACGGCTTCGCCGAGCTGTTCGGCGACGAGGAGGCCGCGCGCTACGTCGGCGGGGCGCTCGAGCGCGCCGCGGCCTGGCGCAAGTTCCTGCAGATGCCGGGCGCCTGGCTGCTGCAGGGCTTCGGCATGTTCTCGGTGATCGACCGCAGGAGCGGGGAGTGGCTGGGGCAGGCCGGCCCGTGGCAGCCGGAAGGCTGGCCGGGCACGGAGGTGGGCTGGTCGTTCCGCCGCGCGGCCTGGGGCAAGGGCTATGCCACCGAGGCGGCGCGCGCGGCGATGGGCTTCGCCTTCGAGCATCTGCGCTGGAAGGAGGTCATCCATTCCATCGATCCGGACAACGTCGCCTCGCAGAAGCTGGCCGAGCGGCTGGGATCGCGCAATCGCGGCCCCGGCCGGCTGCCGGCGCCGTTCGAGGACCATCCGGTCGAGATCTGGGGCCAGACGCGCGACGAGTGGCGCGCGCGCGATGCGGCGCGTTCGTCCTGATCGCGCCATCTGATCGAACCACGTCTGATTCCGCCATGACCGCCTCCGGCCCGATCCTGGAAACCGAACGCCTGCTGCTGCGGCCGCCGCAATTGCAGGATTTCGATGCCTGGGCGGCATTCATGGGCGACGACGCACATGTCCGCCACCTCGGCGGCGGCCAGCCGCGACCGGTCGCCTGGCTCGGGATGATGGCGGTCATCGGCAGCTGGACCGCCTGCGGCTTCGCCTTCTTCTCGGTGATCGAGAAGGACAGCGGCCGCTGGATCGGCCGTGTCGGACCGTGGCGGCCCGAGGGCTGGCCGGGACCCGAGATCGGCTGGGGCATCGCCGCGGACGCCTGCGGCAAGGGCTACGCGACCGAGAGCGCGGCGGCGGCCATCGACTGGGCGTTCGACGCGCTGGGTTGGCAGGAGGTCATCCACACGATCACCGCCGACAACCTCGCCTCGAAGCGGGTCGCGGCGCGGCTGGATTCGCGCCTGCTGCGCCACGACCGGATGCCGGAGCGTTTCGGCGACGCCGATATCGAGGTCTGGGGCCAGAGCCGCGAGCAGTGGCGGCAGGCGCGCGCGCGAGGCGGCCGATGAGCACGCCCGGCATCACCGTCTACGGCTATTCGACCTCGGGCAACTGCCACAAGGTGCGATTGCTGCTGGAGCAGCTCGGCCGAGCCTACCGCTGGATCGAGGTCGACAGCAGCAAGGGCGAGACGCGCACGCCGGAATTCCTGGACAAGAACGGCAACGGTCGCGTGCCGATCGTCGAGCTCGACGACGGCCGCGTGCTCGCCGAATCGAACGCGATCCTGTGCTGGCTCGCCGACGGCGATCCGGCTGCGGGCTTCCTGCCCGTCGACGCCTGGCAGCGCGCGCAGGCGCTGAGCTGGATGTTCTTCGAACAGTACAGCCACGAGCCCTACATCGCCGTGGCGCGCTTCATCCGCGGCTGGACGCCGCTGGATTCGCCCCGCCGTGCCGCCGAGCTGCCGCGTTGCCTGGAGCGCGGGCATCAGGCGCTGGCGGTGATGGAACGGCACCTGCGCGGGCAGGCTTGGTTCACCGGCCCGGCCTACGGCATCGCCGACATCGCCTTGTTCGCCTATACCCACGTCGCCGACCACGGCGGTTTCGAGCTGGCGCGCTATCCGAACGTGCGCGACTGGTTGGCGCGCGTGCGCGCTACGCCCGGCTTCGTCGCCATGCCCGGACCCGCCGCGGACAACGCCGCCTTGCTGGCGGCATCGGTTCTTCCCTGACGCTTTCTTCCCCCATGCCTTCGCCTCCTGGGCGCGGGCGATTCCGAGCATCCGCATGAACGCCACCAAGCCACCGATTCCCGCCCGCATGAAAGGCCTCAACCGCGCCGAGATCTGCGACGTCAACTTCCAGGAGTTCGTGCGCGACTGGAACGGCTCGGAAAGCCCGCGCCGGGATGGGCGGGCGCTTGCGAGGGATTCGCATGACGCGATCCTCGACGGCAGCGCGCTCGACGCCCGGGGCTTCCGCGAGCTGTTCGAGTCCCAGCTGATCTCGCGCCATCTCGACCTGATGGCACGCGTGCTGCGCGTGCAGAACAAGGTCTTCTACACCATCGGCAGCTCCGGCCACGAGGGCAACGCGATGGTGGCGCGGCTCACGCGCCATACCGATCCGGCGTTCCTGCATTACCGCAGCGGCGGCTTCATGGCCGAGCGCTTCCGCAAGCTGCCGGGCACGGACGGCAAGAAGCTCGATCCGATCATGGATTCGGCACTGTCCTTCGCCGCCAGCAAGGACGACCCGGCCAGCGGCGGACGCCACAAGGTCTGGGGCAGCAAGCCGTTGTGGGTGCTGCCGCAGACCTCGACCATCGCCTCGCACCTGCCCAAGGCCTTCGGTACCGCGATCGCCATCGAGCAGGGGCGGCGCATCGGACACGCGCTGCCGATTCCCGAGGACAGCATCGCCATCTGTTCCTTCGGCGATGCCTCCAGCAACCACGCCACCGCGCAGACCGCGTTCAACGCCGCCGCCTGGACCGCCTACCAGAAGCTGCCGGCGCCGGTGCTGTTCGTGTGCGAGGACAACGGCATCGGCATCTCGGTGAAGACGCCCGACGGCTGGGTGGGGCGCAACTTCCGCGACCGCCCGGACCTGGACTATTTCGCCGCCGACGGCCTCGACCTGGCGGCCGGCTACGGCGACGTGCAGCGGGCGGTCGAGCATTGCCGGCGCACGCGCCGGCCGACCTTCCTGCACCTGCGCACCACGCGCATCATGGGACATGCGGGCACCGACTTCGAGATCGAGTGGCGCAGCATCGAGGAACTGGTCGCGGTCGAGGCCACCGATCCGCTGCTGCGCTCGGCGGCGATCGCGCTCGAGTCCGGGCTGATGTCGAAGGACGAGGTGCTGGCGCTGTACGAGGATACGCGCAGGAAGTGCTTCGCCGCGGCCGAGGACGCCGACCGGCGTCCGCGCCTGTCGAGCCTGCAGGAGGTGATGGCGCCGCTCGCGCCGTACACGCCGGCCAAGGTCAAGGCCGAAGCCGAGCGTTCCGATTTCGCCGAACGCCGCCTGGCCGCGTTCGGCGGCGAGGCCAGGCTGCCGGAGAAGCAGGCGCCCAGGCACCTGGCCATCCAGATCAACAACGCGCTGCACGACCTGTTCTGCAAGTACCCCGAGGCGCTGCTGTTCGGCGAGGACGTGGCGCAGAAGGGCGGCGTCTACACCGTGACCAAGGGCCTGCACAAGGCATTCGGCAACCGGCGCGTGTTCAACACGCTGCTCGACGAGACCGTGATCCTCGGCCTGGCGCAGGGCTACGCCAACATGGGCATGCTGCCGCTGCCGGAAATCCAGTACCTGGCCTATTTCCACAACGCCTGCGACCAGATCCGCGGCGAGGCGGCCAGCCTGCAGTTCTTCAGCAACGGCCAGTATCGCAATCCGATGGTGATGCGCATCGCCTCGCTCGGCTACCAGCGCGGCTTCGGCGGCCACTTCCACAACGACAACTCGATCACCGCGCTGCGCGACATCCCGGGTCTGGTGGTCGGCTGCCCGAGCCGCGGCGACGACGCGGCGACGATGCTGCGCACGCTGGCGGCGCTGGCGAAGGTGGACGGCCGCGTGTGCGCGCTGCTGGAGCCGATCGCGCTGTACATGACCAAGGACCTGTACGAGGCCGGCGACGGCGGCTGGATGACCGAATACCCGTCGCCGGAGCAGGCGATGACGCTCGGCGAGGGCCGCGTGTACGGGGAAGGCGACGACCTGGTGGTCTTTACCTTCGGCAACGGCGTGCCGATGAGCCTGCGTGCGGTGCGCACGCTGGAGAAGAAGCACGGCTGGAAGACCCGCGTGGTCGACCTGCGCTGGCTGGTGCCGCTCAACGAGGACTTCATCCGCGAGCAGGCCGCCGGCGCCAAGCGCATCCTGATCGTCGACGAGGGCCGCCGCAGCGCCGGCGTTGGCGAGGGCATCATCACCGCCGTGGTCGAGG
Source organism: Luteimonas aquatica (assembly GCF_022662575.1). Lineage (GTDB taxonomy): Bacteria > Pseudomonadota > Gammaproteobacteria > Xanthomonadales > Xanthomonadaceae > Luteimonas > Luteimonas aquatica. The sequence continues at coordinate 762,114 of NZ_JALBFU010000001.1, read as the reverse complement.
GAGGTTTCGGCGCGCGGCCGTTCCGGCGCGTGGTCGGCGCCGACACGTTCACGCCGCTGGCCGGGGCGGCGTTCCTGGTGATCCCTTCGGAGGAAGAGATCGTTGCCGCAGCCGAAACACTGGTGTAGTAATTGAGTGGATTGATGCCGTGGGCGGAATGATCCCTTCCGCCCCTGGCGTCTCTTCGGCGATCCTGGCGGGGTAGGCTGGCGCCCTTCGTCATCCACACGGGAGAGATCGCCATGAGCAAGATCAAAGTCGCCGTCCTGGTCGGCAGCCTGCGCAAGGACTCGCACAACAAGAAGCTGGCCAAGGCGGTCGAGAAGCTGGCACCGGCCGACTTCGCCTTCGATCACGTACGCATCGACGACCTGCCGCTGTATACGCAGGACTTCGACGACGACTATCCGGCGCAGGGCAAGCGCCTGAAGCAGCAGGTCGAGCAGGCCGATGCGCTGCTGTTCGTGACGCCGGAATACAACCGCTCGATTCCGGGCGTGCTGAAGAACGCCCTGGACATCGGCTCGCGCCCCTGGGGCACCAATTCCTTCGCCGGGAAGCCCGCCGGCGTGCTCGGCACCTCGATCGGCGCCATGGGCACCGCGCTGGCGCAGCAGCATCTTCGCAACGTGCTGGCCTACCTGGACGTGCCGACGATGGCGCAGACCGAGGTGTTCCTGCAGTACAAGGACGGGCTGATCGACGCCGAGGGCAACATCGGCAACGACGACACGCGCAAGTTCCTGCAGGGCTGGGTGGACAAGTACGTCGACTGGGTGAAGCTGCACATCCGCGGCTGAGCGCCGCTTGGCGCTCAGCGGCGCGGCGTGCCCGCATCGGCGTGCCCGGCGCGCCGCGCCAGTTCCGAGACCGCCTCGCGCGCGAACGCCGACAGCTCCGCGCCGTGCTCCTCGCGCAGGTACTGCACGATCCGCAGCCGCATCCGCGGCTCCCAGAAGCGCTGCAGGTGCAGGACCATGCCGTCGAGCGCGGCGGCACGGTCGGGTTCGGCATCGAAATAGCGGGCGATGTCGTTGGCCATCGCGGCCAGGCGGGTCGGATTCATCGGTCTGTCACGCGCTCGGGCCGGCGGACACGCGGCGCGGATGCGCGTACAGCGCATAGCCGTCGTCGCGGGCGAAGCCGATCAGGGTGAGGTTGCAGCGTTCGGCGAGCGAGATCGCCAGTGCCGTCGGCGCCGAGACCGCCGCCAGCATCGGCAGCCCGGCGCTGGCGGCCTTCATCGCCATCTCGTAGCTGGCGCGGCTGGTGACGACCGCGAAGCCGGATTGCGGGTCGAGCCCGGCGCGGAGCAGGGCGCCGATCAGCTTGTCGAGCGCGTTGTGGCGGCCGACGTCCTCGCGCAGCGCGAGCATGCGCCCCTGGGCGTCGGCGAAGCCGGCGGCGTGGGTGGCGCCGGTGCGCGCGTTGAGGCGCTGGCCGGCGTGCAGTTCGCGCAGCGCGCGCTGCAGCGCGTCCGCCGTGGCATGGACGCCTTCGCCGACCGGCGCCGGTTGGCGCAATGCCGCCTCCAGCAGTTCGCTCCCGCACAGGCCGCAGCCGCTGCGCCCGCTCAGCGAGCGGCGCCGGTGTTCGAGCGCCTCCTGGCGCCGCTCCGGAATGCGCAGGCGGATCTCCACCCCTTCCAGCAGGTGCTCCACGCGCTCGACGGCGGCCTCGTCGATGGCCTCGACGAGGCCCTCGCTCAGCGCGAAGCCGAGCGCGAAGTCCTCGAAATCGTCTGGCGTGGCCATCATCACCGCGAACGGCCGGTCGTTGTAGACGAAGGCGACCGGCACCTCCTCGGCGATGTGGTCGTCGAAGCGGCGCCGCGCGTCGGCGCGGTGGCGCTCCACCGGGCGCAGCACGCTGCCGGCCGGCTGCGCGGGCTGGGGCGGCGCTGGGGGATGCGCGGCCGGCTTCATCAGGCCGTCGTTTCCGGCAGCAGCGACACCTGCATGTGCTCGAAGGCCTTGTGCCGCTTCTGCCATTCCGAGGGCTGGGTGACGCGCGTGACCTGCACGGCGGTCACCTTGTATTCCGGGCAGTTGGTCGCCCAGTCGGAGTTGTCGGTGGTGATGACGTTGGCCCCGGAGCCCGGGAAGTGGAAGGTGGTGTAGACCACCCCTGGCTGCACCCGATCGGTGATGCGCGCGCGCAGCACGGTGTCGCCGGCGCGGCTCTCCACGCCGACCCAGTCGCCCTCGCCGATGCCGCGCTCCTCGGCGTCGTGCGGATGCAGCTCCAGGCGGTCCTCGTCGTGCCAGACGGTGTTGGCGGTGCGCCGGGTCTGCGCGCCGACGTTGTACTGGCTGAGGATGCGGCCGGTGGTGAGCAGCAGCGGATAGCGCGGGGTGACCTTCTCGCTGGTGGCCACGTACGGGGTGAGCATGAACTTGCCCTTGCCGCGCACGAACGCGTCCACGTGCATGGTCGGCGTGCCCTCGGGCTGCTCGGCGTTGCAGGGCCACTGGATGCTGCCCATGCGGTCCAGCTTCTCGAAGCTCACGCCGGCGAAGGTGGGCGTCAGGCGCGCGATCTCGTCCATGACCTCGGACGGGTGCGCGTAGGCCATCGGGTAGCCCATCGCGTTGGAGAGCAGCTGGGTGATCTCCCAGTCGGCGTAGCCGCGCGTGCCGTCGGAGTTGCGCGGCGCCATGATCCTGCGCACGCGGGAGATGCGCCGCTCGGCGTTGGTGAAGGTGCCGTCCTTTTCCATGAACGAGCTGCCGGGCAGGAACACGTGGGCGAACTTGGCGGTCTCGTTGAGGAACAGGTCCTGCACCACCACGCATTCCATCGCCGACAGCGCCGCGGTGACGTGCTGGGTGTCGGGATCGGACTGGCCGATGTCCTCGCCCTGGATGTACAGGCCGCGGAAGGAGCCGTCGAGCGCGGCCTCGAACATGTTGGGAATGCGCAGGCCGGGCTCGTCGTGCAGGCTGACGTTCCATTCCCGCTCGAACAGGCCGCGCACCGCGCCGTCGGAGACGTGCCGGTAGCCCGGCAGCTCGTGCGGGAACGAGCCCATGTCGCAGGAGCCCTGCACGTTGTTCTGCCCGCGCAGCGGATTGACGCCGACGCCGCGCCGGCCGATGTTGCCGGTGGCCATCGCCAGGTTGGCGATGCCCATCACCGCGGTGGAGCCCTGGGAGTGCTCGGTGACGCCCAGGCCGTAGTAGATGGCGCCGTTGGCGCCGCTGGCGTACAGCCGCGCCGCGCCGCGCACCTGCTCGGCCGGCACGCCGAGCTCGGCTTCCAGCGCCTCCGGCGAGCGCGACGGGTCGGCGACGTAGCTGCGCCACTTGGCGAAGGCTTCGGCCTCGCAGCGCTCGGCGACGAAAGCCTCGTCCACCAGGCCTTCGGTGACGATCACGTGCGCCAGCGCGTTGAGCATGGCGACGTTGGTGCCGGGACGCAGCTTGAGGTGGTAGTCGGCCCTGACGCGGGGGGTATGCACCAGGTCGATGCGGCGCGGGTCGATCACGATCAGCCCGGCGTGCTTCCTGCCCGATCCCTGGTCGGGGTGGTCGCGGCGCAGGCGCTGCTTCAGTTGCGAGGCGAACACGGGATGCCCGTCGGTGGGGTTGGCGCCGATCACCATGACCACGTCGGCGTCGCGTACCGAATCGAAATCCTGGGTGCCGGCCGACTCGCCGAGCGTCTGCTTCAGGCCGTAGCCGGTGGGCGAGTGGCAGACGCGGGCGCAGGTGTCGACGTTGTTGTTGCCGAAGCCGGCGCGCACCAGCTTCTGCACCAGGTAGGTCTCCTCGTTGGTGCAGCGCGAGGAGGTGATGCCGCCGATGGCGAAGCGGCCGTGCTCGGCCTGGATGCGCTTGAACTCGCGCGCGGCGTGGGCGATGGCCTCTTCCCAGCTCACCACCCGCCACGGGTCGGTGATCTTCTCGCGGACCATCGGCCGGGTGATGCGGTCGGGATGGGTGGCGTAGCCCAGTGCGAAGCGTCCCTTCACGCAGGAGTGGCCGTGGTTGGCGTGGCCGTCGGCGTTGGGCACCATCCGCACCAGTTCCTCGCCCTGCATCTCGGCGCGGAACGAGCAGCCCACGCCGCAGTAGGCGCAGGTGGTGACCACGCTGCGCTCGGCCTGTCCCATGGCGATCAGCGATTTCTCCGACAGCGTGGCGGTCGGACAGGCCTGCACGCAGGCGCCGCAGCTCACGCATTCGGATTCGAGGAAGGACTGGTCCTGGCTGGCGGCCACCTTCGAGCCGAAGCCGCGGCCCTGGATGGTCAGCGCGAAGGTGCCCTGGACCTCGTCGCAGGCGCGCACGCAGCGCGAGCAGACGATGCACTTCGATGGGTCGAAGGTGAAGTAGGGGTTGGACTCGTCCTTCGGCGAATAGAGCGGGTTCGGCACTTTTTGGGAAGTGCGGACATGGATGGCCGCTGTTCGATCTTCGCGAGCAGGGACGCTCGCATCGACATGGTTGGCGCCGTCGTAGCCGTAGCGCACCTCGCGCAGGCCGACCGCGCCGGCCATGTCCTGCAGTTCGCAATGGCCGTTGGCCGGGCAGGTGAGGCAGTCGAGCGGATGGTCGGAGATGTACAGCTCCATCACGCCGCGGCGCAGCGCGGCCAGCTTCGGCGACTGCGTGCGCACCACCATGCCCTCGGCCACCGGCGTGGTGCAGGAGGCAGGATAGCCCTTGCGCCCCTCGATCTCGACCAGGCACAGGCGGCAGGAACCAAAGGCCTCGAGCGAATCGGTCGCGCACAGCTTCGGGATGCGCGTGCCGGCGACGGCGGCGGCACGCAGCACCGAGGTCCCGGCGGGCACTTCCACCCGCGCGCCGTCGATCTCCAGCCAGACCGTGCGCAGCGGCTCGAGCTGCACGAATTGCGGGGCGGGGGTGCCCAGATCCTGTTCGGCGATGGAACGCATACGCCCTCCTGTGTCCTAGCGCGCCGCCGCGGCGGCGCGGCGGCGGCTGACGAAATCTTCCGGAAAATGGTCCAGCGCGCTGAGCACCGGATAGGGCGTCATGCCGCCCAGCGCGCACAGCGATCCGTGCAGCATGGTCTCGCACAGGTCGCGCAGCAGCGCCTCCTGCGTCTCGTCGGCGGCCAGGCGATCGATCACCTCGACCCCGCGCGTGGAACCGATGCGGCAGGGCGTGCACTTGCCGCAGGACTCGATGGCGCAGAACGCCATCGCATAGCGCGCCTGTTCGCGCATGTCGACGCTGTCGTCGAACACCACGATGCCGCCGTGGCCGAGCATGCCGCCGACGGCGGCGAAGGCCTCGTAGTCCAGCGGCGTGTCGAACCGCGATTCGGGCAGGTAGGCGCCGAGCGGCCCGCCGACCTGCACGGCGCGGATCGGCCGTCCCGAGGCGCTGCCGCCGCCGTAGTCGTACAGCAGCTCGCGCAGCGTCAGGCCGAAGGCCTTCTCGACCAGTCCGCCCTGCTTGACGTTGCCGGCCAGCTGCAGCGGCAGCGTGCCGCGCGAGCGCCCGATGCCGTAGTCGCGATAGGCCGCCGCGCCCTCGGCCAGCACGAAGGGCACCGAGGCGAGCGTGATCACGTTGTTGATCACGGTGGGCTGGCCGAACAACCCGGACACCGCCGGCAGCGGCGGCTTGAAGCGCACCATGCCGCGCCTGCCTTCCAGGCTTTCCAGCAGCGAGGTTTCCTCGCCGCAGATGTAGGCGCCGGCGCCCAGGCGCACCTCCAGGTCGAAGCGATGCGCCGAGCCGCCGATGCCCGCGCCCAGCCAGCCGGCGTCGTAGGCGCGCGCGATGGCGGCGTTGAGCTTGCGCCAGGCGTGCGGGTATTCGCTGCGCAGGTAGATGTAGCCGCGGGTCGCGCCGGTGGCCAGGCCGGCGATGGCCATGCCCTCGATCAGGCAGAACGGATCGCCTTCCATCAGCATGCGGTCGGAGAACGTGCCCGAGTCGCCCTCGTCGGCGTTGCAGACCACGTATTTCCGCGCCGCCGGCGTTTCCAGCACCGTGCGCCACTTGATGCCGGCCGGGAAGGCGGCGCCGCCGCGGCCGCGCAGGCCGGAATCGGTCACGGCCTCGACGATCGCGGTCGGTGACATGTCCAGGGCGCGCCGCAGGCCGGCCCAGCCGCCGTGCGCGGCGTAGTCGTCGGAGTCGAGCGGATCGATCCGTCCGACGCGGGCGAAGGTCAGGCGCTCCTGCCGCGCGAAGTAGGGATGCACCTCGATGTCGCCCAGGCGCAGGCGGTGCGCGCCGCCCCGCAGCCAGTCCGCGTCGAACAGCGCGGCGACGTCGCCGGGCGCGACCGGCGCGTAGGCGACGCGTCCGGCGGCGGTGGCGACCTCCACCAGCGGCTCCAGCCAGAGCAGGCCGCGCGAGCCGTTGCGCACGAGATGCACCTCGATGCCGCGCGCCGAGGCTTCGCGGGCGATCGCCTCCGCGACCCGGTCCGCGCCCACCGAGGCGGCGGCGGCATCGTCGGGGACATAGATGCGCGTGGCGTTCAAGCGCGCTCTCCCTGCAGGCAGTGCGCGATCAGGGCATCGAAGCGCTCGGGCGTCACCCGTCCGTGCAGCGCGCCGTCCAGCAGCAGGGCCGGCGACAGGGCGCAATTGCCCAGGCAATAGATCGGTTCCAGGGTGAAGGCGCGGTCGCGCGTGTCGTGCTCGCCCGGCTTGAGTCCGAGATGGTCGCGCGCGTGCGCCTCCAGCGCGCGCGCGCCCATCGACTGGCAGGCCTCCGCCTGGCACAGCTTGACCACGTGGCGTCCGGCGGGCGCGCTGCGGAACTCGTGATAGAAGCTGATCACGCCGTGCACGTCGGCGCGGCTGAGGTTGAGCGCGTGCGCGATCGGCGCGGCCGCGCCCTCCGGCACGAAGCCGAGCGCTTCCTGCACGGCGTGCAGGATCGGCAGCAGCGCGCCGGGGCGCTCGCGATGCCGCGCGATGGCCTCGTCGACCGCCTGCCGCTGCGAATCGGCCAGTTGCGGCACGACCTGGGTGACCGAATCGATTTGCCTAGAGCGCTTGCCCATCGGTGGTTCCACTCATGATCCATGACACGATCCCTTCTCCCGCGCGGGGGAAGGGCGGCATCTGCGTCAATTGAACAACACGAAAGCTTTCCGAAGCGTGATCCACACGCCCCAGGCCAGCGGAATGCCCACCGCCAGCCAGCAGACGATCGCCAGCGCGCCCTGGCCGCCCGCAGCGGCGTGCGCCGAGTGCGCGCCGGCCGCGGCCGCGGCCGGCTTGGGCGGTTCGGTCTCGCGCAACTGCTGTTCGCTCATGTGGTACTTCGCGTCCACCGGCTTGATCAGCAGGTTGAAGACGAAGCCGAGCAGCAGCAGCCCCGCGAGAATGTACATGGTCTGGTCGTACACCCGCGCCGGGGGCAGTCCGCGCGCGAGCTGCCAGTCGCGCAGGTAGTTCACGATCAGCGGTCCGAAGATCCCGGCCGCCGCCCAGGCGGTGAGCAGGCGCCCATGGATGGCGCCGACCATGCGCGTGCCGAACATGTCCGCCAGGTAGGCGGGCGCGGTGGCGAAGCCGCCGCCGTACATCGACAGGATGATGCCGAAGCCGAGCACGAACAGCGCCACGCTGCCGGTGGCGCCCAGGTGCGGCGCGGACGCGTACAGCGCCATGCCGAGCAGGAAGAACACCGCGTAGGTGGTCTTGCGGCCGAGCTTGTCCGACAGCGAGGCCCAGAAGAAGCGGCCGGCGATGTTGAACAGGCTGATCAGGCCGGTGAAGGCGGCGGCGATCGTGGCCAGTTCCTTCAGCTGCGCCTCGTCGAGGGACTTGAAGCCCGCGTCCACGCCGATCAGGCGGCCGCCGAAGACTTCCTGCAGCATCGGCGAGGCCATGCCGATCACGCCGATGCCGGCGGTGACGTTCAGGCACAGCACCGCCCAGATCAGCCAGAACTGCGGCGTGCGCCAGGCCTGGTCGAGATGCACCTGCGCGCTGGTGATCATGGCGTTGCCGTTGTTCGCCGGCGGCGTCCAGCCGGCGGGCGCCCAGCCGGCCGGGGGCACGCGATAGCCGAGCGCGCCGCACATCATCGAGGCGAAGTAGAGCAGGCCCATCACCAGGAACGACTGCCACACGCCGACCGAGGCGTCGGTGGCGAAGTGCCGCATCAGCATGTCGGCCAGCGGCGAGCCGATCATGGCGCCGCCGCCGAAGCCCATGATCGCCATGCCGGTGGCCATGCCGCGGCGGTCGGGGAACCACTTGATCAGCGTCGACACCGGCGAGATGTAGCCCAGGCCGAGGCCGATGCCGCCGATCACGCCCGAGCCGAGCCACATCAGCCACAGCTGGTGCAGGTACACGCCCAGCGCCGAGATCAGCAGGCCGCCGCCCCAGCACACGGCCGCGACCACGCCGGCCTTGCGCGGGCCGACCCGCTCCAGCCAGCCGCCCCATAGCGCGGCCGAGCAGCCCAGCAGCACGAAGAACAGCGTGTACATCCAGCCCAGCATCTTCACCTGCCAGTCGCAGGTGGTGGTGAACAGCTGCGCCAGCGTGCCCATGTCCGCCGGGCAGGCGACCGGTTCGGTGATGCCGATCGCCTTGGACAGCGGCAGCCAGAACACGCTGAAGCCGTAGGCCATGCCGATGCACAGATGAATGGCCAACGCGGCCGGCGGTACCAGCCAGCGGTTGAAGCCGGGTTTGGCGACGATCCGTTCGCGCGATAGGAAACCGTGTCCTTGCTGCGGAAATTGCTCGTCCACCACGTCTGTGCTGGCCATGGACCCTCCCGAGGTTGCGGCTGGCTGAGACTGTCAGTCGGTAAATATGTTGTCGAGAACACAAGCGGTATGGGGGTTTCGTCGGATTATCCTGGTTTGACAAGACTTTTCACGGGTGCGATGGTCTAACAATAGGCTTTGAAAATCCTATTCAATCGGCGGACGCGCGGTGCTGCCGCGCAGCATCCGGCGGCAAGTCACCGGCATCGACGGAGCGCCAGGCCATGTACAAGGTCACCATCCAGCCGCAATGGGAGCTGCGCACCGCCGACGGCCGCGAGATGCCGCCCCGGCTGATCGAGCTGCTAGTGGCGGTCCACGCCGCCGGCTCGCTGGCCGCGGCCAGCCGCGCCTGCGGCCTGTCCTACCGCTATGCCTGGGGCCTGCTGCGCGAGGCGCGACGGCTGTTCGGCCTGCCGCTGCTGCGCTCCACGCGCGGACGCGGCGCGCGCCTGACCGCGCTGGGCGAGCGCCTGGTCTGGGCCGACAACCGCATCGCCGCGCGCCTGTCGCCGACGTTGGACAGCCTGGCCACGGAACTGGAGACGGAACTGGAGCGCAGCACCACCGCCGACGCCGCGCCGCTGCGCCTGCACGCCTCGCACGGTTTCGGCGTGGAAACGCTGCGCCGGGCGATGGCCGCGGCGGGGTTGGCGCTGGACCTGAAATACCGCAGCCCGGACGACGCGCTCAGCGCGCTGCGCGCGGGCAGCTGCGACCTGGCCGGCCTGCACCTGCCGATGGGCGAGCTCGAGGGCGAACTGCTGCGGCATTACCTGGACCGCCTCGACCTGGAAGGCGACCGCGTCGTGCACCTGGCGATGCGCCGACAGGGGCTGGTGGTGGCGCCGGGCAACCCCAAGCGCCTGCGCGTGATCAGCGACCTGCTGCGCGACGACGTGCGCTTCATCCACCGCCAGCCCGGTTCCGGCACGCGGCTGCTGCTGGAATGCCTGCTCGCCAGGCAGGGGCTGGCGCTGTCGGCCATCCACGGCTGCGACGTCGAGGAGTTCACCCATGCCGCGGTCGCGGCCTACGTCGCCAGCGGCCTGGCCGACGCCGGCCTCGGGCTGGAGCCGCCGGCGCGCCGCTACGGCCTGGATTTCGTGCCGGTGCTCACCGAGCACTACTTCTTCGTCTGCCGCGAGCGGGCATTGCGCTCGCCGCCCCTGATCGAACTGCTCGGCCTGCTGCGCGATCCCATGTTCCGCCACGAGCTGGGCATGCTGCCCGGCTACGACGCCTCGTACTGCGGCAGCGTGCAGACCCTGCGCGAGGCCTTCGCGAGCCTGCCGGCGGCATGAAAAAGGCCCCTCCTCGCGGAGGGGCCCCGATGGCCGGACGATGGCGCGGCGCTCAGCCGCCGCTGCCGCGCGGCACCACGCGGATTTCCACGCGACGGTTGGGCGCGAGGCAGTCGATCAGCGCCTGCGCCTTCTCGGTCTTGCACTCGACCACCGGCTCGACGCTGCCGCGGCCGACGGCGGTGATCTTCTCGGCCGGAATGCCGCGCTGGACCAGGTAGTCGCGCACCGCGTTGGCGCGGCGCGTGGACAGGGCCAGGTTGGATTTCTGGTTGCCGATGCGGTCGCTGTGGCCGATGACGTGGATCACGTCGAGGTTGTTGCTGGCGAGCGCGCGCGTGGCGAGCGCGTCGAGTTCGCCGCGGCCGCCCTCGCTCAGGTTGGAGAGGTCGGCCTTGCCGAAGGCGAACAGGCCGTCGGCGGACAGCTTCTGCACGTAGGGCAGGGCGAGGGTCTCCTGCTGGGAGGGAGACTTGTCGTTCTTGCGGGTGTTCTTCTGTTGGCTGGAGCAGGCGGACAGCGCGAGCACGAGCGCGCTTGCCGCGACGCAAACGTAGGTGGAGCGGTTCATGAGATTTCCCCCGGAGCGGTTGAGCAAAGACGTTTCTTATGTGGTGCCGATCTTATGTGGTCCGGACGCGTTCCACCGGTGCCGGCGGCCGGGCAGGGCCGTTCAGGCACGACGTCCGGCGGGCAGCTTAGCAAGTCCCCGTTGCGGAATATATCGATGCAATCGCGGTTCGCGTGTGCACGCCGTGTGCAGGCCGCGTGTAGGCACGCCTCAGCGCTGCAGGCCCGCGCGCAGGGACAGCGGCTCGACCGGCGCGCCCGCCACGCGCAGCGAGGTTCCGCGCTCGGCCGCCAGCACGGACAGGGCGTAATGGCGGGCGGGGCCCGCGGCGGCGGGCGCGGACGCGGTGGACAGCACGCTGCCGGCGGCGCGCCCGTCCTCGTCCACCTCGTCGCCGACCGCCGCCGGCGCCGGCGTCTCCAGCAGGGCCAGGTGCCGCTTGGCCTGGCCGAGGAAATGGGTGCGGGCGACGATCTCCTGGCCCGGATAGCAGCCCTTCTTCACGCTGTAGGCGCGCAGCCGGTCGAGCGAGAGCTGCTGCGGGGTCCAGTGCTCGCTCTGCGAGGGCGGCAGGCGCGGCAGGCCGTGGCGCAGGTCGAAGCTGCGCCAGCGCTCGAGGGCCGCCGCGTCGTCCCTGCCGGGTTCGCCGCCGATGCGCAGCGTGCGCGGCTCGTCGCCGGCGCCGAAATCGAGTTCGACGACGCCTCCGGCGACGTCGGCGATGGCATCGCGCGCCGTCGCGGGCGCGCGGAAGGCGCCCGCGACATGCAGGTCCTCGCGCACGGCCAGCACCGCCTTGCGGCGGAAGACGAAGCCGCGCAGCCGGTCGGCGATCGCTTCGGCGTCGGCGTCGGGGAGCAGCAGCCACAGGGTCTCGGCGTCCAGGCGCAACAGCGAGAACAGCGCGATGACCCGGCCCTTGGGCGTCAGCCAGCCGTTCCATTGCCATTGCCGGTCGGCCAGCGCGGCGACGTCGTTCATCGTCTGCGCCTGCGCGTAGGCGATGGCGTCGCGGCCGGTCAGGGCCACGATGTGGTGGTCGGGAAGGCGGAAGAACGCAGCGTCCGGGGCGGCCTGCTTGTCCATAACGGGGCTGGGAATTAAACTTTCGTTCGTGCGAGACCCAGCGATCATAGGCGAAAGCCCTTCCCAGCCGGAGCCGGCGCGGACGGAAAAGCCGAAACAGTCCGTCCCGATGCCGGTGGCGCAGAGGGAGATCGGCGGCCGCGACGGTCCGGATCCCACCCGCTACGGCGATTGGGAGAAGAACGGGCGCTGCATCGACTTCTGAAGCAAAGCCGCATCGAAAAGTCCGCACAGGACGTGCGGGCTCTTGCGGAGGGATCCGCATACAGCCAACGCGGCACGCAGCCGCCCAGCGAAGAGAACCGCGCCGCGATGTCCAACAAACGCCCCCTTTCGCCCTTCATGCTCGGGAGCCATTACCGGTTCCAGATCACGTCGATCATGTCGTTCCTGCACCGGATCACCGGGGTCGGGCTGTGGATCGGCGCGTTCGGCCTGGCCTGGTGGCTGCTGGCGGCGGCGGCGGGCGGCGAGGCCTATGCGCAGGCGGCCGCGTGCCTGGCCTCGCCGCTGGGCAAGTTCCTGCTCTTCGGCTTCTCGCTGTCGCTGGTCTACCACCTGCTCAACGGCATCCGGCACCTGCTCTGGGACATGGGGCTGGGCTTCGAGATTCCCGAGGTCTACCGCTCCGGCTACGCGGTGGCGGCGCTCACCGTGGTGTTCACGGCGCTGATCTGGTTCTTCGCGCTGCGGGGTGGGGCATGAGCGAGCCGACGTCCACTTCGAAACCGGCGCCCGCGCAGCAGGACTTCCGCACGCCGCTGGCGCGCGCGCGCGGGCTGGGCTCGGCCAAGTCCGGCGTGGGCCACTTCTGGTGGCAGCGCGTGACCGCCGTGGTGCTGGCGGTGCTGGTGCCGTGGCTGGTCGGCATCCTGGTCTCGTTCGTCGGCGCCGACCTGGCCAGCGTGCATGCGACCCTGGCCAAGCCCTACAACGCGGTGCTGCTGTCGATCTTCGTGCTGGCGCTGTTCTGGCACGGCAAGCTCGGCATGCAGGTGGTGATCGAGGACTACGTGCACATGCGCGCCTACGAGATCGCCCTGCAGCTGCTGGTCACCTTCCTCTGCGTCTTCGGCGCGCTGGCGTCGCTGTACGCGATCGGCCGCATCGCGCTGCTGGCCTGATTTCCGCCGGCCCGGCTGCGACGACATGCCTGCAACAGCACGATCGCAGCGGCCCGCCCCCCGACCGGCCAGATTCCCATTGGCTTGAACCCGACACGAAGCCGACGATGAGCAACGCCTACAAGCCCGCCACTTATAAAATCACCGAACACAAATACGACATGGTCGTCGTCGGCGCCGGCGGCGCCGGGCTGCGCGCCACCTTCGGCCTGGCGCAGAAGGGCCTGCAGACCGCCTGCATCACCAAGGTGTTCCCCACGCGCTCGCACACCGTGGCGGCGCAGGGCGGCATCTCCGCGGCGCTCGGCAACATGGGCCCGGACGACTGGCGCTACCACTTCTACGACACCATCAAGGGCTCGGACTGGCTGGGCGACCAGGACGCCATCGAGTACATGTGCCGCGAGGCGATCCCGGCGATCATCGAGCTCGAGCACCAGGGCGTGCCGTTCTCGCGCACCGAGGAGGGCAAGATCTACCAGCGCCCGTTCGGCGGCATGACCACCGAGTACGGCAAGGGCATCGCGCAGCGCACCTGCGCCGCCGCCGACCGCACCGGCCACGCCATCCTGCACACGCTCTACCAGCAGTCGCTCAAGCACGACGCGCGCTTCTTCATCGAGTACTTCGCGCTCGACCTGATCATGGACGCCGACGGCGCCTGCCGGGGCGTGCTGGCGCTGGACATGGCCGAGGGCACGCTGCACCTGTTCCGCGCCCACGGCGTGGTGCTGGCCACCGGCGGCTACGGCCGCGCCTACTTCTCGGCGACCTCCGCCCACACCTGCACCGGCGACGGCGGCGGCATGGCGCTGCGCGCCGGCCTGGGCATGCAGGACATGGAGTTCGTGCAGTTCCACCCGACCGGCATCTACGGCGCCGGCTGCCTGATCACCGAGGGCGTGCGCGGCGAGGGCGGCATCCTGCGCAACAGCCAGGGCGAGCGCTTCATGGAGCGCTACGCGCCCAACGCCAAGGACCTGGCCTCGCGCGACGTGGTCAGCCGCTCGATGACGCTGGAGATCCGCGAAGGCCGCGGCGTCGGCGAGCACAAGGACCACATCCATCTCGACCTGACCCACCTGGATCCGAAGGACATCCACGAGAAGCTGCCCGGCATCGCCGAGAGCGCGCGCATCTTCGCCGGCGTGGACGTCACCAAGCAGCCGATCCCGGTGATCCCGACCGTGCACTACAACATGGGCGGCATCCCGACCAACTACCACGGCGAGGTGGTGCAAAAGCGCGGCGACGATCCCGACGCCGTGGTGCCCGGCCTGTACGCCATCGGCGAGGCGGCCTGCGTGTCGGTGCACGGCGCCAACCGCCTGGGCTCGAACTCGCTGCTCGACCTGGTGGTGTTCGGTCGCGCCGTGGCCAACCGCTGCGCCGAGACGATCAAGCCCGACCAGCTGCACAAGTCGCTGCCGAAGGACGCCTGCGACAAGTCGCTGGCCAACCTCGACAGGCTGCGCAACGCCAACGGCGGCACGCCGACCGCGGTGATCCGCGACAGGATGCAGCGCACCATGCAGGCCGACGCCGCGGTGTTCCGCACCGGCGAGACGCTGGCCGACGGCGTGAGGAAGATCCGCGACATCCACGCGTCCTTCGCCGACGTGAAGGTCAGCGACCGCTCGCTGGTCTGGAACTCGGACCTGATCGAGACCTTCGAGCTGCAGAACCTGCTCGGTCAGGCGCTGGCGACGATCGTCTCGGCCGAGAACCGCACCGAGTCGCGCGGCGCGCACGCCCGCGAGGACTTCCCGGACCGCAACGACGTCGACTGGCAGAAGCACACGCTGTGTTGGGTGGGCGACGACGGCAAGACCACCATCGATTACCGCCCGGTGCACATGTACACCCTCGACGACGAGGTCGAGGTGGTTCCGCCGAAGGCGCGCGTCTACTGAATTGAGAAGCCCGCACGGGAATGTGCGGGATCTTGCGGAGGAATCCGCATCTGCCGGGACTGAAAACGTGGCCAAATTCACCCTTCCCAAGAACTCGACGGTCCACAAGGGTCGGCGTTTCTCCGCGCCGGCCGGCGCCAAGCGCATCCGCGAGTTCAAGGTCTACCGCTGGAATCCGGACGACGGCGAGAATCCGCGCACCGACACCTACGAGATCGATCTCGACAAGTGCGGGCCGATGGTCCTGGACGCGCTGATCAAGATCAAGAACGAGATCGATCCGACGCTGACCTTCCGCCGTTCCTGCCGCGAGGGCATCTGCGGCAGCTGCGCGATGAACATCGACGGCACCAACACGCTGGCCTGCACCAAGGCCATCGACGACTGCGGCAAGGGCAAGGGCGAGGTGCCCGTGTACCCGCTGCCGAGCATGAGCGTGGTCAAGGACCTGGTGCCGGACCTGACCCACTTCTACGCCCAGTACGCCTCGATCAAGCCGTGGATCCGCACCCAGAGCGCCCCGCCGCCGGACCGCGAGCGCCTGCAGTCCAAGGAAGACCGCGCCAAGCTCGACGGCCTGTACGAATGCATCCTGTGCGCCTGCTGCAGCACCTCGTGCCCGAGCTACTGGTGGAACGGCGACCGCTACCTCGGCCCGGCGATCCTGCTGCAGGCCTACCGCTGGATCATCGACAGCCGCGACGAGGACGCCGGCGCGCGCCTGGACGACCTGGAGGATCCGTTCAAGCTCTACCGCTGCCACACCATCCTCAACTGCGCCCGCACCTGCCCGAAGGGACTCAATCCCGCCAAGGCGATCGGCCAGATCAAGCAGCTGATGCTGGCGCGGCAGATCTGAGGGCGGCAGGGGCGGCGATCGCGGCCGCCCCGGGGAACGCGACCGATGAGCGACGAAGACGCCGAGCTCAGGCGCCTGCGCTGGCGCAGCCGCCGCGGCATGCGCGAGCTGGACCAACTGCTGAACCGCTGGCTCGACCGCCGCTACGCGCAGGCTTCCGACGCCGAGCGCGGGGTTTTCCTACGGTTGCTGGACTGCGAGGACGATAGGCTGTGGAAATGGTTCCTCGGCCACGAACGTCCCGCAGATGCCGCACTCGACGCGCTCGTCCAATCCATCCGCGCCTTGCCGGTTTGAGTGGCGGCCCTCGCGGGCGCTGGCCGGAGGCCTGTGCGCGTTGACGGCGCTCGCGCCGCTGGCGGTGCTGGCCTCGGAAATGCCGCGCGTCGCCGCCTGGCCGCTGGCGCTGGCGGCCTGCGCATGGGGCGCGTCGCGCGCGCTCGGCGAAATCCGCCGCGCGCCGCGCGAGATCGTGATCGCCCCCGGCGCCTGCACCGTCGACGGCGAGCCGGCGGCGCAGATGGCCGTGTCCTGGCGCGGGCCGCTGGCCTTCCTGCGCTGGCGGGCCGGCGACGGCCGCTGCCGCCGCCTCGCGTTCTGGCCGGATACGCTGCCGGCCGCGCGACGGCGTGAACTGCGGCTGGCCGCATCCGCGGCGGCGGCTGCGCGATCGGGGCCTTCGGTGGCACCATAGCCCCCGGAGCCGAGTTCGGGCCATGGCGCGAATCCGCTTCCTTTCCGTGATTTCCGCGCAGCCGCGACCATGCCGCGTGACGCCCGACCCGGGCCGAAACCGCCATGGCCGGTGAATTGCGCGGGGATGGCGGGAACGGACCGCGCCCTTCGCGGGCCTCTGAGTGACCGCAAGACCCCCAGCAAGATCCCAGCAAGCCCACCCCAGACCGCCGGACTGAATGTTCAAACCCATCCCCGTCGCCATCGGCCTGCGCTACCTGCGCGCCAAGCGCCGCAACGGCTTCATCTCCTTCATCTCGCTGGCCTCGATCCTGGGCATCGCCCTGGGCGTGGCGGCGCTGATCACCACGCTGGCGGTGATGACCGGCTTCCAGCGCGAGATCCGCGATCGCATGCTGCAGATGGTCGCGCACGCCACCATCACCGGCGAGGGCGACGTGATGGAGGACTGGCAGCGCGCCGTAGCCGAGGCCAACGCCGACAAGCGCGTGGCCGGCGCGGCCCCCTACATCGAATCGCAGGCCCTGCTGACCGGGGTGCGCAAGCAGCCGGCGATCATCCGCGGCGTCGACCCGGTGGCCGAGGGCAAGGTCTCGGTGATCGCCGACAAGATGGTGCAGGGCAAGCTGTCCGACCTCACGCCGGGCTCGTTCAACATCGTGCTCGGACGCGAGCTGGCGATGTGGCTGGGTGTGCGCGTCGGCGACAAGGTGGTGGTGCTGACCGACATCCGCGCCACGCCGATGGGCGCGGTGCATCAGCTCAAGCGCTACACCGTCAGCGGCATCTTCGAGGCCGGCTACCAGGACTTCGACAAGGGGCTGGCGGTGATCAACCTGTACGACGCGCAGCGCGTGCTGCGCATGGGCGACGGCGTCACCGGCGTGCGCCTGAAGCTGCACGACATGGACCAGGCCTGGAACGTGGCCGAGGACCTCGCGCAGAAGCTCGTCCACGACATGAAGCGGCCCTACCGGATCACCGACTGGAGCACCGACAACGCCAACATGTTCCGCGCGCTGAAGCTGGAGAAGACCATGATCGCGATCCTGCTGTCGCTGATCATCGCCATGGGCGCGTTCAACCTGGTGTCCTCGCAGGTGATGCTGGTCACCGACAAGCAGGCCGACATCGCCATCCTGCGCACCCTCGGCCTGACCCCGCGCGGGGTGATGCAGGTGTTCATGGTGCAGGGATCGCTGATCGGCGTGATGGGCACGGTGATGGGCGTGATCGGCGGCATCGTGCTGACCCTCAACCTGGAACACATCCTGCGCGGCATCGAGCGCGTGCTCGGCGTGCAGCTGATGCCGGAGGACGTGTACTACATCACCGGCCTGCCGACGCAGCTGGAGGCCAGCGACGTGACCACCATCGCCCTCGTGGCGCTGGCGATGGCCTTCCTGGCCACCATCTATCCGGCCTGGCGCGCGGCGCGCACGGCTCCCGCGGAGGCGCTGCGCTATGAGTGAGCGCATGCGCTTGCCAGACACCGCCTCGCGCATGCGCGAACGCCCGGCCATGGATGGCGGGGCGAGACGACCCGAAGCCGAGTCGTCTCGCCAGGGACGGCAACAAGGAGCATGTCGATGAACGATGAAGTGTTGCGCGCCGAGCAGCTCGGCAAGACCTATGCCGAGGGCAAGCTGCGCACGCCGGTGTTCGACGGTCTCGACTTCCATGTCGGCGCCGGCGAGACCGTGGCCATCCTGGGCGCATCCGGCGCCGGCAAGAGCACGTTGCTGCATCTGCTCGGCGGGCTCGACACGCCGACCGCCGGCGAGGTGTTCGTCGCCGGCCAGCGCATGAACGCACTGTCGGATGCCGCGCGCGGCCAGCTGCGCAACAAGGCGCTCGGCTTCGTCTACCAGTTCCATCACCTGCTGCCGGAGTTCACCGCGCTGGAGAACGCGATGCTGCCTGTGCTGCTGGGCGGCGCCGGCGTCGGCGACGCCTCGCAGCGCGCCCGCGCGCTGCTGGAGGCGGTGGGCCTGGGCCACCGTCTCGAGCACAAGCCCGGCGAGCTGTCCGGCGGCGAGCGCCAGCGCGCCGCGGTGGCGCGTGCCCTGGTCAACAAGCCGGCCTGCGTGCTGGGCGACGAGCCCACCGGCAACCTCGACGAGAAGACCGCCGCGACCGTGTTCGAGCTGATGCTGGAATTGAACCGCGCCCAGCGCACCAGCCTGGTGATGGTCACGCACGACCGGCGCCTGGCGCGGCGCCTGGATCGGGTGCTGGAACTGCACGAGGGCCGATTGCGGGAAGTGGCGCCGGCGCAGGTGTGAGGGCGGCAGGCCGGCGCGCGGACGACGCCGGCGCCGCCGCAGTCGTTTCAGGCATGCCTTGTCGAACCAGGCGATGCCTTGCCGGGAGGTGGGAAACGTGGCGCTCAAGCGGATGGACAACGTGGGAATCGTCGTCGAGGACCTCGACGCGGCGATCGATTTCTTTCGCGAACTCGGCCTCGAGCTCGAAGGGCGGGGCAACGTCGAGGGGGAATGGGCCGGGCGCGTCACCGGACTGGGCGACCAGCATGTCGAGATCGCCATGATGCGCACGCCGGACGGCCACGGCCGGCTCGAGCTCTCCCGCTTCCTCGCGCCGCCCGTCGTCGCCGATCACCGCAACGCCCCGGTCAACGCCCTGGGCTATCTGCGCGTGATGTTCGCCGTGGACGACATCGACGACACGCTGGAAAGGCTCCGCGCGCGCGGCGCGCGACTCGTGGGCGAAGTGGTCGAGTACCGGGACGTGTACCGGCTGTGCTACCTCCGGGGGCCGGAAGGGCTGCTCGTCGGGCTGGCCCAGGAACTGGGCTGAGCGCAAGACTGCGGGCATTCGCTCCGCCGGATCCGCCAGATCCACCGCTGGCGCTACGTCTCCGCGCTCACTCCGGTCTTCCCAGCACCACATCCACCGGCGCCTTCGCCGGCAGCGCGACGCGCACCGGCTCCGAGTCGACATCGCCGGGCTGGCGCATGGCCTGGCCGCTCTCGGACAGGCGCGCGAAGACCTCCACTTCCTTCAGCGCGGACAGCTTCTGCGTCGGCATCGGGCTGTCGCCGTCGTCCAGGACCACGGTCAGCGGCAGGTCCTGGAGGCGATGCTTCTCCACCGCCACCGGCATCGGCGGTCCGCCGGGCACGCGCGCGATCACGAACACGCTGGTGTCGCCGCGCAGGCGCACGCGCGCGGCGAAGTCCGCATCGAGCGCGACCTTCACGGTGAGGCCGGCCGGGGCGGCATCGGCCGCGGCCGCCGGCAACGGCGACAGTCCGGCCTCCTTGCGCGCGGCGTCGATCTGCACGCGCAGCGTGGCCACGGCGGCCTGGTCGGTGACCTGGGTGAGCAGCGGTTCCCAGGTCGTGGCGGCCTCGGCGGCGCGTCCGTTCTGGCGGTGCCAGGTGCCGAGGAACCAGCGCGCGTGCTGGTTGGCCGGCTGCAGCTCCAGCGCGCGCTTGAGCATCGCCACCGTCTCGGCGTCGAAGGATTTGCGCGGGTCGGCCATCAGCCGCGACTGCGCGGCTTCCACCAGCAGGTCGGGTTCGTCGGGCATCAGCTTCAGCGCGCGCGCGTAGGCGCGGCGGGCGTCGGCGGGACGCTCGAGCATGGCGTAGCTGCGCGCCAGCAGCACCCAGCCGTCGGCGCGCTCGGGATTGCGGGCGAGGGCGGCTTCCAGCTGCGCCACCGCTTCCTGCGGCGTCTGCGGCGCCGCCGTGGGCACCTCGAGCGCCGCGGGCATGCCGACCAGGCGGTAGAGCGCGAAGGTCGTCAGTCCGAGCGCGAGCACGATGCCGAGCAACAGCGCGCGCTGCCGCCTTCCGGCCGCGCCGCGCCACAGCGGCCACAGCACGGCGCCCAGCACCAGCAGAGCGAGCCCGGCGGCGATGGCGGCGAACAGCGGCATCGAGGTCACCATTCCTGTTCGTCCTCGGCGGCGTGGGCGCCGGCGGCCGCGGCCCCACCGTGCGCGCGGCGCCGCACGATGCGGTACACCACCGCCGCTCCGGCCAGCAACAGCAGGCCGGGCCCGAACCACAGCAGCCAGGTGGCCGGCTCGACATCGGGCTTGTAGAGCACGAATTCGCCGTAGCGCTCGACCAGGTAATCCTTGATCTGCGCGTCGCTCCGGCCCTCGCGCATCAGCTTGAGCACTTCGCGGCGCAGGTCGTGGGCGATCGGCGCGTTGGAATCGGCCAGCGACTGGTTCTGGCACATCACGCAGCGCAGCTCCAGCGCGAGCGCGTGCAGGCGCTGCTCCTCGGCGGCGTCGCGGAACTGCAGCGGCGTCGGATCGCCGGCCGATTGCGCCCAGGCGGGCGCCGCGCACAGCGCCGCCAGGGCGAGCAGCAGCGCCATCGCCATGCGCGCCAGGCCCTGCGTGCGCCGGCGCATGCTCAACGCTCGGCCTTCTCGAGCGCGGGGATCAGCTGCTCGCGGATGATCCGCTCGTCCAGCGCGCCGACGTGCTTCCAGCGCACGATGCCCTTGCCGTCCACCAGGAAGGTTTCCGGCGCGCCGTAGATGCCCCAGTCCAGCGCGGCGCGGCCGTCGTAGTCGGTGAGCACCAGCATGAAGGGGTTGCCGAACTGCTCCAGCCATTTCAGCGCATCGGCGTGCTCGTCCTTGAGGTTGTAGCCGATCACGCGCACGCGCTTGGTCAGCGCGAAATCGCTGAGCACCGGATGCTCCACGCGGCACTCCGGGCACCAGCTGCCCCAGACGTTGAGCACGTAGGGCGCGCCGAGCAGCTCGCGCTTGCTCACCAGGCGCCCGGGTTCGTGCAGCACCGGCAGGGCGAAATCCGGCGCGGGCTTGCCGATCAGCGGCGAGGGCAGGGCGTCGCGGTCGGCGCGCCCGGATTCGCGCACGCCGTACAGCAGCAGGCCGACCAGGGCGGCGAAGCACAGCACGCCGATCGCCAGCGCGGCGGCGGACGGTCCCTTGCGGGGCGGGGCGGTCTGGTTCATGCGTGCTCCTGTCGTGCACGTTCCTGCGCCGGGGTTCCGGGCGCTTTTGCGGGACGGAAGCGCCGGTCGGCGGCGACCACGAAGGCGCCCAGCGCCATCAGCGCGGCGCCGATCCAGATCCAGCGCACGAAGGGCTTGATGTGCACGCGCACCGCCCAGGGGCCGGCGGCGCCCCGGACCTTGTCGAGCGGCTCGCCCAGGGCCACGTACACGTCGGCGAACACGCCGGGCCGGATGCCGGCCTCGGTCATCACCTGGCCGCCGCTGGCATAGGCGCGCTTCTCCGGCTCCAGCGTGGCCAGCGGACGGCCGTTGCGCGAGATCTGCACGCGTCCGCGATCGGCGACATAGTTCGGTCCCTGGGTTTCCTCCACGCCTTCGAAGCGGAAGGTGTAGCGCCCCAGTTCCACCGATTGTCCGGGCTCGAGCGCGAGCTCGCGCTGCAGGTTCTGCGCTTCCACCAGCAGCGCGCCGACCAGGAACACCGCGATGCCGCCGTGGGCGAGGACCATGCCGAGCATTTCCGGCGTGAAGCGGCGTCCCCTGGAGGGCGAGCGTGCCGGCGCGAGGCGCGTCCAGACGAAGCGCGCGGTGCCCAGCAGCACCCAGGCGGAGCCGGCGATGCCGGCCGCGGTCTTCCACGGTCCCTGCGGCGCGAGGAAGAAGGCGACGGCGCCGAGCACGAGCGCCAGGATCGCCCACGGCGCCAGCAGCGCCAGCGGCCGCGAGGGCTGCTCGCGCTGCCAGCGCGTGATCGGGCCG
Source organism: Luteimonas aquatica (assembly GCF_022662575.1). Taxonomy (GTDB): domain Bacteria; phylum Pseudomonadota; class Gammaproteobacteria; order Xanthomonadales; family Xanthomonadaceae; genus Luteimonas; species Luteimonas aquatica. The sequence goes on along the minus strand of NZ_JALBFU010000001.1, from coordinate 740,102 downwards.
AACGGCAGCAGCAGCACCAGCGGCGTCATCAGCAGCAGGAACAGCAGGCCGAAGTAGGGCGGGCCCACCGAGATCTTGCCCAGCTCCAGCGCGTCGGCCAGCAGCGGATAGAGCGTGCCGAGCAGGACCATGCCGCAGGCCGAGGTGAGCAGGGCGTTGTTGGCCAGCAGCAGCGTCTCGCGCGAGCTGGCGGCGAAATAGCGGGCCGGGTCATTGGCCGCCGCCCCGTCCTCGAAGCGCGGGGCGCGCAGCGCGTACAGCAGCAGCGAGCCGCCGATCACGATGGCCAGGAAGATCAGGATGAACAGCCCGCGCGAGGGATCGGCGGCGAAGGCGTGCACGCTGGTGAGCACGCCCGAGCGCACCAGGAAGGTGCCCAGCAGCGACAGCGAGAACGCGGCGATCGCCAGCAGCACGGTCCAGCCGCGGAAGCTGCCGCGCTTCTCGGTGGCCGCCTGCGAATGCAGCAGTGCCGCGCCGGCCAGCCAGGGCATGAAGCTGGCGTTCTCCACCGGATCCCAGAACCACCAGCCGCCCCAGCCCAGCTCGTAGTAGGCCCACCACGAGCCCAGCGCGATGCCGCAGGTGAGGAAGCCCCAGGCGACGTTGGTCCACGGCCGCGTCCAGCGCAGCCAGCGCGCGTCCAGTCGGCCGTCGAGCAGCGCCGCCACGGCGAAGGCGAACGGCACCACGAAGCCGACGTAGCCCAGGTACAGCATCGGCGGATGGATGATCATCCCCGGGTCCTGCAGCAGCGGATTGAGGTCGCGGCCTTCCCCGGCCGCCGGCAGCAGCCGTTCGAAGGGATTGGAGGTGAAGATCAGGAAGGACAGGAAGCCGATGCTGATCAGCCCCATCACGCCGATCACGCGCGCGACCACGGCCTGCGGCAGCTGCCGCGAGAACTCGGCCACGGCGGCGGTCCACAGCGCCAGGATCAGCGCCCACAGCAGCTGCGAGCCCTCGTGCGCGCCCCACACCGCGGTGTAGCGGTAGACCAGCGGCAGCAGCGAATTCGAATTCTCGGCGACGTAGCGCACCGAGAAGTCCTGCATCACGAAGGACACGGTGAGGATCGCGAACGCCGCCAGCACCAGCGCCAGCTGCGCGTACGCGGCCGGACGCGCCACCGCCATCCACGCCGCGTTGCCGCGCTGCGCGCCGGCCAGCGGGAACAGCGCCTGCAGCAGCGCGACCAGCAGCGCCAGGATCAGCGCGATCTGTCCGAGCTCGGGCAGCACCTACTGCGCTTCCGGCGGCGTGGGCACGCCATGCTTCTGGTGCGCCAGGCCCATCTTGTCGGCGACTTCCTTCGGCACGTAGGTCTCGTCGTGCTTGGCCAGCACCTGCTCGGCGACGAACACGCCGCCCTGCATGCGCCCGGTGGCGACCACCGCCTGCTTCTCGGCGAACAGGTCGGGGAGGATGCCGGTGTAGACGACCGGCAGCTGCGCGTCGCCGTCGGTGACGAGGAAATGCGCCTCCATCGAGCCTTCGGCGCGCCGGAAGGAATCGGCCGCGACCATGCCGCCGAGGCGGAACTTGGCCGCGCCCGAGGACACGCTTTCGCCGGCCTTGCCGCCGAGCACTTCGGCCGGGGTGTAGAGATAGGCGACGTTGCGCTGCAGCGCGAACACCACCAGCGTGGTGGCGAGCGCGGCGGCGGCGACCGCGCCCAGGATCAGCCACAGGCGGCGGCGACGGGTCGGGCTGTTGGTCAGTGTTTTCATCGGGTCAGCTCCCCGTTGTCGGACGGCGCGGCCCTGGCGGCGTCGCGGCGCGCGGCCAGCAGGCGCGCGGCGCGCAGCTGCCGGCGGATCTGCAGGCGCGGCGCCAGCCAGTCCCAGGCCATGACCGCGACGAAGACCAGATAGGCGGCGACCACGTAGTGGAGGTAGCTCATTGCCTCGCTCCGCGCGCGGCCGCCTGCCTGGCCACCCAGTCCTTGCCGGCCTCGCGCCGCAGGTTGTCCGCGCGCGCGCGCGCCAGCAGCGAGCCGACGAACCAGATGTGCGTGCCGACGACCATCGCCACCAAGGGCGGCAGCATGCTCGCGTCCATCTTCGAGCCGCCGGTGAGGCTGATCGTCTGCCCCTGGTGCAGCGAATTCCACCACACCACCGAGTAGCGGATGATCGGCAGCAGCACCACGCCGACGATCGCCAGCAGGCCGGCGGCGCGCGCGGCGGCGCGGCGGTCGTCGATGGCGTGGTAGAGGCCGATGATGCCGAGGTAGAGGAAGAGCAGGATCAGCTCGGAGGTCAGGCGCGGGTCCCAATCCCACCAGGTGCCCCACATCGGCCGGCCCCAGATCGAGCCGGTGGCCAGCGTGATCAGGGTGAAGCCGGCGCCGATCGGCGCGCAGGCCATCGCCAGGATCTCGCACAGCTTGATCCGCCAGATCAGCGCGATCGCGGCGTACAGCGCCATCAGGCCGTACACGGCCAGGCTCATCCACGCGCTCGGCACGTGGATGTAGAGGATGCGGAAGCTGTCGCCCTGGCGGTAGTCGGTGGGCACCACGAACAGGCCCTGCCAGATGCCCCACAGCATCACGGCCAGCCCCAGCCCGTAGCCCCAGGGCGCCCAGCGCGCTGCGAAGCGGTCGAAATAGGGCGGGGAGCCGAGTTGGTGGAACCAACGTACGACGGGAGTCATGCTTGATAGAGGACGGCGGCTGCGGGCGTTCGGTTCGGGCGACTGGCGGGGACGGCCGCTTCCGGGCAGGGATCAGGAGCCGATCGGCGCGATCGAGTCGAAACACCTGTACGTACCGCGACAATGCGTGGCGCAGGATACCAGCCCGGCGGATGGCCGAGAATCGCCGGGGCCGCCGGGGCGGGCCGGCGGCCGCTCGCGCGGCGCTCCCGTCGCCGGCCTCAGGGCTTGAGCGTGAGCGTGCCCTTCATCAGCGCCGAGTGGCCCGGGAAGCTGCAGAAGAACGAATACGGTCCGGCGCCGAGCTTGGAGACCGGGAAGCTGACGGTGGTGCTTTCGCCGCCGCCGACCACCTTGCTGTGGGCGATCACGCGCATGTCGTCGGCCTTGATGTAGTCGCTGGGCAGGCCGGCCTTGATGCCGTCGGTGTCGATGCCGGCGATGTCGGAGGTCAGCGCGACCACGACGTTGTGGCCCATCACCGTCTTGGCCAGCTTGCCGGTGTGCTTGAGGTTGATGGTGAAGGTCTTGCAGCTCTTGCTGACGTCGATGTTGGTCAGGTTGTACTTCATCGCGTCGGTGCCCTCCAGATCCACCGAGCAGCTGGCGGCGGCGAAGGCGGAAGGGGCCAGCGCGGACAGCGCTGCGGCGAGGAGGAGTTTGCGGATCATGCTGGGTAGCCTCGTGAGTGGACGGGACCGGCACCTGGCTCGGCGTCGTGCGCGAAAGGTAATATCAATTACGCTTTGTGTCGACCGGGCCAGGCAATCGCAACGCACCATATCAGCCGGCCGCGGGTTCGGCCGGGATGGCGGGGACGGCAGTCACGCTCAACTCAGCGCGATCCGGATCGCCGCGGCCGCGGCCAGCGGGGCCAGCACCAGTGCCGCCGCCAGCCCGGCGCCGAGCAGCAGCAGGGCCCCGGTCACGTCCAGGCCCTGGGCGCTGGCGGCCACGCTGCCGGCGCCGAACACCAGCACCGGCACGTACAGCGGCAGGGCCAGCAGGGCGACCAGGATCCCCGAGCGGCGCATGCCCACGGTCAGCGCCGCCACCACCGCGCCGAGCAGGCTCAGCACCGGCGTGCCCAGGGCCAGCGAGGCCATCAGCACCGGCAACTGCGCGTGCGGCAGATGCAGCAGCTCGGCCAGCAGCGGCGCGGCGACCAGCAGCGGCAGCGCGGTGGTCGCCCAGTGGATCAGGGTGCGCACCAGCACCAGCCAGCCCAGCGGCACCGGCGCCAGCATCCACTGTTCCAGCGAGCCGTCCTCGGCGTCGCCGCGGAACAGCGTGTCCAGCGCCAGCAGTCCGGAGAGCAGCGCCGCCACCCAGAGCACGCCGGGCGCGGCCGTCGCGAGCAGCCGCGTCTCGCCGCCGAGGCCGAGCGCGAACAGCACGATCACCAGCAGGGCGAACAGCGCCGGCTGCAGGGCGTCGCCGCGCCGGCGCCAGAGCAGGCGCAGGTCGCGCACGATCAGGGCCCGGGCCGAGGCGAGCAGGCCGGGGGAGGCGAAGGACGCATCGATCTCGTGCGCGCTCATCCCGGGCGTGCTCATCGAGGATGTCCGATGCCGTCCATGGCGCGGGATGGGCTGGCCTGCGGAGGGTCGGCTGCGCGAGTGCTCTCGCTCTCACCCTCGCCCAGCACCAGCATCCGCGTCCTCACCGGCGGCGCGGCATACGCGCCGTGCGTGGTCACCAGCGCCGCGCCGCCCTCGCGCAGGTGCGCCTGCACCATGCGGTTGACCAGCTCGATGCCGTCCAGGTCGAGGTTGGCGTAGGGCTCGTCGAGCAGCCACAGCGGCGCCGGCGCCAGCCACAGCCGCGCCAGCGACAGGCGTTTCTTCTGGCCGGCGGAGAGCTGCCGCGCCAGCGCATCCTCGTAGCCGGCCAGGCCGACCGTCGCCATCGCGCGCTCCAGCGACATGCCCGAGCGCCGCCCGTGCAGTCCGCACAGGAACTGCAGGTTCTCCAGCGCGCTGAGGTCGGCCTTCAGCGCCGGCAGGTGTCCCAGGTAGGCGACGGTGGCCGCGCGCACGGCCGCCGTCGCCGGCTGCCCGCGCAGGGCGATCTCCCCGGCATCGCCGCGCAGCAGGCCGGCGAGCACGCGCAGCAGGGTGGTCTTGCCGGCGCCGTTGTCGCCGCGCACCAGCAGCGCCTCGCCGGCCTCGACCGAGAAGCTCAGCGGCCCGAACACCGGCAGTTCGTTGCGCGCGAAGCGCAGCCCGCGCACGGCAAGCAGCGGCGGCGGTGGGGAAACGGTGGCGGACATCAGAGCTCGGGCATCGGGCGGGCGGTCGGCGGACGCGTCATCTTAGCCAGTCGACCCAGGCCTCGCTTTCCAGTCCCGGCGCAGGCGCCGCGTCCACGCGCAGCCGCGCCAGGGCGCCGCGCGTCCACCAGACGCCGGCCAGCTGGCCGAAGCGCCGCAGCAGGGCGTCGAACTCGGCCACCGGCCAGTCCATCGCGATCCAGCCCGGTTCGCGCCAGGTGCGGTTGCCGGCCGAGGCGTAGGAGGGGCAGAACGGCGTGCCGTTGCCGAGCAGCCGTGCCTGCAGGGCTTCGTCGGCGGCGCGGTTGGCCGCTTCGGCGCGCTGCACCGAATGCGGGTTCCACGCCGAGATCGCGCCGAACCGTTCCGATCGCGGGTAGCAGCGTTCCAGTTCCGGCACGGCTTGGCCGACCGCGAAGGCATGCCATCGCCCGTCGTGGCGCCAGTAATACCTGGCGGCGGCATAGGCGCGCACCAGGGCGGGAACGGGAGGCGTCGCCGATGGCGTGGAAGGCGTCGTCATCGGCAAGGTTTAACCGATCATCCCGCATCCGTAAACTGCCGGTTCCCCACCGCGATGCCCATCGGACCGCCCCATGCCTGAGACGAAACTGCCCAAGGTCGGCACCACGATCTTCACCGTGATGTCGCAGTTGGCTGCCGAACACGGCGCCGTCAACCTGGGGCAGGGGTTCCCGGACTTTTCGGTGCCGCCGCGCCTGGTGGAAGAGCTCGACCGCGCCATGCGCGCCGGCCACAACCAGTACGCGCCGATGACCGGCATCCCGGCGCTGCGCCAGGCGATCGCCGCCAAGACCGAACGCGTCTACGGCCACCGTCCGGACGCGGACGCCGAGATCACCGTCACCAGCGGCGCCACCGAGGCCATCTTCAACGCCGTGCATGCCGTGGTGCGCGCCGGGGAGGACGTGATCGTGCTCGATCCGGCCTACGACAGCTACGAGCCGGCCATCGACCTGGCCGGCGCGCGCGCGGTGCACGTGCCGCTGGATCCGCGCAGCTTCGCTCCCGACTGGCAGCGCGTGCGCGAGGCGATCACGCCGAAGACACGGCTGCTGATCATCAACAGCCCGCACAACCCCTCGGGGGCGATGCTCACCGCCGAGGACATGGCCGCCGTGGCCGAAATGCTGCGCGGCACCGGCATCTTCCTGCTCTCCGACGAGGTGTACGAGCACATCGTCTTCGACGGCGCGCGCCACGAGTCCGCGCTGCGCTACCCGGAGCTGCGCGAGCGCGCCTTCGTCGTCTCCAGTTTCGGCAAGACCTACCACTGCACCGGCTGGAAGCTCGGCTACTGCATCGCGCCGCCGGCGCTGTCGGCGGAGTTCCGCAAGGTGCACCAGTACAACGTGTTCTGCACCTTCGCCCCGGCGCAGCACGCCTTCGCCGCGATGCTGGAGGCCGAGCCCGAGCACTACGAGCGACTCGGCGCCTTCTACCAGGCCAAGCGCGACCGCTTCCGCGAGCAGCTGCTCACCACGCGGCTGCAGCCGCTGCCGGTGCCGGGCGGCTATTTCCAGCTGGTCGACTACTCGGCGGTGAGCGACCTCGACGACCTGGCCTTCTGCCGCTGGCTGACCACCGAAAAGGGCGTCGCCGCGATCCCGCTGTCGCCGTTCTACGAGGCTCCCCCGGCCGGCCAGCGCCTGGCGCGGCTGTGCTTCGCCAAGAACGAGGCCACGCTGGACGCGGCCATCGAGCGGCTGCAGAAGCTGTAGTCCGCATTTCCTCCATGAGGCCCGCATGACGCCCGATCCCGGAACCCCCATGAACGATCTCCGCGTGTCCCTGGTGCAGGGCGCGACCCGCTGGCACGATCCGGCCGGCAACCGCGACTACTACGGCGAGCTGATCGCGCCCCTGCGCGGCACCACCGACCTGGTGCTGCTGCCGGAAACCTTCACCAGCGGCTTCTCCAACGAGGCCATCGACAAGGCCGAGACCATGGACGGCCCGACGGTGGCCTGGATCATGGAGCAGGCCCGGCGGCTCGACGCCGCGGTCGCCGGCAGCGTGCAGTTGCGCGCCGAGGACGGCGCCGGCGCTTCGAAGGTCTTCAACCGCCTGCTCTGGGCCACGCCGGACGGCGGCCTGCGGCATTACGACAAGCGGCACCTGTTCCGCTACGCGAAGGAGCACGAGCGCTACGCCGCCGGCCGCGAGCGCCTGGTGGTGGAGTGGAAGGGCTGGCGCATCAATCCGCTGGTCTGCTACGACCTGCGCTTCCCGGTGTTCGCGCGCAACCGTTTCGACGTCGAGCGCGAGGGCGGCATGGATTTCGACCTGCAGTTCTACGTCGCCAACTGGCCCTCGGCCCGCGCCTATCCCTGGAAGACCCTGCTGCGCGCCCGCGCCATCGAGAACCTGTGCTACGTGGCGGGCCTGAACCGCGTCGGCACCGACGGCAACGGACTGCACTACTCGGGCGACAGCGCGGTGATCGATTTCCTCGGCCATCCGGTGAGCGAGTGCACGGACGAGGAAGTGGTGACCACCACGACCTTGCAGGCCGCCGAACTCGCCGCGCACCGCGCGCGCTTTCCCGCCATGCTGGACGGCGACCGCTTCCGGATCGACTGACCGGCGCGGCGCGCAGGACGGACGCGGCGCGTCCGGGCCTTCAGCCGGGGCGGTTGCCCCGGCGGTGGAAATACACCTGCTCGGCGGCCCAGCGCAGCGGCGCCGAATGCAGCAGCAGGTCGAAGGGCCAGTCCATCTGGAAGCGATCAAAGGCCCAGCGCAGCAGGCGCTTGCTGCGGAAATGCGGCGCGGCCTGGATCGCCGCGCGTTCGGGCGGCGGGCCACGGCCCCCGACGTGCGCGGCCACCGCCTCGCCCACCGCCCAGCCGTGGCGCCAGGCGGAATGGATGCCGCCGGCGGTGACCGGCGAGACGATGCCGGCGGCGTCGCCGGTGAGGATCACGCCGGGCGCGGACAGCGGCGCCACCGCGCCGCCGCAGGGGATCAGGCCCGCGCGCGTCGCGCTCGGCCGCAGTCCGCCGTGCAGGCCGAGGCCTTCGCCCACCTCGGCGAGCAGTCCGTCGATGTCGGGCAGGCCGGTGCGCATGGGGCGGTGGCGGAACGCCAGGCCGAACTGCACGCCGGTCGGATTCTGCGCCGCCCAGCCGATGTAGCCGGGCGCGTAGCGCTTGCTGATGAAGCAGTGCAGCGCGTCGGGCTCGCGCAGCCGCGCGCCGGCGAATTCGTATTCGATGCCGTAGAGGAAATCGCGCACGTGGCCGAGTCCGGCGCGCATGGCCACGCGCGACTTCGCGCCGTCGGCGCCGACCAGCCAGCGCGTGCGTCCCAGGCCGTCGACCCGCCAGCCGGCGCCGGACGCGGAGGACACCGGCGCCGCGTCGGTGAAGGACTGCATCAGCCGCACCTCGACGCCGGCCTGGCGCATCCGCTCCGTCAACCAGCGCATGACGTTGGGCGTGTCGGTGGTCAGGAAATAATAATCGGGCGCCTGCAGCGACAGGCGGCGCAGGCTGGGCGCGTACAGCTGCACGCGCTCGACGCGATGCACCAGCACGGCGGGAATCTCCGAAAGCAGCGTCCGCTCGGCGGCTTCCTTCACCAGGATGCCGGTGGTGTGCAGTTTCAGGCCGGGATCGCGCTTGCGCTCGATCACGCACACGCGCAGGCCGCCGCGCCGCGCCGCGAGCGCGCAGGCCGCGCCCGCGAAACTGGCGCCGACCACGACCAGATCCCATTGCCAGGCATCGCTGGAAGACATGCGTTCATGCTCGGTTCGCCGATCCATGCGCGCATGCTCGCGCGCCGCCGCGTGGCGGGGATGGCGCTTGTGTGAAGCGAGGGCGAAGTCCGCGCCCGGGCGCGGTTAACCGGCCTGTCACCGCGGATTAAGTCCGCGCGCGTAGCATCGGGAGCGTCGCCGGATCATTGCCGGATCGAGATTGCCGGCACGGTCATCGGCGCAGTCCCCATCCCCGCCGGGAGAATGCGATGAGCCAGATCGCCGAACGCGTGCATACCGATCCGCGCATGGTCGCGCTGCTGGAGGAGCGCGCCTTCTCGCTGAAGGACGAGGCCTTGGTCGAGATGGTCCTCGAGGACGGCCGCTGCATTCGCGGCGTCGTGGTGGCGCTGCCCACGATCCAGGTCTTCCACGATGCGCAGGGCAACGAAGGCCACAACGCCCTGGTGCGCCTGGACGATGCCAACGATCCGCGCCGGGAGCATTACGTGTGGCTGGACAGCGTGGTGTCGATCACCCAGGTCGGCACCGCCTGATGCGGCCGCCGCGGTCGGCGCGACCGGTCAGGCCTTGGCCGGCGCCGGCAGGATCTGGTTGGTCGACTGGCAGATCGCCACCACCTTGCCGTCGGCCAGGCGCGCTTCCGCGGCGAGATGAAGCGTGTTTCGCGTGCGTTCGACCACGCGCGCGGTGCACACCAGGACGGCTTGCGCGGCGCCGACCGGGCGCAGGTATTGCGTGTTGAGCGCGCTGGTCGCGCTGGGCGGGGCGACCAGGAACGACAGCGGGCCCAGCGTGTTGTCCAGCGCGGCGACGATGAAGCCGCCCTGCATGTTGCCGAGCGGATTGCGGTAGCGGGGCAGGACCGGGAAGCGCACGGTCAGGCTGGCGTTCTCGACGTATTCGAGCAGCTCGCCCTGCATGTCGAGAATGCAGGGCGGGGGAATCATGTCGCGCACGCCTTCCGGCGCCAGCGCCTGCAGGCGCGCGGTGATCGCGGCGTCGCCCGCGAGCGTCACGGCGTGCGGGCCGGGCCGTTGCGCCGATCGGCGATGCGCCGATCAGCGGACATCAGCGGTTGCCGCCGTGATGGCCGCCGCCGCCGCCGCGCGGACCGCGATTGCCGCCGCCGCCCGGGCGCGGGCCCCGGCCCTGCGGACGGTTGCCGCCGGCCGGACGCGGGCCGCCGCCGGGACGATTGCCGCCCGGGCGTGCGCCGCCGGGCTTCGGGCCGCGCGGACGATCGTAGGGATTGAAGCCGCCGGGCGTGGCGTGATCGGACGGGAAGACCGGCGCGTTGCCCGGGTGCCCGTAGGGCCGCGCGGCGCGCGCGGGCTTGCCGGCCGCCTGGCCGCCGAAGCCGCCGGGCTGGTTGCCGCCCGGGCGCGGCCCGCCCGGCTTTTTGCCGAACGGCTTCTTCTGGCCGCGCGGGCCGGCGTTGCGGTGTCCGGTGGGGCCGGTGTCCACGCCCTCGGGCACGTACCAGGTGCGGAACGCGGCCGGATTGCCGTCCGGCAGCGGCTGCGGACCTTTCTGCTTGCGCTGCTTGAACGGCTTCTGCGACTGCTTGGCGGCGGCTTCGCCGCTCACCGTGAGCCCGCCGTGCGGCTTCTTGTTGCCGCGGCGGCCGCGATCCTCGCGCACGTGGTCGAAGCGGCGCAGCTCGCGGCCCTCGTCGGCGGTGTTGTGGCCGTTGACGTAGGCCTTGCCGCGGCTTTCGCCGGAGACGTGCACGGTCGACTTGGCGGCCTTGCGCTGGCCGATCACCGGCTGCAGCGTCAGCGCCGGCGGCGGGCCTTCCTCGAGTTTCAGCTCGCGGCGCAGCGCCTCGACCTGCGCGTCGGGCAGTTCCTGCGACTGGCCGCGCAGCAGCGGCTGCGGCAGCGACACCGAGCCGTAGCGGATGCGCTTGAGCCGGCTGACCTGGCAGCCCTGCGATTCCCACAGGCGGCGCACCTCGCGGTTGCGGCCTTCCTTGAGCAGCACGCGGAACCAGTCGTGCGAGTCGGTGCCGCCGATGCGTTCGATCTCGTCGAACTTGGCCGGGCCGTCCTCGAGCGCGACGCCGCGGGCCAGGCGGTCGACGATCTTGTCCGACACGTTCTCCTCGCCCTCGGGGGCGCGCACGCGGCACACGTACTCGCGCTCGACCTCGAAGGAGGGATGCATCATCGCGTTGGCCAGCTCGCCGTCGGTGGTGAGCAGCAGCAGGCCGGTGGTGTTGATGTCGAGGCGACCGATGGCGATCCAGCGGGCGCCCTTGAGCGCGGGCAGCGACTCGAAGATGGTCGGGCGGCCTTCCGGGTCCTCGCGCGTGGTGACTTCGCCTTCCGGCTTGTTGTAGATCAGCACGCGCGCCGGGTCGGTGAGGGCGCTGGCGACGAAGACCTTGCCGTCGAGCTCGACGCGGTCGCCGCCGCGGATGCTCATGCCGGTCTGCGCGACCTCCCCGTTGACCTTGACCAGGCCGTCGGCGATGCGCTGCTCGAGCGCGCGCCGCGAGCCGAGTCCGGCTTGCGCGAGCACCTTGTGCAGGCGCTCTTCCAGGCGCGGCGCTTCGACCGCAGGGGTGGTTTCGGTGCCGCGCTTGAGCGAAAGCTTGCGGCTGGGGGTGTCACTCATGTCGTACTCCGGGAGCTGTCGCCGTCGTCGGCGAGGGCGTGTTCGTCTGTTTCATGTTCGTTGGGTTCGGAATCCTCGGCGAGGGCGTCTTCGTCCTCGGTCGAGGGATCGGTGTGCTGGTGGCCGTCGTCGTCGCCGGCGGGATTGTCGCCATCGGCCGCCGTCTCGTCGGCATCGTCGTGATCGGCAGGTTCGGATTCGTGCGCGTCTTCGGATGCGAGGCCATCCTCGTCGCGAATCCACGTGTCGGTGTCGGTATCGGCTTCGGGATCAGTTTCGGCGTCGGCCTGCACGTCGGCACCCTCGTCGAGCGCGACATCCCCGACCGGCATCGCCTCGCCCGGGGCGGCGCCCTTGCCGTCGAAGGAGAACTGCGGATCGAGTTCGCCGAAATCCTTCAGCTCCGACAGCGGCGGCAGCTCGTCCAGGCGCTTGAGGCCGAAGTAGTCGAGGAAGGTCTTGGTGGTGCCGAGCAGTTCGGGGCGGCCCGGGATGTCGCGGTGTCCGACCACGCGGATCCACTCGCGCTCCTCCAGCGCCTTGATGATGTTGCTGTTGGTGGCCACGCCGCGCACCTGCTCGATCTCGCCGCGGGTGATCGGCTGGCGGTAGGCGATCAGCGCCAGCGTTTCCAGCGTGGCGCGCGTGTACTTGGTCTGGCGCTCGTTCCACAGCCGCGCCACCCAGGCGTGCACGTCGGCCTTGACCTGGAAGCGCCAGCCGGAGGCCAGCTCGACCAGTTCCACGCCGCGGCCGGCGCATTCGGCCTGCAGGGCTTCCAGCGCCTGCGCCACGGCGCCGTCGGGCGCCTGTTCGTCGAGCGGAAGCTCGCCCTGGGTGAGCAGTGCCTGCAGCTGCGCCAGCGTCAACGGCTGGTTGGCCGCGAGCAGGGCGGCTTCGACGATGCGTTTGATGAGGTCTTGATCCATGGATATGTTCGTAACAGTTCCTGTACTAGCTCTATTGCCCGCCGGGGCGGGAATCCACTGCCATTTCTTCTGCTGCCTGCCACGGCGCGCCATCATTGGCTTCCGGAAGGCCTGCCCGGCCCTCAGGGGCGTCGACGACGCCCCTTCGACCTTGTGCGTCCGCTAGGCATGCGCACCCTCACCGTCGTTGGCGGCGCCGACGTCGTCGTCGTCGTCGTCGAATTCGCTGGACAGCTCCAGCGAACCGCCGTCTTCGTCCTTGGTCGCCAGCGACTTGATGTAGATCGGCGCCAGCGCGCGGGGTTCGCCCTGGCGGATGACGTCGACGTACTCCTGCACGACATCGAGCAGGCGCTCCTTGGCCAGCTCCAGGATCGACAGGAACGTGACCACCACGCCCAGCTTGCCCTCGCGCGGCTCGAACAGCGACTCGAAGCGGTGGAATTTGCCGTCGCCCAGCCGCGAGAGCACCTCGCCCATGCGCTGGCGCACGCTGAGCGCGTCGCGCTTGATGGCGTGGCCGGTGAACAGCTCGGCGCGCCGCAGCACGTCGTGCAGGGCCAGCAGCATCTCGCGCAGCTCCACCGGCGGCGGCAGCTTGACCGAGGCGCGGTCGGGCACGAACACCTGGGCCGGGGTGGTGTCGCGATCCTGGCGGGGCAGGGCGTCGAGGTCCTCGGCGGCCTGCTTGAAACGTTCGTATTCCTGCAGGCGGCGCACCAGGTCGGCGCGCGGGTCCTCCTCCAGGCCTTCCTCGGTGGGCGGGCGGGGCAGCAGCAGCCGCGACTTGATCTCGGCCAGGATCGCGGCCATCACCAGGTACTCGGCGGCCAGCTCGAAGCGCATCTCCTGCATCACCTCGATGTACTGGATGTACTGGCGGGTGATTTCCGCGACCGGGATGTCGAGGATGTCGAGGTTCTGGCGGCGGATCAGGTACAGCAGCAGGTCGAGCGGGCCCTCGAACGCATCGAGGATGACTTCGAGCGCGTCCGGCGGGATGTACAGGTCCTGCGGGATCTGCAGCACGGCCTGCCCGTGCACCACGGCCAGCGGAATCTCCTGTTGCCTGGGAGCTGCCTGCTGGTGCGGGGCGTGCTGCTGCGGAGCAGGGGCGGCCGGGTTGTGCGGGGGCGCGTCGGGCGCGGTGTCTTCGGTCATGCGTTTCGCGGCCCCCTCCGGGCCACACAGGCATTTGCCTTTTCGTTGGCGATGGCGCACGGCGGACCGTGGCCGGTTTGCAGCATTAGCATTGAAGCGACGGATCGCCCGGACGGAGCAGGCGAGGTCGGAACAGGTGTTTGCCGTACGCCGCATGCGCGACGCCGCCTCGAGGACTGCGGCGAAGGAGCAAGCGGAAGGTCGTGTCGGCGGGCCGGGCGGGGGCAGCGAGCACGCAGGTCTCAGAAGACTGTCGGCGTCTGCGGCGACGGGCCGCTGCGTTCCGGCCACGGAACTGGGCTTTAGGTTACGGGCTGGCCGCAGACGTGTCCAGCCCGGGGCTGAACCGCGGCGCGGGTACAATCGCGGCTCCATCGCCATCGGATGATCTAACGCGCATGTGGTACGCGATCGAGGGTTACGACGGTTCCGGCGTGCTCGAGCGGCGCATGCAGGCGCGCCCGCAACACCTGGCCCGCCTGCATGCCCTGCGCGATGCGGGCAAGCTGCTGCTGGCCGGGCCGTGCCCGGCCATCGATGCCGAGGATCCGGGCCCGGCGGGCTTCAGCGGCAGCATCGTGATCGCCGAGTTCGCCTCGCTGGAGGAAGCCAGGGCCTGGGCCGAGGCCGATCCCTACGTGGCGGCGGGGGTGTACGCCCGCGTCGAGGTCCGTCCGTTCCGCGCGGTGCTGCCGTGAGCCTGCCCAGGGAAGCCAGGGTCGAGGCGATCCGGCAGGCCCTGGAAGCCGCGTTCGCCCCCAGCGTGCTGGAGGTGCGCGACGACAGCGCCCGCCATGCCGGCCACGCCGGCGCCCGCGACGGGCGGGGGCACTTCGACGTGCGCATCGTCAGCGCGCGCTTCGCCGGCATGGCGCCGCTGGCCCGCCACCGCGCCGTCTACGCCGCCCTCGGCGGCCTGATGGCGACCGATATCCATGCCCTGTCGATCCGCGCGGAAAGCTGAATGCGGTGTTTTCGGGCGGGAAGCGTGACGCCGCGCGCAGATTTCTGCCGCATCGCAGCAATCCCGGGGGTGATCGGCAGGCCAGGGCTCGTCCTGTTCAGTCTGGTCCGGGATCAGGGACGGCCGGCTTTACATCACGCTTTGTAAACGTTTACAGTCCCTGCGGTTGGGAAGGCGCAACGGCTCGGGAGGATGCGTGGCGGTCACCATCAAAGATGTTGCAAGACAGGCCAATGTGTCCGTCGCCACGGTTTCCCGGGCGCTGAATGGGCACGAGAACGTCGCCAAGGCCGTGCGTGAGCGTGTCCTTCACGTCGCCAACCAGCTCCGCTACAGCCCCCATCACGCCGCGCGCAGCCTGAGCAGCCGCCGCACCCATACCATCGGCGTGGTGCTGCCGGACCTGTACGGCGAGTTCTTCTCGGAACTGATGCGCGGCATCGACCAGGTGGCCCGCGAGCGCCGCCTGCACCTGCTGGTGTCCAGCTACCACGGCAACCCCGAGGAGCAGGGCGAGGCGCTGCGGGCGATGCGCGGCCGGGTCGACGGCCTGCTGCTGATGTCCCCGTTCGTGGGCGCCAGCGCCTCCCTGGAGCAGAACCTGAGTCCGGCCATGCCGGTCGTGCTGATGAACAGCGACGTCCCCGGGGACGGCAAACCGTCGCTGCGCGTGGACAACTACGGCGGGGCGCGCGCCATGATGGACCACCTGCTCGGCGCCGGGCACCGCCGCATCGCCTTCGTCGCCGGTCCGGAGGACAACTTCGACGCCCGCGAACGCCTGCGCGGCTATCGCGACGCCCTGGCCGAGCGCCTGCCGGGCGCCGAGCCCTGGATCCTGCCGGGCGATTTCGACGAAGCCTCGGGCCATCGCGCCGGCGGCGCGCTGTTCGCCGCGCCGTCCCGCCCGGACGCCGTGTTCGCCGCCAACGACATGATGGCGCTGGGCTGCCTGTTCGCGCTCAGCCAGGCCGGGCTGCGCGTGCCGCAGGACATCCGCATCGCCGGCTTCGACGACATTCCGCTCGCGCGCTACGTGCACCCATCGCTGACCACGATGCGGGTGGACATCGCCGAGCTCGGCGGCCGCGCTCTGCGGCTGCTGCTGGACGCCGCCGCCGATCCGGCCGCCGGCGAGGCCGGGCCGCGCGAGGACGTCGCGCCGCTGGTGCCGCAACTGATGGTGCGGGCTTCCACCGCCTGAGTTCGACGCAACACCGAAAACCAGAAAGGAAACTAGAAAAACAGGGGGACGCCGTCATCGGGTTCCATTCGATTGCCCTGGGAGGGGAGAGAGATGAAGTTCAAGCGACTAACGCAAGATCGGCCGAACCGGAGCCTGCTCGCCTGCGCTCTGGCCAGCTGCATGATGATTGCCGCGCCGCAAGCGCTCGCCCAATCCACGGGCGCCACCATCCGCGGCCAGGTCTCGGCCGATTCGGCGCCCGCCGCCGGCGCCACCGTGACCGCCACCAACACCGCCACCGGCCTGACGCGCAAGGTGCAGTCGGCCGCGAACGGCGGCTATTCGCTCGGCGGCCTGCCGCCGGGCACCTACCGGATCGACGTCGCCGCCAACGGCAAGACCAACACGCAGAACATCACGGTGCAGGTCGGCCAGACCGCGACGGTGAATCTGGGCGTCGGCGGCGTGGCCGAGGCCGCGCCGACGGGCGAGGCGACCAACCTGGAAACGGTCAGCGTCACCGCGACCTCGGCGGTGGAGACCAAGACCTCGGAAGTGGCAACCTACGTGACGCAGCGGCAGATCCAGGCGTTGCCGCAGTCTTCGCGCAATTTCCTCGCCTTCGCCGACACCGTGCCCGGCATGGTGTTCGAGACGCGCGGCAACAACACGACGCAGCTAAAAAGCGGCGCGCAGAGCGCCAACGGCGTCAATGTCTTCATCGACGGCGTCGGGCAGAAGAGCTATACCCTCGCGGGCGGTATCGGTGGGCAGACGCAGAGCCAGGGCAACCCCTTTCCGCAGCTGGCGATCGGCGAATACAAGGTCATCACTTCCAACTACAAGGCCGAATACGACCAGATCAGCAGCGCGGCCGTGACCGCGGTGACGAAGTCCGGCACCAATGAGTTCCACGGCGATGTCTTCATGGACATCAATGGGGTTCGGGATTGGCGCGAGTCGACGCCCATCGAGGAAAAGCAGGGCTTCAAGAACAAATCCATCGAAAAGCAATATGGTGCGGCGCTGGGCGGTCCGATCGTGCAGGACAAGCTGTTCTTCTTCGTCACGTACGAAGGAAAGGATTTCAGCCGGCCCAAGACCGTGAGAACCGGTGCGAACGTCAATCCCGCGGACCTGACGCCGGAACTCGCCAGTTATCTGACCACGACATCGGCGCCGTTCAATGAGGATCTCTGGTTCGGAAAGCTGACCTGGCAGCCCGGAGATGCGCACCTGATCGAGCTGTCGGCCAAGGTTCGTGACGAGACCGACGTGGCCGACATCGGTAGCGGCCCCAACACGCCTTCCTACGGCAAGGTCACCAACAACAAGAGCAAGCGCTACGACCTGCGCTACCAGTTCAGCGGGGAGAACTGGCTCAACGATGCGCACATCACCTTCGAGGACGATACCTATAACCCGCGTGCAATCAATCTGATCAATGGGGCGGAGATCGTCGGCTTCGAGCAGGATGGCGCGATCGGGCAATCGCCCACGAGGCTGGACACCTTCCTGAAGCTGGGTGGCGGCTCCGATTTCCAGAACAAGGGGCAGAAGGGGTTTGGCCTGCAGGACGACCTGACCTTCACCGGTTGGGAAAGGCATACCATCAAGATGGGATTCAAATACAAGGACGTCAAACTCAGGGCTTTCGAGCAGCAGCCCTACAACCCGCAATTCCGCTACGACTATTACGCCAATCTGGCTGCGGGAAATACCTCGGTCGACCAATTCATCCCGTACGAGGTGCAGTTCGCGCCGGACTACTCCGGAAATCGCAATATCGAATCCAGAAACAAGCAGTATGGGATTTATATTCAGGACGACTGGGAGGTCACCGACAAGCTGCTGCTCAACATCGGCCTTCGCTACGACTACGAAACGACGCCGAGTTACGAGAACTACGTGACGCCGCCGGAGATCGTCGCGGCGCTGAGGGCATGGCCGAACATCAACAATCCCAATGTCGACTACGACTACAACGACTACATCAGTACGGGCAAGAACCGCAAGGCGTTCAAGGATGCCTGGCAGCCTCGTCTTGGCTTCTCATACGACCTGTTCGGTGACCAGAGGCACGTGATTTTCGGCGGCGCGGGCCGCTCCTTCGACCGCAACGTGTTCGATTACCTGGCGCTGGAAAGATCGAAGTACGCATTCAAGAACTACACGTTCCAGTTCAACGTGCCCAACCATCCCTGTTTGCCGAATCCGGCCAACAATTGCTACAACTTCGACCCATCCTTCTTCAATCGGGATTTCCTCTACGGCCTGGTCGGCCAGGGCGGGCGGGGTGCCGAAGTTGACTTGGTCAACAACGACCTAAAGGTGCCGTATTCGGACCAGTTCAGCCTGGGTATGCGGAATTCGTTCACTCTGCTCGGGAATGATTGGAATTCGTCCGCGGCGGTGGCCTATATCGAGAGCCACGACGGCATCCTCTTCACGCTGGGTAACCGTCGCGAGGACGGTTCGTACTACCCGCCGGGCGCCAGCTTCGGAAACTCGCCTGGCGGCTTCCCGCTTCCCGGGTTTGGCAGCATCATCCTGGCCGACAACGCGATCGAAACCCGCATCACCCAGGTTCTGCTCTCTCTCGACAAGCCGTTCACCAAGGAATCCCCCTGGGGCGTCACGCTTGCCTATACCTATAGCGATGCCAAGGAGAACCGCGGCAACTCCGCCAGCTTCGACGAGCACTATTCGTTTGACTATCCGAACCTCGACGATGTCGCATTCGTGCCGTCGGTCGGCATCTCGAAGCATCGCTTCGTCGCGACCGGCATTGCCGAGTACTGGGGCCTACAATTCTCGGCGAAGCTGACGTTGGCCAGCCCGCCTGGCAAGGATGGCCTGAATTGCACGCGGACTCCGGTCGGAGCGCCAGGCTGCGGTGCGGGCTTCTTCGACACCTACTATTTCGATGATGCCCGCCAGCGCCAGTTGGACATCGCCGTGCAGAAGGAATGGAAGATGAGCGACAGCATGAAGCTGCGCGTGCGCGGCGACGTCTTCAACGTCACCAATGATCACAGCTACGTGAACTTCCAGGCGGGCAACAAGGGCCAGAACCCGGATTTCGGCAGGCGGAGCAACGACGAGATCCTTGCGAACCTGCCACGAACCTTCAAGCTCTCGTTCGGTCTGAGCTGGTAAGTCCTTCGGGCCGCCCGCGCGCGGGCGGCCCGGTTTTGCATATCAAGAGGGTCTTTTCACGATGCACTCCGGCAGCTTCCGCAATCTCCTGATCCTGTGCGCGTTGACGGCGCTGTTCCTGGCCGGATGCGGCAAGCGGGAGGAGGCGACGCCGAAGCCGCCATCGTCCTCCGCCTCGGCGCCGCCGCCGGCGGCGCCCGCCGAGGCGGGGAAGGCGGACGCGCAAGGCGCGCAGCAGGCCGCGCCCGCCGACGACAAGCCGCAGGGGCCGCCGCCGCTGCCGCCGCTGTTCAGGGACATCGAGCGGCGCACCTTCCAGTTCTTCTGGGACACCACCAACGAAGTCAACGGCATGACGCCGGACCGCTTCCCCTCGCGCCCGTTCGCCAGCATCGCCTCGATCGGGTTCGCGCTGACCGCCTATCCGATCGGCGTGGAGAACGGCTGGATCAGCCGCCGGCAGGCGGTGGAGCGCACGGCGGTGACGCTGCGCTTCCTGCGCGACGCCAGGATGGGGCCGCAGAAGGAAGGGCGCACCGGATACAAGGGCTTCTACTACCACTTCCTCGACATGCAGGACGGCACGCGGCGCGCGCCCTGGGTGGAGCTGTCGAGCGTGGACACCGGCCTGCTGATGATGGGCGTGCTGTTCACGCAGCAGTACTACGACCGCGACGACGCGGGCGAGAAGGAAATCCGCGAGCTGGCCGACACGCTGTACAAGCGCGTGGAATGGCCCTGGCTGCAGCAGCGCCCGCCGCTGATCTCGATGGGCTGGTATCCGGAAAGCGGCTTCATCAACCACGACTGGGCCGGATACAACGAGGCGATGCTGGTCTACATCCTGGCGCTCGGATCGCCCACGCATCCGATCGAGCCGGACGCCTGGAGGGCCTGGACCGCCAGCTACGACCACAGCTGGGGCCAGTACGAGGGCGAGGTGTACCTGAGCTTCGCGCCGCTGTTCGGCCACCAGTACAGCCACGTCTGGATCGACTTCCGCGGCATCCGCGACGAATACATGCGCGGCCGCGACATGGACTACTTCGACAACAGCCGCCGCGCCACCTATGCCCAGCGCACCTACGCCATCGAGAACCCGATGAAGTGGAAGGACTACGGCGAGGACGTCTGGGGGCTGACGGCCAGCGACGGGCCGCAGCGCACGATGCAGGAGTACAACGGCGAGCAGCGCGAGTTCCGCCACTACAGCGCCCGCGGCGCCGGCCTGCGCGACGCCTTCGACGACGGCACGATCGCGCCGACCGCCGCGCTCGGCTCGCTGGTGTTCGCGCCGGAGATCGTGATCCCGGCGGCGCAGGCGATGCACGATCGCTACGGCGACTTCCTGTATTCCAGCTACGGTTTCCTGGACGCCTTCAATCCCAGCTTCAACTACGACATCCCGCTGAAGACCGGACGCCAGGTGCCGGACAAGGGCTGGGTCGCGAGCGACTACATCGGCATCGACCAAGGGCCGATCCTGACGATGATCGCCAACTACCGCAGCGGCTTCGTCTGGAACCTGATGAAGCGCAGCCCGTACATCCGCGAAGGCCTCAAGCGGGCCGGGTTCACCGGCGGCTGGCTCGACGAAGCCGACAAGCAGGAGGCGGCGAAGGCAGCCGCGGACAAGCCGGCGCAGGCCAAGCCGGCCGATGCGAAGACGGCGGGCAAGGCCGCCGCGAAGCCCGCCGCGAAGCCCGCCAAGGCACAGGACGGCCGCGGCAAGCCCGCGACGGAAAAGCGGTAGCCCCGATGCAGGCCTCGCGCGGACGACGGTCCCCGCCGCTCGCGCGACAGGCGGGCCGCTGGCTGTCGCGCGCCTGCATGGGCGGCCTGCTGCTGATGACGGCCGCCTGCGCCCAGCAGGGGCAGGGGCGCGAGCCGGTGAAGTTCTGGGTGATGGGCTACGAGGGCGAGGCGATCGTTCCGATCGTCCAGGACTTCGAGCGGCTGCATCCGGAGATCGACGTGCAGCTGCAGCAGATGCCGGTGCTGTCCGCGCACGAGAAGCTGCTGACCGCCTTCGCCGGCGATTCGCTGCCGGACGTGACGCCGATCGGCAACACCTGGATTCCCGAGTTCGCCGAACTCGACGCGCTGGAGCCGCTGGACGAGGAAATCGGCGCCACCGCCGGCTTCGACCAGGGCGATTACTACCCCAGCGCCTGGGACAGCGGCGTGATCGGCGGCAAGACCTATGCCGTGCCGTGGTACGTGGAGACGCGGCTGCCGTTCTACCGGACCGATCTGCTGCGCGAGGCCGGCATCGGCAAGCCGCCGGCGAACTGGGACGAATGGCGCACGGCGCTGGCGGCGATCAAGCGCATGGTCGGCCCCAAGCGCTACGCGATCCTGCTGCCGCTCAACGAGTTCGAGCCGCTGCTGAACCTGGCGATCCAGCAGCCCGAGCCGCTGCTGCGCGAGGACGGCCGCTACGGCAATTTCCGCAGCCCGGGATTCAAGCGCACGCTGGCGTTCTACAAGGAGATCTTCGACAACGACTGGGCGCCGAAGGTGGCCAATACCGCGATCTCCAACGTCTGGGACGAGTTCGGCAAGGGCTACTACACCTTCTACGTCAACGGGCCGTGGAACATCGCCGAATTCAAGAAGCGGCTTCCGCCCGAATTGGCCGGCGCGTGGATGACGATGCCGCTGCCCGGGCCCGACGGCCCGGGCGCCTCGGTGGCGGGCGGGACCAGTTTCGTGGTGTTCCGCAGCTCCCGCCACAAGGCGGCGTCCTGGAAACTGATCGCCTACCTGTCGCGTCCGGAGGTGCAGGTGCGCTTCCACGGCCTCACCGGCAACCTGCCGTCGCGGCGCTCGCCCTGGCAGGCGGCCTCGCTGTCGGGCGACCCCTACGCCCGGGCCTACCGCGTCCAGCTCGAACGCGCGAAACCGACGCCGAAGGTGCCGGAGTGGGAGCGCATCGCCACCGAGCTGCGGCTGGTGGGCGAACAGCTGGCCAACGATCGCATGAGCGTGGACGAGGCGGCGGCCGAACTCGACCGGCGCGCGGACCGTATCCTGGAAAAGCGCCGCTGGATGCTGGACCACCGCGCGCCCGAGGCCGCGCGGCCATGAGGGGCGGCGTCGCGGGCTGGGTGTTCGTCGCGCCGGCGCTGATCGTGATCGGCGTGTTCTTCTTCGTGCCGGTGCTGGCCGCGCTCGGCTTGAGCCTGACCGATTTCGACATCTACGCGCTGGCCGATCCGGACAACCTGCGCTTCGTCGCCTTCGACAACTACCTCGGCCTGCTGCACAACCCGCTGTTCTGGAAGACGCTCGGCAACACCCTGTACTTCGTGGTCGTGGGCGTGCCGCTGTCGATCGCGGTCTCGCTGGGGGCGGCCCTGCTGCTGCATTCCAGGCTTGGGCGTTTCAAGGGCTTCTTCCGCACCGCCTATTTCGCGCCGGTGGTGACCACGGTGGTCGCGGTGGCGGTGATCTGGCGCTATCTGTTCCATACCCGCTACGGGCTGATCAACTACGGGCTGTCGCTGCTCGGCGTCGATCCGATCGACTGGCTCGGCGATCCGCGCTGGTCGATGCCGGCGATCATCGTGTTCGCCGTGTGGAAGAACTTCGGCTACAACATGATCATTTTCCTGGCCGGGCTGCAGGCGATCCCGGAGGACCTGTACGAGGCGGCGCGCATCGACGGCGCCTCGGCGCCGCAGCAGTTCCGCCACGTCACCCTGCCCATGCTCGGGCCGATCCTGCTGCTGGTCGGCATCCTCACCATGGCCGGCTACTTCCAGCTGTTCGCCGAGCCCTACGTGATGACGCAGGGCGGACCGCTGGAAAGCACCAAGAGCGTGCTGTACCTGATGTACGAGGAAGGCTTCAAGTGGTGGAATCTGGGCAACGCCTCGGCGGTAGCCTTCCTGCTGTTCGCGCTGATGACGGCGGTGTCCAGCGCGCTGTTCTGGTTCGCGCGGCGCAAGGGGGTGGAATGATGCGCCACCGTTTGGCCGCCGCCGCCGTCAACGGGCTGCTGATCGCGCTGGCGGTGTTCAGCCTGGCGCCGCTGCTGTGGATGCTGTCGGTCTCGTTCATGCAGACCGGCGAGGCCGGGCACTTCCCGCCGCCGCTGCTGCCGGCCCAGGCCACGCTGCACAACTATCGCGAACTGTTCGAGAAGGCCGGCATGGGGCGCTACCTGGCCAACAGCTTCCTGGTCTCGACCTGCGTGACGCTGCTGTCGCTGCTGTTCAACACCATGGCCGGATACGCCTTCGCGAAGCTGAAGTTCGCCGGGCGCGAGCGCACGTTCCGCGCGCTGATGGCGGCGCTGGTGATCCCGGCGCAGGTGGCGATGATGCCGCTGTTCCTGCTGCTCAAGACGATGGGGCTGGTGAATTCCTATGCCGGCGCGATCGTGCCGGGCATGGCGGCGATCTTCGGCATCTTCCTGGTGCGCCAGTACGCGCGCTCGATTCCGGACGAGCTGCTGGAGGCTGCGCGCATCGACGGGGCGGGGGAGTTCCGCATCTTCTTCCAGATCGTGTTGCCGGTGCTCAAGCCGATCCTGGTGACGCTGGCGATCTTCAGCTTCCTCGGCGCCTGGAACGACTTCATGTGGCCGCTGATCGTGCTCAGCAACCAGGAGCTGCAGACGCTGCCGGTGGCCCTGGCCTCGCTCTCGCGCGAGCACGTGCAGGACAACGAATTGATGATGGCCGGATCGGTGGTGACCATCGTGCCGGTGCTGCTGCTGTTCCTCGTGTTGCAGCGGCACTACATCCAGGGCCTCCTCCTGGGAAGCGTGAAGGGGTGAGGGGCCGCGCGCCAGCGGGCGCCCACAAGGCGCCCGCTGCGGCCCCGAACGCCCGGCCATGGATGGCCGGGCCGGACGTTCCGAAGTCGACATGCGTCGCCATGGATGGCCGCAGGAAACGATTCGGAGTAGCGGGCGACCACAAGGCGCCCGCTGCGGCCCCAAATGCCCGGCCAACACCCGACGACAACAACCAGCCTCCGCAACGACACCCCGGACCCATGCCCAACGCCCGCCTCGTCCTTCTTGCCGCCTTCCTCGCCACGGCTTCCTGCGCCCAGCCGCCCGCGGCGCCGCGGATGCTCGACGGCTTCGACGATGCCACGGCCTGGCGCGTGGTCACCTCCAACCAGGTCAGCGGCGCGCTGCGCCGCGTCGACGGGCCCGACGGCGCGGCGCTGTGCCTGGACTACGATTTCAACGGCGTCTCCGGCTATGCCGGCATCCAGCGCGATCTGGCGATCGACTATCCGGACAACTACGCGTTTGCGTTCCGCCTGCGCGGCGATTCGCCGGCCAACGACCTGCAGATGAAATTCGTCGACGCCAGCGGCGACAACGTCTGGTGGGTCAACCGGCCGAAATATGCGTTTCCCGAGCAGTGGACGCAGGTCCGCTACAAGAAACGCCATATCGACAAGGCCTGGGGGCCGGATCCCGACCGGACCCTGCGGCGCAGCGCGAAGCTGGAGTTCACCCTCTACAACAGCGTGGGCGGGAAGGGCTCGGTCTGCTTCGACAGCCTGACGTTCGAGGCGCTGCCGAAACAGGACGATTCGCCCCTGCGCGCGACGGCCACCGCCACGGCGTCGCAGGACGAGGCGGCCAATGCGGTCGATGGAAAGGCCGCGACGGCCTGGAATCCCGTGCTGGAGGGCGAGCCTTCGCTCACGCTCGATCTCGGCAGCGTGCGCGAATTCGGCGGCGTGGTGCTGGAGTGGGCGTCCGGAACCTTCGTTCCCGGCTACCGAATCGCCATCTCGGACGACGGCATGCATTGGAGCGAGGTGCGCAAGGTGCGCTTCAGCGACGGCGGCCGCGACGATATCGCGCTGCCGGAATCCGAGGCGCGCTACCTGCGCCTCACGCTGGAGGCGGCGGGCGGGCAGCGCGCCGCGTTGGCGGACATCGCGCTGCAGCCGCTCGCCTACGCGGCCACGCCCAACGATTTCGTCAAGTCGGTCGCCGCCCACGTGCCGCGCGGCCGCTATCCGCGCGGATTCAGCGGCGAGCAGCCGTACTGGACCATCGTCGGCCTCGACGGCGGCACCGAACAGGGGCTGGTCGGCGAGGACGGCGCGATCGAACTGGGCAAGGGCGGCCTCAGCATCGAGCCGTTCGTGCTCGACGGCGGCAAGCTGGTGACCTGGAACGACGTGCAGGTGACGCAGTCCCTGCGCGACGGCTATCTGCCCATCCCGCGCGTGACCTGGAAGCACGCCGGCTTCACCCTGGAGACGACCGCCTTCGCGCAGGGCGACCCGGCGCGATCGCAACTGGTCGGACGCTATGCGATCGCCAACACGTCCCCGAAACCGCGCAAGCTGGCGCTGGCGCTGGTCGCGCGGCCGCTGCAGGTCAATCCGCCCACCCAGTTCCTCAGCACCACCGGCGGCGTCAGCGCGATCTCGACGCTGCATGCCGGGGAGCGGACGATGGAGATCGACGGCAAGATCCGCGCGAGCGCGCTGCAGCCGGCCGATGCGCACTTCTCGCAGGCCTTCGACGAGGGCAGCGCCGTGGAACGGCTGGCCGGCGAATACCCGCGCGCGTCCTCGGCGGTGCGCGATCCCACCGGCCTGGCGTCGGGCGCCTGGGTCTACGAAATGGAGCTGGCGCCGGGCGAGCGCCGCGAATTCGCCTGGGTGGCGCCGATGACGGGCGCGCTGCCGGACCTGGCCGGGTTCGACCCGGCGCGCGCCGAGGCGGCCGTGGCCGCGCAATGGCGCGACAAGCTCGACCGCGTGCGCATCGCCGTCCCGGCGCAGGGCCAGGCGCTGGCCGATACCTTGCGCACCGCCACCGCGCACATGCTGATCTCGCGCATCGGCCCGCGCCTGCAGCCGGGCACGCGCTCCTACGCGCGCAGCTGGATCCGCGACGGCGCGATGATCTCCGAAGGCCTGCTGCGCATGGGGCGAGAGGAGGTGGTGCGCGAGTACGTCGACTGGTACGCGCCCTACCAGTTCAAGGACGGCATGGTGCCGTGCTGCGTCGACGCCCGCGGCAGCGATCCGGTGCCGGAGAACGACAGCCACGGCGAGCTGATCTTCAACATCGCCGAGCTGTACCGCTACGACGGCGACAAGGCGTTCCTGCGCAGGATGTGGCCGCACGTCACCGGCGCCTTCGCGTACATGGAGAAGCTGCGCCTGAGCGAGCGCACCGAGGAGAACCGCGCGCGCGATCCGGCCTTCTACGGCATGATGCCGGCCTCGATCAGCCACGAGGGCTATTCGGCCAAGCCGATGCACTCGTACTGGGACAACTTCTGGGCGCTGCGCGGCTACAAGGACGCGGTGCAGATCGCGCAGTGGCTGGGCGAGGACGCGGCCGCCAGGCGGTTCGCCGCTTCGCGCGACCAGTTCCGCGACGACCTGTACGCCTCGCTGCGCGCGGCCACGCGGCGGCACGGCATCGACTACCTGCCGGGGGCCGCCGAACTGGGCGACTTCGATCCCACCTCCACCACCATCGCCCTGGCGCCCGGCGGCGAGCAGGGGCGGCTGCCGGCCGAGCTGCTGCACAACGGCTTCGAGCGCTATTGGCGCGAGTTCGTGCAGCGGCGCGAAGGCAAGCGGGAATGGAAGGACTACACGCCCTACGAATGGCGCAACGTCGCCGCTTTCGTGCGCCTGGGCTGGCGCGAGCGCGCCTGGGAGGCGACCGAGTTCTTCTTCGGCGACCGCGCGCCGCAGCCGTGGAACCAGTGGGCGGAAGTGGTCTCGCGCACGCCGCGCAAGCCGTTCTTCGTCGGCGACCTGCCGCACGCCTGGGTGGCCTCGGACTTCGTGCGCTCGGCGCTGGACATGTTCGCCTACTCGCGCGAGATCGACGACAGCATCGTCCTGGCGGCCGGCCTGCCGGCGGGCTGGTTCGAGGGCGAGGGGGTGTCGATCCGCGGCCTGCGCACGCCCCAGGGTGCGCTGGGCTACACGCTGCGTGCGGATGCCCGCGCCTTGACCCTGCAGGTTCCCGCCGGACTGCGCCTGCCCGCCGGCGGCCTGGTGCTGCCGTGGCCGTACGCGGGCGAGCCGGGCCAGGCGAGGATCAACGGCAAGCCGGCGTCCTGGCGGGCCGGCGAGCTGCGCATCCAGGCGCTGCCGGCGACGGTCGAGATCGCCCGCGAGTGAGTTCGCGAAGCCGGTCGGGTCCACGGCGCGTCGGCGGAGGCCGACGCCAAGCCTCAGCGGCGGGCGTTGGCGATTTGCGACGGGCTCAGCCCGAGCACGCGGCGCATGCAGCGGGCCATGTGGCTGGCATGCGCGAAGCCGGTTTCCTGCGCGATGTCGGCCAGGCTGGCCCGGCCGTCGAGCAGGCGTTCCCGCGCGCGCGCCACGCGCCGCTCGAGCACGAAGCGATGCGCGGACATGCCGACCGCCTGCTTGAACAGCGGCTTGAAATGCGAAGGGCTGAACCCGGCCACGCCGGCAAGTTCGGCCAGGCACAGATTCCGCTCCAGATGCGCCTCGATGTAGTCGACGACCTTGCGCAGGCGCCAGGCCGGCAGCGCGCGCGCGTTCCGGGGCGAGGACGGCTCGCGACCGGATTGCAGCGTCAGCAGCCTCGCCGCCAGCGCGGTGGCCAGGCCATCGGAGAACAGGCGGCCGTTCGGGCATCCGTCCAGGTGTTCGGCCTGCAGCAGCCAGCCGATCCGCTCGATCTGCGTATCGCGCATCCGCACCGTGGGGACCAGCTCGGCGCACCGCGCGCCCAGGCCCATCGCCTCGGCGCTCTCGCGCAGCAGCGCCGGGGTGAGCCGCAGCAATAGCGCTTCGGCATCGGCCTCGAAGAACCAGCGGTGCGCCGCGCCGGCGGGCACGATGGAGCAATGTCCCTGCACCTGCAGGCCGCGCTGCTGGCGCTCGTCCATCCGCGTGGTCACCAGGACCGGCTGGCCGAGATGCAGGTCGAGCG
Source organism: Luteimonas aquatica (assembly GCF_022662575.1). Lineage (GTDB taxonomy): Bacteria > Pseudomonadota > Gammaproteobacteria > Xanthomonadales > Xanthomonadaceae > Luteimonas > Luteimonas aquatica. The sequence goes on along the minus strand of NZ_JALBFU010000001.1, from coordinate 712,483 downwards.
TGTGGCAGGCTTCGTCGACCGGCGGTTCGATGTGCCCGGCGGGGGCAGGGACCGTCAGCATGCCGAGCAGCGCGCCAGCGGCGAGGCCGCGATCGCCGGGGTTCGCCGGTGGCGGGGGAGAGTGCAGGGGCGCTTCGCTCATCGGACGGATTCCTGGTGACGGACTCTCTGACGCGGGAAAAACATCCATTCGTGCCCCGCATCGTCCTTGCGTGCGCGCGGCGGCGTGGCCGGGACTGCCAGCATGCGGGCCTCAACCCTGCATGGAGACCGGAATGAGGCGCAGACAGTTCCTGATGTGGAGCGGCATCGCGGCCGCGGGCAGTGTCGTCGGCGCCTGCGCGCCACGAGCGGACCTGCGTCACGGAACCGGGGGATCGAAAGCGGAGCAGGGGAACGCCGGGCGCGCACTGACCGCCGCGGACTTCCATGCCACGCGGCGCCTGGCCGAGACCCGCTTCGGCAGGATCGCCTACGTCGAGCGCGGCAGCGGAGAGGCGGCCCTGTTCGTGCACGCCTACCTGCTCAGCGGGTTCCAGTGGCGCGGCGTGCTGGGGCCGTTGTCGGCGCATCGCCGCTGCATCGCGCTGGACCTGATGGGGCTGGGCTACACCGAGGTGGCGGAGGGGCAGAGCGTGGCGCCGGATGCGCAGGTCGAGATGATGGCGGCGTTCCTGGACGCCCTGTCGATCGATCGCGTCGACCTGGTGGCGAGCGACAGCGGCGGGCAGGCCGCGCAGCTGTTCCTGGTGCGCCATCCCGACCGCGTGCGCAGCCTGCTGCTGACCAACTGCGACACCGAGCCCGACAGCCCGCCGGCGGCGCTGAAGGAAACCCTGGAACGCGCGCACGCCGGCACGCTCGCCGACCTGCAGCTCCTGCCGCAGCTGCGCGACAAGGCACAGGCGCGCCTGGACAGCCGCATCGTATATGCCGACCCGCGCCATCCCACCGACGAGGCGATCGACTACAACTTCGCGCCGCTGGTGAGTTCGCCGCGCCGCAAGGCGCTGCTCGACGCCTATACGATCGGGCTGGAGCGCAATCCCATGATCGGCATCGCCGCCGATCTGCGGCGCAGCCGGGTGCCGGCGCGCATCGTCTGGGGTCTCGACGACACCATTTTTTCTTCGGCCAGCCCGGACTACCTGGACCGCACCCTCGGCGGCTCGCGCGGCGTGCGCCGCCTGGCCGGCGAGAAGCTGCTGTTTCCGGAGGAACGTCCGGACGTCATCGTCGAGGAGGCGGCGAAACTGTGGGGCGCCGCGGGGTGAGCGGTTGCGGCGTGAGCAGCATCTTTGGATGAGCGCAAGCAGCCGTGGCGCGCGCATCCTGCCGGCGGCCTGGATTTTCGCGACGGTGTGCCGACCGCCGCGTGCGAGTCTGCGCGCCGGCTGATAGATTCGCCGCGAAGGCGCCATTCCCAGCGTCGGCCCCATGCCGCGCCCGCCATGCCCGAGTCGCAGCGAGCCTCCAGCGTTCCCCTTTGGCCATTGCCGCTGGCGATCGCGTTGCTGTTCCTGGGCGGGGTGCACCTGGCCTGGTGGCTGTCGATCCGCGACGGCCTGATCCCCGCCTGCGTGCCGGTGTGGGACGGCTGCGTCTCGATCAGCCGGGCGGCGCGGCATGGCCTGGGCAATCACCTGTTCCGCCTGGCGATGCTGCCTTGCGCGGCGCTGCATCTGCTGAACTGGTGGCTGATGCGCGAATGGGTACGCGATGCGGACAGTGCGTGCGCCGCGACGCTATGCATGGGGCTTGGATTGGGCTCGGGCCTGGCGCTTGCCGTCTACGCCACCTTCCTGGGCACGGACGGGGAGACCTACCGCTTCCTGCGGCGTTACGGCGTCATCGTCTACTTCGGTTTCGGCTTCCTGGCGCAACTGGGCTTCATGCGCCTGTCGATGCGGAGCGCACGCCTGCAGCCGCGGATCGCGCGCGCGATGGTCGGGCTGTGCGCGGCGATGCTGCTGCTGGGCGTGGCGAGCGTCGCGGCCACCTCGACGCTGCCCGACGATTCCGCGCTGCGCGAGCGCGTCGAGAACGCGCTGGAATGGCAGCTCGGCTGGCTGCTGCTGGGCTGGTTCGCGCTGCAGGCCTGGGCCTGGCGCGCCGACGGCTACGGATTGCGCCTGACCCGGCGCGGAACGCAGTAGGGCGATGCCCGGCAACGTCCCGCGCAGCACCCGGCGCGGCCGTGATGCCGGCGTGAAATCCAGCCGCGTGCGCGTGTCCTAGGATGGCCGCGCAGCCCGCCGCGCGCTTGCCGGCCGGCTGCCGTGATGCCAACAACATCTCAGGAGAGAAGGCATGAAACAGAGGACCGTGTTGTCGTTCCGTCCGCGCCGCTGGGCGCTGGCGGGCGTGCTTGCCGTTGCATCGCTGTCGGGGGGAAGTTACGCCTATCCCTTGCCGCCGGCCGGACATGCCGGGGTCGTCGAGTACTACGGCTCGGTGATCGAATCGGCATTCACCGGAGAGGAGACCGTGACGGGCTGGTATGTGTACTACAGCTGCCCGAATGGCGGTCCGATCACCTGGGGCTCGCGATCCGGCCCCTCGCGCATCGTGTTCGTTCCCTGTCCCTGACCGAACGCCCTCCCGGGCGATCGTGGGGACATCGCGCGGGCGCCTATCCGCCCGCGCGTTCGCGCGCCGCCGCCACCAGTACCGCCGCGCGCGCCGCGCTCTCACGCACCTTGTCCCATGCGCCGGCATCGAGCCAGGCCCTGGGCACCATCCACGAACCGCCGATGCACACCACGTTCGGCTGTGCCAGGAACTCGGCGGCGTTGTCCTCGGCGATGCCGCCGGTGGGGCACAGCCTGAGTCCCGACAGCGGTCCGGCCAGGCCCTTGAGCATGGCCAGCCCACCCACGGCGCTGGCCGGGAACAGCTTGCAGACGCGGAAGCCGCGCGCCATCAGCGCCAGAAACTCGCTGGGCGTGGCACCGCCCGGCACGGCCGGGATCGGTGCCTGCGCCAGGGCGTCGGCCAACGCCGGCGGTGTGCCGGGCGTGACAAGGAAGTCGGCGCCGGCGTCGGTCGAGGCGCGGATCTGCTCGGGCGTGAGCACGGTGCCTGCGCCGATCACGATGTCCGGAAGCGCGCGCTTCAGCGCCGCCAGCGCCTCGATCGCGACCGGCGTGCGCAGCGTGAGCTCGAGGGCGGTGAGCCCGCCGCCGAGCAGCGCGTCCGCCAGGCGCTTGGCCTGATCGACGCTGTCGACGGTGACCACCGGCAGGATGCCGGCGGCGCGGAGCAGGGATTCGGCTTGCTGCTGGGAGTCTTCGAGAGTCATCGCGGATCGTCAGGGTCGAAGGGGCCGCCCGCAGGCGCGGGCGCTCGCGGGAAACCCCGCATTGGATTGTCCGCACAAGGACGTGCGGGCTCTTGCGGAAGGACCCGCATTGAAGGACGTGCGGGCTCTTGCGGAGGGATCCGCATCACGCATCCTTGGCCTCGTGCGGCGCTTCGGCCGCGGCCGCGTCGTGGCCGAGGTCGTATTCGGCGTCGTATTCCCAGAGGCTGCCGTCGGCCGAGGGCGGACCGCAGGAGATCGACAGCGCGCCGCGATCGGCCGGTCCCACCATGGCACGGTTGTAGGCGAACAGGTTGCGACCCAGGTCGTGCGCGTGCGGCGCGGTGTTGGGCGCGATCGCGCGCGCGTTCCATTCCTCGGCGTCGACCAGCGCCTCCAGCACGCCGGCCTCGCCGTCCAGGCGGATGATGTCGCCCTCGCGCAGCTTGCCGATCGGGCCTTCGCGCGCGGCCTCCGGGGTGATGTGGATGGCGGCCGGGATCTTGCCCGAGGCGCCGGACAGGCGGCCGTCGGTGACCAGCGCCACGCGTCGCCCCTGGTTCTGCAGCATGCCCAGCAGCGGCGCCAGCGAATGCAGCTCGGGCATGCCGTTGGCGCGCGGGCCCTGGTAGCGCACCACGGCGACGAAGTCCTGCGGCAGGCCGCCGGCCGCGTGCAGCTTGTTCAGCGCCTGCGGGGTGTCGACGACCACCGCGGGCGCCTCGATGCGGCGGAATTCCGGCTTCACCGCCGAGAGCTTGATCAGCGAGCGGCCGAGATTGCCGCGCAGCAGCCGCAGTCCGCCCTGTGCCTCGAACGCGTCGGAGACCGGGCGCACCACCGCGCTGTCGGCGCTGGCCTCCACGGCGGGCGAGTAGGCCAGTGCGCCGTCCTGCAGGCGCGGCTCGTCGCAGTAGGCGCGCATGCCGCCGGCGACGACGGTGGGAATATCCTCGTGCATCAGGCCGGCGTCGAGCAGCTCGCGGAACACGAAGGCGATGCCGCCGGCGGCGGCGAAGCGGTTCACGTCGGCCTCGCCGTTGGGGTACACGCGCGCCAGCAGCGGCACCGCCTGCGAGATGACGTCGATGTCGTCCCAGGTCAGCACGATGCCGGCCGCGCGCGCCACCGCGACCCAGTGGATGGTGTGGTTGGTGGAGCCGCCGGTGGCCATCAGCGCGGCCAGCGCGTTGACGATGGCGCGCTCGTCGATCAGGCGCCCGAACGGCCGGTAGTCGGCGCCGAGCGCGCTGATGCGCAGCGCACGCTCGGTGGCCGCGCGCGTGAGCGCCTCGCGCAGCGGCGTGTCCGGATTGACGAAGGAGGCGCCGGGCAGCTGCACGCCCATCGCCTCGAGCAGCACCTGGTTGGAATTGGCGGTGCCGTAGAAGGTGCAGGTGCCGGGCGCGTGGTAGGACGCGGCCTCGGCCTCGAGCAGTTCCTCGCGGGTCGCCTCGCCGGCGGCGTAGCGCTCGCGCACCTCCGCCTTCTTCTTGTTGGGAATGCCGGGCGTCATCGGTCCGGCGGGCACGAACACGGCCGGCAGATGGCCGAAGGCGAGGGCGCCGATCAGCAGCCCCGGCACGATCTTGTCGCAGACGCCGAGGTAGAGCGTGCTGTCGAACATGTCGTGCGACAGCCCGATCGCGGCGGCCTGGGCGATCGCGTCGCGCGAGAACAGCGACAGTTCCATGCCGGCGCGGCCCTGGGTGACGCCGTCGCACATCGCCGGCACGCCGCCGGCGACCTGGGCGGTGGCGCCGAGATCGCGCGCGATCCTGCGGATCGTCTCGGGATAGCGCTCGAACGGCTGGTGCGCCGAGAGCATGTCGTTGTAGGCGCTGACGATGCCGAGGTTGGGCGCGGCATCGGCGCGCAGGCGGCCCTTGTCGGTGGGGCCGCAGGCGGCGAAGCCGTGCGCGAGGTTGCCGCAGGACAGGCGCGTGCGCATCGGCCCGTCGCGATGCGCGGCCTCGATGCCGGCCAGGTAGGCGGCGCGCGATGGCGCGCTGCGCTTGCGGATGCGGTCGGTGACGGCGGCGATGCGGGGATGCAGGCTCATTGGCGGAAAGGGCTGGAGCGGGTGGGGGAGCGGAGCGGGGGCCGATGCCCGTTGGACATCATGCGCCCCATCGTTGCCGGTCTCGTCCGCGTTTGCGTTTCGCGTCGTCGGAGCGGAGGAGCGCGCGCGGCATCACGGACACCAGTGCACCAGCAGCGAGGCGCCCGGCACGGTGAACGCGAGCCGGATCGGCAGTTCCATGAGGTCGTCGCCGGCCAGCGCGCGCTCGAGCAGCCTGCGCTTGGAGTCGCCGCGGATCAGCAGCAGGCGCATGCCGGCCGGGCGCAGTCCGGCGGGCGTCAGGCTGATGCGGCGGTTCCAGGCGCCCGCGCCCGCGCAGCCGCTGGCGTCGACGGCGACATAGGGCTGCGGCGCGGCCAGCGCCGCGGCCAGGCCGTGCATGCGCGGGAACAGCGAGGCGGTATGGCCGTCCTCGCCCATGCCCAGCGTCACCACGTCGGCCGGCTGGCGGGCGTGCAGGTTGGCGGCGGCGACCACGTCCTCGATGCTGCGTCCGGCGCGGGTCATGGTTTCGAAGCGGGCGGCGGCGGCGTGGTCGCGCAGCAGGCTTTCGCGCACCAGGCGCGCGTTGCTGTCGGGATCGTCGGGCTGCAGCCAGCGCTCGTCGACCAGGCCGACGTCCACGCGCTGCCATTCCAGCGGCGCGCGCGCCAGCGCCTCGTACACCGGCGCCGGGGTCTTGCCGCCGGACAGCAGCAGGCGCGCGCGCGGCTGCTGTTCGAGCTTGCGGCGCAACTCGCCGGCCAAGGCCACGGCGCTGGCCCAGGCCCATTGCTCGACGCTGTCGTAGGCGAGGAAGCGCAGGCGCGGATCGTCGCCGAGGGAGCCGGTGCTGGCGTCGCGCGCGTTCACCGCGGCCCGGCGGGGAGGTCTTCGGCGGCCACGCGCCGCGCGATCGCGGCGGTGCCGAGCAGGCCGGCGTTGGGGTGCAGCACCGCCAGCGAAGGGATGCGGGCCATGTTCGAGGAGAAGCGGCCCTTGTGCTCGAAGCGCTGGCGGAAGCCGGAATGGCGCAGCGCGTCGAGCATCTTCGGCACCAGGCCGCCGGTGAGGAACACGCCGTCCCAGGCGCCGGTGGTCAGCACCAGGTCGCCGGCGATGGCGCCGAACACGGCGCAGAACACGTCGATGCTGCGCATGCAGCGCAGGTCGCCCTGGGCCGCGCGCGCGGTGATGTCCTCGGGCGTCATCGGCCCGGGATCGGCGCCGGCGATCTCCGAGAGCGCGCGATGGATGTTCACCAGGCCCGGGCCGCAGATCAGCCGCTCGTTCGAGACGCGCCCGAACTGCGCGGAAAGGCGTTCTAGGATGGCGATCTCTTCCGGCGTGCCGGGCGGGAAGCTGACATGGCCGCCCTCGGTCTCGATCGCCCAGTGCTGCCCGCCGCGCACCACCAGCACGCCGACGCCCAGGCCGGTGCCGGGGCCGATGACGGCATAGACGCGATCGCGCGGCTCGGGGTCCGGACGCCAGGCGACGCCGCCGACCGGCGTGACGTCGTCGGCCTGCAGCAGCACCACCGACATCGATTGCGCGGCGAAGTCGTTGACCAGCTCCAGGCGGTCGAGGCCGAGCGCCTGGCAGGTGCGCGACTTGGAGATGACCCAGGGATGGTTGGTGATGCGGCCGATGTCGCCCTCGACGCGGCCGGCGATGGCGAACACGCCCTGCCGGATCTCCGCGCCCTGCAGGGCGGCGGCGCCGGTCTGTTCCAGGTAGTGGCGCGCGGCATCGCCCAACGAGGGGAAATCGGCCACCGCGTATTTCTGCACGCTCTCGCTCAGCAACGGCATCGGCGCGCCCGGGTCGGCCAGCGCGAAGCGGGCATTGGTGCCGCCGATGTCGGCCAGCAGAGTGCGGCGCCCGGCGAGGCTCACGCCGGCTTCTTCCTGTGCCCGTTGCCGAACAGCGTGGTCGGCAGGAAATCCGCCGCCGCCGCCGGGCCCCAGGAGCCGGCCGGGTATTCCTGCGCCGGGATCGCGGCGCCGGCCCAGGCATCGCTGATGCTGTCGATCCAGCGCCAGGCCGCTTCCACCTCGTCGTCGCGCACGAACAGCGTCTGGTCGCCCTTGAGCGCGTCCACCATCAGCCGCTCGTAGGCGATGCGCCGGTGTGGGGTGGGCGACATGCTCAGGTCCAGCGACATCGGCTGCAGCTCGGTCGCGCCCCATTCGGGCGCGGCGAGGCTGCCCATCAAGCCGAGCTCGATGGTTTCTTCCGGCTGCAGGCGCATGCGCAGACGATTGGGGCGGGCGCGCTGCCTGCTGGGGCGTTCGAACACCCAGTGCGAGGTCGGCTTGAACGAGACCACCACCTCGGTGGTGCGCGAGGGCAGGCGCTTGCCGGTGACCAGGCGGAAGGGCACGCCGGCCCAGCGCCAGTTGTCGATCCAGGCGCGCAGGGCGACGAAGGTCTCCACGTCGCTGTCGTGGGTGAAGCCCTTGACCGCCTCGCCGTCGACCACGCCCGGGCCGTAGCGGCCGCGCACGCTGTCGGCGGCGGCGTCGGCCGCGCTCATCGGGCGCAGCGCGCGCAGCACCTTGGTCTTCTCGTTGCGCACGCTGTCGGCGTCGAGCGAGGCCGGCGGCTCCATGGCGATCAGCGCCAGCAGCTGCAGCATGTGGTTCTGCACCATGTCGCGCAGCGCGCCGTAGTTGGCGTAGTAGCCCTCGCGCCCGTCGACGCCGGCGGTCTCGGCGACCAGGATGTCGACCGACTCGATCCAGCGGTGCTGCCAGACCGCCTCCATCAGCGTGTTGCCGAAGCGCAGCGCCAGCAGGTTCTGCACCGGCGCCTTGCCCAGGTAGTGGTCGATGCGGAAGATGCGCGACTCGTCGAGCGCGGCCTTGAGCGTGGCGTTGATCTCGCGCGCGGAGGCCAGGTCGCGGCCGATCGGCTTCTCCAGCACCAGGCGCGACTCGCCCTCGAGCAGGCCGGCCGCCTTCAGGCCGCGGCAGGCCGGCGCGAACAGGTCGGGCGGCGTGGAGAGATAGCTGACGCTGGGGCGGTCGGCGTATCGCGACAGCGTCGCGGCCATCGCCTCGGGGTCGTTGAGGTCGAGCGCGTGGTAGGTGATGCGTCCCAGCAGGTCCTCCAGCGCGCGCGCATCGCGGTCGTCCTCGTTCTGCATGCGCTCGCGCAGCCAGGCACGGAATCCCTCGTCGTCGTATTCGCTGCGGCCCACCGCGATCACGCGGAACGCGGGGGGCAGCAGCCGGTCGCGCAGCAGGTGCAGCAGCGACGGGAACAGGTAGCGCTGCGCAAGATCGCCGGTGGCGCCGAAAAGCAGCAGGGAGTCGTGCATGTGGCGCGTGGTTCCTGGTCGGCGCGTAGCCGGTTGTGGGGGCGGTCAGTACGGCAGCGGATCGCCCAGCTTGGTGCCGTGCGTGGCGATCACCTCAGAATACCAGCGCGCGCTGTCCTTCGGGGTGCGTTCCTGCGTGCCGTAATTGACGTGCACCATGCCGAAGCGCTTGGAGTAGCCCAGCGACCATTCCATGTTGTCCAGCAGCGACCACAGCATGTAGCCGCGGATGTCCACGCCGGCGTCGATGGCGTCGCGGACGGCGCCGATGTGCTTGCGCAGGTAGTCGATGCGCAGCGGGTCGCGCACGCGGCGGGCTCCCGAAACGGCATCGACATCGGCCACGGGCGGGTCAAAAAATGACGCGCCGTTCTCGGTGATGTACACCGGCAGGTCGCCGTAGGTCTTCTTGAACCACAGCAGCAGGTCGGTCAGGCCCTGCGGGAAGACTTCCCAGCCGGTCTCGGTGTAGGTGCCCAGCGGCTGGCGCACCACGCCGGTGTTGAGCGGATAGCTTTCGGCGGCGCGGGTGACGCTGCGGGTGTAGTAGTTGATGCCGACGAAATCCAGCGGCTGGCGGATCAGCGCGAAGTCCTCGGCCGGCCATTCCGGCCAGGCGTCGCCGAAGATCTCCTTCAGTTCCGGCGGGTAGTGGCCGAGCAGGGCCGGGTGCAGGTACTGCTCGTTCATGTAGGCGTGGGCGCGCCGCACGGCCGCGGCGTCCTCGGCCGAGTCGCTGGCCGGATACTTCGGCTCGATGTTCACCACCAGCCCGATCTCGTGCTTGCCTTCGGCGCGGTAGGCCTGCACGGCGGCGCCGTGCGCGCGCATCAGGTTGTGGGTGGCGATGGGCGCCTCGTAGCGGCTGCGGTGGCCGGGGGCGAGCGCGCCGTGCAGGTAGCCGCCGTCGGTGATGACCCAGGGCTCGTTGAGCGTCACCCACTTCTTCACCCGGCCGTCGAGCGCGCGGTACAGCACGGATCCGTATTCGGCGAACCAGTCGGCGCTGTCGCGGTTGAGCCAGCCGCCGCGGTCGTCGAGCGCGGCCGGCATGTCCCAGTGGTAGAGGGTGAGCAGCGGCTCGATGCCGTTGGCCAGCAGTTCGTCGACCAGCCGGGAATAGAAGTCCACGCCCGCCTGGTTCACCCGCCCCGTGCCCTCGGGCAGGATGCGCGACCAGGACACGCTGAAGCGATAGGCCTGCAGGCCCAGCTCGCGCATCAGCTTCACATCGTCCTTCCAGCGCCGGTAGTGGTCGCAGGCGACATCGCCGGTATCCCCGTTGAGGGTCATGCCGGGGGTGTGCGCGAAGCGCGTCCAGATGCTGGGGCCGGCGCCGTCGGCCAGCGGCGAGCCTTCGATCTGGTGGGCCGCGGTGGCGGCGCCCCACAAAAAGCCCTTCGGGAACGGATGATTCGACGGGAGCTTGATCGGCGTCGAAACTGCTGCTACTTGCGCTTGGCTCATCAGCCGGAATCCTCTTTCTGTCGGCACGGTGGCATGAAAACGATTACATGCCAGAATACCGCAATGTTCCGGCCCAATGTAAGGGCGAACGGCGGCAGTTTCGCGGTCCGAGGCCGCCGCCACGGGCGCCAGGACGCGGCCGGAGCATCCATCGAATCAGCGGAGAACGCATGGCCAGTGTCCAGCTCGAGCAAGTGCGCAAGGTCTATCCCAACGGCTTCGTCGGCGTGGCCGGCGCCACCTTCGAGATCGGCGACGGCGAGCTGCTGGTGCTGGTGGGCCCTTCGGGCTGCGGCAAGTCGACCCTGCTGCGGATGATCGCCGGGCTGGAGACGATCAGCGCCGGCACGCTGCGCATCGGCGGGCGCGTGGTCAACGAGGTCGCGCCGAAGGACCGCGACATCGCCATGGTGTTCCAGAGCTACGCCCTGTACCCGCACATGTCGGTGGCCGAGAACCTGGCCTTCGGGCTGAAGCTGCGCAGCCACGACAAGGCGGCGATCGCCGCGCGGGTGGCCGAGGCGGCCAAAACGCTCGAACTGGACGCGCTGCTGGACCGCAAGCCGGCCGCGCTGTCCGGCGGCCAGCGCCAGCGCGTGGCGCTCGGGCGCGCCCTGGTGCGCCAGCCGCAGGTGTTCCTGCTGGACGAGCCGCTGTCCAATCTCGACGCCAAGCTGCGCGCCAGCACCCGCGTGGAGATCTCGCGCCTGCATCGCAAGCTCGGCACGACCATGGTGTACGTCACCCACGACCAGGTGGAGGCGATGACCCTGGGGCAGCGCATCGTGGTGCTGGACAAGGGCGAGATCCAGCAGATCGACACGCCGATGGCGCTGTACGAGCAGCCCGCCAACCTGTTCGTGGCGACGTTCCTCGGCAGCCCCAAGATGAACCTGCTGTTCGGTCCCCTGCGAGAAGACGGCGACGGCGGGCTGCGCCTGCGCATCGCCGAGGGCGTCGAACTGCCGCTGCGGCCGGACGCGGCGATGCGCGCGGCGCTGCAGCCGTACGTGGGCAGGGAGCTGACCGTCGGGCTGCGCCCGGAGGACATGCACCTCAGCCACGAGGGCGACGTCGGCCGGCTGCCGGCGAAAGTGGAAACCGTGGAGCCGGTGGGCAGCGAGGCCTACATCAACCTCGGCTGCGGCGGCTGCGACCTGGTCGTGCGCCTGCCGCCCTACAACCTGCCCCAGGTCGGGCAGACCGTGCACCTGGGCTACGAGGCCGAGCGCATGCACTTCTTCGACAGCGCCAGCGGCAAGCGTCTGCTGCCCTGACGGCGGACTCCGGCCGGCGCGGCCCCCCGCCCGCGAGGCGGGAGAGGGGCGCGACGTCGCTTACCAGCGGTAGGCCGCCGACATCTGATACGAGCGCCCGGCGATCGGCCGGCCGAGGAACACGCCGCCGGTGCCGCCGCCTTCCACGCGCACGTTGCCCTCGGTCAGGCCGAGCTCGTCGGTGACGTTGCTGCCGCTGGCGGTGAATTCCCAGTGGTCGCCGTAATGCAGGCTGGCGCCCAGGTCCACCGTCTCGTAGGAGGGCAGCAGCTGCGCATTGGCCAGGTCGGCGTAGCGGTCGCCGATGCGCGAGTAGGTGGCGAACACCTTCAGGTCGCCGAACGGCAGCGACCAGTAGTAGCTCGGCGTGAAACGGAACTGCTGGCGCGGCTGGCGCATCACGCGGTTGCCGGTGAAGTCCTCGTAGTTGCGGTATTTCGCGTCCAGCCAGACGCCGGTGAGCGCCAGTTCCAGGCCGCCGACCGGGCGGATCGCGCCCTCGACCTCCACGCCGTAGGCGCGCGAATCGCCCATGCGCAGCACGTTGCTGCCGCCGACGAAGGCCTGGAACGGCGAGTTCTTGAACTTGTTGTAGAACGCGGTCAGGTACAGGTCGTAGAGCGGGGAACCGGATTTCAGCCCCAGCTCGTACTGGTCGACCTCCTGGGTCTTGGTCTGGCCGTCGCGCAGGTTGTCGAAGCCGGGGAACTTGAAGCCGGAGTTCACGCGCGCGAACAGGCTGTTGTTGTCGTCGAGCTTGAAGTTCAGGCCCGCCGTCCAGGAGACGTGGTCGTCGTCCTGATCGATGCGGTTGAAGTCGGCGACGGAGACCGAGACGTTGTTGTCGTAGAGCGTGCTCGGATCGCCGTCCAGGTCCCGCGATTCGGTCTTGTGCACGATGCCGTCGACCTCCTGCCGCTCGTAGCGCAGGCCCAGATCCAGGCGCAGCCGGTCGCTGAGCTGCCACTCGTCGGCGACGAAGAACGCGGTGTTCTCGCCGTCGTAGTTGGCGCGCAGCGCGAAGAACGGGCCGCCGACGAAGCCGTCTTTGCTCACGCGGCGGCCGTCGTCGAGCACCACGTCGATGCGGCGGGCATGGTTCTGCGCGGTGAGCAGCATGTCGTTGCCCAGGTACCAGGTGTCCTTGGAGGAGTACTTGGCGTAGTACACGCCGAAGGTGAGCGTGTTGCCCTCGAACAGGCCGCGGCTGAAGCGCAGGTCGTTGGTGAAGGAGTTCAGCTTCTTGTCCACCACCCACCAGCCGGCGGTGAGCACCTGCTGGTTCGGGTCGACCGCGCCGCCGCCGTTGGTGTAGGTCGCGGTGCCGGTGCTGCCGAAGGAGGCGATGTAGTCGGAGATCGACATCGGGCTCGGGCCGGTGAACAGGGCATTGGTCGGCGCGTCGCCGCCCATCAGGTTGAAGTGGTCGCTGATGGTCCAGTCGCCCACCGTCCAGTCCAGCGAGCCGCCGAAGACGTCGATGTTGATGCCGCGCCCGTCGGCCAGGTCGCGCTTGACGACCTCGCCGTCGGGCCCGACCGGCAGGCTGACGTGGCGGAAGTCCCGGCTCAGCAGCGTGCCCGACTGCGCGTCCAGCCCGGGGAAGCTGGACAGGCTCTTGCCGTTGTTGCGCGAGAGCAGCGGGATCGCGGTGTAGAAGGCGTTGTTGTCGTCGGTGTGGCGCGCGTAGAAGTTCAGCTCGCCGCCGTCCCAGCGCCGGCTCAGCGTGGCGCTGAACTGGCCGCCGTTGTCGGCCGGGAACTGCGGGTCGCGCACGCCGTCGGTGATGCGGTAGAAGCCGCCGAAGCTGGCGTACCAGCCTTCGCCGAGCTTGCCGCCGGTGAAGACGTCGAGCCGGCGCAGGTTGTCGCTGCCCAGGGTCACGCGCACGCTGCCCTCGGGGTCGTCCTGGCCGCGCTTCTGGATGAAGTTGACGGTGGCGCCGGGCTGGCCGTTGGAGAAGATCGGGCTGGAGCCGCCGCGCAGCACTTCCAGGCGCTCGACGGTGTCGTCGGTGCGGAACAGCGTGGAGTTCTCCAGGAACGACAGCGTCGGCGGCGGGAACAGCGGCGAGCCGTCCAGCTGCACCGTCACGAACGGCGCGTCGCCCTCGGAGGGCATGCCGCGCACGAAGATGTTGGCGCCGGTGCCGCCGCCGGTCGACTCGGCCCACACGCCGGGCACGATCTTGAGCAGGTCGGCGGTGCTCTGCGGCACCGCCTCGCGGATCTGTTCGGGGGTGGCGGTGGTGATGGAGAAGCTGGTGTCGCGCTTGCGCAGTCCCTTGAACTGCGCGGTGCCGCTGACCACGATGGTGTCGAGGGTGGTGGCCTGGTCCTGCGCCTGCGCCTGCGTGGCGGGCTGCTGCGCAGGCGGCGCGTCTGCCGGTTCGGGCGCCGATTGCGCGGCCGCCGCCGTCGGCAGCAGCGCGGCGGCGATGGCGACGGACAACGCGTAGCGAACGGTGTTGACGTGTCTCATGTTGCTCCCTCCACGGAGTTGACGATGTTGTGGTGATGGCTTCGCGGTCTTGTCCGCCGCGTCATGTCTTGGAAACGAAATCCTCCAGGCGCAGCGCGCCGATCGCCGGCAGCACGGCGTCCGCCTCGGCGAGGTCGGCCGGATCGCCGATGCCGATCGCGGCCATGCCGGCGGCCTTGATGGCATGGATGCCGGCGGCCGCGTCCTCGATGCCGATGCAGTCGCCGGGCGCGACGCCAAGCGCCGCCGCGGCCGCCAGGAACAGGCCGGGATCGGGTTTGGGGCGTGCCTTGGCCGGGTCGGCGACGGCGTCGAAATCGCCGGCGATGCCCAGGCGCTGGAGCAGGGCGGGAGCGTTGCGGCTGGCCGAGGCCAGGGCGGTGCGCAGTCCGGCTTCGCGCGCCGCATGCAGCAGGGCCGGCACGCCCGGGAACAGGTCGTCCCTGCCGAAGCCGGCGATCGCGTCGCGGTAGTAGCCGTTCTTGCGCTCGGCCAGCGCATGCTTCTCCGCGTCGCCGTAGCCGCGCGTGGCGCGCTCGAGGATGATCTCCAGCGAGGTGGCGCGGTCCACGCCCTTCAGCCGCAGGTTGACGCGCTCGTCGAACGGCACGCCGATCTCGTCGGCCAGGCGCTTCCAGGCGCGGTAGTGCAGGTGCGCGGTGTCGGTGAGCACGCCGTCGAGATCGAAGATCAGCGCGCGGCAGGGGCGCGGGAAGACGGGGCCGCTCATGCGCCGCCCGTTCCGGGGACGTGCAGCGCGGCGGAAACGTCGGTGTCGGGCCGCAGCACGAGCTCGCCGTCGCCGTGGCCGATGCGCAGCGCTTCGCCGCCGCTCAGCCGATAGCGCACGCCCTCGCGCGACACGTGCACGCGCAGGCGCCGTCCGCGCCAGTGCAGGCCGAAGCGGTAGCCCTGCCAGCCCTGCGGCAGCGTCGGGGCGAAGCGAAGCCCGCCCTCGACCACGCGCAGTCCGGCGAAGCCCCAGGCCACGCCGAGCCAGCTGCCGGCCATCGCCGCCATGTGCACGCCGTGGTCGGTGTTGCCGTGCAGGTCGTCGAGGTCCACGCGCAGCGCCTCGGTGAAGTAGTGCAGGGCCTTCTCGCGCAGCCCGAGTTCGCTGGCGACGATGCCGTGGATGGCCGGCGACAGGGTCGAGTCGTGCGTGGTGATCGCTTCGTAGTAGTCGAAGCTGCGGCGCTTGCGCGCGGCGTCGAAGCCGTCGCCGGCCAGGCATAGCGCCATCACCACGTCGGCCTGCTTGCAGACCTGGTGGCGGTAGAGGGTGAGGGGATGGAAGTCGAGCAGCAGCGGCCGGTCGTGGCTGTGGTCGGTGAGGTCCCAGCGCGGCTTGTGCAGGAAGGTGTCGTCCTGGGCGAAGATGCCGAGCCGCTCGTCGGCCGGCAGCTGCATCGCCTCGGCGGCGCGGCGCCAGAGTTCGATCTCGTCGCGCGTCAGCGACAGCCGTTCGGCCAGCTCGCGCAGCGCCTCGGGGTGCGCGGCGGACAGCGCCTCCCACACCGCCACCGCGCGCAGCAGGTGCCGCTGCGCCATACGATTGGTGTAGAAGTTGTTGTCGACCAGGGCGGTGTATTCGTCCGGCCCGGTGACGTCGTGGATGCCGAACGCGCCGCCGCGCAGCGGATCGAAATGCCCGGCCTGCGGCCAGATGCGCGCGGTCTCGAACAGCATCTCGGCGCCGCCCTCGAGGAGGAAGCCGGTATCGCCGGTGGCGTCCAGGTACAGGCCGATCGCGTAGGCGATGTCGGCGTTGATGTGGTAGGCGGCCGAACCGCTGGGATAGTGCGCGGAGCATTCGGCGCCGGCGATGGTGCGCCAGGGATAGAGCGCGCCGCGCGGGTGGTTCATCTCGCGGGCGTTGGCGCGCGCGGCGTCAAGCCTGCGGTAGCGGTAGCCGAGCATGGCGCGCGCGATCTCCGGCGCGGTGTACAGCATCACCGGCAGCACGAACACCTCGGTGTCCCAGAAGCAGTGGCCCTCGTAGCCCTCGCCGGTCAGCCCCTTGGCGGCGGTGCCGTTGCGCGCGTCGCGGCCGGCCGACTGCAGCAGGTGGAACAGGTTGAAGCGCAGCGACAGTTCGGTGCGCGGATCGGCGGCCACCTCGATGTCGGCGTCGCGCCAGAACGCCGACAACCGCGCCGACTGCGCCGCGGAGAGCGCGGCGTAGCCGTCCTCGGCGGCGCGCAGCGCCAGGGCGATGGCCTCGGCGGCCGGCGCCATGGCATCGCCTGCGCCTTCCTCGCCGTGGGCGTAGGCGACGAACTTCTCCAGCGTCACTCCCTGGCCGGGACGCAGCTCGGCGCGGAAGCGCTGCACGACGCGGTGCTCCTCGGCCTCGGCCTCGAGGAAGCGCAGGCCGTCGTCGCCTGCGCGATGCGCCTGCGCGCAGCACAGCGAGATGCAGCTGCGACGGGTGCGCTGCGCCAGGCTGGCGACGCGGGCGTCGGCGGCCACCGCCAGCGTGTCGAGACGGTGGCTGCCGACCACGCCGATGCGCGGATCGTCGCCCTGGCGCGCCGGGCGCTGGCCGGTGCGGATGGTGGAGGCGAGCGTGAGCGTGCCGGTGTAGTCGATCGAACTGACGCGGTAGCGGATGCCGAGCACGTCGGCGTCGAGCGCGACCAGGCGTTCGCTGTCGATCTGCAGCGTCGCACCCTGCGGCGTGCGCAGGCGCGTGCGGCGGCGCAGGCGGCCCTCGCGCAGGTCGAGCGTGCGCTCGAACTCGAGCCATTCGCATGCGGCCGTGTCCAGGGGCTCGCCGTCGAGCAGCAGGGCGATGTGCTTGCCGTCGGCGACGGGGACGCGGGTGTCGGTGTTGCGGGCGAAGCCGGGCAGGCGCTCGTGGAACTCGATGGGATGGCGCTCGTAGACGCCGGCCAGGAAGCAGCCGTCGCTGGGGCTGACCGACTCCTCGAAATTGCCGCGCACGCCGAGCGAGCCGTTGGCCAGGGCGAAGAGCGATTCGTCGCGGGCGCGCCCGCCGGGGTCGAAACGGGTCTGGCGCAGGGACCAGGCGGCCTCGGCCGCGAACCGGTCCTGGTCCTCCTGGCGCTGCCGGCCGTGCGCCGGGTCTGCTGGTCTTGCGTTCACCCAATCCCCGTCGTCATGGCGTTGGCTTGCTGCGGTCGGCGAAGCGCCGACCGCCTGGCGCGCACGCTAGAGGGGCATTGTTATCGATGTCAAGGTACCGCGGCCGAACGGGCGGAGCCGTGCAAGGCCCGGCTCAGGTGGCGCGGACCACTAGGTTGGTCGGCAGGGTCTCGGACGCGACTTCGCGGCCCTCGACCAGGGCCAGCGCCTTGCGCGCCAGCAGCACGCCGCCCTCGTGCAGGTTCTGGTGCACCGAGGACAGGGCCGGGACGTAGGTCGCGGCCAGCGGAGTGTCGTCGTAGCCGATCACCGAGACGTCCTCGGGGACGCGGCGGCCGCGCTCGGTCAGGGCACGCACGGCGCCGATGGCCAGCAGGTCGCTGGCCGCGAACAGGGCGTCGGCCTGCGGATGGCGCTCGAGCAGGGCATGGCTGGCCTTGGCGCCGGCGGCGACGGTGAACGCCGCCGGCTTGGCGTGCGCCGCCTTGAGTCCGTGGGCGGACAGCACCGCCTCGAAGCCGGCCAGGCGTGCGGCCACCTCGGCGTGGGCGGTATCGCCCAGGAAGCCGATGCGATGCCGTCCCAGCGCCAGGAAGCGCTCGGCCGCCAGCGCGCCGCCGCGGCGGTTGTCGCTGCCGACGGTGACCTGGGCGGCGCCCGGCAGCGGCGCGCCCCATACCACCATCGGCAGGCGCCAGCGCGCCACCGCCGCCACGGCGTCCTCGTGCGCGCCCTGGCCGAGCAGGATCACCGCGTCGGCGCCGCGCACGGCAGCGACATCGCCGCCGGCGCGGGTGGACAGCAGCACGCAGTAGCCGGCCGAGGCGAGTTCCTGCGAGATGCCGCCCAGCAGGTCCAGCGGGTAGGGGTCGGACATGCGCCGGTCGGGCGAGGGTTTCATCTCGACGATGACCGCTACCGTGCGGTTGCTGCGCAGGCGCAGGTTGCGGGCGCTGACGTTGAAGGTATAGCCCTGCGCCTCGGCGATGGCCTTGATGCGGGTCGCGGTCTCCGGGTTCACCAGCGGGCTGCCGGCCAGGGCGCGGGACACGGTGATCGCCGAGACGCCGGCCAGGCGCGCGAGGTCGGCCATGGTCGGGCCGGCGGCGGGCTGGGCATGTCGCGGGGATTTGCGCGTCGGTGTCATCGATACCAGCCTTGGAGATCCGTCTGTCCTCTCCGCTGCGGCGCGGAGCCCGTGCGCCGATGCTACCCAAACGGATGCCGGCCAGGGATGAATCGGGCACTGCGTCACATCGCGGCGGCGGATCGGCGCATACGCGCAAATGCGCGGCGAAAGCGTATATTCGCCCGGTGGTTCGGGTGCGTCGTCAAGAAACGGCCGCGATTGTCGTCACGCTGGAGCTGGATGAACGTCAAGGCGAATCCGCAACACATTGCCCACGGCGTCGATCTGGCCGCTGCGCCGGATTTCGCCCGGATCGTCGAGGAGTCGGCGGTCGGCACCATCGTGGTCGATCTCGACGGACGCGGCCTGTACGCCAACGCTGCATTCCGCGAACTGTTCGGCTATAGCGCCGAGGAGTGCATCGGCCTCGGCCTGCACGATGTCGTCCATCCCGACCAGGCCATCGACCTCGATGCCGTGCTGGCGCGGCTGCGCGCCGGCGGCGAGGATCGCTATCGGGTCGCGCGCAAGTACATCCGCAAGGACGGCAGCGCGCTGTGGGGCTACGGCAGCGTCGCGGTACTGCGCGAGCGCAGGAGCGGACATCCCGAGTGCTACGTCGTGCAGGTGGTGGACATCGGCGCCAAGCAGGAGGCCGAGGCGGCGCTGGCGGCGAAGGAGCAGTACCTGAGCCTGGCGGTGGAGGCGGGGGAGCTCAATGCCTGGGACTGGAATCCGCTCAGCAACCAGGTCTGGAACTATCCAGAGCGGCGCACGCTGCTCGGCTACGACGCCTGCGACGTGGGCGAGGGCCTGCAGGACTGGACGCAACTGCTGCATCCCGACGATCGCGCGGAGGCCGACGAGATCGCGCGGCGGATCCGCTGCGGCGAGATCGCCGACTACGAGCACACCGCCCGCTGGCAGCACAAGGACGGCGACTGGCGCTGGCTGCATACGCGCGGCAAGGTCATCCGGCGCGCGGCCGACGGCACGCCGATGCACGTGGCCGGCATCACCGCCGACGTCACCGCGCTGAAGCAGGCGCAGATCGACCTGTCGTCGGCCAACCAGCGCCTGAAGCTGGCCGCCGACGCCGGGCGGATCGGCATCTTCGACGTGCAGCTGCCCAGCGCCGGCGCGCCGGGCTACACGCTGGCCTCGCCGAAGGTCTTCGAGATCTTCGCGCTGGCGCCGCTGGAGGCGCGGGAAGCCGGCGTTCCGGGGATCGGCGAGGACTGGGGCCTGTTCCAGTATTCCGACGCGCGCTGGCTGGCGGCCGTGCACCCGGAGGACTACGCGCGCATGCACGCGAGCTGGCGCGCCTCGGTCACCACCGGCTGTCCGCGCAACATCGAGTACCGCATCCGCCAGCCGGATGGCGAGGTGCGCCACGTCCACGAGCTGGCGACCGTCCATCTCGACGCCGAGGGCCGGCCGTCGCGCTATGTCGGCGTGCTGATCGACGTGAGCGGGGAGAAGCGGACCGAGGCGGAACTGGCGGCCGCCTCCGAGCGGCTGACGCTGGCCACCGAGGCGGCGCGGATCGGCACCTACGACATGGTGCTGCCGGGCGGCCGCACCCTGGCCACGCGCAAGGTCTTCGAGATCTTCGGGCGGGAAGCGGAGCTGGCGGCCGTCCAGGCCGGCGGCGCCGACAACGACTGGGCGCTGTTCCAGGACAGCGTGGGACTGTGGCAGTCCACCATCCATCCGGACGATCGCGCGCGCATGGACGAGGTCTGGTCGCGCGCGGCGACGCAGGGATGTCCCGCCGACGCGGTCTACCGCATCCGCCGCGCCGACGGCCAAATCCGCCACGTGCACAGCCTGGCGCAGGTCTTCCGCAACGAGGCGGGAGAGCCGGCGCGCTGCATCGGCGTCATCGTCGACGTCACCGACCAGAAGCACAACGAAACCGGGCTCGCGCTCGCCAACGAGCGCCTGCAGCTGGCGGTCGCCGCCGGCGGCATCGGCATCTTCGAGCAGGATTTCGCGACCGGCGCATGCGCCTGGAATGAGCGCATCTACGAGATCTACGGCCGCGACCCGGGCGAGTACGACGGCACGCTGGAGGCCTGGATCGGCTACATCCACGCCGACGACCGCGAGCGCGTGGCGGCCTCGATCCGGGCCGCGATCGAGCGCACCTCGACCTTCAGCGAGGACTACCGCATCGTCGAGGGGCGCCACGGCGCCGTCCGCCACGTGCGTTCGCTGGCGCGGGTGATACGCGACGAGGCGGGCGCGCCGGTCCGGGCGATCGGGCTGCAGTGGGACATCAGCGACCAGAAGCACCTGGAAGGCGCGCTCTACGAGGAAAAGGAGCGCCTGCGCATCACGCTGGACTCGATCGGCGACGCGGTGGTCTGCACCGATCCGCAGGGCGCGATCACCTTCATGAACCCGATCGCGGAGGCGCTGACGGGCTGGGGCTTCGCCGACGCCATCGGCCGCCCGGTGCGCGAGGTGTTCATCACCATCGACGACAGCCAGGGCTGCGCGCTTCCCGACCCGGTGGGCGAATGCCTGCGGCTGATGCAGCCGCGCTACCAGCAGGGCGACGCGGTGCTGCTCGCGCGCGACGGCAACTGCATCGACGTGCAGTCCTCGGCGGCGCCGGTGAAGACCACGACCGGCGAGACCATCGGCGCCGTGCTGATCTTCAAGGACGCCAGCCAGGCGCGCGCGCTTCGCCGCACGCTGGAGCACCATGCCAACCACGACAGCCTGACCGCTCTGCCCAACCGCCGCGCCTTCGAGCAGGAGCTGCGCGAGGCCATCGCCGAGGCCGACGAGCAGGGACGCCGGCATGCGGTCTGCTTCCTGGACCTGGACCGCTTCAAGATCGTCAACGACAGCGCCGGCCATACCGCCGGCGATGCGCTGCTGCGCGAGGTCGGCGACCTGCTGCGCTACCGTACCCGCAGCCAGGACATGGTGGCGCGGCTGGGCGGCGACGAGTTCGCGCTGCTGCTGCGCGACTGCAACCTCGCCGAGAGCGAGGCCATCGCCAGGCAGCTGACCGAGGCCATCTCCACCTTGCGCTTCCGCTGGGACGGCCGGCGCTACGAGGTGGGCGCCAGCATCGGCCTGACGGCGGTCTACGGCGACATCCTCGCGCCCGACGACCTGCTCAGCCAGGCCGATGCCGCCTGCTACGTCGCCAAGGCCCGCGGCCGCAGCCACGTGGTCGTCTACGAGGAGGAGCCGCACGGGCCCGCGCAGCGCTACCGCCGCGACATCAAGGTGGCGGCCAACATCCGCGACGCCATCGATACCGGGCGCTTCTGCCTGTACGCGCAGGAGATCCGCAGCCTGCAGGCCGACCGGCCGATGGCGCGCTCCTACGAGATCCTACTGCGCATGCGCGACGAGAAGGGCCGTATCGTGCCGCCGGGCGAGTTCATTCCCGCCGCCGAACGCTTCGGCCTGATGGACCGGCTCGACCGCTGGGTGGTGCGCAACGCCCTGCACGGCGAGGGCGCGCGCCTGCGCGCGGCCGACGACATCACCATCGCCATCAACCTCTCGGCGAACTCGCTCGACGACCCGACCCTGTGGGATTTCCTCAAGGCCGAGCTCGACGCCTCGCAGCTGCCGCCGCAGCGCCTGCACCTGGAGATCACCGAGACCGCGCTGATCGAGAACTTCTCCTCGGCGGTGGCCTTCATCGAACGCGCGCGCGCGGCCGGCTGCGGCATCACCCTGGACGACTTCGGCACCGGGCTGAGCTCGTTCGCCTACCTGCGCCAGTTTCCGGTGGACACGATCAAGATTGACGGCAGCTTCGTGCGCCAGCTCGTCGGCAATCCGGTGGACCGCGCCATCGTCGAATCGATCAACAGCATCGCCCGGCGCCTGGGCGCGCGCACGGTGGCCGAGCAGGTCGAGGACGAGGCGACGCTGCAGCTGGTCCGCGAGATCGGCATCGACCAGGCCCAGGGCTACGTCATCGGGCGGCCGCTGCCGCTGCTGGCGGTACTCTGAGCACGCCGCCGCCGCGGGATCGCGGCATGCGCCCGTCTCCGGAGGCCGGCCGCGCCGCCCGAACGGAGCGGCGGTAAGGCGGGCTAAACGCCGTTTTCGGCAGTCGCGCCGATCCGCGCGCGCGGCCTCGCCCGCACGCACGATGGCCGGGCGCGGTCGCCGGAAAGAGTTCAGAGCCGAAAACAAGAAGCGCTAGCGCGTCACGGAAAATCTCGACGCCCGTCGAGAGGCGCGCGGACATCGGCAATGCCGGTCTCCGGAGGGTGGGATAGCGATTCTTAGCCGTACCTACCGTACGTCGGCTGGCGGCGTCGGCACCTCGACAGGCAGCCGATTGGTCCTATCATTTTTGCCGAGGGGCGAACTCGGCGACAAGCCGCGCCCCGGGGGCTTCGGGGGCAATGACCAGACGGAAGGAGGCGGCGATCTCTGCAGAGGTCCGGTCGTCCCGGAGGTTGTGTGCGAGACGGAAATTCGACATCCATCATCGTTATCTTGGGGGATCTATGAACAGCAAAATGTTGCGAGCCATGGGGAGCATCGCACTGTCGATGCTGCTGCTTCTGGGAAGTACCGGCGCCTTCGCGCAGGCGACGCGGACCTGGGTATCGGGCGTAGGGGACGACGTCAATCCCTGCAGCCGTACCGCGCCTTGCAAGACCTTCGCCGGCGCGATCTCCAAGACCGCGGCCAAGGGCGTGATCAGCGTGCTCGACCCGGGCGGCTTCGGCACGGTCACCATCACCAAGGCCATCACCATCGACGGCGGCGGCATCCACGGCAGCATCCTCGCCTCCGCGACCACGGGCGTGGTGGTCAATGCCGGCGTGAACGACGTGGTCAAGCTGACCAACATCAGCATCGACGGCTCGGGCACCGGGCTCAACGGCGTGCGTTTCCTCGCCGGCGCGGCGTTGATCATCGACAACGTGAAGATCCACGACTTCAGCGGCGCCGGCGGCAACGGCGTGCTGTTCATTCCCGGCGGCACGAGCCGGCTGGTGGTCGTCGACAGCCTGATCACCAACAACATCAACGGCGGCGGAATCCTGGTGCAGCCGGGCGCTTCCGGCGCGGCGCGGGTGTCGCTGAGCAACGTGACCCTGAGCAACAACAAGTTCGGCCTGCGCGCCGACGACAGGAGCGACGTGTCCGTGCGCGACAGCCTGGTCACGAACAACGCCGGCGTCGGCCTGCTGGCGCTGAGCGGTTCCCAGGCATCGGAGATGAGCATCGACAGCTCGCAGATCACCCTCAACGGCATCGGCAACGCCAGCGCCGCGGGCGTGAAGTCCGAAGGCGGGCTGGCCAGCGTGGTGATCTCGCAGAACCTGATCACCGGCAACCAGAACGGCCTGCTCTCGGCCAGCGGCGGCGACCTGCTGTCCTTCGGCAGCAACCGCGTCACCGGCAACACGGTCGACGGCAATCCGACCGGCACCCTGACCACGCGTTGAGCGGGCGGCCGGCGGGACATCCGGACGATCCGCCGACCCCGGTCCGCCAGGGACCGGGGCTCGGTCCGGCCGGCGCCGCGACGGCGGCGGCCGGGCCAGGGCGGGCGCGGCATTGCCGGGGCATGCGGCGGATTTGAGGCGGGGTCCACGGATTCCCCGGAACGCCGGCATGGCCGGTATACTCGTCCGCGATTACGGCTCTTTTGCCCCATATCGCCAGCCAAA
The DNA here is from genome assembly GCF_022662575.1 of Luteimonas aquatica. GTDB lineage: Bacteria > Pseudomonadota > Gammaproteobacteria > Xanthomonadales > Xanthomonadaceae > Luteimonas > Luteimonas aquatica. The sequence goes on along the minus strand of NZ_JALBFU010000001.1, from coordinate 688,661 downwards.
TCAATAAGTTGGCTGCATCCATAAAACCAAGAATTCAATTGTGCGGCGCAATCCCTTGGGGCGCTGCAGAGGCTATCCGTCCGTCGCATGCGCCTGTCCACCATCAAGCTGTCCGGCTTCAAATCCTTCGTCGATCCCACCACGCTGCACCTGCCGGCCAACATGACCGGCATCGTGGGGCCGAACGGCTGCGGCAAGTCCAACATCATCGATGCCGTGCGCTGGGTGATGGGCGAGAGCTCGGCCAGCCGCCTGCGCGGCGATTCGCTCACCGACGTGATCTTCTCCGGCTCCTCGGCGCGCAAGCCGGTGTCGCAGGCGACCGTCGAGCTGATCTTCGACAACTCCGACCACACGATCGCCGGCGAGTACGCCGCCTTCAACGAGATCTCGGTCAAGCGCCAGGTCAGCCGCGACGGGCAGAGCAACTACTACCTCAACGGCGCCAAGTGCCGCCGCCGCGACATCACCGACCTGTTCCTGGGCACCGGCCTGGGCCCGCGCAGCTACTCGATCATCGAGCAGGGCATGATCAGCCAGATCATCGAAGCCCGGCCCGAGGACCTGCGCGTGTACCTGGAGGAGGCCGCCGGCATCTCCAAGTACAAGGAGCGCCGCAAGGAGACCGAGACCCGCATCCGCCACACCCGCGAGAACCTCGACCGCCTCAACGACCTGCGCGAGGAGGTCGGCAAGCAGCTCGAGCACCTCAAGCGCCAGGCGCGCCAGGCCGAGCAGTACACGGCGATCCAGGCCGAGCGCAAGATCAAGGACGCGGAGTGGAAGGCCCTGGAATTCCGCGGCCTCGACGCCCAGCTGCAGGGACTGCGCGAGGGCCTGTCGCAGGAAGAGACGCGCCTGCAGCAGCTGATCGCCGAGCAGCGCGAGGCCGAGCGCGAGATCGAGACCGGCCGCGTCCGCCGCGAGGAAGCGGTGGAGGCCTTGAACAAGGCGCAGGCCGAGAGCTACGAGGTCGGCGGCACCCTGGCGCGCGTGGAGCAGCAGATCGCCCACCAGCGCGAGATGACCGAGCGCCTGCAGCGCGCCCGCGACGAGGCCGAGGCGGCGCTGGCCGAACTGGGCGAGCACATCCTGGGCGACGACACGCGCTTGCAGAGCCTGCATGCGGCCATCGCCGAGGCCGAGCCGCAACTGGCGGAGCTGCAGGCCAACGACGAGGTGCACCAGGACGCGCTGCGCGACGCCGAGGCGGCGCTGGCCGACTGGCAGCAGCGTTGGGACGGACACGCGCGCGAGGCGGCCGAGGCCGCTCGCGCGGGCGACGTCGAGCGCACCCGCGTCGGCTATCTCGACCGCCAGGCCTTCGAGGCCGACCGCCGCCGCGAGCAGCTGGCCGGCGAGCGCGCCGCCTATGACCTGGACACGCTGGCGCAGGCCTTCGAGACCCTGCAGTCGCAGCACGACGAGCAGAAGGGATCGCTCGACACCCTCGCCGAGGACCTGGAAGCGCGCAAGCACGCCGTGGTCGAGCTGCAGGACCAGCAGCGCGCGGCGCAGGACGAGCTGGCGAGTGTGCGCCGGCAGGCGCAGGAGAAGCGCGGCCGGCTGGCCTCGCTGGAGACCCTGCAGCATGCGGCCCTGGGCCAGGAGCAGGGCGCGGCGGTGGAATGGCTGCGCCAGCGCGGACTGGACGATGCCGCCCGCGTCGGCGAACGCCTGCAAGTCGAATCCGGCTGGGAGAACGCCGTCGAGGGCGCGCTCGGCCAGTTGATCGAGGGCGTGCTGGTGGACAGCCCGGAGACGTTGGTGGACGCGCTCGGCGACCTGGGCGAGGGACGCCTGGCCCTGGTCTCCCCGCAGGGCGGGGACGGCGATTTCGCGCCTACCTCGCTGGCGGCGAAGGTGCAGGGGCCGCTGGCGATCCGTCGCCTGCTGGCCAAGCTGCACGTCGCCGAGACCCTGGCCGAGGCCCGCGCGCTGCAGGCCGAGCTGGGCGACGGCGGGCACGCCGATCATTCGGTGATCACCCGCCACGGCGAACGCCTGGGCGCCGGCTGGGTGCGCGTACTGCGCTCTGGCGCGGCCAAGCAGGGCGCGCTGCTGCGCGAGCGCGAGATCCAGGCGCTGCGCACCGAGATCGAGACGCTGTCGCAGCGCGAACACGAGCTGGAGCGCGGCATCAGCGCCTGGCGAGACCGCCTGCTCGCCGCCGAGCAGCAGCGCGAGGACGCGCAGCGCGCCGTCTACCTCGGGCATCGCGGCGTGTCCGAACTCGCCGGGCAATTGCAGAGCCAGCAGGGGCGCCTGGATTCGGCGCGCGGCCGCATCGAGAAGATCGATGCCGAGACCGCGCAATTGCTGGAGACCCTGGACAGCAGCCGCGACCAGCTGCGCGAGGCCCGCGCGAAACTCGAGGACGCCGTCTCGCGCATGGGCGAGCTGGAAGGCACGCGCCAGGCGCTGGAAGGCGAGCGCAAGGTCCTGGCCGAGACCCGCGACGCGGCGCGCACCAAGGCGCGCGAATCGCGCGATACCGCGCACGCGCTGGCGTTGACGCTGGAATCCCAGCGCACCCAGGTGGCGGCGCTGATGCAGGCGCTGCAGCGCATGGGCGGCCAGCGCGGCCAGCTCGATTCGCGCCTGAGCGAGCTTTCGGCCCAGCTCTCCGAGGGCGACAGCCCGGTGGCGGCGCTCGAACAGCAGCGCCAGGCGGCGCTCGAACAGCGCGTGCTGGCGGAAAAGGCGCTGGGCACCGCCCGCGCCGCACTGGAGGGCGTCGACAACGAGCTGCGCAGCTTCGAGCAGATCCGCCACCAGCGCGACGAACAGGCGCTGGCGCAGCGCGAGGCGATCTCGCAGCGCAAGCTCGACCAGCAGGCGCTGGCGATCAAGGCCGAGCAGCTGACCGCGGCCGTGGTCGAGGCCGGCTTCGTGCTCGAGGACGTGATCGCCGGCCTGACGGCCGACGCCGACGTGGCGGTTTGGGAGAAGACCGTCACCGATTTCGACGCCAAGCTGCGGCGCCTGGAGCCGGTCAACCTGGCCGCGATCCAGGAACACGCCGAGGCCGCGCAGCGCAAGGACTACCTCGACGCCCAGGACGCCGACCTCACCACCGCCCTGGAGACGCTGGAGGACGCGATCCGCAAGATCGACCGCGAGACCCGCGGCCGCTTCAAGGACACCTTCGACCGCGTCAATTCCGGCGTGCAGGAGCTTTATCCGCGCCTGTTCGGCGGCGGGCACGCCTACCTGGAGCTGACCGGCGAGGACCTGCTCGACACCGGCGTGGCGATCATGGCGCGGCCGCCCGGCAAGCGCGTGTCCAACATCTCGCTGCTCTCCGGCGGCGAGAAGGCGATGACGGCCGTGGCGCTGGTGTTCGCGATCTTCCGCCTCAACCCGGCGCCGTTCTGCCTGCTGGACGAGGTCGACGCGCCGCTGGATGAGGCCAACGTGGGCCGCTTCACGGCCATGGTCTCGGAAATGAGCGAGCACGTGCAGTTCCTGTTCGTGAGCCACAACAAGGCCACGATGGAGGCCGCGCACCAGCTCAGCGGCGTGACCATGCGCGAGCCCGGCGTGAGCCGCCTGGTGTCCGTGGACCTGGCCGAGGCCGCGCGCCTGGCGGGAGCGGCTTGATGGCGGGGCGCTTTGCCTGCAGGGCCGGGAAGCTCCCGGCGCGATGCGGTATCGTTCGTGTTTGTCCCCCGTGTCCGGCTCCTAGCGCCGTAAGGAGATAAGCGATGTCCGACGCCTGGCTGCTTCGTCTCGGAATCCTCGTCGTCGGCATCGTGCTGATCGCCGCGATCTATTTCTTCGGCCGGCCGCGCAAGCCGGGGCAAGGGCGTCGCCTGAAGGCCGAGGAGCGCGACAGCGCGGCGCGCATGGAGCCCACCCTGGGCGCGCAGCTGGAGAACGAGCTGGAGCAGCAGGCGCCCGACTACAGCAGCGAGGCGGTCGTGCAGTCGGAGATGGAGCTGCTCGACCGCACCGTCGGCGGCGGCATCCGGGCGGCGGCGGCCAGCGAGCTGGGCAAGCGCGAGAGCGAGGATTTCGACAAGATCGTCACCCTCTACGTCGCCGCGCGCGCGGGGCAGCAGCTGCGCGGGCCGGACATCGTGGTGGCTGCCGAGAAGGCGGGGCTGACCTACGGCCACATGAACGTCTTCCATCGCCTGATCGACGGCCATCCCGAGCGCGGCCCGATCTTCAGCGTGGCCAACATCAAGAAGCCGGGCAGCTTCGAGATGAGCGAGATCCAGGCGCTGGAAACGCCGGCGATCGCCTTCTTCCTGACCCTGCCGGCGCCGATCCCGGCGCTCGACGCCTGGGAGAAGATGGAGCCGACGGCGCAGCGCATGGCCGAACTGCTGGACGGTGTGCTGCTCGACGAGCAGCGCAACGCGCTCGGTCGCCAGCGCATCGCGCACCTGCGCGAGGAACTGCGCACCTACGACCGCCAGCACGAGTCGCCGCCGATCACGCGCAGCCCGCGCTGGTAATCGCCAGGCCCGGCGCCGGCCGGCCGATCCCGCCTGCCGATCCTGCCGACGAGACGGCTGAAACCCCGCCGGAAAAATCCATTCCTGCAGGATCGTTATCCGATCCTGCAGTCCCCGCCGGCCCGCGATCCGGGCGGGCGCATCCCGCGGGTATAGTCGTCGCGACGGCGGCGTCGGCGTTTCGCCCGAGCGCTCGCCCCGGAGCATCCGCCAGTCACCGCCGGCCCGCCGAAACGCGGCCGCCGGTGCCATTTCCGCGCATGTCGCCGCCGGATGCCGCGGCAGGCATCGAGCATTCCCCACGATCGCGAGGAGAAACCGCATGTCCATTCGTCTCGAAGGCCGCGTGGCCCTGGTCACCGGCGCATCCTCCGGCATCGGCGAGGCCACCGCGCTGGCCCTGGCCGACGCCGGCGCCAAGGTCGCCATCGCCGCGCGACGCCGCGACCGGCTCGACGCCCTGGCCGCCCGGCTCGTCCAGGCCGGCGCCGAACCGCTGGTGCTGGAAGCCGACCTGCTGGACGAGCGCCAGGCGCAGCGCATCGTCGCCGACACCGAGGCCCATTACGGGCGCCTGGACATCCTGGTCAACAATGCCGGCGTGATGTACCTGGAGCCGGTGGCCGAAGCCGACCTCGGCCGCTGGCGGCGCATGCTGGAGTTGAACGTGCTGAGCCTGATCGCCTCCACCCAGGCCGCGCTGGCCGGCATGCGCGCGCGACGCGACGGCCACATCGTCAACATCGCCTCCACCGCCGGCCGCATCGCCAATCCGATGGCGGCGGCCTACTCGGCGACCAAGTTCGGCGTGGTGGCGTTCTCCGAGGCGCTGCGGCGCGAGGTCTACCGCGACAACATCCGCGTCAGCGTCATCGAGCCGGGACTGGTGGCGACCGAACTGCGCGAGCACATCGGCCACGCCGAGACCAAGGACACGATCAACGCCTGGGCAGACGGCCTGCGGCAACTGCAGCCGGGCGACATCGCCGACACCATCGTGTTCTGCGTCAGCCGGCCCGCGCACGTGAACGTCAACGAGGTGCTGATCCGGCCGACCGACCAGGAGCGCTGACCGGGAGCGCCGAGCGGCGGACCGCTGGGCGCGCGGACGGAATAGAATCCGTCCATGAGCAAAGCCTCCGCGCCCGCCGCCCGTATCGCCGAACTGCGTCGCCTGGTCGAGGACGCCAACCACCGCTACCACGTGCTCGACGATCCCAGCATCCCGGACGCGGAGTACGACCGGCTGATGCGCGAGCTGGAGGCGCTGGAGGCGGCGCACCCGGACCTGGTCGATCCGGATTCGCCCACCCAGCGCGTGGGCAACAGCCCCTCGGCCAAGTTCGCCGAGGTTCGCCACGCGGTGCCGATGCTGTCGCTGGCCAACGCCTTCAGCGACGAGGAGGTGGGCGAGTTCGTCGCCCGCATCGGCAAGGAAACCGGCGACGAGAACCCGGCGTTCTCGGTGGAGCCCAAGCTCGACGGCCTGGCCATCAGCCTGCGCTACGAGAACGGCGCCTTCGTGCGCGGCGCCACCCGCGGCGACGGCGCCACCGGCGAGGAGGTGACCGTCAACCTGCGCACGGTCAAGGCCATTCCGCTGAGATTGCGCGGCAAATCCCTGCCCGAGGTCCTGGAGGTGCGCGGCGAAGTGTTCATGCCGCGCGCCGACTTCGAGCGCTACAACGCCTGGGCGCTCGAGCACGGCGAGAAGACCCTGGCCAATCCGCGCAACGGCGCCGCGGGGTCGCTGCGCCAGCTCGATCCGCGCGTGACCGCCAGGCGGCCGCTGCGCTTCTACGCCTATGCCCTGGGCGAGGTCGTGTTCGGCAAGGGCGGCAGTCTGCCGGCAACGCATTCGCGGACGCTGGCCTGGCTGCGCGAGCTCGGCCTGCCGGTCTGTCCGCAGGTGGAAGTCGCCAGCGGCGTAGGGGGCGTGCTCGACTACTACGCGCGCATCGGCGCGCAGCGCGACACGCTGCCGTACGACATCGACGGCGTGGTCTACAAGCTCGACCGCTACGACCAGCAGCGCGCCATGGGCTTCGTCTCGCGCGCGCCGCGCTGGGCGCTGGCACACAAGTATCCGGCGCAGGAGGAGATGACCACGGTCGAATCGATCGAGGTCAATGTCGGGCGCACCGGCGCGGTGACGCCTTGGGTGCTGCTCAAGCCGGTGCACGTGGGCGGCGTGACCGTCAGCCGCGCCACCCTGCACAACGCCGACCAGATCGCGCGGCTGGACGTGCGCGTGGGCGACACGGTGATCGTGCGCCGCGCCGGCGACGTGATACCGGAAGTGGTGCGCGTGGTCGAGGAGCGGCGTCCGCTGGACAAGCGCGGCAACCCGCAGCACGCCCCGTACCGGCTGCCCGGCGCCTGCCCGGTCTGCGGTTCGGCGGTCGAGCGCGAGGAGGGCGAGGTGGTGGCGCGCTGCACCGGCGGGCTGTTCTGCCCGGCGCAGCGGATCCAGGCGCTGTTCCATTTCGCCTCGCGCCGCGCCATGGACATCGAGGGTCTGGGCGAGCGCTTCATCACCGCGCTGGTCGAATTCGACTACGTGCACACCGTCGCCGATCTCTACCGGATGCGGCTCGACGACCTGCTGGAGATGAAGCGCCGCGCCGACGAACGCGACGGCACCACGCCCGAGACGGTGAAAGCCGGCAAAGTCGCCAGCAAGTGGGCCGAGAACCTGATCGCCGCGATCGACGCCAGCCGCAACACCACGCTGGAGCGCCTGCTGTACGCGCTGGGCATCCGCGACGTCGGCGAAAGCACGGCCAAGACCCTGGCGCGGCATTTCGGCTCGCTCGACCCGCTCGTCGCCGCCGGCGAGGAGGAACTGGTGGCGGTGCCCGACGTCGGCCCGATCGTGGCCGCGCGCATCGCCCATTTCTTCGCCGAGCCGCACAACCGCGAGGTGATCGCCGCGCTGCGCGCGGCCGGCGTGCACTGGACGGAGAGCGCGCCGCGCCGGGCCAGCGAAGGCCCGCTGGCGGGCACGACCGTGGTGCTCACCGGCGGCCTGGCGTCGATGAGCCGCGACGAGGCCGGCGCGAAACTCGAGGCCCTGGGCGCAAAGGTCTCCGGCAGCGTCTCCAAGAAGACCGGGATCGTGATCGCCGGCGAGGCGGCCGGCTCGAAGCTGGCCAAGGCGCAGGAGCTCGAGCTGGAGATTTGGGACGAGGCCAGGCTGCTGGCGTTCCTGGCCGAGCATTGAGCCGCCGCGCGGCGATGGAGAACCGAGCATGCCCGACACGCCACTGGATTTTCGCCCGGCCACCGCGGCGGACGCCGCGCTGCTGATCGCGCTGATGCGCGCGTTCTACGCCGAGGACCGGATCGAGTTCGACGAGGCCCGGGTGCGCCGCGGCATCGACGCGCTGCTGGCCGACCCGGCCAATGGGGAGGCCTTGCTGTGGCTCGACGAGGACGGGAACGTGGCGGGGTACGCCATCGTCACGGCCTGTTTCAGCATCGAGCAGGGAGGCCGCTACGCGCTGCTCGACGAGCTGTACCTGGCGCCGTCCGCGCGCGGGCGTGGCTGGGGCAGGCAGTCGCTGTCGCTGCTCGAGCGGCGTGCCGCCGACCGCGGCGCGCGGCGCATGCGCCTGGAGGTGAACCGGCACAACGCGGCCGCGCGCGGGCTCTACCTGCGGCTCGGCTATCGCGACGAGGCCCGCGACCTGCTGACCCTGGCGCTGCCGGCCGCTCGGCAGGGCGTGGCGGCATGATCGCCTCGGCTGCCGGCAACCTCCGGTCGAGCGGCCACTGATGGCCGGAATCGAGCCCGTTGAGGATTGGCGGCCGAGCGCCTCGCCGGAGGCCCTGCGCCTGCGCGCGCGATCCAACGCCGAAATCCGCGCCTTCTTCGCCGAGCGCGGCGTGCTGGAAGTGGAAACGCCGATCCTCTCGCGCGCCGGCAATACCGATCCGAACATCGCCTCGTTCTCGCTGCGCTTCTCCGGCCGCGTCGACGGCGCGCCGCGCACGCGCTGGCTGCGCACCTCGCCCGAGTTCGCGATGAAGCGGCTGCTGGCCGCCGGCATCGGCGACTGCTACGAACTCGGGCGGGTGTTCCGCGACGGCGAGGCCGGAGCGCGCCACAACCCGGAATTCACCATGCTGGAGTGGTACCGGCTGGGCTGGGACCACCTGCGCCTGATCGAGGAAACCGCGGCGCTGGTGCAGCGGCTGCTGGGACTGGTCGGCAGGACGGCTTGCGTGGAGAAGATCGCCTATCGCGATCTCTATCGCGAGCGCCTTGGGGTGGACCCGCTGCGCGATGGCGAGCGCGCGCTGCGCGCGGCGCTGGGCGAGGTCGAGATCGATCCGCGCGGCCTGCGCCGCGACGACTGGCTCGACCTGCTCATGACCCATCGCCTGCAGCCGTCCTTTCCGCGCGACCGGCTGCTGGCCGTGTACGACTATCCGCCGACGCAGTGCGCGCTGGCGCGCGTGCGCGAGGGCGAGGCGCCGGCGGCGGAGCGTTTCGAGCTCTACCTCGGCCCGCTGGAACTGGCCAACGGCTATCACGAACTGCTCGATGCCGGCGAGCAGCGGCGGCGCTTCGAACGCGACCACGCGCTGCGCGCCGAGCGCGGCGATCCCTTGCCGCCGCTGGACGAAGCCCTGCTGGCGGCATTGCGGTCGGGGATGCCGGCCTGCGCCGGGGTCGCCCTGGGCACCGACCGCCTGCTGATGGCGATGCTCGGCACGGAGCGGATCGGCGATGTGATCGCGTTCGATTTCCCGGCATCCTGAAAACGCTTACGCCTGAATGGAGGCTTCACGTCACAGGGAAGCAATGAAAAATTGAGCACGTATTCATGCTGGACGCGCGAGAGTGTCCGGCATCAAACCGGACGAGGTGGGGACCATGCGTAAAGTCTTCGGAATGTTGGCGGTTCTCGGTGCCGGCCTGCTGGCCTCGGCCTGCGCGTCCGCGCAATCGGGCTACAGAGACGACGCCCGCTGGGGCAATGGCGGCAACCGCACGGTGCGCTGCGAGTCCTACGACCGGCAGCGGCAGGAGTGCCGCGTCAATACCCGCGGCGGCGTGCGCCTGGTGCGCCAGCTCTCCGACCGCGAGTGCCGGGAGGGCCGCGACTGGGGCTACGGCCGCAACAGCATCTGGGTGTCCGGCGGTTGCCGCGCCGAATTCGAAGTCGGACGCGGCAACGGCGGCGGCTGGGGCGGCGGCGGTGGCGGTGGCTGGGGCAACGGCGGCGTCCGCACGGTGCGCTGCGAGTCCTACGACCGGCAACTGCAGCATTGCCGCGCCGACACGCGCGGCGGCGTGCGCCTGGTGCGCCAGCTGTCCGACCGCGAATGCCGCGAGGGCCGCGACTGGGGCACCGGCCGCGACGTGATCTGGGTATCGGGTGGCTGCCGCGCCGAATTCGAAGTCGGACGCGGCAGCGGGGGCGGCGGCGGTTGGGGCGGCGGCACCCGCACGGTGCGCTGCGAGTCCTACGACCGGCAACTGCAGCATTGCCGCGCCGATACGCGCGGCGGGGTGCGCCTGGTGCGCAAGCTGTCCGACCGCGAGTGCCGCGAAGGCCGCGACTGGGGCACGGGCCGTGACGTGATCTGGGTGTCGGGCGGCTGCCGCGCCGAGTTCGAGGTGGGCGACGGCCGCTGGCGCTGAGCGCCGTCGGCCGTAGCAGGCCTGCGGCAACAGGCATGCCGCCGGAGCCCCGACGCTCCCGGCTACAATGGCGGCATGCCTGAGCACAGTTTCGATTTCGACCGCTACGACCGCATCCGTCCGATCCGCTGGACCGGCGATGCGCTCGAACTCCTGGATCAGCGCAAGCTGCCGTTCGCGGTGGAGTACCTGCGTTGCGCCGACAGCGATGCCGTCGCCGCGGCGATTCGCGACCTGGCCGTGCGCGGCGCGCCCGCCATCGGCATCGCCGCCGCCTGGGGCGTGGTGCTGGCCGCGCGCACGGCCGCCGCCGCAAGCGGCCAGCAGGCCCTGGCCGCCGTCGAGCCGGCCCTGCAGCGGCTCAACGCCGCGCGTCCCACCGCCGTGAACCTGGCCTGGGCGCTGGCACGCATGCGCCGCGCGCTGGCGGCCGCGGGCGTGGACTGGCGGCAAGCGGTCGAGCGCGAGGCGCAGGCGATCGCCGACGAGGACCTGGCCGCCAACCGCCGCATGGGCGAACTCGGCGCCGGCTTGATCGCGCCCGGCAGCGGCGTGCTCACGCACTGCAATACCGGCTCGCTGGCCACCGCGGGCTTCGGCACCGCGCTCGGCGTGATCCGCGCCGGCGTCGCGCAGGGGCGGATCGGCAAGGTGTTCGCCGACGAGACCCGGCCCTGGATGCAGGGATCGCGGCTGACGGTCTGGGAACTGCAGCAGGACGGCATCGACGCCACGCTGATCGCCGACGCCGCCGCCTCGCACCTGATGAAGCACGGCGACATCGACTGGGTGGTGGTCGGCGCCGACCGCATCTGCGCCAACGGCGACGTCGCCAACAAGATCGGCACCTACCAGCTGGCCATCGCCGCGCGCTACCATGGCCGCAAGTTCATGGTCGCCGCGCCCTCGTCGACGGTGGACATGGACACCGCCTCGGGCGATCTGATCGAGATCGAGGAGCGCGATCCGGGCGAGCTGCTAGGCGTGTCCGGCACCCGCACCGTGGCCGAGGGCATCCGCGCCTGGAACCCGGTGTTCGACGTCACCCCGGCCGAGCTGATCGACGCCATCGTCACCGAGAAGGGCGTGGTGGAGCGCCCGGCCCCCGCTTCGATGCGGGCGATGTTCGGCTGAGGAAGCTGGCCCGGAGCCGGCATGCAGACGCCGGACGTTGTCGCGTTCGCGCGATGGAAGCCTCCGCGCAAGCCCGAACCCGCCGCCGGAATCGCGGCTTCGCCCGAAGCCCGCGCGTCGTGACTGGCCCAACGGAGAGTTCCCGCGGCGGCAGGCCGGCGGGCCATGTGCCGGCATCGCGGCGCGCTCCCGCGGCAGGCCGAAAAGCATCTCGAAAAACACCCGCAAGTGCTTGTTTCCTGCGGGGAATCGGTATCCGTTCGGATGCCGTTTCGTGGTAGAATTCCAGGGTTCTGCGAACCGCTTGGAAAGCGCTCTCCGGCCCGCCCGCCGCGCCTTCCGCGAACCACCCGAATGAACCACTGCAAAGGCTCGTAATGGCCGAACTCGCCAAGGAAATCATCCCCGTCAATCTCGAGGACGAGATGCGCCGCAGCTACCTGGATTACGCCATGAGCGTGATCGTTGGGCGCGCGCTTCCCGACGTCCGCGACGGCCTCAAGCCGGTGCATCGCCGCGTCCTGTATGCGATGAACGAGTTGGGCGCGCACAGCAACAAGCCCTACTACAAGTCGGCGCGCATCGTCGGCGACGTGATCGGCAAGTACCACCCGCATGGCGACCAGTCGGTGTACGACACCCTGGTGCGCATGGCCCAGCCCTTCTCGCTGCGCTATCTGCTGGTGGACGGGCAGGGCAACTTCGGTTCGGTCGACGGCGACAGCGCGGCGGCGATGCGCTACACCGAGGCGCGCATGTCGCGCCTGACCCACGAGCTGATGGCCGACATCGACAAGGAGACCGTCGATTTCCAGCCCAACTACGACGAGAAGGAGCTCGAACCGACGGTCATGCCGACGCGGTTCCCGAACCTGCTGGTCAACGGTTCGGCCGGCATCGCGGTCGGCATGGCGACCAACATCCCGCCGCACAACCTCTCGGAAGTGATCGACGCGCTGATCGCGCTGATCGACGATCCTGCGATCGACATCGACGGCCTGATGCAGTACATCCCGGGCCCGGATTTCCCCACCGCCGGCATCATCAACGGCGTCGGCGGCATCCACCTGGCCTATCGCACCGGCCGCGGCCGCGTGCGCATGCGCGCGCGCGCCGAGGTCGAGCTGACCGACAGCGGCCGCGAGGCGATCGTCGTCACCGAGATCCCGTACCAGGTCAACAAGGCCCGGCTCATCGAGAAGATCGCCGAGCTGGTCAAGGAGAAGAAGCTCGAGGGCATCAGCGAGCTGCGCGACGAGTCCGACAAGGACGGCATGCGCATCTACATCGAGGTCAAGCGCGGCGACTCGGCCGAGGTGGTGCTCAACAACCTCTATCAGCAGACGCAGATGGAGTCGGTGTTCGGCATCAACATGGTGGCGCTGGTCGACGGCCGCCCGCAGTTGCTCAACCTCAAGCAGATCCTCGAGGCCTTCGTCCGCCACCGCCGCGAGGTGGTCACGCGCAGGACCATCTTCGACCTGCGCAAGGCGCGCGCGCGCGCCCACGTGCTCGAAGGCCTGACCGTCGCGCTGGCCAACATCGACGAGATGATCGAGCTGATCAAGACCTCGGCCAACCCCAACGAGGCGCGCGAGCGCATGCTGGCGCGCACCTGGGAGCCGGGCCTGGTGGCCACGCTGCTGGCCGCCTCCGGCAGCGACGCCTCGCGGCCGGAGGACCTGCCGGCCGGCGTCGGCCTGGTGGATGGAAACTACCAGCTCACCGAGACCCAGGCGCAGCAGATCCTGGAGATGCGCCTGCACCGCCTGACCGGCCTGGAGCAGGACAAGCTCACCGACGAATACCGCCAGCTGCTGGAGACGATCCGCGGCCTGATCGAGATCCTGGAAAACCCCGACGTGCTGCTCGAGGTGATCCGCACCGAGCTGCGCAACCTCAAGGAAGAGTTCGGCGACGCCCGCCGCAGCGAGATCCGCGCCAGCGAGGAAGACCTCGACATCCTCGACCTGATCGCGCCCGAGGACGTGGTGGTGACGCTCTCGCACGCCGGCTACGCCAAGCGCCAGCCGGCCACCGCCTACCGCGCCCAGCGGCGCGGCGGCCGCGGCCGCAACGCCGCCGCGACCAAGGACGAGGATTTCATCGACCAGCTGTGGCTGGTCAACACCCACGACACGCTGCTCACCTTCACCAGCTCCGGCCGCGTGTTCTGGCTGCCGGTGCACCAGCTGCCGGACGCCGGGCCGAACGCGCGCGGCCGTCCGATCGTCAACTGGATCTCGCTGGAGGAGGGCGAGAAGGTGCAGGCGGTGCTGCCGGTGCGCGAGTACGACGACCGCCATTACGTGCTGTTCGCCACCCGCAACGGCACGGTCAAGAAGACCGCGCTCACCGAGTTCGCCTATCGCCTGCAGCGCGGCAAGATCGCCATCAACCTCGACGAGGGCGACGCCCTGGTCGGCGTCGCGCTGACCGACGGCTCCCGCGACGTGATGCTGTTCGCCAGCAACGGCAAGGCGGTGCGCTTCGCCGAGCAGGAGGTGCGCGCGATGGGCCGTACCGCCACCGGCGTGCGCGGCATCCGCCTGGCGGCCGGCGAAACGGTGGTGAGCCTGATCGTGGTCGACGGCGAGGGCGACATCCTCACCGCCAGCGAACGCGGCTACGGCAAGCGCACGCCGCTGGAGGAATACCCGCGCAAGGGCCGCGGCACGCAGGGCGTGATCGCGATCCAGACCAGCGCCCGCAACGGCAAGCTGATCGGCGCCATCCAGCTCAGCGACCACCACGAGGTGCTGCTGATCTCCGACGGCGGCACCCTGGTGCGTACCCGTGCCGCGGAAATCTCCCAGGTCGGCCGCAACACCCAGGGCGTGACCCTGATGCGCCTGGCCGAGAACGAGAGCCTGCAGGCCCTGGAGCGCGTGGACGCCTCGCTGGACGAGGACGCGGCGGCCGGCGGGGAGCCGGCGCGCGAGGGGCAGGCGCAGGATGGGCAGGCGCCCGGGGAAGAGCGACCGCAGACGCAGAACTGACACGCGGGCGTACCGCCTCGGCGGGCGCCGGCGTTACGATGCGCACGGGGAATCATGGCCGGGCTCCGTCCCGGCCATGATTTTGCAGGGAGGTTTCATCACATTGGACCGAAACGGAAGGGGGACGCAATGAAGTACTTGATGGGGATGCTGTTGGGACTGGCGTGCTGGATGGCGGTGGCGCCGGCGCAGGCCTTCGAGCAGGGCGACGACTGGATCGCGATCGATCTCACCGATGCGCGCACGCTGTACATGCGCGATCTCACGCCCGGCCTGATGCTGGCGATCCGCAAGGAGCGGCGCGCAGGCCAGGCGGACGCGGGCTGGAGCCTGGAAGTGGTGCGCCGTCCGCTGACCGCGGCCGCGCCGAACCTGGTCGGCGGCGGGCGCGACGGGGATGCTTCGCGGATCCTCGCCTCGCAGGCGGGTGCGCGCGGTTTCTCCAATTCGCGCGAATTGCCGGTGCAGGGGACGCCTTACACGCTGCGCGTGGAGCTGAAGGGCGCGAAGGTGAACGGCAAGGGCGAGTCGGCGTCCTTCGCCGGCGGCAAGCTGCGGGTGAGCTGGAAGGCCGGCAAGTAAGGGCCGATCTAAGGGCCGATCGGCCCGCCCGGACTTGATCGGGCGCGCGGGGGGCGGCAGCATGCTGTCGCCACCCGTGCAGCGATGCCCAGCGAATGAGCAAGTACAGGATCCTGGAGTCCCTCCAGGCGCAACAGGACGAGACGGACGCAACGGACGAGGCCGCGGGCGCGCCCGCGGACGGGACCTGGACCCGCAAGAGCTTCGTGCTCGCCAAGGACGCCCCCGGGGCCGTCTACGTGCCTTCTCCGGTCGCCGGCCACGTCCACCACGTCGGCGACTACGGCGCCGTCGAACTCTACGATTCGCCCGGCACCGACGGGCGCCTGCTGGGCCGGGTCCTGCACATGGACCCGCGCAGCTTCGCCGTGTCCGAGGGCGAGGCCGTCGATTACGGCGAGCCGCTCGGCAGGCAATGGGGCGCCGGCGCCGGCAACGCCAAGACCTCGCCCGACCATGTCGAGATGGAGCTGGACGCCGGCCAGCTGCAGCGCTACCTGGAGGACATCGAGGCCGGCGTGATCTCGCCGGACGTGTACCCGGGCATGACCAAGCGCCTGCGCCGCGCCGGCCTGGCGCCGCTGATCAAGGCCAAGCCGTCGGGGCTGCCGATCGCGGTGGCGATCGCCGCCCTGCAGGCGCAGCGCATCGTCGAGGCCGGCGACCGCGGCCCGGGGGTGATCGAAATCCAGACCGCGCTGCACGGGCTGGGCTATCTCGACGCGCGCGGCGCGCCGCTGCGGGTCGACGGCGTGTTCGGCGAGCGCACCCGCGAGGCCCTGGAATCGTTCCAGCGCGAGCACGGCCTGCGCGCCGACGGCATCGCCGAGGCGCAGACCCTGTCCGCGCTGCACAAGGCCGAGCGGCAGCCGCTGGTGTCCAACCCGGACCATCCGGACCACGCCCTGTACCGGCAGGCACTGGCCGGGCTGGAGAAACTCGATGCCGGCACCTTCGCCAGCGCCGAGGAGCGTCGCAACGCCGCGGCGGCCTTGGTTGCGGAGGCGAAGCTGCGCGGCATGCGCCAGATCGACCACGTCTCGCTGGACGCAGGCGGCGGCAGCGCCGTCGCCATCCAGGGCAAGCCGCAGGAGGAGGAGGCCCAGCGCATCCGCATGGACCTCAAGCCCGCCGGCGCGCAGCCGCTGGAGAGGAGCAGCCTGCAGCTGGAGCAGCACAAGCTCTCGGAGGAGCAGCGCCACCTGCAGGAACAGACCCAGAAGCAGATCCAGACCCAGGAACTGGAGCGGCGCCAGGACATGCAGCAGCAACAGCGGCGCGACCAGGAACGGCGCGACGACGCCAGGGAGCAGGCGCGCCAGGATGCCCGCGACCGGGAGCGCGACCGGGATCAGCGGGAGCGCGACCAGGAACGCGACCAGCGCAGCCATCGTAAGGGCCTGTTCCGCTAGGCCGCGCTCGGCCAAGTCCCGTTCCACGGGAGCAGGCGAGCGGGGGCGGGCAAGCCGGGCGCCCCGGGACGGGCTCGCGCCGCCGAATCTCGCGCGGCTGGATCTTCGCCCGCCGATGCGCTCGCCGTGCGCGGAGCGTCGCGGCATCGCGGTCTATACTCGTGCGCAACATCAGGAGATGCGCATGAGGATGAGGACGCGGAAGGGCGCCGCTGCGCGCGGGGTCGCTGCGGCATTGCTGTCGCTGGCCCTGCTGTGGCTGCCGGCCTGCAAGCGCAGCGAGCAAGGGCAACTGCCGGCGGTCAGCGGCGAGGTCGTCAAGGCCGAGCGGGCCGAGGTCAAGGGCTTCGCGCTGGTGCGCGCCTATCCGGACCAGGCCAACGATGCGCTGGCCATCGCGCTGGAATTCTCGCGGCCGCTGGTCGGCACCCAGGATTTCGACAAGCTGATCAGCTTCGCCGAGCCGGTGGGCGAGAAGAGCAGCTGGTCGCTGGACAAGGACGGCAAGGTGCTGCGCTTCCCGTTCGTGGAAGCCAACAAGACCTACACCCTGCGCATCTCCGGCGATCTCACCGCCGCCGACGGCAGCAAGCTCGGCAGGCAGGTCGAGGAGAAGGTGTTCACCGGCGAGCTCGATCCCGCGGTCGGCTTCGCCTCGCAGGGCAGCGTGCTGCCGGCCAAGGAGTCGCGCGGCCTGCCGGTGGTGGCGGTGAACGTCGACGAGGTCGACGTCGAGTTCCTGCGCCTGGACGAGAAGTCGCTGCCGCAGTTCTTCAGCCAGTACCAGCGCGGCGGGCGCCGCGACGGCTGGGACCTGGAGCGCGACTACGACGACGGCGAAGGCAAGCAGTACAAGCCGCTGTCGAAGCTGGCCAAGTCGGTGTACAGCAACCGCTTCGTGCTCGACGGCAAGCGCAACGAGCGCGTGCTGACCTACCTGCCGGTGCAGGATATCGCCGAGCTGCAGGAACCCGGCCTGTACTTCGCCGTGATGCGCCGGCCCGGGCAGTTCAAGAACGAATACGACACCGCCTTCTTCACCGTCAGCGACATCGGCCTGCACGCGCGCGCCTACAAGGACAAATTGTTCGTGCACACCGCCTCGCTGCAGGGCGGCGCGGCGATCGGCAACGCCGAGCTGCGCGTGCTCGACGCCAAGGGCGAGACCTTCCTCAAGGGCCAGACCGACGGCAACGGCAACGCGCTGCTCGAGTACACGCTGCAGTCCGGGCACGTGCTCATCGCCACCCGCGGCAAGGATGTCACCTTCCTGCCGTTCAACCAGCCGGCGCTGGACCTGTCCGAGTTCTCGGTGGCCGGGCGCGAATCGGCCTGGTTCGACGTGTTCGCCTGGTCGGGGCGCGACCTGTACCGGCCCGGCGAAACGGTGCGCGTCTCGGCGCTGTTCCGCGACAACGACGGCAAGCCCGTGGCCGCGAAGGGCAAGCGTGCCCAGCCCTTGTTCGTGCGCCTGAAGCAGCCGGACGGCAAGACCTTCCTGGACAGCCGCGTCGATCCCGGCGCGCTGGGCTATTTCAAGTTCGAGAAGACCATTCCCGTCGACGCGCCCACCGGGCGCTGGCAGATCGAGTTCCGCACCGATCCGGCCAGCAAGGAGGCGGTGCAGGGCATGACCCTGCGCATCGAGGAGTTCCTGCCCGAGCGCATGAAGCTGGACCTGGACGCGGCCGACGCCGTGCTCGCGCCGGGCGAACCGCTGCGCCTGCGCGCCATCGGCGCCTACCTGTACGGCGCGCCGGCGGCGCAGAACCGCTTCACCGCCAAGCTGGCGGTGGCGGTGGAGCAGCATCCGCTGGAGAAGCTGCCCGGCTATTTCTTCGGCGACCCCACCGTGGAGCTGCCGAAGGAGGCCAAGGACGTCGTCGACGAGAAGCTCGACGCGCAGGGCAAGCTGTCGCAGGACATTGCCCTGCCCGAGGAGGTCAAACCGGTGACGCCGGTGGCCGCGATCGTGTCGGGCAGCCTGTTCGAGACCGGCGGACGCAGCGTCAACCGCTCGCTCAAGCGCGTGCTGTGGCCGGCCGACGCCCTGGTCGGCGTGCGCCCGCTGTTCAACGACAAGGATGGCAGCGACGCCAACGCCACCGCGCGTTTCGAGCTGATGCGCGTGGGCAGCGACGGCAAGCCGCGGCCGGCGCAGGGCCTGAAGGTGACCCTGGTGCGCGAGCACCGCGACTACCACTGGAACTACGAGGACGGCGACGGCTGGAAATACGATTTCACCCGCCGCTTCGAGAACGTCGAGACCCGCAGCGTCGACGCCGGCGCTACCGCGGCGCGCTTCGACTTCCCGGTGGAATGGGGCGAGTACCGCGTCGAGGTGTTCGATCCGGCCACCAAGCTGACCATGCGCTATCCCTTCCGCGCCGGCTGGAGCTGGGACGACGACAACCGCGGCCTCGACGCGCGCCCGGACAAGGTCAAGCTGTCGCTCGACAAGACCGGCTACAAGGCCGGCGACGTCCTCAAGGCGACGGTGACCCCGCCGCACGCCGGCCGCGGCGTGCTGCTGGTGGAGAGCGACAAGCTGCTGTACGTGCAGGACATCGACGTCGGCGCGAAGGGATCGACGTTCGAGATCCCGGTGACGCAGGACTGGGAGCGCCACGACGTCTACGTCACCGCGCTGGTGTTCCGCGGCGGCAGCGTGCCGAGCAAGATCACCCCGGCGCGCGCGGTGGGCGTGGCCTGGGTGCCGATGGACCGGCGCGCGCGCCGGGTCGCCGTCGGCCTGGTCGCGCCCGAGCAGATGCGTCCCGAGCAGCCGATGGCGGTGACCATCAGCGCGCCGGCGCTGGCCGGCAAGGAGGCCTATGCCACCGTTTCGGCGGTCGACGTCGGCATCCTCAACATCACCCGCTTCCCGGTGCCCGACGCCAACGCGCACTTCTTCGCCCAGCGCCGCCTGGGAGTGGACGCGTACGACATCTACGGGCGCGTGATCGAGAGTTTCGAAGGCAGCATCGCCAAGCTGCGCTTCGGCGGCGACATGGCGCTCGACGCGCTGCCGCAGGCCAAGCGCCCGACCGCGCGGGTGCAGACCGTGGACCTGTTCTCCGGCCCGGTGCGCCTGGACGCCAAGGGCAATGCCCGCGTGCAGCTGCCGGTGCCCGACTTCAACGGCACCCTGCGCGTGTCGGCGCTGGTGTTCTCCGGCGAGCAGTACGGCAACCGCGACGCGGAGACCGTGGTGCGCGCGCCGATCGTGGCCGAGGCCAGCATGCCGCGCATCCTGGCGCCGGGCGACCGCAGCATGGTCACGCTCGACCTGACCAACTTCACCGGCAAGCCGGGCGAGTTCAAGGTGCAGCTGGACGCCCTCGGCCCGGTGGCGATTGGTGATTCCGGGGCGCGCAGCGCCAGCATCGCCAAGGAAGCCAAGACCACGCTCAGCTTCCCGGTGACGGCCAGGGAGGGCTACAGCACCGCCAACGTGCGCGTGCGCGTGGAGGGCAACGGCTTCAAGGTCGATCGCCGCTACGACCTGCCGGTGCGTCCGGCCTGGCCGGGCGTGCTGCGCGCGCGCACCCAGGTGCTCGACGCGCTGGCCGCGGTCTCGCTCGACGCCGGCTTCGCGGACGGATTGATGCCCGGCTCGGTCAACGCGCGCATGACGGTGAGCGCGCTGCCGCCGATCCCGTTCGCCAGTGCGCTGCAGGGCGCGCTGGACTATCCCTACGGCTGCGCCGAGCAGACCACCAGCAAGGGCTACGCCGCGCTCGAGCTCGATCCGGCCACCGCGAAGATGCTCGGCGTGACCGGGCTCGACGCCGCCAAGCGCCGCGCGCGCATGGAGGGCGCGCTCGGCCGGCTGGCGTCGATGCAGGTCAGTTCCGGGCACTTCTCGATGTGGGGCGATGACGGCTACGTCAATCCCGCGCTGACCCCGTACATCGTCGAGTTCCTGCTCGATGCGCGAGAGGGCGGCTTCCAGGTGCCCGACAGCGTGCTGCAGAAGGCGTTGCAGCGCCTGAGCGAGGACCTGCTGGCCGGCGGCAACGAGTTCTACGGCCAGGACCACCGCGAACACCTGAAGTTCGCCTACCAGGCCCACGCCGGCTACGCGCTGGCCCGGGTCAACCGCGCGCCGCTCGGCACGCTGCGTTCGCTCTACGACAACGAGCGCAAGCGCGCGCTCACCGGCCTGCCGCTGGTGCACCTGGGCCTGGCGCTGGCGCTGCAAGGCGACAAGGCGCGCGGGCAGAAGGCGATCGACGAGGGGTTCGCGTTCAAGGGCGACCGGCCGGGCTATCTCGGCGACTACGGCAGCCCGCTGCGCGACGGCGCGCTGATGATCGCGCTCACCCACGAGCGCGGCTATGCCAAGCCGGCATACGACGCGCGCGTGATCGATCTCGGCCGCGAGCTCGACGTGCGCCGCAAGAGCGGCTGGCTGTACCTGAGCACGCAGGAACAGGTGGCGCTGGCGCGCCTGGGCAAGGGGCTGATGGCCGCCCAGGACAAGCAGGTGGAAGGCAGCTGGCAGGTCGGCGGCAATCAGGAGAACGCCGCCGCGGCGAAGGCCGTCGGCCGCATGTTCGACTACGACACGCTGGCGCAGGGCGTGCGCTTCGATCCCAAGGGCACGCCGCCGCTGTACGCCAGCCTGGAGATCGCCGGCGTGCCGCGCAGCGCCCCCGAGCCCGACTTCAGCCAGATCAAGGTCGAGCGCAAGCTGTACGGCGTCGACGGCAAGGAGTGGACGCCGCGGCCGCTGAAGGAAGGCGAGGCGCTGATCGTCGGCCTCACGATCACCGCCGACGGCGACATGCCGGACGCGCTGCTCACCGACCTGCTGCCCGCGGGCATGGAGATCGAGAACTTCAATCTGGGCGACGAGAAGCAATGGGCGGGCGTGGTGGTCAACGGCATCGAGATCACCGACCGCGCCGGCGCGGCCGAGGTGCGGCACGAGGAGTACCGCGACGACCGCTACGTGGCCGCGCTGAAGCTCTCGGCCGGCGACAAGGCGCGCGTGTTCTACCTGGCGCGCGCCGTCACCCCGGGCACCTACACCGTGCCGCCGCCGCTGGTGGAGGACATGTACCGGCCGCAACTGCGCGGCGTGGGCAGGTCCGCGCCGGCCACGCTCACGGTAGTGCAGCCCTAGGCCGCCAAACGCATGCCTTCGCATATCGGCATCGTCGCCTGCTCGGCGGAGGGCGCCGCGCTCTGCTACCGCACGATCTGCGCGGAGGGCGCGGCGCTGCTCGGCCCGCATGCGCATCCGGAAGTGTCGATGCACACGCCCTCGCTGGCCGACTACGTGGCCTGCCTGGAGCGGGGCGACTGGGACGGCGTGGGCGATCTGATGCTGGATTCGGCGGCGCGGCTGGCGCGCGCCGGCGCCGATTTCCTGATCTGCCCGGACAACACCATCCACGCCGCCTTGCCGGCGATCCTGGCGCGCTCGCCCTTGCCCTGGCTGCACATCGCCGAGGTGGTCGCCGAGACGGCGCAGTCGCGCGGCTTCCGGCGCCTGGGGCTGACCGGGACGCGCTGGCTGGTCGACAGCGAGGTCTATCCGGAGCAGTTGGCCGCGCGCGGGCTGGCGTATCTGCGTCCGCAGGCCGACGAGCGGGATGAAATCGGCCGCATCATCATGGACGAGCTGGTGTACGGCGTGTTCAAGCCGGAATCGGTCGCCTATTTCCAGGCGGTCGTCGCGCGCATGCGCGAGGCGGGCTGCGACGCGGTGGTGCTCGGCTGCACCGAAATCCCGCTGATCCTGGACGACACGAATTCGCCGCTGCCCACGCTCGATTCGACGCGCCTGCTGGCGCGGGCCGCGCTGCGGCGCGCCACGCGCGAGCGCGGCGCGTCCGCCTAGCGCCTGCGATGCGGGCGCAGGCTTCCGTCGCGACGGCGATCGGCCGGCTCCGCCGCGCCGTACGCGGCCGCTCGCCGCTGTGGTGGCTGCGCTGGACCGCGGCCGCGGCCTTGCTGGCGCTGCTGCTGCTCGATCTCGCCTTCCCGCCGCCGTTGCCGAAGAAGCGCGACACCAGCGTGCTGGTGGTGGCCCGCGACGGCACGCCGCTGCGCGCCTTCGCCGATGCCGACGGCGTCTGGCGCTATCCCACCGACGCGCGGCGCATCTCGCCGCTGTACCTGCAGGTGCTGCTCAACTACGAGGACCGCTGGTTCTGGCGCCATCCCGGGATCAACCCGGTGGCCTTGCTCCGCGCGGGCGGGCAATGGCTGCGCAGTGGCCGGATCGTGTCCGGCGGCTCGACGCTGACCATGCAGGTGGCGCGCATCCTCGACGGTCCGGGCGGCACCCGCTCGCCGTGGCGCAAGCTGCGGCAGATGCTGCGCGCGCTGCAGCTGGAGGCGCACCTGTCCAAGCGCGAGATCCTCGACCTGTACCTGGAGCGCGCGCCTTTCGGCGGCACCATCGAAGGCGTGGAGGCGGCCAGCTGGGCGTATCTGGGCAAGCCGGCCGCGAAGCTCTCGCACGCCGAGGCCGCGCTGCTGGTGGTGCTGCCGCAGGCGCCCAGCCGCCGCCGTCCCGACCGCGAACCCGAGGCCGCGCGCGCCGCGCGCGACAAGGTGCTCGAGCGCATGGCCGAGCTCGGGCTGTGGAGCAGGGCGCAGGTCGAGGACGCCAGGATCGAGCCGGTGGTGTCGCGGCAGCTGCGCGCGCCCTTGTCGGCGGCGCTGCTGGCGCAAAGGCTGCGCACCGCGCATCGCGGCGCCGACCGCATCGTCTCCACCATCGACGCCTCGCTGCAGCGTACGCTCGAGGAGCGCGTCACCAGCTACTTCTCCAACCTGCCGCCGCGCACCTCGGCGGCGCTGCTGGTGGTGGACAACGCCAGCATGGAGGCGCGCGCCTACGTCGGCTCGGTGACCTTCGGCGACAAGGCGCGGCTCGGCCACGTCGACATGGTGCAGGCCTGGCGCTCGCCCGGCTCCACGCTCAAGCCCTTCCTCTACGGGCTGGCGATCGACGACGGACTGATCCATTCCGAAAGCCTGCTGGTGGACGCGCCGCAGTCCTTCGGCGGCTATCGTCCGGGCAACTTCGACACCGCCTTCAACGGCCCGTTGGGCGCGGCGCAGGCGCTGCGGCTGTCGCTCAACATCCCGGCGGTGGACCTGCTCGACCGCGTCGGTCCCGCGCGCTTCTCCGCGCGCCTGGACAACGCCGGCATCGCCTTGAAGTATCCGCGCGGCGCGCAGCCGAACCTGTCGCTGATCCTCGGCGGCACCGGCGCGCGCCTCGAGGACCTGGTCGGCGCCTACGCCGCGTTCAACCGCGACGGCGCCGCCGGGCGCGTGCGCTACACGCCGCAGGACCCGAACATCGACCGGCGCCTGTTGTCGCCCGGCGCGGCCTGGATCGTGCGCACGATGCTGGAAGCCAATCCGCGGCCCGGCGAACGCGAGGACACCTTCGATCGCGGCAACCGCCCGCGCGTGGCCTGGAAGACCGGCACCAGCTACGGCTTCCGCGACGCCTGGGCCATCGGCGGCACGCGCCGCTACACGGTCGGCGTCTGGGTCGGCCGCCCGGACGGCACGCCGCTGCCGGGCCAGTACGGCGCGGTCACGGCCTTGCCGCTGCTGTTCGAAACGGTCGACAGCCTGCCGCGAACCCGCGGCGACAACGCGCCGCGCCCGCCGCCCGCGGGCGTGGCCGAGGCGGAGATCTGCTGGCCGCTCGGCACTGCCGCCGATGCGCAGTCCTCGGCGCTGTGCCAGCGCCGGATGCGGGCCTGGACCCTCAACGGCACGGTGCCGCCCACCTTCGCCGAACGCGGTGCCCGCCTGTGGAGCGCGGGCGTGGAACGCTTCGAGGCCGACCCGGCCAGCGGCGAGCGCCTGTCGGCGGCCTGTTCGCTGCCGCATGCCCGCGTTGCGCGCGAGATCGCCCGCTGGCCCGCGCTGGCCTCGCCCTGGCTGCCGGCCGCGACGCGGCAGGCCTCGCGCCTGCCGCTGCTGGCCGTCGATTGCATGGACGATGGCCGCGGCGCGGCGGAGGAACTGCGCATCGACGGCGTCAACGACAACGCGACGCTGGTCCGCGCTCCCGGCAGCGCGCGGGCGGTGCGCCTGGCGCTGCGCGCGCTCGGCACCGGCGCGCGCGTGCAATGGCTGCTGGACGGGCGCTGGATCGGCGAGACCGAGGGCGCGCGGCCGCTGGTCCGGGAGTTTCCGGAAACCGGCACGCATACGTTGACGGCGCTGGCCGATAGCGGGGCGTGGAGCAGCGTGAGGTTCCGCGTGCTGGAATGACCGGCGCCAGCCTCAGGCGGCCCCTGCGTCAAGACGCGGTGCGGCGTGCGTGGCGATGCGGGTTCGACGCGCGGACGCCGCGCGCCTCAGGCCGGCGACGCGATGGCCCGCTTCGTAGATCAGCAGCGGAAGCAGCCAGCTCATCCACAGCAGCAGCGCCACCATGGCCGGCGAGGGCGGTGATCCCGTCGCCAGATGGGCCTGCAGGAAAATACGGAAGGTGATCGGCGAGAGCGTGACCAGATAGTTGCGGATCATCCAGCGCCGGTGCGCGGACACCCGGCCTTGGCGGATCGCGATCAGGGCGGCCAGCGCCGTCGTCAGCCATGCCAGCGCGGTGGAGGCGAAGGCGGCGCGGATGCCCAGAGGCGCCTGCGAGGTGGCGATCAGTCCGGTGGCGCCCGTGCAGGCGATCAGGATGCCGACCATGTAGACGCGCCCCATCCAGCGATGCAGGCGCGGATAGGTCTTCTGCTTGCGCGTCAGGAACTGCAGCGGGCCCAGGACGATGGCCAGCACGCCGCCGGCAAGGTGGGTCCACAGCCAGCCTCGCCGCGACCAGAACATGGCGTAGGCGCCGCCGGGGGCCGGATCGTGGTACTTGCCGTACACGGTCAGCAGGAATTCGATGCTGATCGCGGCGATCAGGAGCGAGACGACGATCCAGCCGATGCGTCGGGCGATGCGTCCGCGGCCGGTGAGGGCGGCATTCCGGGTTGCGTGATCCATGAGCGCCTCGGGCTCCTGCCTGGCCGGAGGATACACCGGGAGGATCGCGGGATCGAATCGCGCCGCTCGATCCCGCAACGGGCTGGTCGATGCTCGAAACCACGGCGACCCTGCGCCGTCCGTACCCGCGGGAATGCGATTGACGCTCGCCCCCGGTCGGGAGCAAAGTCGTCGCCATTCCCGCCTGGCGCTCGGCGCGTCGGGCGATGCACGAATCGGGGGCTTTCGTGGCAAAGATTACCGGGATCGGCGGCGTCTTCCTGAAGTGCAAGGGCGACAGCGCCGCGTTGGCGGCGTGGTACCAGAAACACCTGGGCCTGCAGCTGGAGGTCTTCGGCGGCGCCGTGCTGCGCTGGCCGGACGACAAGGCCGAGGACGGAGGGCTCACCGTATGGCATCTCGCCGACAGGGACAGCCAATGGTTCAGCCCGAGCGACTCGTCCTTCATGATCAACTACCGCGTGGACGGCCTCGACGAAATGCTCGCGCAGCTGCGCGCGGCCGATATCGCGATCGTCGGCGGCCCGGAGTCGCACGAGAACGGCAAGTTCGCCTGGATCATGGATCCGGACGGCAACAAGGTCGAACTGTGGGAGCCGATGCTCTGGGACGACAAGAACAAGGGCGCGTGAGTGCCGCGAAATCCGATGCCTTGGCACGAGTATGGAATATGTCGCGCTTGAGTCCGAAAGAACAGGCAAAGATTGACAGGAGAAAAGCGCTGCCGGTCCTGGCAGGGGCGGCGCTGGCGTTTCTCGCGTCCGTCCATTTCCTTGGCTTCGGCTTTTTCTCGACGATCAGCCTGGTGCTGCTGGCGATGGTGGGGTGGTACATCGCCACGGTCGAGGGCAACCTGTCGGCCGACGAGGCATTCGCCGCAGCAAGACGGCGCGAATCGGCTGCGCGCAGGCGCCCGCAGGCCGCGGGCGCGCCGCTGTCGGCGGAAGCAGGTTCCTGGGTGCTCGACGAGGACGACGAGGCCTGGAGCACGCGTTTGCAGGGATGCGATCTCGAGGTGAGGATCGCCGCGGAATGGAACGCGGCGAACGAAGCGCCGCCGCCGAGCGAGGCGCTGCTGGCAAGCGTGGCGGAGCTCGTTTCGGATTTCGGTCGGTTCGAGGAGCGGATGCGGCTGTTCCTGGAAGGCGAGGCGCAAAGGCCCGGCCTAATAAGGTTTCATGAAGAGATCGCGCGGCTCCAGGCGGAGCAGGTGGCCTTCCTGTTTCCGGCATATCCGGACAGGGCGGTGATTCACTTCGAACAGCTGGCGGCGGACAGGTGGTGGATGTGCCGATACGAAGGCGGCCAGGCCGTCCAAGGATCCTTGCGGTTCGATACTTGAAGGCGATATGTGTCGTGCGCCTGCGAGGACAGTGCGAAAAACTGCCGGGCGTCGGAAGCCCCGACGGACATGCGGACCACCTCGCTGTCGCCGGGCATCACCTATCAGCTCGGCGCGATCCGATGACCGGGCATATCCTAGGTCCGTATCGGCACATGCCGGAACGCGACATGCCGATACGGATCTGCCAAGGCGGAGTCAGGCCAGCTGCTGCAGCAGATAGTCGGCCGAGGACACGCGGAACTCGCCGGGCGCCTCGACGTTGAGCAGCTTCACCACGCCGTCCTCGGCGTACAGCGAGAAGCGCTTGGCGCGCGTGCCCATGCCGTAGGCGCTGGCGTCCATTTCCAGGCCGAGCAGGCGCGCGAATTCGCCGTTGCCGTCGGCCAGCATCAGCAATCCCTCCGGCGCCTGCTGGCTGCGGCCCCAGGCCTGCATGACGAAGGGATCGTTGACGGCCATGCACGCGACCTCGATGCCCTTGGCGCGGAAGTCGTCGAAGCGTTCGATGTAGCCCGGCAAATGGCGTTCCGAGCAGGTGGGCGTGAACGCGCCCGGCACGGCGAACAGCACCACCTTCTTGTCGTTGAACAGCGTGGGCGTGTCGATGATCTCGACGCCTTCGCCGATGCGCTGCAGTTTTGCCTCGGGTATGCGGTCGCCGGTCTGGATGGCCATGGGAAAGTCCCGTCGGAAGGGTGAACACAGTGTAGTCGGGGCGGCGTCCGGGGATGTCAAGGCGGCTTGAAATCATCGCGGGCGGGCCTATTTCGCTGGCATGGCGGCGCCATGCCGCCGTTCCGCACACAACCGTCAAGTCACCCCATTGGAGTCAGCATCATGAGTATCGTCCGTTATCGCCAGTGGCCGCTGCCGGCCGCGCTGCACAACGAGATCAAATACGCTTTCGGCCGCTTCGGCGACGGCGAAGCCGCCGCCGCGGACGCGCCGTGGGTGCCCGGCGTCGACATCAAGGAGGAGGCCGGGCGTTTCGTCATCCGAGCGGACCTGCCCGGCGTCGATCCGCGGGAGATCGAGATCCAGATGGACAAGAACATCCTCTCGATCCGCGGCGAACGCAGCGCCGAGCAGGCGGCCGAGAACGAGCGCTTCGCGCGAGCGGAGCGTCGCCACGGGCGCTTCCATCGCCGTTTCGCGCTGCCCGAGAGCGCCGATGCCGAGCGCATCTCGGCCAGCGGCCGCAACGGCGTGCTGGAGATCGTGATCCCGAAGAAGGCGGAAGTGGCGCCGCGCCGCATCGCGGTAGGGTCGCCGACCGTGCAGTGACCCCGTCGCGGGCATGAGCCCGCGGCACCGGGATGCGCCGCGATGGCGGTTTTCCGACAATCCGGGTATATCCTCGACCCGCGGCCGGACGGCCGCGGGTTGGGCGTTTGAGGGCGAGCATGCAATTCAAAGACTACTACCAGACGCTGGGCGTGGAGCCGAACGCGGGCGAGGCCGAGATCAAGACGGCCTACCGCAGGCTGGCGCGCAAATACCATCCGGACGTGAGCAAGGAAGCGGGGGCGGAGGAACAGTTCAAGGCGGTCAACGAGGCCTACGAGGCGCTGCGCGATCCGCAGAAGCGCGCGGCCTACGACCAGCTGCGCGCACGCGGCTACCGGCCTGGCGACGAGGTGCACGAGACGCCCGGCGGCTTCGGCGGCGCCGGCGTCCCCGGATACGATTTCGACGAGATCTTCGCCAGCGGCGCGGGCGGCGCCAACGGCGGGTTCAGCGATTTCTTCGAAGGCCTGTTCGGGCGCGGCGGTTTCGGCGCCGGCCATGCGCACCGGCCGACGCCGCGCGGGCATACGCGCGCGAAGCTGGCCGTTCCCCTGGAGGCCATCCACGACGGCTCGAGCGTGCGCATCAGCGTGAACGGCAAGGCCCTGGACGTGCGCATTCCCAAGGGCATCCGTCCCGGGCAGTCGATCCGCCTGGCCGGGCAGGGCGAGCACGGCGACCTGCTGCTGGAGATCGAGTACGCCGCCCATCCGCAGTTCGAGGTGGACGGGCGCAACATCATCTACACCCTGCCGGTGGCGCCGTGGGAGGCCGCGCTGGGCGCGGCCATCAGCGTGCCGACGCTGGGCGGGAAGGTGGAGCTGAAGATTCCCGCCGATTCGGAGGCCGGGCGCAAGCTGCGCCTGCGCGGTCGCGGCCTGCCGGGCAGCGGCGGCATGCCGGCGGGCGACCAGATCGTCGAGTTGGAAGTGGAGGCGCCCAAGGCGCGCAGCGACGCGCAGCGCGAGGCCTATCGCAAGCTCGCCGAGGCGTTCGCCAAGAGCTGACGACCGTCCGCGGGCAGGTGGTGCTGCGGCCTCAGCCGATCAGCTCGGCGATGACCTTCGCCAGCTCCGTATCGCTGAAGGGCTTGGTGAGGTAGGCCTTGGCGCCCTGGCGCAGGCCCCAGACGCGGTCGGTGTCCTGGTCCTTGGTGGTGACCAGGACGATCGGGATGTGCGCGGTGCGGGTGTCGCGGGTGATCGAGCGGGTGGCCTGGAACCCGTTGAGGTTGGGCATCACCACGTCCATCAGGATCAGGTCGGGCAGTTCGCGCTGCGCCAGCTCCACGCCCGCCGCGCCGTCCTCCGCCGTCAGGGCCTGGTGCCCGAGCTTCTCGACGATGCGGCGGATGCCCATCAATTGCGACGGCGAATCGTCGACGATCAGGATACGCGCCATGGGACTCCCCGAAGAGTGCGCCCCGATTGTAGCCATGGCCGTGCCCGGGGCAAGCGCGCCGCGCTAGAACGTGACCAGGGTCCGTCCGATCGAGCCGCCGGCGAGCATCGTCTCGAAGATCTCGGGCAGGTCCGCCAGCCTCGCCTCGCGGGTGCAGATGCGCTCGAGATGGCGCGGCTTCCAGTCCGAGGCCAGGCGGCGCCAGACCTCCTCGCGGATGTCGCGCGCGGTGCCGGCCGAGGCCACGCCCAGCAGCGAGACGCCGCGGATGATGAAGGGCATCACCGTGGTCGGCAGATCGTGGCTGGCGGCGAGGCCGGCGCTGGCGACGTTGCCGTAGGGCGCGGTCTGCGCCAGCAGGCTGGCCAGCATGGCGCCGCCGACGTTGTCCAGGCCGCCGCCGAAGCGGGCGGTGTCCATCGGCCGCGTGGTGGCGAGCGCGTCGCGGCCGAGCACGGCGCTGGCGCCGATCGCCGTCAGGTAGTCGGCGTGTTCGGGCTTGCCGCTGATCGCGTGCACCTCGAAGCCGGCGCTGCTGAAGATGTCGAGCGCGAGCGAGCCGACCCCGCCGCTGGCGCCGGTCACGGCCAGCGGCCCGAGGCCGGGCGTCTGCCGGTTCTCGCGCATGCGCAGCAGGGCCAGGGCGGCGGTGAAGCCGGCGGTGCCCAGGATCATGCTCTCGCGGAGGCTCAGGCCGGCCGGCAGCGGAATCGCCCAGCGCGCTTCCAGGCGCGCGTATTCCGAATAGCCGCCGTCGCGCGTCTCGCTGAGGCCGGAGCCGGTGGCGAGCACCGCGTCGCCTTCCTTGAAGGCCTTGTCGGTGGAGGCCACGACATGGCCGGCCACGTCGATGCCGCCGACCAGCGGGAAGCTGCGCAGGATCTTGCCCTTGCCGGTGCCGGCCAGCGCGTCCTTGAAGTTGACGGAGGAGTGCGCGGTCTTGACGACGATTTCGCCCGGGGCGAGATCGTCGAGCGAGAGCTCCTCGATGCCGCTGCGATAGCCGGCGTCGTCGCTGTGGATGCGGAACGCGCGAAAACTCCCCGGAATCGTCATGTCGTGGCTCTCGTCGTCCCAGCGAAGGCTGGGACCCATTTCGATTCTAGAGAATCTCCATGGACAAGTCCCGCCAATCCGGATTCGCATTCTCGATCAATGCGATCTTCCATAGCCGTTTCCAGGCCTTGATTCTTTTTTCCCTGATGATGGCCGATCGCATGTCGTCATGAGTTTCGTACCAGACCAGGGTATGAACGCTATATTTTCGGGTAAAAGCATCTGACGGGCAGGCTTTGTGCGCTGTCACGCGTCTGGCCAAGTCTGAGGTTACACCGACATAAAGGGTGCCGCGTGGTTTGCTGGCAAGCAGATAGACGGCAGGAAGTCGTTCACGCATCGGTTTCCATTCCGCTTCCATCCCCGGTACCAGGGTATGGAAGCAAAAATGGGTCCCAGCTGCCGCTGGGACGACGGCGTAAATTCGGGTGGCGGCTTTACGCAGGCCGCCGTAGGCGAATTCCTAGCGCAAGTCCTTGCGCCGCTTCTCGTCCATCCACTTGTCGGCATGCGCGGGGCTGTAGTCGCGCATCCAGGCGAACAGCGCGTCGAGGTCGGCGCCATGCCAGAGATCGCTGCGCTGGTCGGGGTGCAGGAAGCGTTCCTCGACCATGCGGTCGATCATCGACATCAGCGGCGCGTAGAAGCCGTCCACGTCCAGGAACGCGCAGGGCTTCTGGCCGAGGCCGAGCTGGCGCCAGGTCAGCATCTCGAACATCTCGTCGAGCGTGCCGAAGCCGCCGGGCAGGGCGACGAAGGCGTCGGCCAGGTCGAACATGCGCGCCTTTCGCTCGTGCATGGAGCCGACGATCTCGAGCCTGCTCAGGCCGCGGTGCGCGACCTCCCAGTTGACCAGCTGCTCGGGGATGACGCCGATCGCCTCGCCGCCGGCTTCCAGCACCGCATCGGCGACGATGCCCATCAGGCCGACGTTGCCGCCGCCGTAGACCAGCGCCAGCTTTTCCATGGCGATGCGCTGGCCCAGCGCCATCGCGCGCTCGGCATAGACCGGCTTGTTGCCGGCGTTGGAACCGCAGTAGACACAAATTGCGCGCATACGTCCGATGTGCTGTTTTTTTACCGGAATTCTGGCGATGCGGCTGGGTGCCCAAACCCCCAGGTCGGGGGCGATCGCACCGAAGGCGCGATGGGCGGGGATGGCATCAGCGTTGACAGACAAAGTTCGCAAAGCGAACTTTGTCATCCACAAGGCGAACTTCAGTTCGCCTTGTGGATCGCCCGCTTGTCCACCGCCATCGCCGCGTCGTGGATCGACTCGGACAGGGTGGGGTGGGCATGGCAGATGCGGGCGAGGTCGTCGGCGGAGCCCTTGAACTCCATGGTCAGCACGCCCTCGTGCACCAGCTCCGAGACGCCGACGCCGACCAGGTGCAGGCCGAGCACGCGATCGGTTTCCGCGTCCGCGATCACCTTCACGAAGCCGGCCGGTTCGGCCATCGCCACGGCGCGGCCGAGCGCGGCGAAGGGGAAGCTGCCGGTCTTGTACGCCACGCCCTCGGCCTTGAGCTGCTGCTCGGTCTTGCCGACCCAGGCGATTTCCGGCTCGGTGTAGATCACCCACGGAATGGTGTCGTAGTTGACGTGGCCGGGCAGGCCGGCGATCAGCTCGGCCACGGCGATGCCTTCCTCGAAGCCCTTGTGCGCCAGCATCGGGCCGCGCACGCAATCGCCCACGGCCCAGACGCCGTCGACGCCGGTGTGGCAATGCTCGTCCACCTCGATCACGCCGCGCTCGTTGAGCTTCACGCCGGTGCCCTCGGCCAGCAGGCCCTTGCTGGCGGCGCGGCGGCCGACGGCGACCAGCAGCTTGTCGACGGTGAGTGTCTTCTCGCCCTCGGCGTCGGTGTAGGTGACTTCCACCGTCTTGTTCTTGCCCTTGCCCTTGACCTCGGTCTTGCTGACCTTGGCACCCAGGCGGATGTCCAGGCCCTGCTTCTTGAACTCGCGCGCGGCGGTCTTGGCGACCTCGGCGTCGGCGGCGGCCAGGAAGTCGGGCAGGGCCTCGAGCACGGTGACCTCGCTGCCCAGGCGCTTCCACACGCTGCCCAGCTCCAGGCCGATCACGCCGGCGCCGATCACGCCCAGGCGCTTGGGGACCTCGGTGAAGTCGAGCGCCCCGACGTTGTCGACGATCGCCTCGCCGTCGAACTTGGCGAACGGCAGCTCGATCGAGTCCGAGCCGGCGGCCAGGATGACGTTGGTGCCCTTGAGCTCGACCTCGGTGCCGTCGTGCTGCTTGACCTTGACGATGTTGCCCGGCTGCAGCTGGCCGAACCCGTAATACGGAGTGACCTTGTTCGCCTTGAACAGCATCGCGATGCCGCCGGTGAACTGCTTCACGATCTTGTCCTTGCGGCCGACCATGGCGCCGATGTCGATCTTGGCGTCCTTGACGCTGATGCCGTGCTCGCCGAACAGGTGCTGCAGGTTCCAGTACTGGCGCGAGCTGTCGAGCAGCGCCTTGGAGGGGATGCAGCCCACGCGCAGGCAGGTGCCGCCCAGGGCCGGCTTGCCGTCCTTGCCGAGCGCGGCGTCGATGCAGGCGGTCTTCATGCCCAGCTGCGCGGCGCGGATGGCGGCGTGGTAGCCGGCGGGACCGGCGCCGATGACGATCACGTCGAATTGTTCGGCCATTTCGTATTCCTTGTTCAGCCCTTCTCCCGCTTGCGGGAGAAGGTGGCGCGTAGCGCCGGATGAGGGAGGCTGGGGAGAGGCGTTCGTGCCGCGGCCCTCACCCCAACCCTCTCCCGCGAGCGGGAGAGGGGCTCAAGGCATTACATGCCGAGCAGCATGCGGTGCGGGTTCTCGAGCTGGTTCTTGATGTCGACCAGGAACAGCACCGCGTCCTTGCCGTCGATGATGCGGTGGTCGTAGGACAGCGCGATGTACATCATCGGTGCGGCGACCACGGCGCCGTTCTCGACGATGGCGCGCTCCTTGATGGCGTGCATGCCCAGGATCGCCGACTGCGGCGGGTTGACGATCGGCGTGGACATCAGCGAGCCGAAGGTGCCGCCGTTGGTGATGGTGAAGGTGCCGCCCTGCAGGTCGTCCAGCGACAGCTTGCCGTCGCGTGCCTTCTTGGCGTAGTCGGCGATGGCCTTCTCGACGTCGGCGAAGCCCATGCGCTCGACGTTGCGCACCACCGGCGTCACCAGGCCCTTGTCGGTGGACACGGCGATGGAGATGTCGGCGTAGCCGTGGTAGATGATGTCGTTGCCGTCCACCGAGGCGTTGACGACCGGATGGCGCTGCAGGGCGTTGGCGGCGGCCTTGGCGAAGAAGCTCATGAAGCCGAGCTTGATGCCATTGGCCTTCTCGAACGATTCGCCGAGCTCCTTGCGCATCGCCATGACCTTGCCCAGGTTGACCTCGTTGAACGAGGTGAGCATGGCGATGGAGTTCTTGGACTGCATCAGGCGCTCGGCGATGCGGGCGCGGATGCGGGTCATCGGCACGCGCTCCTCGGGACGGGCGCCGCCGCTGACGCCGGCGGTCTTGCCGCTGGCGTAGTTGATCAGGTCTTCCTTGGTGACGGCGCCGCGACGTCCGGTGCCTTCCACCTGCGACGGGTCGATGCCTTCCTTCTCGGCGGTGAAGCGCGCGCCGGGCGGCAGCTCGTCGCTCTTGCCGCTGGTGACCGGGGCGGGGCGGCTGCTGGCCGGCGCCGCGGCCTCGGCCTTGCTCGCTTCGGCCTTGGGCTGCACCTGTTCCGCGCCGGCGGCCGGCTTGGCGGCGTCCGCCTTGGGTGCTTCGGCCTTGGCTTCGGCGGCCTTGGGCGCCTCGGCGGCGGCCGCGCCTTCCTCGATCACCGCGATGACCTGCTGGCTGGTGACGGTGGCGCCTTCCTGGAACTTGATTTCCTTCAGCACGCCGTCGACGGTGGAGGGGACTTCGAGCACGACCTTGTCGGTTTCCAGGTCGACCAGGTTCTCGTCGCGCTTGACCGCCTCGCCGACCTTCTTGTGCCAGGAGGCGATGGTGGCGTCGGAAACGGATTCGGGAAGAACCGGAACTTTGATTTCGGTGGCCATGTGCGGCGTCCTGGAAGCTTTAAAAGGGGATTACTCGGCGACCGCCGAGCCGTTGAACGGATTGACCAGCGCGTCGGCGACCAGCTTCTGCTGCTCGGCGACGTGGTCGTTGAGGTGGCCCGCGGCGGGCGAGGGCGAACGCGGCCGGCCGGCGTAGTGCAGCGCCTGCTTGTCGGCCAGGCAGAAGTTCAGGTGGTGGCGGATCTGGTACCACGCGCCCTGGTTCTGCGGCTCTTCCTGGCACCACACCACGTCCTTGGCCTTGGCGAAGCGCTTGAGCTCGGCGGCGAGCAGATCGCGCGGGAACGGATAGAGCTGTTCCACGCGCACCAGCGCGACGTCGTCCTGGCCGCGCTTGGTGGCGTCCTCGAGCAGGTCGTAGTAGACCTTGCCCGAGCACAGCACCACGCGCTTGACCTTCTTCGGGTCGGCCTTGGGGTCCGGGATCAAGTGCTGGAACTCGCCGTTGGCCAGCTCGTCCAGCGTCGAGACCGCCAGCTTGTGGCGCAGCAGCGACTTGGGCGTCATCACCACCAGCGGCTTGCGCGTGGTCATGCACAGCTGGCGGCGGATCATGTGGAAGGCCTGCGCCGGGGTGGTCGGCACGCAGACCAGCATGTTCTCCAGCGCGCACAGCTGCAGGAAGCGCTCCAGGCGCGCCGAGCTGTGCTCGGGGCCCTGGCCCTCGTAGCCGTGTGGCAGCAGCAGCGTCAGGCCGGTGATGCGGCCCCACTTGGCCTCGCCGGAGGACAGGAACTGGTCGATCACCACCTGCGCGCCGTTGGCGAAGTCGCCGAACTGCGCTTCCCAGATGTCCAGCGTGTCGGGGTCGGCGGTGGAGTAGCCGTACTCGAAGGCCATCACCGCCTCCTCGCTGAGCAGCGAGTCGATGATGGTGGCGTCCTCGGGGTCGTCGACCAGCTGCCGCAGCGGCAGGTAATAGCTGTCGGTCTTCTGGTCGTGGAGGATGGCGTGGCGATGGAAGAAGGTGCCGCGCCCGGAGTCCTGGCCGACCAGGCGCAGGCGGTGGCCGTCGGCGAGCAGGGTGGCGTAGGCGAGGTTCTCGGCGAAGCCCCAGTCGGCGCCGAGTTCCCCGGCCGCCATCTTGACGCGGTCCTCGTAGATCTTGGCCACGCGCGGATGCAGCACGACGCCACTCGGGATGGTGTTGATGATCGTGGCGAGCTCGTCGAGCTTCTTGCGCTTGACGCGGGTGTCGACCGGGTCGGTGATGCGGCCGGAGAGCAGCTTCGACCAGTCGATCGCGAACTCGTCGGGCTTGGGCGTGGCCAGCTCGGTGGTGACCTCGCCGGCGTCGAGCTTGTTGCGATAGCCGTCGACGACGGCCTGGGCCTCCTCGGCCTTGACCGTGCCGGCGTCGACCAGGCGCTGGGTGTACAGCTCGCGCGTGGTCTTGAGCTTGCGGATGATCTGGTACATCAGCGGCTGGGTGGCCGCCGGCTCGTCGGCCTCGTTGTGGCCGTGGCGGCGGTAGCAGACCAGGTCGATCACCACGTCCTTCTTGAACTGCTGGCGGAAGTCGTAGGCGAGCTCGGCGCAGAACACCACGGCCTCGGGGTCGTCGCCGTTCACGTGCAGCACCGGCGCGCCGACCATCTTGGCCACGTCGGTGCAGTACAGGGTGGAGCGGGCGTCGTCGCGGGCGCTGGTGGTGAAGCCGACCTGGTTGTTGATGACGATGTGGATGGTGCCGCCGACCGCGAAGCCGCGCGCCTGCGACATCTGGAACAGCTCCATCACCACGCCCTGGCCGGCGAAGGCGGCATCGCCGTGCAGCAGCACCGGGATCACCTGCCTGCGTTCGCCGTCGCCGCGGCGGTGCTGGCGCGAGCGGACGCTGCCGGCGACCACCGGGTCGACGATTTCCAGGTGCGAGGGATTGAAGGCCAGGGCGACGTGCACCGGGCCGCCGGGCGTGGCGACGTCGGCGGAGAAGCCCATGTGGTACTTCACGTCGCCGGTATGGGCGCGGTCGTCGGCGGCATGCTCGAACTTGCCCTCGAACTCGTCGAAGAGCTTGCGCGGGTTCTTGCCGAGCGTGTTGATCAGCACGTTGAGGCGGCCGCGGTGGGCCATGCCGATGACCATGTCGTGCACGCCGTCGGAACCGGCGCGGCGCACCATGTTGTCCAGCAGCGGAATCAGCGAGTCGCCGCCTTCCAGCGAGAAGCGCTTCTGGCCGACGTACTTGGTGTGCAGATAGCGTTCCAGGCCCTCGGCGGCGGTGAGGCGCTCGAGGATGCGGCGCTTCTCCTCGTCGCTGCGGTGGTAGTTGCCGCCGGCCGCCTCCAGGCGCTCGTACATCCAGCGGCGCTGCTCGGCGTCGGCGATGTGCATGAACTCGGCGCCGATCGAGCCGCCGTAGGTGGCGCGCAGCAGGCCGACCAGGTCGCGCAGGCGCATCCGTCCGGGGCCGCCGAAGGTGCTGGTCTCGCCGCCCGGTCCGGTGGCGAACTCGCTGTCGAGGTCGGCGTCGGTGAGCCCGTGGAATTGCAGGTCCAGGTCCGGCGCGTCCGGCTTGGCGGCCATCTTCAGCGGATCGAGGTCGGCCTGCAGATGGCCGCGCGAGCGGTAGGCGGTGATCAGCTTGAGCACCGAGCCCTGCTTGCGGGAGTTCTCGCTGTCGACCACGGCGCCGCCGCCGGCCGCGACCGGCCCCGGCTTGCGCAGGTCGCTGGCGGCCTGCGCGATGCGTTCCATGATCGCCGAGTGCGGGACGTCGCCCGCCTCGCGGCCCTTGAAACTGTCGAACCAGGATTTCCACTTCGGCCCCACGCTGTCGGGGGCGACCAGGTACTGCTCGTACAGTTCCTCGATGTAGGCGGCATTGGCGCCGAGTTGCGAGGACTGCGCAAACTGCTTCAGGAGACTGTCCACTCTGGCTTTTTTTGGCTCGATGGCGGGGTAAATGCCTGATCCTTCGGGGATTTCGACGAACCCGGGGAACGGCGCGGATAAGAAGCCGAATTATAGCCGCAGCGTATGTCGCGGTGCATCATGAGCGGCATTGCGAGGCGGCGGCGGGACAGCCCGCGTGCAGGATTCACGCCTGCTCGCCGGGATCGGGCTCGCCCGGGCCTTGCAGCCGGTAATGGCCGCCTTGCATCAGTTCGTAGATGGCGTCGCGTCCGCGTTCGGACAAGGCCGCGTAGGCGGCGCCGTCGAGCGCGTCGGCCGCGGCGATGGCCTGCGCGTCGCGTACCGGCAGGGCATAGGCTTGGCCGGCGGCGTAGAGGCGGGCGCCGCGCGCGCTGCGGCGCCAGGCCAGCCGCGTCCAGGGGTGGCGCTGCAGCAGGTAGCCCTGGCGCAGGTCCCATTCGATCTCGATGCGCGAGCGGCCCGTGTCCTGCGGCGCGGCCAGGCCGGCGCTGCGGTAGAGGGTGATGAAGCGGCCGAACCAGTCGCCGAGGCGGTCGGGGTCGTTCATGCGCAGGACGTTCAAGGCCTCGACCACCCGCCGCATGGCGTCGGCGTCGATCTCGTTGCCGTCCCCCGGCGGGACCAGGTCGGCGTCGCCGTAACGCAGCGTTTCGTCGGCGTCGGCGGCCAGGGTGTCGATGTAGTCGCCCATCAGTTCGGCCGCCGAAGGCGCGCGCATGCCGATCGAGAAGGTGAGGCAGGGGTCCTCGGCCACGCCGTGGTGGGGGACGCCGGGCGGCAGATAGAGCATGTCGCCGGGGGCGAGCACCCAGTCGTGGGTCGGGGTGAAGCGGCGCAGCAGCTTGAGGTCGACGTCGTCGCGGAATCCCAGCGGCGGATTGCGGCCGGCGTCGATCTGCCAGCGGCGATGGCCCTGTCCCTGCAGCAGGAACACGTCGTACTGGTCCACGTGGGCGCCGACCGAGCCGCCGGTGGCGGCGAAGCTGATCATGACGTCGTCGATGCGCCAGCGCGGGATGAAGTCGAAGGCGGCCAGCAGCGCGGCCACGTCGGCGTCCCACTTGTCGACGTCCTGCACCAGCAGGGTCCAGTCGCGGTCGCCGAGGCCGGGGAATTCCTCTTCCGCGAACGGGCCGTGGCGCACGCTCCAGGTGTCGCTGGCGCGGTCGTGGGCGATCAGGCGCGAGAGCGCCGCCTCCTCGCAGGCCAGGCCGGCCAGGTCCTCCGGTTCGAGCGGGGAGACGAAACCCGGGAAGGCGTTGCGGATCAGCAGCGGACGCTTCTGCCAGTAGTCGCGCAGGAACTCGCGCGGGGCCATGCCCAGCGGCGCGCGTCCGGCGGCGTCGATCTCGATGGCAGGGGAGGCGGCGGGGGAGCGTCGGGTCATGAGGGGGCGGCGCGGTTCGGTGCGCCCCCGGCATCCGGCAGCGTGCGCTGCGCGGCGAGGAGGGCATGGCGGCGTCGCGAATGATACTACCGAAGGGCGCGCCGCCCGCCCGCCACCGCTCCGTGGACGGCGCGTCCACGGAGCGGGGGTGTCGCCTCAGACGGCCGGGACCGTCACTTCATAGTCGCAGGACACGTTGTAGGCGTTGCCGATCGCCTTGACCTTGGCGCGCGAGAGGCCCAGCGCCGCCGCCGCGTTGATCACGGCCTGCGCCGCGTCCTTCTGGTTGGTGTCGCCGCCGGTCATGGTCAGGCCGGCCAGGAACGCCGTGTCCATGTCGCGGGCGCCCACGGCCTTGCGCGCCACCAGGTTGCACGAGGACCAGTACTGCCCGGCGGTGTGGCCGAAGCCGATGTCGGGATAGATGTGGGTGAGGTTCCAGTTGGTGACGCGCCCGTCCCAGAACGGGTTGTGGCCGTCCCAGTTGAACACCCAGTCGTAGGCCGCGTCGCCCGGCTGCCACTGGCCCGCCAGGTCGCGGCTGTAGCCGGCGGCGAGGTAGTCGCCCACGCCCTCGGACAGGCCCTCCACCTGCGACAGGTTGCCGTCGGTCAGCCAGTCGTGCAGGCCATGGCCGAGCTCGTGCACCACCACGTCGGCGTCCTGGGCGTCGTCCACGCCGCCCTCGCCGAAGGACAGGTCGCCGGCCAGGCGCGAATAGCGCGAGTTGTCGCCGCCGCCGAAGCCGTGCGGATCGAAGCGCACGCCGCCCTTGTACTGGTAGGGCACCACCGCGATCTTCAGCGTGTCGTTGACGTAGCGCATGTAGCTGTCGATGTGGAAGTAGGCGTTGACGGCGTCGAAGTGCACGTGGTCGCGCGCGTACTGGAAATTGCGCTGCTTCTGGTTCGGGCAGGCGTTGTCGTTGGGTTCCTCGATGTCGCGGCAGTCGGCGTAGGGGCCGGTGAGGCGGAAGGTGCGGCCGCCGGGCAGGTAGCTGATGTCGCGCAGCAGGACGGTGCGCAGCTGCGAGGTCAGCTCCGGCGTGTTGGCGTTGTCGCCGTCGGTGTAGCCCGGATCGTCATAGGCCTTGCGCGCGGAGGACAGCGGATCGGGCTGGAACACCCAGCCGCTGGCGACAGTGGGCGAGGCGTTCGCGTACAGCATGGTGTCCTCGGCGCGGACCACCTCGCCGCTGCGTTCGTCGACCAGCACCTCCCAGCTGTCGGCCTCCACGCGCCAGGCGACCAGCGTCCTGCCCTGCGGGTCGCGGTACACCACGCGCTCGGCCTTCCGGTGGCCCGGAGCCTGGGCGCCCAGGTAGGCGCGGGCGACCGCGCTCGCGCGGCTCGCGTCGAGGCCGCCGCTCTTGGCCGAGGCCACCGGCGCCAGGCCGGAGACGCTGCGGTTGCTGACGTAGAGGATGTTGCCGTTGTCCTGCACGCTGACGGCGATGTCGCTGCCGTAGACCGGCAGGCCCTGCTGGCGCTGCCGATAGCGCACCACGGAGAAGCCGGGGAAGCTGCGCACGCGCACCTGCTGAAGCCCCTCGAGCGCGTCCTCCTTCAGGCCGAGCACGTCGTGGCGCGCCACCAGGTATTCGTAGGCGGCGCTGGCGGCCGCGGCCTGGCGTTGCGCGGCGGTGGCGCCGGCCTTGGCGCCGGCGGGCGCCGAGAAGCCGGGCTGGTACAGGCTGATGGCCGAGCCGTCCTTGCGATAGCGCCCGTCCGGCTTGGCGACGCCGCGCTCGGGCGCGACCACGTTGCGGGTCAGTGCCACGGCTTG
Source organism: Luteimonas aquatica (assembly GCF_022662575.1). Taxonomy (GTDB): domain Bacteria; phylum Pseudomonadota; class Gammaproteobacteria; order Xanthomonadales; family Xanthomonadaceae; genus Luteimonas; species Luteimonas aquatica. The sequence continues at coordinate 648,210 of NZ_JALBFU010000001.1, read as the reverse complement.
CTTGGAGAGCGCCGCGGGCTTGGCGGCATGGGCGGCGGGGGCGAACGACAGCGCGATCGCGCAGGCGAGCAGACACGGTTGCAGCACGTGCATGGCGGATTCCTCTCGTTTTTTGGATCAGGGGTGGCCAGCGACGCGGAGTCGCCGACGTTTCGAAGGCGCGCATCCACTCCGACAGGGCGATCCTTTCGCCGCCGCGGAGCCCCCTGTCGCTTCCGCCATGCGCAGATCACAAAACTCGCCGGTACCGCGATTGCGTGTCCTTCCGATCCGACTGTGCGTATGCAATCGTCCATGCCACGTGAAGCGCATGCTGCACCCGCGGCAGGGATGTGACGTTTTCAGTCAGCGCGATTTCAGTCAGCGCGATTTCAGTCGGTGCGATCGATGGACGGTTCCATCGAACGCAACGATCCCGCCTGCGTCGCGCTCAGTCCGCGATCTCGTCGTAGCCGCGGCCGAGGAATTGCAGCAGGCACCATCCGTGCCCGTACGGGTCGGCCAGCTGCACGAGGCGTCCCCAGTTGGCTTCGCGGATGTCGCCTTCCTGCCGCGCGCCCGCGCCCAAGGCGCGCGCGAGGGCGGCATCGAGGTCGTCCACGACCACGTCGCAATGCAGCGGCGTCCAGTGCCGCGCGTAATCCCGCGCGGACGCGCCGGCCCCGAGGCTGCCGGCGGGTTTGCGCAGCAGATAGATCGGGCAGTCGGCGCCGAGCAGCTCGATCACGCCGCCGCCCAGGCGCCGGGCCGGGCGCAGCCCGAAGGCCGCGACGTAGAAGGCCTGCGCCTCGGCCAGATCGGGCACGTCGATGTTGAGCAGCAGCTTCATGCCCGGGCGCCGCGCGGCCTCAGATCCCGCGCGCCAGGCGCTCGGCCAGTCCGGTATAGGTGGCCGGCGTCATCTCCAGCAGGCGCTGCCGGTCCGCCTCGGGCAAGTCCAGCCCCTCGATGAAGGCGCGCATGGAGTCGGCATTGATGCCCTGGCCGCGGGTGAGCGCCTTGAGCTGTTCATAGGGCTCGGGCAGGCCATGGCGGCGCATCACCGTCTGTACGGCCTCGGCCAGCACTTCCCAGGAGGCGTTGAGGTCGGCGGCCAGGCGCTCGGGACTGGCCGAGAGCTTGCCCAGGCCGCGCAGCAGGGCGTCGTAGCCGATCAATGCATGGCCGAAGGCGGTGCCCAGGGCGCGCAGCACCGTGGAGTCGGTGAGGTCGCGCTGCCAGCGGCTGATCGGCAGCTTGGCGGCGAAGTGCTCGAACAGCGCGCTGGCGATGCCGAAGTTGCCTTCCGCGTTCTCGAAGTCGATCGGGTTGACCTTGTGCGGCATGGTCGAGCTGCCGACTTCGCCGGCCTTCACCGCCTGCTTGAAGTAGCCGAGCGAGATGTAGCCCCAGATGTCGCGGCACAGGTCGATGCAGACCGTGTCGATGCGCTTCTGCGCGTCGGAGATCTCGGCGACGCTGTCGTGCGGCTCGATTTGGGTGGTGTAGGGATTGAAGTCCAGGTCCAGCGATTCGACGAAGCGCCGCGCGAACTGCGGCCAGTCGACGTCGGGATAGGACACGGCATGCGCGTTGTAGTTGCCGACCGCGCCGTTGATCTTGCCCGAGAGCGAGACCGCCGCCAGCTGCTCGCCCTGGCGCCGCAGCCGCGCCACCACGTTGGCCAGTTCCTTGCCCACCGTGGTCGGCGAGGCGGTCTGGCCGTGGGTGCGCGAGAGCATCGGCAGCGCTGCGTGTTCGTGGGACATGGCGCGCAGGCGCTCGATCAGCGTGTCCAGGCGCGGCAGCAGCACCTCGCGCCGGGCCTGGTTGAGCATCAGCGCGTAGGACAGGTTGTTGATGTCCTCGCTGGTGCAGGCGAAGTGCACGAACTCCAGCGCCGGCCCCAGCTCGGCGTCGTCCTTGAGCCGTTCCTTGATGAAGTACTCCACGGCCTTGACGTCGTGGTTGGTGGTGCGCTCGATCTCCTTCACGCGCGCCGCGTCGGCCGGCGCGAAGCCTTCGGCCAGCGCGCGCAGCCTGGCGGTCGCGGCCTCGGAGAAGGGCTTGAGCTCGACGATGCCGTCCTCGGCGGCCAGCGCCAGCAGCCATTCCACCTCCACGCGCACGCGCGCCCTGATCAGGCCGTACTCGGAGAAGATCGGCCGCAGCGCGTCGACCTTGCCGGCGTAGCGGCCGTCGAGCGGGGACAGGGCGAGCAGCTGGGTTTCGGTCTCGGCGGACATGGCGTGGCGATGGCGGGGCAGGCGGCAATTCTAATCGCTGAGGCGTATGTTATGGAGGATCGAATCCCCTTGCCGAGTTTTCCCATGGCGTCCCCCAAGCAGAAATCCTTTCGCACCGAACACGACAGCATGGGCGAGCTGAAAGTCCCCGCCGATGCCCTGTGGGGCGCGCAGACCCAGCGCGCGGTGGAGAATTTCCCGGTGTCCGGCCGGCCGCTGCCGCGCGGCTTCATCCGTGCGCTGGGCCTGATCAAGGCGAGCGCGGCGGCGGTGAACGGCGAGCTCGGCCTGCTGCCCAAGGCGACGGCCAAGGCGATCCGCGGCGCCGCGCTGGAGGTCGCCGAGGGCGCGCACGACGCGCATTTCCCGATCGACGTCTACCAGACCGGATCCGGCACGTCCTCGAACATGAACGCCAACGAGGTGATCGCCACGCTCGCCACCCGGGCGGGCCGCAAGGTGCACGCCAACGACCACGTCAATCTCGGGCAGAGCTCCAACGACGTGATCCCGACCGCGATCCGCGTCTCGGCGCAGCTGGCGACGGTGGAAACGCTGCTGCCCGCGCTCAAGCACCTGCGCAAGGCCATCGACGGCCGCGCCCGGCACTACGCCAAGGTGGTCAAGACCGGGCGCACGCACCTGATGGACGCGATGCCGCTGACCTTCGGCCAGGAGTTCGGTGCCTGGTCGTCGCAGTTGGTCTCGGCGCAGGCGCGCATCGAGGACGCGCTCAAGCGCCTGCGCCGCCTGCCCATCGGGGGCACCGCCATCGGCACCGGCATCAATGCCGATCCGCGCTTCGGCAAGACGATGGCCAGGACGCTCTCGGCGCTGACCGGGACGAAGTTCGAGTCGGCCGCCGACAAGTTCGAGGGACTGGCCGCGCAGGACGACGCGGTGGAACTGTCCGGCCAGCTCAACGCGCTGGCGGTGGCGCTGATGAAGATCGCCAACGACCTGCGCTGGATGAACTCCGGCCCGCTTGCCGGCCTGGGCGAGATCGAGCTGCCGGCGCTGCAGCCGGGCAGCTCGATCATGCCGGGCAAGGTCAATCCGGTGATCCCGGAGGCGACGGTGATGGTCTGCGCCCAGGTGATCGGCCACCACACCGCGATCACCGTGGCCGGGCAGACCGGGAATTTCCAGTTGAACGTCACCCTGCCGCTGATCGCGGTCAACCTGCTGGACTCGATCTCGCTGCTGGCGGCGGTGTCGAACCTGCTCGCCGACCGCGCCATCGCCGGGCTGAAGCTGCGCAAGGACAACATCGAGGCCGCGCTCGGCCGCAATCCGATCCTGGTGACCGCGCTCAACCCGATCATCGGCTACGAGAAGGCCGCCGCGATCGCCAAGCGTGCCTACAAGGAGAACCGCGCGGTGTTCGAGGTGGCGCTGGAGGACAGCGGCCTGTCCGCGGCGCAGCTGAAGAAGCTGCTCGACCCGGCGGCGCTCACCCGCGGCGGCATCCATGCCGGCGGCGGGGGCGGGGGATGAGCGCGGCGGCGCTCAGGTCTCGTTCTTGCAGTCGGTGATGTCGGTGAGGGACATCGTCGCGTAGGGCTTGAACTCGGGCAGGGCGGCGGCCAGCTGCTCCTGCGCCTTGAGCAGCGCGGGCAGCGCGTCGCACAGCTTCAGCGCCTGGGCCTTGATCTTCTCGGCCTGCGGCGCGATGCGCGCCTCGATGTCCTGGGTGTTGCCGGAGAACACGCCCTTGAGCGCTTCGCCGGCGGCCTGCAGGCCGAGGTCGGCGCCCTGCAGGCCGATCTCGGCGCCGCGGCTGGCCACGCCCTGCAGTTGGCGGCGGTATTCCTGCAGCAGGGCATGCTGCTGCGCGTTGACCTCGATCCTGCGGCCGGCGATCAGCAGGTCGCCCTCGGGCGTGATCTGCGCCTTGGCGACGTTGCCGTTGCCGTCGAGATCGAGGTTCTGCGTCGCCAGCTCGGTGCGGACCTTGGCGATCTCGCTCTTGGCCTCGTTCATGCCTTTCCTGGCCTCGTCGATGCCGGCCTTGGCCTCGTCGATGGCCTGCTTGACCACGGTGCCGTTGCCGTTGTTCGGCGCCGGCCCGCAGGCGGCCAGCGCGAGCGCGGCGGCCAGGGGGAGAAGCTTGAGCAGGAAGGTTGCGGCGTTCATGGTGGGATCCCCGTGGGTGGTCGTGTCTGTCGTCGGCCTCGATCGGCCTCCATTGCCTTCAATCGGCCAGTTCGCGCCGCCGCCGCAGCTGCACGGCGCCGTAGATCATGAGCGCGCCGGCGATCGCGCCCAGCCACAGCTGCGGCGTGAGCAGGGTCGCGTACAGCGAACGCAGGCTCGAGACGGAGGCCATCACCCGGTTGCTGTCGGCGAAATCGAGCGACCTGACGGTGTCGATCCACGATCCGGGGACGATGCTGGTCAGGGCGCGGCGGACGATGTTGTTCCAGAACCAGCCGCTGTCGATGTGGAGCACGTCGAGGCTGCCGAAGATGGCGCTGACGAACGTCACGGCGATGCCGGCGAACAGCGGCAGCATGATCGCCCACAGCCCGGGCTTGCCGCGGGCCCATGCCGAGCACAGCATCAGCCAGCCGACGGTGGGCAGGGCCCACAAGGCGTAGATCGGAATCGCGGCGAGGATGTGCGCGATGACCGAGAACGGATTGCCGGTCGCCCAGACGAACGTGAAGGGGTTGCCGCCGTGGAACAGCACGAGCGCGCTCATCAGCAGCAGGAAGCCGAGCATCGTCGCGATGCCGGCCAGCGCGGCCAGCGTCGGGATGACCAGCGCCGCGCTCACCGCCTTGGACAGCACGGTCTGGCCATCGGAGATCGGCAGCGACTTCCAGAACAGGACACTGCGATCCTTGCGCTCGTCGTAGAGCGAGTTCAGGCAGTACAGGAAGACCACCACCGTCATGGCGATGAACGACCAGGCGGTCGACAGGTAGAGGATCGCCTCGATCGCATCGCCCAGCTTCCGCAGCTCCACCGCGCTGAGATTGAGGCTGTCGAGGTTGTAGATCGCATCGTTTAGCCGCATCGAGCGGTCGCCGATGTCGATGATCTTGTCGGAACTGCCGCGCAGCACCGCCTCGCCGAAGATCGTCGCCAGCAGGGTCAGCAGGAGCGAGACGCCGCCGGCGACCAGCGGCACCCACAGGAACCCTCCCTTGTGCTCCCAGAACTCGCGCCTGAGCAGCAGCAGGAACTGCCGCGAGCGCGGTATCGGCATCGGCATCGGCGTCCGCAACGCCAGCGGAGCGTCGTCGGAGATGGCGTTCATGCGTAGGTTCCTTTCATGGTGGCCACGAACAGGTCGGCGAGGCCCGGCGGGCGGCTTTCGCCGAGACCGGCGACCTCCGCGCGGGAGGGAGCGTCGGCGCGCTGCAGGTCGAACAGCGCCACGGTTTTCCCGAAGGGCAGGGCGCGCTCGTCCAGCGGCCTGAGCGCGCGCGCGGCCTCCACCCGGTCGGCGTTCACCAGCACCTCGACGAAGCGCTCGCCGACCTGCTCCATCTCCGCGTCGAGCACGATCCTGCCGTCGCGGATGAACATCACGTCGGTGAGGATGTGCTCCACCTCCTCGACCTGGTGGGTGGTGATGATGATGGTCTTCTGCTCGTCGAAGTAGTCCTCCAGCAGGCGCTGGTAGAACTGCTTGCGGTAGAGCACGTCCAGGCCCAGGGTGGGCTCGTCGAGCACCAGCAGCCGCGCGTCGATGGCCATCACCAGCGCCAGGTGCAGCTGCACGATCATGCCCTTGGACAGCTCGCGCACGCGCTGGCGCTTGTCGAGCTTGGTGTTGGCGAGGAAGCGCTCGCATTTCGCGCGGTCGAAGCGCGGATGCACGCCGGCGACGAAGTCGATGGCCTGGCCGACGCGGATCCAGCGCGGCAGCACCGCCACGTCGGCGATGAAGCAGACATCGTTCATCAGCTCGTCGCGCTGCGTGCGCGGATCCCGGCCCAGCACCTTCAGCTCGCCCTCGAACGGGGTCAGGCCGAGGATCGCCTTCAGCGCCGTGGTCTTGCCCGCGCCGTTGGGGCCGATCAGGCCGACGATCCGGCCGGGCGCGATCTCGAACGCGGTGCCGTCCAGCGCCACCGTGGCCTTGTAGGCCTTGCGCAGCCCGTGCGCGCTGATCACCGGGGCCTCGTTGTCATAGGAAGCGGGCGCGCTCATTTGCCTTCTCCCCTTGCCGGCGCCGCGGGACCGAGCAGGTCCTCGGTGGACAGGCCCAGGCGCTGGATGCGCTCCATGACCAGCGGCCATTCCTCCTTGAGGAAGCGCTCGCGCTCGTTGGAGAGCAGCTTCCTGGACGCCTCTTCGGTCACGTACATGCCGAGCCCTCTGCGTTTTTCGACCAGCGCCTCGTCCGCCAACTCCTGGTAGGCGCGCGAGACGGTGATGGGGTTGAGTTGGTATTCGGCGGCCACCTGCCGGACCGAAGGCAGGGCGTCGCCCGGTTTGAGCACCCCGTCGAGCATCATCGCCACCACGCGTTCCTTGAGCTGGCGATAGATGGGGGCGCCATCGTTCCATTGGATTCCCGTCATCGATCAGCTCCCGCTACGACGCAGTCCGCGTGCGAAGGAAAAGTAGGGCACGGTGAAGGCGTTGCGCAGCCGGTGCGACTTGCGCACGCTGCGCTTGGCCTCGCTTTCGCGCTCGGCCTCGACCTCGGCCGTGCGCAGGCCGTCGAGGGCGGCGTCGGCGGAGACCTGGGCGGCCAGCACCAGGGCGGCGGCGACGATCCCGTCGACGGCAGTCTGGGTGCCCGCCAGCTTCGCCTCGAAGGCCTGCGTCTGCGCCTCGGCCTTGGCCGCCAGCACCTCGGCGCGGGCCTGGACGACGGCCGCGCGGGCCTGGGCGGCGATCATCCGGGCCTCCGCCGCCATGTCCTGCGCGACCTGCGCTTCGGGGATGTCGGCCAGGGCCGGGGCGGGCGGCGTCGCGGCGGGGCCGCGGGCCAGCAGGACGCCGGCCAGGAGCAGTCCGGGGGCGGAGAGGGCCAGCAGGGAGTTATGCAGTTTGCGGTGCATGGCGGGCGTCCTTCCTGGGTGATCGGTGTTGTATTCAACTATAACACCAAAACACGACGCGTCAACCGGATTTCATGCCGATCCGGACCAACTAAAGTCATACTCCTCCCGGTATCGGACGGTCGAGAAAGGTCATTTCAATGAAATCAACGACTTGCGTTGCCGCTGCGCTGCTGTTCCTGTCGGGAGCGGCGATCGCCGCCGGTGGCCTGCTGGACCGCAGCTACCGCCCCCTGGCGGGCAAGCAGGAGGTGAACCTGGCGCGCACCTACGGCGGCGACGTGCTGCTGGTGGTCAACACGGCGAGCAAGTGCGGATTCACGCCGCAATTCGAGGCGCTGGAAGGCCTGCACGCCAAGTACAGGGCGCAGGGCTTCGCCGTGCTCGGCTTTCCCTCCGGCGACTTCAAGGCGCAGGAATTCGAGGACGAGAAGCAGATCCAGGAGTTCTGCACGCTCACCTACGGGGTGAAATTCCCGATGTTCCAGAAGGTGCACGTGGTCGGCGCCGAGGCGACGCCGCTGTACAAGGACCTGCAGGCGGCCACCGGCGAGGCGCCGAAGTGGAATTTCCACAAGTACGTGATCGGCCGCGACGGCAAGGTGGTGGCCAATTTCGGCAGCAAGGTCAAGCCCGACGCGCCGGAGGTGGTGGCGGCGATCGAGCAGGCCCTGCGCGCGCCGCGGCCGGCCCGATGAAATTCTCCGAATGCCGTTGCGGGCGCCGCCCTTGGTGGGCGCGGGGCGGCCATCCCCGGCGGGGCGGCGAACGCCTCGCGGGCGCTTGCTAAACGCCGTCGCCTCGCCCGTTTGCCCCTGCGCGGCGCGCCCGCGACAATAGCCGGCTCCGCCGCCCGGCGGACGCGTCGGCCGGAACGCATCGGCCCGCGCGCGATCCAAACGCAATCCCTCGCATGGAGAGTTTCTAGGATGAAGTCTTTACTGCGCGGCGTCGCCGCGCTGATGGCGGCCGCGGCCGCGATGTCCGCCCTGGCGCAGGACAAGACCGCGCTGGTCAGCGAACGCGACAAGGTCAGCTACACGATCGGCATGGACGTGGCGCGTTCGTTCCAGCCGGCGGCGCAGGACATCGACCTGGCGGCGCTGGAGCGCTCGATCCGCAACAGCCTGGACGGCGGCAAGCCGCTGCTCGAGGAGAACGACGCCATGGCCGTGGGCAAGGCGCTGATGATGCGCATCGCCGCGCGCAGCGGCCAGCCGCTGCCCGGCGTCGCCCCCGGCACGCCGCCGCCCGAGCTGGCCAAGGACAAGGCCGGCCTGTTCCTGGGCATCGAGGTCGGCCGCTCGCTGCAGCCGCTGAAGGAGCAGATCGATCTGCCGACGCTGATGCAGGCGGTGCGCACGCGCTTCGCCGACGGCGCCTCGCTGCTCTCAGACGCCGACATGGACACGGTGCGCAAGTCGCTGTCCGAACGCCTGCAGGCCGAGAACGCCAAGGCCGGCGAAAGGAACGCCGCCGCGGGCCGCGACTTCCTCGCCAGGAACAAGGCCGTCAAGGGCGTGTTCACCACGCCCTCGGGCCTGCAGTACATGGTGCTGCGCCAGGGATCGGGCAAGCGGCCGCTGCCCAGCGACCGCGTGCGCGTCAACTACGAGGGCACGCTGCTCGACGGCACCGTCTTCGACAGCTCCTACAAGCGCGGCGAGCCGGCCGAGTTCGGCCTGACCCAGGTGATCGCCGGCTGGACCGAGGGCGTGGCGATGATGCCGGTCGGCGCCAAGTACCGGTTCTGGATCCCCGGCAACCTGGCCTACGGCGAGAAGGGCGGCCCCGGCATCGCCGCGAACTCCACCCTGGTCTTCGATGTCGAACTGCTGGACATCCTCTGACACCCTTCACCCGGGGGCCCCGCGGCCGCCGGTCTCCTTCGTCTACCTACCCAGGAGTTACCCAACAATGACCCCGCACTTCCGCTTTGCCGCCGCCGGCGCGCTCGCCGCCTCGCTCGTGTTCGGTTTCGCCGCCTGCAAGAAGATCGAGGACGGCGCCAAGCCCGGGGAGAAGAAAGAGGGCGACACGACCCAGGCCAAGACCGGCGACAGCGACATCGCCAAGAGCAGCGGCCTGAAGACGACCAAGGAGCAGGCCAGCTACATGATCGGCATGGAGATGGGCAAGTCGCTGCAGCAGATCAAGGACGAGATCGACTTCAACACCCTCACCAAGGCGCTCAAGACCAGCATCGAGGGCGGCAAGCCGCTGCTCACCGACGCGCAGGCGCAGCAGATCGCCCAGACCTTCGGCCAGGAGATGCAGGCCAAGCAGCTGGCCAAGATGGAAGAGCAGAAGAAGACCAATGCCGCCGAGGGCAGCAAGTTCCTCGCCGAGAACGGCAAGAAGCAGGGCGTGCAGACCACCGCTTCGGGCCTGCAGTACCAGGTGCTGACCGAGGGCAAGGGGCCCAAGCCGACCGCGGCCGACACGGTGCGCGTGCACTACAAGGGCGAGCTGCTCGACGGCAAGGTGTTCGACAGCTCCTACGATCGCGGCGAGCCCGCCATCTTCCCGCTCAACCAGGTCGCGCCGGGCTGGGCCGAGGGCGTGCAGCTGATGCCGGTGGGCAGCAAGTACAAGCTGTGGATCCCGAGCAAGCTGGGCTACGGCGAGCAGGGCACCCCGGGCGGCCCGATCCCGCCCAACGCCACGCTGGTGTTCGAGGTCGAACTGCTCGAGATCATGAAGCCGGGCGCCACGCCCGCGCCCGCCCCCGCGGCGAAGAAGTGATCGCCGGGTCCCGGCCATCTAGACGGAGCGCTTGAATGCGGGTAGCGATTTTTGGAACCGGTTATGTCGGCCTTGTCACGGGAACGTGCCTGGCCGAGGTCGGGCACGACGTGGTCTGCGTGGACATCGACCAGGGCAAGGTCGACGGGCTCAACAACGGCGTGATCCCGATCTACGAGCCGGGGCTGGAGCCGATGGTGAAGGCCAACCACGCGGCGGGACGGCTGCGCTTCACCACCGATGCGGCGCAGGCCGTCGCGCACGGCGACGTCATCTTCATCGCGGTCGGCACGCCGCCGGACGAGGACGGCAGCGCCGACCTGCAGTACGTGCTGGCGGTGGCGCGCACGGTCGGCGAGCACCTCGACCGGCCGGCCGTGGTCGTCGACAAGTCGACGGTGCCGGTGGGCACCGCCGACAAGGTGCGCGCGACCATCGCCCAGGCGCTGGCCGCGCGCGGCGTCGAGATCGCCTTCGACGTGGTGTCCAATCCGGAATTCCTGAAGGAGGGCGCGGCGGTCGAGGACTGCATGCGCCCGGACCGCATCGTGATCGGTTCCGACAGCCCGCGCGCGGTGGAGCGGCTGCGCCGGCTGTACGCGCCGTTCAACCGCAACCACGACCGCCTGGTGGTGATGGACGTGCGTTCGGCCGAGCTGACCAAGTACGCGGCCAACGCGATGCTGGCGACCAAGATCAGTTTCATGAACGAGATCGCCAACATCGCCGAGAAGGTCGGGGCCGACGTCGAGGCGGTGCGCCAGGGCATCGGTTCCGATCCGCGCATCGGCTGGCATTTCATCTATCCGGGCGCCGGCTACGGCGGTTCGTGCTTCCCCAAGGACGTGCAGGCCCTGGCCCGCACCGCGCAGCAGCACGGCCACGCGCCGACGCTGCTCAACGCGGTCGAGGCGGTGAACGACCGCCAGAAGGGCCACCTGTTCGAGCTGATGGCGCGCCATTACGGCGGCGAGGCAGGGCTGCGCGGCAAGACCGTGGCGGTGTGGGGCCTGTCGTTCAAGCCCAACACCGACGACATGCGCGAGGCGTCCAGCCGCCGTCTGCTGCAGCAGCTCTGGGACGCCGGCGCGAAGGCGCAGGCCTACGATCCCGAGGCGATGGCCGAAACGCGGCGCATCTACGGCGAGCGCGACGACCTGCGCCTGTGCGACAGCGCCGAGGAAGCGCTGCGCGAGGCCGACGCGCTGGTGGTGGTCACCGAGTGGAAGCAGTTCCGCAGCCCGGATTTCGCCAGGCTGAAGGCGCGGCTGCGCGACGCGGCGATCTTCGACGGACGCAACCTGTACGAACCGGCCGAGGTCGAGGCCGCGGGGCTCGCGTACTACGGCATCGGACGCGGGCGTTCGCTGCAGGCGTCCTGACGCGATGCCGGAAGACCTCGAACAGCGCCTGGTGGAACTGGAAACGCGGCTCGCCTTCCAGGAGCACACGCTGACCGCGCTGAGCGACGAGCTGGCGGCCACGCGCCTGGAGCTCGCGCGGCAGACCGACCTGCTGCGGCGCGCGCTCGAGGAGCTGAAGCTGTCGCGCGGACTGCCGCTGGGCGATCCGGCCGACGAACCGCCGCCGCCGCATTACTGAAACGGTATCGGGCGCGGCGGTCCGCCGCGGCCCGGCCTGCAGTTGAGGCAGAATGGGCCCGCCGACGGCGGATCGGGAAACGCCGTTTCCGCATCCGCCTCCCGATTCCCTGTCCAGATCATCCATCGCAGCCTCATGAGCGACACCCTGCGCGACCAGTTGCTCGGCCTCGGCTTCAAGCCGGCGCCGAAGTCCGAATCCAACAAGCCGCCGCGCCGCGACGACGGCAAGCGCGGCGGCCCGCCGCGCGCGGAACAGGCGCGCGCCGGCCAGGCGCGGCCCGGGAAAAGCCGACCCGGCAAGGCGGAGCATGGCGCGCCGCGCGGCGGCAAGCCGGGGCAGGGCGAGCAGCCGAAGGGCAGGCCGCCGCGCCACCACGGCAGGCCGCGCAACCAGGAAGACATCGACCTGGCCAAGGCCTATGCGATCCGCGCGCAGAAGGAGAAGGACGAGCGCATCGAGGCCGAGCGCCTGAAGCAGGAGGAAGCGCGCCAGCGCCGCGAGGCGCGCGCCAGGCTGGCCGAACTGCTCGAGGGCAAGGCGCTCAATGCCGCCGAGGCCGACATCGCCCGCCACTTCGACTACGGCGGCAAGATCAAGCGCATCTACGTCAATGCCGAGCAGCTCAAGGCGCTCAATGCCGGCGAGCTCGGCGTGGTGCAGCTCAACGGCCGCTACCTGCTGGTCGATGCCGGCGTGCTGGCCCAGGCGGAAGCGGTGTTCGCGCCGTCGATCGCGCTGAAGGTCGATCCGAACGCGCCGGCCGGCGACGATCCCTACGCGGACCCGAAGTACCAGGTTCCCGATGACCTGGTCTGGTGACGCCGCGGCGCCATCGCACTCTGCGCGGCATGCCAGCCGCATCCTGATCGTGGCGTTCGCCGCGCTGGCCGCGACGCCGGCGCCGGCCAGCGAGGAGCCGCCGGCGTTCGACCGGCCCGGCATCGCCTTCGCCACCGACACCCTGCCGCGCGGCGCCTTCGCCTGGGAGCAGGGGCTGCCAGACGCCAGCACCGACCGCAGCGGCGGCGTGCGCACCACCACGTGGACGGCGGACACGCTGTTGCGCCTGGGACTCGGCGACGGCATCGAGCTGCAGCTGGGCGCGGACGCCTTCGGCGGCGTGAACGTGCGCGGTCGCGGCGTGCGCGAGCGCGCGCACGGCGGCGGCGACGGCCACGTCGGCATGAAATGGGCGCCGGCCACCGCGAGCGACGCGTTCTCCTGGGCGATGCTGGCGACGGCGTCGCTGCCGTTCGGCAAGGCGCCGCTGGGCGGCGGCGGGCACGATTACGACCTCGGCGTCACCTGCAGCTGGGCGCTGCCCGCGCAGGCCAGCGTTTCGCTGTATGCCGACCGCAGCTGGGGCGACGGCGGCCGCGGCTGGATGTTCTCGCCGAGCCTGTCGTTTCCGCTGGGCGGGGAGGTCGGCGGCTATGTCGAGGCCGGCTACGGCACGGGCGCGGCGCGCACGCGCGTGGCCGGCGGCGGCGTGACCTGGATGGCGACCGAACGGCTGCAGCTGGACGCCTCGTTCCTGCGCGGGCTCGATGCGCAAAGTCCCGACTGGCAGGGTGGCATCGGCATGGCGCTGTTGTTCCCCTGATCGCAGGCCCCGGCACGGAATCGCGGCGTCTTCGCCGGGACGGTTCGCCCGGAGCGGCTTCGCTAGAACAGTTCTTCCAGCGGCGTTTCCAGCAGCTCCGTCGCGCGATGCGCGAACTGGCGCAGATGCGAGACGCCCAGGTCGCGGATCAGCGTATGGCTGCTGTGCGGCACCCGCGAATCGACGATGTCGTGCGGCGCGATGTTCTTGCCGTGCACGCCCTCGACGAACTCGATGCCGGCCGCCGCGTAGCAGTGCTGCGCCATCGCCGAGCAGAACACCGCGCCGTCCTTCTCCAGCAGGTTCTTGCGCCGGCGCAGGCGGCTGCTGTACATCGCCAGCATGGTGCCGGCCAGCTCGCTGATCGAATAGCTCGGCAGGCCCGCCAGCAGGTCCAGCGCGGCGGTCTGCACCTTGCGCACCTGCTCGGCGTCGAGGCCGAAGTCGAGCACGGCGACGTTGGGAAACCGCTCGGCGTCGTGATAGCGCTGCAGGCGGTTCTCCTGCACGCCGACGCGGATCTGCCGGTAGCGGAAATCCAGGTCGGACTCGATCACCCACCAGTGCCCGTCTAGGCGCCGTTCGAGGAACAGGAACACGTGCGACCACTGGCTGCGGTGGCGATCGGCGGTGAGCGGCGCCTGCGCCTTGCGGATCATCTTGCTGGTCAGGTCGCTGCCGGCAGACAGGCCGATGCGGCCGGGCGCGGCGTGCTTTTCCAGGAAGGCGGCGTTGCCGGTCGACAGGTCCATGTGCGTTGCGCAGCTCAGGCGGCGGCGGACAGGGCGGCGGCGCGCATGCCCGCGAGCAGGTCGCGGACCAGCAGGGCGGTGCGCTCGGGCTGTTCCATCGGGAACAGGTGCCCGCCCTCGACCCAGGCCAGGCGTTCGCCGACCAGGCGCCGGGTCGCGCGCTGCCCGGTCTGGCGCATCTCGCGCGAGCGCGTGCCGCCGATGAAGGCGACCGGCACGGTCAGTTGCGAGGCGGCGACCGCGACGCTGCGGCTGGGCAGGGCGCGATAGATGCGGTATTCGATGTTGCGGTCGAACAGCAGCTCGCGGCCTTCGGCGGTGGCGGCGGTGCCGAGTTCGGCGTAGTCGCGCAGCACCCGCGGATCCCAGGCGGAAAAGCCGGGCTTGGCCGCGTAGTGCGCATAGACCGCATCGACGTCGGGCCAGCGGGTGCGCCGCTGCAGGGTCTGGTCGAGCGGGATGAAATGGCGGTCGAGTCCGCTCCAGCGCCCGAACTTGAGCAGGCGCGCGCTGAAGCCGGTGATCAGCGGCGAATCCAGCAGCAGCACGCCGGCGACCGCTTCGCCGAGCCGGCGCGCCGCCAGCAGGCTCAGGTAGCCGCCGAGCGAGTGCCCGACCAGCCACGGGCGCCGGCCGCCGGCGTCCAGGCCCTGGACGTGCTCGCACAGCTGGTCGACCAGGCGCGGCCAGCCGCGGCTGACCGGGTAGTGCGGATGGTGGCCGTAGCGGTCGATGGCCGAGATCTCGAATTCCGGCGCCAGCGCCTCGAACAGCCGCCGGTAGACCGGGGCCGGGAAGCCGTTGGCGTGGGAAAAGACGATGCGGTCTTTCATCGGGGCGGGAAGATGCCGGGCTACTCCGGATCGTAATCCAGATTCGAGGCCAGCCAGCGTTCCACCTGAGCCAGGGACACGCCCTTGCGCCGGGCGTAGTCCTCGGCCTGCTCCTTCGACACCCGCCCGACCACGAAGTACTGGCTGCGCGGATGGCTGAAGTAATAGCCCGAGACGGCCGCGGTGGGCAGCATGGCGAAGCTCTCGGTCAGGGTCATGCCGGCCTTGTCGCCGGCCTGCAGCAGGGCGAAGAGGGTGGCCTTCTCGCTGTGCTCGGGGCAGGCCGGATAGCCGGGGGCGGGGCGGATGCCGCGGTACTGCTCGGCGATCAGCGCCTCGTTGTCGAGCGCCTCGTCGGCGGCGTAGCCCCAGAACTCGGTGCGCACGCGCTGGTGCAGCCGCTCGGCCAGGGCCTCGGCCAGGCGGTCGGCCAGGGCCTTGAGCAGGATGGCGTTGTAGTCGTCGTGGGCGGCCTCGAAGCGCGCCACGTGCGGTTCGATGCCGATGCCGGCGGTGACGGCGAAGGCGCCGATCCAGTCGGGGCGGCCGGCCTCGCGGGGCGCGATGAAGTCGGCCAGGCAGAAGTCCGGACGGTCGGCCGGCTTGTCGACCTGCTGGCGCAGGAAATGCAGCCGCGCCGGCCCGTCCCCGGCGGCGAGCACCACGTCGTCGCCCTCGCTGTGCGCCGGCCACAGGCCGAACACCGCCTTGGCCGTCAGCCACTTCTCGGCGACGATCTTCTCCAGCATGGCGCGCGCGTCGCGGTAGAGCTCGCGCGCCTGCGCGCCGACGACGGCATCGTCCAGGATCGCCGGGTACTTGCCGGCCAGTTCCCAGGCCTGGAAGAACGGCGTCCAGTCGATCACCTCGACGAGCTCGGCGAGCGGATAGTCGTCGAAGGCGTGCACGCCGGGCTGCCGCGGCGCGGGCGGCGCGTAGTCGTCCCAGCCGCCGTCGAACTTCTGCGCGCGCGCCTTCTGCAGCGGGACCAGACGCTTGGCGTCGCCGCGGTTGCGGTGGCGCTCGCGGATCTCGGCGTAGTCGGCGTCGTTGGCGGCGACGAAGCCGGCGCGCATGTCGCGCGAGATCAGCGACTGCGCCACGCCGACCGCGCGCGAGGCGTCCTTCACCCACACGGTCGGCGCGCTGTAGTGCGGATCGATCTTCAGCGCGGTGTGCGCGCGCGAGGTGGTGGCGCCGCCGATCAGCAGCGGCGTGTCGAAGCCCTGGCGCTGCATCTCGCGGGCGACGTGGCTCATTTCCTCCAGCGAGGGCGTGATCAGGCCGGAGAGGCCGATCAGGTCGGCGTTCTCGGCGCGGGCGGCGTCGAGGATCTTCTGCGCCGGCACCATCACGCCCAGGTCGACCACGTCGAAGTTGTTGCAGGCCAGCACCACGCCGACGATGTTCTTGCCGATGTCGTGGACGTCGCCCTTGACCGTGGCCATCACGATCTTGCCGTTGGACTTGCCGACATCGCCGGTCTTTTCCTTCTCGGCCTCGATGTAGGGCAGCAGGTAGGCCACCGCCTTCTTCATCACCCGCGCCGACTTCACCACCTGCGGCAGGAACATCTTGCCGGCGCCGAACAGGTCGCCGACCACGTTCATGCCGTCCATCAGCGGGCCCTCGATCACGTCCAGCGGGCGCGTCGCCTGTTGGCGCGCTTCCTCGGTGTCCTCCTCGACGAAGCCGTCGATGCCGTGGACCAGGGCGTGGGTCAGGCGCTCGCGCACCGACTTGCCGCGCCAGGCCTGGTCCTCGGCCTTCGCTTCGCCCTTCCTGCCCTTGTAGCGCTCGGCGATCTCCAGCAGGCGCTCGGTGGCGTCCTTGCGGCGGTTGAGCACCACGTCCTCGACCCGCTCGCGCAGGTCCGGATCGAGATCGTCGACGATCGGCAGCGCGCCGGCGTTGACGATGCCCATGTCCATGCCGGCCTCGATGGCATGGTAGAGGAACACGGCATGGATGGCCTGGCGCACCGGCTCGTTGCCGCGGAAGGAGAACGAGACGTTGGAGACGCCGCCGGAGACGTGGCAGTGCGGCAGCGTGCGCTTGATGACGCGGGTGGCCTCGATGAAGTCCACCGCGTAGTTGTCGTGCTCCTCGATGCCGGTGGCGATCGCGAAGATGTTCGGGTCGAAGATGATGTCCTCGGGTGGGAAGCCGACCTCCTCGGTGAGGATGCGGTAGGCGCGCGTGCAGATCTCGACCTTGCGCGCGCAGGTGTCGGCCTGACCCTGCTCGTCGAAGGCCATCACCACCGCGGCGGCGCCGTAGCGCAGCACCTTGCGCGCATGCTCGACGAAGGCCTGCTCGCCTTCCTTGAGCGAGATCGAGTTGACCACGCCCTTGCCCTGCAGGCACTGCAGGCCGGCTTCGATCACGCTCCATTTCGAGGAATCCACCATCACCGGGATGCGGGCGATGTCGGGCTCGGAGGCGATCAGGTTGAGGAAGCGCGCCATCGCCTTCTCGGAGTCGATCAGGCCCTCGTCCATGTTGACGTCGAGGATCTGCGCGCCGTTGGCGACCTGCTGGCGGGCGACCTCCACGGCCTCGTCGTAGCGTTCCTCCTTGACCAGCTTGCGGAACTGCGCGCTGCCGGTGACGTTGGTGCGCTCGCCGACGTTGACGAACAGCAGCTCCGGCGTGATGACCAGCGGTTCGAGGCCGGACAGCCGGGTGTGGCGGGGCGGGGCGGAATTCGAACGCATGGAGTCGGATTGCTCTTGGACGGACATCGGCGGTTACCAGACCTTGTAGACGCGCCCGCTCTGCACGCCTTCCACGCTGCGCCGGTAGGCGAGCGCGGCGCGGGCGGCGGGCACCGGTTCGAAGCCCGGGAAGTAGGCGCGATAGCCCTCCCAGGATTCCTGCAGCGCGTTGGGGCTGACCACGTTGATGCGCAGGCCGCGCCCGAGCTCGCAGGCGGCGGCGCGCGCGAAGCCTTCGACGGCGGCGTTGACCGCGGTGGCGTTGGCGCCCTGGCGGATCGGCTCCTCGGCGAGGATGCCGGTGGTCAGGGTGATCGAGCCGCCGTCGTTGAGATGGTGCTGCCCGATCAGCGCCAGGCGCACCTGGCCGAGCAGCTTGTCCTGCAGGCCGCTGTCGAACTGCGCCGGCGTCATCTCCGCCAGCGGGCCGAAGTGCACGTTGCCGCTGGCGGCGACGATCGCGTCGACCTTGCCGGTGGCCCGGAACAGTTCCGCGACGCTGGCGTCATCGCGCAGGTCCACGCGGAAGTCGCCGCTGCCGCGGCCGGCGCGCAGGATTTCGTGGTCGGCGGACAGCTCCGCGTCGATCGCGCGGCCGAGCGTGCCGCTGGCGCCTACCAGGAGGATCTTCATCGACGGGCGGCTCACGCGGCGTCGGCCAGCGTTTCGGCCGGCAGCGGCCGCGGCTCGATCCCGCGCATCACCTCGGCGATCGCGCGGATGTGCGCGGGCGTGGTGCCGCAGCAGCCGCCGACCAGATTGAGCAGGCCGGATGCGGCGAACTCCTTCAAGGTGGCGGCCATGTCCTCGGGCGTCTCGTCGTATTCGCCGAAGGCGTTGGGCAGGCCGGCGTTGGGATGGGCGCTGACGTAGGCGTCGGCGACGGTGGCCAGTGTCTCGACGTGCGGGCGCAGGTCGCTGGCGCCGAGCGCGCAGTTCAGGCCCACCGACAGCGGCCGGGCATGGGACACCGAGGCATAGAACGCCTCGGCCGTCTGCCCGGACAGGGTGCGCCCGGAGGCGTCGGTGATGGTGCCGGAAATCATGATCGGCAGCCGCGCGCCGCGCGCGTCGAAGGCTTCCTCGATGGCGAACAGCGCCGCCTTGGCGTTGAGCGTGTCGAAGATGGTCTCCACCATCAGCGTGTCGGCGCCGCCGTCGATCAGGCCGTCGGCCGCCTCGCGGTAGGCCAGGCGCAGCTCGTCGAAGCTGGTGTTGCGGAAGCCGGGATCGTTGACGTCCGGGCTGATCGAGGCGGTGCGGCTGGTCGGGCCAAGCACGCCGATCACGAAGCGCGGCTTGCCCGGGGTCCTGGCCTCCGCGGCATCGCAGCATTCGCGCGCCAGCCGCGCGCCGGCCTTGTTCAACTCGTAGACCAGGTGCTGCAGGTGGTAGTCGGCCTGGCTGACCGAGGTGGCGTTGAAGGTATTGGTCTCGATCAGGTCCGCGCCGGCCTCCAGGTATTCGCCGTGGATGGCGCCGATGATGTCCGGGCGGGTGAGCAGCAGCAGGTCGTTGTTGCCCTTCAGGTCGTGGCCGCAGGCCGGCCCGTGCCCATGCCCGGAAGGCTGGCCTTCGGCGGCCTGTCCTTGCGCGTGTGGCTCGCATTCGGAAGTCCGGCCATGGATGGCCGGGCTCTCCGCGAGGGATTCGCATTGTGAGTCGTAGCCGTCGGCGAAGCGCTCGCCGCGGTAGTCCTCCTCCTCCAGGCGGTAGCGCTGGATCATCGTGCCCATCGCGCCGTCGATGATGAGGATGCGCTCGGACAGGGCGCGCTGCAGGGCGGCGACGCGTTGCGGGTGGAGCCAGGGGAGCGTTTTCATGGGGCCGGTTCCTCGGGGGAGGGAAGCAGGGGACCTGGAGACCTGGATGCCGGGTCAGGGTTTCTTGGCGATCAGCGAGATCACCTCGAAGTGCGGCGGCCGCTTCTCGCGGGTCACCGTGCTGCACTCGAGCGTGCGCACGCCGGCCTTGTCGGCGAAGCGGCGCAGTTCCTTCTCGCTGAAGCCGAGGTTGGCGTGGCCGTAGGCCTCGACCGCGCTGCGGTGCTCGTGGTGGGCCAGGCTGCACAGCAGCAGGCGGCCGCCGGACTTGAGCACGCGCGCGGCTTCGGCCACGGCCTGCGCCGGCTTTTCGGCGTAGGTGAGGGCGTGCATCAGCACCACCAGGTCGAAGCTGGCCGGCTCGAAGGGCAGGGCGTGCATGTCGCCCTCGCGCACCTCCACGTTGCGGAAGCGGCGCAGCCGCTCGCTGGCCGCCGCCACCACGCGCGGGCTGGTGTCCACGCAGACGTAGCGGTGCGCGTGCGGGGCCAGCAGCTCGGCCAGCACGCCGTCGCCGGAGGCGATGTCGAGCACGTCGCCCGGCTCCAGCAGTGGCAGCGCCGAGCGCGCCAGCGCCTCCCAGGTGCGCCCCGGGGAGTAATGGCGCTCCATGTCGCCGGCCACCGAGTCGGCCCAGTTGCGGTCGGCCGCGCGCATCGCCAGCACGGCCGGCACGCGCTCGGCGTCCTGGCGCAGCAGCGGGTCGTCGCTGCCGGTGGACAGGGCCTGCCAGAGCGCGCGCTGGGCGGGGTCGAGGGTGGCCTCGTCGAAACGGTAGTACGCCGACACGCCGGCGCGCCGGTCGCGCACCAGCCCGGCTTCCTTGAGCTTGGCCAGGTGGGTGGACACGCGCGGCTGCGCCAGGCGGGTGATCGAGGCCAGCTCGGCCACGGTCAGCTCCTCGCTCTCCAGCAGGGCCAGCAGGCGGACGCGGGTGGCGTCGGCCAGGACTTTGAGCCGGGACGACCAGCCTTCCAGATCCATAAATATCTTCCTATCGCGATATAGAGATATTGTGGGTGCGGCGGCAAGGCAGGTCAAGGGCGGACGGCGGTCCGCAGCCCGGGCCTGCTGCGGAAAGGCTTTCGCAGCCATCCCTGACGGCGCAGATCGGCTTCGGATGCTCCGGCCCGGCCATCCATGGCCGGGCGTTCGTCGCGCAGCAGACGCCTTGTTGGCGTTTTCTAACCACGCGCGCCCTCACCCCATTTACAATTCCGCATCTGCATCGAAGCCGGAGCGCAACGTGGAGTTTGGATTCACCGAAGAGCAGTTGATGATCCAGGACGTGGCCAGGCGCATCGCCCAGGAAAAGATCGCGCCCAGTGCCGAGCATTACGACAGGACCGGGGAATTCCCGCTCGACAACATCAAGCTGCTCGGCGAGAACGGCCTGATGGGCATCGAGGTGCCCACCGAATACGGCGGCGCCGGCATGGACCCGGTCAGCTACGTGCTGGCGATGGTGGAGGTGGCCGCCGGCGACGCCGCGCACTCGACCATCATGTCGGTCAACAATTCGCTGTTCTGCAACGGCATCCTCACCCACGGCACCGAGGAACAGAAGCAGAAGTACGTGCGCGCGATTGCCGAGGGCGCGGAGATCGGCGCCTTCGCCCTGACCGAGCCGCAGTCCGGCTCCGACGCCACCGCCATGCGCTGCCGCGCGGTGAAGCAGGCCGACGGCACGTACGTGATCAACGGCAAGAAGAGCTGGATCACCTCCGGTCCGGTGGCCAAGTACATCGTGCTGTTCGCCATGACCGACCCGGACAAGGGCGCGCGCGGCATCAGCGCGTTCATGATCGACACCGGCCGCGCCGGCTTCCACCGCGGCAAGACCGAGCCCAAGCTCGGCATCCGCGCCTCGGCCACCTGCGAGATCGAATTCGCCGACTACGTCGCCCAGCCGGACGACCTGCTGGGCGAGGAGGGGCACGGCTTCAAGATCGCCATGGGCGTGCTCGACGCCGGCCGCATCGGCATCGCCTCGCAGGCGATCGGCATCGCCCGCGCCGCCTACGAGGCGACCCTGGCCTACGTGCGCGAGCGCAAGGCCTTCGGCCAGCCGATCGGCGCCTTCCAGATGACCCAGGCCAAGATCGCCGACATGAAGTGCAAGCTGGACGCGGCCCTGCTGCTGACGCTGCGCGCGGCCTGGCTCAAGGGCCAGAAGCAGAAGTTCACCACCGAGGCGGCCGTCGCCAAGCTCACCGCCTCCGAGGCGGCGATGTGGATCGCGCACCAGGCCGTGCAGATCCACGCCGGCATGGGCTACTCCAAGGAAATGCCCCTGGAGCGCTACTTCCGCGACGCCAAGATCACCGAAATCTACGAGGGCACCAGCGAGATCCAGCGCCTGGTCATCGCCCGCCACGAAACCGGACTGCGCTGAGCCGCAACCAACGGAACTGCAAAAAATGAGCCCAAAATCTCCTGCCGTGCGCCGCAAAGCGGATCGCGCCGGCTCCGTACAAGCCGGCGCCAAGCAAGTCCGGCCGGCCCTGCTCGAACCGATCTTCCAGGCCGCGCGCAAGCGCGCCGGCAAGTCCGGCCAGGACCTGGCCGTCGCCTTCGCGGGCGCGTTCTACCAGCGCATGAGCGAGGACGAGTTCCCGCAGCACAGCCCCGAGGGCTGGGCGGCGCTGGCCAACGACTTCCTCGCCTTCGCCGGCAACCGCAAGCGCGGCACCGCCAACGTGCGCCTGTTCAACCCGACCCAGAAGACGCACGGCTGGGAGTCGCCGCACACCGTGCTGCAGATCGTCAACGACGACATGCCGTTCCTGGTCGATTCGGTGACCATGGCGCTGGCCGACCATGGCGTGGGCGTGCACGTGCTGGGGCATCCGATGGTGCAGGTCTCGCGCACGCCGGGCGGCAAGCTGACCGCCGTGGGCGAGGGTGAGTTCGAGTCGATGATGCACCTGGAGATCGACCGCCAGTCGGCCGCCGACAGCGCCGAGGTCGAGGCCGCGATCCGCGGCGTGCTCGAGGACGTGCGCGCGATCGTGGCCGACTGGGAGGTGATGCGGCAGAAGATGCTCGGCGTCGCCGACGACGTCGGCTCGCGCAGGATGCCGGTGTCCGACGCCGGCCGGCACGAGGCGCAGGAATTCCTGCGCTGGGCCGCCGCCGACCATTTCACCTTCTTCGGCTACCGCGAGTACGTGGTGGAGACGCAGGGCAAGGACGAGGTGCTGCGCACCGTGCCCGGCAGCGGCCTCGGCCTGCTGCGCGGCAAGGAAGTGGGCAAGGCGCGCTTGCTCAAGACCCTGGCCGCCTCGAAGATGCCGCAGTCGGGCTCGGTCGACGCGCTGATCCTGACCAAGAGCAACGCGCGCTCCACCGTGCACCGCCCCGGCTACATGGACTACATCGGCGTGCTCAGCTTCGACGCCAAGGGCAAGCCCTCGAAGGAGCAGCGCTTCCTCGGCCTGTTCACCTCCAGCGCCTACAACCGCCGTCCCTGGGACATCCCGCTGGTGCGCGAGCGCTACGAATACGTGATGCGCGCCTCCGGGCTCAAGCCCAACAGCCATAGCGGCAAGGCGCTCAAGCACATTCTGGAAACCCTGCCGCGCGACGAGCTGTTCCAGTCCAGCGAGGAGGAGCTGTTCCAGCTGGCCAGCGGCATCCTCGGCCTGCAGGAGCGCGTGCGCAACAAGCTGTTCCTGCGCCGCGATCGCTACGGCCGCTACTACTCGGTGCTGGCCTACATCCCGCGCGACCGCTACAACACCGACGTGCGCCTGCGCGTGGAGGCGATGCTCAAGCGCGAGCTGGACGCCGAGGACATCGACACCAACCTGCAGGTCGGCGAGTCGCCGCTGGCGCAGCTGCACCTGCTGGTGCGCCCGCGCGGCGGCGCCAAGGCCGACGTCGACGCCGCCCGGCTCGATGCCGGCCTCTCTGAGATCGTGCGCAACCGCTACGACGACCTGCGCGACAGCCTGGTGCGCGCGCACGGCGAGCACGACGGCCTGACCCTGGCCGGCCGCTTCGGCCGCGCCCTGCCGGCCGCCTACCTGCAGGGCACCACGGCCGACGCCGCGGCCGAGGACGTGCGCCGCATCGCCTCGCTGCAGGACGCCGAGGACATCGCGCTCAGCCTGCAGCGCACCGGCAACGACCTGCGCCTGAAGCTGTACCGCTGGCACGACGACATCCCGCTCTCCGACGCGCTGCCGATGATGGAGAACATGGGCATGCGGGTGATCTCCGAGCACCCGTATCCGATGCAGATCGACGGCCGCGCGGTGTTCCTGCAGGACTTCGAGGTGGAGTTCGGCCTGTCGAAGCAGGCCCGCGAGCTCGACGTGGACGCGGTCGCCGCCAGCTTCGAGGAGGCCTTCGAGCAGGTATGGCGCGGCGGCGCGGAGAACGACGGCTTCAACCGCCTGGTGCTCGGCGCCAACCTGAGCTGGCGCCAAGTGGCGATGCTGCGCGGCTACTGCAAGTACCTGCTGCAGGTCGGCGTGCCGTTCTCGCAAAGCTACGTGGAAGAGACCTTCGCGCGCTATCCGCTGCTGGCGCGCCTGCTGGTCGAGCTGTTCGAGGCGCGCTTCGACCCGTGCACCGGGCACGAGAGCGCGGCCGAGATCGCCAAGGGCGCCGAGCGTTTCGCCCGCCAGCTGCGCGCGCTCAGCGACGGCGACGAGCAGACGCTGAAGGAGCTCAAGCCGGTGATCGACGCCCGCCGCGAAGGCCGCGAGGCGCAGTACGACAGCGTGCGCAAGGCGATCAAGGCGCTGCTGGAGCGCGTCTCCAGCCTCGACGAGGACCGCATCGTGCGCAGCTTCATGGGCGTGATCGACGCCACGCTGCGCACCGGCTACTACCAGGCGCAGATGGTCGAAAAGGCCGGCTACGTCGCCGCCGACCGCGAGTACATCAGCTTCAAGCTCGACTCGGCCCGGGTGCCGGACCTGCCCAAGCCGCGTCCGTACCGCGAGATCTTCGTCTACGGCCCGCGCGTGGAGGGCGTGCACCTGCGCTTCGGCCCGGTCGCGCGCGGCGGCCTGCGCTGGTCCGACCGCCGCGAGGACTTCCGCACCGAGGTGCTCGGCCTGGTGAAGGCGCAGATGGTGAAGAACACCGTCATCGTGCCGGTCGGCTCAAAGGGCGGCTTCTTCGTCAAGCGCCCGCCCGCGGCAGGCGACCGCGACGCCGTGCTGGCCGAGGGCATCGCCTGCTACAAGCAGTTCATCAACGGCCTGCTCGACATCACCGACAATCTGGTCGAGGGCAAGGTGGTGCCGCCGAAGAACGTGGTCCGCCACGACGGCGACGACCCCTACCTGGTGGTGGCCGCCGACAAGGGCACCGCGACCTTCTCCGACATCGCCAACGGCATCGCCCGCGAGCACGGGTTCTGGCTCGACGACGCCTTCGCCTCGGGCGGCTCGGTCGGCTACGACCACAAGGGCATGGGCATCACCGCCAAGGGCGCCTGGGAGTCGGTGAAGCGGCATTTCCGCGCGCTCGGCCGCGACAGCCAGACCCAGGATTTCACCTGCGTGGGCATCGGCGACATGTCCGGCGACGTGTTCGGCAACGGCATGCTGCTGTCCAGGCACATCCGCCTGCTGGCCGCCTTCGACCATCGCCACATCTTCATCGATCCGAACCCGGACGCGGCGCGCTCGTTCAAGGAGCGCACGCGCATGTTCAAGCTGCCGCGCTCGAGCTGGGAGGACTACGACAAGTCGCTGATCAGCAAGGGCGGCGGCGTGTGGCCGCGCAGCGCCAAGTCGATCCCGATCAGCGCCGACGTGCGCGCGGCGCTCGGCATCGAAGGCAACGTCAACGCGCTCAGCCCCAACGAACTGCTCAGCGCGATCCTCAAGGCGCCGGTCGACCTGCTCTGGAACGGCGGCATCGGCACCTACGTCAAGGCCAGCACCGAGACCCACGCCGACGTCGGCGACCGCGCCAACAACGCCATCCGCGTCGACGGCCGCGACCTGCGCTGCAAGGTGGTGGGCGAGGGCGGCAACCTCGGCCTCACCCAGCGCGGCCGCATCGAGGCGGCGCTGGCGGCGGGCGTGCTGCTCAACACCGACTTCATCGACAACTCGGCCGGCGTGGACACCTCCGACCACGAGGTCAACATCAAGATCCTGCTCAATGCGCAGGTGCAGGCCAGGAAGCTCAAGTTCGAGGCGCGCAACGAGCTGCTGGCGTCGATGACCGACGAGGTCGCCGCGCTGGTGCTCAACGACAACTACCGCCAGAACCAGGCGCTGAGCCTGATGGAGCGCATGAGCCTGACGCGGCTGGGCTCGAAGCAGCATTTCATCCAGACGCTGGAGTCGCAGGGCCTGCTCGACCGCCAGATCGAGTTCCTGCCCTCCGATGCCGAGATCGCCGAGCGCAAGGCGCGCGGCATCGGCCTGACCCGGCCGGAGCTGTCGGTGCTGCTGTCGTACTCGAAGCTGGTCGCCTTCCAGCAACTGCTCGACTCCGACGTGCCGGAGGACGCCTACCTGTCCAAGGAGCTGGTGCGCTACTTCCCGGCGCCGCTGCAGAAGAAGTACGCCAAGGCGATGGAGCACCACCGCCTGAAGCGCGAGATCATCGCCACCGCGGTCACCAATTCCACCATCAACCGCATGGGCGCGACCTTCCTGCTGCGCATGCAGGAGGACACCGGCCGCAGTCCGGGCGAGGTCGCCAAGGCCTTCACCATCACCCGCGAGACGCTGGACGCGCGCGAGCTGTGGGCGCAGATCGACGCGCTCGACGGCAAGGTCGCCGAATCCGTGCAGATCGACGCGCTGCAGGTGATCTGGACGCTGCAGCGTTCGATGACGCGCTGGCTGCTGGCGCGCCCCGGCGCGATTCCGGACATCACCACCGCGGTGGAGCGCTACCACGACGGCTTCCGCGACGTGCGCGCCGGCGAGAACATCATCGCCGACTCGCAGCGTCCGGCCTACGAGGCCAGCCTGCGCGACTGGCGCGAGAAGGGCGTGCCGGACGACCTGGCCGGACAGCTGGCGGCGCTGCCGTACCTGGAGGCCTGCTGCGACATCATCGAGCTGGCGCGCGACCGCAGGCTCAAGCCGGCCGACATCGCCCGCGTGCATTTCCGCCTCGGCGACGCCTTGCACCTGCCCTGGCTGTTGGCGCAGATCGACGCGCTGCCGGTGGACGGCCGCTGGCACGCGATCGCGCGCAGCGTGTTGCGCGACGAGCTGGCCACCCAGCAGCGCGCCCTGGTCGGGCAGGTGCTGACGATTCCCGGCTCGGATCCGGAGGCGCGGGTGAAGCAATGGCTCGCGCGCGAGGACGCCGCACTGCGCTTCACGCTGGCGATGCTCAACGAGCTGGCGGCGCAGAAGACGCTGGACTATCCGACCGCCTCGGTGGCGGTGCAGCGGCTGGCGCAGCTGGCGGCGTTGAGCCGGTAAGCGGGCCTGCCGTGCCCCTCTCCCGCGTTGCGGGAGAGGGGATGCGAGCGTAGCGAGCGAGGGTGAGGGGCGGCTCTTCTGTTGCCTTGCGCGGTGCTGCTCTAGGGATGCTGTCGTCGGCAGTTGATGCCTTGAGGGCGGTGCGCGCGTGCCACTGGTTTCGGATGGGGCATCGATGCCATCCCTGGCGCGACTGTATTGCTTTCGGAACGTCCGGCCCCCTCGCCGCGCTGACGGCGCGGCTCGAAATCCATGGCCGGGCGTTCGCAACCGCAGCGGACGCGTTGTGGGCATTCGCTCAGCGTACCACTGGTGTTGGATGCTGATTCGATGCCCTCCTTGGCGCGACCGCGCCGCCTTCGGAACGTCCGGCCCCCTCGCCGCGCTGACGGCGCGGCTCGAAATCCATGGCCGGGCGTTCGCAACCGCAGCGGACGCCTTGTGGGCATTCGCTAAGCGTACCACTGGTTTTGGATGCTGATTCGATGCCATCCTTGGCGCGACCGCGCCGCCTTCGGAACGTCCGGCCCGGCCATCCATGGCCGGGCGTTCGACCCCGCAGCGAACGCCTTGTGGGCATTCGCTAAGCGTGCGGGGTCTCACCCATTCGCCAAGGCCTGTAGGCGGTCGTAGGCGCCGTTGAATTGATTCTGGTCGCCAGGGAACGTGCCCGAGTCGGCGTACTGCCAGATCGTGTAATAGCCCCAGGCGTAGGGCAGGGTGCCGGGGCTGGAGGCGTAGCGCGCCACCCACAGCGGATTGTTGTTGCTGAAGTTACCCGAGGTGCCCACGCACTGCGTCCACCAGCTGGTGCTGGTGTAGATCACCGCCCAGCGCCCGGTGCGGGCGTGGTACTGGTTGACGAAGGAGGCGATCCAGTTGGCCATGCCGGCCTTGCTCAGCCCGTAGCAGGTGGCGCCGTAGGGGTTGTATTCCACATCGAGCGCGCCGGGCAGGGTCTTGCCGTCGCGCGACCAGCCGCCGCCGTGATCGACGAAGTAGTTGGCCTGGGTGGCGCCGCTGGAGATGTCGGGGCGGGCGAAATGGTAGGCGCCGCGGATCATGCCGACGTTGTAGGAGCCGTTGTACTGCTGGGCGAAATAGGGATTGGTGTAGCCGGTGCCCTCGGTGGCCTTCACGTAGGCGAAACGGGCGCCGTTGCTCCAGGCCGCGCTCCAGTTGACGTTGCCCTGCCAGCCGCTCACGTCCATGCCCTTGACCGAGGCCAGCAGCGGCGTGGCGAGATAGGAATAGCCGGGCACCTGCCAGCTGCCTTCGTGCAGGCGGATCTGCGAGCCCATGGCGTGGTCCTGGGTGACGATGCGGGCCGCGGTGGCGGCGTCGATGTCGGGGTTCAGGCGTTCCAGCCAGTCCGGCGCCACGCCAGGCGGCAGGGATTGCTCGGTGGACCAGGCGGCGGGGGCGGCGAGTACGCAGGAGACGGCCAGCAGCGCGATCTTGCAGCGGGAAAGCGATGACATAGGAGTTCTCTCCTCCAGGAATGGGATGTGTGGGCGCCGCCGAAGCGTGGCGGAAGCGGCCGCCGATGGCGGAAAGCCGATCGTGGGCGGCCGATCGCGCGAACGCGCACTTCGATCGATGGCGCCGGGCGAGGATAGGCGGCAGGTGCGTCATCGCCGCGAGAAGACCGCGTGACCGGGCGCCCGCGCGGCGGGACGGCGGCGCTGCTATGCTGGATCGACCGCTTTGGAGCCGACGATGACCGCGACGCACCGCATCGCCTTTCTCGCCAGTCCCGCCGACGGCGCGCAGGATGCGCAGGCGCAGCTGATCGCGCTGCACGGCCAGGCCGAGCCGGCCGAGGCCGACGTGATCTGCGCGCTCGGCGGCGACGGTTTCATGCTGCAGACGCTGCACCGCCACGGTGCGCTCGGCAAGCCGGTGTTCGGCATGAAGCTGGGCACGGTCGGTTTCCTGATGAACCAGTATCGCGGCGAGGACCTGCTCGCGCGCATCGCCGCCGCCGAGCCCGCCGTGCTGCGGCCGCTGGAGATGGTGGCCTCCACCGAATCGGGCGCCTCGGTCGGGTCGCTGGCCTACAACGAGGTCTCGCTGCTGCGCCAGACCCGCCAGGCCGCGCACCTGAGCATCGACCTGAACGGCGTCACCCGGCTCGACGAACTGATCTGCGACGGCGTGATGGTGGCCACGCCCGCCGGCAGCACCGCCTACAACTTCTCCGCGCACGGGCCGATCCTGCCGCTGGGATCCTCGGTGATCGCGCTCACCCCGATCGCCGCGTTCCGCCCCCGCCGCTGGCGCGGCGCCCTGCTCAAGGCCCAGACCGAGGTGCGCTTCCGCGTACTCGATCCCTACAAGCGCCCGGTCAGCGCCACCGCCGATTCGCACGAGGTGCGCGACGTGGTGGAGGTGACCATCCGCGAATCGCGCGACCGCACCGTGACCCTGCTGTTCGATCCCGAACACAACCTCGAGGAACGCATCCTCAGCGAACAGTTCATGGTCTGAGCGCCATCGTCCAAGCACCGCCGCATACGCGATAATCGCGCCATGCCCGATCCCGCCGCCCCGATCCTGACCGTCGCGATCTCCTCGCGCGCCCTGTTCGACCTGGAGGACAGCCATGCGCTGTTCGAGGCGCAGGGCATCGACGCCTATGCCGAGCACCAGCGCAACCGCGAGGACGAGGTGCTCGAGCCGGGCATCGCCTTCCCGCTGGTGCGCAAGCTGCTGGCGCTGAACCAGGGAGCGCCGCCGGAGGCGCCGCGCGTGGAGGTGATCCTGCTCTCGCGCAATTCCTCCGACACCGGGCTGCGCGTGTTCAACGCGATCCAGCACCATGGCCTGGCGATCTCGCGCGCGACCTTCACCTCGGGCGCGCCGACCTGGCCCTACCTGCGCCCGTTCGGCGCGCAGCTGTTCCTCTCGGCCAACCCCGACTCGGTGCGGCGGGCGCTGGAGAACGGCGCCGCGGCGGCGACGATCCTGCCGGCGCGGGCGCCCGCGCACCGCTACGACCAGCTGCGCATCGCCTTCGACGGCGACGCGGTGATCTTCGACGACGAGGGCGAACGCGTCTCGCGCCAGGGCGGCGTGGAGGCCTTCCATCGCCACGAGCGCGAGCGCGCCCACGAACCGCTGTCCGGGGGGCCGTTCCGGGGCTTCCTGGACGCGCTGCACCGTCTGCAGGCGATGTATCCGCCGGGCGAGGCCGCGCCGATCCGCACCGCGCTGGTCACCGCGCGCTCGGCGCCGGCGCACGAGCGGGTGATCCGCACCCTGCGCGAATGGGGCGTGCGCCTGGACGAGGCGCTGTTCCTGGGCGGGCGGCCGAAGGGTCCCTTCCTGGACGTGTTCGGCGCCGACATCTTCTTCGACGACTCGCTGCACAACATCGATTCGGCGCGCCAGCACGTCGCCGCGGGGCACGTTCCGCACGGCGTTTCCAACGACTGAGCGCGGCGCGCAAGCGGAGCATTGCGCAAGCGAGCCGCTTTGGAAGCGGGCTGCCGCGGAAGCAGGCTACTGCGGAAGCACGATATCCGAGAGCTTCCAGTCCAGTCCGTGCCGGGTGAACACGAAGACCATCGGGCGGCCGTTGCGGTCGCTCACCGTCGCGGTGAAGCGCGACAGCGACTCGAAGCGGTATTTGGGATCGTGCAGGGGTTCCGGACGCGCGGCGGCGACGCTGCCGTCCGCCGCGACCTCGTCCTCGCGCCCGCGGAACGGCTCGTTGTTGACGCGATCCCAGATCTGCCGTCCCTCCATCATCGCGCCCAGGCCCGAGGGCGTGACCAGCCCGTCGATGGCGCTGCCGGCGAGGCTGTTGGCCAGGCCCAGGCCGAAGGCGGCGAGCGGGTTGCCGCCGGCGTCGCCGGCCTGGCGCGCCAGGCGGTCGGCGAACTGCGCCTTGAAACTGCTGCGCAAGGCGGGGAAATCGACCTGTTCGGAGAGCGCGGCCGCATCCCCGGCTTTCACCGCCGCGCGGATCGCGCGCACGGTGAGGAACGGGCCTGCGGCGACATAGGCCAGCAATGCCACCAGGACGAGAACCACCAGCCAGAGCCATTTCTTCATCGATGCGCTACCGCGAGGAAGGAGAGGGGATCGGCGCTCAGAACTCGAGATCGAGCGCGGCGCAGAGGTAGTCCACGAACGGCCCCAGGCTCTGCAGGTCCTTGGCCAGGGTCTGCCGCAGCCGGGGACCGAGCATGACGCTGTCCTCGATCAGGCGCGAGGCGACGAAATTCTTGTGGCGCAGGTCGTCGATGAACTCGAAGTCGGCGGGGAAGCCGTGCGGCGGGCGCACCAGCATCTCCTCCTCCTCCAGGTCGAAGCGGCGGCGCAGCGCCGGCGCGTGCGCGGCCGCCTTCCAGCTGCCCGGATTGTCGAAGATGAACTGCCGGATCTGCCGCTGGGTCGCGGTTTCCGGATGCCACAGGCCGGCGCCGACGAAGCAGTTGCCGGGCTGCAGATGCAGGTAGAACGAGGGCGCCGGCACCTGCTTGCTGCGCTCGTGGAACAGCCGCGCGCCCTGCCAGGTCTTGTAGGGCGTCTTGTCGCTGGCGAAGCGGGTGTCGCGCTGGATGCGGAACAGGGAACCGCCGACGGTCTTGGGCTCGGAGCGGAAATGCTCGCTGACCGCGCGCAGGTCGGGCTGCAGGTCGGCGAGCAGGCGCTGGAACGGCGCGCGCACGTGGCCATCGTAATCGTCCTTGTGGGCGAGGAACCAGGCGCGGTCGTTGTTGCGCGCCAGTCCGCGCAGGAATTTGAGGCTCTTGTCGGAGAAATAGGCGGGCATGGCTAGGGGGTCATGGCGGTGTTCGGCGAATGGAGGGCCGTCGCGACGGCCGGCGCAGACGTTCCCTCATGTCAGCGAGCGATGCAACTCCCGGCCCCAGGCGTCCAGGCGGTCGAGCAGCGCCAGCTTGGCGCCGTCGTCCGCGTGCGCGGCGCGCAGGGCGGCGATCTCCGCCTGGTAGCGCGGCAGGCTGAGCTCCGACAGCTCCGACTCCTCGAGCAGGCGATGGCGCCGGTAGGCGTCCCAGCGCATCTGCTCGGGAACGGTCAGCGTCTCGGGCCAGTTGCGGGCGCGGAAGCGGAACAGCAGTTCGGGCAGGCGCGGGTCCTGGAAGCCGAAGTCGCGCAGCCCCAGCGCCTCGGGCGGCGTGCCGCGCACGTCGGCGAGCCGGCGCTTGTCGCCGTCGCCCATGAAACCTTCGTATAGCGCGCCGTCGGCGTCCGAGGGCGGCCGCTCCTGCGTCGCGGCGAACACGCGGCGCACCTTCTCGGCCAGGGCCGGTGCGACCTCGCGCAGCCGCGCCGCGCGGCGCTCGGCCAGCGCCGGATCGATGGACAGGCGCCGGAAGTCGGCCTCGCGCAGGTGCGCCCATTCGATCAGCGCGGGACACCGGTTCAGGTGCACCTCCTTCAGCGGGATGCGCGCCTCGCCCTCGGGCAGGTCGGCGCTGCGCACGTACAGGCGGTCGGCGATCGCGCCCGGGTCCATGTCGAGCAGCGCTTCCGGGTCGCCGTCCAGGTCGAACACGATCACGCGGCTGTCGATGCGCGGGTGCCGCGCCAGCGGCAGCACCGCCGCGGCGCACAGGCGCGCGGCGGGATAGCGCTGGGAGACGTGCAGCACCGGCGCGGCGGCGGTGATGTCGAGCAGGGAGGCGGCGTAGCGCTTGTCGCGCAGGCGCAGGGCGTAGTCCCACAGCCGCGGCTGCGCCTGCTTGAGCTTGCGCGCCATGCCGATCAGCGCGCGCACGTCCGAGAGCGCCTCGTGAGCGTCGCCGATGCGCACTTCGTTGGCGCTGGCCAGGTGTTCGAGACGGAACGAGGTGGCGCCGTCCTCGCGCTTGGGCCAGGCGATGCCGTCCGGGCGCAGCGCGTGCGCCAGGCGCATCACGTCGAGCAGGTCCCAGCGCGAGTTGCCGTTGCGCCATTCGCGCTCGTAGGCGTCGAAGAAATTGCGGAACAGGCCGTGGCGGACGAACTCGTCGTCGAAGCGCAGCGAGTTGTAGCCGAGCGTGCAAGTACCGGGCTGCGACATCGCCTCGGCGATGCGGGCGAAGGCCTCGGCTTCGCGGATGCCCTCGCGCAGCGCGTCCTGCGGTGCGATGCCGGTGACCAGCGAGGCGATCGGCACCGGCAGCAGGTCGTCGGCCGGGCGCACGAAGAAATCGATCGGCGCATCGATCTCGTTGAGATCGACATCGGTGCGGATCGCGGCGAACTGGGCGATGCGGCTGCGGCGCGGATCGGTGCCGAAGGTCTCCAGGTCGTAGAAGAGGAAACTGGCGCTCACGCGGCGTCCTGCAGAGGTGCCAGCCGCGCGTTGACCCGCGCGTCGACGGCGGTCCAGTCCACGCCGTCCAGCGAATCCAGCCCGCGCGTGGCCTCCACCAGGATCTCGCGCTGGATGTCGCTGCGCGCCAGGGCGGTGGCGTAGGGGATGCGCATGAAGGTGACCATGGTGTAGTGCGGAACGAAGCGGCCCGGGTGGCGCTCCTGCAGGGCGCGCTCGAGTTCGCGCTGCAGCAGGAAGTCGGGGTCGTCGACGCGGTCGCGCATCTCCAGGTAGTTCTCCAGCGCCATCTGCTGGATCGCGGCGGCATTGGGCTTGCGCTCGTCCTCGAACGCGGCGAAGGCGGCAGCGAGGTCGGCGGCGTCGGCGTGCGCGTCCAGGTGCCGGGCCAGCGCCACGCAGTCCTCGAAGGCGCAGTTCATGCCCTGGCCGTGGAAGGGCACCATGGCGTGCGCCGCGTCGCCCAGCAGGACGGCGCGGCCGCCCAGGTGCCAGCGATCCAGGTACAGCGTGGCCAGCTGTCCGGGCGGGTTCTTCGCCCAGTCGGCGCGCAGGCGCGGGATCAGCGGCAGTGCGTCGGCGAAGTCGCGCTCGAACAGCGCCACCGCGTCGTCCGGCGTCTTCAGCGCGGCGAAGCTCGGCCCGTCCTGCCCCGGAATCGGCGCGTTCGGCAGCGGTGCATTGGGCAAGAACAGCGTGACGGTGAAGGTCTTCTCGTCGTTGGGCAGCGCGATGCACATGTAGTGCCCGCGCGGCCAGATGTGCAGGGCGTGGGGCTCGATGCGGAAGCCGCCGTCGGGCGCCGGCGGGATCTCGAGCTCCTTGTAGCCGTGGTCGAGGAATTCGCTGCGCTCGCCCAGCGGCGCATGCGCGTTCATCGCCGCGCGCAGCGCCGAGCCGGCGCCGTCCGCGCCGACCAGGGCGCCGGCCTCGATCTCGTGCCGCACGCCGTCGCGGTCGTCGACGAAGCGGGCGATGCCGGCGTCGAAATCGACGCCGTCCAGGCGGCGATGGAAGTGCAGCGCGGCGCCGGCGCGCTCGGCCAGGTCGAGCAGGGTGATGTTGAGGTCGCCCCGGTGCACCGACCAGATCACTTCGGAATCGTCGCGGCCGTAGCGTTGCAACTGCAGGCGTCCATCCAGGAAATGCACCATGCGTCCGCGCATCATCACCGCCTGGCGCATCACGGCCTCGTCCGCGTCGGCCTGGCGCAGCGCGTGCCGGCCGCGCTCGGCCAGCGCGAGGTTGATCGAGCGACCGCCCTCGTAGCCCTTCACGCGCGGGTCGCCGCGCTTCTCGAACACCTGCACGCGCCAGCCGCGGCGGGCCAGCAGGGTGGCGAGCAGCGCGCCGGCCAGGCCCGCGCCGACGATGGTCAGGGACTTGCTCATGCGGCGCGCCAGGCTTCGGCCGCGCGCACGAAACGCATCACGTCGGCGTGGGTGTTGTAGAGCGGGGCGGGGGAGATGCGGATCACGTCGGGCTCGCGCCAGTCGCCGAGCACGCCGGCGCGGGCCAGGAACTC
Source organism: Luteimonas aquatica (assembly GCF_022662575.1). Taxonomy (GTDB): domain Bacteria; phylum Pseudomonadota; class Gammaproteobacteria; order Xanthomonadales; family Xanthomonadaceae; genus Luteimonas; species Luteimonas aquatica. Next base: position 613,651 of record NZ_JALBFU010000001.1, on the reverse strand, counting down.
GAACAGCGAACGTCCGGCCTCGCGCCCCTGCAATCCCTGTCCCTGCAACACGCGCAACGACAGTTGCGCGCCGCGCCGTTCGGGATCGTCGGGGGTCAGGATCTGCAGGGTGCCGGCGAGGCGCTGGCGGATCAGCGTTTCCAGGTAGCCGGTCAGCCGCACGGACTTCTCGCGCAGCGCCGGCATGCCGGCGCGCGCGAACAGTTCCAGCGATCCGCGCAGCGGCGCAAGGCCGAGGATCGGCGGATTGCTCAACTGCCAGCCCTCGGCGCCGGGCGTGGGCGAGAACTCCGGGCCCATGCGAAAGCGCGTGCTCTGGTCGTGGCCCCACCAGCCGGCGAAGCGCGGGCGCTCGGTGCGCGCGTGGCGCGCATGCACGAAGCAGCCGGCCACCGCGCCCGGCCCGGCGTTCATGTACTTGTAGTGGCACCACACCGCGAAGTCGGCGCCGGCATCGTGCAGGCGCAGCGGCAGGTTGCCGACGGCGTGGGCAAGGTCGAAGCCGACCACGGCGCCGGCGGCATGGCCCAGGCGCGCGATCTCGGCCAGGTCGAAGGCCTGTCCGGTGCGGTACTGCACGCCGGGCCAGACGATCAGGGCCAGGCGCGGGCCGTGCTCGGCGATGGCGCGCGCGATCGAGGCCATCGAAAATATGCCGCTTGAAGACCCGTCGTCGGGCGTGTCGGGTTCGAGTTCGATCAGGTCGGTGGCCGGGTCGAAGCCGTGGAAGCGCACCTGCGACTCCAGCGCGTAGCGGTCGGAGGGGAAGGCGCCGGCCTCCATCAGGATCGCCGGGCGTTCGCGCGTGGGGCGGTAGAAGCTGACCAGCATCAGGTGCAGGTTGGCGGTGAGCGAGTTCATCGCCACCACCTCGGACGGTTCGGCGCCGACCACCGCGGCGAGCGGCTCGCGCACCAGTTCGTGGTAGGGCATCCACTGCGCCTGCCCGGTGAAGTGCCCCTCCACCGCTTCCATCGCCCACTTCTCCAGTACTTCCTCGACGTGGGCGCGCGCGGTGCGCGGCTGCAGGCCCAGCGAGTTGCCGCAGAAGTACGCCTGGTCGCGGCCGTCGTGCTTCGGGATCAGGAACTGTTCGCGCAGGGCGAGCAGAGGATCGGCGGCGTCCTGCGCCTGTGCGTAGGCGTCGGAGAACAATGCACTCATTGCGGAGAAATCCTCGGGTGACGGGATGGCTGGCCACGGCCGCAGGAATGACGGATCACGGAATCACCCGCTGCGACGGCCGCAGCGCTCACGCGAACCTCGATTTGGACAGGCCCAGCCACTCCAGCGCGGTGCCGTGGTACAGGCGTTCCTGGCCGGCGGTATCCAGCGACAGCGCGGCGATCCCGGCGCCCGGCTCCTGCTCGCCGAGCGGGAAGGGATAGTCGGTGCCCAGCATCACGCGCTCGGGCCCGCAGGTGTCGAGCAGGTAGCGCAGGGCGCGCGGGTCGGCCACCCAGGAGTCGAAGTACAGGCGCTGCAGGTAATCGCGCGGGTTGCGCGGGTTGTCGGTGGCCACCAGGTCCGGGCGCATGTTGAAGCCGTGCTCGATGCGGCCGACGGTGTAGGGGAAGCTGCCGCCGCCGTGCGCCAGGCAGATCTTCAGCTTGGGCAGACGCTCCAGCACGCCGCCGAAGATCAGGCAGCAGGCCGCGCGCGACTGCTCGGCCGGCATGCCCACCAGCCAGGGCAGCCAGTACTTGGGCATCGACTCGCTGCCCATCATGTCCCAGGGATGCACCAGGATCGCGGCGCCGAGATCGCTGGCGGCCTCGAAGAACTCGAACAGCTCCGGCGCGTCCAGGTTCCAGGCCCCGATGTGCGAGCCGATCTGCACGCCCTGCAGCCCGAGCTGGTCCATGCAGCGCTCCAGCTCCTGCACCGCCAGCCGCGGCGACTGCATCGGCACGGTGCCGATGCCGGCGTAGTGGCGCGGATGGCTGCGGCAGGTCTCGGCCATGTGCTCGTTGAGCGCGGCGTGCAGATCGAGCGCCTGGTTGGGCTTGGCCCAGTAGCTGAACATCACCGGTACGGTGCTGATCACCTGCACCTGCACGCCGAAACGGGCGTAGTCGTCGATGCGCTCGCGCGCGTCCCAGGTCTTGGACCAGATCTCGCGGAAGAACTTGCCGTCCTTGTAGATGCGGTGGCGGCCGTCGTCGGTGTGATGGATCAACGGGAAGCGCTCGTCGCCGTACTTCTTCGCCAGATCGGGCCAGTCCCGCGGCAGGTAATGGGCGTGGGTATCGATCTTGAGCATGCGCCGGATTCTACCCGCGTTGGTTCTGGGCGGTCGTCATGGGCGCCGCGGCCGTCGCGGCGGCCGCATCGCGCTGCAGCAGGTGGGCCAGCGTATCGACGGCGTCGACGATGCGGTCGCAGGCGTCGGCCAGGGCGATGCCGGCGGCACCGGCATCGGGCAGGGCGGCCAGGGCCTCGGACAGCCGCCGCTCGGCCGGGCGCAGCGACGGGACCTGCGGCGGCCGCTCCTCGCGCAGGGCGGCGGCGATCCTGGCCAATGCCTGGTCGGCCTGTTCGGCGAAGGCGCCGAGTTCGGGCAGCTGCGGCAGGCCGGTCTCGTCGCGCAGCAGCGCTTCCAGCGACAGGGTGGCGCGGATCAGGCGGTGCGCATTGGCCAGGAAGGACTCGGTCCAGGCGAGCCGGGCCCTGGCCGCGCCGCGCTTGGGCTCGGCACGCAGCCGCTCCACCGAGGCCAGCGCGTTGGTGCGGGCCGCGCGCGCCGCGCTGCGGGTTTCGTAGAGCGCCGTGAAATTTCCCGTTGCGGCATCGCGGCCGAGCACCGCAGCAATGTGCGTGCGGTAGGCCTCGACCAGCGTGGCCAGCGCGTTCGTCGTGCGCCGGCCTTCCCAGGTCGGCCACAGCGCGTAGGCGGCCAGGGCCAGGGCGCTGCCGAGCACGGTGCCGAGGATGCGCATCTCCACGGCCTCGCCCGGCGCGATGCCCTCGAAGGAGAGCAGCAGCACCAGCATCGCGGTGAGCATCGCCACGCCCACCGCGTAGTTGACCTGCACCAGCAGGCGGAACACGAAGCACAGCAGGGCCATCAGCGCCAGGCGCATGGCCACCCCGTCCATGGCCAGGTGCGCGACCGCGGTGCCGATCAGCAGGCCGATCAGCGTACCGACCACGCGCAGCACGCCGAACTGCATGGTGCCGCCGAAATCGGGCTTGAGCACGATGGCGGCGGTCATCGGGATCCACACCCCGTGCGGGATCTGCAGCATGCGCTCGCAGGCCGCGGCGATGGAGACGCAGACCGCGCTGCGCAGCGCGTGGCGCAAGGCGATCGAGGACAGCTTGAGGTTGGCGCGCAGGGTCTGCAGCGGATTGCCGGGGCGCAGCGCCGCCGGCAAGCGGGCCTCGGCGAGTTCGGCGCGGATCTCGCCGCGGCTGCTGGCCCAGTCGCTGTTGCGCACCAGCGCGCGCAGCTGGCCGGCCAGGCTCTGCGCCCGCGCCAGGGCGATGCGCGAGAGGCGGCGCTCGCGCAAGGCGCTGGGCTGCTGCGCGTCGGTCAGGCCCTGTCGCGCCTGCGCCAACGCTTCCACCAGGGCGGCGAAGCCGGCGGCCTCGCTTTCCGCGCGCAGCGGCGGCTCGGCCTCGCGCATCGCCACGGCCAGCCGCTGCAGCACGCGCTCGGCCGAGTTGAGCACGGCATCGATCGCGGCCAGCACCGCCGGCTCGCGGATGCGGCCGTGCAGCTCGCCCAGCGAAAGCAAGTCGATGCGCACGCGCTCGCACAGCTCGGCGACGATGCGGAACGACTGCACCGCGATGCCACGCGAGCGGTGCTGGCCATGCAGCAGCTGCAAGGCGTCGGTGGCCGCCTGCGAGACCGGCGGCGGCTGCGAGGGATCGGGGCGGATGCGCGCGGTGTCGGCCAGTTGCTCCAGCACCGTGGCCAGCGCGAAGCGCTCGGGCCGGTAGCGCTGCAGCGGCCAGGCGGCCACGGCCATGAGCGTCTGCAGCAGGCCGCCGGCCAGGATCAGCGCCGCCACGCCGGGCGCGTGCCCGGGCGCGACCTGCATCTCCGCGGTGATCATCATCACGATGGTATTGGTCAGCCCGACGCGCGCGGCCACCGGCCCGAGCGCGACCAGCAGCCCGCCGACCGCGCCGAACACCGCCACGGTGGCGACGAACAGCGGCGTGCAGGGGCCGACCAGGATGCCGATCAGCGCGGCCAGCCCCGCCGAGGCCGCCGCCAGCAGCATGCGCTGCATGCGCAGGCGGTAGGGACCGGGCAGGTCGGTGAACATGGTGTTCAGCGCGCCGACCGTCATCGCCAGCCCGGCCGGCACCTGGTCGATGGCGATGCCCACCGCCAGCGGCGCGACGACCGTCACCGTGTTGCGCAGGGCGACGCGGGCGGGCACCTCGCGCGGCTGGAAGACGATCAGCGAGCGCAGCATGGGCGAAACGGCGCGCTTGCGAGCCACTGGCTCGCGCGCCGCCGAGCGCCCGGCCAGAGATGGCCGGGCTGGACGTTCAGCACAGCGGGCATGCTGCGCCAGGGACGGCGAATGGGCGGGTGGGAGCAATGGTGGCCGCCATCCGCCGCGAGCCTGCGCAGATCGCCATGGGACGTCTCTCCAGCCGTCACGTATCCGGGAACTCGTACTTCGACGGCGCGGGGTTCAGGTGCCCGCAGTGCTTGCAGGTGCGGTGCTCGCGCGAGGAGTAGAAGCGCTCGAACACCGGCGGGAAGTCCTTCTCGATGTCGTGCAGGAAGAAGTACTCCTCGTACAGCTTGTGGTTGCACTGCTCGCAGAACCACATCAGGCCGTCGTCCTCGTGCGGCAGGCGCTTGCGCTCGATCACCAGGCCGACCGAGTCGGGCATGCGCTGCGGCGAATGCGGCGTGCGCGGCGGCAGCAGGAAGATCTCGCCGGCCTTGATCGGGATATCGCGCACCGCGCCGTCCTCTTGGATGCGCAGCACCATCTCGCCCTCGAGCTGGTAGAACCACTCCGGCCCCTCGTCCCAGTGGTAGTCGGTGCGCTGGTTGGGGCCGCCCACCACCATGACGATGAAGTCGCCGTCGTAGATGCACTTGTTGCCGACCGGCGGCTTGAGCAGGTGGCGGTGCTCGTCGATCCACTTCTGGAGATTGAGCGGGGCGGGAAGCATGGCGAGGTCCTAGGCGGAGGCCGCCTTCACGACGGCGGTGCACTTGAGTTCGATCGCGATCGGGGTCGGCAGCGCGGTGATGCCGAGCGTGGTGCGGCAGGGGGCGCTGGCCGGGTCGGGGAAATATTCGGCCCACACGGCGTTGTAGGCGCGGAAGTCGCGCGCCATGTCGGTGAGGTAGACGGTCACGTCGACCAGGTCCTCCCAGCGCGCGCCGCTGGCCTCCAGCACCGCGCGCACGTTGGCGAACACCGCGCGCGCCTGTGCCCGGATGTCGTAGTCGCGCACGCGGCCGTCGCCGTCGTAGACGTTGCCCGGGATCGCGTCGCTGGCCGGCTCGCGCGGGCCGATGCCGGAGAGGAACAGCAGCTCGCCCACGCGGCGCGCGTGCGGATACGCGCCGACCGGGCGCGGCGCGGCGCCGGCCTGGATGGCCTCGCTCATCGCGGCGACCCGCCCTGGGTGCGCTGCACGCGGGCGATGGCGGCGTCGTAGGCCGCTTCCAGCTTCTCGTAGGCGTCGATGCTGATGCCCATGTCGTGCGCGCGCCCGTTCTGCAGGCTGTACACCCAGCCGTGCACGGTGAGCGACTGTCCGCGTGCCCAGGCGTCGCGGGCGATGGTGGACAGGCAGACGTTCTGCACCTGCTCGATCACGTTCAGCTCGCACAGGCGGTCGTGGCGCTCGTTCGGGCGCGCGCGCGCGAGCATCGCGGCGTGCTTGTCGGCGACGTCGGCGACATGCCGCAGCCAGTTGTCGGCCAGGCCGACGCGGTGGCCGTGCAGCGCCGCGTGCACGCCGCCGCAGCCGTAGTGGCCGACCACCAGGATGTGCTTGACCTGCAGTACGTCGACGGCGAACTGGATCACCGACAGGCAGTTCAGGTCGGTATGCACCACGACGTTGGCGATGTTGCGGTGGACGAACACCTCGCCCGGCGCCAGGTCGATGATCTGGTTGGCCGGCACGCGCGAGTCGGAGCATCCGATCCACAGGTACTCGGGCGCCTGCTGGCGCGAGAGGCGCGCGAAGAATTCCGGGTCCTCCGCGCGGATGCGTTCGGACCAGATGCGGTTGCGCAGCAGCAGTTCGTCGAGGGTGCTCATGGGGCGGGCAGGTGCAGGCAGACGTTCTTGGGTTCGGTGAAGAAGCGCAGCGCCTCGGCGCCGCCCTCGCGGCCCAGGCCGGACTGGCCGACGCCGCCGAAGGGCGTGCGCAGGTCGCGCGCCAGCCAGGTGTTGATCCAAACGATGCCGGCGCGGACGCCGGCGGCGAGGCGGTGGGCGCGGTCGAGGTCGCGGGTCCAGAGCATGGCGCACAGGCCGTAGTCGCCGGCGTTGGCCAGGCGCAGCGCATCGTCGTCGTCGTCGAAGGGCTGCAAGGTGGCGACCGGCCCGAAGATCTCCTCGCGGTTGCTGGCGGTGTCCGGGCCCAGGCCCTCGATCACCGTCGGCGCCACGAACCAGCCCGGACGCTGCAGCGCCTGCCCGCCGCACAGGGTCGTGCCGCCCTCGGCGCGGGCGCGGGCGATGGCCGCGACCACCTTGTCGAAATGCGCCTGCGAGACCAGCGGCCCGAGCCGCGCGTCGGAGTCCATCGGATCGCCCACGCGCAACGCCGCCGCGCGCTCGACGAAGGCGTCGCGGAACTCGCTGTAGATGCCGCGCTCGACCAGGATGCGCGAGCCGCACAGGCAGATCTGGCCGCTGTTCTGGAACGCCGAGCGCACCAGCGTGTCCAGGTGGTCGCGCCAGTGGCTGTCGGCGAACACCAGGGTCGGGTTCTTGCCGCCCAGCTCCAGCGAGACCTTCTTCAGCATCGGCCCGGCGACGCCGGCGATGCGCCGCCCGACCGCGGTGCTGCCGGTGAAGGACACCGCCTTGATCGCCTCGTGGGCGACGATCGCCTCGCCGACCTCCGGGCCGAGGCCGTGGACGATGTTGAGCACGCCGCGCGGGAAGCCGATCTGCGCCGCCAGCTCGCCGAGCAGGGTGGCCGTGGCCGGGGTGATCTCGGAAGGCTTGGCGACCACGGCATTGCCCGCGGCCAGCGCGGGGGCGATCTTCCAGGTGAACAGGTACAGCGGCAGGTTCCACGGCGAGATCGTGCCGACCGTGCCCAGCGGCTGGCGCAGCGTGTAGTTCAGGCCGGCCTCGCCGTGGTGCGATTCGCTGGCGAACTGGGTGGCGGCGTGGGCGAAGAAACGCAGGTTGGAGATCGCGCGCGGGATCTCGACATCGCGCGCCAGCGCGAAGGGCTTGCCGCCGTCGCGCGACTCGGCGTGCGCGAAATCGTCCAGGCGCGCGTGCAGGGCGGTCGCCAGCGCGTCGAGCCAGTGCGCGCGCTCGCTGTTGGGCAGGCGCGCCCACGCCGGTTGCGCGGCCTGCGCGGCGGCGACGGCCGCGGCCACGTCGGCGGCGCTGCCGGAGGCGACCTGCGCATAGGCCCGGCCCGAGGCCGGATCGAACACGTCGAGCCAGCGACCGCTGTCGGAAGCCCGGGCCTCGCCGTCGATCCAGTGGGGCAGTCGCTGCATGCGCCTAGCTTAAAGCACGGCGATGAACGGCGCGCGCGGGCGATCGCGGGCCAGGCGCGCCGTACGCCGAGGCACGGATGCGCGGGCGCGCGCGTGTCCTCAGATCGAGTTCATCCGCCCGCCGTCGACGGCCAGGCTCACGCCGTTGACGTAGCCCGCCGCCGGCGAGCACAGGAAGGCGATCACGCCGCCGGTTTCCTCCGGTTTGGCGAAGCGGCCGGCGGGCACGCTCGCGCGCATGCCGGCCAGCACGTCCTCGGTGCTCTTGCCGGTGGCGCGGCTGCGCTCGCGCACGATCTGCTCCACGCGTGCCGTCTCGGTGTAGCCGGGCAGCACGTTGTTGACGGTGATGCCGTCGCCGCCGAGCTCGCGCGACAGGGTCTTGGCCCAGCCCGCCACCGCGCCACGCACGGTGTTGGACACGCCGAGCCCGGCGATCGGCTCCTTCACCGAGGTGGAGACGACGTTGACGATCCGTCCCCAGCGCGCCGCGCGCATGCCGGGCAGCACCGCCTGCACCAGCACCTGGTTGGCGATCAGGTGCCGCTGGAAGGCCTCGAGGAAGGCGGACGGCTCGGCCTCGAACGCGGGCCCGCCGGCCGGGCCGGCGCTGTTGTTGACCAGGATGTGCACGGGCGCGCGCGCGGCCAGTGCCGCGACGGCTTCGCGCATGGCCTCGGTGGCGGACACGTCCGCGACCAGGAAGCCGTGCCGCTGCTGCGGCTGCGCGCGGGGCAGGGCGTCGGCCACGGCCTGCAGGGCGTCGGCGCGCCGCGCCAGCACGGTGACGTCGGCGCCCAGCAGGGCGAGCTCGTGCGCGGCGGCGCGGCCGATGCCTTCGGAGGCTCCGCAGACCAGCGCATGCCGGCCGGTGAGGTTCAGGTCCATCGCGTTACTCCTGTGGTGCCGTCCCGTCCCCGGCTCGCATGGAGGGCGGCAGCGACAGCGCATGCATCATCGCCGCCACGGCCCGCGCCCCGGCATCGTCGCGCGCGCCGAGCGCCTCGGCCACCGCGCGGCGGTTGGCTTCGGGGTGGTTCTGGCTGAGCTTGAATTTCAATTCCACGCGCGCGGGCACGAAGCGGAAGCCGACGATGCCGCGCAGCTGCACGCGATGGTCCTCGCGCTCGGGCTCGAAGCGCCAGTCGCTGCCGACCGTGGCCTCGAAACGCGCGCTGGTGCGGACGACGAGGTCGGCGAGCGCCGCTTCGTCCTCGAAGCGCTGCAGCGGCCCGGACAGATGCGCGACCGCGTAGTTCCAGGTCGGCACGCGCGCCGCCGGTTCCTTGTCCGGATACCAGCCGGGCGAGACGTAGGCATGCGGCCCGTGCACGATCATCAGCGCCTCGCCGCCGTGGCGGGCCTGCGGGTTCGGCCTGGCCCAGTGCCCCTCGATCAGGATCGACTGCGCCGTGCGCCGGTACAGCACGGGCAGGTGGGTGGCGATGGGCGCGCCGTCGCCGCCGCCGGTGATCAGGGTGACGAAGGCGTCGCCCTCGAACAGCGCGTCGAGGCGGGTGAGGTCGTCGCTGGCGAAGGCGCGCGGGGTGTACATGCGGGGCGAGTCAGCAGTCGAGCCGGATCGCCGCGTCAGGCGCGGCTGCCGAGCCGTTGCACCATGCGTTCGCGCAGCTGCGCGTCGTCGCGCGCCTGCGGCGGCTGGATCTCGCCGGGGGCGAAGCCGCGCGCGAGCGCATCCTCCTCGTCGAGGCCGTCGAAGGCGACGAACTCGGCGTCCATCAGCGCCGCGCGCGCGCTGTCCTCGCTGTCGTAGACCAGGGTGTTGCCGTCGCTGTCGAGCACCGTCGCGGTGCCGGCCTCGCGCACCTGCAGGCGCGCCCAGACGATGGTGCGGCCGAGTGTGGCCAGCCACCATTGCGTGCGCGCCGTGCCGCCTTCGCCGGAAGTCGTCCCGGACGCGTTCATGCCGGCACCACCGCGGACAGCAGCCAGAGTCCGCCCGCGCAGGCGAGCCCGCCGAGGATCGTCATCAGCGACAGCCGCGCCGGAGTGGCCAGGCCGGTGAACTGCGGATCGGCCACCTGCCGGTAGCGGCCGCTGAGCAGCCAGCCGAGCGCCGCGGGCTTGAGGAACGCGCCCTCGCCGAAGCCCGCGCGCACCTCGGCATGGCGGTCGCGCAGGTGCACCAGCGCCAGCGGCCAGAAGATCACGAAGGCGCAGGCGCCGGCGATGGCGGCGGCGACGAACAGCAGGGCGAAGAACAGGATCATGGGGCCCTAGAATTCCGCATTGCCGGGCGCGCGCGGGTAGGGGATCGCGTCGCGGATGTTGGACAGCCCGCACACGTACACCACCAGGCGCTCGAAGCCCAGGCCGAAGCCGGCGTGCGGCACGGTGCCGTAGCGGCGGAAGTCGCGGTACCAGCCGTAGTGCGCCGGGTCCAGGCCGAACTGCGCCATGCGCGCGTCGAGCACGTCCAGGCGTTCCTCGCGCTGCGAACCGCCGATGATCTCGCCGATGCCCGGCGCCAGCACGTCCATCGCGGCGACCGTCCTGCCGTCGTCGTTCAGGCGCATGTAGAAGGCCTTGATGTGCTCGGGATAGTTGGTCACCACCACCGGGCGGCCGACGTGCTGCTCGGTCAGCCAGCGCTCGTGCTCGGTCTGCAGGTCCAGGCCCCATTCCACCGGGAAGTCGAACTTCTGGCCGGACTTCTGCAGCAGCGTCACCGCATCGGTGTAGTCGATGCGCTCGAACGGCGCGTTGACGAAGGCTTCCAGCCGCGTGATCGCGTCCTTCTGCACGCGCTCGGCGATGAAGGCCATGTCGTCGGCGCGCTCGGCCAGCACCGCGCGGAACAGGTACTTGAGGAATTCCTCGGCCACGCGCGCGTCCTCGGCCAGGTCGGCGAAGGCGATCTCCGGCTCGACCATCCAGAACTCGGCCAGGTGGCGGGTGGTGTTGCTGTTCTCGGCGCGGAAGGTCGGGCCGAAGGTATAGACCTTGCTCAGGCTCAGGCAGTACGCCTCGACGTTGAGCTGGCCGGAGACGGTGAGGAAGGTCTCCTTGCCGAAGAAGTCGCCGGAGAAGTCGACCGCGCCGTCCTTGCCGCGCGGCAGGTTGGCCAGGTCCAGGGTGGAGACGCGGAACATCTGCCCGGCGCCCTCGGCGTCGGAGGTGGTGATGATCGGCGTGCTGATCCAGTAGTAGCCGTTCTCGTGGAAGTAGCGATGCGCCGCCTTGGCCAGGCAGTCGCGGATGCGCGTCACCGCGCCGAACAGGTTGGTGCGCGGGCGCAGGTGCGCGACCTCGCGCAGGAATTCCAGCGAGTGCGCCTTGGGCTGGATCGGATAGGTCTCCGGGTCCTCGACCCAGCCAACCACCTCCAGCGCCTCGGCCTGGATCTCGAAGCTCTGCCCCTGGCCCTGCGAGGCCACCAGGCGGCCGCGCGCGACCACGGCGCAGCCGGCGGTGAGACGCTTCACCTCGCCCTCGTAGTTGGGCAGGGTGCTCGGCGCCACCACCTGGATCGGCGCGAAACAGGAGCCGTCGCTGACGTTCACGAAGCTCAGGCCCGCCTTGGAATCGCGCCGGGTGCGCACCCAGCCCCGGACCGTCACCTCGCCGCCTTCCGGCACCTTGCCGGCCAGCGCCTGTTCGACACTCAACGTTGTCATGCCTTGAATTCCTGCGGAACGCACCGATCTGGAAGCCGTACAGTCTACCTAAGCCGCGAGGCGGCATTGGTAGGTATCATCACAATCGTTTCCGAGTCCCGGCCGCCAGCATCGCCATGAGCATCACCCTCGCACCCGCCGCCTTCGAACGCGTCAAGGGCTACATCGCCGGCACCCCGGGCGCGATCGGCCTGCGCCTGGGCGTGACCCGCACCGGCTGCTCCGGCTGGGGCTACCTGGTCGACCTGGCCAGGGAGCCGCGCGAGGGCGACAACGTGTCCGAGCAGGACGGGGTGCGGATCTACGTGGATGCCGACAGCCTTCCGCTGGTGGACGGCACCGAGATCGACTTCCTCAAGCAGGGCCTGAACGAGCAGTTCGTGTTCCGCAATCCCAATGTCGCGGCCGAATGCGGCTGCGGGGAAAGCTTCACCACGGACGCCGACAAGGGCGAGCCGGGGCACGCCTAGCGCGGCGCTGCCGCGCTGCCCCGGCGAGCGCCCGGCCATGGATTTCGAGCCGCGCCGTCAGCGCGGCGAGGGGGGCGGACGTTCCGAAAGCGGGGCAGATGCGCCATGGACGGCAAACGCGGATCGCCGAGCCGCCGGACTTGCCCCTAAGCCATTGATCTCCCATAATATACGGCTCCCTGCGGCCTGGCCGCCGGGAGACCTTGCTCCACCGCGTCCGCTGCGGACGGTCGGGGGGCTATCCGGGCTGCCGGATTCCCGCGGGATTTCCCGGGGAACGGCCGCCGAATATCCACAAGGAAACCACAATGCGTCACTACGAAATCGTCTTCCTGGTCCACCCGGACCAGAGCGAGCAGGTGCCCGCCATGATCGAGCGCTACAAGGCGCTGGTCGAGGGCGGCAACGGCACGATCCACCGTCTCGAGGACTGGGGTCGCCGGCAGCTGGCCTATCCGATCAACAACCTGGTCAAGGCCCACTACGTCCTGTTCAACGTCGAGGCCGAGCAGTCCGTGCTCAACGAGCTGGTCGAGCTGTTCCGCTTCAACGACGCGATCCTGCGCCACCTGGTCGTGCGCCGCGACGGCCCGGAGACCGAGCAGTCGCTGATCATGAAGAACAAGGACGAGAAGAGCGACAAGCCCGAGCGTCGCCGCCGCGACGACGAGGATGAAGGCAAGGTCGGCACCGCCGACGATGCCACCGACGCCGAAGCCGAAGCCGCCTGAGCCCCTCTAGGAGCCGCACCGACATGTCCAAGTTCTTCCGCCGCCGCAAGTTCTGCAAGTTCACCGCCGAGGGTGTGAAAGAGATCGACTACAAGGATCTCAACACCCTGCGCCAGAACCTCACCGAGAACGGCAAGATCGTCCCCAGCCGCATCACCGGCACCAAGTCCCGCTACCAGCGCCAGCTCGCCACCGCCGTCAAGCGCGCGCGTTTCCTGGCCCTGATCCCGTACACGGACAACCACAACGTGTAAGCGGCGCGGGCCCCGGGCAGGGGCCCGTCGTCGCCTTCCATCCCCGTCCATTCGGACAGCCACCAGTTGCGGCGCCTGGGCGCCGCTAACGAATCGAGCTCATTAGGAGCACGGGAGCACCACCATGGAACTGATCCTCCTGCAGAAAGTCACCAACCTCGGCAACCTGGGCGACAAGGTCAAGGTCAAGCCGGGCTACGGCCGCAACTACCTCGTTCCGCAGGGCAAGGCCGTGCCGGCCACCGCCGCCAACCTGGCCGAGTTCGAAGCTAAGCGCGCCGAGTACGAAGCCAAGGCCAAGGCCATCCACGACGGCGCCAATGACCGCCTGACCAAGCTGGAAGGCGCCAGCGTCACCATCTACGCCAACGCCTCCACCGAGGGCAAGCTGTACGGCTCGGTCGGCCCGCGCGACATCGCCGAGGCGCTGACCAAGGCCGGCACCCCGGTCGAGAAGTCGGAAGTGGTGATGGGCGAAGGCCCGCTGCGCAACGTCGGCGAGTTCGAGGTCATCGTGCACCTGCACGCCGACGTCGAGACCACCGTCAAGGTGATCGTGGCGCCGGAAGTGGCGTGATGCGGCACCTCCGGAAGCCGCGCGGCGACGCGCGGGCTTCCAGACGAACGGGCGCCGGGAGGCGCCCGTTTTTCGTTGGGTCGCGGCGCCGGGAGGCGCCTGTGTTTTTGTTGCGTCGCAGCGCCTGAGACGCGTCCGGGGAAAGTTATGCACAGCATGTCCCAAGACTTGTCTGCAACCGGATCGCAGGAACGCCGCTACGATGTCCACTTCGATGCCAGCACGACAACAACAGGATCGCGACGACGGTCCGTCTAGGGGAGTCACGTCACTGATGAGCGCAAGACCGGGCTTCCGCAACGATGGGCCCACTTATCCGGGACGTGCCGACAGCCGCATCGAACAGCTGCGCGTGCCGCCGCAGTCGGTGGAAGCCGAACAGGCGGTGCTCGGCGGCCTGATGCTGGCCCCGGACGCCTTCGACCGCGTCGCCGACCAACTGGTCGACAGCGACTTCTACCGCCGCGACCACCAGCTGATCTACCGCGCCATCCGCGAGCTGGCGGAGAAGAACAAGCCCTTCGACGCGGTCACGCTCGGCGAATGGTTCGAGTCGCAGGGCTTGGCCGAACAGGTCGCCGGCGGCGCCTACCTGATCGAGCTGGCCAGCACCACGCCCTCGGCGGCCAACATCGCCGCCTATGCCGAGATCGTCCGCGACAAGGCCGTGCTGCGCCAGCTGATCGAGGTCGGCACCGGCATCGTCAACGACGGCTTCCAGCCGGAGGGGCGCGAGAGCAGCGAACTGCTGGCCAAGGCCGAGCAGGAGGTGTTCGCCATCGCCGAGGCCGGCGCGCGCGGGCGCACCGACTTCACCCCGGTCAACAAGGCCATGGCCGAGGCCTTCGACGTCCTGCAGACGCGCTACGCCAACGGCGGCGGCATCACCGGCATGCCGACCGGCTACACCGAATTCGACGAGATGACCGCCGGCCTGCAGCCGACCGACCTGCTGATCCTGGCCGCGCGTCCGGCGATGGGCAAGACCACGCTGGCGCTGAACATGGCCGAGTACGCCGCCATGAAGACCAAGAAGGCGGTGGCGGTGTTCTCGATGGAAATGTCGGCCAGCCAGCTGGCGCTGCGCCTGATCTCCTCGGTCGGCCGCGTCAACGCCACGCGCCTGCGTACCGGCCAGCTCGAGGACGAGGACTGGAGCCGCGTCACCAGCGCGATCCGCCTGCTCAAGGAAACCAAGATCTTCATCGACGACACCCCGGCGCTGTCGCCGGAGGTGCTGCGCGCCAAGGCGCGGCGCCTGAAGCGCGAGCACGACCTCGGCCTGATCGTGATCGACTACCTGCAGCTGATGCAGGTGCCGGGCAACAGCGAGAACCGCGCCACCGAGATCTCCGAGATCTCGCGCTCGCTCAAGGCGCTGGCCAAGGAGCTCAACGTGCCGGTGATCGCGCTCAGCCAGCTCAACCGCTCGCTGGAGACCCGCACCGACAAGCGCCCGGTGATGGCCGACCTGCGCGAATCGGGCGCCATCGAGCAGGACGCCGACGTGATCATCTTCATCTACCGCGACGAGTACTACAACAAGGAAAGCTCGCCGGACAAGGGCCTGGCCGAGGTGATCATCGGCAAGCAGCGTAACGGCCCGACCGGCTCGGTGAAGCTGAAGTTCTTCGGCGAGTACACGCGCTTCGACAACCTCGCGCACGACTCGGTCGGCAGCTTCGAGTAGTCGCCCGCGACGGTCGGTGGGTGGGTGTCCGGAGGGCGCTTATCGCGCCGCGCTAGGGCTTGGCCGTCAGGCTGCGCGCTTTTTCGTACAGCGCCCGCGCCCGTTCCTGCTCGCCATTGGCCTGGTAGGTCTCGGCCAGGCTGTCCCAGGTGTTGGCCGAGCCGGGGAAAAGGCGGGTGTTGAGGCGAAACAGCCGGATCGCCGCCTCCGCCCCGAGGCTCTCGCGCGCGGCGTAGCCGGCATTGTTGATCGTGCCTTCCAGCGCTGCGTCCGCCATCGCCGCCTGCTTGCGCGCCGCGGCGACCGCCGCATCCATCGCGGCGGCGTCGGCGCCTTGCCAGGCGAGGCCGATCAGCCGCTCCGACAGGGCCTGGGACGGGAAGCGGCGCGGCGCCACGGCCGCCATCGCGCTGTCCACCAGGGTCCGCGACCAGACGTTGCGCGCGCTGCCGTTGGTCAGATAGAGGAAGGCGTAGAGATCGCCGTCGAGCGCGTCCTCGAACACGAGGCGCACCCGGACGCGGGCGCCGCCATCGTGTCCGACGAAGCGATAGGGGGCGCTCTCGCCGTATTCCCAGCCGCCGGCGAACGTGCCGCGCCGGCCATCGCGCAGCGTCTGCGCCCGCCAGAGCCGCTGCAGCGTCGCCTTGCCGACCAGTTCGCCCTTGCCCAGCGCCCGCAGGAAGCGCGCGAGGTCGTCCAGGCTCGCGTAGAGGGAGCCATGGGCGTAGCTGTAGTCCGGCCAGGGGATCTCCTGCTGCCTCTGCAGCCGGCCGTCCTTGCCGAGGTAGGCGGCCGCCACGCCGCGCCCGGGCAGGCGGGCGGGACCGAGCCAGGTGTGGCGCAGATGCAGCCGGCGAATGATGCGCTCCTCGGCGATCTCCACGTACGGCTTGCCGTAGTGGGCCTGAAGCAGCGCCGAGAGCACGAGGTAGTTGGTCTGCGTGTAGCGCGACTGCGTCCCGGGCGCGAACTGCGGCGGCTTTGCGCCGGCGGCCGAGAGCGCGGCGGACAGGTCGGGCGGGAAGGTCGCGGGGGATTCGCCCTCGAAGTACTCCGCCACGCCGGAGGTATGGTCGAGGAACTGGCGCACCGTGATGTTCCGCCAGGCGCCGGGCAGGTCGGGAAGGTAGGCGCTGGCGGCCGCGTCCGGATCGACGCTTCCCCGGTCGACGAGTTGCATCACCAGCGTGCTGACGAACAGCTTGCTCAGCGAGTACACCGGAAAGACATGTCCGGGCGTCAGGCGCTTCCCGGCCTCGACGTCGGCCTGGCCGTCCGCGCCGCGGAAGAGCACCTGGCCGTTGTGCACCACCATGACCGCCTGGCCGGCGATGCCGTAGCGCTCCCGGTTGGCCTGCATTGCGGCCTGCATGCGCTGCTTCGGCGCGGCCGATGCGCCGTCGGTCGCGCCGAACGCGTTGCCGGTCGGCAGTCCGGTCAGCAGCAGCGCCAGGCATAGGCCGCGCAGAAGATTCAAGCCTGCCTCCATTGGCGGGATGGCGCGGCCGGTCCATCGGTCGGCTGCGGGAGTGCGCGCGCTGCGCCGGCGCAGTATGCCATCGGCTCCTGTCGCCGCGGCGATCGGGCGCGACGGCCGCGGCCGGCGCGGGCGGGCGATTCCGGTATGCGACAATCGCCGGCGCGATCACTCACTCGGATGCGCGCGCTCGGATGCGCGCGTTCCGGCCGGCGGTTTTGGACAGCACCATGCAGGATCCCATCGACCAACGCCCCAGCCGCATCGTGGTCGACCTCGACCGCCTTTCGCACAACCTGCGCGGCATCCGCGAACGCGTCGGCGTGCCGGTGATGGGCATCGTCAAGGCCAACGCCTACGGGCACGGCCTGGTCGCGGTGGCGCGGCACCTGCAGGCGCAGGGCGTGGACCAGCTCGGCGTGGCGTTCCTGGAAGAGGGCATGAAGCTGCGCCAGCACGGCATCGCCCTGCCGATCCTGGTGATGGGCGGCATCTTCGGGCCGCAGGCGGCGCAGTTCATCGAGCACGACCTGGAGATCACCGTGTCCTCGCTGGCCAAGCTGCGCCAGGTGGAAGCGGCCGCCGAGGCGCTGGGCCGCAAGGCGGTGATCCACCTGAAGATCGACACCGGCATGGAACGCATCGGCGTGCACAGCTATTCCGCCGGCCCCTTCATCGAGGCGGCGGCGGCCTCGCGCTGGTGCGTGCTCAAGGGCGTGTACTCGCACCTGGCCTGCGCCGACGATCCGGACTCGCCGATGACCGCGCAGCAGCTGGAGCGCTTCCTGGACGCCTGCGCGCATTTCGAGCGCATCGGCGCGCCGATGCCGCTGCGCCACCTGGCCAACTCCGGCGGCGTGCTGCACTTCCCCGACACCTACCTGGACATGGTGCGTCCGGGCATCCTGCTCTACGGCGTGCTGCCCGATCCGGCCTCGCGCGCCACCGTCGATACGAGGGCGGCGCTGTCGCTGCGCTCGCAGGTGATCTACTTCAAGGTGGTGAGGGCGGGCAATCCGGTCAGCTACGGCGCCACCTGGGCGCCGCAGCGCGACACGCGCGTGGTCACCGTGCCGATCGGCTACGGCGACGGCTATCCGCGCGGGCTGTCCTCGCGCGGACGGGTGCTGATCCGCGGCCAGGCTTATCCGGTGGTCGGGCGCGTATGCATGGACCAGTTCATGGTCGACATCGGCAGCGGGAGCGCCTGGAACGAGGACGAGGTGGTGCTGATCGGCGAGCAGGACGGGGCGGCCGTCAGCGTCGAGTCGCTGGCCCGGGCCGCCGGGATGAGCGCCTACGAGATCCTGGTCGGCTTGAACGAGCGGATTCCGCGCCAGTACGTCGCCGCGTGAACGGCACGGCCGCCGGCCGCTGACGCGGCGGCGCGCGCCGTGGATACTGGGCCATGCCCAATGCCCTGGTCTGGTTCCGCAACGATCTGCGCCTGGACGATCATCCGGCCCTGCAGGCCGCGCTGGACGCCGGCTGCGCGCCGGTGTGCGTCTATATCCACGCCCCGGACGAGGAGGGCGACTGGGCGCCCGGCGCCGCCTCCGATGCCTGGCGCCACCGCTCGCTGATCGCGCTGGACGCGCAGTTGCGGCGGCGCGGCTCCCGCCTGCGCTGCTTCGCCGGGCCCAGCCTGCAGACGCTGCGCACCCTGGTGGCGGCCTGCGACGCCGAGGCGGTGTTCTGGAACCGCCGCTACGAGCCCGCCATCGAGCGCCGCGACGCGGCGATCAAGCAGACGCTGCGCGGGCAGGGCACGCGCGCCGAGAGTTTCGACGGCGCCCTGCTGTTCGAACCGTGGCGCTTGCGCACCAAGCAGGGCGGGCCGTACAAGGTGTTCACGCCGTTCTGGCGCGCGGCGTTGGCGGACTGGCGGATTCCCGGCGTCCGGGATGCCCCCGCCACGCTGCCCGAGGCCGTGGGCGGCCCCGACGGCCTCGCCGTGGAGGCGTTGCGGCTGTCGGCCCAGCCGGCCTGGGACGCCGGCTTCTGGACGATGTGGACGCCGGGCGAGGCGGGCGCGCGCGAGGCCCTGGAGGTGTTCGTCGACGGCGCGCTGCGCGGCTATCGCGAGCAGCGCGAGCGGCCCGACCGCGCCGGCAGCTCGCGGCTGTCGCCGCACCTGCACTTCGGCGAGATCGCGCCCTGGCGGGTGGCGGCGGCGATCGAGGCCGAACGCAACGCCGGCAACGCCGCCGACGCCGATGCCTACCTGCGCGAGCTGGGGTGGCGCGAGTTCGCGCATGCGCTGCTGCACCATTTCCCGGAAAGCGCCGGGCGCAACCTCGATGCGCGGTTCGATCGCTTCGACTGGGCGCGCCCCGATCCGTCGCGGCTGCGCGCCTGGCAGACCGGCACCACCGGCGTGCCGATCGTGGACGCGGGCATGCGCGAGCTCTGGGCCACCGGCTGGATGCACAACCGCGTGCGCATGATCGTCGCCAGCTACCTGTGCAAGCACATGCGCCTGCACTGGCTGGAGGGCGCGCGCTGGTTCTGGAGCACCCTGGTCGACGCCGACCTGGCCAACAACACCCTCGGCTGGCAGTGGGTGGCCGGCACCGGCGCCGACGCGGCGCCGTACTTCCGGGTCTTCAACCCGGTCACCCAGGCGCAGCGCTGCGATCCGGACGGCGCCTACATCGCGCGCTGGGTGCCGGAGCTGGCCGCGCTGCCGACGCCGCTGCGCTTCGCGCCATGGACCGATCCCCGGCAGGCCGCCGCGCGCGCGCCCGGCTATCCGCCGCAGCCGATCGTCGACCTGGCCCGGGGCAGGGACGAGGCGCTGGCGGCCTACCGCCGGTTGCGCTAGCGCAACGCGTTCGCGTTGACCGGCGCAGGGCCGCGTGATTCACTCCGGTTCCTGATCCGGGAGGGAGTGGATGGCCACGCAGAAACCGCGCAAGCGCGCCAATCGCGAACCGATGTCGCGCGTCGATACCGCCTGGTTGCGGATGGAGCGTGCCACCAATCCGATGATGATCACCGGCGTGCTGATGTTCGAGGAGCCGATGTCGCTCGAACGCCTGAAGCAGGTCATCGACAAGCGTTTCCTGGCCTATTCGCGTTTCCGCCAGAAGGCGGTCGACTCGCCCACCGGCGCGGCCTGGGTGGACGACCCGCACTTCGAACTGGACTGGCACGTGCAGCTGGCGGCATTGCCCGGGCGGCGCGGCCAGGGCGGCTCGGACAAGCGCGCGCTGGAGCGCTTCGTCAGCCAGCTGGCCTCCAGCCCGCTCGACAAGAGCCGGCCGCTCTGGCAGTTCCACCTGGTCGAGCACTACGACGGCGGCTCGGCGCTGGTGGCGCGCCTGCACCACAGCTATGCCGACGGCATCGCCCTGGTGCAGGTACTGCTCTCGCTCACCGACACTTCGCGCGATGCCGGCAAGGACAAGGCGCTGGCCAAGGCCTGGCTCAAGGAGGACGGCGCCGAGGTGGCCAAGCGTGTCGGCGCGGTGGAGCGCTACGCCAAGCTCGGCGGCAAGATGCTCGGCAAGAGCATGGAGATGGTGCAGGACCCGACCCTGGCCGCGATGCTGGCGAAGGAGGGCGGGGAGATCACCCGCGAGCTGCTGCAGGCGCTGACCCTGCCGGACGATCCGCCCTCGCTGCTGCGCGGCAAGCTGGGCGTGAGCAAGCGCGTGGCCTGGGCCAAGCCGCTCGACCTGGAGGAGGTGAAGGCGGTGGGACGCGCCTGCGACTGCACGGTCAACGACGTGCTGATGGCGGCCGCGGCCGGCGCCCTGCGCGACTACATGATCGAGCGCGGCGAGGACGTGGACGGCCTGATCCTGCGCGCGACGGTGCCGGTGAACCTGCGGCCGCTGGAGCATGCGCGCAAGCTTGGCAACCATTTCGGCCTGGTGTTCCTCGACCTGCCGGTGGGCGAACCGAACCCGATCCGGCGGCTGGAGCATGTCGCCGAGTGCATGAATCAGCTCAAGAATTCCAGGCAAGCCATTGTTGCATATGGGCTTCTTGCCGCTTTAGGCATGGCACCTCAAGCAGTACAGGAGCTTGCGCTGGAGCTGTTCAGCCGCAAGGCCACGGCGGTGGCGACCAATGTCCCCGGGCCTCCGCAGCCCCTGTACCTGGCCGGCTGCAAGATCCGCGACCTGATGTTCTGGGTGCCGCAGACCGGCTCGATCGGCATCGGCATTTCGATCATGAGCTACAACGGCCAGGTGCATTTCGGCCTGATCGCCGATGCCAAGCTCATTCCCGATCCGGACGCGGTCATCCGCCGCTTCGGCACCGAGTTCGACAAGCTGCTGTACCTGGCGCTGATGGGCAACTGGGACAACGCGCTCAACTCGGTGGCAGCGCAGGCGCTGATCGACTAAGGGCCCGCTGAACCGGGCGTCACGGCGCAGCCCGGCATTCGGGTATCCGTCACACTCGGACGGCGGCGACAGGTTAGCTTGTGGCTCCCATGCATGCCGGCCCCCGCCGGACGACGAGGTATAGCCATGAAGCGCCTGTCCACACGACTCCCCACGGCCGCGACCGCCGCCGCGCTCGCCGGCAGCCTGCTGCTCAGCAGCTGCGCCAGCTACACCGGCCAGACCAATGCCCCGGACGACCCCAACCGCACCCGCACCGGCGCGCTGATCGGCGCCGGCATCGGCGTGGTCGCCGGCCTGCTCAGCGGCAGCGACGCCACCGAGCGCCGCCAGCGCGCGCTGATCGGCGCCGGCATCGGCGGCCTGGCCGGCGGCGGCATCGGCGCCTACCAGGATCGCCAGGAAGCCGAGCTGCGCCGCAAGATGGCCGGCACCGGCGTCGACGTGGTGCGCCAGGGCGACAACATCACCCTCAACATGCCCGGCAACGTTACCTTCGATTTCGACAAGTCGGACATCCAGTCGCAGTTCTATCCGGTGCTGGACAACGTCGCCAGCACGCTGCAGCAGTACAACCAGACCGTGATCGAAGTGGCCGGCCACACCGACAACGTCGGCACCGACGCCTACAACCAGCAGCTCTCGCAGCGTCGCGCCGACGCGGTGGCGGCCTACCTGTCCTCGCGCGGCATCGTGCGCGACCGCATGATCACCGTCGGCGCCGGCAAGACCCGCCCGATCGCCAGCAACGACACCGACAGCGGCCGCGCCGCCAACCGCCGCGTGGAGATCACGCTGGTGCCGGTGCGCAGCTGAGGCTGAGCGTACGCCGCTGTGGAACGAGGCCGCCTCCGGGCGGCCTTTTTTTTCGTTTGCGCGGCCTTGCAGGCGCGCGCACGGGTTCAGCCGGCGGGCATGCGGAGCGCCATGGCGACAACCGCCGGCGCCGAAGGCGCGCTGCTGGACGCCATCCGAATTCGCCGCAGCGAACCGGGAGCGGACGAAAAAAAACCGACGGAGGCCCGTCGGTTCTTTAAGGATGGTGGAGGTGGCGGGAATCGAACCCGCGTCCGAAGGCACTCCATCCCCGGCACTACATGCTTAGCGCTCCGTTAGATCTCGTCCACCGACAGCACGGCGCGCAAAGCGCATCGGCGGACCAGTCTGCTGGATTTAACCGGGGTTGGCAGACAACCGCCCCGGCGGTCCCGTGATGATGACCCTACATCCACGAGCACGGGCACAAGTGGGTTCGGGGCTTAGGCCTTAAGCGGCCAGAGCGTAGTTGTCGTCGTTGGCAACTATGAGTTTTGCCGCTGGATTTACGAGGAAAGCTGCCCCCTCGGCATGCGCCAGGCAACTTCGCGACCCCCGTCGAAGCCAGTGCACCCCCGGGGAAAGACCATTGCTGACCTCACCAGTATAGGGGCGGGGCGGGCCGGCGCAAGGCCGGCGAAGCGGCCGCCCGCGCAGCGTCGCGCTCGGCAGCGGCGGGGACTGTCGGTATGCTGAACGCGATGAATTCGCCAGCGCATCCACCGCTCGACGCAGACAAGGAGCCGCGCGCGCCGATCCGCGGCTATCTGCTGTCGGGGCTGGTGCTGCTGGCCTCGCTGCTGCTGGTCTTCCTGTACTGGCGCAATGCGCAGCGCAACGAATTGCGCGCGGCGCACGCCGAGTTTGTGGCCGAGGCCGAAGGCATCACCAAGCTGCTGCGGCAGCGGCTGCTCAACTACGAGCTGGTGATCCGCGGCGGCGTGTCGCTGTTCGCCTCGCTGGAACGGCCGAGTCCGGAGCAATGGAAGGACTACGTCGACGGCCTGAACATCGACAAGCACTTTCCGGCGCTGGCGGGACTCGGCTTCGCTCCCTACCTCGACCACGCGCAACTGCTGGCGCTGCAGGCGTCCTCGCAGGCGAACGGAAAGCCGGGTTTCACGATCCGTCCCGCGGGCGTGCGCCAGCGCTACGGGCCCATGCTCTACCTGCAGCCGACGATTCCCTCCAACGTGGAGGCGATCGGTTTCGACATGTACTCGGAGACCGCGCGCCGGACGGCCATGAACGCCGCGGCGAAGAGCAGCATGGCGCGGATGACCGAGCCGTTGCGGCTGATGCCCGGAACGCGCTGGACGGCCCCGGGGCTGATGCTGTACGTGCCGGTCTACGGCGGCGAACCGCCGCACAGGACGGTCGCGGAGCGCCTGAGCGCGTTGCAGGGATGGGTGTGCATGCCGCTGGATACGCGGGCGCTGCTGGAGGAGATCCTGCGCACCACGCCGCGCCCGATCGAGATCAGCATCGTGGACGCCGCCAAGGGCGGCCTGTCGGTCTATCCCGGCGCGCTGTCCGCCGAGCGCGAGGGGCGGCCGCTGTTCGAGCGCACCACCGAACTCGACATCTATGGCCGCCACTGGCTGCTGCACTTCAGCTCGCAGGCGCAGGGCGGCCTGCTGGCCGGATCGTCCGGACTGCTGGCGGTGCTGATCGTGGGCGTGATCGCCTCGTTGCTGCTCTCGGGCATCACCCTGGCCCTGGCGCGCACCGAGGCGACCGCACAGCTGCGGGCGGCGCAGATGAGCGAGTCGTACCGGCGCAGCGAGCTGCGCTTTCGCAACGCGATGCGCTATTCGGCCAGCGGCAAGGCGCTGCTCGACCATCACGGCACGATCGTGGAGGCCAATCCCTCGCTCGCCGCCATCCTCGGCAGCACGCCGGAACTGCTGGTGGGCGAGCCGTTCACGCGCCGCTTCGTCGGCGGGAGGGACGAGGCGAACGACGGCTGGGCCCCGGGGCAGGGCGTGCGCCGCGTCACCCGCAGGCTGCGCCGCGCCGACGGCGAGCTGCGCGACCTGCAGCTCACCTACGCCCCGGTGTCCGGCAACATCGGCCAGGACGTGACCAGCCTGGTGGAGGTGGAGGACGTGACCGAGCGCCTGCGCGCGCAGGCGCAGGAACAGGCGCTCAATCGCCTGCTCGAGGCGCGGGTGGCGATGCGCACGCGCGAGCTTACCCACGCCAACCAGGAGCTGGAATCCTTCGCCTACAGCGTTTCGCACGACCTGCGCACGCCGCTGCGCAGCATCGAGGGCTTCAGCCGCCTGCTCGCCGAACGCTACGGCGACCGCATCGACGCCGAGGGCCGCGACTACCTCACGCGCGTGCGCAACGCCACCAGCCGCATGGACGGGCTGATCGATGCGCTGCTGCGCATGTCGCGCGTCAGCCGCAGCCCGCTGACCTGGGCGCCGCTGGACCTGTCGGCGATCGCCGCGGACCTGGTGCGCGAATTGCGCGAGAGCGAGCCGCAACGCGAGGTCCGCGTCGAGATCGAGCCCGGCCTGCACGCGGTCGGCGACGCCGCGCTGGTGCGCAACCTGCTGCAGAACCTGCTCGACAACGCCTGGAAGTTCACCGGCGGCCGCGACCAGGCGCGCATCGCGTTCGGCAAGGGGCCCGGGCAGGGCGAGCAGGCCGAATTCTTCATCCGCGACAACGGCGCCGGCTTTTCGCCCGAATACGCCGGCAAGCTGTTCCGGCCGTTCCAGCGCCTGCACAGCCAGCAGGAGTTTCCCGGCTACGGCATCGGCCTGGCGTCGGTGCGGCGGATCATCGAGCGCCATGGCGGCAGCATCCGCGCCGAAAGCCGGCTCGGGGAGGGTGTCACGTTCTGGTTCACGCTGCCGAGGAGCGCCGAGGACACGGAGGCCTGAAGCCGAGGCTCAGGCGTCCTTGTTGTGGCGCCGCATCAGCCGCTGCTTCTCGCGCGCCCAGTCGCGCTCCTTGCTGGCCTCGCGCTTGTCGTGGGCCTGCTTGCCCTTGGCCAGGGCGAGTTCGGCCTTGATGCGGTTGCCCTTCCAGTACAGGGCGGTGGGCACCAGGGTATAGCCGTCGCGCTGGACGCGGCCGATCAGGGTGTCGATCTCGTTGCGATGCAGGAGCAGCTTGCGGGTGCGGCGCTCCTCGGCGACCACATGGGTGGAGGCGGAGATCAGCGGCGTGATCTGCGCGCCGATCAGGAACAGCTCGCCCTTGAGCACCACCGCGTAGCTGTCGCCGATGTTGGCGCGGCCGGCGCGGATCGACTTCAGCTCCCAGCCCTGCAGGGCGAGGCCGGCCTCGTAGCGGTCCTCGATGTGGTACTCGTGGCGCGCGCGCTTGTTCAGCGCCACGGTGCCGGTGCCGTTTGCCTTATCCTTGTGACCCTTCTTGCTCATCGCTCCATTGTCCCATGCCGGCAGGAGCGCGTGCACCGCTCCGCGCCGTTCCGTCCAGTTCCGTCTTGCCTCGTCCGTCCATGCCCACGATCCAGCGCAGCGCCCTCGTCGAACACTCCGCCGCCCGCATGTTCGCCCTCGTCAACGACGTCGCGGCCTATCCGCGCCGCTTCGAATGGTGCGAGGCGGCGCAGGTACTGGAGGCCGACGAGGCCAGGGTGGTGGCGCGGCTGGACCTGGGCTTCGGCGCCCTGCGCACCTGGTTCACCACCGAGAACACGCTTTCGCCGCCGCACCACATCGACATGGCGCTGCGCGAGGGGCCGTTCAAGCGCCTGCACGGCCGCTGGCAGTTCCACGCCCTGGACGAGTGCGCCTGCAAGGTGACGCTGACCCTGGACTTCGAACCGCAGAACCGCCTGCTCGGCCCGGCCCTGGCCCTGGGCTTCCAGGCGCTGGCCGACCGCATGGTCGACGATTTCGTGCGCGTGGCCGACCGCGCCGAGGCATGAGCATCCGCGTGCAGGTGGTGCGGGCCTGGCCGCGGCGCCATCAGACGGTCGAGCTGCGACTGGAAGCCGGTGCGACGGTCGCCGACGCGCTGGCGGCCAGCGGCCTGCAGCTGGAGGGGGTCGGCGGCTACGCCGTGTACGGAGAGCGTGCCGACGCCGGGCGCGTATTGCGCGAAGGCGATCGGGTGGAGCTGCTGCAGCCGCTGCTGGCCGATCCGAAGCAGGCGCGCCGGCGGCGCGCCCTGCGCAACAAGGAATAGGGAGCTTCGGTCGGGCCGAAGGCGACCGCCCTCAGCGGCCGCGGCCCTTCTTCTTGTCCTTGGCCAGGTTGGGGCCGAAGGATTTGCGCAGGTCCTTGGACAGCTGCTCGTCCTGCTCCGGGAAGTAGTCGCCGTCCCACTTGGCGAGCGTGTCGTTCTCGAAGTACAGCGTCAGGTTCTTGACCTCGGCGCGGCCGATGCGGCCGGTGCGCTGCGAAGCGGTGTAGTCCCAGCGCTGGTTGTGGAAGGGGTCGGCGACCGAGGGCGAGCCCAGCAGCGTGATCACCTGCTGCTTGCTCATGCCGGCCTGCAGCTGGTCGACGGCGCTCTTCTCGAGCAGGTTGCCCTGATAGATCGGCTGGCGGTAGAAGATGCCGCAGCCGGCCGTGGCCAGGGTCAGGAAGGCGAGGATCAGGAGCTTGCGCATGAACGGCCGGTCGAGGGAAATCACGGCGATGATACACTCCCGGCGACCGCCGCGACCCACTCCCCAGGCAGCTGGCGCTAAACCGTCAGTGAATGGAGACTCCCGATGGAATCGCAAGAATTACGCAAGGTGGGGCTGAAGGTGACGCATCCGCGGATGCGCATCCTGGAGCTGCTGGAGCAGAAGGGCGCCCGCCACCACTTCACGGCCGAGGACATCTACAAGCAGCTGCTGGAGAGCGGCGACGAGATCGGCTTGGCCACGGTCTACCGGGTGCTCACCCAGTTCGAGGCCGCCGGCCTGGTCCTCAAGCACAATTTCGAGGGCGGCACGGCCGTCTACGAGCTCGACCGCGGCGGCCATCACGACCACATGGTGGACGTGGACACCGGCAAGATCATCGAATTCGAGAGCACCGAAATCGAGAAGCTGCAGCGCGAGATCGCCGAACGGCACGGCTATGTGCTCGAGGAGCACTCGCTGGTGCTGTACGTGCGCAAGAAGCGCGGATAAGGCCGGACGGGGAAACGCGAGGCATGCCGTTTCGACGCGCCCACCGGCGCCAACGCGGGCTGCGGCTCGCGGCGGCGCTGGCCGCGACGGCGCTGCTGCTGGCGGGATGCGCGTGGCAGGAAGCCGCTGCCGAAGGCTGCGGCGGGATCAAGCGGCCTGCGCCCGGGGGAGCTTCCCGACAAGGCCGGGGCCAAGGCGGCGATGCTGGCGCTGTACCGCGACGCGTTCGGGGACATGCCCGAATATGCCTATGCCAGGGTCCGGCTCGGCACCTGCATCCCAGCCGTCAACGCCGAGCGCCCCGGGCAGAAGGCTTGCGCGGTGGCGGTCACCATCGGCGCGGGCACCCTGGAAACCCAGGCCGATTTCCATTGGAACGGCTGTGCCTGGGAGGCCCGGTCCAGTACCTCGCAGGATCATCTGCCGTTCCCGGACCCCAAGCTCGCCGGGCCTACGCCCGAGGAGTAGGCGCGGGGCGGTCCCGGGTCAGCCCGCGCCGTCCAGGAGCTGCACCGCCGCGGCGCGGGCCTGCTCGGTCACCTTGACGCCGCCGAGCATGCGCGCCAGCTCGGCGACGCGCCCTTCGGGATCGAGCACCTCTACCGCGCTCTGGGTCATGCCTTCCACGGGCGCCTTGCTGACGCGGTAGTGCGTGTGGCCCTGCGCGGCGACCTGGGGCAGGTGGGTCACGCACAGCGCCTGGCGGCGGTCGCCCAGGGCGCGCAGCTTCTGGCCGACGATCTCGGCGACCGCGCCGCCGATGCCCGAATCGACCTCGTCGAAGACCATCGTCGGCACCGCGTCCGAGCCGAGCGCGGCGA
Source organism: Luteimonas aquatica (assembly GCF_022662575.1). GTDB lineage: Bacteria > Pseudomonadota > Gammaproteobacteria > Xanthomonadales > Xanthomonadaceae > Luteimonas > Luteimonas aquatica. The sequence goes on along the minus strand of NZ_JALBFU010000001.1, from coordinate 586,016 downwards.
CCTCGATGGCCAGGGAGATGCGCGAGAGCTCGCCGCCCGAGGCGACCTTGCGCAGCGCGCGCGGCGGCTGGCCGGCATTGGCCGAAACCAGGAACTCCACGCGCTCGGCCCCCTGCGGGTCGGGGCGGTCCTGCGGCTGCGGTTCCAGGGCGGCCTCGAAGCGGCCGCCGCCCATGCCCAGTTCGTCGATCAGGGCGGTGGTGGAGGCCGAGAGCGTCTTCGCCGCGGCCGCCCGCGCCCGGCCCAGGGCCTGGGCCGCCTGGCGCCAGTCGCCGGCGGCGGCCTCGATTTCGCCGTCCAGCGCCTGCAGCCGCGCGCCGGCGTTGCGCAGGCCCTCCAATTCCAGTGCCAGCGCATCGCGGTGCGCGGCCAGGGCGTCGGGGGCGACGCGGTGCTTGCGGGCGAGATCGTGGAGACGCGAAAGCGTGGCTTCCAGTTCCTCGAACCGGGCGGGATCGAGGTCGAGGTCGGCGCGCACGCGATCGAGCAGGGCGGCGGCTTCGTCGACCTGGATGGCGGCCGCCTCGAGCATGGCGTCGACCTCCGCCAGGCGCGGCTCGTGCTCCTGTACCCGCGCCAGGTCGCCGCGCAACTGCTGCAGTTGCTGCGGCAGCGCCGGCAGTTCCTCGCCATCGCCGCCGAGGCGGGCCAGGGCGCTCTCGCAGGCGGCGATCAGGCCTGCGGCATGGGCGTGGCGGCGATGCGCGGCGTTGAGCTCGGCGATCGCCTCCGGCGCCAGCGTCTCGCGTTCCAGCTCGTCCAGCTGGTGGCGCAGCCAGTCGCTGCGCTCGGACACGTCTCCCGGCTTTGATAGGTATGCATTCGACAGCGCCTCGCGCTCGCGCAGCAGGCCACTCCAGTGCCGTGCGGCGGCCTGCACCCGGGCCAGCGCGGCCTCGTGGCCGCCGAAGGCATCGAGCAGGGCGAGCTGGCTGGGCCTGGAGAGCAGGGCCTGATGCTCGTGCTGGCCGTGGATCTCGACCAGGTGCGCCGACAGCGCCGCCAATTGCGAGAGCGGCGCCGGGCGACCGTTGATCCAGGCGCGCGAACCGCCGTCGGCGCGCAGGGTGCGGCGCAGCATGCAGAGCCCGGCCTCGCCGCCCTCCTCGAGCATGTCCTGCTCGCGCAGCCACTCGCGGGCGGCCGGAGCGTCGCACAGGTCGAACTCGGCATGCAGCTCGGCGCGTTCGCTGCCGTGGCGCACCATGCCGCTGTCGGCGCGCTGGCCGGAGAGGAAGCCCAGCGCGTCCACCAGCAGCGACTTGCCCGCGCCGGTCTCGCCGGAAATCACGGTCAGGCCGGGGCCGAACTCCAGTTCGCTGCTGGCGACGACGGCGAAATCTCGAATGGCAAGGCGGGTGAGCATGTGGCGCGAATTGTGCCGTGAGGCCCGCCAGCGTGTCATCGGGGCGGCGCAAGGCTTGCGACTCCGGGCTTGCCACTTCGCGGAGGCGGGCTTATACCGTTGACGTCCTTTTCCGCCCGCTTGCGATGGCCAGGCCTCCAGACCGCGATCCGACCCTCGACCCGCGCGCACGCCAACTGCTGCGCACCCTGATCGCGCGCCACATCCGCGACGGCGAGCCGGTCGGGTCGCAGACGCTGGCCCGGCACGCCGGGCTCGACGTCAGCCCGGCCACGATCCGCAACATCCTCGCCGACCTGGAGGAGATCGGCCTGCTGTCGGCGCCGCACACCTCCAGCGGGCGCGTGCCCACGCCGCAGGGCTATCGCGTCTTCGTCGACTCGCTGCTGCAGGTGCGGCCGCTGCCGGACAACGAGATGGCGCGGCTGAAGAACGAACTGCCGCTGGGCGGAGGCACCCAGTCGCTGCTGGGCAGCGCCTCGGAACTGGTCTCGGCGATGACCCATTTCGTCGGCGTGGTCAGCGTGCCGCGGCGCGAGCAGTTCGCCTTCCGGCACATCGATTTCGTGCCGCTGGACGGCAAGCGGATCATGGCGATCCTGGTGTTCGCCGACAACGACGTGCAGAACCGCATCGTCGAGCCGCGCCGCGCCTTCGACCCGGGCGAGCTCGAGCGCGTGGCCAACTACCTCAACATCAACTTCGCCGGCCGGCCGCTGTCGGAGATCCGCGCCACGCTGCTGCACGAGATGCGGGTGGCGCGCAACGAGATGGAAAGCCTGCTGTCGCAGACCGTCGAGCTGGCCGAGCAGGTGCTGGCGCCGGAGGTGATCGACCGCGGCAACGAGGACATGGTGGTCGCCGGGCAGACCCGCCTGATCGGCGTGCAGGACCTGGCCGACCTGGACCGCCTGCGCGACCTGTTCGAGGCCTTCGCCCGCAAGCGCGAGATCCTGCAGTTGCTCGAACGCACCGTGCGCGCTCCGGGCGTGCGCATCTTCATCGGCGAGGAAACCGGCCTGGCGCCGCTGGAAGGGGTGTCGCTGGTGACCGCCCCGTACGCCGCCGACGGCCGCGTGCTGGGCGTGCTGGGGGTCATCGGCCCCACGCGCATGGCCTACGACCGGGTGATTCCGGTGGTGCAGGCCACCGCCGAGGTGCTCGGCGCGGCCCTGGGCGAGGCAGGGATGCGCGCGGGCGGCGCGCCGCCGCGGCCCGGCGCCGGGCCGGGCGATCCCGGCCGCCAGGGTTGAATCGCGGGCGCCAAGCCCCATAGCTAGCCGGTCCGCGGCGGAGCGGGGCGATCGTGCCCGGCAGGGACAGCGTTGCCGAGCCCGCCGCGATCCCGGATGAAACGTTTTCAGGACACGTGATGACCACAGAACCGCCGTTCGACCCCAATGCCCAGGCGTCCGAAGCCGAGGCGCAGGCCGCCGAGATCGAGACCCTGAAGGCCGAGCTCGAGCAATTGCGCGCGCAGTCGCTGCTCGAGCGCGCCGATCTGGAAAACCAGCGCAAGCGCCTGGCCCGCGACATCGAGATCGCCCGCAAATTCGCCAACGAGCGCCTGCTGGGCGAACTGCTGCCGCTGTTCGACAGCATGGAGGCTGGGCTCGCGGCGGCGGCCGAGGCCGATCCGCTGCGCGCCGGGCTGGAATTGACCCTGAAGCAGCTGCACCGCATCGCCGAGGCCAACGGGCTGACCGAAGTGGCGCCGCAGGCCGGCGACAGCTTCGACCCGGACAAACACCAGGCGATGAGCATGGTGGAGGCGACGGGCGTGCCGCCGGGCGCGGTCGCGCAGCTGTTCCAGAAGGGCTACCTGCTCAACGAGCGCCTGCTGCGGCCGGCGCTGGTGGTGGTGGCCCGGCACGACTGAACGGACGTGCCCCGGGGCGGGGCGCTTGCATGACAGGCGCTTGAACGCCCGGCGCCCGGCCCCAGATAGCCCCTAGCGGCGGCCCGACCGCCAACCAGACAAAGATTTCGAGAGGGAAACAGCAATGGCAAAAATCATCGGCATCGACCTCGGCACGACCAACTCGTGCGTGGCGATCATGGAAGGCGGCAAGGCGCGCGTCATCGAGAACAGCGAGGGCGATCGCACCACGCCGTCGATCGTCGCCTACACCAAGGACGGCGAAGTCCTGGTCGGCGCCAGCGCCAAGCGCCAGGCCGTCACCAATCCCAAGAACACCTTCTACGCGGTGAAGCGCCTGATCGGCCGCAAGTTCACCGACGCCGAAGTGAAGAAGGACCTGGACCTGGTGCCCTACAGCATCGTCGCCCACGACAACGGCGACGCCTGGGTGCAGACCTCCGACGGCAAGAAGCTGGCGCCGCAGGAAGTCTCCGCGCGCGTGCTGGAGAAGATGAAGAAGACGGCCGAGGCCTATCTCGGCGAGACCGTCACCGAGGCGGTGATCACCGTGCCGGCCTACTTCAACGACAGCCAGCGCCAGGCCACCAAGGACGCCGGCAAGATCGCCGGGCTGGACGTGAAGCGCATCATCAACGAGCCGACCGCGGCCGCGCTGGCCTACGGCCTGGACAAGGAAGGCGGCGACCGCAAGATCGCCGTGTACGACCTCGGCGGCGGCACCTTCGACGTGTCGATCATCGAGATCGCCAACGTCGACGGCGAGAAGCAGTTCGAGGTGCTGGCCACCAACGGCGACACCTTCCTCGGCGGCGAGGACTTCGACAAGCGCGTCATCGACTATCTCGTCGACGAATTCCAGAAGGACCAGGGCATCGACCTGCGCAAGGATCCGCTGGCCCTGCAGCGCCTGAAGGACGCCGCCGAGCGCGCCAAGATCGAGCTGTCCTCCTCGCAGCAGACCGAGGTCAACCTGCCGTACGTGACGGCCGACGCCTCCGGTCCGAAGCACCTGAACATCAAGCTGACCCGCGCCAAGCTCGAATCGCTGGTCGAGGACCTGGTGAAGAAGACCATCGAGCCCTGCCGCACCGCGCTCAACGACGCGGGCCTGCGCGCCGGCGACATCGGCGAGGTGATCCTGGTCGGCGGCCAGACCCGCATGCCCAAGGTGCAGCAGGCGGTGGCCGAGTTCTTCGGCAAGGAGCCGCGCAAGGACGTCAACCCGGACGAGGCCGTGGCGATCGGCGCGGCGGTGCAGGGCGGCGTGCTGGCCGGCGACGTCAAGGACGTGCTGCTGCTCGACGTGACCCCGCTGAGCCTGGGCATCGAGACCCTGGGCGGCGTGTTCACCAAGATCATCGAGAAGAACACCACCATCCCGACCAAGGCTTCGCAGACCTTCTCCACCGCCGAGGACAACCAGTCGGCCGTGACCGTGCACGTGCTGCAGGGCGAGCGCGAGCAGGCCCGCTACAACAAATCGCTGGCCAAGTTCGACCTGACCGGCATCGACGCCGCGCCGCGCGGCATGCCGCAGGTGGAGGTGTCCTTCGACATCGACGCCAACGGCATCGTCCACGTCACCGCCAAGGACAAGAAGACCGGCAAGGAGCAGAAGGTCGAGATCAAGGCCGGCTCGGGCCTGTCCGACGACGAGATCCAGCGCATGGTCGCCGACGCCGAGGCGCACCGCGAGGAGGACAAGAAGTTCCACGAGCTGGTCAGCGCCCGCAACCAGGCCGATGCCCTCGTGCACGGCGCGCGCAGCGCGATCAAGGACAACGGCGACAAGGTGCCGGGCGACGTGATCGGCCGCGTCGAGGCCGCCATCGCCGAGGTCGAGGCCGCGATGAAGGGCGACGACCAGGCGCAGATCGAGGCCAAGTCGCGCGCGCTGGAGGAAGCCGCGCAGTCGCTGTTCGCGGCCGCCGCGGCGGCGCAGTCCCCGTCCGGCGACGCCGATGGCGACGCCGGCGGCGCGCGCAAGGGCGACGACGTGGTCGACGCCGAATTCACCGAAGTCAAGGACGACGACAAGAAGTAAGGCGCCAGGCGGGACGGGAGACGGGAGACGCCTCGCGGCGTTCCCGTTTCCGCTTGCCGCTCGCCTTGCTTCCGTTTCGCACCACCTGGCACACCATGAGCAAACGCGACTACTACGAAGTCCTGGGCGTGGCCCGCAACGCCGGCGACGAAGAGCTGAAAAAGGCCTATCGCCGCTGCGCGATGAAGCACCACCCCGACCGCAATCCCGGCGACAAGGCCGCCGAAGCCGCGTTCAAGGAATGCAAGGAAGCCTATGAAGTGCTCTCGGACGGGGGCAAGCGCCGCCTGTACGACCAGCACGGCCACGCCGCGTTCGAGCACGGCATGGGCGGCGGCAACGCCGGTCCCGGGTTCGCCGACATGGGCGACATCTTCGGCGACATCTTCGGCAACATCTTCGGCGGCGGCGCCGCCCGCGGCCCGCGCCGCGGCGCCGACATCGGCTACGTGATGGAGCTCGACCTGGAGGAGGCCGTCGCCGGCGTCGAGAAGCGCATCGAGCTGCCGACCCTGGCGGCCTGCGAGCCCTGCAAGGGCACGGGCTCGGAGGACGGCAAGCTGGAGACCTGCACCACCTGCCACGGCCGGGGCCAGGTGCGCTTCCAGCGCGGCATCTTCTCGATGCAGCAGCCGTGCCCGGATTGCCATGGCCGCGGCCAGAGCTTCAAGAACGCCTGCAAGGTGTGCCGCGGCAGCGGCCGCATCGAGGAGGAGAAGGTGCTGTCGGTGAAGATCCCGGCAGGCGTGGACAACGGCGATCGCATCCGCCTGTCCGGCGAGGGCGAGGCCGGTCCGCCCGGCTCGCCGCCCGGCGACCTCTACGTCGAGGTGCGGGTACGCCCGCACGAGATCTTCGAGCGCGACGGCGACGACCTGCATTGCGAGGTGCCGATCCGCATTTCCCAGGCCGCGCTCGGCGACGTGGTGCGCGTGCCCACCCTCAACGGCGAGGCCGAGATCCGCATCCCCGCCGAGACCCAGACCGGCAAGGTCTTCCGCCTGCGCGAGAAGGGCGTGAAGTCGGTGCGCAGCCGCGGCGTCGGCGACCTCTACTGCAAGGCCGTGGTCGAAACCCCGGTCAATCTCACCGCCGAGCAGCGCGACCTGCTGGAGAAGTTCGAGGCCACCTTCGTCGGCGAGGGCGCGCGCCGCCATTCGCCCAGGTCCAGCACCTTCGTCGACGGCGTCAAGGGCTTCTGGGAGCGGATGACCTCGTAGCGCTTGCGAGCGTCAATCAAGGGCGCCCCGCAAAAGCCCGCGTTCCCGCGCGGGCTTTTTCATGCCTGCGGATTTCATGTCCATCCGGCGGTCGCGACGGCACATCAGGACGCGTTTCCCGGCAATGCCCCCTCTAGCGTCGTCCCAGCAAAAGCTGGGACCCATTTTTGCTTCTCCGCCCTACAGCCAAGGGCAACATGGATCCCGGCTTCCGCCGGGACGACGGTGGAGGAGCAGGGCTCCGGCAAAGGGCGCCGCCGGAAAATGCCCACCAAAAGCGTCAGCCAGAAACGTCAGCCATGAGCGCCAACCGGGCGCCTTAGTCATGCCGCGCATTGATCCCGCGCCTCGCGCCCCAGCGGGCGTCGAGCGCGCCGGCGATCTTCTTCACCCAGCGCGAGAACCGCCCGCGGCGCTGCTTGCGCGAGAGCTCCCCGGCGCTGGTCAGCCAGGCGACCTGCACCACGCGGCGTTCGCCTTCGAAGGGCAGGTGTCCGTGCCAGGAGTTGTCGGCGCGCCGGAACGCGACCAGGGTGCCGTACTCGGGACGGATTTCCGGCGCCGCCAGCGCCTGGATGTCGTCGCCGCGATGGAGCAGGCGCAGGCAGCCCTCGCTGGCCTGCGGCCAGTCGAGGTTGAGATAGAGCAGGGCGGTGGCGATCTTCGACTTGCTGTCGGTATGGATCGTGCCGTGGCGCAGGTGGACGGCATCGCTCAGGGTGACGATGGCAGGCCGCTCGGACAGCCGTTCCAGCCCCAGGCGCGCGCCGATGGCGTCGGCGACGGCCGGCGAGATCATCTCGGCCACCAGCGCCCGCACCGAATCTCCGCAATCCTGCGCCCGATAAGGAAAGAAGCCGGCGCAGCCATAGCGCGGAAAATCGGCGGCCAGCGCATCGCGCTGCGCGTCGGGCAACTGCCTGGGCGCGACCAGGAACGCGAAGGGCGCCGAGGCGACCAGCACGTCGGGACGATCGAGGCGGGCGGGATCGAGCAGCATGGCAAGCGACGGCGAGGGCGGAGTCGGCCTGTTGCGTTGCGCCCGATCATAACCTCGCCCGGCGCGGCCGGGGAGCGACGGCCCTGCTTGCCGGCGCGTGCGCGCGTCGCTAGCCTGCATGCATGAGCGAACCCGTCCGCCTTTTGCCCGTCCGCATCCTGATCCATGGCGCCTCCGGGCGCATGGGGCAAGCCCTGCTGCGGCTTGCCGGCGCGCGCCAGGACTGCCGCGTCGTCGCGGCGGTCTCGGCGCGCTCGCCGGCGCAGCGCGTGGTCGAGGGCGTGCCGCACTTCGCCGCCAGCGAACTGGGCGGCGCGCCGGAGTTCGACGCGGCCATCGATTTCAGCCTGCCCGACGGTTTCGGCGCGGTGCTGGCGCTGTGCGTGCAGCGCGGCGCCGCCTTCGTGTCCGGCACCACCGGCCTGTCCGAGGCGCAGCGCGCCGATCTGCAGGCCGCCGCCGCGCGCGTGCCGGTGCTGTGGGCGGCGAACTTCAGCCTGGGCGTGGCCGTGCTCGAGGACCTGGTCGAGCGTGCCGCCTCGACGCTGCGCGGCTGGGACTGCGACATCGTCGAGGCGCATCACACGCAGAAGAAGGATGCCCCGTCCGGCACCGCGCTCGCGCTCGGCGCCGCGGCGCAGCGCGGCGATGCGCGGCCGCATTACGCCAGCCTGCGCGCCGGCGACATCGTCGGCGAGCACATGGTGCAGTTCACCGGCGCCGGCGAACGGATCGAGCTGATCCACCGCGCCGGCAACCGCGACATCTTCGCCCGCGGCGCGCTGCACGCGGCGGTCCGCCTGGCCGGGCGCCCGGCGGCCGAATATCGCCTGCGCGACCTGCTCTGAGGGTGCCCTGCGAACGGCGCGGCCGCGTGCCCGCGGCCGTCGTCAGAGGGCGAACAGGCTGAAGCAGGCCGCCACCAGCAGCAGCACGATGGCGGCGAGGATGCCGAAGCCGACCAGCAGGCCGAGCGCGCTGCGCGTCTGTCCGCGGCGCACGAGGTGAACGGCCAGCCACGCCACGGCCAGCCAGGGCAGCAGCAGCGGGATCACAACGAGCACGATGGTCGGGCCCGGGCCCGTCGAATCCCATTGCAGCAGCGCGGCCATCAGCACGATGCGCAGCAGGAAGGCGACCGCGGCGCCGCCGACCAGGCAGGCGAAGAACAGGGCGATGCCGATGCCCAGCGAGCCGCGGGCATCGGCCGGCGGCCGCGCCTGGGGTCCGCCGATCGGCGATTGCGGCGGGGTGTACGGGGTCTGGTCCTCGCTCATGCCATCACCTCCACGGCGTTGCCGGCCTCGACCTGGGCGCGCAGCTTCTCCAGCCGCTGCCGCAGGCCGTCGCGGTAGAACAGGTTGAACGTATCGAAGGGCACGATGCTGCCGTCGGGCTGGGCGATGTGCACGCAGCTCTTCTTCACCGAGCGCAGGTCGAAGCCCTCGGCGTCGATGAAGGCCATGATCAGCACCCGGAACACGTTGCGGTAGCCAAGGCCGGCCGGCGCCTGCACCTGCGGCAGGCAGCACAGCAGGTCGGCCAGCGAGCAGGCCTGCGATTGCGGCGAGTGGTTGGTCGCGAACAGCTTGAACAGCGCCTCGCGCAGGCCCTCGTCCTTCTCCAGCACGATGCTGTTGCGGCCGCCCTCGATCAGCACCTCCGGCGGCACCAGGCCGGTCAGCGGCACGATGTCGTCGCCGAGCTTGAGCGCATAGGCCATCGCCAGGCTGTCGGGATGGCAAGGCACCGGGATCAGGTCTTCCGGGCGGAACAGGCCGCTCTGTTCGAGGATGCCGCGGCGCACCTCGGTCAGGGTGAGGCGGTCGCGCGCGGCGTCGTAGCCCTCGGTGCGGCCGGCATGCTGGATCGGCTGGAAGGTCACGCCGCGCACGCAGGGCTGGCGGCGCGCGAATTCGACGATCTCCCCGAGCTCGCCGTCGTTGAGGCCCTTCTTGACCGTCACCACCAGCGTGGTGGAAATGTCGTGGCGGTTGAGCGCCTCCAGCGCGCGCAGCCGGATCTCGCGCAGGCGCGCGCCCCGCAGTTCCTGGTGGACTTCGTCGCGCAGCGAGTCGAACTGCAGGTACAGCTCGAAGCCGGGCATGTAGTCGGCCAGGCGCGCGACGAACTCAGGCTCCCTGGCGATGCGCAGCCCGTTGGTGTTGACCATCAGGTGGCGGATCGGGCGCGCCTTGGCGGCATCGAGGATGGCGAAGAACTCCGGGTGCAGGGTCGGCTCGCCGCCGGAAATCTGCACCACGTCCGGCTCGCCCTCGTTGGCGACCACCGCGTCGAGCATGCGCTCGATGGTGGCCAGGTCGCGGAAGCCGGGGCGGTGCGGACCGGAGTCGGCATAGCAGATCGGGCAGCGCAGGTTGCACTGATCGGTCACCTCGATCAGGGTGAGGCAGCTGTGCTGCATGTGTTCCGGGCACAGGCCGCAGTCGTAGGGGCAGCCCCAGCGGCGCTCGGTGTTGAAGCGCTGCGGCAGCTCCGGCGGCTTGACGAAGCGCTCGCGGCACAGGCGGTAGTAGGCGGCGTCGTCGGCGACCAGCACGCGCTCGCGTCCGTGCTGCGGGCACCACTTCTCCAGGTAGACGCGTTCGTCCTTGATCAGGATGCTGGCCTCCACGCGGCGCAGGCAGGTCGAGCAGACCGAGACGGCGCTGTCATAGAACAGGTACGGCCTTACCTTCGCCATGCCAGCGTCCCTGCGATCCTGGGGATGTCGCGCAGATAGTAGAGCAGGCCCGCCAGGCACAACAGCTGCAGGCCGGAGAACAGGCCGAGGTAGTGCAGCGGGATGGGGCGGATCCATTCGATCAGCAGGCGGTAGCCGAGGTAGGCGACCATGAAGGCGCGGAACCGGTCGCCCTCGCGCGCGAAGCGCCCGCCGTGCCGCGCGATCCAGGCGCCCAGCGCCAGCAGGAAGGCGATCTCGTACAGCTGCGTCGGGTGCCGGGGCACGCCGTCGCCGAAATCCACGCCCCAGGGCAGGGCGGTGGGGTTGCCGTAGGTATGGTCGTTCAGGCCGGCCAGGAAGCAGCCGATGCGCCCGATGCACATGCCCGCGATCAGCGGCAGCACGAAGGCATCGCCGGTGGAGCCGCGCACGCCCTCCAGGCGCTTGGCGATCTCCACGCCCGCCAGGCCGCCGAGCAGCGCGCCGATGATCGATTTCCCCTCCAGGAGGCGGCGCGGGTCGGGGAAGCCGGCGAAGGCGTAAAGCGGGTCGTACAGCCAGTAGGCGAGCTTGCTGCCGAGCGCGGCGCCGATGATCGCGCCGGCGGCCACCGCGATCGCGTGCTCGCGCGAGGCCAGGGCCGGCAGCGCCTGGCGCTGGCGCTCGCGCAGGTAAAGGCGGAAGCCGATGGCGTAGGCGGCGACCTCGAACAGTGTGTGGATCCAGTACGGGCTCGGCGGCATCGCCGCAGTGTAGGCCCTGCGGGGCGGCGGCACGGAAAATCGGCGGAGCGGGCTGGCGGAGCGGCGCGAAGGCCGCTACAATTCTCGCTCGCCTGATTCCCCCCCGCCTCCGGACCGGTTCCGCGCCGCTCCGGCGGTTTCTTGCAACCTGACGTAGGCGATCCCCGTGACCGATACAGCAATCCTCGCGCTTGAAGACGGCACCGTCTTCGAGGGCGTTTCCGTAGGCGCGCCCGGCCTTTCGGTCGGCGAGGTGGTGTTCAACACCGCCATGACCGGCTACCAGGAAATCCTCACCGATCCGTCCTATGCCCGTCAGCTCGTCACGCTGACCTATCCGCACATCGGCAACACCGGCTGTACCGACCAGGACGACGAGGCCGGCCAGGTCTGGGCCTCGGGCCTGATCGTGCGCGACGTGCCGCGCCGTCCCAGCAACTGGCGCAGCCAGGTCGCATTGCCGGAGTGGCTGCGCCAGCGCGGCGTGGTCGCCATCGCCGATATCGACACCCGCAAGCTCACGCGCCTGCTGCGCGACCGCGGCGCGCAGAACGGCGCGCTGATGGCCGGCGCCATCGATGCGGACAGGGCCATCGAGGCCGCGCGCAAGTTCCCCGGCCTGAAGGGCATGGACCTGGCCAAGGAAGTCTGCACGCGCGAGGCTTATCCCTGGCGCGAAGGCCAGCTCGACCTCGACACGGACACATTCGCCAGCCTGGGGGCGAAGCGCATTGCAAAGTCCGCACAGGCAGGTGCGGGTTCTGGCGAGGGACTCGCATACCGTGTCGTGGCCTACGACTTCGGCGTGAAGCGCAACATCCTGCGCATGCTGGCCGAGCGCGGCTGCGACGTGACCGTGGTGCCGGCGCAGACGCCGGCCGCGGACGTGCTGGCGCTGAAACCTGATGGCATATTCCTGTCCAACGGCCCAGGCGATCCGGAGCCTTGCGACTACGCGATCGCCGCGATCCGCGTTTTCATCGAGCAGAAAATCCCGACCTTCGGCATCTGCCTCGGCCACCAGCTGCTCGGCCTGGCCTCGGGCGCGTGCACGCTGAAGATGAAGTTCGGCCACCACGGCGCCAACCATCCGGTGATCGACCTGGGCATCTTCGACGAAGGCCGCAAGCGCGTGATGATCACCTCGCAGAACCACGGCTTCGCGGTCGACGAGGCGACGCTGCCGGACAACGTGCGCGTCACCCATCGCTCGCTGTTCGACGGCAGCAACCAGGGCATCGCGCTGACCGACGCGCCGGCGTTCAGTTTCCAGGGACACCCGGAAGCCTCGCCCGGCCCGCACGACGTCGCGCCGCTGTTCGACCGCTTCGTCGCGCTGATGGAGCGCGCGGCTTGAAGATCGGCCGCCAGAAGACCGGCCGCCGGCCACTGCGGAAACGGTGGAAATGGCCGCTGGCGGCGCTGCTCGTGCTGGCCGCCTATCCGTGCTTCGTCCTCGCCAGCGTCTACGCGCACTGGTTCGCCGCCGACCTGCCGGGCGGGCGCAACGGCCCGGCCGATGCCTACCGGCACGCGCTGGCCAGCGCCACCGTGGCCTACTCCGGCTCGCCGCGCTGGGTCGCCTGGGTGACCGCGGTGATGGAGCGCGACGGGCTGGGCAACGACAGCCGCGCCATGGATGCGCACAACAACCGCATCGGCGCCCGCATCGGCACGCATGCCGAAAGCTGGTCGCAGATGCAGGCCGACGTGCTTGCCGCCGTCGGCCACGGGAGCGTCGGCGCCGCCGACGCGCAACAGATCACCTGGCTGCCGCCCGAGCGGTGGCAGAACCGCCTGTACTGAGGAAGACGATGCCCAAGCGCAGCGACATCAAGACCATCCTGATCATCGGCGCCGGCCCGATCGTCATCGGCCAGGCCTGCGAGTTTGACTACTCCGGCGCGCAGGCCTGCAAGGCCCTGCGCGAGGAGGGCTATCGGGTGGTGCTGGTGAACTCCAACCCGGCCACGATCATGACCGACCCGGAAATGGCCGACGCGGTCTACATCGAGCCGATCCACTGGCAGACGGTGGAGAAGATCATCGCCAAGGAAAAGCCCGACGCGCTGCTGCCGACCATGGGCGGGCAGACCGCGCTCAACTGCGCGCTGGACCTGGCCGACAACGGCGTGCTGGAGAAGCACGGCGTCGAGCTGATCGGCGCTTCGCGCGAGGCCATCCGCATGGCCGAGGACCGCGAGCTGTTCCGCGTGGCGATGCAGGAGATCGGCCTGGAGTGCCCGAAGGCCGAGGTCGCGCGCAACTTCGAGCAGGCGGTGGAGATCCAGGCCAAGGTCGGCTATCCGACCATCATCCGCCCGTCCTTCACGCTCGGCGGCAGCGGCGGCGGCATCGCCTACAACCGTGAGGAGTTCGAGGAGATCGTCAAGCGCGGCCTGGACCTGTCCCCGGTGCACGAGGTGCTGGTGGAGGAGTCGGTGCTGGGCTGGAAGGAGTTCGAGATGGAGGTGGTCCGCGACACCGCGGACAACTGCATCATCGTCTGCTCGATCGAGAACCTCGACCCGATGGGCGTGCACACCGGCGACTCGATCACCGTGGCCCCGGCGCAGACCCTGACCGACAAGGAATACCAGCGCCTGCGCGATGCCAGCATCGCGGTGCTGCGCAAGATCGGCGTGGACACCGGCGGCAGCAACGTGCAGTTCGGCATCAACGCCCAGACCGGGCGCGTGGTGGTGATCGAGATGAACCCGCGCGTGTCGCGCTCCTCGGCGCTGGCCTCCAAGGCCACCGGCTTCCCGATCGCCAAGGTCGCCGCCAAGCTGGCGGTCGGCTACACGCTCGACGAGCTGAAGAACGAGATCACCGGCGGCCTGACCCCGGCCTCGTTCGAGCCGACGATCGACTACGTGGTCACCAAGATCCCGCGCTTCGCCTTCGAGAAGTTCCCGCAGGCCGACGCGCGCCTGACCACGCAGATGAAGTCGGTGGGCGAGGTGATGGCGATCGGCCGCACCCTGCAGGAATCGCTGCAGAAGGCGCTGCGCGGCCTGGAGACGGGCAAGGCGGGGCTGGACCCCACCGGCCTGGACCTGGCCAGCGACGACGATCTGGCCGTGCTGCGCCGCGAGGTGAAGGAAGCCGGCCCCGAGCGCCTGTTCTACCTGGCCGACGCCTTCCGCGCCGGCATGTCGGTGGAGGAGGTGCATGCGCTGTCGTTCGTGGACCCCTGGTTCCTCGACCAGATCGAGGGCATCGTCGAGGCCGAGCGCGAGGTCGCGACGGCCGGCATCGACGCGCTCGACGGCAAGCGCCTGCGCCGGCTCAAGCGCATGGGCTTCTCGGACGCGCGGCTGGCGCAGCTCACGGGCAGCGACGAGAAGGCGATCCGCGCCCTGCGCCGCGCCCACGGCGTGAAGCCGGTGTACAAGCGCGTGGATTCGTGCGCGGCCGAATTCGCCACCACCACCGCCTACCTGTACTCGACCTACGAGGACGAGTGCGAGGCCCAGCCCAGCGACCGCGACAAGATCATCGTGCTCGGCGGCGGCCCCAACCGCATCGGGCAGGGCATCGAGTTCGACTACTGCTGCGTGCACGCCGCACTGGCGCTGCGCGAGGACGGGTACGAGACCATCATGGTCAACTGCAATCCGGAGACCGTCTCCACCGACTACGACACCTCCGACCGCCTGTACTTCGAGCCGCTGACGCTCGAGGACGTGCTGGAGATCGTCGAGCTGGAGAAGCCCAAAGGCGTGATCGTGCAGTACGGCGGGCAGACCCCGCTGAAGCTGGCGCAGGCGCTGGAGGCCAACGGCGTGCCGATCATCGGCACCTCGCCCGATTCCATCGACCTGGCCGAGGACCGCGAGCGCTTCCAGCAACTGGTCGAGAAGCTCGGGCTGAAGCAGCCGCCCAACCGCACCGCGCGCAATCCCGACGAGGCGCTCGCCCTGGCGCGCGAGATCGGCTATCCGCTGGTGGTGCGCCCGAGCTACGTGCTCGGCGGCCGTGCCATGGAGGTGGTGCATTCCGACGCGGATCTCTCGCGCTACATCCGCGACGCGGTCAAGGTCTCCAACGATTCGCCGGTGCTGCTCGACCGCTTCCTGGACAACGCCGTGGAAGTCGACGTCGACGTGATCGCCGACACCGCCGGCGCGGTGCTGATCGGCGGGGTGATGGAACACATCGAGGAAGCCGGCGTGCATTCGGGCGATTCCTCCTGCTCGCTGCCGCCGTATTCGCTGTCGCAGCAGGTGCAGGACCGCCTGCGCGAGCAGGTGGTGGCGCTGGCCAAGGCGCTGAACGTGGTCGGCCTGATGAACACGCAGTTCGCGATCCAGGCCAACGAGAGCGGGGGCGAGGAAAGCGGGGCCGGCGAGGAGACGATCTTCCTGCTGGAAGTCAATCCGCGCGCCTCGCGCACCGTGCCTTTCGTCTCCAAGGCCACCGGCCTGCCGCTGGCCAAGATCGCCGCGCGCTGCATGGCCGGCAGGACGCTGGCCGAGCAGGGCGCCACCCGCGAGATCGTGCCCAGCTACCACTCGGTGAAGGAGGCGATCTTCCCGTTCGCCAAGTTCCAGGGCGTCGACCCGATCCTCGGGCCGGAGATGCGTTCCACGGGCGAGGTGATGGGCGTGGGCCGCAACTTCGGCGCGGCCTTCGCGCGCGCGCAGGAGGCCGCCAGCATCAAGGCGCCGCCGCCCTCGGGCAAGGCCTTCGTCTCGGTGCGCGATCCGGACAAGCCGCGCGTGCTGCCGGTGGCGCAGGACCTGGTGCGGCGCGGCTACGCGCTGGTCGCCACCGGCGGCACCGCCGCCTGGCTGCGCGCGCACGGCGTGGAATGCGAGCAGATCAACAAGGTCACCGAAGGGCGGCCGCACGTGGTCGACCTGATCAAGAACGGCGAGATCGCCTACATCGTCAATACCACCGAGGGCAAGCAGGCCATCGCCGACTCGTTCTCGATCCGCCGCGAGGCGCTGCAGCAGCGGGTGACGTACTCCACCACCATTGCCGGCGCGAAGGCGTTGCTGCATTCTCTGCAGTATCGCGGCAGCGGCCCGGTGTGGGCGCTGCAGGAACTGCATCAGACACTGAAGCACCCGGATTCGAAGCCAGAGGAACACGAACCAGCATGAGAGCGCCACTGACAACGCAAGGAGCGCAGCGCCTGCGTGCGGAACTGGAAGAACTCAAGAGCGTGCAGCGCCCGGCGGTGATCAATGCGATCGCCGAGGCGCGCGCGCACGGCGACCTGAAGGAAAACGCCGAGTACCACGCCGCGCGCGAGCAGCAGGGATTCATCGAAGGCCGCATCAAGCAGCTGGAGGCCGAGCTGTCGCACGCCCAGGTGATCGACGTGTCGACACTGAACGCCGGCTCCAAGATCGTCTTTGGCGCCAACGTCACCCTGGCCGACATGGACACGGACGAGGAGCGCCGCTACCAGATCGTCGGCGACCTGGAGGCGGACATCAAGCAGGGCCTGATCGCCATTTCCTCGCCGGTGGCGCGGGCGCTGATCGGCAAGCACGAGGGCGACAGCGTCACCATCGAGGCCCCGGGCGGCACCCGCGAATACGAGATCGTCGCGGTCAACTATGGGTGAGCAACCGCGCTTAGCCGATGCCTTATTGGCATCGGCTGCGGTTGCGAACGCCCGGCCACGGACGGCCGGGCCGGACGTTCCGAAGCCAGCCCTGTCGCGCCACGGACGGCGGCCAAAAGACTTCCCAAGCAAGACCGATGCCCTATCGGCATCGGCTGCGGTTGCGAACGCCCGGCCACGGACTTCGAGCCGCGCCGTCAGCGCGGCGAGGGGGCCGGACGTTCCGAAGCCAGCCCTGTCGCGCCGCGGACGGCGACCAATACACCTCCCAAGCAAGACCGATGCCCTGTCGGCGGAGGCTGCCGCAACGAACGCAAACCGCGTCGCCGCCAGCCGGCCCTGACCATGTCACGCGCCACCTTCCTGCTGCCCTCCGCCGCCCGCTTCGGCGCGCAACGTCTCTCGGCCGCCTGCGATGCCGCCCTGGGGCGCGGCGACCGGCTGCCGCCGCAATCCCCGGGCCGGCGCGCGCAACTGCTGCGCCATTTCGCGCTGCCCGAAGGCCAGTGGCCGATCGCCGCGCTGTCGCGGCAGGCCGACGCGGGCGATGCCGAGGGCGCGGCGTGGCTGCGCGCCGATCCGGTATGGCTGCGCCCCGACATCAACGGCGTGCGGCTGATGGCGCACGGCGAGGCGCTGCAGGCCACGCAGGCGGATTGCGAGGCGCTGTTGCCTGCGCTCAAGCCGGTGTTCGGCGACGCCGGCTTCGCGCTCGACGCGCCATTGCCCGCGCGCTGGTACCTGCGCCTGCCGCGAGAGGCCAGAATTCCCGCCTTCGCCGATCCCGCCGAGGCATTGGGCGACGATCTGTTCGAGCACATGGACGCCGGCGCCGAGGCGCGCCGCTGGCGCGCGCTGGAGAACGAGGCGCAGATCGTCCTGCACAACCATCCCTGGAACGCGCAGCGCGCGGCGCGCGGCCTGCCGCCCATCAACGCGCTGTGGTTCTGGGGCGGCGGCACCTTGCCCGCCGCGGGCGTGCGGATGCCATCGCCGCATGCGGGCATGTTCAGCGACGATGCCACGGCGCAGGCGCTGGCGGCCGGCACGAGCCAGGTGGCCGCATTGCCTGCGCGCTATCCGGGCGGCGAGGGGGATCTGCTGTTCGATCTGACGCAGACCCGCGATCTGGCCTGGGTGGAACACGAATGGCTGCAGCCGGCGCTGGCGGCCCTGCGCCGCGGCGCCATCGGGCGCCTGGAACTGGACGACGAGGCCGGCCGCGTGCTGCGGCTGGACCGCTGGCATCGCCTGCGTTTCTGGCGCGGCCCGTCCTCGCGGGCGCGGGCATGAAGCCGCTGCGCACGATCCGCCGACGCGCCTGCGATGTCGGCGCGGCCTGGCCGGAACAGGTGCCGCCGCTGCTGCGCCAGGTCTATGCCGCACGCGGCGCGCACGATCTGTCCAGCGCGCAGCCCCGGCTCGGGCAGCTGCCGGTCCCCGACGGCCTGCACGGCATCGAGCCGGCCACGGGACTGCTCGCCGCGGCCATCGCCGCGGACCGGCACATCGTGGTGGTCGGCGATTTCGATTGCGACGGCGCCAGCGCCTGCGCGGTGGCGGTGCGCGGCCTGCGCCTGCTCGGCGCGCGCCGCGTGTCCTATGCGGTGCCCAATCGCATGGTGCATGGCTATGGCCTGTCGCCGGCGCTGGTGGCCGACCTGGCCGCGCTGCAGCCGGAGCTGCTGGTCACGGTCGACCACGGCATCGCCTGCCATGCCGGCATCGCCGCGGCCAAGGCGATGGGCTGGCAGGTGCTGGTCACCGATCACCATCTGCCGGGCGACGCGCTGCCGCCGGCCGATGCCATCGTCAATCCCAACCAGCCGGGCGACGGCTTCGCCGGCAAAGCGCTGGCCGGCGTGGGCGTGATCTTCTACGTGCTGCTCGCGCTGCGAAAACGCCTGCGCGAGGCCGGCGCGTTCGCCGCCGGCGCGGAACCCGATCTGACCGTGCTGCTCGACCTGGTCGCGGTCGGCACGGTGGCCGACCTGGTGCCGCTGGACGTGCACAACCGCGCCCTGGTCGCCGCCGGCCTGCGCCGCCTGCGCGCGGGGCAGGGCTGCGCCGGGCTGCAGGCCCTGATCGAGGTGTCCGGGCGCAAGGCCGCCAGCCTGTCGGCGGCCGATATCGGTTACGCGGTGGCGCCGCGCATCAATGCCGCCGGCAGGCTGGAGGACATGGCCGTGGGCATCGAATGCCTGCTGTGCGACGATCCGCGGCGCGCGCGCGAACTGGCGCAGACGCTCGACGGCATCAACGCCGAACGCCGTGCCGTGCAGCAGCAGATGGTGGACGAGGCCGAGGCCGCGCTCTCCATGCTGGCGCTGGCCGAGACCGCGAGCGCCGCGCACTGCCTGTTCGACGCCAGCTGGCATCCCGGCGTGGTCGGACTGGTCGCCTCGAAAATGAAGGAGCGCCTGCATCGCCCGGTGATCGCCTTCGCGCCCAGCGAGCCCGGCAGCGAGTGGCTGCGCGGTTCGGCGCGCTCGATCCCGGGCTTCCACATCCGCGACGCGCTGGCGGCGGTGGACGCGGCCCATCCCTCGCTCATCGAACGCTTCGGCGGACATGCGATGGCGGCCGGGCTGAGCCTGCGGCAGGCGCACCTGGCCGATTTCGCCGCCGCGTTCGCCGATTGCGCGGCGCGCACGCTCGATGCCGAGTCCCTGTGCGACGTGATCGCCAGCGACGGCGAGCTGATGCCCGAGGCCTTCGTCGCCGCCAACGCGCTGGCGCTGCGCGACGGCGGGCCGTGGGGGCAGGCCTTTCCGGAGCCGGTGTTCGACGGCGAGTTCGCGGTGCTGGCCTGGCGTCCGGTGGGCACACAGCACCTGAAGCTGGAACTCGGGCTGGGCCCGCTGCGCCTGAATGCCATCGAGTTCGGCGGCTGGACGGGCACGCCGCCTGGCGCACGCGTCCGCATCGCCTACCGGCTGGCGCTGGACGAGTACCGGGGAGGCGAGGCGATCCAGCTCATCGTCGTGCATCGCGAGAGCGCGGACGGGCGCGAGGCGACCGCCTGATTCGCCGCCGCGCGGCGGCGCTTGGGCTTCGGCGCGGGCGCATGGCCTGGCAGGGCCCTTTCCCAGGCATGGCGCGGCAAGGCATCGCAATCGGATTTCGGATGCCGGCTGCGGGCCGGCTGGATGCCTCTCGACCGATGCCTGCCGCCGGCCGTCCGCGCCCTCGAAAGCCGCGTCCTTGCGCTACAATTTCCGATCTTTTTCGCCATTTCCTTCCGCCGTCATGATCGAACTCAATCCAATCCGCCAGCGCATCGCCGATCTCACCGAACGGCTGGTCGCGCTCAGGGGGTATCTTTGACTACGACGCCAAGCGCGAGCGTCTAGAGGAAGTCGAGCGCGAGCTCGAACATCCCGATGTGTGGAACGCCCCGGAGCGCGCGCAGGCGCTCGGCCGCGAGCGCTCCATGCTCGACAAGACCGTCAACGGCATCCGCACGCTGATCGAGGGCCTGGGCGGCGCCGGCGAGCTGCTCGACCTGGCCGAGGCCGAAAGCGACGACGACACCGCGCAGGCGGTGGTCGAGGACGTGGAGCGCTACGCCGTCGAGGTCGGCAAGCTGGAATTCCAGCGCATGTTCTCGGGCGAGATGGACGCCAACAATGCCTTCGTCGACATCCAGGCCGGCGCCGGCGGCACCGAGGCCCAGGACTGGGCGGAAATGCTGCTGCGCATGTACCTGCGCTGGGCCGAGAGCCGCGGCTGGAAGACCGAGCTGCTGGAAGTCAGCGGCGGCGACGTGGCCGGCATCAAGTCGGCCACCTTCCGGGTGGAGGGCGAATTCGCCTACGGCTGGCTGAAGACCGAAATCGGCGTGCATCGCCTGGTGCGCAAGTCGCCGTTCGACTCGGACAACCGCCGGCACACCTCGTTCACCTCGGTATTCGTCTCGCCCGAGGTCGACGACGACATCGATATCGACATCAATCCGGCCGACCTCAAGACCGACGTCTACCGCTCCTCCGGCGCCGGCGGCCAGCACGTCAACAAGACCGAGTCGGCGGTGCGCATCACCCACGTGCCCAGCGGCATAGTCGTCGCCTGCCAGACCGAGCGCAGCCAGCACGCCAACCGCGACCGCGCCATGAAGATGCTGGCGGCCAAGCTCTACGAGATGGAAATCCAGAAGCGCAACGCCGAAAAGGACGCGCTGGAGGCCACCAAGTCCGACATCGGCTGGGGCAGCCAGATCCGCAACTACGTGCTCGACCAGAGCCGCATCAAGGATCTGCGCACGGGCATCGAGCGCACCGACACGCAGAAGGTGCTGGACGGGGACCTGGACGAGTTCGTCGAGGCCAGTCTGAAGTCCGGCCTGGAGGCGGGTTCCAAGCGCGTCGACGCGGTATAAAGGCGGGCAGGGGCGGCGGGGAATGAGGCGGGTCGCCCGCCCCCGCGACGCCTTGCCCGCGCCCTCCAAATCCCCCTTTTAGACCCCGATCCGCTGCCAGCCCCATGACCGACGAACTCCAGCCTGCCGACGAAAACGCCCTGATCGCCGAGCGACGCAACAAGCTCAAGGGGATTCGGGAGCAGGGCATCGCCTTCCCCAACGACTTCCGCCGCCTCGACCACGCCGGCGACCTGCAGGACGAGTACGCCGATGCGGAGCGCTGGACCGGCGAGGCGCTGGAGGCGACCGGCCGCCGCGTCGCCGTGGCCGGCCGCCTGCTCGCCAAGCGGGTGATGGGCAAGGCCGCTTTCGCGCAGATCCAGGACGTGAGCGGGCGCATCCAGCTGTTCCTGCAGTCGGCTTCGCTCGGCGACCGCTACGACGCCTTCAAGGGCTGGGACGTGGGCGACATCGTCGGCGCCGAGGGCACGCCGATGCGCACCAAGACCGGCGAACTGTCGGTCAAGGTCGACACGCTGCGGCTGCTGACCAAGTCGCTGCGGCCGCTGCCCGACAAGTGGCATGGCCTGTCCGACGTCGAACAGCGCTACCGCCAGCGCTACGTCGACCTGATCGTGACGCCCGAGGCGCGCGAGGTGTTCTTCAAGCGCTCGCGCATCATCGCCGCCATCCGCCAGTGGCTGGACGCGCGCCGCTTCCTGGAGGTGGAAACCCCGATGATGCATTACATCGTCGGCGGCGCCACCGCCAAGCCGTTCACCACCCACCACAACGCGCTCGGCCTGGACCTGTACCTGCGCGTGGCGCCCGAGCTGTATCTCAAGCGCCTGGTCGTCGGCGGCTTCGAGCGCGTCTACGAGATCAACCGCAACTTCCGCAACGAGGGCGTGAGCACCCGCCACAACCCGGAGTTCACCATGCTCGAGCTGTACGAGGCCTACGCCACGTACACCGAGGTGATGGACCTGACCGAGTCGATGATCCGCGACGTCGCCCGGCTCACCCTCGGCACCACCGCCCTGCAGTGGGAAGGCAACGCCATCGACGTCGGCCCGGCGTTCCGGCGCTGGAAGCTGGAAGAGGCGGTGCGCGAGCTCAATCCGCACATCAGCGCCGCCGACTGCCGCGACCGCGAGGCGCTGGCGCGCCATTGCGAGGCGCTGCGCATCCCGGTCAAGCCGTCCTACGGCTGGGGCAAGCTGCTGCTGGAAATCTTCGAGAAGACGGTCGAGGCCGGCCTGGTCCAGCCCACCTTCATCACCCACTATCCGGTCGAGGTGTCGCCGCTGGCGCGCGAGTCGGACAGCGAGCCGGGCATCACCGACCGCTTCGAGCTGTTCGTCGGCGGCAAGGAGCTGGCGAACGGCTTCTCCGAGTTGAACGATCCCGAGGACCAGGCCGCGCGCTTCCGCGCCCAGGTCGAGGCCAAGGCCGGCGGCGACGACGAGGCCATGCACTACGACGCGGACTACATCCGCGCGCTCGAGGTCGGGCTGCCGCCCACCGGCGGCCTGGGCGTGGGCATCGACCGGCTGGTCATGCTGCTGACCGACTCTGCCTCGATCCGCGACGTGCTGCTGTTCCCGTACATGCGCCCGGAAGCCTCCTGACCGTTCCGGCGGGCGCGGAAGACGACGCGTGGGGTCAAATTGTGACCGCCTGCTCCCGCAACCAAGGCCGCGCCGGACCCGAATCCGCGTCCGGCGCGAACCGCCCGGCGCAGCACTTGCCTGCAACTATGGAACGGGCGAGTATGAGGAAGTTTGGATCGGGGAAATGACCCTCAAGCGGGGCGGGATCATCAGTGAACATCGTCATCGTCGATGACCAGACCTCCGCACGCACGATGCTGCGGCATATCCTCGAGGACATCAGCCCCGAGCTCGAGGTGCACGACTTCGGCGATCCGCAGGCGGCGCTGCGCTGGTGCGAGAGCAACCGGCCGGATCTGCTGCTCCTGGACTACCGCATGCCCGGCATGGACGGATTGGAATTCGCGCGCCGCTTCCGCCGTCCGCTGCTGCATCGCGACGTGCCGATCGTGCTGGTCACGGTGGTCGGCGACGAGCCGATCCGGCAGGCGGCGCTCGATGCCGGCGTGATCGACTTCCTGGTCAAGCCGGTACGCCCGCGCGAGCTGCGCGCCCGCTGCCGCAACCTGCTGCAGCTGCGCCAGCAATCGGAATCGGTGAAGCAGCGCGCGCTCTCGCTCGAGCAGCGCCTGTTGGCGAGCATGCACGAGGTGGAGGAGCGCGAGCGCGAAACGCTGACCCGGCTGGCGCGCGCGATCTCCTACCGCGACGCCGGCACCAACGCCAACCTCGAGCGGCTCGCGCAGGTCGCCGGCCTGGTCGCCGAGGAGATGGGGCTGTTCGAGGACGAGGTGCGCATGATCGAGCTGGCCGCGCCCTTGCACGACATCGGCAAGATCGCCATTCCCGACGCGGTGCTGATGAAGCCCGGGCCCTTGACTGCGGAGGAGTCGGCGATCATGCGCAGGCATCCGCAGATCGGCTACGAGCTGCTGAACGGCAGCCAGAACCGCTTCGTCCAGATCAGCGCCATCATCGCGCTTCGACATCAGGAGCGCTACGATGGCAGCGGGTATCCGGACGGGTTGGCCGGGGAGCAGATCCCGGTCGAGGCCAGGATCGTCGCGGTCGCGGACGTCTTCGATGCCCTGATCTCGAAACGTCCCTATAAGGATGCATGGGCCATAGACGAAGCATTGAGCTACCTCTCGCAGCAGCGCGGCAAGCTGTTCGACCCGCGTTGCGTCGACGCATTGCTGCACAACCGCCAGCGCCTGCTGTCGATCTGCGAGCGAACCTCCGACGTCTCGCTCTTGCCCAAGCTGCAGTAATCCCGCGATGAACCGCGCGCTGACCTGGATCAAGTCGCGTTTCAGCAATCGCCCGGACAGCGAGCACGGACAGGCGCTGATCCGCATGGCCATGCTGGTGGTGGTCGTCGCCTACCTCTACATCGTGATCGACGGGCGCCCCGGCGTGGCCTACGGCCTCGGGCTGTCCTACCGGTTCCTGGCGCTCGAGTTCGTGGTCGCCTTCGCCATCCTGGTCTGGCTGGCGTTGGCGCCGGGGATTTCCTATCCGCGCCGCGTGCTGGGCATGATCGCCGACTACAGCATGATGGGCACCGGCATGCATCTGATCGGCGACCTGTTGGCGCCGATGTACGTGATCGTGCTCTGGGTGACGGTGGGCAACGGCCTGCGCTTCGGACCGCGCTTCCTCTACGCCGCCGTCGGCTTCGCGGTGTTCACCCATTTGTGCGTGATCCTGACCACGCCGTACTGGCTGGACAATCCGTGGCTGGCCTGGGGACTGCTGGTCGGCTTGGTGGCCATCCCGCTGTACCTGAGCTCGCTGCTGCGGGCGCTGGTGCGCGCCACCGAAGCCGCCAAGGCGGCCAGCGACGCCAAGACGCGGTTCCTGGCCAACATGAGCCACGAATTGCGCACGCCGCTCAACGGCATCGTCGGCATGGCCCAGCTGCTCGGCACCACGCCGTTGTCGCCGGAGCAGCGCGACAGCGCGCAGGTGATCCAGACCTCCGCGCGTGCTCTGCAGCTGCTGGTCGACGACGTGCTCGACATCTCGGCCATCGAGGCCGGCAAGTTCCGGCGCAACGATGGCGATTTCTCGCTGTCCGACCTGCTCAAGAGCATCCATGTGATGCTGCAGCCTGGCGCGCAGGCCAAGTCGATCGCCTTCGAGATGTCGGTGGACAAGGACGTGCCCAACCTGCTGCACGGGGACAGCAGCTACCTGCGGCAGATCCTCACCAACTTGCTTTCCAACGCGATCAAGTTCACCGAACGCGGGCGGGTTTCGCTGGAGATCTCGCGGACCGCGGACATGGAGGAGCCGGTCTGGCTGCAGTTCTCGGTGCGCGACACCGGCATCGGTATTCCCGAAGGCAAGACCGAGCGCATCTTCGATGCCTTCGAACAGGTCGAGACCGGCCGCGGCCGGCGTTTCGGTGGCACCGGGCTCGGCACCACGATCGCCAAGGCGCTGACGGAATTGCTGGAGGGCGAGATCGGGGTCGAGAGCAGCGAGGGCGCCGGCTCCCATTTCTGGATCAAGGTGCCGTTCAAGCCGGCCCAGGCGCCAGGCCAGGACCAGGCGACGATGGCGAGCAACATCATCGCCTTCAGCGACCCGTTCGTGCGCCATCGCGCCAGGGTGCGGCCGCTGCGCGTGCTGGCGGCCGACGACCAGCCCGCCAACCTGACTGTGCTGCAGCGCCTGCTGGAGAAGGCGGGACATCGCGCCTTCATCCTCAACGACAGCGAGAACGTGCTGGCCACGCTGGAGACCCAGGGCTTCGACGCAGTGATCATCGACCTGCACATGCCGGGGATCAGCGGTCTGGAGGTGATCAAGCAGGTGCGGTTCATGGAGGCGGGGCGCAAGCGCACGCCGTTCATCGTGCTGACCGCCGATGCCACAGCCGAGGCGCGACTGGAATGCGAGCGCGCCGGAGCCTATGCCTTCATGACCAAGCCGCTGGCCGTCGACAAGCTGCTGGAAAAGCTGGCGGAAATCGCCGAGGGCGCGCCGCCGGTGCGCGAGATCGATCCTGAGAACGTATCCGCGCATGCCGCCGGATCCGGGGCCATTTCCGAGCATATCCTCGAGGAGCTGCGTGACATGGGGCTCGGCGAGGAGTTCTTCCGCCGTTTCCTGTCAGAGTGCATTCGCGATGCGCGCAAGAGCATCGCCGACCTCGAGGTGTCCGGCGCCGCGGCGCAATGGGAAATGTTCCGCGACGCCTGCCATGCCCTGAAAGGCACGGCCAGCAACATGGGCGCGATGCGTCTGGCCGAAAGCGCCTCGTCCGGCATGCGCATGTCGTCGACGCGGCTGACCCTGGAGTGGCGCGGGATCTGCGACCAGCTGCGGCAACAATTGCAACAGGCCTGCACCGCGCTCCGCGAGCGCGGCGATCTGGCCAAGAACGAAGCCGAATCCGACGGCAACTGAGAGGGCAGGCTCAGATCGCCGAGATGCTGCTGGTCTCGTTCTCCTGACGACGCGATTGGGCGCGCACCAGGCGCTCCATCGTACGCAGCTGCTTCTCGCCGAGCTGCATGGCCGCGTCCACCCAGATTTCGGCAACGCGCACCAGCTCGTCATGCGTGATCGGGGACACCGTTTCGCGCACGCGATGCAGGGCGAGCCGCGCCGAGGCGATCCGGCGGTTCTGGCGGATCACCTCGTAAACCGCGCGGACGCCTTCGCCCTTGGGGACGAGCACATCGACGATGCCCATGCGGTGCAGTTCGTCGCTGCTGTACATCACGCCGTTGAGCATCATCTGCTCGGCCAGCTTGGGGCCGACGCGGCGCGAAAGCAGGGAATACGCGCCCATGCCCGGGAACAGGCCGAACAGCACTTCCGGGAAGCCCATCTGCACGCCGCTTTCGGCGACGATGGTCTGGCACGCGAGCGCAAGCTCGAAGCCGCCGCCGAGCGCATCGCCCTCGATCAGGCCGATGGTGTGCGCGTTCGGATGCAGGCGCGTATGCAGCAGATGGATGCTGTCCACGCATTCGCGCGCGTAGCGCGCCAGCGCCATGCGATCGCGCTTGCGGATCAGCTCGGCGAACAATCCGAGGTCGCCGCCGAGATTGAATACGTGGGCATCGGACGCAATGACGATCTGCGCCAGGTGCTGGAACGACTCGTCCGCTTCGTCGGACACCGAGTCGATGGTCTGCTGTGCGAACAGGCGCAGTTCGCGCAGCAGCTTGGGGGAGAAGCAGGGGCGATAGGCGGGATCCGAATACGCCTGCTGGGCATGCATGAAGCACCAGTGGGAGTGGTTGGACGGATCCTGCTGGATGCGTATCGTGGAAAATGTATCGCGGTGGAGCAAGCCGACGTTGTGCATGGGAATCCCCTATGGCTGGCGGCAGGCCGGCCGGGCTCCGACACGTCGCCATCGAGAGGTCAAAGGCGCCCGATCGGCGATTCTATGCGCCTGATTCCCATAATCCGCAAGCGGAATTCACGTTTTTGGCCGGTCGCCACCAAAGTCGGGGCGATTTGGACAATTGTCAACTTGGGGTTGCGTTCTCGCGCAGCTCGCGGCGCAGGATCTTGCCGACGTTGGTCTTGGGCAGCTCCGTGCGGAATTCCACGTATTTGGGGTGCTTGTAGCCGGTCAGGTTCTCGCGGGCATGGGCCTTGACTTGGTCGGCGGTCAGGGCAGGGTCCTTCTTCACGATCACCACCTTGACTGCCTCGCCGGACTTTTCGTCCGGCACCCCCACCGCGGCGACCTCGAGCACGCCGGGCATGAGCGCGATCACGTCCTCCACCTCGTTCGGATAGACGTTGAAGCCGGACACCAGGATCATGTCTTTCTTGCGGTCGACGATGTAGAAGAAGCCCTGTTCGTCCATGCGCGCCATGTCGCCGGTGTGCAGCCAGCCGTCGGCATCGATGACCTGCGCGGTCTCCTCGGGGCGGTTCCAGTAGCCCTTCATCACCTGCGGGCCCTTGATGCACAGCTCGCCGACCTCGCCCAAGGGCAGGATGCCGCCGTTCTCGTCCTTGACGCAGGCGTCGGTGGAGGGGACCGGCAGACCAATCGAGCCGTTGTAGTCGGCCAGATCCATCGGGTTGATGCAGGCCGCGGGCGAGGTCTCGGTCAGGCCGTAGGCCTCCACCAGGGTCACGCCGGTCACCTTCTTCCAGCGGTCGGCGACAGCGCGCTGCACCGCCATGCCGCCGCCCAGGGTGAGACGCAGGCGCGAGAAGTCGATCTGGTCGAACCCGGGAGTATTGAGCAGCCCGTTGAATAGCGTGTTGACGCCGGTGATGGCGGTGAATGGCTCGCGCTTGAGCTCCTTGACGAAGCCGGGCATGTCGCGCGGATTGGTGATCAGGATGTTCATCGCGCCGAACTTCATGAATACCAGGCCGTTCGCCGTCAGCGCGAAGATGTGGTACAGCGGCAGGGCGGTCACGATGACCTCGTCGCCGGGCTTGGCCTGCACGCCCACCCAGGCCGAAGCCTGCTGCATGTTGGCGACCAGGTTGCGGTGGGTGAGCATCGCGCCCTTGGCCACGCCCGTGGTGCCTCCGGTGTATTGCAGGAAGGCGATGTCTTCCGGCGTGATCTCGATGTCGGGCAGCGCGTGGCGCTGTCCCAGGGTGAGCGTGTCGTTGAAGCGGACCGCGCCCGGGATATCGTAGTCGGGCACCATCTTCTTGACGTACTTCAGCACGAAATTGACGATCGGGCCCTTCGGGAAACCGAGCAGGTCGCCAAGCCCGGTGGTGATTACCTGCTTGACCTGCGTGCCGGCCAGCGCCTGCTGCACCGTGCTGCCGAAGTTGTCCAGCACCAGGACCGCGCTCGCGCCCGAGTCGACGAGCTGGTGCTTGAGCTCGCGCACCGTGTACATGGGGTTGGTGTTCACCACCGTGAGTCCGGCGCGCAGCACGCCAAAGGTGGCGATGGGGTACTGCAGGCAGTTGGGCATCATGATCGCGACGCGATCGCCCTTCTTCAGTTTCAGCTCGCCGAGCAGGTAGGCGGCGAAGCGCTTGCTCAGCGCGTCGAGCTCGGCATAGCTCAGGCGTTTGCCCATGCTGGAGAAGGCAGGACGATCGCGATAGCTCTCAATGGTCTTTTCCAGGATCGCCGGGATCGAGGGAAATTCGTCGACGTCGATTTCGGCGGGAACCCCAGCGGGATAGTTGCTCAGCCAGGGACGATCGAGGGTCATGCGGCTCTCTCCATTTTCGTGGTTGGCGGGCGCCCCGGGGGTGGCGTTGATCCGATTGGAGCATAGGCTCTAGGGGGGAGCAAGCGCGTGCTCGGCGCGATGCGCCGCGTCGGACCGCCGGTCGCGGCGAACTGCATTTCGGGGTCCGCCGCCGGCATCGGACAGGGCGGGATTCCAGGGACAAAAACACGGCGGCAAGGGACGAAAATTTGCCCGTTCGCGTGCGGCTGCGTCAGTCGCGCAGGCGCCTGCGGACGAACCTTGCCCGATTCCCGTCCGCGGCCGGTCCGGGCGCTGATATGGATACCAGTTCGTCCGACGATGCCCGCAAACGCGCGATCCCCGCCGGGGCGGGGATCGTGGAATCGCCAGGGATTTTGCAGGGGCGTGCCAGGCCGCGGCGGAGCAAGGGAAGGCCGTCCCTGGCCTTTCCGGGCGCCCGCCGCGCTGCGGGGGCGCCATCTTCCGCTCGTTGCGAAGCGATTTACGCGGCCTTCTTCGCGGCCAGCTGGCGCAGCACGTACTGCAGCAGGCCGCCGTTGCGGAAGTATTCGACTTCCTTGGGCGTGAGCAGCAGTACGTCGACCTCGAAGGTCTTCTTGCCGCCGTCGGCCCGGGTGGCGGTGACGGTCGCGGTCTTGGATTCGCCGTTGCGCAGTCCGGTGATGTCGAAGCTCTCCGATCCGTCCAGGCCCAGGCTTTGCGCGTTCTCGCCGTCCCGGAAGCGGCAGGGCAGCACGCCCATGCCGACCAGGTTGGAGCGGTGGATGCGCTCGAAGCTCTCGGCGATCACGGCCTTCACGCCCAGCAGGTTGGTGCCCTTGGCCGCCCAGTCGCGCGAGGAGCCGGTGCCGTACTCCTTGCCGGCCAGCACCACCAGCGGCGTGCCGTCGGCCTTGTACTTCATGGCCGCGTCGTAGATGGCCAGCTTTTCCGGCTCGGCGCCGTCCTTGCCGCGGTACAGGGTGTTGCCGCCTTCCTCGCCGCCGAACATCAGGTTCTTGATGCGGATGTTGGCGAAGGTGCCGCGCACCATCACGTCGTCGTTGCCGCGGCGCGAGCCGTAGCTGTTGAAGTCCGCCGGCTGCACGCCGCGCTCGACCAGGAAGCGGCCCGCCGGCGAATCCTTCTTGATGTTGCCGGCCGGCGAGATGTGGTCGGTGGTGATCGAGTCGCCGAACAGGCCGAGCACGCGCGCGCCGTGGATGTCCTCGATCGAGCCGACCTGCATGGTCATGCCGTCGAAGTAGGGCGGGTTCTTGATGTAGGTGGAGGCCTCGTCCCACTGGTAGGCCTGGCCGTCCGGGGACTCGATCTGGTTCCAGCGCGTGTCGCCCTTGAAGACGTCGGCGTAGTTCTGCGCGAACAGCTCCGGGCCGACCGTGGCGGCGATGGTGTCGCCGATCTCCTTGTTGGACGGCCAGATGTCGCGCAGGTACACGTCCTGGCCGTCGCTGCCCTTGCCGATCGGTTGGGTGGTGAGGTCGATGTTGACGGTGCCGGCGATGGCGTAGGCGACCACCAGGGGCGGGGAAGCCAGGTAGTTGGCCTTCACCTCGGGATGCACGCGGCCTTCGAAGTTGCGGTTGCCCGAGAGCACCGAGGCCACCACCAGCTCGTTCTCGGCGATGCCCTTGGACACCTCGTCCGGCAGCGGGCCGGAGTTGCCGATGCAGGTGGTGCAGCCGTAGCCGACCACGTAGAAGCCGAGCTTCTCCAGGTCGTCGAGCACGTCGGCCTTCTTCAGGTAGTCGGTGACCACCAGCGAGCCCGGCCCGAGCGAGGTCTTCACCCAGGGCTTGGCCTTCAGGCCCAGCTTGACGGCGTTGCGCGCCAGCAGGCCGGCGCCGAGCATCACCGCCGGGTTGGAGGTGTTGGTGCAGGAGGTGATCGCGGCGATCACCACCGAGCCGTCGGACAGTTCGGCGTCCTGCTCGTTGATGCGGATCTTCGACACCGGCGCGGCGGCCAGATGGTCGGCCTGCGGCTGGTCGCCGCCTTCGGTATCCAGCTCCTGGACGGCGCAACCGGTCCTGGCCTTGCGGTTGGCGATCAGCGGGCCGAGGTTGTCCTTGAAGTTGCCGTGCACGTCCTCGAGCAGCACGCGGTCCTGCGGGCGCTTGGGCCCGGCCAGCGACGGCTTGACCGAGGCCATGTCCAGTTCCAGCGTGGCCGAGTACACCGCGTGCGGGGACTGCGCGTCGTGCCACAGGCCCTGGGCCTTGGCGTAGGCCTCGACCAGGGCGATCTGCTCCTCGGTGCGGCCTGACAGGCGCAGGTAGTTCAGCGACTCGGCGTCGATCGGGAAGATGCCGCAGGTCGCGCCGTACTCGGGCGCCATGTTGGCGATGGTGGCGCGGTCGGCCAGCGGCAGGTGCTGCAGGCCGTCGCCGTAGAACTCGACGAACTTGCCGACCACGCCGAGCTTGCGCAGCATCTGGGTGACGGTCAGCACCAGGTCGGTGGCGGTGGTGCCCTCGGGCAGCTTGCCGGTGAGCTTGAAGCCCACCACCTGCGGGATCAGCATCGAGGAGGGCTGGCCCAGCATCGCGGCCTCGGCCTCGATGCCGCCCACGCCCCAGCCGAGCACGCCGATGCCGTTGATCATCGTGGTGTGGCTGTCGGTGCCGAACACGGTATCGGGGAACACGAGAGTCTCGCCCTCGCCGTTATCGGTATGAACGTCGCGCTCCATCACCACACGCGCCAGGTTCTCCAGGTTCACTTGGTGCACGATGCCGGTGTTGGGCGGCACCACCTTGAAGTTCTCGAACGCCTTCTGGCCCCAGCGCAGGAAGCCGTAGCGCTCCTTGTTGCGCTCGAACTCGATCTTGCCGTTGAGGTCCAACGCGTCGGGCCGGCCGAACACGTCGACCTGCACCGAGTGGTCGATCACCAGTTCGGAGGGGATCAGCGGATTGATCTGCTCGGGCTGGCCGCCCAGCTTCACCACCGCGTCGCGCATCGCCGCCAGGTCGACCACGCAGGGCACGCCGGTGAAGTCCTGCAGCACCACGCGCGCGGGCATGAAGGCGATCTCGGTGTCCGGCTCCTTGGCCGCGTCCCACTTCGCCACCGCCTCGATGTGCTCCTTGCCCACCGTGATGCCGCCGTCCTCGTGGCGCAGCAGGTTCTCCAGCAGGATCTTCATCGAGTAGGGCAGCTTGGCGATGTCGAAGCGCTCGCCGAGCTTGGGCAGGCTGCAGTAGGTGTAGGACTTGCCGTTGACGTCCAGGCGGGTGCGGGTGGCGAAACTGTCGCTCATGGGGGACTCCTTTGGCGGGGGCGCGCGAACGCCCTGGCGATGGTGGTGATTGTCCGCTTTTGCACCGGAAAGTCCGCACGGGGAGTACGGGCTCCTGCGGGAGGACCCGCCTGCGGCGGGTTCCTGCGGAGGATCGACGCATAGTATGGCGGATTGAGTATGAAATTTGAAGTATGTATACTCCTGGCGTACCCCTGATCCGGAGAGCGCAGATCATGGAAGCCACCGTTGCCGAACGCGGCCAGATCACCCTGCCCAAGGCGGTGCGGGACGCGCTCGGCCTGACCAAGGGCACGGTGCTGAAGGTCGAGCTCGACGCCGGGCGCATTATCCTGCGCAAGGATGTCAGCGAGGCGTTGCGCAAGGTGCGCGGCAAGTTCCGCCTGGTGGACGGCCTGGCCGGCACCGACGAGGCGATGCGCGCCATCCGCGGCCGCGCCCCCGGCGATCCCCTGGAGTAGGGCGGCTTCCGCCCGACAGGCAGATGATCGCCCTGGATTCGCCCGTCCTGCTCGACGTCCTGGTCGGCGACCCGCGCTACGCGGAGGCTTCCGAGGCCTGCATCGGCGACGCCCTGGCGCGCGAGGACGTGGTGGTCTGCGAGGCGGTGGTCGCCGAGGTGCAGGCGATGCTCGACACCTCGGTCAACCTGACCGAGATCCTGACCTCGATCGGCGTGCGCTACGAGCCCACGTCGGAGGCCGCGGCGATGCGCGCCGGCCACATGAACAAGCGCTTTCGCGCGCGCGGCGGCAAGCGCGAACGGGTGGTGGCGGACTTCCTGATCGGTGCCCACGCGATGCTGCAGTGCAATGGCCTGATCACCCGCGACGACGGCTTCTACCGCGATTACTTCAAGGGCCTGAAGCTGATCGTGCCCACGCGCTGAGCGGCGCCGTCGCCTCGACGCAGATTCCCGTCCGCCGGTCCGGCGCAATCCCGCCTAGCCCAGCGATCGCTCGATCGTGGCCAGCATTTCCCGGCGGCGCAGCAGGAAGTCGAGCAGGCTTCCGCCCATCTGTCGCCACAGCACCGCCGAGCGCAGCGCCGCCAGCAGCACCGCGCGGATTTCCGAGACGATATCGCTCTGCCCGAGATAGTGCGGGTTGCCTTGCACCATCACCTTCGGGCGCAGGTGGCTGATGGTGTCCGCGTACAGCTGCCCCAGGACGGTGAGCACCTCGGGGTGCGTGCTGCCCACGCGCGCCGCCAGCGGCGCGGCGGCGAGGATGCCCTCGTGCACGCGCTCGGCCATCGCGCCGTCGCGCACGAAGCGGCGCTCGATCTGCAGCACCGCCAGCGCCAGGCGCGGCAGCGCCTCGTCCTTGTTGTCGTTGCGGAAGTACTCTTGCAGCAGGCGCAGTCCGGGACGCAGCGCGTCGGCGCTGCCGTAGACCGCTTCCGGCGAATCGGCGTCGATGCGGAAAACGCTGTCGAGCGCGGTCTCCAGGATCGAGCCTTCCGCCTGTCCGGTCTCGGCGACGCGACGGACCTGCTTGAGCGCCTGCAGCAGGCCGGCGAGGGCGAGAATGCGTTCGTGCATCATGCCGCCGCCTCCCGGTGCGGCGATTGTGAAGGTGACGGTTGCGAAGGCGGGGACAGGGGGCGCGGCTGTTCCAGGGCGGCATCGGTGGCGGCGATGACCGCGCCGCCCAGGCAGGCCTCGCCGTCGTAGAGAACGAGCGACTGGCCGGGGGTCATGGCGCGCTGCGGCCGCGCGAAGCGCGCCTGGAGCGTGCCGTCGTCGGCCACGCGCACCTCGCAGGCCTCGTCCGTCTGGCGGTAGCGGATCTGCGCGGTGCAGGCGAACGCGGCGGCGGGCGGGGCGCCGGCGATCCAGTGCGCGGCCTCGGTGCGGGCCAGGCGGGACAGCAGGTAGGGACTGTCGCTGCCCTGATCGACGAACAGCAGGTTGCGTTCCACGTCCTTGCCCACCACGTACCACGGCGCGGCGTCGAAGCCGCGCACGCCCCCCAGCTGCAGGCCCTCGCGCTGGCCGAGGGTGAAATAGAACACGCCCGGATGCGTGCCGACCTTGCGCCCGTCCGGGGTGCGCATCTCGCCGGGCCGTGCCGGCAGGTAGCGGGACAGGAACTCGCGGAAATCGCGCTCGCCGATGAAGCAGATGCCGGTGGAGTCCTTCTTGGCCGCGGTCGGCAGCCCGGCCTCGGCGGCGATGCGGCGGACCTCGGGCTTGGCCAGCTCGCCCAGCGGGAACACGGTGGCGGCGAGCTGCGCCTGCCCGAGCTGGTGCAGGAAGTAGCTCTGGTCCTTGGCGCGGTCGCGCGCGCGCAGCAGTTGCCAGCGGCCTCCGGCGCGGGCGACGCGGGCGTAGTGCCCGGTGGCGATGCGCTCGGCGCCGAGCGCATGCGCCGCGTCGAGGAAGTGCTTGAACTTGATCTCGCGGTTGCACAGCACGTCCGGGTTGGGCGTGCGGCCGGCGGCATATTCGGCGATGAAATGGGCGAACACGCCGTCCCAGTATTCGCGGGAGAAGTCGCGGAAGTGGATCGGCAGGCCGAGCCGGCCGCAGACGGCCACCGCGTCGCGGCGATCGTCTTCGGCCCGGCACTCGCCGCTGCCGTCGTCGGCCCAGTTCTGCATGAACAGGCCGGCCACGGGCTCGCCCGCGTCGCGCAGCAGCAGCGCGGCCACCGACGAGTCCACGCCGCCGGACATGCCGACCACGGTGCGGACGGGGGAGGGCGAGGCCATGCTCACGCCACCAGGTGGGTCAGCATCGACAGGGGATAGCGCTGCCCGGCGAGGTGGTCGACCACCGCCTGCCACACCAGCGGGCTGCGATGGCGCTCGCGCGCCTCCAGCAGTTCGGCCGGGGTCATCCACAGCGCGCGCACGATGCCCTCGTCGAGCGGGCGCGCGGCATCGTGCGCGACCGGCTCGGCGGCGAAGGCGAAGCGCAGGTAGTGGCGGCCGTCGTCCTCCCCGTGGCGCGGCGGCGCCTTCCACTGGTAGGCGCCGACGAACGCGGTCAGGCGCACCTCCCAGCCGGTTTCCTCGCGCGTTTCGCGCAGCGCGGCCTGTTCCAGGCTCTCGTCGGGCTCGAGATGGCCCGCGGGCTGGTTGAGCACCAGGTCGCCGTTCACGCGCTCTTCCACGCACAGCAGGCGCCCGCCGTCCACCACCAGCGTGGCGACGGTCACGTCGGGTTGCCAGAAACGGCCTTCGCGATAGCTCATGGGCCTATTGTCACATGCTCCGCGCGCAACGTCTGCCGCGCTCCGGACCGTCCCGCGTTCCGCGCCGGGGCGCGTTTTTCAAGGATGCGGCGACCTTCGTATAATTCGCGGATGGCCAAGCCCCCCGAACATGAGCACGATCACGGCATCGCCGTGGAAACCAGCAAGCCGGAGCTGGCGCGCCCGCCGCTGTATTCCGTCCTGTTGCTGAACGACGACTACACGCCGATGGATTTCGTGGTCGACGTGCTGCTGCGCTTTTTCGCCATGAACCTCGACAAGGCCACCCAGGTCATGCTGCACGTGCATACCCGGGGGCGCGGCGTTTGCGGGGTCTACACCCGCGAGGTGGCCGAATCCAAGGTGGCGCAGGTCAACGAGTATTCCCGCCTCAACCAGCACCCGCTGCTGTGCACGATGGAAAAGGCCTGAGCCGGGAAACGGGGGCGGCGCGCGCTCCGTGA
Source organism: Luteimonas aquatica (assembly GCF_022662575.1). Classification (GTDB taxonomy): domain Bacteria; phylum Pseudomonadota; class Gammaproteobacteria; order Xanthomonadales; family Xanthomonadaceae; genus Luteimonas; species Luteimonas aquatica. Next base: position 550,416 of record NZ_JALBFU010000001.1, on the reverse strand, counting down.
ATCCCCGGTATGGGATTCTGCGTCCCGCGGCATGCACGACTTGCGCAACACGGGGGTTAGGCCTACAACGGAGGCCATGGGGCGGGCATGGAAATTCCGGTCGGCGGCCCCATCTGGGTAGCAGACGTTTAGGAGGCTTCCGCCCCATGTTCTCCAAAGATCTCGAATACTCGATCGGCCAGTGCTACAAGCGCGCCCGCGAGGCGCGCGACGAATACATGACGGTCGAACACCTGCTGCTCGCATTGCTCGACAACCCCTCGGCCGAGGCCGTGCTCAAGGCCACCGGCGCCGACTTCGAACGCCTGCGCGGCGACCTCGAGCAGGCCATCGCCAGTTCCGTCTCGCGCCTGGCCGACGACGACGCCCGCGACACCCAGCCCACGCTCGGCTTCCAGCGCGTGCTGCAGCGCGCCGTGTACCACGTGCAGTCCTCCGGCAAGAAGGAGGTCACCGGCGCCAACGTGCTGGTGGCGATCTTCGGCGAGAAGGACTCGCACGCGGTCTACTACCTCAACCAGCAGGACGTGAACCGGCTGGACGTGGTCAACTACCTCTCGCACGGCATCACCAAGAGCGGCGGCGAGGAACCGCGCGAAAGCGAGGACGCCGCGCAGAAGCCCGAGGGCGGGGAAGGCGAGAGCAAGGGCGACGCCCTGGCCGAATACGCCAGCAACCTCAATGCCCTGGCGCTGGAAGGCAAGATCGATCCGCTGGTCGGCCGCGCCGAGGAAATCGAGCGCACCATCCAGGTGCTGTGCCGCCGCCGCAAGAACAATCCCCTCTACGTCGGCGAGGCCGGCGTGGGCAAGACGGCGCTCGCCGAGGGCCTGGCCAAGCGCATCGTCGACGGCGACGTGCCGGACGTGCTCGGCGACGCCACCATCTACTCGCTCGACCTGGGCGCGCTGGTGGCCGGCACCAAGTACCGCGGCGATTTCGAGAAGCGCCTGAAGGCGGTGCTGGCCGCCTTGAAGAAGATTCCGGGCGCGGTGCTGTTCATCGACGAGATCCACACCATCATCGGCGCCGGCTCGGCCAGCGGCGGCACCATGGACGCATCCAACCTGATCAAGCCGGCCCTGGCCTCGGGCGAGCTGCGCTGCATCGGCTCGACCACGTTCCAGGAGTACCGCGGCATCTTCGAGAAGGACCGCGCCCTGGCGCGGCGCTTCCAGAAGATCGACATCGTCGAGCCGACGGTGGGCGAGGCGGTGGAGATCCTGCAGGGGCTCAAGCCCAAGTACGAGGCGCACCACGGCGTCACCTACGCCGACGACGCCATCAAGGCGGCGGTCGACCTGTCGGTGAAGCACATCGGCGACCGCCTGCTGCCGGACAAGGCCATCGACGTGATCGACGAGGCCGGCGCGCGCCAGCGGCTGCTGCCGGCCGGCGCGCGCAAGACCCTGATCGACGTCGAGGAAGTGGAAACCATCGTGGCCAAGATGGCGCGCATCCCGGCCAAGCAGGTCAGCGCCTCCGACAAGGACGTGCTCGAGCACCTGGAGCGCAACCTGAAGATGGTGATCTTCGGCCAGGATCCGGCGATCGAAACGCTGACCTCGGCGATCAAGCTGGCCCGCTCGGGCCTGGGCAACCCCGACAAGCCGATCGGCAGCTTCCTGTTCGCCGGCCCCACCGGCGTGGGCAAGACCGAGGTCACCAAGCAGCTGGCGTTGCAGCTGGGCATCGAGCTGGTGCGCTTCGACATGAGCGAATACATGGAGCCGCATTCGGTCAGCCGCCTGATCGGCGCGCCTCCGGGCTATGTCGGCTTCGACCAGGGCGGCCTGCTCACCGAGAAGATCGTCAAGACGCCGCACTGCGTGCTGCTGCTGGACGAGGTGGAGAAGGCGCACCCCGACATCTTCAACATCCTGCTGCAGGTGATGGACCGCGGCATCCTCACCGACACCAACGGGCGCGAGGCGAATTTCCGCAACGTGATCCTGGTGATGACCACGAACGCGGGTGCCGCGCAGGCGGCGCGCCGTTCGATCGGCTTCACCCGCCAGGACCACAGCACCGATGCGATGGAAGTGATCCGCAAGGGCTTCTCGCCGGAATTCCGCAACCGCCTGGACACGGTGGTGCAGTTCCAGGCGCTGGGCATGGAGCACATCCTGCGCGTGGTCGACAAGTTCCTGATCGAGCTGGAGACGCAGCTGCACGAGAAGAACGTCTCGCTTTCGACCACCCCGGCCGCACGCGACTGGCTGGCCCAGCACGGGTTCGACCCGCTGATGGGCGCGCGCCCGATGGCGCGGCTGATCCAGGACAAGATCAAGCGTCCGCTCGCCGACGAACTGCTGTTCGGCAAGCTGGTGCAGGGCGGCCGCGTCGGCGTGGACGTGAAGGACGGCGAGATCGTGCTCGACGTGCAGGCCGAGCCGGAAAAGCTGCTGCCGGTCTCGGTCTGACGGCCGGCCAAAGACCGCCGTTTCGCGGTACGGCAGCCGCAAGAACGAACGCCGGCGCGGGATCCGCGCCGGCGTTGGCATGTCCGGGGAACGGCGTTGCGCTCAGCGGCGCCGACGCAGGCGCTCGTAGGTCTTCTGGTCGATGCTCTCGATCTTCATGACCTCGCAACTGCCGCGCTTGGTGGTGACCACGCTGCTCTTCGGGCACAGGCGCCCGTCCGGAGTCGAGACCTCCACGCGCGAGGCCAGCGTCAGCGCGTCGCAGCCGCCGCCGCGGAAGCCGAGCTTGTAGTAGGCGTCGTTGTCGCGCACGAGCGCGTGCTGGGTGCCGAAGGCGGATACGGCGCGCGTCTGGCCGAGGGCGACGCAGCCGCTCTCGTCGGCCGAGGCGGCAAGCGCGCTTCCGGCGCACAGGCAGAGCGAACCGGCCAGGACGATCTTCTTGATCTGGGACATATTGATCTGGAGCATGGTGGCGATCTCGGTGGGCGAGCTCGAAGCGAGCATGGGGAAAGCTACGGGCTGCGCCGGAATGCGGAATCTGCTGGAAGTCGGCGTGACGTTCGCCACCGATGACTTTCGTCCTGTGCCGATCGTCCTGTATCGATCGCCTTGTATCGATCGTCCCGCTGTTCCGCGGCGCGGAGACGTCCGTGCCGCCGCGGTCGGAAACGCGGCGCGGTCTTGACGGTTTCCCCATGCGCGCGCGGCAAAAACAAAAGGGCGGCCATTGGCCGCCCTTCTGTCGCATGGACCGCGATGCTCAGCGCATGCGGTAGGTGATCCGGCCCTTGGTCAGGTCGTAGGGCGTCATTTCCACCTTGACCTTGTCGCCGGTCAGGATGCGGATATAGTTCTTGCGCATGCGCCCGGAAATATGGGCGATGATCTCGTGGCCGTTCTCCAGCTTCACCCGGAACATGGTGTTCGGGAGCGTTTCGGAAACCGTGCCTTCAAATTCGATGACGTCGTCTTTCGCCATGCCTATCTTAGTCGTGGGTGCCCGGCGCGGAGCGCCGTAAAGAGCGCGGCATTCTGCCACGAGACGGGGCTGCCGGCAAAATTTCGTTATTCCTGCCCGGGCGGGGGAGCCCGCGGCGGGCGGTTCAGCCCAGGTCGCGGACGGCCAGGGCGCCGAAGCGCGCGGTCCAGCGGCCCGGCGGTTCCGCGGCCGCCGTGAGCGCGCGGACCCGCGCGAGGAAGGCGGCGCGCGGCCAGTCCTGCGCCCCCAGGCTGGACAGGTGCGCGCTGGCGACCTGGGCATCGATCAGCGGCCAGCCCCATTGCGCCAGGCGCCGCGCCACTCCGGCCAGGGCGAGCTTGGAGCCGCCGCTCTCGCCCGAAAACATGCTCTCGCCGAAGAACATCCGTCCCAGGGCCACGCCGTACAGGCCGCCGACCAGCCTGCCGCCGTCCGGTCCGCCTTCGCCGTAGACCTCGATGCTGTGGGCGTGGCCGCGCCGGTGCAGCTCGACGTAGGCGGCCTGCATCTCCTCGGTGATCCAGGTGCCGTCCTGGCCGCGTCGGGGCACGGCGGCGCAGGCGCGGATCACCGCCTCGAACGCGGTGTCGGCATGGACGGTCCACGGCACGCGGCGCAGGCCGCGGCGCAAGCGCGAGGACAGGCGCACGCCGTCGGTGCGAAACACCGTGCGCGGATCCGGCGACCACCACAGGATCGGCTGTCCGGCCGAGAACCAGGGGAAGACGCCGTTGGCGTAGGCATTGAGCAGGCGCGGCGGCGAGAGGTCGCCGCCGAAGGCCAGCAGGCCGTCGGGACGGCGCAGGGCGGTCCCGGCGTCCGGAAAGGGCGCCAGCGGATCCTCGCCGAGCCTGGGCAGGTGATAGCTCATGCGCCCATGCCCTCACTCCCGGCGAAACGGCGTATGCGACTGCAGCATCTTCGCATAGCCCCGCACCGAGGCCGCCTCGTCCCGGCACCAGGCCGCGAGCGCGGCGGCGAAGTCGGGATCGGCGATCCAGTGCCGGCTGCGCACCAGCGCCGGCAGGAAGCCGCGCGCGATCTTGTGCTCGCCCTGCGCGCCGGGCTCGAACACCCGCAGCCCCTCGCGCAGGCAGTATTCGATGCCCTGGTAGTAGCAGGTCTCGAAGTGCAGCCCGGGGATCTGGCGGCTGGCGCCCCAGTAGCGTCCGTAGAAGGTATCGCCGCCGCGCAGGCACAACGCCCCGGCGACGGTCTCGCCGTCCTGGTCGGCCAGGATCAGCACCAGGTCGCGCGGCATCTCCGTCGCCAGGTGGCGCAGGAACGCCAGGGTCAGCGCCGGCGCGTTGCCGTATTCGGCGAAGGTCTGCAGGTAGAAGCCGTGGATGGCCTCGAGATCGCGCGCCTGGGCCTGGTCGCCGTGCAGCGTCCGGAACGTGACGCCGGCGCGCGCCACCTTGGCGCGCTCCTGGCGGATGTTCTTGCGGTGCTTGTGGTCCATGGCCGCCAGGAAGTCGTCGAAGTCCCGCCAGCCGGCTTCGTTGCGCCAGTGGTACTGCACGTCGATGCGCGGTAGCCAGGCGTCGCCGAAGGCCGCGTCCTCATCCTCGCGATGGAAGTTCACGTGCGCCGAGGACAGCCCCCGGCTTTCGGCCATCGCGCGGATGGCTTCCAGCAGGTGCCGGCGGTCGTCGGCCTCGCGCGCCAACAGGCGCGGGCCGGTGACGGGCGAGTAGGGCACCGCGCACAGCCACTTGGGGAAATAGTCCAGGCCGTGGCGGGCGTAGGCATGCGCCCAGGCGTGGTCGAAGACGAACTCGCCGTGGGAATTGTCCTTGAGGTAGCCGGGCGCGGCCGCGACCAGCGCGCCGCCGCGCCACAGGGTCAGGTGCTGCGGCGTCCACCCCCAGTCGGGGCGCAGGCAGCCGTGGCGCTCCAGGCCGGCGAGGAAGGCGTGGCGGAGGAAGGGGTTGCCGCCTTCTTGCAGCGCATCCCAGGCGGACGCATCGATCTCCTCCAGCGAGGCGAGCATGCGGATCGTGGCGGCGGACGTCGTCACGCCTTGAGCAGGTATTTCACCCGGGTGCCGTCCAGGCTCAGGATCTTGCGCTCGGCCAATTCGCGGATGATGCGGTCCATCGCCGCTTCGTCCAGGCTCTTGCCGAACCAGTTGGCCACCATCGCGCGCAGCGTCTTCTCGGTCTGCGGCCGGCTCTTGGGCATGCCGCGCAGGTTCTCGATCACCGCGTCCACCTGCGCGTCGCCGGGCGCGCGCGTGAGCGGCTTGAGCACCGGCACCGCCTCGAGCGTGGCGGTGCGCTTGGCCGAGAATCCCTGGTCCTTGAGGTGCGCGATCAGCGGGTCGAAGCCGGTGTCCTTGGAGACGATGTGGAACGAGGCGTCGGCATCGGTCGCGGCGATCTTCCCGATGTAGTAGGCGATGTGGAAATCGAGCGCGTTGGGGCCGCTGCCGGCCATCTGCACGTATTCGGCGCGCGGGCCGAGCGCCTGCAGCGCCGTCACCAGTTCCACCGGCAGGCGAGTATTGTTCTTGCCGAGGAAGACCAGGACGCGGAACTTCTCGTCCTTGAGCAGGCCCAGGTTCCTGGGCTGCACGTTCTCGTAGTCGATGAGAACGTAATGGGTCTTAATTGCGGCCGCGGCATGGGGATCAGCCGTCCTTGTCCAGGTACTTCTCGGCGTCCAGCGCCGCCATGCAGCCGAAGCCGGCCGAGGTGATCGCCTGGCGGTAGACCTGGTCGGCGACGTCGCCGGCGGCGAACACGCCGGGCACCGAGGTCTCGGTGGCGCCGCCGCCCAGGCCCGAGCGGATTTCCAGGTAGCCGTTGTTCATCGCCAGCTGCCCCTCGAACAGCGTGGTGTTCGGGGTGTGGCCGATGGCGACGAAGAAGCCGTGCACGGTGATCTCGCGGCTGCTGTCGTCCTGCACCGACTTCAGGCGCAGCCCGGTCACGCCGGCCTCGTTGCCGAGCACCTCGTCGACGACGTGGTGCCAGACCGGTTCGATCTTGCCGGCCTGGATCTTGGCCTGCAGCTTGTCCTGCATGATCTTCTCCGCGCGCAGGGTGTCGCGGCGATGCACCAGGTAGACCTTGCGGGCGATGTTGGACAGGTACAGCGCTTCCTCCACCGCGGTGTTGCCGCCGCCCACCACGGCCACGTCCTGGTCCTTGTAGAAGAAGCCGTCGCAGGTGGCGCAGGCGGAGACGCCGCGGCCCTTGAACTTCTCCTCCGATTCCAGGCCCAGGTACTTGGCGGTGGCGCCGGTGGCGATGATCAGCGCGTCGGCGGTGTAGTCGCCGTTGTCGCCCTTCAGGCGGAACGGCCGCTGCGTCAGGTCGGCGGTATGGACGTGGTCGAAGACCACCTCGGTGTCGAAGCGCTCAGCGTGCGCCTGCATGCGCGACATCAGGTCCGGGCCCATCAGGCCGTGCGCGTCGCCCGGCCAGTTGTCCACCTCGGTGGTCGTCATCAGCTGGCCGCCCATCTGCAGGCCGGTCACGACCACGGGCTTGAGGTTGGCGCGGGCGGCGTAGACGGCGGCGGTCCAGCCGGCGGGGCCGGAACCGAGGATCAGCAGGCGGCAGTGCTTCGAGGTGGTCATGTATACTCGCGGAGTGAAATTTCAGCGTCTCGGGTCGTATAGCTTGGCGGCGCGGAAGCGCCAACTCAAGGCGGCGATGGGGGACGGCGCTGAAACGAACAGTTCGTCGCAGCGCTACGATGCGACTGCCTGGCGGGCGTCCGCGCTACCCCGTGCGGATGCCGCGCGGGGCCGTCGCGCGAAACCCGTACTCCCCCGTGCGGTGTTCCGCAGCCGAAACCCGCACGCCCGCGTGCGGGTTTTTGCCGTCTTGGCCCGGTGCGGCGGTGCCCTCCCAACCTACAGTTAGAGAACAAGCACATGCGTATCGGCGTACCCAAGGAAACCAAGACCCTCGAAGGCCGCGTGGCATTGGTGCCGGCGGCGGCGGGCGATCTCGTCAAGCGCGGCCACGAGGTCTGGCTGGAGAAGGATGCCGGCGTGAAGTCCGGTTTCAAGGACGAGCAGTACACCCGCCTGGGCGTGAAGATCGCGCCGGACGCGGCGGCCCTGTACGAGAAGGGCGAGCTGATCGTCAAGGTCAAGGAGCCGATCGAGGGCGACCTGGCGCTGCTGCGCAAGGACCACCTGCTGTTCTGCTACCTGCACCTGGCGCCGTTGCCGGAGCTGACCAGGCGCCTGCTCGACATCGGCCTGACCGGCGTGGCGTTCGAGACGGTCGAGCTCGACAACGGCGACCTGCCGCTGCTGGCGCCGATGTCGGTGATCGCCGGCAAGATCGGCGTGCAGGTCGGCACCCACCTGCTGCACCAGCCGATGGGCGGCAAGGGCAAGCTGCTCGGCGGCCTGCCGTCCACCGAGCGCGGCAAGGTGGTGGTGTTCGGCGCAGGCCAGGCCGGCGGCAATTCCGCGGCGCTGGCCGCGGCCGGCGGCTCCAACGTGGTGGTGTTCGAGAAGCGCCAGGACCGCATGGACGAGATGATGCGCCTGGGCAACAACGTCACCGCGCTGTATCCCTACGACGACGTGGTCGCGCGCGAGGTGGCCTCGGCGGACCTGGTGATCGGCGCCGTGCTGGTGACCGGCGCGGTCGCCCCGCACGTGCTCACGCGCGAGATGCTCAAGGGCATGGAGCCGGGCAGCGTGGTGGTGGACATCTCCATCGACCAGGGCGGCTGCTTCGAGACCTCGCGTCCGACCACCTGGAAGGAGCCGACCTACGTGGAGGAGGGCGTGACCCACTTCGCGGTCACCAACATGCCGGGCGCGGTGCCGCAGACCTCCTCGCAGGCGATCTGCGCGGCGATCCTGCCGTGGGTGAACAAGCTGGCCTCCGGCAAGTGGCGCGACAACCAAGCGCTGGTGCGCGGCATCAACGTCGAGGGCGGCAAGCTGGTGCACCCGGCCCTGCAGGGCATGAAGCTGTAAAGTGCCGGCAATTCCCGTCTCCGCGCCCCGGCCTGAGCCGGCGGCGCGGGGCCGGAAACGGCAAGACGTCACTTTTCTGCAAATAATCGCGTAGAATCATAATATTGCAGGGTTTTCCTAAGGTTTAATCGCACGGTGGCATCCCGCCCGCTCCCGGAACGCAGCAAACGACCGCGCGCTGCCGCGTCCCAGAAAGCCGCGCCCGAGAACGCCCCGGATCCGCGGCGCCAGCGCCTGCTGCGCGACATCGCGCTGATCCTGATCGGGCCGCTGCTGCTGTACCTGCTGGTCAGCCTGTTCACCTACTCGCCGGGCGACCCCGGCTGGTCGCACTCGGGCAGCGTGACCGCGCCGCTGCACAACCTGGGCGGGCGCGTCGGCGCCTGGCTGGCCGACGTGCTGCTGTACCTGACCGGCTACGTCGCCTTCCTGCTGCCGGTCATGCTCGGCGCCATCGCCTGGATCGCGCTGTTCGGCATGGACAAGGACGGCGACGGCAATGCCGACCTCGGTCCGGCGCTGCGCCTGATGGGCATCGTCGGCTTCCTGGTCTCGGCCACCGGACTGCTGTACCTGCGCCTGGGGCCGGCCGAGAACTTCTCCGCCGGCAGCGGCGGCATCCTCGGCCGCCTGGTCGGCAACTCGCTGTACAACGGGTTCGGCCCGATCGGCGGGAACCTCTTCCTGCTGGCGCTGCTGCTGATCTCGGTGACCCTGGCCACCGGGGTGTCCTGGTTCGCGGTGATGGATCGCATCGGCGGCTGGATCCTGAAGCTGCCGGCCCTGTTCCGCCGCGGCAGCCAGCAGGCGGCCGAATGGCAGGAGGCGCGCCAGCACCGCGAGGAGCGCCAGGAGACCCGCAAGATCGAGACCGAGCTGCGCGCCAAGCGGGCGCCGGTCAAGATCGAGCCGCCGGCGCCGGCGCAGGTGGAGAAGAGCGACCGTGCCAAGCGCGAGCAGCAGATCCCGCTGTTCCACGTCGGCGACGGCTCGGGCATCCCGCCGCTGGCCCTGCTGGACGATCCCAAGCCGCAGCCCAAGGGCTACGACGAGGACACGCTGGAGACCCTGTCGCGGCAGATCGAGTTCAAGCTCAAGGATTTCCGCATCGACGCGCAGGTGGTCGGCGCCTATCCGGGCCCGGTGATCACCCGCTTCGAGATCGAACCGGCGCCGGGCGTGAAGGTCAGCCAGATCAGCTCGCTCGACAAGGACATCGCGCGCGGCCTGTCGGTGAAGTCGGTGCGCGTGGTCGACGTGATTCCCGGCAAGTCGGTGATCGGCCTGGAAACGCCGAACACGCACCGCGAGATGATCTATCTCAGCGAGCTGCTGCGCTCCAAGGAATACGACAAGTCCGGCAGCCCGCTGACGCTGGCGCTGGGCAAGGACATCGCCGGCCGGCCGACCGTGGCCGACCTGGCGCGCATGCCGCACCTGCTGGTGGCCGGCACCACCGGTTCGGGCAAGTCCGTGGCCGTCAACGCGATGGTGCTGAGCCTGCTGTACAAGGCCGGCCCGCAGGACGTGCGCATGCTGATGATCGATCCGAAGATGCTGGAGCTCTCGGTCTACCAGGGCATCCCGCACCTGCTGGCGCCGGTGGTCACCGACATGAAGGAGGCCGCCAACGGCCTGCGCTGGTGCGTGGCGGAAATGGAGCGCCGCTACAAGCTGATGTCGGCGGTGGGCGTGCGCAACCTGGCCGGCTTCAACAAGAAGGTCAAGGACGCCCAGGACAGCGGCCAGCCGATGATGGACCCGCTGTTCAAGCCCAGCCCGGAACTGGGCGAGGCGCCGCGGCCGCTGGAGACGCTGCCCTTCATCGTCGTGTTCATCGACGAGTTCGCCGACATGATGATGATCGTCGGCAAGAAGGTGGAGGAGCTCATTGCGCGCCTGGCGCAGAAGGCGCGCGCGGCCGGCATCCACCTGATCCTGGCCACCCAGCGTCCGTCGGTCGACGTGATCACCGGCCTGATCAAGGCCAACATCCCTACGCGCATCGCCTTCCAGGTGTCGAGCAAGATCGACTCGCGCACCATCCTCGACCAGTCAGGCGCGGAAACGCTGCTCGGCCACGGCGACATGCTCTACCTGCCGCCGGGTACCGCGCTGCCCGAGCGCGTGCACGGCGCCTTCGTCAGCGACGAGGAGGTGCACCGCGTGGTCGACCACCTCAAGCAGAGCGGCAACGGCCCGGACTACATCGAGGGCGTGCTCGACGAGGTGCAGACCATGGGCGACGGCACCGTGGTCGGCGCCACCGGCCTGCCAGAATCGGGCGGCGGCTCGGGCGACGAGAGCGATCCGCTCTACGACGAGGCGGTGAAGATCGTCACCGAGACCCGGCGCGCCTCGATCTCAGGCGTGCAGCGGCGCCTGAAGATCGGCTACAACCGCGCCGCGCGCCTGGTCGAGGCGATGGAGGCGGCCGGCGTCGTCTCGCCGCCCGAGCACAACGGCGACCGCTCGGTGCTGGCGCCGCCGCCGCCGAAGTAGCGTTGCTCCTCGCCGGGCGGCGACACCGGTTACGTCGGCCGCCGTGCGCGCCGTCCGAACGGCGTGCGAAGATGCTTGCCGCCAGGAAGGCGGTCGACGATGCCCTCCGGGTGCCGGCTTTTTCATTTCCAAGGACAGAAACGCATGCACAAACTCCTACCGCCGGTCGTCTGCGCGATCGGCGCCTTTCTCGCACCCGCCGGCTGCGCCTTCGCGCAGGACCAGGCCGAGCACACGCGCCAGATCGAGGCGGTGGTCGAAGCCTTCCGCACCTCGATCATCGAAAAGGACAAGCCGAAATTCACCGCGCTGCTGTTCTCCGAGAACATTCCCTGGACCGCGGTGCTGGAGCAGGAAACGCTGGATCGCGAGCGCCGGAAGAAACCGCAGGCCAAGCGGGTCTTCGCGGACGCCAGCGAGGGGCCGATCGGCTTCATCGATTCGATCGTGCAGGAAAAGGACCGCCAGGAAGAGAAGTTCGACAACGTCCGCATCGAAACCGACGGCAGCATCGCCTCGGTCTGGTTCGACTACAGCTATCACAGCGGCGAGAAGAAGACCAACTGGGGCAAGGAGGCCTGGCAGCTGGTGCGCACCGACGACGGCTGGAAGATCAGCTCGGTGATCTGGTCGATGGCCTACTGACCGTCGAGGCGCAACCCCGTCGCGCTCGCCGCCGACTGGACGAAGAGCGAGGGCCGCCCGGGTCTGGCCCGGGCGGCCTGCCTCTGCTCCGAGGACCTGCCGCGCCGGCACGGCCGCCGGCCGCGACATGAACCACACGGACGGCCGCGGGCGCGGCGCAAGTCCGGATTCAGCTTTTCCGCCACACACTGGCGCGCAGACAACAGGAACCCGATGCCATGCCCGCATTCCGTTTCGCCGCAGCGCTCGCCGCGCTGCTCTTCGCCGCCGGCGCCTCCGCCGGCGCGCGCGACAGCCTAGCCAGCTTCACCAAGGACCTCAAGGGCCTGGACGGGCAGTTCTCGCAGCAGGTCTTCGACACCAATGGCAAGCTCAAGGAATCCTCGAGCGGGCGCGTGGCGCTGTCCGCGCCGCGCCTGTTCCGCTGGGAATACGCCAAGCCCTATGCGCAGCTGATCGTCGCCGACGGCAAGAAGGTCTGGGTCTACGACCCCGACCTGTCGCAGGTCACCGTGCGCCCGCAGGGCGCCGAGGAGCAGAACAGCCCGCTGGCCGCGCTGATCGATCCCGGCAAGCTGGAGCGCGATTTCGACGTGGCCGAGGCCGGCGCCGAAGGCGGCCTGCAATGGCTGGTGCTCACGCCCAAGCAGGACCAGGACGCCGGCTTCCAGAACGCGCGCCTGGGCTTCGGCGCCGACGGGCTGGCCAGGATGCAGGTGGTGGATTCGCTGGGCCAGCGCACCGAGATCTCCTTCAGCGGCTGGAAGAAGAATCCGGCCTTCGCCAAGGACACCTTCCGCTACGTGCCCGGCAAGGGCGTGGACGTGGTGGGCGAGGGCTGATCCGCGGCGAGTGCGCCGATGCCGTTTTCGTCGCCCAGGTCCTTCTCGTAGCGGATCGTGGTCAGCCCGCTGTTCCATTCGGTATCGGGATAGCGCGCCGCCTCGCGGTAGCCGAGCGCCTCGTAGAAGCGCTGGCTGGCCAGGTTGAAGGTGTCGGTCTCCAGGCTGGCGCGGCGCACGCCCCGATCCCGCATCTGCGCCTCGGCCGCGGCCATCAGCGCCCGGCCGAGGCCGCGCCGCTCGCAGGCGCCGAGCACGTGCAATGCCTCGATGAAGCCCGCGCGCTGGTGCACCATGCCGATCACGCGGCCATGCATCTCGGCGACCAGGAATTCACCGGAGTGGTCCTCGACGTAGCGCTCCGCGATGCGGTCGCGGAAGTAGGCCTGGATCGCCGCGGGCGTGAGCTGCGCGCGCCATGTGCGCTCAAAGGTGTCGAGGAGCAGGGCATGCAAGGCTTGCGTATCCTGCGCGCACGCGCCGCGGATCGGCGGCGGAGCATGCGGCACGGACGGCGATCGCGATCGGTTCATGGCGCCAGCTTATACCGCCGTCGGCCGCGGCCCTTGCCGGAAAAAGCCAGCCGCGCAGAAGAACGCGTCGCCGACATGGCAGGCGCCTGAACGCCTGCCATGCCGTCGTTGCGACACGGGCTTTCGGACCAAACGGGCTTTGGGACCGGCGGTCCTCAGAAATAACCGCAGGTGTCGGTGAAGTAGCCGCCGTTGGAATCGATGCCGCCGTTGGTGTCCCAGGCCAGGTTGACGCTGGCGCCGGTGCCCTTGACGGTGACGTCGGCCCTGGCCGATCCCGAGAAGCGGTGCGCGCACTTGGTTTCCGCCACCCAGCGCCCGGTGCGGCCGCTCTTGCCGTAGGTGTACTTGTTGCCGCAGTCGGTGCCGTAGCCCAGGGTGCCCGAGGCGCTCGAACTGTTGCTGTAGCCGAAGGGAGCGGGATTGCAGCTGGCATCGCAGCGGATTCCCGATTGCTGGCCGCCCAGGTTCTTGGTGACCAGGGTCATGCCGTAGACGTTCTTGTACTTCTGCGTCCAAGGCGCCCAGGTCAGCCACTTGGAGATGTAGCGCGGATCGCTGGCCAGGGCGCAGGCGGCGAGCGTCGCCGTCGCCCTGCCGTCGAGCGGGCGCACCGGCTGCGGACGCAGTTCGTAGCGCACGGTCGGCGCGTAGCCGGCGGCCGCCGCCTGCCTGCGGTTCTGCACGATCGAATCCAGGAACACGATGCTCGGATCGAACACCACGCAATGGGCCTGCTCCTGCCAGCACATTTCCAGCGCCTCGTGCACGCGCGCGCGTCCGCCGACCGAGGCGGTGACCGCCAGACGGCGGTAGCTGCCCATGGCCACCGGCAATCCGACTTCGTCGAAGCCTTCCACCCCGCCGTCGAGATCGCTGCGGTCGAACTGCCCGAGGTCCTCGTTGAACCTGCCGTTGCGCAGCTTGAAGCGGTCCTCGCTGGCCTCGATGTGATAGCGCGGCATGCCCACGATCTCGCCGAACGAACGGCCCTCCAGTTCCTTCAGGTTCCCGGACGCGAGCGTCTTCACCTCGAAACGCATGTCGCGGTCGCTGGCGGCCGAGTATTCGGCGTAGACGCCTTCCGCATATCCCTTCGTCACCGACGGCTGCGCGGCCTGCGCGTTCGCGGAAAACGCCAGCGACAGGCCCATGGCGACGGCCGATACCATCACGGTCTTTTTCATGACTACCCCCGGAATGCTGCGTTTGCAGCGTGGTCGTGGCGACCGGACGGCACCTTGGCGGCCCCCCCGGCCGAGCATGCTCCCTGCAGTCCCTGCCACCGGCGCCGCCGATGACGATCCCGGTCCCGCGCCTGCCGCCCGCCCCCGCGGGGCAACGCGACGCAGGCGCTGCGACGGCAGCGCCGGATCATCGTCCGCACCCGCCCCATTGCAGCGGGATTACACTAGTGGCCTGCGTGCAACGTGTGGCGCCGTGCAAATGGCGCCGTGCAAACCGTGGCGGCGTGCAACGACCGATGAAGGAACCAAGCACAAGCCGCCGGTCACACCGCGAATGCTAACCACGACAGGAATCACAGCCGCGTGACGAAACGTAAGGCCCGGCCGGCCGACGATGCCGGCGACCTCTTGACGGTGGACCGCGAGGCGCTGCGCCCGCTGGCCGAGCGCATGCGCCCGCGCACGCTCGACGACATGGTCGGGCAGCGCCGCCTGCTCGCGCCCGGCACGGCGCTGCGCAAGTCGATCGAGGCCGGGCACGTGCATTCGATGGTGCTGTGGGGGCCGCCCGGCTGCGGCAAGACCACGCTGGCGCTGCTGCTGGCCAAGTACGCCGACGCGCATTTCCACGCCATCTCGGCGGTGCTCTCCGGCCTGCCGGAGGTGCGCCAGGTACTGGCCGAGGCCGCGCACCGTTTCGCCGAGGGACGGCGCACCGTGCTGTTCGTGGACGAGGTGCATCGCTTCAACAAGGCGCAGCAGGACGCGTTCCTGCCGCACATCGAGCGCGGCACCATCCTGTTCGTCGGCGCCACCACCGAGAACCCGTCCTTCGAGCTCAATTCGGCGCTGCTCTCGCGCTGCCGCGTGCACGTGATGGAGGCGGTCTCGGCCGAGGACATCGCGCGCGCGCTGCGCCACGCGCTCGAGGACGCCGAACGCGGCCTCGGCGGGCGCGGCCTGGTCATCGGCGAGGCGCAGCTGAAACTGATCGCCACCGCCGCCGACGGCGACGTGCGCCGCGGCCTGACCCTGCTGGAGATCGCCGCCGAGCTCGCCGACGGGAACGGGGGCGGCGAGGGCGGCGCGGACGCGACCGGCGCCATCACCGACTCCATCCTCGAGCAGGTGCTGGCCGACCGCACGCGCCGCTTCGACAAGGGCGGCGAGCAGTTCTACGACCAGATCTCGGCGCTGCACAAGTCCGTGCGCAGCTCCAACCCCGACGCGGCGCTGTACTGGCTCGCGCGCATGCTCGACGGCGGCTGCGATCCCGGCTACCTGGCGCGGCGCCTGACGCGCATGGCGGTGGAGGACGTCGGCCTGGCCGATCCGCGCGCGTTGGCGATGGCCATCGAGGCCTGGGACACCTACGACCGCCTGGGCAGCCCGGAAGGCGAGCTGGCGCTGGCGCAGCTGGCGATCTACCTGGCCAGCACCGCCAAGTCCAATGCCGCGTATGCCGCCTTCAACGCCGCCAGGCGCGACGTGGCCGAGTACGGCACGCAGGACGTGCCCCTGCACCTGCGCAACGCGCCGACCAAGCTGATGAAGGCGCTCGGCTACTCGAAGGGCTACCAGTACGACCACGACGCCGAGGACGGCATCGCGCTCGACCAGACCGGGTTCCCGGACGCGATGGGCGAGCGCGTGTACTACGCGCCGGTCGCGCGCGGTCTGGAGATCAAGCTCAAGGAGAAGCTCGACGCGCTGCGCCAGGCGCGCGAGCGGGCGCGCGGCGAAGGTGAGTCCTGACGGAAGGCGCGATCCGAAAAAAACGCGCCCCGAAGACCGGGGCGCGTGTCATCGCAAATCGTGCGGGACGGGGCGCCCGCGGCGCTTTCAGCGGGCGATTCCGCCGCCGTCCATCGGCAGCGGATCCAATCCGTGCGGCAGCGGCCAGGGCCGGCCATGGCCGAACACCTGCACGCCGGTTTCCCCGCCCAGCACCCACAGGCGGCCATAGGGATCGGCGAACAGCCGCTGCGGTACCTGGTGCCCGACATTGGTGGTCTTGCGCAGCTTCGGCCGCGCCGGGTCGGAGACGTCGAACTCGTGCAGGCCTTCGGTGTCGGCGAACCAGGCGCGGTCGCCGCGCTGCGCCACCTTGTTGTAGTCCGAGCCGCCGCTGGAGGCGTAGCTGCCCACCAGCACCGGCGATTCGGGTTTGGAGACGTCGATGATCTGCATGCCGCTCTCGCAGGCCAGATAGGCCAGCGAGACGTCGCTGTCGATGCTCAGATCGAAGGCCGAGCCGCAGCCCTGGTCGAAGCGGCGCACCAGCACCGGATCGGCCGGATTGCGCAGGCTGTACACGCGCAGGCCGCCGGTGTCCGCGGCGCCCATCTCCCGGCCTTCGGCGATGTAGAGGTAGCCCTTGTCGGCCTTGACCCGGTAAGGCTGCGAGGCCAGGCCGTCGGCCCACACCAGTTCCGCCGTCTCCGGCTTGGACACGTCGGCCACGCCGAGCAGGCCGCCGTTGGTCCACTTGGCGACGTAGGCGTACTTGCCCTGGACGTCGAAGGTGGCGGCGAAGGGGAAGGACAGCCGGCCGCTCTCGCGCGGGCGCCTGGGATTGGACAGGTCGTACATCAGCAGCCCGTAGCCCCAGGCCGCGAGGTAGGCGCGGTCGCCGACCACCTGCGTCTGCTCGAAGCTGCGCGACTGCAGGTACGGCGGCAGGTCGGCCTCCACGCGCACCAGCGGCGTCAGCTCGCGCGGATCGTTGAGGGTGAAGCCGTAGTTGGGCTGCAGCAGCAGCGGCGCTCCGCGCCACAGGGCGATGTCGCGGGCGCCGACGCCGCCGGGCAGCCAGGAGGTGGCGACGCGGCGCGGCTTGGCCGGCGTGCGCGCGTCCAGCGAATGCACCAGGTCGGTGTCGGTCTGCAGCAGGACGGTGTCGCCCAGCGCCAGCGCGTGGTGGCCGCCCAGGGAGGAGACGTCGAGATGGCCGACCGCGCGCGGCGCATCGGCGTTGCCGATGTTCCACACGTCCAGGCCGTCGCTGTAGCCGAAGCTGTAGAAATACGCGCCCAGGCGCAGCCCGTAGGTGGCCGGCGCGATGTCGAGGAAGCCGCGGCGCACCATCTGCTGCGGGTTGCTGAGGTCGAACAGGCTGAGCTGGTTGCCCACGCCCACCGCGCCGCCTTTCTCCGGCGTCAGGCTGAAGCTGTCCAGTCCGTCGACCAGGTGGCTGGCGATCTTGGCCGGCGCGCGCGGGTTGCTCACGTCGTAGAGGTCGAGCACGGTGCCGCCGAGCCAGCTGCGGCCGGTGGCGTAGACCGTATTGCCGTAGGCGACCAGCTTGTTGTACTGCACGGGCACGCCGATCCCGGCCGGCGAGAACGCCGGCTTGCGCGGGTTGGACAGGTCGCCGACGAACACGCCCTGGTTGTTGTCGAACAGGAACAGGTGGCCGTTGGCGGCGACCACGCCGATGGCGAACTGGTCCCCGTCCGGCGAATAGGGCAGGTCGGCCACCAGCCTGGGCCTGGCCGGATTGACCAGCGAGTAGACGGTCACGCCGCCGGTGCCGTCGTGGCCGCGCCAGGTGGCGTAGAGATAGTCGCCGTTGCGGGTGAGCGCGTTGATCGCGCCCTCGGCCGGCGAGGTGACGCCCAGGCGCAACGGGCGCTCGGGGCGTCGGTAGTCCCAGGTCGCCAGCACGCGACCGGTGGCGATGTAGACGAAGCGCCCGTTGGCGATCGGCGCGGCGCGCACCGCGCCGCCGCGGATCAGCGACAGTTCGAGCGGCCGGCTGCTGGCCGAGGCCTGCGCGGCGGGGGCCGTGGCGGCGGAGGCCGGAGCGGCAGCGGCGAGGACGGACAGCAGGGCGGCGGCTAGCAGCTTGTGGGTCATGGGTCTCGCACTCCTGGAGGGGATGTCGGTGACCGGACCCTGCCGCCGCGCCGCGCCGGCGGCATTCCAAGCGCTTGACGATCGCGTGACAAGGCCGTGCCCATCGACGGTTTATTGCGACCGGTCACGATTTTCGGCGCGCGCGGCGGCGTCCGGATCGAGCTCGGCGGGGATGCGGCGCTCGCCCGCCAGGGCCGCGGCGTGCGCGAAGGCGGTGCGCCATTGCCCGCGCTGCCCGTCGCCGCGCGCCAGCCGCAACTGCAGCAGCGCCATGTCGAAGTCGTATTCGGCCCAAGGCGCGACCCGGCCGATCAGCGCGGCGGCCTCGTCGCGGCGGTCGCGACGCAGCAGCCAGAGCGCGTAGGGCTCGACCACGGCGGCGATCTCCTGGGGGATGCCGCGCTGTTCGGCCAGGGCGAGCGCGGCGCGGTAGCCGTCCTCGGCGGCGGTGTCGCCGGGCGCCCGGGGTTCCACGGCGGCCTGCTCCAGGGCGCCGAGCAGGCGGCCGGGCAGGGACGCATCCTGGCTGGCCACCGCGCCCGGCGCCGTGTCCAGGTCCGCCTCCTGCGCCGCCTGCTGCCGGCGCAGCCGCATCCAGCCGCGCAGGCGCGGGTTCTGCTGCCGCGGCCAGTCGCGCAGGCTGCGGTCGGCCAGCGCGACCGCCTGGCGCAGCGCGCCGCCGCGCAGGGCCAGTTCCACGCGCAGGTAGTCCAGGCGTCCGTGGTCGGCGGCCGCCAGGTGGGCCGCCTCGGGCATCTCCAGCAGCCGCGCCGCCTCGCGCAGGCCGCCGGCGGCGATCAGCGCCTCGGCGCGGACCAGGATCAGGTCGGCGCGCTGCATCGGGTCGCGGACGCGCTCCAGCATCGCCCAGGCGCGCTCGCTCTCGGCCAGCGCGGCGTCCGGTCGCAGCAGCTGCAGGTGCGCGGCGATCAGCATCCGCCGCAGCGTGGCCAGTTCGTTCACCGCGCCCATCGAACGGAAATCCTCGACCGCCTTGCGCAGATAGGGCAGGGCCTGGGCGGGGCGTTCGCGATCGATCTCCAGGATGCCGAGGTTCGCATCCACCCGCGCCACCGCCAGCGCGTCGCCGGCCGCGGCCATCTGCACGCGGGCATTGCCGTAGTCGGCCAGCGCGCGGTCGAAGCGGCGCAGCGTCGAATGCACCACCGCGCGTCCGCTCAGCGCCTGGCCCAGCTCGGCGGGATGGCGGCCGCCGTCGCCGGCCAGCGCCACCACCGCGTCGTAGTCGCGCTCGGCGGCGTCGTAGCGCTCCAGCCGGATCAGCATCGCGCCGCGCGCGTTGAGCACGCGCATCCGGAACACCGGGTCGCGGCGCACTTCCTCGCTGGCCAGCAGGCCGTCGAGCGTCTCCAGGCCGCGCGCGTACTCGCCGGCACGGAAATCCACGCGCGCCAGCTGGTAGCGCAGCAGCGGCTGGGCGCGCTGCAGTTCCGGCGCTTCGGCCAGGATGCGGCGCGCGGTCTCGATCTCGTTGGCCAGCATCGCCGCGCGGGCGCGCTGCAGGCGTTCGGCCAGGCCCGGCTGCCCGGTCTCGCCGGCAGGCAGGCGCCCGCCCAGCGCCGCCTGCAGGCGGTCGGCGGCCAGCCGCGCGGCCTCGAGCAGGTCCGCGTGACGCGCCTGGCCGCGCTGCTCCATGCCGCCGGCGTCGCTGGCCACCAGGGTGACCCGCCAGCCGTCGGACAGGCGCTCGGCGCGGCTGCTGACGATCCAGTCCGCGCGCGAGGCGCGGCGCAGCAGCTGCGGATCGTCCGCACCGTGTTCGCGCAGCACGCCGAGCACCGCCTCGCTGGGCAGCACCCGCAGCCCGGCGCGGTGCAGGCGGTCGCCGACGAAATCCATCAGGCCCAGGCGCGCCCAGCTGGCGTTCTCGCGGTCCTCGATCTCGCTGGGCAGCACCATCAGCGCGCGGCCGGCGGGCGGAAGCGCCGCGGCCGGTGCCGGCTGCGTGCGCGACGAGTCCAGGCGCGCGATGCCCCAGGCCGCCAGGACCAGCAGCAGGGCCGCGATGGCGAGCCAGCGCCAGCGATGTCGGGCGCGCGCCGGTGACGGAGGCGCCGGCGCCACGCGCGCGCCGTCGGCCTGCGCGAACGTCGGCACGGATGCGGATGTCGATGTCGGCGCCGGGACGGCGGCGGGCACGACCCGCGCAGGCTCTGCGTCCGTTTCGACGGACGTTTCCTCCATCCAGCGGAAGCCGTAGCGCGGCACGGTGCGGATCGAGCGCTGCTCGTGGCCGTCGTCGCCGACCGCGCGCCGGGCGCGCACCACGATCTGCGCCAGTTGCGCGTCGGACACGTCGGCGCGGCCGAACACGGCCTGCACCAGTTCGTCGCGGCTGACGGCGCGGTCGCGATGCTCGATCAGGAAACACAGGCACTCGAACACCCGTGCCGGGAGGAGCACCGGAACCTCGGCGCGGCGCAGCTCGCGCTTGCCCAGGTCGAGCGAATGATCGCCGAAGCGATAACGGAGAATCGTCATGGAAGCGGGGGAGGCTCTTCCGTTCTCGGAAGCCCGCGACGGCGCCGCGGATTTCGCGAAGGGGGGCGCAATGATCGCGCATCGGCGACGGCGATGACGAGCGCCGCGCGGCACGTGAGGCCATGCGCATGCGCACGGCGCCCGCAGGCATAATGCGCGGGCTGCACCCGAACGCGGAGATGGCATCCTCCCCGAACCGCCGGCCCGACGCGCCAGCTGATGATGCCTGCCGAACCCAGCAAGGGCGGCAGGCGCGCGCCCTTTGAAATCACATCAAATACAAGGGCTAACTATGTATTTTTCCTCATCTTTCAGGGTGCTTCCATGACCCCGGCGGGGTGGTGGTGGCAATTGCTGCTGGTGATGGCCGGCGGAGCGCTCGGCGCCGCCGGGCGCTTCTGGGCGGGCGGCTGGCTGCTGCGCCAGTTCGGCGACGGTTTTCCCTGGGGCACCTTCGCGGTGAATCTCGCGGGCTCGTTTGCGGTGGGTTTCGTCGCGGTCATGCTTGAAGGACGCGGACCGTCGGCGCTGTACCTGCGCGCCTTCCTGATCGTCGGCGTCCTTGGCGGACTCACCACGTTCTCGGCGCTGATGCTCGAATGCCTGCTCTACGCGCGCTCGCAACGCGGCGAACTGACGCTGGTATACCTGTCGGCGAGCGTGTTCCTCGGCCTGCTGCTGGTCTGGGCGGGCTCGCGCGCGGCGGCGATGCTGCATCCGGCCGGCTGACGGGCGCCCGCGCCGCCGCGCCGCGGCGATCCAGGCGCGGAACTGCAAGCGCGAGGCGCGGCTGCAATCGCCCGGGCGCGAATGCGATCGGCCGCCATGGCGAATGGCACTGCACGGCGCCCTGACCGTGGCGCAGGCTGGCGTCTCCTCGGCCGACGCCGCCGCCTTTCCGGAGGTCGCACATGCCGTCACATCCGCTGCCGTCATATCCACTTTCGCGCCGGGCCTTCATTTCCGGCAGTACGCTGTCGCTGGCCGCCCTCGCGTTGTCGCCGCTGGCCGCCTGCAGCCACGACGCCGCGCCGGCCGCGCGCGGCGGCGAAGCCGCGAAAACCGCCGCCGCGCCGTTCGCGGGCACGCTGCTCAAGCGCACCATTCCCGCCAGCGGCGAACAGGTGCCGGCGATCGGCATGGGCACGTCGGGCTCGTTCGAGGTCGCCGATTTCGACGGCGACGCGGCGCGCGGCAGCCGCGACGCGCTGCGCGAGGTGCTCAGGCGCTTCGTCGACGCCGGCGCCACCGTGATCGATACCGCGCCGACCTACGGCAACGCCGAGCGGGTGCTGGGCGCGCTGGTGGCCGAGGCGGGCGTGCGCGGCAAGCTGTTCCTGGCGACCAAGCTCTCCGGCGTCGACGGGCGCGAGGCCGGCCTGGCGCAGTTCGAGCAGTCGCTGCGCGACCTGCGCACCGACAAGGTGGAACTGCTGCAGGTCCACAATCTGGGCGACACGCGGACGCAGCTGGCGCTGGCGCGGGAGCTGAAGCAGCAGGGCAGGACCCGCTACGTCGGACTGACCCATTACCTGGAGCGCGCGCATGAGGAACTGGCCGAAGCCATGCGCCGGTTCAAGCCCGATTTCGTGCAGATCAATTATTCCCCCGCCGCGCCCGGGGCGGAGCAGCGCATCTTCCCGCTGGCGCAGGAACTGGGCATCGCGGTGATGGTCAACCGCGCCTTCGACGACGGACGGCTCTTCGCCCGGGTCAAGGGCAAGCCGGTGCCGGCGTGGGCCGGGGAGGTGGGCGCGACGTCCTGGGCGCAGCTGTTCCTGAAATTCGCCCTCGGTCCGACCGCCGTGACGGCGGTGATCCCCGCCACCTCCAAACCCGACAACCAGACCGACAATCTGCGAGCCGGCATCGGCGCCGTGCTCGACGCGAAGCAGCGCGCGGCCCTGGTCGCGGCGCTGGGTTGAGGGCGGGGAGATGCCGCGCCGCCTGCTCGCGCGCCTGTTCGGCCTGGCCGACGACGAGATCGGCGGCGTGGTCGCCGGCTTCTCGCTGTTCTTCCTGCTGTTCGCCGGCTATTTCATGCTGCGTCCGGTGCGCGAGACGATGGGCATCACCGGCGGCGTGAACAACCTGCAATGGCTGTTCACCGGAACGTTCGTCGCCACGCTGGCGGCGATGCCGCTGTTCGGCTGGATCGCCGCGCGCGTGCAGCGCCGGCGCATCCTCTACTGGGTGTTCGGCTTCTTCGCGATCAATCTGGCCGCCTTCGCCGCCGGCTTCCTGGCTTCGCCCGACGACGTCTGGCTGGCGCGCGTGTTCTACATCTGGTTGTCGGTCTTCAACATGATCGCGATCTCGGTGGCCTGGAGCGTGCTGGTCGACCTGTTCGCGACCGGGCAGGCCAGGCGGCTGTTCGGGCTGATGGCGGCCGGCGCCAGCCTCGGCGGGCTGGTGGGGCCTCTGCTCGGCGTGGGCCTGGTGCAGAGCGTCGGCCATGCCGGACTGCTGCTGCTGTCGGCGCTGTTGTTGTTGGCGGCCGCATTCGCCGCGCGCGCGGCGCAGCGCTGGCGCGACGCGCGGCCGCTCTCGGCGGAGGACGTCGCGCAGCGGCAGCGCCCGCTCGGCGGCAGCCCGCTGGCCGGCGCCACCGACGTGCTGCGCTCGCCGTTCATGCTCGGCATCGCCGCGTTCGTGCTGCTGCTGGCGAGCGTGACCACCTTCCTCTATTTCGAGCAGGCGCGCCTGGTGGAGCTCAACTTCCCCGACAAGCGCACGCAGACGCAGGTGTTCGGCACCATCGACGCGGTCGTGCAGGCGCTGGCGATCCTGTCGCAGCTGTTCGTCACCGGGCGCCTGGCGCAGCGCCTGGGCGTGGGCGTGCTGCTGGTGGCGGTGCCGCTGATCACGGTGTTCGGCTTCCTGTGGCTGGCATTGGCGCCGACCTTCGCCGTGCTGGCGGTGGTGATGGTGGTGCGGCGCGCCGGCGAATACGCCTTCATCCGGCCGGGACGCGAGATGCTGTGGACCGTGACCACGCCCGAGGCCAAGTACAAGGCCAAGAATTTCGTCGACTCGGTGGTCTATCGCGGCGCCGACGCGCTGAGCAGCTGGCTCAAGGCCGGCGTCGACGCGCTGGCGCAGCAGCCGACGATCGCGGCGCTGCTCGGCGCGGCGCTGGCGCTGCTGTGGGCCTTCAACGGCAGCGCCCTGGCGCGCGCCCATCGGCGCATCGAGCACGGCTCGGCCGACGGGGCGGGCCGGTCCTGACGGTGGCGTCAGAGACCCGAGGAAGCCGCCGAGATCTGGCCGACCGCGATCGCGATCCGGCCGGCGGCGCCGGCCACCTGCACGGCCGCGTCGACCACGTCGTCGATCGAGCCGAAGGCCTCCGACAGCGCGCCGGCGGAGTCGCCATCCGCCGCGGCCCCGGAGATGCGGCTCACCACGCCGGAGAGGCTGCTCACCGCGCCTGAAATCTCGTCGACGCCGCCGGCGATATTGCCGACCGCGCCCGCGATCTGGCCGACCGGGCCCGGGATCCAGCTCACCAGGCCGGACAGGTTCTCCACCGCATCGGCGACGTCGCCCACGGCGAGCGCGATCTGCGACACCGCGTCGGCGATCTCGCTGGCCGCGCCGACCACCTCGCCGAGCAGCTCGGCCGGATCGCCGCGACCGGCCGCATTGGCCAGCCGGTCGGTGGTGCCGGACAACTGGTCGACGGCACCGGAGAGGCGATCGACCGCGCCTGCGACCTGCGATACCGCGCCGGCGACCTGGCCCACGGGGCCGGGAATGGCGCTGATCTGGGCGGCGATCCGCTGCACCACGGAGGCGATGTCGCCGACCGCCGTGGCGGCCTGGCTGACGGCGTTGGTGACCTGGTCGATCGCGGCCACGCCGTCGCGCACGACATCGTCGCTCTGCGCAAGCGGGAAGCGCTCGATGGCCGGCGTCGAGGCCGAGGAAATTCCTCGCACGGCGCGGTCGCCGCGGGCGAGGGCGTCGTTCAGCCGGCTGGAGAGCGCATCTGCCCGGCCGCCCGGCTGCTGCGGCAATGTCCTGGAGGCCTGCTCGAGCCTGGTCCCCATGTGCTCGACGCTCGTGCGCAACTGTCCGATGGCCTCGTCGAGACCGCCGGGCAGGGGCCGTCCAGGCAAGCCGGAGGGCGGAAAACGCAGGACGTCCGAAAAGACGTGGCTGCCGGGGATGGGGTCGCCGATTCTGTTCATGACAATTCCGTGACAGGGGCGCAACGTGAATGGTGCCGGCCGTTTGTATTCGTTTCGGTCTTCGGGGCACACTCCGGACATGACCCGGGGAAATCAGGCTGAGGCATGTCCCTCGGCGGGACACGATGTCGTCCCGCCGGCGCCCGTGCGCGCCGACGCCGAACTCGCCGACAGCGTCACGCAGCTGCTGGTCGCCGCCCACGACGGCCGCGAGGACGCCTGGCATCGGATCTACGCGCTGCTCTACGAGGACCTGCATCGCATCGCGCGCTCGCAGATCCGCCAGCAGATCGGCCCGCACCTGTCGCCCACCTCGCTGATCAGCGAAACGTGGCTGCGCCTGTCCGGCTCCAAGCTGGCGGTGGAGAACCGTCCGCACCTGACCGCGCTGATTGCGCGCGCCATGCGCTTCGTGCTGCTAGACGAGGCCCGCCGCATGCTCGCCGACAAGCGCGGCGGCGGCGCCGAGAAGGCCAACCTCGACGACGTCGCCGAGCCGAGCGCGGAGCCGCGCCTGGAACAGCTGCTGGTGCTCGGGCAGGCGCTGGACGGGCTGGCGGACATCGACGAGCGCCTGTCCCAGGTGGTGGAACTGCGCTACTTCGGCGGCCTGAGCGAACAGGAGATCGCGGACGTGTTCGGCCTGACCGTGCGCACCGTGCGCCGCGACTGGCGCCGTGCGCGGGCCTACCTGCTCAAGCAGCTGGGCGAGGAGATGGGGCAGGCGGCGATCTGAGAGAAGCGGCGCCGGCGCCGTTCATGGCCCGCGCGGCTTCATGGCCGTCGCAGCGGACGTCTGCTCCAGCATCGCCAGCTTCTTCTGCACGCCGACCACCGCCGTCTGCCTGGTGGCGCCGAGCTGCTGTCCGACTTCGGAAGCCTTTTGCCAATGCGCGCGCGCGGCCGCGCTGTCGCCGCGCGCGAGCGCGATGTCGCCGAGGATGTCGTGCGAGTTGAACACCATCGAGGATCCGGCCAGGCTCGGCAGCGCCTGTTCCGCGTTGCGCAGCAGGATGCGGGCGGCGCGCTCGGCATCCTGCGGCCGGTTCTGTTTCTGATACAGCTCCACCTGGATATAGCGCGCATGCAGGGCGCGATCGTTGCCGGGGCCAAGCAGCTTGGTCAGGGCGGTGGCGATGCGCTCGAGCTCGGCATCGGCTCCTTGGTCCTGTCCGTAGCGCAGGCGCGCCCTGATCAGCATCAGGCGTGCGCCCCACGCAGGCAGGCCTTGCCGTTCGCTTTCGCCGACCACGCGCGTGAACAGGTCGATGATCTCCGGCCAGGGCTTCGGATTGCCGGGGTTCTGGGAAGCCTTGCTGGCCAGCGTCGCCGCCAGGCCGCGCATCGCCATGATCGTTTCCTGGTGCGAGGGGCCATGCGCCCGCATCGCGATGTCGAACGCGCGCCGGGCTTCGTCCAGGCTGGCCGCGTGCTCGCCCAGGAACAGATGCACGCTGGAGAGCACCTGCAGCGCCTGGCCGACCTCCGGATGTTCGGGGCCGAGCACCGTGCGCAGGATGGCCTCGCCCTTCTTTGCCGAGTCCATGGCCGCGGAAAGCTGCGAGTTGGTGTATTGGCTCTCGGCCAGGCGCACCCAGGCCTTGCCGGTTTCCGGATGGTTCTCGCCGAGCATGCGGCGCCGGTTGGCGAGCAGGGTCTGCGCCACGGCCATCGCTCCCTCGCCCTTGCCGATCAGATACAGCGTATGCGCCAGTTCGGCGCGGACGTTGTCGGCGGCGACCGGATCCCTTTTCTCGGTCAGCCGGATGGCGCGCGCGAGGTCGCGTTCGGCGTCCTGATAGTGCAGCAGTTGCGCGCGCCACGCGCCGCGCTGGGTCAGCAGTTCGGCCAGGGGGACGGGGTCGCGCGACGCCATCGCCTCGGCCGAGGCCAGCGCCTGGTTCAGCGTGGCATTGGCATCGTCGAGCCGCGCCATGCCCCATTGCGCGCGCGCCAGCTCGGTGGTGAGCGACAGGCGCGCCATGTCGCCATCCAGGCCGTCCAATTCCCTGGCGGCCTCAAGTCCGGTGTTCGCCGCGCGCGCGGCTTCCGGATAGCGCGACTGGATGTTGAGCAGGCGCGCGAGCGTGGCGTGCAGGCCGGCCTGCTCGTCGGCCTGCGTCAGATGCATGCCCTGGACTTCCTCGACCATGCTCATGGCATGGCGGTAGTCGCCGAGGGTGGCGTAGTTCCTGGCAAGCGCCATCAGGCCCAGGGCGCGGATCGGAGGAGGCGCCGAGGCGCCTCGCTCGCGCAGGCGACGCTCGGCCACCCGCAGCATTTCCGCCGACGCCAGCGGTGCCTGGCTCAGCCCGGTGAGGGTCATGGCGCCGATTGTGTCCTCGAACAGGCGATTGATGTCGCGCGCCGACTCCGCTTCCCGTTCGGCAAGATAGCTGTGCCGGTAGGCGATGCCCGCGCCCAGCGCCAGCGAGGCGACGACTCCCACGCCCAGGGCCACGGCCAGCCTGTTGCGGCGCACGAACAGGCGCAGCCGATAGCCCGCGTCGCCCTCGCGCGCCTGCAGCGGGCGCAGCGACAGCCAGCGGCGCAACTCGTCCTGCAACTGGGCGACCGAGCGGTAGCGGTACGCCGGGTCGGGCGCGACGCATTTCATGGCGATGCTGTCCAGGTCGCCGGCAAGCTGGCGCCGCAGCGCAGCGGCCGAGGTCGCGCGGCGAAGTTCGACCGCCTTCGCCGGCATGTTCGCCACCAGCTTGCTTGGCGGCCGGGGCCGCCATCGCGGATCTTCCAGTGGCGGCGGCAACCCGGCACGCAAGGGCATGACATCGGCGGGCCATTGATCGCAGAGCAGGCGATAGAGCACCGCGCCCAGGGCATAGACGTCCGCGGCCACGCTGTTCCCGGCGCCGTGCAGGGCTTCGGGAGCGGTGTAGCCGAGGGTCATCGCGACGCGCGGCTGCGCCTGCGTCCAGTCGGGCGCGGTCAGCGAGGACAGCCCGAAATCGAGCAACATCGGCCGGCCGTCGTCGTCGACCAGGACGTTGGAGGGCTTGATGTCCGAGTGCAGCGTGGCCTTGCCGTGCGCGTAGGCCACGCCTTCGCAGGCCTGCACGAACAGCGCCACCCGCTCGCGCAGGCCGAGCGTGCGCGCATCGCACCAACGGTCGATCGGTTCGCCCTGCACCAGCTGCATGGCGAACCAGGGGTGCCCCTGGGGATCGATGCCGCCATCGAGCAGCGAGGCGATGTTGGGGTGGCTGAGGCGGGCGAGCGCGTGCCGCTCGTTGCGGATCGCATCGGCGAGCACGGGTGAGGGGATCTCGGTGCGCACGCACTTGAGCGCGACCGTCTGCAGGTATTGTCCGTCGTCGCGATGGGCGCGGTACACCGTGCCCATGCCGCCGGAGCCGAGGATGGCGTCGATGCGCCAGGGGCCGAGCAGGGTGCCCATCCGCGCGTCGGAGGCGGCTTCGCCCGCCGCCGTGGCCGGCGACTGGCAGTGGGCCAGGATGTCGACCGGCGAGGTCTGCAGCAGCCCCGGGTGGGCATCGGCGTGCAGCAGCAGGCGCAGCTCGGCATGCAGTTCCGGATCGCTGACCTGCAGCAGGTCGAGCGCCTGGGTACGTCCGGGTTCGTCCAGCTCGGCGTAGGCATCGAATGCCGCCAGCGCACGGGCCGCCACCGATGGCGTGGTCATGGCGAACGCCGGGGCATGGCGGGGGAGGAGATGGGCATTGGCATCGATATCATGCGCCTTGCGCCTCTAGTGCGTACCGGCCTGCGCCGGCAAAGCGGGCTGTCGTCGCAATCGAAAGATCCCCCGACCGCATGGTTGGCTTCGCCGATACTCCCGTTTCCAATCTCGCTCCTCCGTGCATTCGCGGTGAGGCGGCCGGACAGGACATCGTGCCGCGGCCAGCGTTCACTTCACCCGATGCTTGCCGAGTTTCCGGGCCAGGGTACGGCGATGCATGCCCAGGCGCCGCGCGGCCTCGGAGATATTGAAGTCGGTGGCGGCGAGCATTTCGTGGATGCGTTCCCATTCCAGCGTCTTGATCGAGGTCTGGCGTTCGGTGAGCTGCACCGTGGCG
The DNA here is from genome assembly GCF_022662575.1 of Luteimonas aquatica. Classification (GTDB taxonomy): domain Bacteria; phylum Pseudomonadota; class Gammaproteobacteria; order Xanthomonadales; family Xanthomonadaceae; genus Luteimonas; species Luteimonas aquatica. The sequence continues at coordinate 521,740 of NZ_JALBFU010000001.1, read as the reverse complement.
TCGCCCTCGGCGCGCTCGAACGCCGCCTCGATATCGTCGGTATTGGACGGCTTGGCGAGGTAATGGCAGGCGCCGAGCTTGATCGCCTCGACCGCGGTGGCGATGCTGGCGTAGCCGGTCAGCACCACGATCAGCAAGGCCGGGTCGTGGGCGTGCAGCGCCTGCACGCAGGCCAGGCCGGAGCTGCCGCCTGCCAGCTTGAGGTCGACCACGGCGAAACCGGGCGAATAGTCGCGCAGCACCGGCGCGATCTCGTCCAGCGCGGTCGCCGTGCGCACCTCGTAGCCGCGCCGCTCGAAGGAACGGCTGAGGGTGCGCGCGAAGGCGAGGTCGTCCTCCACGATCAGCAATCGGCGCGGTTCAGCGGTCATCGCGCATGTCCATTGAGGGGAGGGTCCGTCAGGGTGAGCGCGGACAGGGGCAGGGTGACGACCACGGCCGCGCCGCCGGCCTCGCGGTTGCCGGCGGTGATGCTGCCGCCGAGCGTGCGCGCCACGTTCAGGGCCAGGAACAGGCCGAGGCCGCCGCCGGGGCGTCCCTTGCTCGACTGGTAGGGCTTGCCGAAGTGCGACAGCATCGCCGGCGCGAAACCGGGACCGGCATCGCGCACCGTCAGCACCAGGTCGTCGCCCTCGCGCGTGGCCTCCAGCGCGACGTAGCCGGGCGAGGCTTCCAGGGCGTTGTCGAGCACGTTGCAGATCATCTGCTTCAGGCCCGAATCGGAGACGATGGCCAGATTCTCGCCGAAGCGGTTGGCGTAGTCGAACACGCGCACCGGGCGGGTGTTGCGCCATTCGGCGACCAGCTCGTCGAGGAAGGCCCCGACCGTGGTCTGCGCCGGCGCCTCGCCGCGCGCCTCGCCGGCCGAGAGCAGGATGCCGGTGACGATGGCCTTGCAGCGGTTGAGCTGGGTCTGCATCTCGTCCAGTTCCTGCAGCAGCTCGGGCTGCTGCGTGAAGGGCGGCATGCGCTTCCAGTCGCCCAGGATCACCGACAGCGTGGCCAGCGGCGTGCCCAGCTCATGCGCGGCGCCGGAGGCGAGCAGGCCCATGCGCACGATGTGCTCCTCTTCGGCGGCGCGCTGGCGCAGGTCGGCCAGGCGCGCGTCGCGGGCGCGCAGCATGCGGCCGATGCGGGTGATGAACACCACCAGCAGCGTGGCGTTGAGCACGAAGCACAGCAGCAAGCCCTGCACGTAGGGATCGGCCAGGCCGCGGTCCGGGTGCGCGGGGATCGTCACCGGGCCCGGGAACATGGCCAGCCCGATGAAGCCGAGGCTGGCCGCCGCGGCCACCGCCCAGCTCGACCAGGAGCGCAGCAGTACCGCCGCCAGCGCCACCTGCAGCAGGTACAGGAACACGAAGGGATTGGCGGCGCCGCCGCTGAGGTAGAGCTGGGCGGTGAGCGTGACCACGTCCACCAGCAGGGCGAGGAACAGCGCGTTGTTGCCGACTTCCTCGCGGTTGCGCCAGCGCAGCATGCTGAACAGGTTGAAGGCCACCAGGCAGGCCAGCACCACCGCCATCGGCAGCAACGGCAGGCGGATGCCGAAGCCGTAGTGGACGAAGACGATCGTCGCGATCTGCCCGATCACCGCGATCCAGCGCAACTGGATCAGCGGATGCATCGACGGCACGCCGCCGCGCGGCCCGATCACCGAGGGTGCGGCGTACTGGAGCGGGCGGGCTGGGGGGGGGGCCTGCATCGTTTTTCCGGACGAACGCGGTCGGGCCGCAACAATAGCGCCCTCCCGCCTGCGGGAGAGGGTCAGAGGAGCGCGGCGCGACGCCTGCGCTCCTCCAGCGCCACGCGCCAGGCGGCGGCCGCGACCATCAACGCGAGGCCGAACCAGGTCAGCGCGTACACCAGATGGTTGTTGCGAAAGCGCACCACCGTCAAGCCGCCGACCGGCCAGCGCGGCCCGGTCGCGTCCCTGGCGCCTTCCCGGTCGGCGTCGACGAAATAGGGCGCCACCGGCCCCAGTCCGCGCGCGGCGGCGATGGCCTGGACGTCGCGCGAATACCAGCGGTCGCGGGCGGGGTCGTTCCTGCGCAGGAAGCCGCCGCCCGGCTCGCTGATGCGCAGCAGGCCGGTCACGCCGGCGGCGAGGGCGGGATTCGCATCCGCGGACTCGTTCCAGCCGGCAGGAACGAAGCCGCGGTTGACCAGCACGAGCGCGCCGTCGTCGGTGCGGAACGGCGACAGCAGCCAGAAACCCGGGCCGAGCTCGGTGACCGCCTGCGTGCGCGTGTCGTGCCCGGAAAGGAAGCGGCCGCGCAGGCGCACGTGCCTGTACTCGTCGCGGGCGGCGGAAACCTGCGGCCATTCGGCGGGCCCGGGCGCGGCGCCCGGTGCGGCATGGATGCGCGATTCCACGCGTTCGATCAGCGCCAGCTTCCAGGCGCGGCGCTCGACCTGCCAGATGCCGAGCGCCAGGAAGCCGGCGATGCCGATCAGGAACAGCAGCGACATCGCGGCCAGGGCGATCGGGCCGCGCGGACGCTTGGGGGTGTGCTGGCGCATCTGCATGATCGGCGAAGGAGGGCGGACGCGGACGCGTGCCTGCGGCTCGCCGCTCCGTTCCGCCTCAGGGCATGTTGCGCATGTCGTGCGGCGACATCGGCATCATGTTGGTGTTCAGGTGATGCATGACCCAGAGCGAGCCGGCCAGCAGGATCACCACCAGCACCAGGGTGAAGATCAGCGCCAGCATGTTCCAGCCGCCTTCCGATTTCGTGTTCATGTGCAGGAAGTAGACCATGTGCACCAGGATCTGCACGACGGCGAAGGCGAGGATCACGAACGCGGTCATGCCCGAGCCGGGGATGACCTTGCCCATCACCAGCCAAAAGGGGATCGCGGTCAGCACCACCGAGAGCACGAAGCCGATGACGTAGCCGCGCAGGCTGCCGTGGGCGCCCTCGTCGTGGTGCCCGTCGTGGCCGTGTCCGGCGTGATCGTGGGGATGGTCGCGGTTGGCGGGCGAGCTCATGGCAGCACTCCCATCAGGTAGACGAAGGTGAAGACGCCGATCCAGACGACGTCGAGGAAGTGCCAGAACATCGACAGGCAGGTCAGGCGGCGGCGGTTCTCCGTGGTCAGGCCGTGCTTGCCGACCTGTGCCATCAGCGTCACCAGCCAGACGATGCCGAAGGTGACGTGCAGGCCGTGGGTGCCGACCAGGGCGAAGAACGCCGACAGGAAGGCGCTGCGCTGCGGACCGGCGCCCTCGTGAATGAGGTGCGCGAACTCGTACAGCTCCAGCCCGATGAAGGCCAGGCCGAACAGCCCGGTGACCGCGAGCCAGGCCTGCACGGCGCCGACCTTGCGCTGCTGCATGGCGATCATCGCGAATCCATACGTGATCGAGGACAGCAGCAGCATCGAGGTGTTGATCGCCACCAGCTGCAGGTCGAACAGGTCCGCGCCCGAGGGGCCGGCGGCGTAGCTGCGCCCGAGCACGCCGTAGACGGCGAACAGGCAGGCGAACACCAGGCAATCGCTCATCAGGTAGAGCCAGAACCCGAGCAGGGTGCCGTTCTCCGGATGGTGCCTGCCCGCGGCGTCGAGGAAGACCGGGCGCCCGTCGGGGTGATGGAGGGCGATGGCGTGGGCGTCAGACATGGGCGGCGGCCAATTGCTGCGTGCGCGCGTTCTCCACGGCGATCACTTGCTCCGCCGGGATGTGGTAGTCGCGCTTGTAGTTGAAGGTGTGGGCGATGGCCGCGGCCAGCATGGCCGCGAACGACACGCCGGCGACCAGCCACATCTGCCAGATCAGCGCGAACGCGCACAGCGTGCTCAGGATCGCGATCACGAAGCCGGCGGCGGTGTTCCTGGGCATGTGGATCGGCAGGAAGCCGGCGGTCGGGCGCTCGAAGCCGCGCTGCTTCATGTCGTGCCAGGCGTCGTTGTCGTGCACCACCGGGGTGAAGGCGAAGTTGTAGTCCGGCGGCGGCGAGGACGTCGACCACTCCAGGGTGCGGCCCTGCCAGGGATCGCCGGTCTCGTCGCGCAGCTGGTGGCGGCGGCGGATGCTGACGTAGAACTGGATCAGCATGCAGGCGATGCCGATGGCGATCAGCACCGCGCCGAAGGCGGCGATCTGGAACCAGATCTGCAGCGAGGGATCGTCGAAATGGCTCATGCGCCGCGTCACGCCCATCAGGCCCAGCACGTACAGCGGCGCGAAGGCGAACCAGAAGCCGGTCAGCCAGAACCAGAACGAGCACTTGCCCCAGAACGGGTCGAGCTTGAAGCCGAATGCCTTCGGCCACCAGAAGTTGATGCCGGCGAACAGGCCGAACAGCACGCCGCCGATGATCACGTTATGGAAGTGCGCGATCAGGAACAGGCTGTTGTGCAGCACGAAGTCGGCCGGCGGCACCGCCAGCAGCACGCCGGTCATTCCGCCGATCACGAAGGTGACCATGAAGCCCACCGTCCACAGCATCGGCACCTCGAAGCGGATGCGGCCGCGGTACATGGTGAACAGCCAGTTGAAGATCTTCGCGCCCGTCGGGATCGAGATGATCATCGTGGTGATGCCGAAGAACGAGTTGACGCTGGCGCCCGAGCCCATGGTGAAGAAGTGGTGCAGCCACACCAGGTACGACAGGATCGTGATCACCACCGTCGCGTAGACCATCGAGGCGTAGCCGAACAGGCGCTTGCCGCTGAAGGTAGACACCACCTCGGAGAAGATGCCGAACACCGGCAGGATCAGGATGTAGACCTCCGGATGGCCCCAGATCCAGATCAGGTTCACGTACATCATGGCGTTTCCGCCAAGGTCGTTGGTGAAGAAGTTAGTGCCGGCGTAGCGGTCCAGCGACAGCAGCACCAGCACCGCGGTCAGCACCGGGAACGCGGCCACGATCAGCACGTTGGTGCACAGTGAGGTCCATGCGAACACCGGCATCTTCATCATCGACATGCCCGGCGCGCGCATCTTGACGATGGTGGCGATCAGGTTGATGCCCGACAGCAATGTGCCGACGCCGGCGATCTGCAGCGCCCATATGTAGTAGTCGACGCCGACCCCGGGGCTGTAGGCGATCCCGGACAGCGGCGGATAGGCCAGCCAGCCGGTCTTGGCGAACTCGCCCAGGAACAGCGAGGCCATCACCAGGCCCGCGCCGCAGGCGGTCATCCAGAAGCTGAAGTTGTTGAGGAACGGGAAGGCGACGTCGCGCGCGCCGATCTGCAGCGGCACGATGTAGTTCATGAAGCCGGTGACCAGCGGCATGGCCACGAAGAAGATCATGATCACGCCGTGGGCGGTGAAGATCTGGTCGTAGTGCTCGGGCGGCAGGTAGCCGAGGTTGTCGCCGAAGGCCATCGCCTGCTGCAGGCGCATCATGATCGCGTCGGCGAAGCCGCGCAGCAGCATCACCAGGCCGAGCACGATGTACATGATGCCGATCTTCTTGTGGTCGATGCTGGTGAACCACTCGCGCCACAGGTAGCCCCACAGGCGGTACCGGGTGATCGTCGCCAGCAGGGCCAGGCCGCCGACCGCCACCATGGCGAAGGTGATCAGCAGGATCGGCTCGTGCAGCGGGATCGCGTCCCAGCTGAGCCGGCCGAAGATCAGCCGGGCGAGGCTTCCCGAGGGATGCGGTTGTTCGACGGGGACGGACATGGAAGCTCCAGGAATCTTGAACGCGGGCGGCGCGCGCGCCGGGCCCGCCTGGTTGCGTCAGGGGGTGAGGTTGACCGGGTTCCACGGCCTGGCCGCGGCCGATTCGGCGGTGCACATCGCCGAGGCCACGAACGGGCCGCCGCGCACGTCGCCCTTGCGGCGCGGCAGCAGCGCCTCGACGCTGCCCAGGCCCAGGCCGCCGGCCGAGTCGATGGCCATCATCTCGTCCATGCACATGCGGTCGGTGTCCACGCAGCGGTTGAGGATCGCGCGGTACAGGCCGCTGGCGACGCCGGCGTAATGGCGCACCGGCTCGCGCTCGCTCGGCTTTTCCAGCTGCAGGTAGTCGCTGCGCCCGAGCTCGGCGCCGCCGCGCACGGTCCGCACCCAGCGCTCGAAACCGTCCTGGCTCAGGCCATGGAACTTGAAGCGCATGCCCGAGAAGCCGGCGCCGCTGTAGTTGGCGGAGAAGCCCTCGTATTCGCCCGGGGCGTTCATCACCGCGTGCAGCGTCGTCTCCATGCCCGGCATGGCGTAGATCTGGCCGGCCAGGGCGGGGATGTAGAAGGAGTTCATCACCGTGGACGAGGTGATCTTGAACCGGATCGGCCGGTCCACCGGCGCGGCCAGCTCGTTCACCGTGGCGATGTTCTGCTCGGGATAGAGGAACAGCCACTTCCAGTCCAGCGCCACCACCTCGACCACCAGCGGCCTGGTCTCCGGCTTGACCGCCTGGCCGGCCTTGATGCGGTCCAGCGGGCGGTAGGGATCGAGCGTATGCGTGCTGACCCAGGTGATCGCGCCCAGCACGATGATGATCAGCAGCGGCGCGGCCCAGATCAGCAGTTCCAGCTGGGTGGAATGGTCCCAGTCCGGCCGGTAGGTGGCGCGGGTGTTGGAGGCGCGGTAGCGCCAGGCGAACACCAGGGTCAGCGCGATCACCGGCACGATGATCAGCAGCATCAGCACGGTCGACACCACGATCAGATCGCCCTGGCGCGCGGCGATGTCGCCGGGCGCATTGAGCAGAATGGTGTTGCAGCCGGTCAGCGAGAGCAGGGCGACGGCGGCCAGCGACAGGCGGCGCAGGGATTTGGGGACGTTCATGAATGCTGCGAGGGCATGTGTCGAGCCGTGGGGGCTCCGCATGGCGCGCACTGTAGTCCCGGCGCCGCCGGCAGACGATTGGACGTTTTGTCCTATGGTCCCGGCCGGGCGCCGGTGAGAAGCTATGATCCGCCCAGGTCCGCGACGGAGGCGCCCGGGCGCCCGCGCCGTGCCGTGAGGCCATCCTCCGCCGCTCCCCGCAGACGCCGTTCGCCCATGCACGTCCACGACCACGTCACCCCCGGCTCTCCCCTGCATCCGCCGCCGCGCGACCAGGCCGCGCATTCGGAGGTGGCGCCCGGCGAGATCGCGGTGGGCGTGGTGATCGGCCGCACCTCGGAATACTTCGACTTCTTCGTCTACGGCATCGCCTCGGTGCTGGTGTTCCCGTCGGTGTTCTTTCCCTTCCTCGACAGGCTGGAGGGCACGCTGTGGTCCTTCGCCGTGTTCGCGCTGGCGTTCGTCGCCCGCCCGTTCGGCACCATGCTGTTCATGTGGATCCAGCGCCGCTGGGAGCGCAGCACCAAGCTCACCATCGCGCTGTTCCTGCTCGGCACCTGCACCGCCGGCATCGCCTTCCTGCCGGGCTACGGCAAGATCGGCGCGCTGTCGATCGTGCTGCTATCGCTGTTCCGCGTGGGGCAGGGCGTGGCGCTGGGCGGCTCCTGGGACGGCCTGCCGTCGCTGCTGGCGCTCAACGCGCCCAAGGGCCGCCGCGGCTGGTACGCCATGCTCGGCCAGCTCGGCGCGCCGGCCGGCTTCATCATCGCCGCGGGGCTGTTCGCTTTCCTGATCACCAGCCTGTCGCAGCAGGACTTCCTCGACTGGGGCTGGCGCTATCCCTTCTTCGCCGCGTTCGCCATCAACGTAGTGGCGCTGTTCGCGCGCCTGCGCCTGGTGGTGACCCACGAGTACGAGCGCGAGCTGGGTGAGCACGAGCTCGAGCCCACGCCGGTGCTGGAGCTGTTCTCGGCCAAGGGCCGCCATGTGGTGATCGGCGCCTTCGCGGCGCTGGCCAGCTATGCGCTGTTCCACATCGTGACGATTTTCCCGCTGTCGTGGATCCTGCTGTACTCCGACCAGTCGATCGCGCAGTTCCTCGGCGTGCAGATTCTTGGTGCCTTCCTCGCGGCGGGTGGCGTGGTCGCGTCCGGCTTCATCGCCGACCGCTTCGGCCGCCCGCGTACCCTGGGCGCGCTGGCCGCCGCGATCGCCATGTTCAGCGGCTTCGCGCCGACATTGCTGGGTTCGGGCACGCTGGGGCAGGACGTCTTCATCCTGGTCGGCTTCGTCCTGCTCGGCCTGTCCTACGGCCAGGCGGCCGGCTCGGTCACGGCCAACTTCGGCTCGAAGTACCGCTACACCGGCGCGGCGCTGACCTCCGACCTGGCCTGGCTGATCGGTGCCGCGTTCGCGCCGCTGGTGGCGCTCGGCCTGTGCGCGCACTTCGGCCTGGCCTTCGTCGGCGTCTATCTGCTCTCCGGCGCGATCGGCACGCTGGCCGCGCTGGGCGTGAACCGGGCGCTGAACCTGAAGAGCTGATCCGGCGGGACAGCCGGCTCCTCGCGGCCCTCGCGCCCGGGCTGCGCGGGGCAGGGGAGGCTAGCCCAGCCCGCGAGCACGCCTGGTGCCCGCATACCAGGCGAGCACGTCGTCCGGAAGCGCGGCATCGAGCGGGATTGACAGCGCCGGGTACGCGTCCAGTTCGTCGAGCAGCGGCTGCAACAGCCGGCCTTGGCCGTTTTCCGCTTGCAGCAGCAGCGGCCGTTGCGCGCCCGCCCATTCGAACAGCAGATCGACACGCCGGACCAGCGCGTCCCGGAGCCATCCCGACATCGGCGCATGCACGCGGTAGCCGTCACGCGCCAGCAGCCGGGCCGCTTCGCGCACGTGTCCGGAGACGCCACGGTACCATTCGGTCTCGCCTCCGGCCGCGCCGCGTACGGTCATCGGCATCGGGGCGTTGTGCAGCCTGACGGGACGCCGCAACGCCAGTTCCAGGTCGCGCGCGTCGCGCTCGCTCTCGGCCTCGACCAGCAGGCCGTTGTCGAGGTCGAAGAACTCGTACCAGCGCGAATGCAGCGAACGGATCCGCTGCAGCGGATCCCGGGAGAATCCGAGCTTGCACAGATCCTCGCCGCCCAGGCAAGGGAAGTGGTAGGCGAACCAGGGCATGCACGGTCTCCGCGGCGGTCGCGCGATCGCCGATCGCGACATGCTACCCGGAGCGGACGCTCACGCCCGTTCGATGCGTTCCAGATAGGCCAGGAACATGTCGGACATGGCATCCGCGTAGGCCTTGATCTCCGGCAGGGTTCGCGGGGACTCCGAGAATTGTTTCCCCACGATGCTCAGCGTCGTGCCGATCAGGCTGCCCGCACGCACGCGGGTCGATTTGGAGGCGCTCGGCAGAATCTCCCGCATGAATGCCTGGAGCGTACGCTCGCCCGTCGCTCGCGCTTGCTTGGCTTCCGGCGCGTCGCGGTAGAGCGGGGCGGCATCGTTGAGCGCCACGCGCATGCGCGCCTCGTCGCATTCGGAACGGATGAAGGCGTGGACCAGGGCTCGCAGCCGCTCCCGCGGCGGCTTCCCGGCGTCCTTCAGGATGGCGCCCAGCAGGTCCGTCGTCTGCCGCCACTCGTCGCTCTGCAGCCGGAAGAGGATCGCGGCCTTGTTGGGAAAGTACTGATACAGCGATCCGACGCTGACGCCGGCGCGCTCGGCCACCCGCGCCGTGGTGAACCGCTGCGCGCCTTCCGCCGCCAGGACCTGGGCGGCGGCCTCCAGGATCGCGGCGACGAGCTGGTTCGACCGGGCCTGCTTCGGCTGTTTCCGCGAGGAAATCCTCGGGGGCTTGCGATCTGCCATGGGCGGCTCGGCGATCTGGACGATGGATGCGAAGGTCTGTTCCACATCATAGGGTTTCTGTTCGCGGCCGTGCAGGCTTCGGCGCCTTCGGAATGCACGTTGACCGCGCAATTCGCTTCTGCATGCCGCCGGAGACCCGGCAGGCCAGTCGAGAAATGCGAATGACGACGCATCGATGCGCGTCGTGCGCGCGATAGAGCGATCCGACGCAAGCGGGAATTCCGGCGGAAAACGCACGATCCGGATTCCGCGGGGCAAGGCGTCGCCGAATGCGAATACAAAAAGTGACGATTTATTCGTATTGTTTGCCGACACGAGATTCCACTCATTTCGAGACTGATGACGCCATGAACACCCTTGTTTCCGAACCTGTTGCTCCTTTGCTCGATCGGCTCTTCGCGGAGGCTGATGCCGCGAGCAGCCCGGCCGCTGCCGAGCTGTCGCGCGACGAGCGCCTGCGCATGATGCAGAGCAAGACCGAGTACCTCGATTTCTACGAGCGCCTGAAGGACCTTTGGCTGCCGGTCTCCCGGGAGACGGGACATCTGCTTTACATGCTGGCGCGCGCTTCCGGCGCTCGCCACATCGTCGAATTCGGCACGTCCTTCGGAATTTCGACGCTGCACCTGGCGGCGGCCGTCCGCGACAACGGAGGCGGACGCATCCTGACCACCGAATTCGAACCGTCCAAAGTCGAACGCGCCAAGCGGCACATTGCCGAGGGCGGATTGCTCGATCTGGTGGAGGTCCGTGCCGGAGACGCGCTGCGGACCTTGAGTGCGGACTTGCCCGAGACGATCGACTTGCTGCTGCTCGATGGCGCCAAGTCGCTGTACGGCGAGGTGCTGGCCCTGGTCGAAGCCCGCTTGCGGCCGGGCGCGCTCATCGTGGCCGACAACGCCGATTTCAGTCCCGAGTACCTGGCGCACGTCCGTTCGCCGAAATCCGGGTATTTGTCCATCCCATTCGCGGATGACGTCGAGCTCTCGATGCGGCTCGGATAAGTCGGTTCAGAGCCTCAGGATGGCTGGGCGACGCCGCCAGCGACACACAGGTGGGGATTCACCAGATAGCGCTAGGTCGGGTCTGGGGGGGAGACATGCCTGACTTGGCTATATTCGTATTGAACATAATGTACATTATGCGAAATTATCTATCTTGCAGCAACGTACTCCCCCCGCAGCCCTATCGCCGATCTGAACGTCATCGCCGATCTGAACGTCGGACGCTCGCACTGGCGCGGAGCCTGATTTCGAGCTTCTCAGAACGCGGCAACCAAACCAGCACGCCACGCGCGCCAACCAGCTGTAGCCGCTGTTCGAGGCGGTCCATGCTGTTCGCGGCTCAAGCGGCAATCGCTTGACCTTCCCATAATTGGAATGTGTAGGATGGCTTCGTCTTTCCGTCTGATCTGGCCGAGCCGGACTCCCAACCATGGCGATCGCCAAACGCTCAGCTCCTCCGTCCCGTCGGCGCGATCCGCATGCGTCTCTCGAACTCAACGAGGCCAGGACGCGCGGGTTCTATGAGATCGGCGAGGCGGCTGCCGCGTCTGGCGTTTCGGCCAAGATGGTTCGCCATTACGAACGTATCGGCTTGATTCCGCCGGCAACACGCACGTTCGCGAACTATCGCATCTACAACGAGAATGACCTGCACACGCTGCGCTTCATCAAGCGCGCACGCTCTCTCGGATTCTCGATCGACGACATCCAGATGCTGCTGGGGTTGTGGAACGACCAGTCCCGAGCGAGTTCCGAGGTCAAGGCGCTCGCGCAGGGCCATATCAGGATGCTCGAGGAGAAAATCGCAGGGCTGCAGGACATGCGCCAGTCGCTGGTGGCGCTGGCGGATGCTTGCCACGGCAACGATCGGCCGGAATGCCCGATCCTGGAGCAGCTCGGTGCTTCGCTCGAGAACACCGCGCACGATCGTCCGCACGAGGATTCGGGAAGGCGGCCATCAACCGCCGTCGCGCGCCCCGCAAAGCCCTGAGCGGGCCGCATGCTGGAGGGCTCGCACGGCCGCCCTCGCCCTCCGGGAATCCGATTTCGTCATTCCTGGCCGCGCAAGGCGGCCGCCAGGCGTGGCCGCTGTTCGGCAAACGTACCGTAGAACACCTGGTCGCCGACCAGGGTGATCGGCGCGATCCGCACGCCGGTACGCGCCTTGGCCTCGGCCATGACGACCGGGTCAGTCAGGTTGCGCACTTCATGGGCGATTCCCTGACGATCCAGCCAGGCCTTGAGGGCCGCGCAGTCCGGGCAAGCCGGCGTCGAGTACACGATCACGGGCGGCGCAACGGAGGTGCTCATGGCCGGCCTCCGGCCAGGCGCGCCGGCGCATCGGCGTTCGTCGCATGCGGGTACGCCGGCGCGGCCCGGAATCGCCGCAGGCGCAACGCATTGCCGAGCACGAACACGCTAGACAGCGCCATGGCGCCCGCGGCAAGGACCGGCGACAGCAGCGTGCCGTTCACGGCATACAGGGCGCCCGCGGCCACCGGAATCAGGGTGGCGTTGTAAGCGAAAGCCCAGAACAGGTTTTGGCGGATGTTGCGCAGGGTCGCCCGGCTCAGCGCAATGGCGTTGACCACGCCGCGCAGGTCTCCCGACATCAGCACCACGTCGGCCGACTCGATGGCGATATCGGTGCCGGTGCCGATCGCCAGGCCGATTTCGGCATCGGCCAACGCCGGTGCATCGTTGATGCCGTCGCCAACATACGCCACCGCGCCGTGTTCGCGGCGCAGCGCCTTCAGCGCCTCGACCTTTCCATCGGACAGCACGCCGGCCACGATGTGGTCGATGCCGAGCCTGCCGCCGACCGCCCGGGCGGTATCGGCATTGTCCCCGGTGATCATGGCGACCTTGAGTCCGAGCGCGTGCAAGGCCTGGATCGCCGCCGGCGTGGATGCCTTCACCGGGTCGGAGACCGCGATGGTCGCCGCCAGGCGTCCGTCGATCGCGGCGTACAGCGGGCTCTTGCCCTCCCCCGCCAGGCGCTGGGCCCGGGGCCGGCCCTCATCGATATCGACGCCGATCTTCGCCATGAAGCGATCGGCGCCGACCTGCACGAAGCGACCCCGCACCTTCGCCGCCACACCGAGGCCCGCCAGCGACTCGAACGACTCGGCGTCCTGCAGCGTCAGCCCGCGGGCCTGGGCGCCCTCGACGATGGCAGCGGCGATCGGATGCTCGGAGCGCGCCTCCACGGCAGCGACCAGCACCAGGACTTCGTCCTCGGCGAATCCGCCGGTCACCATGAAATCGGTCAGCGTCGGCTTGCCGCGGGTCAAGGTGCCGGTTTTGTCGAGCGCGACGACCTTGGCCGAGCGCAGCGCCTGCAGCGCCTCGCCCTTGCGGAACAGCACGCCGAGCTCGGCCGCGCGACCGGTCCCGACCATGATCGAGGTCGGCGTCGCCAGGCCCATGGCGCACGGACAGGCGATGATCAGCACCGCCACCGCGTTGACCAGCGCGAACGACAGCGCCGGCGCCGGCCCGAAGAAGAGCCAGACGGCGAAGGTCAGCGCGGCGAGCCCCATGACGATCGGGACGAAGACGGACGTGACCTTGTCCACCAGCGCCTGGATCGGCAGCTTGGCGCCTTGCGCGCTCTCGACCATGCGGATGATCTGCGCGAGCATCGTGTCCGCGCCCACCTTGGTGGCGCGGAAGGTGAAGCTGCCCGAGGTGTTGACGGTGCCGCCCACCACCTCGGCGCCGGCGTCCTTTTCCGTCGGCACGGGCTCGCCGGTGATCATCGATTCATCCACGAAGGAACGCCCCTCGACGACGATGCCGTCCACGGGCACGCGCTCGCCCGGCCGGACCTGCACGTGGTCGTCGGGCAGGACGTCGGCAATGGGGACCTCGACGATCCGCCCGTCGCGCACGAGGCGGGCTGTCCTGGCCCGCAGGCCCACCAGTCTCTGGATCGCCTCGCTGGTACGGCCCTTGGCCTTGGCTTCCAGGTAGCGGCCGAGCAGGATCAAGGTCACGATGACCGCGGCCGCCTCGAAGTAGACGTTCGCGGTGCCGGCCGGCAGCCACTGCGGAGCGAAGGTGGCGAGCACGGAGTATCCCCAGGCCGCGCCGGTGCCCATGGCGACCAGCGAGTTCATGTCCGGCGCGGCGCGCAGCAGCGCGGGGAATCCCTTACGCAGGAAACGCAGGCCCGGCCCGAACAGCACGGCCGAGGCGAGCGTGAACTGGAACACGCGCGAAGGCCCGGTGCCGAGGGTGTGCTGCACCCAGTGATGGAAGGCGGGAACCAGGTGGCTGCCCATCTCGAGCACGAACACCGGCAAGGTGAGCGCGGCGCTGATCCACAGTGCGCGCTTGAGCGAGCGCAGCTCCTCGGCGCGGCGCTTTCCCTCCGGATCGGCGCTTTGCGCGAGGTCGTCGACGATATGCGCCGCATAGCCGCTGGATGCGACCGCCGAGACCAGCGCCTGCGGCGTCGCGGTACCCGGCACCAGCCGGACTTGCGCCCGCTCGGTCGCCAGGTTGACGCTCGCCGCGCGGACCCCGAGCACGGCGGCCAACGCTTTCTCGACACGCCCCACGCAGGAGGCGCACGTCATGCCCTCGATGGCGAGTTCGAACGTGCGCATCGGCACGCCGTAGCCGGCCTGCTCGATCGCGGCGACCGCGGCCGCCGCGTCGGCGGGCCCGGCGAAACGCACTTCGGCGTGCTCGGTGGCCAGGTTGACGCTGGCATGCGCGACGCCCGGCACCGCACGCAGCGCTTTTTCTACGCGCGCGACGCAGGAAGCGCAGCTCATGCCCTCGATCGGCAGGTTCAACACGTGGGCACTGGATGGAAACGCGGCGCTCATGGCGGCCTCCGTACGCAAGGACAGCCCGGAGCTTGGACCTTGCCGCGATAGGAAGGTCAAGACGGCCCCCCGTTCGCGCCCCCGGTTGACCTTCCCCCGGCGGCAAGCCGCAGCCTGTCGTCCCCACCAATCGGAGTACGACGATGCTTGAGCTAGAGGTTCCTTCCATGACTTGCGGCGGCTGTGCCGGCGCCATCCGCAGGGCCGTCACCGCCGTGGATCCCGAGGCCGTCGTGGACGCCTCCGCGTCGACGCGTCGCGTCCAGCTGACGACGAAGCTCTCCAAGAACGAAGTGTTGACGCTGCTGGAGCGTATCGGGCATCCCGCCGAGGTGCTTCAGGCCTCCCGATGAGCTGTCGCAGCGTCGCCTGCCGGATCTTTCCGGGACGGCGGTCGATGCTGTCCGTGCGTGCGCCGGACTTGGCGGCAATGGAGCCCCGACCGATCCCACCGGCGGGGCTCCGGGCCCGATCGATCAGAATTCCATGCAGACCGGGCTGTTGCTGAAGCAGCGCCGGCGCAGCTCCCAGTAGCCGGACGTGCAGACGTACAGTTCGCCCACGTCATAGCTGCCCTGGCTGCGCCACACCCAGGTGGATTGGCCTTCGTTGTCCGCCGTGCAAGGCTGCGTCGGCTCCGCGTACGCGCTGCCGCCGAAGGTCATGCTGGCCGCGAGCAAGGTGGCTGCAATGCCTTTGATGGTGATGATCTTCATCTCAGTCCTTTTGATTGAGTCGCCGGAAACAGATGCGGCCCATGCCCCGCGCCTCTCGTCCTGGCACCGCGCGGCCTTCGCGGCGCCGACGATCGCTTCGCCGCGATCTTCCATCGTAGACCATGTCCCGTGGTCGTGATGTCGATTGAAAGCCACCCGCCATGGCGGATAACGTAATGCTCCGCCAACGGCCCGGAGGCCGGCATGAAGACCACGGCGACGGTGACGTCCACCGATGCGCATTACCTGCACCACATCCATGTCGGCCGGTTCGACCTCGACAGCGACGAGCCGCGCGCGCTCGGCGGCCAGGGCGCCGCGCCCGCGCCGTTCGACTACTACCTCGCTTCGCTGTCGGCCTGCACGGCGATCACGCTGCGCATGTACGCCGAGCGCAAAGGCTGGAATCTCGGCCGGTTCAGCGCCGAACTGGCCCTGAGCTTCGGCGAGGACGGCAAGGTGCACGTGCACCGGACGCTGGATTCGGATCAACCGCTCAGCGACGAGCAATGGAGCCGGCTCCTGGAAATCGTCGCCAATACGCCGGTAACGAAGGCGATGCGCGAAGGCGCGGTGATCACCAGCGCGCGGAGGCTGCCATGACGCGCCTGCTCGGCATTTCCGGCAGCCTGCGTGCCGGCTCCTTCAATACCGCGCTGCTGCGCGCGGCCGGCGCGACGATCGCCGACGGGGTCTCCCTGGAGATCGCCACGCTGCACGGGATTCCGCTGTACGACGCCGACGCGGAGCAGCGCGACGGCCTGCCGGCCGCGGTGACCGAGCTGAAGGAGCGCGTCGTCGCCAGCGACGGCGTGGTGCTCTGCACGCCCGAATACAACAACGGCATCCCCGGGGTGTTCAAGAACGCCATCGACTGGCTCTCGCGTCCGGCCTCCGATATCGCCCGCGTGTTCGGCGACCGCCCGTTCGCCGTGATCGGCGCTTCGCCCGGCGGTTTCGGCACCCTCCTGGCGCAGGCGGCGTGGCTGCCCGTGCTGCGCACGCTGCGGGTACGCTACTGGTCGGGCGGGCGGATGCAGGTCTCGCGGGCCGGTTCGCTGGTGAATGCCGAGGGCGAACTGGTCGACGAGGCCACGCGCAAGGCGCTGCAGGATTTCCTGCAGGGATTCGCCCGCTTCGCGCGTCCCTCGTGACGCAGGAGCCGCGCGGGCGGCGCCATCGCGGATCGGCAATGTCCTGAGACGGCCTCGAGTTGCGCTGTTATTTGGTGACGACCCGCCGGAATCCGCCCATGTCCGTCCGCCCGCTCCCGATCATCCTGTTCGCCGCCCTGCTCCTGGCCTGCGGTTTCCCGGCCCTGGCCGCGCCCAATTTCAAGGCCCCCTACCCCTGCGGGCAGACCTGGTCGTACTACCATCACGGCAGCGAAGTCCGCCAGGCCCTGGACTTCGATGCGCCGGCCGGAACGCCGGTGCTGGCCTCGGCGGCCGGCTACGCCACGCAGCACTACGAGGCGAACGGCGCCGGCAACTACGTGGTGATCGACCACGGCGGCGGCTGGAAAACCTACTACTTCCACCTGCAGAGCTTCAGCACCGCCAACGGCGCGACGGTGGGCCAAGGCCAGCGGATCGGCCTCACCGGCAATACCGGCAACAGCTTCGGCGCGCACATCCACTACGAGCAGCTGCTCAATGGCGCCGGCCAGGTGATCGCGATCAACGGCCGCTCGCTGGCCCCCTACCCCGGCGGCAGCGGCGTCGCCAGGCTGACCAGCGATAACGGCTGCGGCGGCAATCCCGCGCCCGCGCCGCGCTACTGGGTAGACACGTATGCCACCGCACCCGGTTTCGGCTCGCCGACGAGCACCGCGCAAACCGGTTCGCTGTATGCCGGCACCAACTACGTGTACTGCAAGACCTGGGGCCGCGAGGTCCGCAACGGCACCTCGTTCAACCACTGGTGGCTCAAGACCGACCTCGACGTCGGACCGGCGAATCAGTGGATCTCGGCCTACTACCTCGACCGCTGGGGCAACGACGAGGCGCGCGACAACGATGGCTTCGATCTGCCGCGCTGCGAGGTGCTGCCCTACGGCAAGATCGGCGAGAAGTACTACGCGCTCGGCGGCACGCGCAGCGTGCTCGGCGTTCCGAAGCTGGCGGAAATGGACGCGCAGCTCGGCGGCCGCTTCCAGCAGTTCAACAACGGCATCATCCTCTGGCACAAGGATAGCGGCGCCTTCGCCGTGCGCGGCGCCATCCTGGACCGCTTCTGGGCCACGGGCGGCGAGACCCGCTGGGGCTTCGCGATGATGGACGAGGCCGACGCGGCGAAATCGCCGGCGACCGGCGACCGCGGCCGGTTCCAGTACTTCCAGCGCGGCCTGTTCCTGTGGTCGCCCAGGACCGCGGCGCACGTGCTGCACGGGGCGATCCTCGACTACTTCGAGGACAACGGCCGCGAGGAGCGCCACGGCTATCCCACCGGCGACGAGGCGCCCTACGGGGAGACCGGCCGGAAGCAGGCGTTCGAGAAGGCGACGTTCTACTGGACGCCGGAGCGCGGGGTCTGGGTGCAATAGGTCCGGCTGCAACAGGTGCGGCTGCAACAGGTGCGGAGCGCAACCGCGCTCATTCGCCGGCCATCGCCGCCTCGAACCGCGCCAGCGCCCGCTCCAGGCGCCATTGCATGTCCGCCTTCGGATTGGCCTCCAGCCAGCGCCGGCAATGCGCGGCGGGCGTCGCCCGCGCATCCGCGCACGCGGCCGCGAATGGCCCGCCGGTTTGCGCGCGCCACAGGCTCGTTCCTGGCAGGAAAGCGTATTCCAGGCTGTCGCGGGCGAGCCGTTTCAGATCTCGGTAGCGCAGGCCCTGTTCGATTGCGGCGCGCAGGTACTCCCGGGTCATGTCGCTGCGCAGCACGCCCTGGTCGTCTGTGGACAGGACGACCGGCACACCCGCCGCGCGGTACAGCGCCAGCGGGTGCGCCTTGCCTGAGATGCCGAGGATGGCGGCGTTGCTGCTCAGGTTGACCTCGACCGCGATGCGCGCCTTTGCCATCCGCCGCAGCAGATCGGGCGCATCCGTCTCTTGGGCGATGTCCATGCCGTGCCCGATGCGCCGGGCCCCGGCGACCGTGACCGCCTCGCGGATGTGGAACCGCAAGTCGCGCGGCGCGACCAGGCCCGGCGCCAGTTCGCCCGCATGCAGGGACATCGGCACCGCCGGATACCGGGCGCGCAGGAACGCCAGCAGGCGCATGTGCAGCGCATAGTCGCGGATCGCCGTCGGATGATGCTCGGGCCCGGCGAGGTTGACGCCGACGCAACGCGGATCGGCCTGCGCCAGGGCGAAGCCGAACAGCAGCGCGGCGAACACCCGGGCCGGTTGCCGGGTGCGCGTGGCGGTGAGCAGATAGCGCGCCTCCACCGCGCAGGCGGGCTGCGGCGCCTGGGTGCCGCAGGCCTGCCGGGCGGCGAGATCCGCATCGTAGCGGTCGAGTTCGGCTCGCGCCTCGGCCACCGCGGCCGGCAGCAAGGGCGCCAGCGCCGCGGACAGCCGCGCCGGATCGGCTTCCTCCCCCAACCCGTCGGAGGCGTCGAGCAATCGCCGCACCGCGTCCGGCATCATCATCAGTTCGACGTAGCCGAGGTTGTCGTCCGCGGCGGCTTCGCGCGCGGCGGCGATGGCGCGGGCCTTGTTGCCCTCGTAGGCCGCCGCGAACGCGCCGAAGGTGGAGAAGAAGCGGTCATGCGGCGCCTGCTCCGCGCTGCCCACGCCTCGCTCGAACCCCCGCATCGACAACGCATCCACGGCGCGGGCGTAGCGCGCGGGGTCCTTCGCCAGATCGCGGGCCGGCATGCGGCCGGGCGCCTCGCATGGCGGGCGCGCGATCCAGTCGCGGTCGATGGCGATGCACAGCCCCTGCTCTGCCGCCCAGCGCAGATAATCCTCGGCATAGACCGTGCCGCTGAGATGGTTGTGCAGGTCGCCGCCCTTCGGCATCGCCTGCAGGAACATCCGCAACCGCGCCGGACTGTCGACGATGCGGTCGAAGTACGCCGCCGTCCGCGCCTCGGCGTCCGGGCCCCTGGCGTCGGCGCATGCCGCGAAAAGATACAGGAGCGCCAGCAGCACGACGGCCGCTTGCCCCGTTCGAGCGTTCGTCTGCCGTACGGCGTCGGTCTCCGCGTCCATGCGGCGATGATCCGCCTGGACGCAGGGACTCACAATCCCGAGGGTACGTGCTCGGCGTAGCGCGGCCAGTGGCCGGTGAGCTCGCGCACGACCGCGCTGCCGACCCGGTACGCGGCTTCATAGGCGGGAAGTCCGGCGCCGGGGTGGCGGGCGGTCGCGGATTCCAGCGTCGTGCGTCCCGGCGGAGCCTGCGTGTAGTTCGATGCCGCGCGCAGCACCAGCAGACGCCGCGCGTCCGCCGCGCCCATTCCGTCCAGCCGTGCCATGGCGGCGGCGATCGCCGAATCTTCCATGTCGCTCACCGCGAAAGCGGCGCGGCCGTCGGTGAACATCCGCACCCAGTCCCGTGCCCAGCGCGTGGCTTCCCGGCCGTGCCAGTAGTGGTTGGAGGACAGGCTGGCGCCGATCCGCACCGTGGGGCTGCCCTGTGTCTTGGGAAAGGCGGTCCATCGTTCGGCGAAACGGGCGAGCGCGGGCGTGCGCTCGAGTTCGACGGTCCTTGTCAGCGCATACGCCCATCGCGTCAGTCCCGCATCGAGGGGAAAGACCTGCGCGTAGCGGGCGGAGGGTCCATAGTCCATGGCCTCCTCCGGCATGCGTCCGGCCCGCTTGGAGCGGAAGGGATACAGGCCATAGGGCCAATCGCGCGGCGCCTCGCGCACGTCGATCGACCTGGCCAGGTCGTTGACGGCGTAGTCGACCCAGACCGCATCCCCGATCGCGCCGACCTGCGGATCGATGCCGGCCACGCCGGCGACCAGCCAATAGGCCTTGCTGACATCGAAGCGCCGATCGAATGCCAGCGCCATCACCGATGCGCCGGCGTTCACCAGGCCCATGCCGCTGACCATGGCCACGACCGAGCGGTCGGCGTTGGTGCGCAATGCGCGCACGCCGCCGGGAAAGGCCATGGTCTCGGTCAGTCCCGCGCGCTCGACCCAGAGCTGCAGTTCGCCCGGCGCGTCGCCGGTATCCTCGCCGTTCTCGTAGGCGGTCACGATGACCACCTTGACCGGCCAGGGAGCGCCATCCCGCGGGACCGGGTCCGCCCCCGCCGCGGCCTGGAACGAAAGCAGCAGGCCGGCCGCTGCGGCAAGCCGACGCAATGCGGTTCTCATCCCCTCCCCTCGCGATCCATGCGCATGCGCGTTGGCCGCAGGCTACGGCATTCGGTGTCGGCGGAGCATCGTTGGCCAGGCGAATGCCCGCCGCACCGATGCCCCGATAGATACCGCATTCCGTTGCGGTCGAGGCATGCCCTTGCGTGGATGGGGGAAGCTTGGAAGCGCCGGCATCCCGGCTGCTTGCGCGGTCAGAAGCAGCCTTTCTCGCCGCAGCTCCTGGTGTTGAAGCTCTTCATGTCGCGGTCGGCGGACTCCTTCTCGGCCTTGATCTGCGCCACGGAGCGGCAGACCTTGGTGGTGAAGTTGCTGCCGGTGCGCTGTTCGCGCGTGCAGACCATGCGCTCGTCTTCCTTGTTCTCGATCGCGCCGGAGATCGAGGCCAGCAGCGTCGAAACCTGCTGGCGCTCGCCGTCGTTCAGGTCCGAGGCGCTGGCCTTGCCTTCCAGCAGCGCGAAGAGCTTGTCCTGGTCGGCGAGGATCTGCTTGCGCTTGACCGACGGCATGGATTCGAAGCGTCCCTTTTCGGCCACGACGTCGGCGCGGATCGCCTGCTGCTGCGCAACGATGTCGCCGGGCTGCTGAAGCGTATCCGCGGCGGCGAGCGCGGAACCGGATACGGCGGCCAGGATCAGGGTTGCGACAAGTACGGCTTTCATTTCTGTTGCTCTCCTTCGGTGAATGCTCTGAAGCCCGCGGGCCCCGGATCGGATGGATCAAAAGGCATATTTCACGCCCACGGTGTAATAGCGGCCGATCGCGCCGCTGTAGTCGAGCGGGTTGTAGCCGGAGGCGCCATAGGTCAGCGGGTCGAGCGGCGCGATGCGGTCGGTGACGTTCTGGACCGAGCCGAACAGCTCCCAGGCCTCGCGCGGCTTCCAGGTGCCGGACAGGTCCACGGTATAGAACGACGCCAGGACGCAGCCGCGCGGCGCGTCCTCGCCATTGGCGAATTTCGATCCGCATTCGGAGCGGCGGCGGATCAGGTTTCCGTCGTCGTCGTAGGCCAGTTCGGTCCGGCCCAGCGTGTTCTCGAGCTTGCCGCGGTAGTTGACCAGCCCGCTCAGGCTCCATGTGCCTGCATCCCAGGTCAGTCCCAGATTGATCCGGTCCTTGGGAATGCCGATGCAGTTGGTGACGTTGCAGTCGCCGTGGGTGCCGGCGTACTCGGTCCTGATGCCGCCGGTATCGCGCTCGAAGGAGTTCATCCGGGTCCATTGCAGGTCGAGCCGCAGCTCGCCGGCGTCGCCCAGCTCGAAGCGCTGGCGGGCATCCAGGTCGAATCCCTGCACGATGGTCGAGTCGGCGTTGGTATAGGCGATTTCCACGCCGAGCAGCGAGCCGGTATGCGGCCGTCCCGGCAGATCGTTGTCGTCGCGACGGACGTTGCCGCCGTTCTTCAGGACCTCCGCGCCGAAGTCCTGGGTCAGGATCTCGTCGGTGCGGCGCACCCGAAAGAAGTCCAGCGTCACCGAGGTGGTCGGCGTGGGATCGAGCACCAGGCCCACCGTGGTGTAGCGCGCGCGCTCGGGCTTGAGGTCGCGGTTGGGGGCGATGAAGATCGCGACCGTCTGCGGCAGGCAGTCGCCGGGATTGGCGCCCGGCGCGGGAACGTTGTCGGGGCAGCGGATCGGGTCCTGGGCGGAGGTGAAGCTCGACAGGCCGCCGTTGCCGGCCTCGATCGGGCTCGGCGCGCGCACCGCCTCCGAGTAGGTGGCGCGCAGCGCCATCCAGGACAGCGCCCGCCACTTGACGCCGAGCTTCGGCGTGGCGATGGCCTTGTAGTTCCGGTACTTGTCCACGCGCACGGCGCCGGAGAGTTCCAGCGACTTGCTCAGCGGCGCGCGCAACTCGCCGTAGACGGCCGAGACCTGCTCGACGCCGTCGTAGGCGTTGTAGCCCATGCCGATGATCTGGCTCGTCTCGGTCAGCGTAGTGGGTTCGAGCGAAATGGCCTGCCGGCGCGCCTCCATGCCCAGCGCCAGACCGAGCGGCCCGCCGCGCAGCTCGACCAGCGAGCGAGAGGCCTTGGCGTCGAAGGTGTCCAGCTCGGTGCTGGCCTGCGAGCGCAGGCGCGGCGAGATGTAGTCGTAGAGCGCGCGCGAGTTCAAGTCGGCATTGACGCCGAGCCGCCAGTATCCGACCGGGCTCTGCGGATCGGTGAGCACCTGCCGGACGCGATCGTAATGCAGGTAGCCGGTCTTGACGGCATCGAAATCGCTCTGCGAATGCGAATAGCCGAGGTCGTAGTCCCAGGCGCCGGCGGTGCCCTTGGTGCCGACGAGCACGCGGACCAGGGCGTTGTCGGTGCTGTTGGTGCGCGGCCCGACGTCGAACGCCGAATAGCGCAGGCGTACGGCGGCGCCGTAGGGATTGTCCGGATGGTCGGCGCCCAGGCGCACCGCGCCGGCGCCGCTGCTGGCGTTCACCGGTCCCCACAGGCCGGACACCGAGGAAGGCGTGGTGATGGAATGCGTGCGCTTGCGCGCATAGCTGAGTTCGGCATACAGCTCGGCGGTGTCGGAGATCGCGAAGCTGCCGTGCGAATAGATGTTGATCGAGCGCGACTCGGGAGTCAGGTCGCGAAATCGTGCCGGATCCCACAGGCAGCCGCCGCCCGGGTCCTGAGGCACGACATCGGAGAGTTTCGAGCATCCGGGAAGCGATACCCAATCGCCCGGTGCCCGTTCCACCGCACCGACCGGCGAGGCCTGCGCCGCGCCCTCGGGCGGGATCACGCCGGACAGGAGGTCCTCGCCGGCCCTGTATCCCCAGCGCCGCCAGTCGCCGCTGCCGATCCATTTGCGGTCGCGGCGATCGCTCACGCGCAGCCCGTCCTCGCGCGTGCCCTCGATGCTCAAGAACACGCTGTAGCCGTCCTTGGCCAGATCGCCGCTGCCGGTCAGGATCGAGCCCGAGCGCGTCTGCGCATCGCCCTCGCCGGACACGCCGTACCCGGCCTTGACCACGGTCGCCGGCGCCTCCTGGCGCAGGATGATGTTGACGGTTCCGGCGATGGCGTCGGAGCCGTAGATCGCCGAGCCGCCGTCCTTGAGCACTTCGATGCGCTCCACGGCCTCGAGCGGAATCGTGCTGAGGTCGGTGAACAGCTTCTGGCCGTCGTCGGCCAGCCCGAAGGAGGCCATGCGGCGGCCATTGACCAGGATCAGGGTGTTGCTGGCACCCAGGCCGCGCAGCGAAAGCGCGGTGCCGCCGGCGGCGAAGCCGCTGCCGAAGGTCTTGGGGATCGACCCCTGGCCGTCGGCGGTCAGTCCCTGCAGGTAGTCGGCAAGATTGCTCTTGCCGGTGCGGTCGATCTCCTGGCGGGTGATCACCTGCACGGGCGAGGCGGTTTCCAGGTCGCCGCGCGGAATGTTGGAACCGGTGACCAGCAGCCGTTCCAGGGTCTGCGGTTCCGGCGCTTGCGCGGCATCGGAGACCGTCGGCGCGGCGCGCCTGGCCGGCTTGGGCGGCGGCGCCTTGCGCAGCACCACGGTGGCATCGCCCGTCCGTTCCCAGGCCAGGCCCGACCCGCTCAGCAGCCGGTCCAGGGCCTGGGCGGCCGTGTATCGGCCGGATACCGGCTTGCTGGTCTTGGCGGCCACCAGGTCCGGAGCGAACACCAGCTGGCTGCCGCTTTGCGCGCCCCAGGCACTGAGCGCCCGCGACAGCGGTCCGGCGGGAATGTCGTACTGGCGCATGGCGTCCGCATGCGCGGACGACTGCGCCGCGGCGATGGGCACGGCCATACCGAGCGCGAGGCCCAACGCGATGTGCAACGCCAGATTCAGCCAGTCGCCCTTGCCTGCCCTATCCATGCTCTCCCCATTGGGTACGGACATCGTTCGCCGATGCCCGTCTACACATGGGGATAACAATCCAGTCCCCGAAAACCCTACCCCCACCCCAACCCCGTCGCGGTTCCAGGCCGCTGCCGGGCATGACGCCCCTATTTCCGGGGCATCAGCACGATTTCCTGCCCGTCGCGGCTGGCCACCCGGACCGGGAACGCGGCGGCGAAGGCGGCCGCGATGGCGGCGTTGTCGCCGGTGCGGAAGCTGCCGCCGACCTGCAGGTCGGCCAGGCCCGGATCGCCCAGGCGCAGCTTCACCGCCGAATAGCGGTTGGCCTCGGCCACCGCCTCGGCCAGCGGCAGGCCGTTGAAATCCAGGCGTCCCTGGATCCAGCCGATGGCCGCCTCCGGGTCGACCCGGCGCACGCGGATATCCGCGGCCGCGCCGCCGTAGCGCGCCTCGTCCCCCGGCGCGAGCACCCTGCGCTGGCGCAGCGCGGCCACTTCCACCTTGCCTTCCAGCAAGGTCACCGCCGCGGCGCCGGCATCGTCGCGCACCCGGAAGCGCGTGCCGAGCGCGGTCACGGTGCCGCCGGCCGCCGCGACGACGAAGGGGTGCCGCGGGTCGTGGGCGACCTCGAACAGGGCCTCGCCGCGCGTGAGCGCGATCTCGCGCTTCGCCGCGCCGTAGCGCACGCGCAGCTCGCTGTCGGTGTTGAGGATGATCCGCGAGCCGTCGGCGAGCCGTTCGCTGCGTTGCTCTCCCACCTGCGTGCGGTAGACCACGGCTTGCGGGGTCTCGGGCACGGACGTGGGCAGCAGATGCCAGACGCCGAGCACGGCCATGGCGGCCACGCTGGCCGCCAGCAGCAGGGGCTTCCAGGGCACGCGCCGCGGCGGCCTGGCCGTGGCCGCCAGGGCCTCGGCGGCCATGGCGCGCAGCCGCGGCGATTCGCGCGCCGCCGCGCCCCAGTCGTCCCAGGCGCGTTCGAGGTCGGCGTAGGCGCGGGCGTGGTCGGCGCTGCGCCGGCGCCAGTCCTCGAAGGCCGCGTCCGCGTCCGCGGAACGGATGCCGTCGCGCCGCCTGGCGAACCAGTCGGCGGCGGCCTGTCGGATCGAGTCGTCGATGGGGGTCATGACTGCATCAACCCTCAAGCGCCCCAATCTCCTACCTGTGCCCGGCACTTCATCAGGGCGCGGGCCAGGTGTTTCTCGACCATCTTCACGGAAACGCCGCAGCGCCGGGCGATCTCGCCGTTGCTGAGCCCCTCCACCCGGCTGAGCAGGAACACCGTGCGGCACTTGGGCGGCAGGGCGGCCACTGCGGCTTCCAGCCGCTGCAGGGAATGCTGCCCGTGCAGCTCGCGCTCCTGATTGGGCATTTCGGAAGCCACGTCGAATCCGCTGAAATCGGTGGGTTGCTCGATCTGGCGCAGGCGCGTCCAGCGCCAATGATTATTGAGCAAGTTGCGCGCGATGCTGAACAGCAGATTGCGCAGGGCCTCCGGCGGCTGCTGCCCGCGATAGCGCATCAGCCGCGTCCAGCTTTCCTGGGCCAGGTCGGCCGCATCCTGGTTCTGCGAAACGCGCCCCTGGAAGAAGCGCAGCAGTTCGGGCTGATGCTCGCGCACGAAGACGCCGAAGCTATCCTCCTCGGCCGGCAACGTCCCTTCCCTCAACTTTTCCAACGGCGACTCGGACACCACGACGTCCCGGCACAGCTCCATACCGGCGGCAATGTGCGACTGCGCCAAGGCGCATGTCAATCGCTCGGAAGGCATGGTCGGGAGCGGCCTGCGGCGCCTGAACGGCTCAGAAGAACTCGTCGAGCAGGCGATAGAACGCCAGCCGTTCGGTATCGATCGCGCCGCCGTAGCGCGCCAGGAAAGGCGCGACCCAGGCCTCGCCGAGATTGTGGCGGATGCTCCAGGCGGCCAGCGCCAGGTCCTGGTGCCGATCGGCCAGCCCGGCGCGCCCGCAATCGACGAAGCCGGTGAAGCCGGCCGCGTCGGCCATCAGGTTCGGCAGGCAGGCATCGCCGTGGGTCAACACCAGGTCTTCGTCGCGCGGTCGCCGCGCCCGCACTTGCTCGAAGAGCGCCGCCCCGCCCTGCCCCAGGCGCTCCTCGTCGAAATCGTCCTCGTCGACCAGCCCCGCGCGCAGGCGTTCGCCGGCACGCGCGATCCGCTGTTCCAGACGGTGGTCGAACGGACAATCGACGGCGTCGACGCGATGCAGCGCGCGCAGCGCGTCGGCGGCGATGCGCACGACGCGTTGCGGATCGCCCGGCGGCACCGAGGCCAGATCCCGCCCGGGCACGGCGCCGAGCAGCAGCCATTCGTGCCCGTCGGCACGGGCCTGTGCCAGGAGCTCGGGGCAGGCGATGCCCTTCGCGGCGAACCAGCGCAGCCGTGCCGCCTCGTCGGGCAGTTCGCACATCGGCCCGGCCAGGTCGGTCTTGGCGAACAGCGTCGGACGCCCGGGCGCGGACAGCCGGTACACGGCCGCGCCCGAACAGCCGATCGTCTGCCTGTCCCAACGATAACCGGCGAGCGGCGCCTGCCAGGCGCGCGGCGCTTGCGCGGACGCCGGGACGGCCGCCGAAGGCGAAGGGATCCTGTCCTGGGGCATCGGCAAAACGGCCTTTTTCTCGGGAAACGCACCGGCAACCATAGCCGGCGCGCGCCGCGCCCGCAGCCCCGGGAGCGCGCGCCCCCGAAACAATTGCCGCCAACCGCTTGCGCACCGCACAACCGATCATTACAATTTCGCGCTTTCCAGCCGTGGGGCCATAGCTCAGCTGGGAGAGCGCCTGCATGGCATGCAGGAGGTCGGCGGTTCGATCCCGCCTGGCTCCACCACATTTCAGGTCGTTAGGCCCGACCGAATGCGTTTCTGGTTCTACCGCGTCCCCATCGTCTAGAGGCCTAGGACATTACCCTTTCACGGTAGCGACCGGGGTTCGAATCCCCGTGGGGACGCCATCTATTGCTGCAAACGACAAGGCCCGCCAATGGCGGGCCTTGTCGCGTTTGTCGTTGGCGCCCCGGTCGGCGCCGCGATCGGGCCGCGTTAATCGGACCGCGTTTCAGCCCATCGCGCCCTGCGCATCCTGATGCTCGCCGCCGGCGATCGAGCTCCAGCTCACTTCGACGCCTTTGCGATGCCCTTTCTCGACCAGCTTGAGGCCATCGGGATCGATGGTGAGGGTGTATGCCTTGTCGCCGATCTGCACTTCGCGCCGCAAGGGTTTGTCGAGTTTGGTCATGGAGCTCTCCTCATGCGCATTCGCGCGCGTCCCGAGGATGCTAGCACTCCCTTCCCCCGCGCTCGTTTGCTGGGCGTAAAAGCGGTGAACGGATCATTAAAAGAAGCTGCGACGGCCTTCAAGAAACGATCGATTCCGGCGCCGATTCGGCTTCGGCGGGGCGCAGGGTGGCCACGCCGTGGCCGCGCTCGGCCAGGTACTGCAGCCATTTGCCGAGAAAGGTGTTCATGCGCAGGCGATGGCCGAGCACCTCGGCCGGCGGCGGATACATGCCGATCACGTCCTGCCAGCGACGGCCGACGTAGCAATGCGTCGCCTCCACCTGCCGCGCGTCGCGATACAGCCGCAGGAAGGCCGAGGGATCCGGCTCTCCGGTGAGCGGATCGCGCATGGCGTAGGTCATGCGCAGCTCGCAGGTATAGGCATGCTGCTCGATCACCTCCAGGCGCAGGCCGAGGCCGTCGCCGATGTCGGAGACATAAGTGCCGGGCGCGAGATCGGCCGGTTCGAACAGTCGCGTGAGGCGATTGAAGTTCTCCGCGTACAAGCCCATCAGCCAACCGAAACGGGTAAGCCGGGGAATGCGTTCGGCGCGGGAGACGACGTGCGACATGGGCCGATCCTACACGCCCGACGGCGATCGCGGCAGCATTGACGAACCCGCCGGGGGCGCCTAATGTAGAAGCTCTTTCGCGATTCCCGCCGAGCCGGAATTTCCCGCGGCGCCGGCCCTTCCGAGACGGAAACGACAGGCCGCGGCGCGCGGCCCGGACCGCGAACGCCCGGAACCGTTCAGAACATCTCGCGATGGATGCCCAGGGTGGTCAGCACCTTGCTGGCGATCTCCTCGATCGAGGTGTGCGTGGTGCTCAGCACCGGAATGCGCTCGGCGCGGAACAGCGCCTCGGCCGCCGTCACTTCGCGCCGGCACGTTTCCAGTTCCGCGTAGCGCGAGTTCGGGCGCCGCTCCTGGCGGATCTGCTGCAGCCGGGTCGGGTCGATGGTCAGCCCGAAGAGCTTGCTGCGGTGCGCGCGCAGGCGCGGCGGCAGGCGGTCGTGTTCGAGGTCTTCCTCGGTGAGCGGATAGTTCGCCGCGCGCACGCCGTAGTGCAGCGCGAGGTACACGCAGGTCGGCGTCTTGCCGGCGCGCGAGACCGCCACCAGGATCAGGTCGGCCTCGTCGTAGTTGATGGCGATGCCGTCGTCGTGGGTGAGCGCGTAGTTCATCGCATTGATGCGGCGGTGGTACACCTCGAAATCGGCGATGCCGTGCGCCTGGCCGACCCGCGACTGCCTGCCCTGCCCCAGCTCCTTCTCCATCGGCTCGATGAAGGGCGCGAACACGTCCAGCATCAGCGCGCCGCTTTCGGCGATGAGCAGGGTCATGGCCGGATCGACGCAGGAGCTGACCACGATCGGCCGCGAGGAGAAGGTCTCCCCGGAGGCGCGGATGCGCTCGGCGACCTCGCGGGCGCGTTCCGGGCTGTCGACGAAGGGGATGCGGTCGGTGACGAAAACGGTTTCAGTGAACTGGGTCAGCAAGCTGTGGCCGATGGTTTCGGCGGTGATGCCGGTGCCGTCGGAAACGTAGAAGACCGGGCGCGTGGTCACGTGTTAAGCCTCCAGGGATGCGTGGCGCATCGCGGCGGGTAAAATAACAACTTCGGCGGGTCCTGCCTCGCCTCCCCCCTTGCCCGAACCCTGGAGTGCCCGATTTTGAGCGCCAACATCCTGTGGCTGCACGACCTGCGCCTGACCGACCTCGCCCAGGTCGGCGGCAAGAATTCCTCGCTTGGCGAGATGATCGGCAACCTCGCCAAGCTCGGCGTCTCGGTCCCGGGCGGCTACGCCACCACCGCCGACGCGTTCAAGGCCTTCATCGCGCACAACGACCTGCACCAGCGCATCTTCGACCGCCTGGCCACGCTCGACGTGGAGGACGTGCCGGCGCTGACCGCGGCCGGCAAGGAGATCCGCGGCTGGGTGATCGACGCGCCGCTGCAGCCCGAGCTCGACGCCGACATCCGCAGCGCCTACGCGCAGCTGTGCAAGGACAACGGCGGCGCGGCCGGCGGCGACGTGGCCGTGGCGGTGCGCTCCTCGGCCACCGCCGAGGACCTGCCCGACGCCTCCTTCGCCGGCCAGCAGGAAACCTTCCTCAACGTGGTCGGCGCCGACGACGTGGTGCGCAAGGTCAAGGAGGTGTTCGCCAGCCTGTACAACGACCGCGCCATCGCCTACCGCGTCCACCACGGCTTCAAGCACGAGGACGTGTTCCTCTCCGCCGGCGTGCAACTGATGGTGCGCTCGGACGTGGGGGCGTCCGGCGTGCTGTTCACCCTCGACACCGAGTCTGGCTTCCGCGAGGTGGTGTTCGTCACCTCCAGCTACGGCCTGGGCGAGAACGTGGTGCAGGGCGCGGTGAATCCGGACGAGTTCTACGTCTACAAGCCGACGCTGCAGAAGGGCAACAATCAAGCGATCCTGCGCCGCTCGATCGGCGCCAAGCAGATCCGCATGGTGTACTCGGACAAGCCCGGCGAGCGCGTGCGCAACGAGGACACGCCGGCCGAGCTGCGCGGCAAGTTCTCGATCAGCGACGAGGACGTGCACGAGCTGTCGCGCCAGGCGCTGATCATCGAGAAGCACTACGGCCGCCCGATGGACGTGGAATGGGCGAAGGACGGCGTCAGCGGAAAGCTCTTCATCGTGCAGGCGCGCCCGGAAACGGTGAAGTCGCGCGCCAAGGCCACGCAGATCGAGCGCTTCCAGCTCGAGAAGCGCGGCGAGGTGGTCGCCGAGGGCCGCGCCATCGGCCAGAAGATCGGCAGCGGCGTCGCCCGCGTGGTGCGCTCGCTCGACGACATGAGCCGCGTCCAGCCCGGCGACGTGCTGGTCGCCGACATGACCGATCCCGACTGGGAGCCGGTGATGAAGCGCGCCGCGGCCATCGTCACCAATCGCGGCGGCCGCACCTGCCATGCCGCGATCATCGCGCGCGAGCTCGGCGTGCCCGCGGTGGTCGGCACCGGCAACGCGCTCGACGCCATCCGGGACGGCAGCGAGGTCACCGTCAGCTGCGCCGAGGGCGATACCGGCTTCATCTACGGCGGCAGCCTGCCCTTCGAGCGCATCACCACAGATCTGTCGTCGATGCCGCCGGCGCCGCTGAAGATCATGATGAACGTCGCCAATCCCGAGCGCGCGTTCGATTTCGCCATGCTGCCCAATGCCGGCATCGGTCTGGCGCGCCTGGAGATGATCATCGCCGCCCATATCGGCGTACATCCCAACGCGCTGCTCGAGTACGGCAAGCAGGACGCGGAAACGAAGAGGAAGATCGACGCCAAGACCGCCGGCTACGCCGACCCGGTCAGCTTCTACGTCGACCGCCTGGCCGAGGGCATCGCCACCCTCACCGCTTCCGTGGCACCCAACCCGGTAATCGTGCGCCTGTCGGACTTCAAGTCCAACGAGTACGCCAACCTGATCGGCGGCGGCAACTACGAGCCGCACGAGGAGAACCCGATGATCGGCTTCCGCGGCGCCAGCCGCTACGTCGATCCGTCCTTCGCCGCCGCTTTCGCGCTGGAGTGCAAGGCGGTGCGCAAGGTGCGCGAGGAGATGGGCCTGGACAACCTGTGGGTGATGATCCCGTTCGTGCGCACGCTCGAGGAAGGCCGCAAGGTGATCGAGGTGCTGGCCGCCAACGGCCTGAAGCAGGAAGAGAACGGCCTGAAGATCATCATGATGTGCGAGGTGCCGTCCAACGCGCTGCTCGCCGACGAGTTCCTGGAGATCTTCGACGGCTTCTCGATCGGCTCCAACGACCTCACCCAGCTCACCCTGGGCCTGGACCGCGACTCGAGCATCGTCGCGCACCTGTTCGACGAGCGCGACCCGGCGGTGAAGAAGCTGCTGTCGCTGGCGATCAAGAGCGCGCGCGCCAAGGGCAAGTACGTGGGCATCTGCGGCCAGGGGCCGAGCGACCATCCCGATCTGGCCGAGTGGCTGATGCGCGAAGGCATCGAGTCGGTCTCGCTCAATCCCGATACCGTGGTCGACACCTGGCTGAAGCTGGCGAAGTCGAAGGCCAAGGCCACTTAAGGCGACGTACAGCGGTTTAATGCCGCGCAAACATCCGTTGTCCTATCATGCGCTGCGCCCCGCTCATGCGGGGCGCTTTGTTTTTGTTCGCCGCTATTTTCGAAAGGACCCATGGATTCCTGGATCAAGACCTTGCAAGGCTCCGAATGGGGCGCGATCGCGCTGACCTGGGGGTTGCGCCTGCTGGCCGCCCTGCTCCTGCTGCTGATCGGCCTGCGCGTGGCCAAGTGGGTGGCCGCCCTGGTCGAGCGGGCGCTCACGCGCGCGCAGCTCGAGTCCACCGCCGTGCAGTTCCTGCGCAAGGCCGTCTACGTGATCCTGGCGGTGGTGCTGGGGCTGGCGGCGCTGCAGACCATCGGCGTGCCGATGACCTCGATGCTGGCGGTGCTGGGCGCCGCGGGCCTGGCGATCGGCCTGGCGCTGAAGGACTCTCTCTCCAACATCGCCTCCGGCGTGATGCTGGTCACCCTCAAGCCGTTCCGCGTCGGCAACATCGTCACCATCGCCGGCGAGACCGGCCAGGTCGAGGCGGTGAGCATCTTCCAGACCACGCTGCGCGGCGCCGACAACCAGACCATCGTGCTGCCCAACAGCCTGATCACCAGCGATTCGATCATCAACCTCACGCCGGACGTCATGCGCCGGATCGAACTGGTCGTCGGCATCGGCTATCAGGACGACATCGGGGTCGCGCGCGCGGCCGCGCTGCGGGAGATGCAGGACGACCGCCGCATCCTGGCCAAGCCGGCACCGAACGTGCTGGTCTACGCGCTCGCCGACAACAGCGTCAACCTCGGCATCCGCTGCCATGTCGGCAACGACGACTACTTCGTGACCAAGTGCGAGCTGACCGAGCGCATCAAGCAGGCCTTCGATCGCCTGGGCATCAGCATCCCCTTCCCGCAACGCGACGTCCACGTCTACCACCACGCCAGCGAGGGCGAGCCCGCCCTGCAGCCGGCTGCAGGCGGCCTGGCGCCCGCGCGCCTGGAGGACAGGCGGCACGAGCCTTCCGGCGATCCGGAGTGAGGCGGCGGCGTTATCCGGCCGCGCCCGCGGCGAAGCGGCCCATGAACGCGCGGTAGTGGCGCAGTTCGGCGATCGAGTCGCGCACGTCGCTGAGCGCGGTATGCGCCGATTCCTTGTGCACGCCGGAGAGCACCTCGGGTGCCCAGCGCCGCGCCAGCTCCTTGAGCGTGCTGACGTCGAGGTTGCGGTAGTGGAAGTGCTTTTCCAGCGACGGCATCTGCCGGTGCAGGAAGCGCCGGTCCTGGCAGATCGAGTTGCCGCACATCGGCGAGTGCCCGTGCCCGACCCAGCGCTGCAGGAAGGCCAGGGTCCGCGCCTCGGCCTCGGCCATCGACACGCCCTCCTCCAGCACGCGCCGCCACAGCCCGGATTTGGCGTGCTGGTGGCGGTTCCATTCGTCCATGGCCTCGAGCGCAGCCAGGGGCTGGGCGATGGCGAACTCGGGGCCCTCGGCCAGCACGTTGAGCTCGGAATCGGTGACCACGGTGGCGATTTCGAGGATCGAATCGCGGTCGGTATCGAGCCCGGTCATCTCCAGGTCGATCCAGATCAGTCGTCCTTCGCTTTCGGAATTCGCCGTCATGACTCGTCGCGGTGGCCGGAGCGCGGCATGATAGCGCAGGCCCGTCCCGTGCAGCCGCCATGCCCAGTCCCGCCCTCGCCCACTACGAAGTCCTGACCGCGATGCTGGCGCCGGCGTTCTTCCTGACCGCCACCGCCTCGCTGCTGACCTCGGCCAACAACCGCCTGGCGCGCATCAACGACCGACTGCGCGTGGTGCTGAAGGAACTGGAAGACACTTCCGATCCGGAATACCGCGAGCTGCTCGAGCGCCGCATCGGCATCCAGCGGCGACGCAGCGTGCTGATCCTGCACGGCGGGCAGTGCCTGTACGCGGCGATCAGCTGCTTCGTCGGCACCAGCCTCAGCCTGGCGGCGGACGCGTTCGTCGGCTACCGCATCGGCCTGCTGCCGACGGTGCTGGCGGCGCTGGGTGTGCTGGCGATGTTCGCCGCGAGCCTGTACCTGGCGCGCGAGGCCAGGATGGCGGTGGCCACGATCAACGAGGAAATGGACCATCGCCACGCGATCGCGCGCATGCGCAAGCGCGAGCAGGCGGCCGACAGATCCGCGGAAACCGCGGCCGGGGAAGCGCGGCCGCGCGCGGACCGCTGACGTTCCCGAAGCGGCCCTGCCCTTCGGCAGTCGGCGGACGGGACGTCCGGCGACGCCTCAGGACTCGCCCAGCGGCGGCTTGCCGCGCTTGCGCCGGAAATAGTTGCTCAGCCGCGCGCCCGCTTTCTCGGCCAGCACCCCGCCGTGCACCTGCACGCGATGGTTGTGGCGCGGATCGGCGAGCAGGTCGAAGACGCTGCCGGCGGCGCCGGTCTTGGGGTCGGCCGCGGCATAGACCACGCGCGCCAGGCGCGCATGCACCATGGCCATCGCGCACATCGCGCAGGGTTCGAGCGTGACGTACAGGGTGCAGCCGATCAGGCGGTGGTTGCCGAGACGGCGGCCGGCGGCGCGCAGCGCCACGATCTCGGCGTGCGCGGTCGGATCGTGGTCGCCGATGTTGCGGTTCCAGCCTTCGCCGACGATCTCGCCCGCGGCATCGACCAGCACCGCGCCGACCGGGATCTCGTCGTCCTCGCGCTCGGCGCGGTCGGCCAGGGCCAGCGCGTGCCGCATCCAGCGCGCATCCTCGGGCGCGAGCGCCGGGCCGTCCGCCTGCACCGACGCGCTCACCGCTTGTCCTGCGCGCGCCGCACGAATTCGGCGAACACCGCCAGCGTCGACTCGCTGACGTGGTGCTCGATGCCCTCCGCGTCGCGCCGCGCGGTGTCCGCGTCCACGCCGAGCGCGAGCAGGAAGTTCTCCACGGTACGGTGGCGTTCGCGGCTCTCGGCGGCGAGCCGCTCGCCGGCCTCGGTGAGGAAGATGCCGCGGTACGGGCGCTGCTGCGCCAGCCCGCTCTTCACCAGGCGCTTGAGCATCTTGGCCACGGTCGGCTGCGCCACGCCCAGGCGCGCGGCGATGTCGACCTGGCGCGCCTCGCCGCCGTCGGCGATGAGGTCGGAGATCAGCTCGACGTAGTCCTCGATCAATTCCGATCGGTGCGCCTCGCGCACGTGGCGGAACGTCTCGGCATGGACCTCGGCATCGACCAGCCCGGAGGCGTCGTCGGCGGCCGAGGGTTTGGAGGCGCGCTGGGCCATCCCGGAATCCTCTTTCGCTGGCGCCGCGGCTCCGCCCCGGCGTGGTCGGCCATTGTCCCCCGAATGCGCGGCGATTTCGCGGCGGATTCATTTTTACCGCCTTTGCTTTATAAATTAGCAATTGCTATATTTACACCAGCCCCGCGACCGATCCCCCAGCGCATGGCCGAACGCCTGCCCTGCTCGACCCCCACGCCGGCCTGGCGACAGGCCGAGGAGCCGGCCGCGCCCAGCCTGGGCGCGATGAACGCCAGCGTCGCCGTGCCCCACTCCAGCCTGTGGTGGCGGCGCCTGTTCGCCTTCCTCGGCCCCGGCTACATGGTCTCCGTGGGCTACATGGACCCGGGCAACTGGGCGACCGACATCAGCGGCGGCTCGAAGTTCGGCTACACGCTGCTGTCGGTGATCCTGCTCTCCAACCTGATGGCGATCGTGCTGCAGGCGCTGGCCGCGCGGCTGGGCATCGCCACCGGCCGCGACCTCGCCCAGGCCTGCCGCGACCACTACTCCAGGCCGGTCAATTTCCTGCTGTGGCTGGCCTGCGAGGCGGCGATCATCGCCTGCGACCTGGCCGAGGTGATCGGCACCGCGATCGCGCTCAACCTGCTGTTCGGCATTCCGCTCACCGCCGGCGCCGTGATCACCGCGATCGACGTGTTCCTGATCCTGTACCTGATGAAGCGCGGCTTCCGCACCCTGGAAGCGTTCGTGATCGCGCTGCTGCTGGTGATCTTCGCCTGCTTCGCGGTGCAGATGGCGCTGGCCGCGCCGCCGATCCGCGAGGTGCTGGGCGGCTTCGTGCCGCAGGCGCGCGTGGTCACCGACCCGGCGGCGCTCTATCTGGCCATCGGCATCATCGGCGCCACGGTGATGCCGCACAACCTGTACCTGCATTCCTCGATCGTGCAGACGCGCGCCTATCCGCGCACCGACGAGGGCCGCCGCGCCGCGCTGCGCTTCGCGGTGACCGACAGCACCGTCGCGCTGATGCTGGCGCTGTTCGTCAACGCCGCGATCCTGATCATGGCCGCGGCGGTGTTCCACGCCAACGGCCGCACCGACGTGCAGGAGATCGAGCAGGCCCACGAACTGCTCTCGCCGATGCTGGGCGTCGGCATCGCCTCCACGCTGTTCGCCGTCGCCCTGCTCGCCTCCGGCGCCAATTCCACGGTGACCGCGACGCTGGCCGGACAGATCGTGATGGAAGGCTTCCTGCGCCTGCGCCTGCCCGACTGGGCGCGGCGACTGGTCACGCGCGGCATCGCCATCGTGCCGGTGGTGGTCGTCACCTCGCTCTACGGCGAACAGGGCACGGCCAAGCTGCTGGTGTTCAGCCAGGTGCTGCTGTCGATGCAGCTGCCTTTCGCGGTGATCCCGCTGGTGCGCTTCGTGTCCGACCGCGGCAAGATGGGCGCGCTGGTCACGCCGCGCTGGCTGACGCGGCTGGCCTGGGCGATCGCGCTGCTGATCGTCGGCCTGAACCTGAAACTGCTGTTCGACACCTTCGCCGGCTGACGCAACGCGATTGCAACCTGCGGCCACTAGGTTGGGGATTCCCCCGCATCGTCGAGCCGCCGCCATGACCGATCGCCACGCTTCGCGCCGCCGTTTCCTGCTGCAGTCGGGCAGCGTCCTGGGCGCGGGCGTGGCGAGCTGGGCCCTGCCCTCCTGCGCCGCACCGGCGATCCTCACCGCCGAGTCCGCGCGGCCCAGGCTCGACTAC
Organism: Luteimonas aquatica; assembly: GCF_022662575.1. Lineage (GTDB taxonomy): Bacteria > Pseudomonadota > Gammaproteobacteria > Xanthomonadales > Xanthomonadaceae > Luteimonas > Luteimonas aquatica. The sequence goes on along the minus strand of NZ_JALBFU010000001.1, from coordinate 485,142 downwards.
GGCATCCAGTTCGGCGACGTCGGCGAGCGCCAGGCCACGATCTGGGCGCGCAGCGACCGGCCGTCGTGGATGTGGGTGGAGATCGGCGACGACATCCACTGGCGCCGGCCGCTGCGCCTGCGCGGGCCGCTGGCCAACGCCGCCTCCGACTTCACCGCGCGCCTGGACGTGCCGCTGCTGCCCGGCCCGGCGCAGCGCCAGGTGCGCGTGGCCTTCGAGGACGCGCGCAGCGGCGCCTTCAGCGCCTGGAGCGAAGGACGGCTGCGCGCGGCGCCGGTCGACTGGCGGCGACCGCGCCCGGTGCGCTTCGTCTGGGGCGGCGACGTCGCCGGCCAGGGCTGGGGCATCAATCCCGAGTTCGGCGGCATGCGCATCTTCGAGAGCATGCGCCAGCGCGATCCGGACTTCTTCCTGCATTCGGGCGACACCATCTACGCCGACGGCCCGATCTCCGCCGAGCAGGCGGCCGAGGACGGCCGCATCTGGCGCAACCTGGTCGCCGAGGGCGTGCACAAGGTCGCCGAGACCCTCGACGAGTACCGCGGCCGTTACCGCTACAACCTGCGCGACGCCAACCTGCGGCGCTTCGCCGCGCAGGTGCCGCAGCTGTGGCAATGGGACGACCACGAGGTCGTCAACAACTGGTCGCCGTCCAAGGACCTGAGCGCCGATCCGCGCTATACCGTCAAGGACATCGACGTGCTGGTGCGGCGCGCGCGCCAGGCCTTCCTCGAATACTCGCCGCAGCGCCAGCCGCGCGGCGCGCGCCAGGCGAGCATCGAGCGCGTGGTCCGCTACGGGCCGCTGCTGGATGTGTTCATGCTCGACATGCGCAGCTACCGCGGGCCCAACACCGCCAACCTGCAGCTCGAACCCGGCGCCGACACCGCGTTCCTGGGCCGCCGGCAGTTGCGCGAGCTCGCGCGTGCGCTGAAGCAATCGCGCGCGACCTGGAAGGTCGTCGCCGCCGACATGCCGCTCGGCCTGCAGGTGCCCGACGGCGTCGACGCGCAGGGCCGCGCGCGCTGGGAGGCGGTGGCCAACGGCGAGCCGGGGCTGCCGCGCGGCCGCGAGCTGGAGTTTGCCGAACTGCTGCGCGCGATCCGCGGCGTCGCCAACGTCGTATGGCTGACCGCGGACGTGCATTACTGCGCGGCGCACTACTACGACCCGGACCAGGCCTCGTTCCAGGACTTCGATCCGTTCTGGGAATTCGTGGCCGGGCCGCTGAACGCCGGCGGATTCGGCCCGAACGCGCTCGACGCCACCTTCGGGCCGCGCGTGGTGTTCCAGAAGGCGCCGCCGGCGCCGAACGCCTCGCCGCTCTCGGGCTACCAGTTCTTCGGCGAGGTGAACATCGACCCGCACACGCGGGCGCTGACGGTGGACCTGCGCGACATCGAGGGAACCAGCGTGTTCAGTCGGACGCTGCAGCCGGCCTGATCGTCGCCGGACCGCCGCTACCGCGCGGCGCGCAACACCGCGCGCAGCAGGCCGGGGAAACGCTTCTCCAGTTCCGCCTTGCGCAGGCGGCTGGGCCGCGCCGTGCCGACGATGCGCGTGGAGACCAGGCCGGCCAGGCGCAGCTGGGTCATGTGATGGGAGACGGTGGAGATCTTCACCGGCATCTCCAGCTCCGAGCAGGTGGCCTCGCCGAGGGCATCGAGCTGCCGGATCATCTGCAGCCGCACCGGATCGGCCAGCGATTGCAGCACCGTGCCGATGTCGATCCTGGCGAGGTCCGGCTGCGGCAGCCAGGTGTCTTCTTGTCGCATGGCGGGAAGATGGGGGCGGAATATCGGTGTCCGGCCATCTTAGCAGTCCCGCCGATGATACGATGAGTATCGTAATAGTCGATAATCGCCGCGACCCTCGAGTATTACGATATTGGTCGTAATTAACGATCGGCATCGTATCCATGAACCCCCATCCGGACAGCACTTCTCCCGCCGCCGCTTCGCCGCATTGGCGCGGTCCCGTCGCCATGCTCACGCTCGGCACCTTCGCCGTGGGCACCGACGCCTTCGTGATCGCCGGCGTGCTGCCCTCGGTGGCCTCGACCATGCAGGTCAGCGTCGCCGCCGCGGGCCAGCTGGTGACCGTGTTCTCGCTGGCCTATGCCCTGAGCACGCCCGTGCTGGGCGCACTGACCGCGCACTGGCCGCGCCGCACGTCGCTCGTCCTGGCGATGCTGGCGTTCGTGATCGGAAACGCCTGGACCGCGCTGGCGCAGGGCTTCGACATGGTGCTGCTCTCGCGGGTGGTGGCCGCCGCCGGCGCCGGGCTCTACACGGCGACTGCCAGCGCCACCGCCGCGACGCTGGCCGGCCCGCAGCGCCGTGGCCAGGCGATCGCGCTGGTGATGCTCGGGCTGACCTCCTCGCTGGTGCTGGGCGCGCCGCTGGGCACCGCCATCAGCGCGCTCTGGAACTGGCGCTTCACGCTGTGGCTGGTCACGGCGCTGGGCGCGGTGGCCGGCGTCGCGGTGGCCTTGCGCGTGCCGCCGTTGCGCGAAGCGGCCGCCGGCGGTTTCGCGGCCCGGTTCGCGCCGCTGCGCGACCGCGTGGTCCTGGGCGCGCTGCTGCGCACGATGGTGGTGTTCACCGGCGTCTATATCCCCTACACCTACATCAGCGCGGTCTATGCGCCGGTGACCGCGACGCGTCCGCAGCTGCTGACGCTGATCCTGCTGCTGTTCGGCATCGCCGGCACGGCGGGCAACCTGTTGGCCGGCCGGCTGGCCGACCGGATCGGGCCCACGCGGGTGATCGCGATGGGCTCGGCGGGACTGATCGCGATCTTCCTGGCCATCCCCTGGCTGCGCGGCTCGGTGCCGCTGGCGCTGCTGGCGGCGGTGGTGTCCGGCGTGTTCGCCTTCTCGCTGACCACGCCGCAGCAGCACCACATCCTCGCGCACGCGCCGCCGGGCACGCAGTCGTTCGTGACCGCGCTGTATCAGGCCGTGCTGTATTTCGCGGTGTCGTTGTCCGGCGCATTGGGCGCGCTGGCGCTGCAGTTCCTCGATGCCCGCCTGCTCGCGCCGCTGGGCGCGGCCTTCGTCGCGGTCTCGCTGGCGCTGGTGATTGCCGCGGCACGCGGCGAATCCCCTGCATCCACGCAGGCCGCGTGCACGAACCCCTGATGTCCGGCGCCTTGCTCGGCGCGCCGCGGCGCCGGGCAATCCACGACGCCGCCCAGGCTCAGGCCGCGTCGGCCGCCTTCGCCGGCGCGAGCTGGTCGCGGACCGGCAGGGCGCGGATGCGCTTGCCGGTGGCCGCGAAGATGGCGTCGGTCAGCGCCGGGGCGACCGGCGGCAGGCCGGGTTCGCCGACGCCGCCGAGCGGCTGGGCGAAATCGTCGGCGGCGATCATGTGCACATGGATCTCGCGCGGCGCCTCGTTCATGCGCAGCACTTCGAACTCGTGGAAATTGCTCTGCTGGGCCGCGCCGTCCTTGAAGCTGATCTCGCCGTGCAGGGCGATGCCCAGGCCCATGATCACCGAGCCTTCCATCTGCGAGCGCACGCGCTCGGGATTGACCTGCGGCCCGCAGTCCACGGCGATGTCCACGCGCGGGATCGACAGCGTGCCGTCCTCGCCCACTTCCACCTCGCACACCACCGCGGTGTAGGTGACGAAGCTGCGGTGCGCGGCGATGCCCAGCCCCCGCCCCTTGGCGAGCTTGCGGCCCCAGCCCGCGGCCTTGGCGGCGGTCTCGATCACGCGCTTCCAGCGCGCGGTGTCCACCGGGTACAGCGCCGGGTCCTCGCCGTAGTTGCGCACCTCGACCAGCGCCTTGGGCTCGAACTTGCGGTCCTCGCCGAGCAGCTCGATCAGGAAGTCCTTGTGGTCGCGCCCGGCCGCGTGCGCCAGCTCGGCGGCGAAGCTCTGGATGCCGAAGGCGTGCGGGATGTTGTAGACCGAGCGGAACCAGCCGATGCGCGTATGCGCCTTCGCCTCCGCCGTTTCCAGGCGCACGTTCGGGATCGCGAACGGCAGGTCGAGGATGCCGTGCGCCAGGAACGACGGCGACAGGTGCACCGGATCGGGACCGAAGGTCGAGGCGATGGCCGGCGACGCGGTGCGGTGCAGCCAGCCGGCGACCTTGCCCGAGGCGTCCAGTCCGGCCTCGAAATGCTCGACGGACACGGCGTGGAAGTAGTCGTTGACGATGTCGTCCTCGCGCGTCCAGGTCAGCTTCACCGGCTTGCCGACCGCCTTGGACAGCAGCGCGGCCTCGACCACGAAGTCCGGCTTGGACTTGCGGCCGAAGCCGCCGCCGAGCAGGGTCACGTTGACGGTGACGTTGGCCGGCGGGATGCCCAGCGCTTTGGCCACCTCGTCGCGCGCGGCCTGCGGCGCCTGGGTACAGGCCCATACCTCGCAACGGTCGCCCTCGACGCGCGCGACCGCGGCCGGCGGTTCCATGGAGGCGTGCGCCAGGTGCGGAACGTAGTAGTCGGCGCTCACGCGCTTGGCCGCGCCGGCCAGCGCGCGCTCGATGTCGCCGTCGTTGCGTACCGGCTTGCCCGGTTGCCGGCAGGCGGCTTCCAGGCGCGCGCGGTAGGCCACCGAGTCGTAGCCGGCGTTCGGGCCGCGCGTCCATTCGATCTTCAGCTGCTGGCGCGCCTGGATCGCGCTCCAAGTGTTGTCGGCGACCACCGCGACACCGCCCAGCGGCTGGTAGCCGGACGGCAGCGGCGTGGCGTCCAGCTGCAGCACCTTGACCACACCGGCGAGCTTTTCCGCCGCGCCCGCGTCGAACGAGGCGACCTTGTCGCCGTAGGCGCGCGGCCGCGCCACCACGGCGTACAGCATGCCGTCCACGCGCGTGTCGATGCCGAAGCGGGCGCGGCCGCCGACGATGTCGGCGCCGTCGATCAGATGGGTCCTGCCCTTGCCGATGTAGCGGAATTCGGACGGCGCCTTCAGCGCCAGCGCCTCGGCCTTGGGCACCGGCAGCGCGGCCGCCTTGCCGGCGAGCTCGCCGAAGCCGAGCCTGCGCCCGGATGCCGCATGCACCACTTCGTGCACGCCCGCCTTCACCGTCGCGGCGTCCACGCCCCAGATCGCCGCCGCGGCGGCTTCCAGCATGGCGCGCGCGGCGGCGCCGGCGCGGCGCCAGGCGGCGAAGCCCTGGCGCATGCTGCGCGAGCCGTCGGTGTCCTGGTTGCCGAAGCGCGCCTCGTCGCCGGGCGCCTGCCGCACCTTGACCCGCGCCCAGTCGGCGCCGAGCTCGTCGGCGATCACCATGGCCACGCTGGTGCGCACGCCCTGCCCCATTTCCGAGCGGATGCAGACGATGTTGACCGTGCCGTCCGCGGCGATCTCGACGAACAGCGCCGGATCGTCGCGCAAGCCGTTCTCCATCGCCGCGCCGCCGTACTTGGCGGCCTCCTGCGCGCGCGCCAGCGGCATGCCGCCCACCGCGAGCAGCAGGCTGCCGGCGCCGAAGCCGAGCAGGAACGAGCGCCTGCTCTCGTTGCGGATGCACTCCCCGCGCTTGGCCGCATCCGCGTCGTGGCGGTTCATGCCGCACCTCCCTGCTGCCCCGCGGCGAGCTTGATCGCCGCGCGGATGCGGGTGTAGGTGCCGCAGCGGCAGATGTTGCCGGCCATGGCGTTGTCGATGTCCGCGTCGCTGGGATTCGGATTGGTGCCGAGCAGCGCGGCGGCCTGCATGATCTGTCCGGTCTGGCAGTAGCCGCATTGGGCGACGTCGAGCGTCTGCCAGGCCTTCTGCAAGGGGTGGCTGACGTCCGCCGACAGTCCCTCGATCGTCGTGACCTGCTTGCCTTCCGCCGCCGCGACCGGCGTGACGCAGGCGCGCATCGCGGCACCGTCCAGGTGCACGGTGCAGGCGCCGCACAGCGACATGCCGCAGCCGAATTTCGTGCCGGTGTATCCCAGCGTGTCGCGCAGGTACCAGAGCAGCGGCATGGACGGATCACCGTCGAAACGCTGCTCCTGTCCGTTGACGGTCAGGACGATCATGACGCACCTCGCGATGGCTGGGCGGTTGGACCGCCCGACTATAGCGCAAGCACGCAACGCGCCATGCGGCTCGCGTCGCGTTCGCGACGGGCTGCGAGCGTGCCTTGCGCGCGAGCATGACTTCCGGCCTATGCGCCGCAATGTCCGGTTGGCATTTGCCTCCTCGCCGGCCAGCGCCGATCGGCATTGTGGCGACGCCGCGGCTCGCCTAGCATCCGGCGATGGATGCATTCGCGCTGCTGTTCCTCGCCGGCCTGGCGGCCGGTGCGATGAACGCCCTGGCCGGCGGCGGATCGTTCGTCAGCCTGCCCGCGCTGATCGCCGCGGGCGTGCCCTCGGTGCAGGCCAACGCCTCCAGCACGGTGGCGCTGTATCCCGGCGGCCTGGCCAGCGCCTGGGCCTACCGCGACGGGCTGGGACCGGTGGGCACGGCATCGCTGCGCGCCCTGTTGCTGGCGACGCTGGTTGGCGGCATCGTCGGCGCCTGGCTGCTGCTGCGCACCCCGTCGAGGACCTTCGACGCCGTGCTGCCCTGGTTGCTGCTGCTGGCGTTCCTGTCGCTGTGGCTGGGCGGACGCGCGGGCGAATGGCTGCGGCGCCGCTGGCGGATCGCCCCCTGGGCGGTGGTGGCGATCCAGTTCGCGCTGGGCGTATACGGCGGCTACTTCGGCGGCGCCGTCGGCATCATGATGATGGCGGTGTGGGGACTGCTCGATGGACGCGACCTGAAAAGCCTCAACGCGCCGCGCACGTTGATGGTGAGCGCGGCCAACACCATCGCGGTGCTGATCTTCGTCGCCGCCCGCGCCGTGCATTGGCCCGAGACGCTGGTGATGCTGGGCGCCGCGGTGATCGGCGGCTACGGCGGTGCGCTGCTCGGGCGGCGCGCGCCGGCGCGCGTGGTGCGCGCCGGGACGCTGCTGCTGACCGCCGGGATCACCGCCGCGTTCTTCGCGCGGACCTACCTGCCCGCCTAGATCACGCCTGTTGGCCGCCCAGGTAATCCAGCTTGCCCAGCGGCACGCCCTTGTGGCGCAACAGGCCGTAGGCGACGGTCAGGTGGAAGTAGAAATTGGGCAGCATGAAGCCGCGCACGTAGTCGCGCGCGACGAAATGCAGCTCGCGCTGTCCGGCGCGGAAGCGGATCTCGCGATCCTCGCCGCCGACGATGCGCTCGGCCGGCACGCTGCGCAGGTAGGCGATGGTGCCGGCGATGCGCGCCTGCAGCTCGTCCAGCGTGGTTTCCTCGTCCGGAAAGCTGGGCGCCTCGCCCTGCGACAGCCGCGCCGCGCCGAACTTGGCGGTGTCGCTGGCGCGCTGCACCTGTCCGGCCAGGGTCAGCATGTCGGGGGCCAGGCGCGCCTGCACCAGTTCGGCCGGATCCATGCCGGTCTCGCGCGCGTGCGCGGCGCCGATCTCCAGCTGGCGGGACAGGTTGGACAGGCCGCGCACGAGCGCGGGCACGGACACATCGTAGAGCGAGAGCATGCGGAACTCCGGAACGCGGGATCGCGGAGCGCGCATCTTAGCCCGCGCGATGGCCGAAGGCCGAGGCGAAAAGAGGGGCGGTCACCCGCCCCTCCCTTCGACGCGATGCGGTGCTCAGCAGCTCGGGCTGCAGATCGCCCAGCAGCGCGAATCCGGATCGTTGGGATCGCAACTGCTGCAGCACGGGCGCGCGAACGCCGTCAGGCTGACGCCGATCCCCAGGGCAAACGCGCACACGGCCAACAGCGTCCTGACACGACGGTTCTTTTTCATCGCTAGACTCCTTGATCGTTGAACCACGATGGCCCGGCGCGTCCGTCGCCGGAACCTTCCCGATGCCGGAACGGCATCAGCCGTCCCGTGCGATGGCCGCGTCTCCCTTCGCGGCCGATACCGGTGAGATCGCCTCATTGCCGCCTGATCAGCGCCAGCGACTGGCGGATCGTGTCCTCGCGGTAGCCGCTGATGCGGCGCTCGCCGATGTACAGCAAGGGCACGCCGCCGCCGCCGAGCGCCTCGTACTGCCGCTTGGCGTCGGCCGACTGGTCGATGAGGAAGTCCTGGTAGTCCACGCCTTCGCGCGCGAACAACGCCCGCGTGCGGCTGCAGAAGGGACAATCGCTCGTGGAGAACATCACCACGCGCTTGCCCGTCTGGCGGTACAGCGCATCGTAGTCGCCGCTGACGTACTCGGGCGGCGGAAACATGCGGTCGTAGGCCGAGCGCAGGTGCGGGCCCGCCCACAGTCCGGCGGCCAGGCAGGCCGCGACGAGCACGAGATTGATCAGGATCTTCAAGAGGCCTCCCTGCGCCGAATGCCGACGTCGCACCGATCCCGCATGCCCGTCCGGCGGCATGCATCGGCCGCGATGCTAGCGCGGGATTTCGTGCCTCGATAGTCGCAGCGCAGCATCGTCGCGGCGGCGCTGCGCGCCGCGATTTCGCCTTCACGCTGCCGTCACGGCATGGCGCCGGCGACGAGCACGTGCCAACAGCGGGTTAGCGCGGCTTTGTGCCCGCGGTCACTGCACGGTGCAGGTCATGCTCACGGTCAGCGAGCCGCCGGCCGGCAGCGTCGGCAGCACTACGCCGCCGGCCGACTGCAGGTTGGCGACCGACAATTGTCCGGCGCCCGTGCCCGTCGCCGGGCAGACCGCGCCGCCGGTGGCCGCGCCGCAGGTCGCCGTGGTGCAGCTCAGGCCGGTGGGCGCCGGATCGCGCAGCACCGCGTTGTTGGCGGCGTCGGGGCCGGTGTTGCTGACCACGATGCTGTAGACCGTGCTGGTGCCGCGCGTCACCGTATCGCCGCTCTGGTCGGTGGCGCCGGCCGCCGGCGTGTTGGTCTTGGTCACGCTGAGGTTGCCGCAGGCCGGATCGACCTGCGCCTGCGCGCTGTTGTTGGCCGTGCCGCCGGGCGTGGGCGAGACGAAGCCGCTCTGCACCGAGGTGCCTTCGTTCAGGCCCGACGGCGTGGCGATGGTGGCGGTATTGGTCACCGCCGTGCACTGCGTCGCGCCGGGCGTGGCCGTGATCGTATAGACCACGCGGCCGCCCGCGGCGGCGTTGCCCGCCGGCAAGGTGGCATTGCCGCTGATCGCGCCGCTGCCGGAGGTCGTGCCGTTGACCGCGCCGCCCGGACAGCTGGCGCCGTTGCTGGCCGCGCAGGTCCAGCTGGTGAAGGTCAGGCCCGCGGGGACGGCGTCGGACACTGCGGCGACCGCGTCGTGTGAGGTGGTCGGCGCCAGCAGCGTCCTGGCGGTGTTGTTGTCGAAGGTGACCGTGAAGGTCGTGGCCGCGCCGCCGGCCGGGGTGGCGTTGCTGACGGACTTGGCGGCGCGCAGGTCGACGTCGTCGTCGAGCAGCGTCCAGGTCACGTTGTTGTTGGCCGTACCGCCGCAGGAAGAGGTCGAGGTCAGCACGTAGCTCGGCGAATCCTGGATGGTCAGCACGATGGTCTCGTTGTTCTCGATGACCGTGTCCTGCAATGAGGACATGGTCAGGCTGAACGAGTCGCCGTCGTAGACGCCCTCCGGAATGGTGACGTTGATGGTGTTGGTGCCGCTGGTGGTGGTGTAGTCCTGGCCGAGCGTCGCGGTGCCGCCGATCGTCACCGGCACGGTGATGCCGCCCGTCGGCACGGTGCCGGTGACCTGGATCAGGGGCACGTTGATCGTGGCGCCTTCGACGGTCTGATAGGTGCTGCTGGAGAATTCGACGTAGGGCTGCAGGGTGATCTGGATGTCGTCCAGGAAATTGCCCAGCGTGATGCCGCCCTGCGAGGAAATCGCCTCGAATCCGATGGTCTGAACGCCGTTGCCGCCGTTCCACTGGAAACTGCCGGTGTAGTCGCCCCAGCCATTGGGCCCGGCCGCGCGCGAACAGGTGCCGCCGGCGATGCATTGGCTGTAGGCACCCGGCGTACCGTCATTGGAATCGCTGGCGGTCACGATGCGCGTCATCGGTGTACCGCTCGCGGTGGGTCGGATGTTGAAATCCATCACGTCGGCCTGCGTCGACGACTGGCGGCCACGATGGGAAAACCGCCAATTGATGGTTTCGCCATCGACCAGGCAGATGGTCTGGTACAGGCGCGATGCTTGGTTGGCGTTGAGTTCTGCGTGGTTTCTGCCGGTGCGCGCCGGGACGGGCGGATTGATGCCGCCATTGCCCCACAGCTCGATCAAGGGGCCGGTCGCGGCCGGAAGGCCGCATCCGCCGCCCGCGCCGGAGGGGTGCGTGGTGCTCCAGCCCGGGACCTGCGCGTCGGTGGCGAACGCGACACAGGCGCTCGTACCGAGATTGGGCAGTTCGAAGCCTGGATTGACGATGGTGCGCTGCACTTGCGCTGCGGCGGGCACCGACATGATTCCCAGCGCCAGCCAGGCCAGACCCTGCGCCAGGCGCTTGCTGCCCGATCTTGCACGGCGGGCGACGCGCGCTTTTCGCGTCTCGAGCGTGAAACCGGACATCGATACCCCCTGTATCCCCGAATGCGGTCAGCCGATATTAACCAATATCGTGCCGCGTTTCACATTTACATGGGTTTTTTGCGGGTGATTGTGCAAATGCACACTGGCTACGATCCGACAATGCTTATTCCCACTCGATCGTCGCCGGCGGCTTGCCGCTGATGTCGTAGACCACGCGCGACACGCCCCGCACCTCGTTAATGATTCGGTTGGACACCCGTCCAAGGAAATCGTAGGGCAGTTGCGCCCAGTGCGCGGTCATGAAATCGACCGTTTCCACCGCGCGCAGGGCGATCACCCATTCGTAGGCGCGGGCGTCGCCGACCACGCCCACCGATTTCACCGGCAGGAACACCGCGAAGGCCTGACTGGTCTTGTCGTACAGGTCCGCCGCGCGCAGTTCCTCGATGAAGATGTGGTCGGCACGGGCCAGCAGTTCGGCGTACTCGGGCCTGACCTCGCCCAGGATGCGCACGCCCAGGCCAGGTCCCGGGAACGGATGGCGATAGACCATCTCGCGCGGCAGGCCGAGTTCGACGCCCAGGCGACGCACCTCGTCCTTGAACAGCTCGCGCAACGGCTCGACCAGGCCGAGCTTCATGGTCTCGGGCAGGCCGCCGACGTTGTGGTGGCTCTTGATCACGTGCGCCTTGCCGGTCTTGCTGCCGGCCGACTCGATCACGTCGGGGTAGATCGTGCCCTGCGCCAGCCATTTGGCGTTGGCGAGCTTGTGCGACTCCTCGTCGAAGATCTCCACGAACAGATTGCCGATGATCTTGCGCTTGGCCTCGGGGTCCGCGACGCCCTGGAGCCTGTCGAAATAGCGCCGGTGCGCGTCGACGCGGATCACCTTCACGCCCAGGCCGTGCTTGTCCGAAGCGCCGGCGAAGGTCGCCATCACCTGGTCGCCCTCCTGCCAGCGCAGCAGCCCGGTATCGACGAACACGCAGGTGAGCTGGTCGCCGATCGCGCGATGCAGCAGCGCCGCCACGACCGAAGAGTCGACGCCGCCGGACAGGCCGAGGATCACCTCGTCGCTGCCGACCTGCTCGCGGATCCGCGCGATCTGGTCCTCGATGATGTTGGCGGCCGTCCACAGCGTGGCGCAGCCGCAGATCTCGACCACGAAGCGGCGCAGCAGCGCCTGTCCCGACTTGGTGTGGGTGACCTCGGGATGGAACTGCACGCCGTACCAGCGCTTGGCATCGTTGGCGAAGGCGGCGACCGGCACGCGGTCGGTCTTCGCGGTGACCACGAAGTCCGGCGGCGCCTTGGAGACGTGGTCGCCGTGGCTCATCCACACGTCCAGGCGTGGCGGCGAGCCCGGATGGTCCTTCAGTCCGTCGAACAGGCGGTCGGCCGCGACCAGCGACACCTCGGCGTGGCCGTATTCGCGCGCGTCGGCCGATTCGGTCTCGCCGCCCAGCTGCTTGGCCATGGTCTGCATGCCGTAGCAGATGCCCAGCAGCGGCAGGCCGCCGTCGAACACTTCCTGCGGCGCGCGCGGCGAGCCGTGCTCGGTGGTCGATTCCGGCCCGCCGGACAGGATGATGCCCTTGGGCGCGAACCTGGCGATCTCGGCCGGATCGTGGTCCCAGGCCCAGATCTCGCAGTACACGCCGAGTTCGCGGATGCGCCGCGCGATCAGCTGCGTGTACTGCGCGCCGAAGTCGAGGATGAGGATCTTGTCGCTGTGCAGGTCGGTCATGGGCAGCTCGGAAAACTGGAGGCCATCATTGACGGGATGGCGATCGTCTTTGGATCGTCGTCAAACGATTCCGGATAAGCAGCAGCAGTCTTGCAGGGGAACAACACTGCAGCCGTCCATGGCGCACGGATATCGGCTTCGGATCGCCCGGCCCGGCCATCCATGGCCGGGCGTTCGCGCCCGCAGCCGCTGCCGATCGGGCAGCGGCCAAGCACGGGCGCTCACCCCGCCCGGTAGTTGGGCGGCTCCTTGGTGATCTGCACATCGTGCACGTGGCTCTCGCGCTGCCCCGCCCCGGTGATCTTCACGAAGGTCGGTTTCTTGCGCATGTCCTCGACGGTGGCGCAGCCGACGTAGCCCATCGTCGCGCGCAGACCGCCCGCGAGCTGGTGGACCACGCCCGAGAGCGGTCCGCGATACGGCACGCGGCCCTCGATGCCTTCCGGCACCAGCTTGTCGGCGTCGCTGGCGTCCTGGAAGTAGCGGTCCTTGCTGCCCTTCTCCATGGCGCCCAGCGAACCCATGCCGCGGTAGCTCTTGTAGCTGCGTCCCTGGAACAGCTCGGTCTCGCCCGGCGATTCCTCGGTGCCGGCGAACAGGCCGCCGATCATCACCGTGGAGGCGCCGGCGACCAGCGCCTTGCCGATGTCGCCGGAATAGCGGATGCCGCCGTCGGCGATCAGCGGGATGCGGTCGGCCAGCGCCTCGGCCACCATGTCCACCGCGGTGATCTGCGGCACGCCCACGCCGGCGACCACGCGCGTGGTGCAGATCGAACCGGGGCCGACGCCGACCTTCACCGCGTCGGCGCCGACGTCTTCCAGCGCCTTGGCGGCGTCGCCGGTGACGATGTTGCCGCCGATCACCTGCAGCCCGGGAAAGCGCTTCTTGATCCAGGCCACGCGGTCGATCACGCCCTGCGAATGGCCGTGCGCGGTGTCGACGATGATCACGTCCACGCCCGCCGCGACCAGCTGCTCGACGCGCTGCTCGGTGTCGCCGCCGGCGCCGACCGCGGCGCCGACCAGCAGGCTTTCCGAGACGTCCTTGGCGGCGTTGGGGTTGTCGCGCGCCTTCTGGATGTCCTTCACGGTGATCAGGCCGCGCAGCGCGAAGCCGTCGTTGACCACCAGCACCTTCTCGATGCGGTGCTTGTGCAGCAGCTGCAGCACCTCCTCGTCGGAGGCGCCCTCGCGCACGGTGACCAGGCGCTCCTTCTTGGTCATCACGTTGCGCACCGGATCGTCGAGCCGGGTCTCGAAGCGCATGTCGCGGCCGGTGACGATGCCCACCAGCTGCCCGCCGTCCACCACCGGCACGCCGGAGATGTTGCGCGCGCGGGTGAGCTTGAGCACTTCGGCGATCGTGGTGTCGGGGCCGACGGTGAAGGGCTCCTTGATCACGCCCGCCTCGAAATTCTTCACCCGCGCCACTTCGGCCGCCTGGCGCTCGATGCTCATGTTCTTGTGCAGGATGCCGATGCCGCCGAGCTGGGCCATGGCGATGGCCAGGCGCGCCTCGGTGACGGTGTCCATCGCGGCCGAGACGATCGGCAGGTTCAGGCGCAGGTCGCGGGTGAGCCGGGTGGCGAGGGAGACGTCCTTGGGCAGGACTTGGGAATGCGCGGGGACGAGGGACACATCGTCGTAGGTGAGCGCTTCGGCCTGGATACGCAGCATGGGCGGTCCGGAGGGGGAGAAGCACGTCATTCTACCGCGTTCGGGCCCGCCGGCGCTGGTTTTTCGGTGCCCGCGACACGATGACGGCCGCAACGCAGCGGGTCGCCGGCGTGGGTACCGCACCCGGCCCAGGGCCGTTCAGCCCGCGCCGGCCGGCCGCGCCGCATTTCTCAGTCGGCGGCCTCGGCCGCTTCCAGGGTGTTCTGCATCAGCGTGGCCACGGTCATCGGCCCCACGCCGCCCGGCACCGGGGTGATCCAGCTGGCGCGGCGGGCCGCGGCGGCGAAACCGACGTCGCCCACCAGGCGCCCGTCGTCCAGGCGATTGATGCCCACGTCGATCACCACCGCTCCCGGCTTGACCCATTCGCCCGGGATCAGCCCGGGGCGCCCGACCGCCACCACCAGGATGTCGGCCTCGCCCACGTGGCGCTCGAGCACGTCCTTCGGCGTGAACTTGTGGCAGCTGGTGACCGTGCAGCCGGCGATCAGCAGTTCCAGCGCCATCGGACGGCCGACGTGGTTGCTGACGCCGACGATGGTGGCGCTGCGCCCGCGCACCGGCTGGTCGGTCCAGGCCAGCAGCGTGGTGATGCCGCGCGGCGTGCACGGCCGCAGGCCGAACTGGCGCAGGGCCAGGTGGCCGACGTTCTCGGGATGGAAGCCGTCCACGTCCTTGCGCGGGTCGATGCGGTGGATCAGGCGGGTGGCGTCGGGGATGCCGGGCAGCGGCAACTGCACCAGGATGCCGTGCACCTGCGGATCGGCGTTGAGCCGGTCGATCAGGTCCAGCAGCTCCGCCTCGCCGGTACCCGCGGGCAGATCGAAATCGAAGGCGCGGATGCCGACGATGGCCGCCGCCCGGCGCTTGTTGCGCACGTAGGACTGCGAGGCCGGATCGTTGCCCACCAGCACCACCGCCAGCCCCGGCGGCGTCTTGCCGGCGGCGACCCGGGCCTCGACCCGCAGACGCAGCGCATCGAGCAGCGCGTCGGCGATCCGGCGGCCATCGAGGATGCGGGCCTGGTGCGGGGTGTCGGTCATGCGCGGCGCGTCGGGAAAGCGGTGGGCCCCTATTGTAGTGGCTTCATCCCGTAAGCTCAGTGCGCCCTCCCCGACGCGGACCCGCCGCCATGACCGACCCCGACACCGCCGCGACCGACACCGTCCAGATCGAAGCCGCCGTCTTCCGCCGCCTGCGCCGGCACCTGCTGGAAGCGCGGCCCGACGTGCAGAACATCGACCTGATGGTGCTCGCCGGCTTCTGCCGCAACTGCCTGGCCGACTGGTACCGCGAGGCCGCCCAGGCGCGGGGCGTGGCCATGGACAAGGACCGGGCGCGCGAGATCGTGTACGGCCGGCCGTTCGAGCAATGGAAGGCCGAGCACCAGCCGCCGGCGACGCCCGAGCAGCTGCGCGCGTTCGAGGACGCGCAGCGCCGGCATCCGCGCGCGGACTGATGCTGCGCTTCCTCGCCCTGCTCGCCGCCTTCGCGCTGGCGCTCTACCTGGCCGCCTGCTGGTGGGTCTACCGCCACCAGCGCAGCCTGCTGTATTTCCCGCAGATCACGCGCGCGGACGCCGCCGCCACCGACTTCGCGCTCGATCGCGGCGGCATCGTGCTGCGCGGCTGGGCGCTCGATCCCGACGGCGGATCGCCGATCCTGTACTTCGGCGGCAACGGCGAGCGCATCGAGCACAATCGCGACAGTTTTGCGCAATGGTTTCCCGGGAGCAGCGTCTACCTGCTCGCCTACCGCGGCTACGGCGCCAGCGACGGCACGCCGAGCGAGGCGGCGCTGTTCGCCGATGCCCTCGCCCTCTACGACCATGTCAGCGCCCGCCATCCCGGCCAGCCGGTGCGCGTGATCGGCCGCAGCCTGGGCAGCGGCGTGGCCAGCTACCTCGCCTCGCAACGCCCGGTGGACCGGCTGGCCCTGGTCACGCCCTACGACAGCATCGAGGCGGTCGCCGCCGCGCACTACGCCTGGCTGCCGGTACGCCGCCTGATCCAGGACCGCTACGCCTCGACCACCTATCTGCGCGGCTACGCGGGACCGGTGCTGGTCCTGCGCGGCGGCCGCGACGAGGTGATTGCGCCCGCGCGCACCGACCGCCTGATCGCGGCGCTGCCGAAGCCGCCGCAGGTGGTGGCGATCGCCGACGCCGGGCACGACGACATCTCCGGCTTTCCCGCCTACGGCCAGGCGCTGGCGCGCTTCATGCGCTGAGCGCTCGGCGCCGCGCCTAGGGCCTCGGGCAGCGCGGCACGCCGGAGCCCACCACGCAGTTCACGCAGCACTGCACCTGCGGCTGGTTGGAAGGCGAGGACGGCAGCGACGGCGGCAGGGCCAGCAGCGGCAGCGCGGCGATGTCCGAGGCCGGGCGCAGCTTGAGCACGGCCACCCAGTCCTGGCGGTTGAAGTTGCAGCCGGCTTCGTTCTCGGGCCAGCAGGTGGTCGAGCGTCCGGCGCCGCGCGGCAGGTCCTTGGGCATGCCGTTGCGGTCGATGGCCAGGATGCGCAGCGTCACGCCCTGCAGCACGTTGCCGCCGACCGTGTACAGCTTGCCCGCGCCGCGGTCGACGCCGACCACGATGTCGCAATGCATGAACAGCCCGCCGCCGCTGTTGGCGGCGAGATAGCGCTGCATGCCGAGGAAGCCGAGCGGCGTGCTGTTGGCGCGCACGAAGCACAGCAGGTCGCCGATCGTCGCCGGCTCGGCATCGGGGTCGGCGAAGCGGTAGGCGCTCTCGGCCGGCTGCGCATAGGCGGCGCGCACGTAGTCGAAATGGCTGGGCGAGGGTCTGAACCCGGGTAGGCGCGCCTGCGCCATCACGTAGGAAACGAAGGCCGCCGACCAGGGCTTGTCGATCAGGAAGGCGCGGCAGGCCGGCGGCGCGTAGCTGGCATTGGCGTAGCTGCAGTCCGTGGCGCCCGGGAAGCCGGCCATCTGCCCCATCAATCCGCTGTCGCGCCAGTAGTCGGCCACGCGCTTCCACGCCGGCGTGTAGCCGTCGCTGAGCGCCATCGTCTCGCCCTCGGAGGCGGTGATGCTGGCCAGCCGGCCCTGCACGTCGATGAAGGGCGAATACCAGAGGATGTTCTCGCGACAGGCGATCGCCGCCACCTTCTGCGCGTAGGTCGCGGTGGGCGAATCGGCCGCCGAGGCATTGCACACGGCCGCCTGCGCGGCGAACGGCGCCGCCAACCAGACCAGCAGAAACAGCAACGACAGGACCGGGGGACGCGCTCGGATCATGCGGGAGGCTCGGCATGCGGGAATGCGGCATCCTGCCACAGCGCGGCTGAGCGGTCGTTCACGCTGCGGAAATGGCGCCGGGACGCGGCGCGGCCGTCATGCGGCGCAGAACTTCGCGTAGTCGATGTAACCCGGGAACGGCATGCCGGCCGCGCACACCGGGCAATCGGGGTCGGCGGCCAGCCGCGTCTCGCGGAAACGCATCGACCAGGCATCGAAATGCAGCAGCCGCCCGCGCAGCGGCTCGCCGAGTCCGAGCACCAGCTTGACCGCCTCGGTCGCCTGCAGCATGCCGATCACCCCCGGCAGCACGCCCAGCACGCCGGCCTCGGCGCAGTTCGGCGCGGCCTCCGGCGGCGGCGGTTCCGGGAACAGGCAGCGATAGCACGGCGCCTGCCCGCGCGCGCGCCCGGCGTCGAACACGCTTACCTGTCCCTCGAAGCGATGCACCGCGCCGTACACCAGCGGCTTGCCCAGCTTCACGCAGGCATCGTTGAGCAGATAGCGCACCGGAAAATTGTCGGCGCCGTCCACCACCACGTCGACGCCGTCCAGCAAGCGTTCGATATTGGCCGACCCCGCCCGCTCCGCCACGGCCTCGACCTCGATCCGCGGATTGAGCGCCAGCAGCCGCGCCTTGGCGGACGCCACCTTGGGCAGGCCGACGCCCGCCTCCTCGTGCAGGATCTGCCGCTGCAGGTTGCTGCGGTCGACCACGTCGTCGTCGACGATGCGCAGGCGGCCGACGCCGGCGGCGGCCAGGTAGAAGGCCGCGGGCGACCCCAGTCCGCCCGCGCCGATCACCAGCACGCACGCCTGCTGCAGTCGCCGCTGCCCGGCGAGGCCGACTTCCGGCAGCAGCATGTGCCGCGAATAGCGCTCGACGAAATCCGCATCGATGCCGTCGTCGACGGCTGGCAGCGCGATCGGCAGGCCTTCCGCACGCCAGGCCGTCGTACCCCCGGCCACCGAGGCCAGGTTCCGGTACCCGGCCTGCCGCAAGGCTTCCGCAGCCTGCCGCGAGCGGTTGCCGCTCTGGCAGATCAGCAGCACTTCGGCCTCGAGGTCCCGCAGGTAGCGCTGCGGTTCGCGCTCCAGCGCCGCGCGGGCCACGCCGAGCGCGCCCTCGGCCTGGCCGGTCTGGCGTTCGTGGTCCTCGCGCACGTCGATCAGCACGGCGCCCTGGCGCTGCCGCTGCTGCGCCTGGCGCGGCGTGATGTCCCGGATCGTCATGCCGCAATTATCGCGCCGTTGGCGCGGCCGCGCGCATCGGCGGCGGAACGCCCTGTTGCCGGCGGCGCGTTCAGTACGTCAGCACGTCCACCACCGCGCCGGCCGGGTAAGTCCTCGCGCCGGCGGCCAGCGCGATCAGCGCATCCGAGTCGGCGGCCGCGCGCATGCGGTGCGAACCGTCGGCGGGATTGGCCTCCACCTGCAGCGAGCCGTCCTCCAGCGCGCGCAGGCGGCCGCGCAGGAATTCCAGGCGCTCGTGGGTCTTGTCCCAGGGCGCGGCCAGCCGCGCGCGCCAGCGCGGGCGCGGCGCCGCCCTGCCCTGCAGGCCGTCGGTCAGCGCGCGGCCGAGGGTGAGCCAGGTCGCCAGCACCGAGACCGGATTGCCCGGCAGGCACAGGAACAGGGCATCGCCGAAGCGTCCCTCGCCGCCGCCCTCGGCGAGCAGCACCGGCATGCCGGGCTTCATCGCCACCTTCCAGAACAGCACCCGGCCGTGGGCGCGCAGCAGCGACGGCAGGTGGTCCTTCTCGCCGGCCGAGACGGCGCCGCAGGTGATCACCAGGTCGAAGGCGTGGCCGGCATGGCGCAAGGCGGAGGCAAGCTGCGCCGGATCGTCGCGCAGCGTCGGCCAGGCGGTCGGTTCCAGGCCATCGGCGCGCAGCAGGCCCATCAGCTGTTCGCGGTTGGAGTTGTAGATCTGCCCTGGCGCCAGCGGCAGGCCGGGCTCGACCAGCTCGTCGCCGGTGGTGAAGACCGCCACGGTCGGGCGGCGCGCCACCGGCAGTTCGGACAGCCCCTGCGAGGCCGCCAGCGCGATGCGCGTCGGCGTCAGCACTTCGCCGGCGTGCAGCAGCACATCGCCCGGGCGCGTGTCCTCGCCCGCGACGCGCACGTGCTGGCCGCGCCTGGGCGCGACGTCGACGCGCACCCGGTCGCCCTGCGCGTCCGGCTGCAGCGTGGCGTTTTCCTTCATCACTACCGTGTCGGCGCCTTGCGGCAACGCCGCGCCGGTGGTGATGCGCGCGCACTCGCCCGCCGCCAAATGCAGGTCGAGCGCGGCGCCGGCGAACTGCTCGCCCGCCAGCCGCAGCGCCTGGCCCGCGGCAAGATCGGCGTGGCGGAACGCGAAACCGTCCATCGCCGAATTGTCGAAGGGCGGCTGCGCCAGGTGCGCAGTCATGTCCTGGGCAAGGACATGACCGTGGGCGCGCGCCAGCGCGGTGCGTTCGATCGGCAGGCGCCGCCGCGCGGCGACGTCGGCGACGATGGACAGGGCCTCGTCGAAGGCGATGCGGGTCGGGAAATCCGTCACGGCGATGGCAGCGGTGTCATGGCAGCCGCCACCTTAGCGCAAGCGCTGCGTTCGCAGGTCGGCATGGCGGCGCGCATCGGCGCGACGCATCGATTCATTGTCGGTCCGGCGACGGTGCGATGCCGGCGGCGGCGAGGTCCCCGGGCGTATTGAGATTGCCCAGGCGCACGCCGGCCAGCCGTACCCGCGCCATGCCCAGGCGCGCCTGCAGCGCACGCACCGCGTAGTCGCCGCCGGCGATGGCCGCGGCCGCCGCCGCGCGCAGCTCCTTCACCTGCCAGAGCGCCACCAGCGGCTGCAGGCCGTCGTCGTCCTCGACGAAGGCGCCGCGCCCGCCGGCCGCGGCCAGGCTCGGCCACAGGCAGTCGTTGACGTCGACCAGGTCGACCGGCAGCGTCAGCAGCCATGGCGTCGCGCAGGCTTCGGCCAGCGCCTGCAGTCCGCCGAGCGGGCCCAGGTCGGCCTGCCGGTCGGCCACCGCGCGCAGGCCGGCCTCGGCGTAGCGCTGTACATCGCGGTTGGCGCTCACCAGCACGGCCGCCGCCTGCGGCGCGAAACGCCGCGCCAGGCGCGTCACCTGCGGCACGCCTCCCCGCTCCAGCCAGGCCTTGTCGAGGCCGCCCAGGCGCGTGGCGCGGCCGCCGGCGAGGATGCCGAGGGTCAAGGCTTCGGGAGGCGGCGCTGCGGACATCGGCGGCGTGGATGGCACGGCGGCTCGACGCGGATCGATGGCGCGCCGATGCCGGCGCCCGCGATCCTAGCGCTTGACGTGCTTGAGCAGGCGCCGCTTGCGCGCCATCTGCCGGTCGGTGAGCACGTTCTTCTTGTCCTTGTAGGGGTTCTCGCCCTCCTTGAACACGAAGCGCACCGGCGTGCCGACCAGCTTGAAGCGCTTGCGGAAGAAGTTTTCCAGGTAGCGCCGGTAGGTGTCGGACAGGGTGCGCAGGCGCGTGCCGTGCACGACGAAGGTGGGTGGATTCTCGCCGCCGGGATGGGCGAAGCGCAGCTTGGCCACGTGCCCGCGCACGGTGGGCGGCGGATTGGCCTCGTAGGCGATCTCCAGCGCGCGGGTGATCTCGGCGGTGCCGAACTGGCGCGTGGCCGAGGCATGCGCGCGGTGCACGGCGCGGAACAGCTCGCGCAGGCCCGAGCCGTGCTTGGCGCTGATGCGCACCGCCTCGGCCCACTGCACGAAGGCCAGCTTGCGCGACAGCAGCGCCTCGACCTGTTCGCGCTGGTAGGTGCTCAGGCCGTCCCACTTGTTCACCGCCACCACCAGCGCGCGCCCGGAATCGAGCACCGCGCCGAGCACGCTGGCATCCTGCTCGGTGACGCCCTCGCTGGCGTCGAGCATGATCACCGCGACCTGGCACTGTTCGATCGCCTGCAGGGTCTTGATGATCGAGAAGGTTTCCACCGCCTCCTCCACCCGCGACTTGCGGCGGATGCCGGCGGTGTCGACCAGGCGGTACTTGCGGCCGTCGCGCTCCAGATCGACGGCGATGGCATCGCGCGTGGTGCCGGCCACTTCCGAGGCGATCATACGCTCCTCGCCGAGCAGGCGGTTCACCAGCGTCGACTTGCCCACGTTGGGGCGGCCGATGAAGGCGATGCGCATGCGTTCGGGATCGTCGTCGAGCAGCGTCGCGTCGCCGTCGGGCGGCAGCTTCGCCAGCACCTTGGCCAGCAGCTCGTCGAGCCCCTGCCGGTGCGCGGAGGACACCGCGAGCACGTCGCTGAAGCCGTAGCGCGAGAACTCGGCCATGGCCGCGCGCGCGTCGATGCCGTCGGTCTTGTTGATGACCAGGAAGGTGGGACGCGCGGTCTTGCGCAGCCAGCGCAGGATGTCGTCGTCGAGCGCCGAGGCGCCCTCGCGGCCGTCGACCACGAACAGCACCAGGTCGGCCTCTTCCGCCGCCGCGCGCGCCTGCCGCGCGGTGGCGCCGGCCAGGCCCGTGCCTTCCATGTGGATGTTCTCGCCGGCGATGCCGCCGGTGTCCACCAGCACGAACGGGCGCGCCTCGTCGAGGCGGCAGACGCCGTAGTGGCGGTCGCGGGTCACGCCCGGCTCGTCGTGCACCAGCGCGTCGCGCGTGCGCGTCAACGCGTTGAACAAGGTCGATTTACCGACGTTGGGGCGACCGACCAGGGCGACGAGAGGGAGCATGGGGATTCGGGGGTTGGCGAAGGCGAAGCGAGGAAGGGACAAAGGCGGCCGCTGCTGCTTTCACCCCGCTCCGCCCGCCTCTTCAGTTCTTGGCGGTAGCCGGCGCCGAATCGACGCGGTAGGCGTTGATCTCGCCGTCGGTGTCCTCGACCAGCAGGATGCCGTCGACCACCACCGGGCTGGCCCGCAGCGGATCGCCGCCGGTGCGCTCGCGCGCCGCCAGGCTGCCGTCGGACAGGCGCAGCCAGTGCAGGTAGCCGTCGTAGTCGCCGACGACCGCATAGTCGCCCTGCACCGCTGCCGAGGTGAGATTGCGCCGCGCCAGCACCGGCTGCGACCACAAGGCGCTGCCGCTGTTCTTGTCGAGCGCCCACACCGTGCCGGCGGGATCGGAGACCACCACGCGGTCGCTGGCCATGCCGACGCGGCCCGGGCCGCCATTGTCGTGGGCCCAGATCGGGCGGCCGCTGGGGGCGTCGAGCGCCATGGTCTGCTTCTTGAAGCTGGTGACGTAGAGCGTGGTGCCGTCCAGCGCCGGCGAGCCGTCGACGTCGGCCATGCGCTCGAGTTCGCTGCGGCCGTCGGGCTGGGCCACGGTCTGGTCCCAGATCGGGCGGCCGTCGGCCATCGCCAGCGCGGTCACCGTGCCGTCGTCGTTGCCGACGAAGACGAAGCCCGGGCCGAGGGTGGGCGCGTCGTTGCCGCGCACCGTCAGGGTCGGCAGCTCGCGGTTCCAGAACCAGCGCCGTTCGCCGTTGGTCGCATCGAAGGCGCTGATGCGGCCGTCGTTGGAGCGCACGAACACCAGGCCCTGCCCGATCGCCGGCGCGGCGATCACTTCGTTGGGGACCCTGGCGCGCCACTTCTCGGTGCCGGTGGCCGCGTCGAGCGCGATCACGTCGCCCTTGAGGCTGCCGACCACCACCAGGCCGTCGCCGACGCCCGGGCCGCCGGACAGGCGGATGTCCTTGTCCTTCTTGTCCTTGTCCTGGCGCTTGGGCACGTAGTGCCACACCGACTTGCCGGTCTGCAGGTCGAAGGCATGCACCCCGCCCTCGACGGCGGCGGCGTAGACGCGGCCGTCGGCGGCCACCGGCCCCTGGCGGGCGCCGAGGCGCTTCTCGCCCTTGCCGGCCTTCACCGACCAGAGCCGGCTGACGGTGGCGCTGGGCGTGAATTCGGTGAGCTCGGCCGGTTCGTTGGCCTTCTTGGCGTCTTCCTTGTCCTTGCTGGTGAACCAGCCCTTGACGGTGCTGCATCCGGTGAACGCGAACGCGCAAAGCAGGATCAGCGCCGTGCGGCGCAGGACGGTGCCGGACGGCAGGGCCAAGCTTTTCATCGGGTGCGTGCCTTTTGCTGATGTACCTGTTGCAGATGCGCCTTTCACGGAGGTGTCTTTCAAGTGCGGGCCCCTCAGGTGCGGGCTTCGGGTTTCGCGGCGGGCTTGCCGCCGACGTCGGTGAGCTTGAGCTCCAGCAGGCCGCGCTGCGGCGCCGCGACGTCGAGCTTGGTCAGGGCGTCGCCGTAGGACTTGCGCGCGTCGTCGCGCTTGCCGAGGGCGACCTGGGCGTCGCCGCGCACTTCCAGGCTCACCACGTCGTCGGCTCCGCCCAGCGCCTGCAGCGCCTCCTGCGCCTTGCCGGCGTCAATGAGCAGGCGCGCCAGGCGCTGATTGCGCACGTTCTGCAGGCCGGGATCCTCGGTGGAGGCGGCGCGCAGGGTGGCGATGGCGGCATCGCGCTGGTTGGCGTTGAGCTGGGCCTTGGCCAGATCGAGCGCGTAGAGCACGCCGTAGGGCGTGTCCTTCAGCGCGGCCAGCTGCGCCTGGGCCTGCTTGAGGTCCTTGGACTGCACGGCCTTCAGCGCGGCCTGGTACTGCTCGCCGGCGCGCTGGCTTTCGCCGACGGCGCGCGCCTTCCACCACTGCCAGCCGCCGATCAGGCCCAGGCCCAGGACCACGCCGCCGATCAGGCCCAGGCCATTGCGGCGCAGCCAGGACAGCACGCGCTCGCTTTGTTCGTGTTCGTCGAGAAGATCGTCTATTGCCATCGAAAATCAGCCATCGCAAAGCTGCGTAGGTGGTGGATGCCGCCGTGCCCGCCGGGTCGGGCACGGCACGGATCGAGGGCCCGGAAAGCGGGCCGACAGTACCAGACCGGCCGCGCGCCCAGGCGGCGCGGCCGATGCGGGTTCATGCGCCATTATCCCGCATCGGAGCCGAGCGGTCCGTACGGAGCCCGGCGCGGACCGCGCCGGGCACGGCGTCTCAGTCGGAGACCGGCGCGAGCGCGCCGTCGGAGGATACCGTAAAGCGCGCCACGCTCGCGCGCATGAAGGGCGTCAGGTCCTGGGCCTGGCCGTTGCGCTGCACCTCCACCGCCTTGGCGTTGCCGAGCACCACGCGGCCGACGTCGGCGGCCGGATAGCTGCGGCTCTCGCCGGATTTGAGCAGCGCTTCCTCGAGCGTGCTTCCGTCCTTGGCGCGGATCTGCACCCAGCTGTCGTCGCTGAAGCGCAGGCTCAGCTCGGGCGCCGCGGACGCCGGCGCGGCGGCCGGCGTGCTCTGGCGCGGCGGCACCATCGAGGCGACCACGGTCGAGGGCTCGCGCACGGCCGGTTGCGCCGAGGCGTCGGCCTGGTGGGCGGCGGCCAGCTTGTCGGCGGGCACGTCGAGCGGCGCGGCCAGTTCGTCGCCGCTGTCCAGGTGCGAGCGCGTGGCGACCCACACCGGCAGGATGATCAGCGCGGTGATGACGATGTAGACCAGCCGGCCGCCGACCTGGTCGGCGATGCGCTGCAGCCACGGCGTGCGCCAGTGCGCCACCAGCCGGGTCGGCTCGATCGGCGCGACGCCGGAGGCGTTCTGCACCGGCTCCACCGGCAGCCCCAGCAGCCGGGAATAGCTGCGCAGCTGTCCGCGCACGAACACCGGGGCGCCGATGCGGGCCCAGTCCTCGGATTCGAGCGCTTCGACGATGCGCACGGGCATTTTCAGGCGCGCGGCGACGTCGGCCACGCTCAGGCCGGCGGCCTCGCGCGCATCGCGCAAACGCTGCCCGCAGCCGCGCTGCTCCTGCAATGCGCGTGCCTGCTCCACGCCGGAGCCGTCCGCCATGGAATGATTGGGCGGGATCATGGTTGGCTGGGTTCCCCTAATTGTGGAACGGACCCCGCCTGCGGGAATTCCGTTCTTAGACGTTGAGCATAACGATCGGCGGCGGCCTTGTCGCCAAGCTTGTTTTCAATCAGTGACGCCAGTCGAAGGGCATCGTCCGAGGCCGGCGCCGCGGCAAGGCGCCGCTCCGAGAACGCCCGCGCTTCCATGTAGCGGGCATTGCGGTACTGGACATCGGCCATCGCCTCCAGCGCGACGGCGTTCTCCGGCGCCAGCTCGAGGGCGGCGCGCAGGATCTGTTCGGCCCGACCGGCCTGGCCGGCGCGCAGCGAGCAGGCCCCGGCATTGGCCATGGCCGAGGCGCGGTCGCGATAGGCCGGGTCGACCACGGCACGGTCGAACCAGGCCATCGCCTCGGCCGCCCGGCCGTTGGCGCACAGCCAGGCACCGTAGTTGTTGAGCGCCACGCCCTGGTCCGGCGCCAGTTCGGCGGCCTTGGCGTAGTAGCCGCCGGCCTGCGCGCCGTTGCCGCGCTGGTCGGAGATCACCGCCAGCAGGGTGTAGACGTCGGCCGACTTGGGGTCCAGGCGCAGCGCCTCCTGCGCCAGGCGCTCGGCCTCGTCGTACTCGCCGCTGCCCAGGCGCGCCTGGGCCAGGCCGATGCGGTCGCGCAGCGTGGTCTCGCGCTTGATCTCGGGCGAGTCCTTGAAGTCGTAGCTGGGCCCGTTCGACTCGGTCTTGCCGATCTTCGGGTTGGGCCGGACGAAGGTCAGCCGCGAGCAGGCCGTCGCGGCCAGCGACAGCAGCACGGCGATGGCGATGGCCTCACGCAGCCGCATCGACGCCTCCGCTGCCCTGCGGGCCGCCGCCGTCCCCGGACGCCAGGCCCAGGCGCTTGCGGTGCTCGGCCTGGCGGCGCGTGCGGTCGGCCACCTGCCCCTTGAGCTGGCCGCAGGCCGCGTCGATGTCGTCGCCGCGCGTGCGCCGCACCATGGTCAGCACGTGCGCGTCGAGCAGCGACTTCTGGAAGGCGCGGATGTCGGCCTCGGAGGAGCGCTCGAAGCGCGTGCCCGGGAACGGGTTGAACGGGATCAGGTTGACCTTGGCCGCGTCCTTCATCTGCAGCGCGTTGTCGAACTGGCGCATCAGCCGCGCCAGCTGCCGCGCATGCAGCGGCTGGTCGTTCACGCCCTTCATCAGCGTGTACTCGAAGGTGATCGACTCGCCCTTCTTGCGGCGCGCGTAGCGCTCGCAGGCGGCCATCAGCTCCTCGATCGGATACTTCCTGTTGAGCGGCACCAGCTCGCTGCGCAGCTCGTCGTTGGGCGCGTGCAGCGACACCGCCAGCGAGACGTCGCTGACCTCGCCCAGCCTGTCGATCATCGGCACCATGCCGGCGGTGGACAGCGTGACGCGCTTGTTGGCCAGGCCATAGCCGAGGTCGTCGCGCATCACGCTCATCGCGCGCACGACGTTGTCGAAGTTCATCAGCGGCTCGCCCATGCCCATCATCACCACGTTGGTGAGCTTGCGCTGCTTGTGCGGGACGTTGCCCAGGTGCCGCGCCGCCACCCACACCTGGCCGATGATCTCGGCGGTGGACAGGTTGCGGTTGAAGCCCTGCGTGGCGGTCGAACAGAACTGGCAGTTGAGCGCGCAGCCCACCTGCGAGGACACGCACAGCGTGCCGCGCCCCTTGTCGGGGATGAACACCGCCTCGATGGCGTTGCTGTTGTCCATGCCGAGCAGCCACTTGTGGGTGCCGTCGGCGGAGGGTTTCTCGAACTGGATCTGCGGCACGCGCACCTGCGCGTGCTCCTCCAGCTTGCCGCGCAGGACCTTGCCGAGATCGGTCATCTCGGCGAAGTCGGTGACGTGGCGGTGATGGATCCACTTCATCACCTGGTGGGCGCGGTAGCGCTTCTCGCCGAGCGTGTCGGCGAAGAAGCTCTCCAGGCCCTCACGATCGAGGTCGAGCAGGTTTTGCCTGCCGGGTGCCGGCCTGCCTTGTGCCTGATTGCTGGCGATCGTGTCGTTCACTTCGGAAAACTCAGCGCGCGTAGACGTCCGTGCTCGGGAAGAAGTACGCGATCTCCACCGCCGCCGTTTCCGGCGCGTCGGAGCCGTGCACGGCGTTCGCGTCGATCGAGTCGGCGAAGTCGGCGCGGATGGTGCCGGCCGCGGCGTCCTTCGGATTGGTCGCGCCCATCAGCTCGCGGTTCTTGGCGATCGCGTTGTCGCCTTCGAGCACCTGGATCACCACCGGGCCGCTGATCATGAACTCGACCAGCGCATTGAAGAACGGACGCTCGCGATGCACGGCGTAGAAGCCTTCGGCTTCCTTGCGCGAGAGATGCTTCATCTTCGCCGCCGCGATCTTCAGGCCGGCTTTTTCGAAACGGGAATAGATCTCGCCGACGACGTTTTTGGCTACGGCATCGGGCTTGATGATCGACAGGGTGCGCTCCAGCGCCATTGGGATGATCTCCGGAAAGGCGGGCCATTCGCTGCCCAAGATCCAGGGGGATCTTGCCTGCTAGGGGCCCAGAGTAACATGGAAAAACCCGCGTGCGGACGCGGGTTTAGCCGATTTGGCTACGGTAATTCTAGCGGATTGGTAACGTCTTCTGCACCCATTTCGCACACTCGGGGTTTGACGGGCGGGCGGCCCGGAACTACGATCAAACAAACGTTTGATTTATTTCCGGGCATGCCCAATCCCCCCGTCGCGCAGTTCTCCACCAAGGACCGCATCCTCGGCGCCGCCGAGGAGCTGTTCGCCCAGCATGGACTGGCGGGCACGTCCCTGCGCCAGGTCACCAGCCGCGCCGACGTCAACATCGCGGCGGTCAACTACCACTTCGGCAGCAAGGAAAACCTGGTCAACGAGGTGTTCCGCCGGCGCATGGACGAGATGTGCGGCCTGCGCCTGCGCATGCTGCGCGAGGCCCAGGAACAGCGGCCGGGCGAGCTGGAACCGGTGCTGGCCGCCTTCGTCGAGCCGCCGCTGGCGCTCACCCGCGACCGCGGCGGCAGCGCTTTCATCCGCGTGATCGCCCGCGCCTATGCCGAAAAGAATGACGGACTTCGCAAATTCCTCTCCGAGGAGTACGGCCACGTGCTGCGCGAGTTCGCCAAGGCGATCGCGGTCTGCGTGCCGGAACTGAGCAAGGAGCAGCTGTACTGGCGTCTCGATTTCCTCGCCGGGGCCCTCATCTATGCGATGGCGGACTTCGGCCTGATCAAGCGGCAGCCCGGGGTCAGCGAGGCGGCGCACAGCGAGCGCGCCGCGCGCGAGCTGATCGTCTTCGCCGCGGCCGGGCTGCGGATTTGAACCTTCATCTCGGAGCGTGAAGATGCCTGGGAACAACCCCGGGCAGACCCCGGCCGGACCCTGGCACCGTCACGCTTCAAGTCGAACTCTCCCCTATTAGTCAAGGAGTTACGGGTAATGTCTCAGAATCTACTTGTCCGCCGGGTGGCCGTGCTCGGTGCCGGCGTGATGGGCGCGCAGATCGCCGCGCACCTGGTCAACGCGGGGGTCGACACGATCCTGTTCGACCTGCCGGCCAAGGAGGGCGACCCCAACGGGATCGTGCTCAAGGCCATCGGAAACTTGAGCAAGCTCAGCCCCGCCCCGCTCGGCAGCAAGTCGCTGGCCGAGGCCATCGTGCCCGGCAACTACGAGCTGAGCCTGGCCAAGCTCAAGGATTGCGACCTGATCATCGAGGCCATCGCCGAGCGCATGGACTGGAAGCAGGACCTGTACAAGAAGATCGCCCCGTTCGTGGCCGACCACACCGTGCTGGCCAGCAACACCTCGGGCCTGGGCATCAACAAGCTGGCCGAGGTGCTGCCCGAGCAGCTGCGCCACCGCTTCTGCGGCGTGCATTTCTTCAATCCGCCGCGCTACATGCACCTGGCCGAGCTGATCCCGGCCCGCACCACCGACAAGGCGATCCTGGAGGGCCTGGAGACCTTCCTGACCACCAACCTCGGCAAGGGCGTGGTCTACGCCAAGGACACCCCGAACTTCATCGGCAACCGCATCGGCGTGTTCTCGATCCTGGCCACCATCCACCACACCGCCGAGCACAAGCTGGGCTTCGACGAGGTGGACGCGATCACCGGCCCGCTGCTGGGGCGGCCGAAGTCGGCCACCTACCGCACCTCCGACGTGGTCGGCCTGGACACCATGGCCCACGTCATCAAGACCATGGCCGACACCCTGCCCGACGATCCCTGGCACCAGTACTTCAAGGCGCCCAAGTGGCTGGAGGCGCTGATCGCCAAGGGCGCGCTGGGCCAGAAGACCGGGGCCGGCATCTTCCGCAAGGTCGGCAAGGACATCGTGGTCCTCGACCTGGAGAAGCAGGACTACCGGCCCTCCGACCGCGTCGCCGCGCCGGAGGTGGTCGAGATCCTCAAGAACAGGAACCCGGCCGAGAAATTCGCCCAGCTGCGCGCCAGCCAGCACCCGCAGGCGCAGTTCCTGTGGGCCGTGTTCCGCGACCTGTTCCACTACAGCGCCTACCACCTGGCCGACATCGCCGAGACCGCGCGCGACGTCGACCTGGCCATCCGCTGGGGCTACGGCTGGTCGCTCGGCCCGTTCGAGACCTGGCAGGCCGCCGGCTGGAAGCAGGTGGCGCAGTGGATCGCCGACGACATCGTCGCCGGCAAGGCGATGAGCTCGGCGCCGCTACCGGACTGGGTGTTCGACGGCCGCGACGGCGTGCACGCCGCCGAGGGCAGCTACAGCCCGGGCAAGAACGCCAAGCTGCCGCGCTCCACCCTGCCCGTCTACCAGCGCCAGCGCTTCCCCGATCCGCTGCTGGGCGAGAGCTTCCCGCAGGGCGAGACGGTGTTCGAGAACGACGGCGTGCGCCTGTGGAGCGACGGCGACGACGTGGCCGTGCTCTCGTTCAAGACCAAGATGAACACCGTCTCCGACGCGGTGCTCGACGGCGTGCAGGAAGCCGTCGGCCGCGCCGAGCGCGACTTCAAGGCGCTGGTGCTGTGGCAGCACAAGGAGCCCTTCTCCGCCGGCGCCGATCTCACCGGCGCGATCGGCTACCTGCAGAAGGGCGACCTGAAGGGCTTCGAGGGCATGGTCGCCAACTTCCAGGCCACCAGCCAGCGCATCAAGTACTCGCTGGTGCCGGTGGTGGCCGCGGTGCGCGGCCTGGCGCTCGGCGGCGGCTGCGAGTTCCAGATGCACAGCGCCAAGACCGTGGCCTCGCTGGAGAGCTACATCGGCCTGGTCGAGGCCGGCGTCGGCCTGCTGCCGGCCGGCGGCGGGCTGAAGGAGATCGCGGTGCGCGCCTCGGCCGCCGCGGGCCCGGGCGGCGACGTGTTCGCCGAGCTCAAGCGCTACTTCGAAACGGTCGCGATGGCCAAGGTGTCGACCTCGGCCTTCGAGGCCAAGGAACTCGGCCTGCTGCGCCAGACCGACAAGGTGGTCTTCAACGGCTACGAACTGCTCTACGCCGCCAAGCAGGAGGCGCGCGCGCTGGCCGAATCCGGCTATCGCCCGCCGCTGCCGGCGCGGCGCATCCAGGTGGCCGGCGATGTCGGCATCGCCACCTTCAAGATGCTGCTGGTCAACATGCTGGAAGGCCGCTTCATCAGCGAGTACGACTACGAGATCGCCACCCGCATCGCCACCGTGCTGTGCGGCGGCGAGGTGGATCGCGGCGCGCTGGTCGACGAGGAATGGCTGCTCCGCCTGGAGCGCCAGCACTTCGTCGAGCTGGCGCAGCAGAAGAAGACCCAGGACCGCGTGCTGCACATGCTGCAGACCGGCAAACCGTTGCGGAATTGATTGCCCTCGCCCGTCGTCCCTGCGAAAGCAGGGCCCGTTTCCCCGGTATGGCCCGGAAGAATCCGGGAAGCGCCAGAAGAAATAATGGGTTCCCGCCTTCGCGGGAATGACGGGGCAGCACCCACCCTCACCGATCCATCTTTCGATCGAGAACTGCAATGACCAAGCAAATCCAGGACGCCTACATCGTCGCCGCCACCCGCACCCCGGTCGGCAAGGCCCCCAAGGGCGTCTTCCGCAATACCCGTCCCGACGACATGCTCGCGCATGTCCTGAAGTCCGTCGTCGCGCAGGCGCCCGGCATCGACGTCAGCCGCATCGACGATGCGGTGATCGGCTGCGCGATGCCCGAGGGCGAGCAAGGCATGAACGTGGCGCGCATCGGCGTGCTGCTGGCCGGCCTGCCGAACACCGTCGCCGCGCAGACCGTCAACCGCTTCTGCTCCTCCGGCCTGCAGGCCGTGGCGCTGGCCGCCGACCAGATCCGCCTGGGCAACGCCGACCTGGTGCTGGCCGGCGGCACCGAATCGATGTCGATGGTGCCGATGATGGGCAACAAGGTAGCGCTGTCGCCGTCCGTATTCAAGGACGACCACGTCGCCATCGCCTACGGCATGGGCATCACGGCGGAGAAAGTGGCCGAGGAATGGAAGGTCTCGCGCGAGGACCAGGACGCCTTCGCCCTCGCCTCGCACCAGAAGGCGCTGGAAGCGATCAAGGCCGGCGAGTTCAGGAGCGAGATCTCGCCCTACGAGGTGCTGTCGCACCAGCCCGACCTCGGCGGCAATACCATCCGCCTGAAGAAACTGCTGGTGGAGAACGACGAGGGCCCGCGCGCGGACACTTCGGCCGAAGGCCTCGCCAAGCTGCGCCCGGTGTTCCGCAACGGCCAGTTCGGCGGCACGGTCACCGCCGGCAACTCCTCGCAGATGAGCGACGGCGCCGCGGCGGTGCTGCTGGCCTCCGAGCAGGCGATCAAGGACTACGGCCTCACCCCGCTGGCGCGGTTCGTCTCCTTCTCCGTGGCCGGCGTGCGCCCGGAAGTGATGGGCATCGGCCCGATCGCGGCGATCCCCAAGGCGCTGAAGCAGGCCGGCCTGACCCAGGACCAGCTCGACTGGATCGAACTCAACGAGGCCTTCGCCGCCCAGGCGCTGGCGGTGATCCGCGACGTCGGCCTGGACCCGTCCAAGATCAACCCGCTGGGCGGCGCCATCGCCCTCGGCCATCCGCTCGGCGCCACCGGCGCGGTGCGTACGGCCACCATCGTGCACGGCCTGCGCCGCCGCCAGCAGAAGTACGGCATGGTCACGATGTGCATCGGCACCGGCATGGGCGCGGCGGGCATCTTCGAGGCGCTTTGACGCCGAGCCGATGCCGCACCGCCGCCGGCAAGCCCGCCGGCCTGGGCCACGCCCACAAAAAAGCCCCCGCAACGTCGGGGGCTTTTTCTTGCGCCGTGCTCAGTTGGTCGAGCAGTGCCTGCCGCCGGCGTCGCTCCAGCAGCACGTGGAGCCGCCATCGGGTTCCGGGCGGCACTGGTATCCCCATTGCGGCGTGACCGTGCCCAGCAGGCCCAGCCTGCTCGAAGCGGTGTCCTCGGGAATGCTCAGCACCGTTCCCCGATCGCCGCGCTGCGTCGCGGCGGACGAGGACTGCTGGCTGCTCGCGCCCGCGTCTTTGCCGCGCTGCGAATCGGCCGGCTGCGCGTGGGCGGAGCTGGTCGCTGCGCCGATCGCCAGAACGAGAAGCATGGTGATTTTCTGGATTTTCATAATTGTCCTTAATTAATGAGACCACATGGCAACAGCGGGAGAACAGGCGCCCTCCCGCCGCGCGAATGTACTTCCGCCCGACTTGCCCGCGGCAAAACGCCTTGCGGCGGCGCGCTTCCGATTCTTCGCTCCAATTCGTACTGACTTGGCCGGCCGCATCGGCGGCGAAAAAACGCCGTCGCCCGCGACTTTCATCGAATGCGCGAATTCATCGTGGAAATGCGCACACTGTGAATACGCCCGGTGCTGCGTTCGCAGCATCACGCGTTATTTTGTGACATCGCCTGCACGCTGCTTCGACTACGAAGTGTGGCCGCATCGTTCCGCGGCCCCACTCGACCAGTAGGAGACCATCGATGTCCCGCATCGTTTCGCACCTGCGCCTGTTGTCCGTTTGTGTCGCGCTCGCCTGCACCGCCAACGCGCAAGCGAGCAAGCCTTCCCGCACCGCACCGATCGCGCAAAGCAAGGGCGTGCGCGCGCCAGAAGCCACGCAGCAATGGCCGGACGGACGCTATCGCGCCGACGGCAGCGCGGCGGTGCTGTACCGTCCCGATTTCAAGTCGACGCCGGCCAATGCCCGCAGCCTCGCCCAGCGCCGGGCGCTCAGCGAACGCGAGCGCGGCGCCAATGCCGCGCGCGTCGCCTTCGAGTACCTGGCCGCGCGCCACGACAGGCTTGGCGTGCAGGAAAACGAACTCGCCGGCATCGAGCAGACCAGCCTGCGCAGCGCGCCGGGCCTGTCTGTCGTGCGCTACCGACAGCGCCTGGACGGGTTGCCGGTATACGGCAGCGACATCGCCGTCAGCGTGCAGGACGACGGCAGCGTGGTGTACGTCAGCAACGACAGCGTGCGCAACCTGCAGCCGGCCGCGGCCGGCAAGGCCCTGGCGATCGACGGCCGGCGCGCCATCGCCGTCGCGCTGCGCCATTTGGGCGGCAGAACCTCGGGCCATCGCGACGCCGAACGCATGGCCTACCAGTCGCCCGACACCGGGCGTACCCACGTCGTCTGGCGCGTGGAGGCCGGCACCTGGGAGCTGCTGGTGGACGAGATCAGCGGCGAAGTCCTGCGCGCCCAGGACCGCGCGCTGAATGTCGATGGCGACGGCATGGTATTCGCCCCCGACCCGCTGTCCTCGGCGCGCGCCAGCTACGGCAGCACCGGCTACAGCGACGGCAACAACGCCAGCACGACGCAACTGAGCGCGCAGCGCAAGTCGGTCGTGCTGCGCGAGATCACCTTCGCCAGCAATCGCTACGCCCTCAAGGGCCCGTATGCGCAGTGCCTGGAGATCGAATCCCCGAACGACGGCGCCTGTCCCTCGCAGGCCGGCAGCAGCTTCAACTTCGCGCGCAACGACAAGCTCTTCGATGCGGTGAATGTCTACTACCACATCGACACCTTCATGCGTTACGTCAACCAGACCCTCGGGGTCAGCGTCACGCCCACCCAGTACAGCGGCGGCGTGAAGTTCGACCCGCATGGCCTGGACGGCGACGACAATTCCCACTACGACCCGAACGACGGGTATCTCGCCTTCGGCGAAGGCGGCGTCGACGACGCTCAGGACGCCGACGTGGTCGTCCACGAACTCGGCCACGGCCTGCACGACTGGCTGACCCATGGCGGGCTGTCGCAGACCCAGGGCCTGTCCGAAGGCGTCGGCGACTATCTCGCCGCCGCCTACAGCCGCGATTTCCAGAACCAGTGGACCCCGAGCGACGCGCAGTATTTCTGGGTCTTCAACTGGGACGGCCACAACGAGTTCTGGAACGGGCGCGTCACCAACTGGCATCTCAACCACAGCTACCCCAGCAACCTGGGCGGCACGGGCCATACCGCGGGCCAATACTGGTCCTCGTGCAACCTGGTGGCACGCGATGCCATCGGCGGCCAGGCCATGGACAAGGCCTTCCTGACCGGCCTGTCGATGACCAACGGCAGCAGCAACCAGAAGGACGCCGCGCAGGCGGTGATCAACGCCGCCAAGTCGCTCGGCTACGGCGCCACGCAGATCGCCGCGATCGGCAATGCCTACAACCAGAGCTGCAGCTACGGCGTGACCGTCCCGTAACGACGCCATGCCGGCGCCGTGCATCGTCCTGCCAGGCGATGCGCGGCGCCGGTCTTCCCCCTTCATCCCCTTGCCAACAAAGGAACGTCCATGCGCATCCACCCGCTTTGCATCGCCACCGCCCTGCTGCTGGCCGCCGCGCCCGCCCTGGCCGGATCGGGACAGGACAAGGTCTGGATCAGCCTCGGCGACGAGGCCTACACCCTGCTGCGCGGCATCGCGCCAGGCGCACGCGAGATCGCCCCCTCGCCGGGAACGGCCGCCGGCGGCGGTCTGCACATCGTCGAGGTCGAGCGCGGCAGGCTCGATGCCCTTTCCTCCGCCATCCACGCCGGCCGCCGGCAGTGCGGCGGCTTCGTTGCGCATGCCTCGCTGGCCGAGGCGCAGGATGCGCTCGCCGCCAGGACCAAGAAGCTCGCCACGCAATACCCGGGCTACGAAATCAACAACGGCCCCCTGGTGACGTCGATGCTGCAGTCCTTGAGCGAGCCGAATCTCGTGCAGTCGATCACCGCGCTCTCCAACTACCGCAATCGCCATCACGCCAGCGAATACGGCGCGCAGGCCTCGACCTGGCTGTACCAGCAGTGGACCGCGCTGGCCGGCAACCGCAGCGACATCAAGGTGGAGCAGGTGGCGCACCGGAACACCGCGCAGAAATCGGTGGTGCTGACCATCACCGGCAGCGAACGCCCGAACGAGATCATCGTCCTGGGAGGGCACCTGGACAGCATCGCCAGCGGCGGGGCCGGCGGCACCGCGCCGGGCGCCGACGACGACGCCTCCGGCATCGCCAACCTCAGCGAGGTGATCCGCGTGCTCACCGACAGCCGCTACCAGCCGCGCCGTACCCTCAAGTTCATGGCCTACGCGGCGGAGGAAGTGGGCCTGGTGGGCTCGGGCGAGATCGCCGCCAGCCACAAGGCCGCCAAGGCGCAGGTGCTGGGCGTGCTGCAGCTGGACATGACCAACTACAAAGGCTCCAGCGGCGACATCTACATCACCGAGGACGGCACGGATTCGCGCCAGAACGCGTTCCTGCGCCGCCTGGCGAGCACCTACCTGCCCAACCTGCAGGTGGGCTCGGAGTACTGCTACTACGCCTGTTCCGACCACGCCAGCTGGCAGGGCCAGGGCTACCCGTCCTCGTTCCCGTTCGAGGCCTACGACGACGCGCGCGGCAACGACGAGTCCAATCCCTACATCCATACCTCGCAGGACACGCTGGACAAGAGCGGCGGGCATGCCCTGCACGCGCTGAAGTTCTCGCAGCTGGCGCTGGCCTACGCGGTGGAGCTGGGCAGCAACGTCGGCGTCACCACGCAATGACGGCGGACGCGCGACGCGCAGGCCGCCATGGAAAACGGCGCGTGGAAACGCGCCGTTTTTCCGATGCGGCCGCGTCGGCCGGGGCGCGACCGCCGGCTCAGGCCAGGTCGATGACGCCCAGTTCGTGCAGCGCGCGCGCCATCGAGTCGCGGGCCGCGTCGCTGATCTTCTCGTGGTCGAGCGCGAAGCGGATGGTCGCCTCGACCAGGCCGATGTGCGTGCCGCAGTCGAAGCGGGTGCCCTTGAAGCGGTAGGCGTCGATCTGCGAATCGGCGATCTGCGCGGCGATGGCGTCGGTCAGCTGGATTTCGCCGCCGGCGCCCTTCCCGGTCTTCTCCAGGTGATCGAAGATCGTCGGCGGCAGGATGTAGCGCCCCACCACCGCCAGCGTGCTCGGCGCCTCGGCCGGCGCCGGCTTCTCGACGATGCGCCGGATCGCGCCATGGCGATCCTCGAAGCCCTCGACGGCGACGATGCCGTAGCTGGCGGTCTGCTCCTCGGGCACGTCCTGCACGGCGAT
This sequence comes from Luteimonas aquatica, assembly GCF_022662575.1. Taxonomy (GTDB): domain Bacteria; phylum Pseudomonadota; class Gammaproteobacteria; order Xanthomonadales; family Xanthomonadaceae; genus Luteimonas; species Luteimonas aquatica. The sequence continues at coordinate 448,694 of NZ_JALBFU010000001.1, read as the reverse complement.
CGCGCCGACGCCGTTGGCCTCGGCATGGTCGGCCATCTGCTTCAGCGCGCCGGCGCCGTCCTTGTTCCAGATCAGGTCGTCCGGCAGCATCACGGCGAAGGGTTCGTTGCCGATCACCGCCCTGGCGCAGAGCACCGCGTGGCCCAGGCCCAGCGCCTCGGCCTGGGTGACGAACACCGCGCGCACGCCCTCGGGCAGCACGTTGCGCACCAGGTCGAGCTGCTCGTGCTTGCCCGACTTCTCCAGCTTCTGCTCCAGCTCGTAGGCCTTGTCGAAGTAGTCGGCCACCGCATGCTTGTAGCGGTTGGTGACGAAGACCAGCGTGTCGCAGCCGGCCTCGATGGCCTCGTCCACCGCGTACTGGATCAGCGGGCGGTCCACGATCGGCAGCATTTCCTTGGGCACGGTCTTGGTGGCGGGCAGGAAGCGCGTGCCCAGGCCGGCGACGGGAAACACCGCTTTGCGGATGCGGGGATGCTTGGCGTTGGCTGTTGTCATCTCGAGAGAGGATCGCGCCGCATTTCGGCGGCGCCCTGGTCATGAATGAATGGGCAAGTGTATGCCGAGCCGGCGTTTCGGTGCGCCGCGGGCCCGGAACCGGGGCGTCGGCGGGCTCAGGTCTTTCTGGAGGCGCGCGCGGGAAAGGCCACCACGGTCGCCAGCTGCTTCTGCGGCGCCTCCGGCACGCTGGCCGGGACGAATTCGGGGACCGCCTCGCGCAGCAGCACGGCCAGCTGGTCGAGATCGTAGCGCACCACCGCCTCGCGCAGCGCCGTGCGCATCAGGCGCAGGTTCTCGGCCGCCACCTCGCGCGCCTCGGCCTGGAGGATCTTCGGGTGCGAGGTCGGGCGATAGCGTTCGTCGGCGTGGAACAGCGTCTCGTGCAGCTTCTCGCCCGGGCGCAGGCCGGTGTAGACGATGGCGATGTCGCGGTCGGGCTGCTTGCCGGCCAGGCGGATCATCTGCTCGGCCAGCAGGCGGATCGAGACCGGCTCGCCCATGTCCAGGGTGTAGATGGCCTGCCGCGAACCGATCGCCGAGGCCTGCAGGATCAGCTGGCAGGCTTCCGGGATGGTCATGAAGTAGCGCGTGACCTCCGCATCGGTGACCGTGACCGGCCCGCCGGTGCGGATCTGTTCGCGGAACAGCGGCACCACGCTGCCGGCCGAATCGAGCACGTTGCCGAAACGCACGGTGATGAAGCGCGTGCCCTGGCTGCCGGCGATCGCCTGGCACAGCATCTCGGCCAGGCGCTTGCTGGCGCCGAGCACGTTCACCGGGTCCACGGCCTTGTCGGTGGAAATCAGCACGAACGTGCCCACGCCCGCCTTGAGGCTCTGTTCGGCCACGGTCTCGGTGGCCAGCACGTTGTTGCGCACCGCCTCGCGCAGCTGCGCCTCCAGCACCGGCACCTGCTTGTAGGCGGCGGCGTGGAACACGGCTTCCGGGTGCGAGAGGCCGAGCGCGTGCTCGATCACCGCGGCATCGCCGCAGTCGCCCAGCACGGGGATGAACTCGATCTGCGGGAAATCGCGGCGCAGTTCGGCCTCGGTGGTGGCCAGCGCCAGCTCGTCGATTTCCAGCAGCGCGATCTGCCGCGCGCCGTGCCTGGCGCATTGCCGGCACAGCTCCGAGCCGATCGAGCCGCCGGCGCCGGTGACCAGCACGCTGCGCCCGCCCAGCCAGCCGCGGATCGCCTTCCAGTCCGGGGTGACCGGCTGGCGGCCGAGCAGGTCCTCGATCGCGACCTCCTTCAGCTCGCCGGGCAGCGAGCGGCCCTCGAGCAGGTCGTCCAGGCGCGGCACGGTGCGGAACGGCAGTCCGGTGCGCTCGCAGGCCGCCACTATCCGGCGCATCGAGGCCGCATCCAGCGACGGCATGGCGATCACCAGCAGGTTGACGCCGGTCTCGGGGGCGATCTTGTCGACCTCGTCCACCCGGCCCAGCACCGGCAGGCCCTGCAGTTCGCTGCCGCGCAGCTTGGCGGCATCGTCGAGGAAGCCCACCGGCTGGTAGGCGCCGGTGCGGCGCAGGTCGCGCACCAGGGTCTCGCCGGCCTGGCCGGCGCCCAGGATCAGCACCCGCAGCGCGGCCTTGTCGGTGCGCGTCAGGCTATGGTCCTTCCAGCTCCGGTACAGCAGCCGCGGCATGCCCAGCAGCGCGGTCAGCACGATCGGATACAGCACCAGCACCGAGCGCGGGGTCTGGTTGAGGCGGTTGTAGAGGAACAGGGCCAGCACGATGGCCACCAGTCCGGCGACGCTGGCCTTGAGGATGTTCAGCAGGTCCGGCAGGCTGGCGAAGCGCCACACGCCCCGGTACAGGCCGACCTTCCAGAACACCATGCCCTGCGCGAACAGGATCAGCAGGTTTTCCGGGGAAAAGGCCGGCAGGTCGATGGAGACCGATTGGATCGAATAGCGGAACTGGTTCAGCCCGGCCCAGCAGAGCCAGACCATGAAAAGGTCGTGCAGCACGACTGCGGCTCGAGGCGCTGCGGCACTGACCCGGGTTTTCCATCCACTCATGCGCTTTCGAATCCCTGGCTTTGTCCAGCGTCAGCGCCTTCGCAGACGCCTCCACGCGATGCCCCCCCCCAGGTACCACGCACAGCTGGCCGCGATGATAAATGCAAACCCTGTCTCGCAAATGACTGAAACCAATACGCCCCCCGCCGCGGCCCAGGCCGCATAGGCGAGCGTGACGGTCCGGTGACGGCCAGCGCGCCGGGCCCAGTGCTGGTAGGCATGCTCGACGTGCGGCGTCCACCAGCGCTCGCCGCGCAGCATGCGTGACAACAGTGTCAAGGCAGCGTCGAGAAGGAAGGCCGAGGGCGGCAGCAGCATCAGCACCCAGGTGGCCGGACGGGGATCGCGCACCAGCATCAGCGCCATGGGCGCGGCCAGGGCGTAGCCGATCGCCCCGCTGCCGACGTCGCCCAGGAAGATCCGGGCCTTGCCCTGCCCGCCCAGCGGCAGGTTGAACGGCAGGAAGCCGGCGGCCCCGGCCGCCAGCGCCAGCGCCAGCCACTGCGCCAGGGCATCCCCGGTGAGCCAGGCATAGGCCATGGCCACCACTACGGCCTGCAGGGCGGCGATGCCGTCGATGCCGTCCATGAAGTTCCAGACGTTCACCAGGCCCAGCGCCAGCGCGAACGCCAGGCAGGCCGCCGGCAGGTCGCCGGAGACGCCCCACACCGCCCAGGCCAGCAGCGCGGCGGCCACCCCGTGCACCGCCAGGCGCGGCCAGGGCGAAAGCGAGCGGTGGTCGTCCAGCCAGCCGATGCCGGCGACCAGCGCCAGGCCGGCCGAGACCGGGCCCAGGAAGCCGCGCGATTCGGGCAACTGCCAGGCGAACAGCGCCTGGGCGAACAGCAGCGCGAACACGATGCCGATGCCGCCGCCGCGCGGCGTGGCCACGGCATGGCTGCGGCGTTCGCCGGGGTGGTCGAGGAGGTTGCGCCAGCGCGCGTAGCGCAGCGCCGCCCAGGTGCCGAGGCAGGCGATGCCGGCGCAGGCGGCCAGCCACCACGGCGATGGCACGCCGGAAAGGCTCACACCACCGCGTAGTTGAGCAACGGCTTGATGGTGCCCCACTCCTTGCAGCTGGGGCATTGCCAATGGTGGCTGCGCGCGCCGAAACCGCAGCGGTTGCAGCGGTAGCTCGGGTTGCGCACCAGCAGCTGGTCGGTGATGTGCTTGAGGTCGTTCAGGGTGCGCACCTCGTCGCTGCCCTCGGCGAGGGTGAGCTCGATCAGCGCCGCCTCGCCGCGCACCGAGGGACGGTCCTTGAGCTGCTGTGCGAGGTAATTGCGCGCGGCCGGCACCCCGTCCTCGGCCTCGACCAGCTTGGTCAGCGCCAGCACCGGGGAGATGCCGCGGTAGTGCTCGCTCATCTCGGCCAGGAAGCGGCGCGCGCCGGGCTGGTCGCCGACGCGGTCGTAGGCCGGCAGCAGGGCCGGCAGGATTTCCGGCAAGTAGTCGGCGTCGTGGCGCGCGGCCCGCTCGAAGGCGCGGATGGCGGCGGCGTCGTTGCCGGCGTCCAGCTCGATGCGGCCCTCCAGCATGCCGGCGCGCACCGAGCCCGAATCGGCCGCGTACGCGCGCGCGACCGCCGCGCGCGCGCCGTCGACGTCGCCGCTGGCGCGCAGGCGGTCGGCCAGTTCGCACTCGAACTGCGCGATCAGCTTGCCCATCGGCTCGCCGGTGACGGCTTCGTAGCGCGAGGCGTTCTCGATCGCCTTCGGCCAGTCGCGCTCGGACTGGTAGATGCCGATCAGGTGCTTGAGCGCCTGCGGTGCGCGCTGGTCGATCTTGGCCAGATCGGTGAAGACGGTTTCGGCGCGGTCGAGCAGGCCCGAGCGCATGTAGTCCTCGCCCAGCGCCAGCAGCGCCTGCACCTTCTGCTGGTCGCTCAGGTCGGGGCGCTGCACCAGGCCCTGGTGCAGGCGGATGGCGCGGTCCACTTCGCCGCGCCGGCGGAACAGGTGCCCGAGCGCCACCTGCGTCTCGAAGGTGTCCTTGTCGAGCTCGGCGATGTGCAGGAACAGCTCGATCGCCTTGTCGGCCTGTTCGTTGAGCAGGTAGTTCAGGCCGCGGAAGTAGGTGGTCGACAGGCGGCTGACCTGGGTGTCGCTATGGCGCTCGCCGCCGCGACGGCCGATCACCCAGCCGCTCAGCGCCGCGAAGGGCAGCAGCAGGAAGAACCAGAACCATTCGGTGATGAAGGCCATATCAGGACTCGCCGGAACCGGGCGCGGCGACCGGCCGCGCGCGGCGCTCGCGCCGCAGCTGCTGGCGCAGCGGCAGGATCACCGAGGCCGCCAGCAGCAGGCCGCCGGCGATGGCGCCCAGCAGCATCGCCGCCAGCAGGGCCACGCCCAGCGTGCTGCGCAGGGTGAAGGCGCCGAAATCCACGGCGATCGCCTGCGAATTGAGCATGCCGATGACCACGCCGGCGGCGACGCACGACAGGCCGATGAGAAAACGAAGCAATCGCATAGGGCTAGCTTAGCCGAATGCGCGGTCGGCGAGACGGGTCCGGGGCGGACTCAGTCGTCCTCGGAAGGCAGCGGCATGGCGGTGCTGACGCGCTCGCGCAGCTCCTTGCCGGGCTTGAAATGCGGCACGTGCTTGCCGGGCAGCGCCACGGCGTCGCCGGTCTTGGGGTTGCGGCCGGTGCGCGGCGGCCGGTAATGCAGGGAAAAGCTGCCGAATCCACGGATCTCGATGCGCTCGCCGTGCGCCAGCGCGCCGCCCATCATCTCCAGCAGCGACTTCACCGCCATGTCGACGTCGTCGACCTTCAGATGGCTCTGGCGCTGGCTGAGGATTTCGATCAATTCCGATTTGGTCATGGACACGGATACCGCGGTGGCATGGGCCGATCGCGGCCCGGCCGAAGCCGGGCCGCGAGGTTGACATCACTCGGACTTGTTGCCGAGCTGCTCGCGCAGCAGCGCGCCGAGCTTGGTGGTGCCGCTGGAAGCGTCGGCCGCGGCCTTGTTGTACTCGGCCAGGGTCTCGGCCGCCTCGGCCTCGTCCTTGGCGCGGATCGACAACTGCAGCGTGCGGCCCTTGCGGTCCATGCCGGTGAACTTGGCTTCGATCTTGTCGCCGACCTTCAGGTGCTGGCTGGCGTCGTCGATGCGCTCGTCGGAGATGTCGCGAGCGGCCACGTAGCCTTCCACGCCGTCGGCCAGCTCGATGGTCGCGCCCTTGGCGTCCACTTCCTTGACCGTGCCGGTGACCTTGGAGCCGCGCGGATAGTTGGCCATGAACTGGCCGAACGGATCCTGCTCGAGCTGCTTGACGCCCAGGCTGATGCGCTCGCGCTCCGGATCGACCGCCAGCACCACCGCCTCCAGCGTGTCGCCCTTCTTCAGGTTGCGCGCCACGTCCTCGCCGGTGGAGTTCCAGCTCATGTCGGAGAGGTGGATCAGGCCGTCGATGCCGCCGTCCAGGCCGATGAAGATGCCGAAGTCGGTGATCGACTTGATCTGGCCCGACACCTTGTCGCCCTTCTTGTGGATCGCGGCGAAGGTCTCCCACGGGTTGCTGGTGACCTGCTTGATGCCCAGCGAGATGCGGCGGCGCTCCTCGTCCACGTCCAGCACCATGACCTGGACCTCGTCGCCGACCTGCACCACCTTGGACGGGTTGACGTTCTTGTTGGTCCAGTCCATCTCGGAGACGTGCACCAGGCCTTCCACGCCCGGCTCGATCTCGACGAACGCGCCGTAGTCGGTGACGTTGCTGACCTTGCCGAACACGCGGGTGTTGGCCGGGTAGCGGCGGGCGATGTTGTCCCACGGATCCTCGCCCAGCTGCTTCAGGCCGAGGCTGACGCGGTTGCGCTCGCGGTCGTACTTGAGCACGCGCACTTCCAGCTCCTGGCCGACTTCCACCACCTCGGACGGATGGCGCACGCGCTTCCAGGCCATGTCGGTGATGTGCAGCAGGCCGTCGATGCCGCCCAGGTCGACGAACGCGCCGTAGTCGGTGAGGTTCTTGACCACGCCCTTGAGCTTGGCGCCCTCGACCAGCTTCTCGAGCAGCTGCTCGCGCTCTTCCGAGTGCTCGGTCTCGACCACGGCGCGGCGCGAGACGACCACGTTGTTGCGCTTCTGGTCGAGCTTGATGATCTTGAACTCGAGTTCCTTGCCTTCCAGGTACACCGGGTCGCGCACGGGACGCACGTCCACCAGCGAACCGGGCAGGAACGCGCGCACGTCGCGGATGTCGACGGTGAAGCCGCCCTTGACCTTGCCGCTGATGCGGCCGGTGATGGTCTCGTTCTTGTCCAGGGCTTCCTTGAGCTCGTCCCAGACCATGGCGCGCTTGGCCTTCTCGCGCGACAGCACGGTCTCGCCGAAGCCGTTTTCCAGGGAGTCCAGCGCGACCTTGACGACGTCGCCCTCGGCGACGTCGATCTCGCCGGCCTCGTTACGGAACTGTTCGATCGGCACGATGCCTTCGGACTTCAGGCCGGCGTTGATCACCACCACGTCGGTGCGCACCTGGACCACGGTGCCGGTGACGATGGCGCCGGGCTTGAGCTTGGCCAGGTTGGTCTGGCTCTGTTCGAACAGTTCTGCGAATGATTCGGTCATTTGAAAATTTCTCGGTTGATGACACAGATCGGAGCGCTGGAAATCCGCCGCATATCGAAAAGTCCGCACATGGATGTGCGGGCTCTTGCGGAAGGATCCGCACTACGCCCCGATCCACCCGTTATTGGCCGTCGCGGGATTGCGTATGGCCGTGAGTGTTGTGGTTGAACGGACGATCCGCGCGGTTCGCACCACGCGGGGCTGGGTCTGCCGCAGCTTCGATGGAGCCTTCCGGCGAACGGGCCGGAACGCTCTTCCCCTTTGCGCCCTCCTCCGTGGATCGGAGGAAGGTATCCGGAGCGGGCGCCTAGGCGCCCACGATGCCGAGAACCTGTTCGACGACGGCCTCGATGCCAAGGCCGGTGGTGTCGATGCGCACGGCCTCTTCGGCCGGTCGCAGCGGCGCCACCGCGCGACTGGCATCGCGGGCGTCGCGGGCGAGAATCTCGCGCAGCAGACCGTCCAATGTAACCGAAACCCCCTTGTCTTTCAACTGTTTATAGCGTCTTTCCGCCCTTTCCTCTGCGCTGGCGGTGAGAAACACCTTGAACGGGGCGTCGGGGAAGATCACCGTGCCCATGTCGCGGCCGTCCGCGACCAGGCCCGGCGGGCGCCGGAAGGCGCGCTGGCGGTCCTTCAGGGCGGCCCGCACCTCGGGGATGGCGGCGATCGCCGAGGCGGCGGCCCCGGCGGTCTCGGTGCGCAGCTCCTCGGTGGCGTCATGGCCGTTGACCAGCACCCGCAGCTCCCCGGCGGGGTCGTCGCGGAAGCCGATCTCGGTGTCGAAGGCGCAGCGCACCAGGGCGCCGGCATCGTCCAGGTCGAGGTCGGCCCAGCCGGCGGCCACGCCCACCGCGCGGTACAGGGCGCCCGAGTCCAGGTAATGCCAACCCAGCCGCTGGGCCACGGCGCGGCTGATGGTGCCCTTGCCAGAGCCCGAGGGGCCGTCGATGGTCAGCACGGGCGGCAAGCCGGGGGTCTCGGGGGGCATCTGCGGTCTCCGGGGATTTGCTCCATTCTAGCCGCCCCGCTGAACCGGCCTCGTCGGCCGGCCTCGCGGGCAGGTATGCAACCACTTGATTCGCGAAGAATTTACCGGCTAGAATTGCGGGCTTGCTTGTCCCACCCATTTCCAAACCCCGTTTCTGAGGTCTGTCATGAAGGTCCTGTCCTCCCTGAAATCGGCGAAGGCCCGTCACCGCGACTGCAAGGTCGTTCGTCGCCGCGGCAAGGTCTTCGTGATCTGCAAGTCCAACCCGCGTTTCAAGGCCCGTCAGCGCTGAGGGTTTCCCCGGGATTGCCGGGAAACGCAGGAAGTACGAAAGAGGCCGCAGCGATGCGGCTTTTTTCATGCCCGCCTTTCCGCCTGGCGCTTTCGCGGCCGATTCCGCGCAGGCGCCCTCCGCCCGCCGTTTCGCACGCGGCAGGCGTGACAAGGCGCACAGCCTCGCCCCAGCGACCGCCCGCAAGCCGGTCCGATCTGCTACAAGGCAACGGCGCATTCATCGTCTCGCCAGGGGAGTCCGGTCATGTCGTCACGCCTTACGCCATTCGCGCTGCTGTCCGCGCCGCTGCTGCTCGCCCTCGCCGGCGCCGCCTCGGCCGACGTGCTGCTGATCAACCGCGTGCAGCAGGAGCAGCAGCTGCAGCTGCCCGCCCGCGGCACCAGCATGGGCGCGGTCCAGTCCCGCTTCGGCGCGCCGAGCGAGAAGCTCGAACCGCGCGGCGGCCAGAAGCGGCAGTGGCCGACCATCCACCGCTGGGTCTATCCCGGCTTCACCGTCTATTTCGAGAACAGCCGCGTCGTCGACGCGGTGGCCAACAAGGCCACGCCGAACGAGACCGGCCCCAAGCCCGCGATCCGCTGAAGCCGGCGGTCCGCCTCGCGCGGTCCCGCGGCGCCCGCACTCCGCCCGCGCCCGGAAACGATCGGTTTCCGGGAACGGCAGACCTGCGCCGCGACTTTCCCTAGAATTGCGGCCCGACCGCGAACGTCCGCACGGCCCTGGCCGGACCGGACCGCGGCCCTCCTCCCGCGCACCGCGCCGCGCCCTTGGCGCGGACCAGGCGCCCTCCCGGAATGCAAGCCGTCATGACCTCATCGAATCTGCGCTTCCCCGCGGAGTGGGAACCCCAATCCGCGGTGCTGATCGCGTGGCCGCACGCCGGCACCGACTGGGCCGAGCGCCTGGGCGAGGTGGAAGACACCTACATCGCCCTGGTGGCGGCGATCACCCGCTTCCAGCGGGCGCTGATCTGCGTGGCCGACGACGACATCGAGGCCTATGCGCGGGCACGCCTGTCCTCGGCGCGCATCGACATGGCGCGCGTGACCTTCCTGCCGGTGGAGTACGACGACACCTGGCTGCGCGATTCCGGGCCGATCACCCTGCTGGAGAACGAGGCCTCCGGGGACCGGGCCTTCCGCCTGCTCGACTTCCGCTTCACCGGCTGGGGCGGCAAGTTCGAGGCGAGCCGCGACGACCTGCTGGTGCAGCGCCTGTCCGAAGCCGGAACATTTCTTGAAAGTACGCGGCAAAACATTGATTTCGCTCTGGAAGGCGGCGCGATCGACACCGACGGCGCGGGCACCCTGCTGACTACCTGGCAGTGCCTGCACGAACGCCATCCGGACATCGCGCGCGACGCGCTGGACGGCAAGCTGGCCGGCTGGCTGGCGCAGCGGCGCGTGCTCTGGCTCGACCACGGCTACCTGGAGGGCGACGACACCGACGCCCATGTCGACACGCTGGCCCGCTTCGCGGCGCCCGATGCGATCGTCTTCCAGGCCTGCGACGACCCGGCCGATTCCCACTACGCCGAACTCGGCGCCATGGCCGCGGAGATCGCCGCGCTGCGCACCGCCGACGGACGCCCCTACCGCCTGTTCCCGCTGCCCTGGGCACAGCCGGTGATCGATCGCGACGGCGAAGGCAAAAGCCGCCGCCTGGCCGCCAGTTACGCCAACTTCCTCATCGTCAACGGCGCCGTGCTGATGCCGGCCTATGGCGACCCGGCAGACACGATGGCGGCCGAAGTGCTGCAGCGGGCATTCCCGGACCGCGAGATCGTGCCGATCCCCTGCCGCTCGCTGATCTGGCAGAACGGCAGCCTGCACTGCATCACCATGCAGTTGCCGCTCGGGCTCGCCTGAGGCCGCCGGGCATCGGTCACCGCGCCCGTTCTACAATGCCGGCGATGCGACGATCGTTTCCGGAGCCGACGCAATGGACGAGAACAATCCGCAGGATCCGCTCATGCGCACCGACGCCGGGGAATTGCTCGGCGCCTATCGGGAGCAGCCGCGATCGCCGCCGGAAAACGGCATCCGACAAGCAGCCGCGCGCGTCGCCCAACAGCGCCCGCCCGGCGACCTGTTCGAGGAAAGGATGGCGCAGGCCGACCTGCAGGAGATGCTGGTCGGCAAGTACACCACCCCGAAACGGCGCAGGCGCGCCTGGCTGTTTCTCGCGCTGCCCTTCACGCTGATCGGGATCCTGGGGCTTTGCTGGCAGTTGCCGGCGCTGTTCGCCGGACAGACGGCCGGCGCCTTCCTGCAGACGCTGGGAATGTGCGCGCTCTGGACCGCCATGGCCGCCTACTTCCCGATCCTGCTGCTGACACACCGCCGCTATACCTTCCACTGACCATCGAGCATGAAACACACCACCCTCCCCGTCGCCCTGATCCAGGAACGCAACCACGGCGATGCCGAAGCCAATCTGGCCGTCATCGAGCAGCGCGTGGCCGAGGCCGCCGCGCAGGGCGCCAAGCTGGTGCTGCTGCAGGAACTGCACAACGGCGCCTACTTCTGCCAGCACGAGTCGGTGCAGGAGTTCGACCTGGCCGAGCCCATCCCCGGCCCGAGCACGCAGCGCCTGGGCCAGCTGGCCAAGCAGCACCGCGTGGTGCTGGTCAGTTCGCTGTTCGAGCGCCGCGCGGCCGGGCTGTACCACAACACGGCCGTGGTCTTCGACGCCGACGGCAGCACCGCCGGCAAGTACCGCAAGATGCACATTCCCGACGATCCGGGGTTCTACGAGAAGTTCTACTTCACCCCGGGCGACCTCGGCTTCACCCCCATCGACACCTCGGTGGGCCGCCTCGGCGTGCTGGTGTGCTGGGACCAGTGGTACCCGGAAGGCGCGCGGCTGATGGCGCTGGCCGGCGCCGAACTGCTGCTCTATCCCACCGCCATCGGCTGGGATCCGGACGACGCCCAGGACGAGAAGCAGCGCCAGCGCGACGCCTGGGTGCTGAGCCATCGCGGCCATGCCGTGGCCAACGGCCTGCCGGTGCTGTCCTGCAACCGCGTCGGGCACGAGGCCTCGCCGCTCGGCGCTTCCGGCATCGATTTCTGGGGCAACAGCCATGTGCTCGGCCCGCAGGGCGAGTTCCTCGCCGAAGCCGGCGCCGAGGCCACGGTGCTCACCTGCGAGGTCGACCTCGGCCGCAGCGAACACGTGCGGCGGATCTGGCCATTCCTGCGAGATCGCCGGATCGACGCCTACGCCGATCTGCTCAAGCGCTATCGCGATTGAATCGGCGGCGACCGGCATGACCGCGACCGGGGGCGGGACATTGCGCTTGCGCGCCGCCGTCGAGGACGACCTGCCGGCGATCGCGGCGCTGTACGCGCACGAGGTGCGCGAGAACGTCGCCACCTACGAATACGAGGTGCCGGACGAGGCGGAGATGCGGCGGCGCTGGCGCGAAATCGTCGGTCGCGGCTATCCCTACCTGGTAGCCGAACTCGACGGCCGCTTCGCCGGCTATGCCTACGCCAGCAGCTACCGCACCCGGATCGGCTATCGCTGGACGGTCGAGGACACGGTCTACGTCGCCCACGACGTCCACGGCCGCGGCGTCGGCCGCGCCCTGCTGCAGCGCCTGATCGAGGACTGCGCCGCGCTCGGCTTCCGCCAGATGGTCGCGGTGATCGGCGACGGCAGCAACCGCGCCTCCGTGGTCCTGCACGAACGCCTCGGCTTCACCCTGGCCGGCGTGTTCCCCGGCATCGGCCGCAAGCACGGGCGCTGGCTGGACACGGTGCAGATGGTGCGCCCGCTCGGAAACGGCGATCGCGACGAGGCGCCGGCGGAGGACGTGCCCGGTCTCGGGTAGATGCAGCTCAATTCGGGCGCCGTTCGGCACCGAAGCGAATTTGAAGCGTTTCCTTCGATATTCATGATAACTGCAACAAATCAATTTGATTTCAGTTATTTATATAAATTATTTCATTCTGTAGGTTAATTTTATTTTACGGATAGGCGGCGTGTAGAACACGAACGGTCGTGCTATCTTCGCTTCATGCCCGCTCTCGCCGCCACCCAGAAAGGCGCCGCCACCCGCGAGTCGATCCTCGACAGCGCCTACGGGATCGCCTGCCGCTCCGGCCTGGAAGGGTTGTCCATCGGCCCCCTCGCTCAGTCGGTGGGCATGTCCAAGAGCGGCGTGTTCGCCCACTTCGGCTCGCGCGAGGAACTGCAGCTGGCGGTGCTGGACCTGGCCGGCGAGCGCTTCGCGGCACATGTCTTCATGCCGGCGATGCAAGCCCCGCGCGGCCTGGCGCGACTGCGCGCCCTGCTGCTGAACTGGTTCGACTGGGTGCGCCACATCGACGAGCGCGGCGGCTGCCTGTTCGCGGCCGCCGCCACCGAATACGACGACCGCCCCGGCGCGCAGCGCGATCGCCTGGTGCAGCACGATCTCAACTGGCGCGCCCAGCTCAGCCGCGCCGCCGAACTGGCCGTCGAGAGCGGCGAACTGCGCGCCGACGCCGATCCGGAGCAGCTCGCGTTCGAGCTCTACGGGCTGGCCCTGGTGGTGCACCACCACGCCGGCCTCACCGGCACCGCCGACGCCATCGCCCGCGGCGAGCGCGGGCTCGAGCGCCTGATCGGCGCCCACCTCTCCTCCCCCTGACGTCCTCTCCCAGGAGATGCACATGCAAGTTGCCGCCGATAGAAATAGCACGACCGTTCGTAATACTGCTCGTAATAATGAAAATCCACCGCCCATGCCGGAAACGCCTGCGGCCAGGACCGTCGCGACGGATCGCCGCTCGGCCGGTCCCGCCGCTACGCACGCCGCGAAGGCCCCCGCGCGCCTGCGCCTGCTGCGCGCCGGAATGCGCGCGCTGAGCATGCTCGCGCCGAACCTGGCGGTGCGCGCTGTCGACCGGCTCTGGTTCACCCCCACGCATGCGCCGCTTCGGCCCGAGGCACAGGCCTTCCTGGCCGGCGGCGAGCGCCTGCACTTGCGCGTCGACGGGCGCGAGATCGCCGGCTGGTCCTGGGGCGCCGGTCCGGCCGTGCTGGTGCTGCACGGCTGGGGCGGCCATTCCGGGCAGATGCAGCCGCTGGCCGAGGCCCTGGTCGCGGCGGGATTGCGCGCCGTCGCCATCGACGGTCCCGGCCATGGCGCCTCGCAGACGCGCCGCCCCGGGGATCGCCGCTCCAGTTTCATCGAGGTGGCGGACGCCCTGCGCGCCGTCGCCGCGGAACTCGGGCCGCTGGCCGGGCTGATCGCGCATTCCGGCGGCGCCGCCGCCGTCGGGCTGGCCGTGCGCGAGGGCTGGACGCCGCCGCCGCGCCTGGTCTTCCTCGCGCCCTTCGTGCATCCGGCGGCCGCGCTCGAACCCTTCGGCCGGCACCTCGGCGTCACGCCGCGGGTCATGGCCGCTTTCGCCCGCCACGTCGAGCGGCGCTTCGGGCGCGGCTGGGCCGAATTCGATGTCGCCGCCCTGCCCACGGCGCGGGCGGTGCCGCCGCTGCTGATCGTGCACGACCAGGAGGACGCCGAGGTGTCCTGCGAAGGCAGCCACGATCTCGCCCAGGCCTGGCCGCAGGCGCGGCTGGTGCTGACCCGCGGCCTCGGGCATCGCCGGCTATTGCGCGATGCGGCGGTGGTGGCGCGCGCGGTGGACTTCGTGCGCGGACAGGCCGCGACCGCGGCGCCGGCCATCGCCACCCATCCGGTGCCGGCCGACGCGCGCGGCGAACTGGACCGCGCCTTCGAAAGCAGCGGACTGCGCGGCGTCGGATCCGCCCGCTGAGGCCGCCGTCCGGCGTCTCGTCCCGGCGCGCGAAATTCCGCTACCATGCGGCCGACGGCGCCGAAAGGCGCCGTCGGTTTTCTGTCCGGATCGAGCAATGGCCCCGCACAGCGTCGCCCGTGCATCGATCCGGGACGCACGGTTCAAAGGACGCCCATTGCATACCACCGCTCCCACCGATCCCACGCCCGTCGCAGGCTGGCAGGGCCAGCCGCATGCCGTCATCGAACGCGATGGCGTGCGCTACACCCTGCTCGGCACCGCCCACGTCTCCAAGGAAAGCGTGGCCGCCGTGCGCGAGGCCATCGCCGGCGGCAGTCCCGACGGGACGCCCTTCGACGCGGTCGGGGTGGAACTGGATGCGCAACGCCTGCAGGCATTGAGCGATCCGGAGACGCTGGCCAAGCTCGACCTGGTCAAGGTGATCCGCGAAGGCAAGGCGGCCCTGTTCGCCGCCAATCTCGGCCTGGCCGCCTACCAGCGGCGCCTGGCCGAGCAGTTGGGCATCGAGCCCGGCGCGGAGCTGAAGGCGGCCGCGTTCGACGCCCGCGAGCGCGGCCTGCCGATGCACTTGATCGACCGCGACGTCGGCCTCACCTTCAAGCGCATTTCAGCCAAGCTCGGTTTCTGGGGACGGATCAAGCTCGGCACGGGCCTGGTGGCCGGCCTGTTCGTGGACGAGGAAGTCGGCGAGCAGGAAATCGAGAAGCTCAAGCAGGGCGACATGCTCGAATCGAGCTTCGGCGAGTTCGCCAAGGAAAGCCCGGCCCTGTACGCGACGCTGATCGACGAGCGCGACCAGTACATGGCCGCGCGCCTGCGCCAGAGCGCGGGCGAATCGCGCAACGTGCTCGCGGTGATCGGCGCCGGACACCTGCAGGGCATGGCGCGCTACCTGCGCGAGGACACGCGCGAGCCGGCGGCGCTGTGCGCGGACCTGGAGTACGTGCGCAAGAAGCGCAAGATTCCCTGGATCACGCTGATCCTTACCGCGCTGGTGCTCGGCGGCATCGCCTGGGGCTTCTGGCGCGGCGGTTTCGACGTCGGCGCCGACCTTCTGCTGCAGTGGGTGCTGTTCATGGCCGGCGGCGCCGCCATCGGCTGCATCGCCGCGCGCGGCCACCCGCTCGGCGTGCTGGTCGCCGCGCTGGTGGCGCCGCTCAAGCCGTTCCGCCCCGGCATCCCGCCCGGCATGCTCAGCGCGCTGATCGAGGCGCACTTCCGCAAGCCGGCCTACGGCGATTTCCTGGCCCTGCGCGACGATGCGCAGACGGTGGGCGGCTGGTACCGCAACCGCGTCTCGCGCGTGGTGCTGAACTTCATCCTGACCAACCTGGGCAGCAGCATCGGCTTCTGGCTGGCGGGCGCGCGGATCTTCGGCAAGCTGTTCCACTAGGGAACGGTCAGGAACTCCCTGCCTCCCGTCGCTGCCGCTTTCGCGGGAGCGGCGAACGGATCATTTCCCGAGACCGATCGCCAGCAGGATCCACAGCGCCACCAGCACGAAATTGCTCAAGGCGAAGAACACCAGGCGGTGCACGACCTTGTTGTAGGTCAGGTGGATCAGGCTGTGCACCGATCGCAGCCCCACGTACGTCCAGGCCAATCCCGCGGCGACCGGCGTGGCGGTCTGGGTGACGTACAGGATCAGGCACGCCACGTAGAACAGCATGGGGATTTCCAGCAGGTTCATGTAATTGCGGTTGGGAATGCACACCGCACCGGGGACGCTCCCGGATTCGCCGAACTTGAAGTCGTCCGGCACGACCTGCTCGCGGATGACCGCCTTGAAGCGCTGGTACGGGATCAGCAGGAGCACGGCGAAGGTCAGCCCGGCCATGGCGATGGCGGGATGGAGGATCGCGACTTGGTGCATTGCATGGCCTCTTGGCGAACGTCGGCGAGGAATCGGACCGGGCCGCGAGTCGGTCGCGGCCCGGCATACGGACTCAGTCTTCCGGGTCGAGCAATCGCGGCCCCGGCCCTTGCTTGGACAGCGCATCCAGCGGATTGCGCAGCGGACACTCCTTCAGCGTCAGGCAGCCGCAACCGATGCAGCCGTCGAGCTGGTCGCGCAGGTGCATCAGCCGCTCGATGCGGTCGTCCAGGTCGGCCTTCCAGCGCGCCGACAGCCGCCGCCAGTCCGCTGCGGTCGGCACCCGGTTCTGCGGCAGGCTGTCCAGCGCCTGGCGGATCGTCGCCAGCGGGATGCCCAGGCGCTGCGCGGCCTTGATCACCGCCACGCGACGCAGTGTTTCGCGCTTGTAGCGGCGCTGGTTGCCGGCGCTGCGCCAGCTCTGGATCAGCCCCTTGGTTTCGTAGAAATGCAGCGCGGAAACGGCCACGCCGCTGCGTTCGGCCAGTTCGCCCACGCTCAGCTCGATGCTGATGCCTTTCGGCGGTGTCGGGTTCATCGCGCCTATTGACCTTAAGTGAACTTAAGGTTTTACGCTTCCCCCGGTCCGGCCGCAAGCGGCGCGGATGCCCCCTACCCGACTCCGGAGATATCGATGCCGCAAGATCCGATCCGCCTGGCCCTGATCCTGGGCAGCACGCGCGAAGGCCGCTTCTGCGACACCGTGGCGCGCTGGGTCGAGGCGCAGGCCCATGCGCACGGCGGCTTCGTCGTCGATGTGGTCGATCCCGCGCGCGAGGACGGCGCGCGGACGATCCCGGCGCGCCTGCACGCCGCCGACGCCTTCGTCATCGTCACCCCCGAATACAACCACGGTTATCCGGCGCCGCTGAAGGCGCTGATCGATGCCGTCGGCCAGCCATGGCAGGCCAAGCCGGTGGCCTTCGTCAGCTACGGCGGCATTTCCGGCGGCCTGCGCGCGGTCGAGCAGCTGCGCCAGGTCTTCGCCGAACTGCACGCGGTCACCATGCGCGACTGCGTCAGCTTCGCCAACGCCTGGCATCTGTTCGCGCAGGACGGCGCCCTGCGCGAGCCCGACGCCTCCCGGGCGGCGATGCGCACGCTGCTGGCGCGGCTGTGCTGGTGGTCGCTGGCGCTGCGCCAGGCGCGCCAGGCGAACCCCTATGCGAACGCGGCATGACATCGCCGGCCGCGCGCCGGTTTCCGTCAGGACAGGAGCTCCCCCATGATCCATCCCAGCATCATCCGCGACGTCGCGATCACGCTGGACCGGGCGCCGTTCGAGCGGTTGCTGTCCGGCCGCCACCGCGCTCCGATCGGCGACCAGCCCTGGCTCGAGGTGCTGATGGGCATCCTCGCGCTGGGCACGCCGCTGTTCCTGCGCTCGACCGACAACGGCAAGACCACGCTCGCGCGACTGCGCATACAGGGCGGCGAGCTGTTCCTGGAGACCCTGCCATGACCGAAGACCCCGATCTCGAAGACGCCATCGCGCCCGGCCCCGTCGTGCTGGTCGACACCTACCTGCCGCGGCCGGGACGGCGCGAGGAATTCCTGGCGCTGTTGGCCGGCGACACCCGGCGCCTGCGTGCCGAGGCCGAGCGCGCCGGCTGGCGCGGCAACCGCATCTACCGCTCGCACGACGGCGAGGCGGTGGTGGTGGTCACCGCCTTCGATTCGCTGCAGGCCAAGGCCGACTGGACGCGCTCGGAGGCGTTCGCCGACCACCTGCGGCGGATCGATCCCCTGCTCGAGCATTCGCTCTCGCGCACGTGCTCGCCGGTGGCGGGTGCCGGCGAAATCGACATCGAGGAGACGGCATCCATGCCGGCGCGCCTGTCCTAGGCCCGGACCGGCTCCGGCCGGCGCTCACTCCGCCTTGAGCGCCGCCACCGCGACGCCCGTCGCCCCGCCGCCGCGGGCGCGCTTGATCGCGCGCGAGACGCCGGTGCTCAGGTCGTCGAGCATGGCGTAGATGGTCGGCAGGAACAGCAGGCTCACGAAGGTGGAGAACGCCAGCCCGCCGGCGATCGCACGCGCCATCGGGTAGTAGGAGACTTCGTCGCTGTTGCCCTTCGACAGCGCGATCGGGACCATCGCCAGGATCGCCGTGCCCATCGTCATCAGGATCGGGCGCAGGCGCTCCTTGCTGCCGGCCACCAGCGCCTCGGTGCGGGGCATGCCGCGCCGTCGGTGGTTGTTGATGTGCTCGACCATGACGATGCCATTGTTCACCACCACCCCCATCAGCACCAGGATGCCGATGAAGGCCATGATGTTGAACTCGGTGCCGGTGATCCAGAACAGCCAGAACACCCCGAAGATCGAGAACAGCACGCCGCTCATGATCGCCGAGGGGAACAGCAGCGACTCGAACACCGAGGCCATCACGATGTAGATCATCACCAGGGCGATCAGCACGTTGACGAACATCTGCTGCGTCATCTCGCTTTCGTCGAAGAAGTTCGCGCTCTGGAAGGTATAGCTGTAGCCGGCGGGGAACGCCACGCTCTTGAGCGTGTCCTCCATCGCCTTGCGCGCCT
The DNA here is from genome assembly GCF_022662575.1 of Luteimonas aquatica. Lineage (GTDB taxonomy): Bacteria > Pseudomonadota > Gammaproteobacteria > Xanthomonadales > Xanthomonadaceae > Luteimonas > Luteimonas aquatica. The sequence goes on along the minus strand of NZ_JALBFU010000001.1, from coordinate 430,107 downwards.
CGGGCATGGTGACCTTGTCCGGCAGCTGCGCGGTCAGGGTCAGCGTGGTCTGGCGGTTCAGGCGCTGGATCTGCGACGAGGACGGCTTGACCGCCGTGTTGACCATCGCCAGCAGCGGCACGCTGCGCCCGTCCGGGGCGCGCACGTTGAAGGCGGCCAGGTCCTGCACCTCGAACTTCTCGGCCCCGGCGAAGCGCGCCCAGACCGGCACCTCGGTGTCGCCGCGGCGGAAATCGGGCAGTTTGGCGCCGCGCAGCGCCAGGCCGACGAAGGTCGAGACCTGCTCGGCGCTGAAGCCGAACGAGGCCGCACGGTCGCGGTCGACCTGCACCGACAGCTCGCTGTCCTGGTCGCCGGCGTTGACGCGCACGTCGCGCAGTTCCTTGCGCCGGCCCAGGATCGGCACCAGGTCGGCCGCCAGCTCGGTCAGGGTCTTGGTCGAGTCGCCCACCAGGTGCACCTCGATGCGCTGGCTCTGCGGACCGCCGCCGCCGTCGCCCTGGTTGCCGATCACGATGCCCGCCCGCGCCGACTTCGGCAGCTCCTTGCTGATCTGGTCGATGAAGGGCTTGATCTTGCCGGCGTAGTTCTCGTCGAAGGTGATGCGCGTGCTCGCGCCCTCGCCCTCGCTGTACCAGGAATACAGCTGGTCGATGTGGAAGCGCTTGCGGTTGGCGTCCAGGTAGTGCTCCACGCGCAGGATCTCGTCCGACATCTGCTCCTTGGTGTAGCCGCCCTTCCACTGGTAGTTCACCCAGGTCTCGTTGCCGTCGTCGCCGCCGAACATGTTCTTCTTGGTCAGCATGATTGGCGCGACGCTGACCGCGACGATTACCAGGATGCCGAGCAGGCTCCAGCCGCGGTGTTCCAGCGTCCAGCGCAGCACCCTGGCGTAGCGCGCCTGCAGGCGGTGGATCAGGCCGGTGCTCTGCCCGATCGTCGGCGGCGTCTTCAGCCGCGCCGAGATCATCGGGATCAGGCTGATCGCCACCAGCCAGGAAGCCAGCAGCGAGACCGAGATGGTTACCGCGATCTGCGACAGGTAGACCGCGAGGATGTTGCGCTCGCCGAACAGGGTCGGCACGAACACGATGCAGTGGCACAGCGTGCCGGCCGAGAGCGCGATGGCGACGTGGCGCGTGCCCAGGATCGAGGCCAGGCGCGGCTGGCCGGGCAGTTTCTCGCGCTCCTGGTAGATGCTTTCCACCACCACCACGGCGTTGTCCACCAGCATGCCGACGGCCAGCAGCAGGCCCATCATCGACAGCACGTTCAGGGTGACGCCGACGAAATACATGAAGCCCAGCGTCATCACGAAGCAGATCGGGATCGCCAGCGTCACCATCAGCGTCGACGGCCAGTGGCGCAGGAACAGGTAGAGCACGATCACCGACAGCAGCAGGCCGATGCCGCCGGCCTCGGCCAGCTCGGTCAGCGAGCTGGTGACGGCCTTGCCCTGGTTGTCCAGCACCTTGGTCTGGATGCCGCGCATGGCCGGTTCGCGGCGGATGTCCTCGACGGCCTCCAGGACCGAACGCGACACCTCGACCAGGTTGGCGCTGCGTTCCTTGTAGACGTCGATGCCGACAGCGGGATGGCCGTCGAGCCGGCGGCCGTAGTCCATGCGCTGCGCCTTCAGGCGCACCTCGGCGATATCGCCCAGGCGCACGCCCCGCTCGCCGATCACCAGGTCGCGCAGCTGCTGCAGGTCGGTCAGCGTGCCCATCGGCTGCACGCGCAGGCGGCGCCCGCTGTCGTCGATCTCGCCCGCAGAGACGGAGAAGTTGACCGTCTGCAGCTTCTGCGTCAGGTCGTTGAGGACGATGCCGTGCGCCTCCATGCGGTCCGGGGCGATGGCGATCTCGACCTCGTTGGGCGGCGCGCCGTTGATCTCGACCCTGGCCACGCCGGGCAGTCGCTCGATGCGGCGCTTGAACTGGCGGTCCATCAGGTCGTAGGCGTCGACCAGGTTCTGGCTGCCGCTGGCCAGGCGCACGCCCACCACCGGGCGGTCGCTGTTGTCCCAGTTGCCGACGAAGTAGCGCTGCAGCTCGTCGGGCAGGTCGTCGCGGATGGCGTCGATGCGCTGCCGCGCCTCGGACGCGGCCACCGAAACGTCCCGCTCCCAGTCGCTGAACATCACCATGATGTTGGCGCCGTCGGCGCGCGCGCTGCCCTGGGTGCTCTTGATGCCGGGCATCGTCGCCAGCGCCTCCTCGACCGGGCGCAGGATCATGCGCTCGACCTCTTCGGGCGTTGAGCCCGTGTAGGGCAGCTGCACGAAGATCATCGGGAAGTTCGCCTCGGGCATCTCCTCCAGCGGCAGGCGGAAGGCGGCGATCAGGCCGACCACCACCATCGACACGAAGAACATGATCGTGGTGACCGGACGCTTGATGCTGAATTCGGCGATGCTCATGCGATACGAACCATTGCGTGGCGTGCGGTCAGGAGTTTGGTTGTGCCGCGGGATGCCTGGGCCAGCGCCAGGCGCTCCAGGCGATCGACAGGGTGAGGACGATCTCGACCGCGCCCAGCAGGCGATAGAAATGCCAGTCGCTGTCGAGCGAGGCCAGCACCATGATCGCGGCGTAGGCCAGGCCCAGCACGATGTTGAGCGCCCGGCCGACGCGCGGCGCCAGCAGCAGCGACAGGCAGACCATCAGGCTGGGGATCGCCATCATGATCGAGGTGCCGAGCAGCACGCCCTGCGTCGCCGGCCCGAGCGGCCCCATGCTGCCGGCCTGCATCGACACCAGCTTGCCGGGGATGTAGAGGGCGAAGTAGTCGCCATACACGTAGCAGAACATCACCGAGGCCCAGAGCATGGCGAGGCGGACCTTCGCCGGGACCTTGAAATCCTCGAGTATCGCCGCCTTCCCGCTCGCGCCCGCCATCGGCTTGCCCTCTCCAGCCCCTGCGATCATCCGGCTTCTCCGTCGGCCGCGATCGCGGCCTGCGCCTGTTCGGCGTTGACGCGGATGCGCTTGGCCCGCGCCACGTAATCCGCGTCGGAGCGGCGGTCGAGCAGGTCGTACACCACCGGGATCACCACCAGCGTCAACAGCGTGGACACCAGCAGGCCGCCGATCACGGTGATCGCCATCGGCGAACGCACCTCGGCGCCCTCGCCGAAGGCCAGCGCCAGCGGCAGGAAGCCGAACAGCGTGCACAGCGTGGTCATCACGATCGGCCGCAGGCGCGAACGCGCGCCCTCCACCAGCGCATCGCGCTTGCCCACGCCCTGCTCGCGCAGCTGGTTGACCTTGTCGATCAGGATGATGGCGTTCTTCACCACCAGGCCGACCAGCAGGATCAGGCCGATGAACACCACCACCGACACCGGCGAACGCGTCAGCAGCAGCGCCAGCACGGCGCCGACCAGGGCCAGCGGAATGGTGAACAGGATGACGAAGGGATGCAGCAGCGACTCGAACTGCGAGGCCATCACCAGGTACACCAGGAAGATCGCCAGGCCGAAGGCGATCAGCAGCGAGCGGATCGAATCCTCCAGCTCCTCGCCCTGGCCGCCGATGTGCATGCCCACGCCGGCGCCCAGCCCGCGTCCGCTGGCGTTCGCGTCCCGCACCATCTTCTCGACCTCGCGGATGGCGGTGCCGAGGTCGATGTCGCGCAGGTTGGCCGAGACGACCGCCACGCGCACCTGGTCGGAGCGGTGGATCTCGCTGGGGCCGCTGGTCTCGACCACGTCGGCCACCGCGTTGAGGGTGACCGGCCGCGTGCTGCCGGGGTTGACGATCAAATGGCGGATGTTGTCGACCGAGGCGCGGTCGCTGACCTGGGCGCGCACCAGCACGTCGATCTTGCGGTCGCGGAAGCTGTAGCGCGTGGCGACGTCGCCGCGCACCTTCTTCACCACCACGTCGGCGATCTGGCGCGTGGTCAGGCCGAGCGCGCCGGCGCGTTCCTGGTCGAAGCGGATCTGGATCTCCGGAAAGCCCTGCTCCACCGTCGACTTCACGTCGGCGTAGTGGTCGTTGGCGCGCAGCAGCGCGGCCATGCGCCGGCCCGCGTCCTCGATACCCTGCAGGTCCTGGCCGCGCAGCTCGATCTCCAGCGGCGTGGAGAAGGAGAACAGCTCCGGACGGCTGAAATTGATCTGCGCGGCCGGATGCGCCTGCATGGTGGCGCGCAGGCGCTCGGTCTCGCGCGCCTCGACCTCCTTGCTGCCGCCGTCGGCCATGACCACGGTGAGCTTGCCGATGTTCTCGCCGCTCTCGGTGGGATTGGCGTCCAGCCGCGTGCCGCTGCCGCTGACGCCGTACAGGGTGCGGATGTCCGCGTCCTTGCCGTGGACTTCCTGCAGCTCGCGCACCATGCGGTCGGTTTCGCGCAGCGGCGTGCCGGGCGGCAGCTTCACCGTCATCTCGAAGCGGTCCTGGGCCAGCTGCGGGATCAGGTCGGCGCCCAGCAGCGGCACCGCCAGCAGCGTCGCGCCGAAGGCCGCGGCGGCCAGCCCCAGCACCAGCCAGGGGCGCCGCAGCGCGCCCGGCAGCAGTTTCAGGTAGCCGCGCTCGGCACGGTCGTAGGGCGCCATGGCAAGGTCGCTGAGCGTGCGCATGACCGGTCCGACCACCGCCACCACGCCGCGCCAGAGCCGCACGAACAGCCAGGCGACGCCGAAGAACGCGCCGCGCGCGCCGATGCCGACCGCATGGCCGGTCGCCGCGACCGGCTTCTGCCATTTCGCCTCCGGGCTCCAGCGCGCATGCGGCGGCTCCTCGGGGAAGCCCATCGGCGCGCGCGCCTTCAGCGCGCTCAGCATCGGGATCAGGGTCATCGCCACGCACAGGGAGATGGCGATGGCGATCGCCACGGTCAGCGCCTGGTCTCGGAACAGCTGTCCGGCGATGCCCTCGACGAACACCAGCGGCAGGAACACCGCCACCGTGGTCAGCGTGGAGGCCATCACCGCCATGCTGACCTCGCGCGTGCCCGCCACCGCGGCCTGCAGCACGCCCAGCCCGCGCTCGCGGGCCTTGGCGATGCTCTCCAGCACCACGATCGAATCGTCCACCACCAGGCCGGTGGCCAGCGCCAGGCCGCCGAGCGACATCACGTTCAGGCTCAAGCCCAGCTGTCCCATGAAGAAGAACGTGGTGACGATCGACACCGGCAGCGACAGCGCCACCACGAAGGTGCTCCAGCCGTCGCGCAGGAACAGGAAGATGATGAACACCGCCAAGCAGCCGCCGATCACCGCGTCGAGCTTGACGTCGCTGATGGCGTGGCGGATGAAGGTCGACTGGTCGTCGATGGTGGTGAGCTCGACGTCGGGCGGGATCTGCGCCTTGATCTGTTCGAGCCGCTTCTGGATGGCGTCGGCGGTGGCGACGGTGTTGGCGTCGCCCTCCTTGTAGATCGCCAGCTCCACGGTCTCGCGCCCGGCCAGGCGGATGATCGCCTCGCGTTCCTTGTAGCCCTGGCGCACGGTGGCCACGTCGCGCAGGCGCACCGGCATGCCGCCGGCGACGGACGTGCTGCTCGAGGACGAGGCGTTCTGCGCCTGCGCCGCGGCGGCCATCGCCGCCGGGTCGCCGCTGGCCGCGGCCACGCGCGCCATCTGGTCCATGGCGTTGGCCGCGTCGCCGCCGCCGGCTGCCTGCGTGGTGACGAGCATGTTGGCGATCTCGTCGACGCTGGCGAACTGGTTGACGGTGCGCACCAGGAAGCGCTGCGAGCCCTGCTCCAGGCGGCCGCCGGAGATGTTGATGTTCTCCTGCTGCAGGCGCTGGATCAGCGTCTCGATCGGCAGGTGCAGCTGCGCCAGCTTCTGCTGGTCGATGTCGACCTGGATCTCGTCCTCCAGGCCGCCGCCGACCTTCACCGCGGCCACGCCTTCCACCGGCTCGAGCTTCTTCTTCAGGTCGTCGTCGGCGTAGCGGCGCAGTTCGGTGAGCCGGCGCACCGCGTCGGCGTCGGCATTCGCGCCATGGGCCGCCGGCGTCGCCTTGTTGGACAGGGCCAGGCGCAGGATCGGCTCGGTGGAGGGGTTGAAGCGCAGCTTGACCGGCTTCTTCGCCTCCAGCGGCAACTGCAACGCCTCCAGCTTGTCGTCCACGTCCAGGCTGGCCTGGTCCATGTCGGTGCCCCAGGCGAACTCGAGCACGACGTCGCTCTGTCCGGTGCGCGAGATCGACTTCATCTTGCGCAGGTTCTTGACCACGCCCACGGCCTCCTCGACCGGCTCGGTGATCAAGGTTTCCATTTCCGCCGGTGCCGCGCCGGTGTATTCGGTGCGCACGGTGAGCGTGGGATAGCTCAGGTCCGGCAGCAGGTTGACCTTCAGCGAGGACAGCGCGATCGCGCCGAACAGCAGCATGGTGATCCAGAACATCGCCACGGTGACGCGGCGGCGCGTGGAGAACTCGACCAGACCCGAGCCGGAGTCCGGCGCGTGCCCGCCCTCCTCGCCGGCGCCCTCGTGCGCGTCGCGGCTCATTGCTTCTCGCCCTTGGCCTGGGCCTTCGCCACCGCGGTCTTCGCCGGTTCGCCGATTACCTGCACGCCGCTGCCGTCGCGCAGCGCCACCTTGCCGGCCGTGACCACGGCATCGCCCGGCTGCAGGCCGCCGCGCACCTCGGTCCACTCGCCGTCGGTGTAGCCGACCTTGATCGGCGTGCGCGCGGCCTTGCCGTTGCGCACCACGTACACGGCCGGATCGCCCTGGTCGTCGAGCAGGGCCAGGCGCGGGATCACCAGGGCGTCGGCGCGCTGGTCGTAGTCGATGCGGATACGGCCGAACATACCCGGCTGCAGCGTGCCGGCGCCCTCGAAGGCGCAGATCACGCGGAACGTGCCGCTGCCCGAGTCCACCACCGGCGAGACGCGGTCGACCGTGCCGCGGAAAGGCTTGCCCGGCAGCGCGTCCACCTGCATCAGCACCGGCTGCCCGGCCTTGAGCGTGGCGAATTCGCGCTCGGGCACGTTGAGCGTGGCCTCCAGGCGCGAGTCGTCGATGATGCGCAGGATCGGCGTGTTGATCTGCACGAAGTTGCCGGTCTTGATCGAGCGCGAGGCGATCACGCCGGAAATCGGCGCCACCACGTTGGAATAGGACAGCTCGAGGTTGGCGAGGTTGTTGACCGCGCGGGCGTTCTCCAGGTCGTACTTGAGCTGGTCCATGTCGTTGGCGCTGATCAGCTGCTGCGCCACCAGCGCCTGCGAGCGCCTGTAGTTGGCTTCCAGCTTGCGCAGCTGCGCCGCGCTCTGCGCGGCCTGCAGGCGGGCGCGGTCGGGATCCAGGCGCACCAGCGTCTGGCCGGCCCGCACGTGCTGGCCCTCCTCCACCAGGACCGCCAGGGCCACGCCCGAGGTCTTGGCCACCACCTGCGATTCGGCGCGGGCCTCCAGCGGCGCCGTACCGGTATAGCTGGCCGCGATCGAGCGGCGGGCGGCCTTGACCACTTCCACCGGCACCGCCTCCTCGGCCTTGTCCGCGCCGGGCTCCTTGGCCTGGGCATCGCCCTCGGGGCCGCCCTTGCAGCCGCCCAGCAGCGCCACGCCCATCGCCAAACAGGCGGCCAGCAGGGTCCGCTGCCAGCCGCGACTCATCAGTTCCATTGCCATGCTCTCTGGTAGCCCCTACGGTGTTGTAGCAAGGTATATCACCCCCTCCGGCACCAGCATCCGCCAGAGGTCATGGTGACTGCCGGGATAGGACCGGCCCGCGGCGTCGATCCGGTCAGGGCAACGCGGTACCTGACGGATTCCGCGATGCGCTCGACACGGCGATCGAGGCACCTGCAGCGCCTCGTGCCGCGTGTCGGATTCGGCGTCCGCATTACGGATTGTGAAGCTGACGGGAACGCTCGCCTCGATGTTTCCGCGTGCCGCGATATATCACACCACCGAGGCATCCTTTCGGAGAAACGCATGAAGATTGGGCAAGGATTCAAGTTCGGCCTCGCCGCCGCGATTCTGCTGGTCGGCGCGATGAGCGCGCTCGGCAGCTCGGCGCAGTCGTCCTATGTCGACGTCGTCTACTACTACAAGGGCGGCACCCTGATCGGCGTCCGCTACGTCAGCCACGGCTGCCGCGATCCGCAGCCGCCGGGTTGGGGCACCACCTCGCTCAACTACACCGTGAGCCAGTCCCAGTGCTTCATGATCGCGGGGCCGGGGATGATCGAATGATCCCGCTCGAATAAGCCGTTCCCGCGCGGCCGGCCCGCGACGCCCCTGCCACGGCATTGAACGCCGCGGGCCGCGCCGACGCGGCCTGGTTTCCGATGGCCGGCCAGGCCGGCCGGAACCGCGTCCATCGCGATCGCCGCATCCGCGCCGTCGAGATGCGCCCCGAACCCGGCAGCCGGAAGACCGGCCCGCGGGCGCCGGTGTCCCCGCCCATGCGCGAGGCGCACGGCATCGCGGCGGCCCCGACGCTTCGTCGGCATCGACCGCCCGCCCGGCCCCGTGGCTACGGCCCACCCGCCTCAGGCTATACTGTGGGGATTGTGCGTTGCCGGTCGTGCGCAGTCGCTCCGACCGGTCACCCTGTCAGCCAAGTTTCACTCAGCCATCCAGGATTGCGGATACCCGACATGACGCGACCGTTGACGATCGCCGCCAGCCTTGCATTCGCCGCGCTGTCCTTCGCGGCCTCCGCCCAGACCGCTCCCGCCCCGCAACAGACCGCCCCCGCCGCCGAGCCCGCTCCCGCGGCACCGGCGCCGGCCGCGGCGCCCGCCGGCTCGGCCGAGCGCGGCAAGCAGCTGACCTACACCTGCCAGGGCTGCCACGGCATCCCCGGCTACAAGAACGCCTATCCGAACTATCACGTGCCGATGATCGGCGGCCAGTCGGCGCAGTACCTGACCAACGCCCTCACCGAGTACCGCAAGGGCGCGCGCAAGCACCCCACCATGCAGGCCCAGGCCGAGAGCTTCTCGGACCAGGACATCGCCGACATCGCGGCGTTCCTTTCCTCGCTCAAGCAGTGATCGCGCCATGACGACCGTGTCCCTTACCCGCCTCGCCATCGCCCTCGCCGCCTCCCTGGTCCTTGCTGCCTGTTCGAGCGGCGACACGCCCGCCGAGCATTCCTCGGCCGACCGCGCCGAAGGCCATACCTCCTCCTCGGCCGGCCTGCCGGCCGGCCACATCGACGCCGGCGAGAAACTCGCCCACGCCAAGGGCAAGGCCACCGGCCAGTCCTGCGTGGACTGCCACGGCGAGGCCGGCAACAAGCCGATCGACCCGACCTACCCCAAGCTCGGCGGCCAGTACTACGACTACATCGCCCACTCGCTGGAGATGTACCGCGACGGCGATCGCGAGCACGCGCTGATGTCGCAGCAGGCCAAGGAGCTGACCGACCAGCAGATCGCCGACCTGGCCGCCTACTTCGGTTCGCGCCCGACCCAGCTGCGCGACCTGAAGAACGCGCACTGAGTCCATCCTTGCTCGCGATGCAATGAAGAACGGGGCCGTAAGGCCCCGTTCTTGTTTCGCCGCACGGCCGCTGCGCGGCCTACCAACGGTAGGCCACTTCGGCCACAACGCGGCGCTTGGTGCCGTACCAGCAGTCGCCGCGCGAGAGGCAGGCGGCGAAGTAGGTCTTGTCGGTCAGGTTGACCGCGTTCAACGAGAAGCGCCATGCGCCCGTGTCGTAGGACGCCATGGCGTCGAACAGCGTGTTCGAGGGCGTCACGATCGGGCCGTCCGCGCCGTCCCAGGTCTTGCCGACGTAGCGCACGCCGCCGCCCAGGCGCAGGCCCGGCACGGCGAGGAAGCGGTGCACCGCCCAGAGCGCGGCCGAATTCTCCGGATAGCTCTCGTAGCGCGTGCCGTCCTCCTTGGTCGCCTTGGCGTGGGTGTAGCTGGCGATCAGGTCCCAGCGGCCGATGCTGCCGCTGGCCTCCAGCTCGATGCCCTTGGCGTCGATGGGGCCGGCCTGGATCGAATAGCCGACGTGATCCTCATCCGGATCGGTGACCAGCCGGCCCTTTTCCTCCAGCTTGTAGAGCGCTGCCGTCGCGGTGAAATGGTAGCCCTCGGGCATCCACTTGATGCCCGCCTCCGCCTGCTTGCCGCGGCTGGGATCGAATGCGCGCTGGAAGTAGTCCCTGCCCGCGACCGGCTGGAAGGATTCCGCGTAGTTGAAGTACGGCGACCATCCGCCCTGGGCGAGATAGACCACGCCGAGGTTCTTGGTCCAGGCGCTGTCGGAGGCATCGTTGGTCCTGACCCGATCGTAGCGCGCGCCGCCGACCAGCACCCAGCGCTCGTCGATCTTGATCTGGTCCTGCAGGATCAGCCCGGTCTGGCGGATGCGCGTCTTCGTCCAGGGCGTGTCGGGCGCGAAGGTCGGCTCCGGGCAGGTGCCGTAGACCGGCGCGTAGACGTCGAAGGGCTCGGGACACAGGCCGTCGGGCACCACGCGCTGCCAGGCGTCGAAGCGCATGGCGTCCACGCCGAACAGCAGCGTGTGCCGGACGCGGCCGTCGCCGAGCTTGCCTTCCAGCAGCAGGTCGCCGTTGGTGATGCGCGAGCGGTCGTCGGTGCCGTAGTAGATGCGCGGCAGCAGGCGCTGCGCGCCGCCGGCGTCGATATAGGCCCCGCCCGGCACGTCCGAGATGTTGGCGTAGATGCTGCGATAGCCGCCGCGCAGGCGATCGTGGCGCAGATCGTGGTGCAGGCTCCATTGCTCGCCGAAGCGGTGCTCGAAGGCGTAGCCCAGGCGCGTGCGCTCGCCGCCGTTGCGGTCCCAGCCCGGCTCGCCGACGAAGCGGTCGAGCGGAATGCGTCCGCTGCGCGAGGGATACAGCGTACCCACCACGGGAAAGAAACCGTTGGTGTTGCGGTTGCGGTCCTTCTGGTATTCCAGGTAGGCGGTGAACGTGTTGGCCTCGTCCGGCGTCCAGGCGATCGAGGGCGACAGGTAGCGCCTGTGGTCGTCGGCGTATTCCACCTGGGTCTGGTTGTCGCGCGCCAGCGCCACCACGCGGTACAGCAGCGTGCCGCTGGCGTTGAGCGGCCCGGTCAGGTCGGCGGCGATCTGGCGGTGCTCGCGGTTGCCGGCCTGCACCGCGATCTCGCGCGAGGCCTCGGCCTTGGGCCGCTTGTGCACCAGGTTGATCACGCCGCCCGGCGCGGTCTGGCCCGCCATCACCGAGGACGGCCCGTGCATGATCTCGATGCGCTCGAACGCGTAGGGCTCCTCGCGGATCACGCCGTAGTAGCCGGTCAGCGGCAGGCGCATCCCGTCCAGCAGCGTGGTGCCGGAACTGCCGCCGCGCAGCGCGTACCAGTCGCCGCGGTTGTCGAGCCCGTACTGGTCGGTGCGCGCGCCGGCGCTGTAGCGCAGCACTTCCTGCAGGTTCTGCGCGTTCTGGTCGCGCACCTGGGCCTCGGTGACGATGCTGATGGCCTGCGGCACCTCGCTGAGCGGCGTGTCGGTGCGGGTGCCGGCGCGGGTGCGCTGCGCGGCATAGCCTTCCGCCTCGCCGTGCACCTGGATCGCATCCAGCGTCTTGGCGTCGGGGTTGCGGTCGAGGGCCTCGTCCTCGGCGGAGGGTCCGGCGCCGGAGGAGCCGGCGACGGCCGGCAGCGACAGCAGCAGGCCGAGGGCGATGAGGGAGAAACGCAGGGGGCGACGCGGAAGTCGTGGCGTGGGCATGTCGGCTCGTAGGGAAGCGGCAAAGGGAGCGCTTGCCTGGCTACGAGCTGGGGACGCCCGCGCATTCTACTGGAAGATGCGCGAGCGTCGTCGATGGCGGACCGCGGACGCGGCTACTTCTTCAGGCTGCCCTGGTCTTCCTGCAGCTCGGGCTTGAACGGCACGTCCGGCGGCGGGCGCGCCCCGGCCTCCACGTCCTGCATGTTGGGATCGCTGATGCTGCAGGCGCCGCCCAGCATCAGCATCACCACCGAGCAGTTGATCGTCTTCGACGTGCCCGGGATCGGGATCAGCACCTTCTTGATGCTGCGCCTCACCCACTCCTGCAGCAGCGTCTCGTTCGGCACCCAGAACTTGTCGAAGCTGGTGGGCTCGTAATCGATGGGCGGACGCTTGAGCCAGGTGCCGTTGCGGTCGATCTTCTCGAAGTCCTCGGTCACCGTGCCCGGCGGCAGGCCGCCGCCGACCTTGCCGTCGCCGGGCAGCTTCGGGCTGCCGTCGGCGTTGAACAGACCGCCCGGCTTGCCGGCCTGGCCGCCCGGCCGATTGCGGTCCGACAGCCCCCAGTCGTCGCCGCGCTTGGGCGAAGGCAGCGCGCCCGGCGGCTGCGCCGTCTTCGGGCCCGTTCCGGCACCGGCCGCGGGCGCCTTGGCGCCGCTGCTGGCGGCGGGCTGGCCGCCGGCCGGGCGCGCGGTGGATGCGGTCGACGCCGTTCCCGTCGCCGGCGTGGCCTGCGGCTGCGCGGTCTGCGCGCCGCCCGGCTGCGGTTGCGCCGCGGGCGTGGGCGGCGTGGGCACGTCGCGCGTGGCGACGCTGCGCGAGGGCGCGTCGATCCGCGGCGTCGGCGCCGGCCGCATCGGCACGTCGCGCATCTGCACCGGCGTCAGCGGCGCCGGCACCTCGCGCACGCTCACTTCCACCGGGCGCTGCTGCAACTGCGGCGTGGCGATCGGCGTGGCCGGCACTTCGCGCGGGGTCACCGGCTGCAAGGGCGGCGGCACTTCCACCACCTGCACGCTGCGCGAGGGCAGACCGATTTCCGGCGTGCGCAGGCTCGGCTGCGGCGCCGGCACCTGCGGAGGCGGCGGCAGCACGAAGGTCTGTTCGGGCGTGGGCGTTTCGGTGACCTGGAGCGGCTGCTCGACCGGCGTCGCGGCCGGCGCCTCGGGCACCGGCGGCGAAGGCGTGGCGGCGGCCGGTGGCGTCGCCGCGGCCTGCTGCGGGGCCGGAGGCGTCGGCGAGGGCTGCCGTTCGGCCGGCGCCGCGCTCGGCGCGCGCTCGGGTGTCGGTTCGCCCTGCGCCGCGCCGCCGCCCTGCGACTGCGGCGTGCCCGTGCCGATGTACTCGACCTGGATCACGTCCTCCTCGCCTTCGCGCGCCGCTTCCTGCTCCGGCAACGCCATGAAGCGCACGTAGGCCAGGTACAGCAGGCTGAGGGCGAAGAACAGGTGCACCAGCAGGGTGACCACGCTGGCGAACACGCGCAGGCCGCGCTCGTCCTCGCTTCCGGGCTGCCATTGCTGGCGCCAGAGCGTGGTGAAGGCCTGCCATCGGTTGAGTTCGGCGCTCGCCGCCCTCGGCCGTGCCGGTTCGCGCGCCAGGAAGATGGCCAGGACCGCCTCCGCGGTGGCGCCGGTGACTGCGCCGACGCGTTCGCGCATCGCCTCGAACCAGGCCGTCCATCCGGGCGGGAATTCCCCCGGCGGCCTGGCGGCGCCTGGCAGGCGACCGCGCAGGGCTTCGATCAGTTCGGCGGAGGAAAACACCGTCCCGACCCCGCCCCGTCAGGCCGCATCCCGCCGGCCGCTCACGCCGTACCGTTCCGGGCGATGTAAGGCGCCTGCCCGGTGTCGTGGTCGGTCGCATCGCGCACCGCGGTCACGCCGGGGACGCGGGTCAGCAGGGTCTTCTCGATGCCCTGCTTCAGCGTGACGTCGGCCATCCCGCAGCCGTGGCAGCCGCCGCCGAAACGCAGCAGCACCACGCCGTCGGCGGTGACCTCCTCCACCGCGACGTTGCCGCGGTGCTGGGCGAGCTGCGGATTGATCTCGTGCTCCACCGTCCAGCGCACGCGCTCGACCAGCGAGGCCGATTCCGCGGGCGCCTCGCCCTTGATCTTGGGCGCGCGGATCTGCAGCTGTCCGCCGGTCACCTGGGTGGCGTAGTCGATCTCGGCGCCGTCCAGGAACGGCACGCTGGCCGCGTCCAGCCAGAGCGTGAAGCCCTCGCAGTCGATCGCCCATTCGTCGCCCTGCAGGTCCTGCTGTTCGGCGAACTCCAGGCGCACGTCCGCCTTCGGCGTGCCGGCATGCATCGCGGCCAGGCGCACGCCCATGCCGGGCACCGCCTCGCGCTCGATCAGTTTGCGGAAATGCGCCTGCGCGGTTTCGGAGATGTTAATCATCGTCGTATTCTAGCGGGCGACGGACATCGCGCCCGTCTCCATGGCGGTCGGATTCCGCCGCTTATGCTCGCCGTTCATTCTGCACACAGTTCGAGCCCGCTGGAGCCCCCATGTCCGAGATCGCCCAACTTGCCCAGGCCCATTGCATTCCGCGCAAAGGCGCGTCGCACCGGCTGGACGCGTCCCGGGCCAACGCATTGTTAACGCAATTGCCCGGCTGGGAGCTGGTCGAGGACGGCGCCGCCATCGCCAAGACGTTCCGCTTCCAGGACTACTACCGCACGATGTCGTTCGTGAACGCGCTGGCCCACGTCGCCAACCGCGAGGACCACCATCCCGACCTCGGCGTGCACTACGACCGTTGCGTGGTGCGCTTCTCCACGCACGATGTCGGCGGATTGAGCGAGAACGACTTCATCTGCGCGGCGAAGGCCGAGCGACTGGCCTCATGAATCGCATGCCCTCATCCACCGCAAGACGCCGCCATGCGCAGCGTGCCGCGTGGCTCGCCCTGATCGCCTGTCTCGGCGTCAGCCTGGCCTGTCCCGCGCGGGACAGGAGGCCACCGCTTCCTGGATCGGGCGATTACGGCGCCTCGGTGGACATCGCATCGAAGAACGCAAATCCGCCGGTCTATCCCGCCGAGGCGCGACAAGCGGGTATCGAAGGAACCGTGGTCATCATCGTCCGGGTCGATCGGGACGGAAAGTTCCTGCGGGCTTTCGTCGAGCGCTCCAGCAAGAATCGCCAACTCGATCAGGCCGCCCTGGAAGCGGCGCGGCATTGGCGCTATTACCCGACCATCATCAACGGCGAGCACCAGCGCGGGCGCATCCGCATCCCGGTGGATTTCAATCTGGAATAGCGGCGGTCCGCCCCGCTTTCCGTCATCGGCGCCGCGGAAAAATAATGTCCGCGCAAGACGAAGCCGCCCTCATGTTGGGCTCCCGCCGCTGTTGCGGCGATTTGGTGCGCGGCTTCACAAGCGGTCCAATACCTCGGCAAGTTCCGGCGCAAGCGGCGCGTTCAACACATAGGGCGCCTTGCCGCCATCGAGCGTGAATTCCAGCGAGGTGGCATGCAGGAACAGCCGCTTCAATCCGCTGCGCTCGCGCAGCCGCGCATTGACCGCGGCATCCCCGTACTTGTCGTCGCCGGCCACCGCATGGCCGATGTGCTGCGCATGCACGCGGATCTGGTGCGTGCGTCCCGTCTCGATGCGCACCTCGCAATAGGAGTGCCCGCCGCGCCGCTCCAGCACCCGGAAGTGGCTGAGCGAGGGCTTGCCCGTCGCGTTGACCTGCACGTGCCGCTCCCCGCCCTGGCGCAGCCCCACGTGCAGCGGCGCGTCCACGCTCATCACCCCGTCGGGCATGCGCCCGACCAGCAGCGCCAGGTAGCGCTTGGCGATGCCCGCGCCGCTGACGGCGCGATCCTCCCGCATCAGCGCCTGCAGCTCGGTCAGCGCCGAGCGCTTCTTGGCCACCACCAGCAGGCCAGAGGTGTCGCGGTCCAGGCGGTGTACCAGCTCCAGCGACTGCCCGGGACGCAGCGCACGTAGCGTCTCGATGGCGCCGAAACTGATGCCGCTGCCGCCATGGCTGGCCACCCCGGAGGGCTTGTTGATCGCCAGCAGGCGCGCGTCCTCGAAGAGGATGCTGGCTTCCATCGCCTCCAGCAGTCCCCTGGCCGGCTTGCCCTTTTCCGCAGGCTCGCCCAGGCGCACCGGCGGGATGCGCACCTCGTCCCCGCCCTGGAGACGGGTCTCGGCCTTGGCCCGGCCGCCGTTCACCCGCACCTGCCCGCTGCGCACCAGCTTGTAGATCAAGGACTTGGGCGCCCCCTTGAGCTGGCCGAGCAGGAAATTGTCGAGCCGCTGGCCTTCGCGGTCCTCGGCCACGCGGACCAGGCGAACGCCACCAGAGGATGAAGCGGGAGAAACTGAATGGGGCATCGATGCTTTTCGTCTGCTACACTCGCGACGCGAGGTAAGGTTCTGATTTCGCAGGGAGTTGCCGCCGGACGCCTGGCGACCGGCAAACATGGCAGAGGGCCGAAAGCCCGCCTCCCCGCGGATAGGTCCGCGCGACATCGCTGCCCCCGGGGCATCGATGTTACCAGCGACGGCCCATCGGCTCCGCGCCTCGTCGGATGGCTCGCCCATTCGCGCTGAACATGTCCCGCGCGGCTCAAGCCTGTCTGCCCCAAGGGCAAGGGTCCAAAGCCGCCGGCCCCGTAACAAGTTATGTAACAAGCGCTCCCGCGGCATGCCGTGGTGTTGTAGCGCTGGATGGCAAACCCGGTCGCCGCTGCGCTTGCGCGGCAGGCGACCAGGCCGATGCAACAGGCTGATTCACCAGGCCGATCCAGGCGTCACGCCCCGGCGTTGTCGCGTGCCCTGCCCCCGGGCGGGAGGAAGCGCGCGAGGACCGCAACAATGAAACGCATGCTGATCAACGCCACGCAGGCCGAAGAACTGCGCGTGGCCATCGTCGACGGACAGACCCTGTACGACATCGACATCGAGCAACCGTCCAAGGAACAGAAGAAGTCCAACATCTACAAGGGCCGCATCACCCGGCTCGAACCCTCCCTCGAGGCCGCCTTCGTCGACTACGGCGGCGAGCGCCACGGCTTCCTGCCGCTGAAGGAAATCTCCCGCGACTACTTCCAGTCCGGTGTCGACCATCACAAGGCCGGCATCCGCGAACTGCTGCGCGAGGGCCAGGAAGTGGTGGTCCAGGTCGACAAGGAAGAGCGCGGCAACAAGGGCGCCGCCCTGACCACGTTCATCTCCCTGGCCGGCCGCTACATGGTGCTGATGCCCAACTCGCCCACCGCCGGCGGCGTCTCGCGCCGCATCGAGGGCGACGACCGCGCCGCCCTGAAGGAGGCGATGGACAAGCTCAACATCCCCGACGACATGGGCGTGATCATCCGCACCGCCGGCGTCGGCCGCGACGCCGAAGAGCTGCAGTGGGACCTGGATTACCTGCTGTCGGTGTGGAAGGCCGTGGCGGACGCCGCCCTGGCCAAGCCGGCGCCGTTCCTGATCTACCAGGAATCGCGGCTGATCATCCGCGCCCTGCGCGACTACATGCGCGCCGACATCGGCGAGATCCTCGTCGACACCCCGGAGATGCACGCCGAGGCCAGGGAGTTCGTCGAGCAGGTGATGCCGCACAACCTGCGCAAGCTCAAGCACTACACCGACGACACCCCGCTGTTCAACCGCTTCCAGATCGAGTCGCAGATCGAGAGCGCCTACGAACGCACCGTGCGCCTGCCCTCCGGCGGCGCCCTGGTGATCGACCAGACCGAGGCGCTGACCGCGATCGACGTCAACTCCGCGCGCGCCACCAAGGGCGGCGACATCGAGGAAACGGCGTTCAACACCAATCTCGAGGCGGCCGAGGAAGTGGCCCGTCAGATGCGCCTGCGCGACCTGGGCGGCCTGGTGGTGATCGACTTCATCGACATGACCTCGAACAAGCACCAGCGCGAGGTCGAGAACCGCCTGCAGAACGCCCTGCGCTTCGACCGCGCGCGCGTCCAGCTCGGCCGCATCTCCAAGTTCGGCCTGATGGAAATGTCGCGCCAGCGCCTGCGCCCCAGCCTGGGCGAATCCAGCCAGATCGTCTGCCCGCGCTGCGAGGGCCACGGCCGCATGCGCAGCATCGAGTCGCTGTCGCTGTCGATCATCCGCATCGCCGAGGAGCATGCGATGAAGGACAACACCGGCCAGGTGCTGGTGCAGGCGCCGGTGGAGATCGCCAACTTCCTGCTCAACGAGAAGCGCCGCGCGCTGGCCGAGATCGAGAAGCGCCACGACGCGCCGATCCTGATCGTCGCCGACGAGCAACTGCATACTCCGCACTACGAGGTCACGCGCCTGCGCGAGAACGAGCTGGGCGAGGAAACCGCCAAGCCGAGCTACCAGCGCGGCACGCCGCGCCGTCTGGCGACCATCGCGCTGACCAAGGCCAACCTCAACGTGCCCGCCGCGCCGGCAGTGAAGAACGTCAAGCCGGCGCAGCCCGCGCCGGTCCGCGAACCGCGCCCGGCGCCGGAACCCGTGCCGGCGCCCGCCCCGGTCGCGGCCGCGCCGCTCGTTGCGCCCACCAGCGGCGGCCTGATCGGCTGGCTGAAGAACCTCTTCGGTTCCGAGCCCGCCGCGGCACCGGCCGCTGCGAGCCCGCGTCCGCAGTCCGATGCCCAGGGCACACGCGGCGAACGCGGCAACCAGCAGCGCCGCGACCAGCGCGGTGGCAAGCAGCAGGGCCGCGACCGCGATCGTGAGCGCGGCGACCGTGGCGGCGAGCGCAACCGTCGCGACGAATCGCGCGGCGGCGACGCGCGCCAGAATGCGCAGCCGCAGTCCTCCGCGCAAGGCCAGCAGCAGAAGCAGCCGCAGCAGCAAAAGCAGCAGAACAAGCCGCAACAGCAGCAGCGCCCGCAGCAGAGCCCGCAAGGCCAGCAGCAGAAGCAGCCGCAGAACACCAGGAAGCAGAACGAGGAGCCGCGCAAGGAACCGGCCGCCGCCGCTCCCGCGCCGGCGCAGCCGGCCGAGGTCCTGGAGAAGCCGTTGCCGAACGCCAACGTTGCCGAGCAGGCCGCCATCGCCACGGCCGCCGCCGAACAACCGGTGACCTCGGCCGCGGCGACCGCGGACGCCGAAGCGGCGCAGAGCGTCGCCGATCTCGATGCGCAGGCCGCCGACAAGCAGGACGGCGAGGCCGGCGGCCGTCGCCGTCGCGGACGCCGTGGCGGTCGCCGTCGCCGTCGTGGCGGCGAGACTGCCGGCATCGGCGAGACCGGCGAAGCCGGCCTGGAAATCGCCGACGAGGCCGCCGGCGACGAGCCGGCGCTGAAGATGGACCGTTCGCAGCCGGAGTTCGACTTCGACGACGAGCAGGAAGCGCCGCAGGCCGCCGCGAAGCCCACGACCGCCACCGCTGGCGGCATCGCGCCGCCTTCCGCCGCGGAGGCCGCGCCCGCGCAGGCGCCGGCTGCCGCCACGGGAGAAACCGTCCGCGTGGCCGAGGCCGTGTCCACCTCCGTCGCAAACGCGACCACGGAGCACGCCATCGCCGCCGCGCCCGCCGCCGAAGCCGAATCCCGGCCGGTCGATCCGGGCTTCGCGGCTCCGGTGGCGGAAGACACCGCCACGGCATCCGTTGCCGACACGCACGCCGTCGAAACGCCTGCCGTGGAAGCACGCACGGTCGAGGCGCTTGACTTGGAAGCGCCTGCCGTCGAGACGCCCGCCGTGAAAGCGTGGGCCGCCGAGCCCGCCGTCGTCCGGGCACCGGCCGCCGATGAAACGCTCGCCGAGCAGCAGGCGCCCGCCGCGCCGGCACCGGAGGCGCATGCGGTCCCCGCGCCGCAGCCGGCCGAACCGGAACGCAACCTCGCCGAGCACCGCATGCCCGGCCTGTTCGACATGACGCCGACGCCCGACGTGCCCGTCGCCGAGCCCGTGCTGGAAACGCCTGCCGAGCCGGTGCGCACCGTGGCCCACGAAGACGACGGCGCCAACGACGAAGGCGATCAGCCGCCGACCTCCCGCAGCGCGTAACAGCGCCGCGCAACGCCGGCCCGGGCATGCTCGGGCCGGTCGCTGCCGGACACCGCGCCTGCCGGGCGCGGAACAGGCCGGACGGAACAGGCCCAGCAGAGCAGGCCGAGCAGAAGCCGGCAATGATGGAAGCAGCCGCGCTAGAGCGGCTGCGCGGGATCGCTCAGGCCGTATTGCCCGGCCAGCCGGGCCAGTGCGATGTTGTCCTGGATCGACAGCTTGTCGAACAGGCGCGCCTTGTGCGTGTTGACGGTCTTCGCGCTCAGGCTGAGCTTCTTGGCGATGTCCTCCTGGCGCAGGCCCTGCAGCAGCAGCATCGCCACTTCCAGCTCGCGCGGAGAGAGCGTATCGAAGGGCGTGCCGTCGCCGCCGATGCCCGAAAGCGCCAGCTTCTGCGCCACGCTGCTGGCCAGGTAGCGCTTGCCGAGCGCGACATCGCGCACCGCGCGGATCAGCTCCGCCGAATCGCCGCCCTTGCCCACATAGCCGGAAGCGCCGGCCTCGATCACCCGCTTGGGGATCGGCCCGTCCTCCAGCACCGACACCACCACCACGCGCGTGCCGTGATCGCCCTTGACCACGCGCTCGGTCACCTCCATGCCGCTGACGCCCGGCAGGTGCAGGTCGCACAGCACCACGTCCGGCTTGAGCTTGCGGATCTGCGGCAGCGCGTCCTCGCCGCTGGCCGCCTCGCCGACCACCTCGATGTCGGTCTCGCCCGAGAGGATCATGCGCATCCCGGCGCGGACCAAGGCATGGTCGTCGACCAGAAATACCCGGATCGTCATCGCGTCCCCCTGCTTCCCCGATTCTTGCGAATCGCGCCCACGCACATTGTCGATATCCCCAGGTGAAGGCGAAGTCAGTGAAACGACAGGTCCAAAATCATCATCAGCACGAAGCCGAGGATCAAGCCGCCGGTGGCGAACGCCTCGTGCCCCTTGCGGTGCGATTCAGGAATGATTTCGTGGCTGATGACGAACAGCATCGCGCCCGCGGCGAACGCCAGTCCCCACGGCAGCAGCGGCAGGGAGACCCGGACCACGATCGAGCCGAGCAGCGCGCCGACCGGCTCGATCAATCCCGACGCCATGCCGATCAGCACCGCGGTCCGGCGCCGGTAGCCGGCCGCCACCAAGGCCGCGGCCACCACCAGGCCTTCGGGAATGTCCTGGATCGCGATCCCGGTCGCCAGCGCGCTGGCGCGCGATTCCTCGATGCCGGCATAGGCCACGCCGATCGCCAGCCCCTCGGGCAGGTTGTGCAGCAGGATCGCGAACACGAACAGCCAGGCGCGGCGCAGCGTGGTGATCGACTGCCATTCGCGGCCCTTGATGAAGTGCTCGTGCGGCAGGAAGCGCTCCACCGCCAGCAAGGCCAGCGCCCCGAGCAGAATGCCTCCGCCGACCACGCACCCGGCGCCGAGCGCGCTCGCCCCCTGCGCCTTGGCCGCCTCGATGCCCGGCACGATCAGCGAGAAGGCGGCCACCGCCAGCATCACGCCCGCGCCGAATCCGAACAGGCTGTCCTGCACGCGATCGGAAACCCGCTGCGGGAAGGCCACCGGCAGCGCGCCGAGCGCGGTCGCCCCGGCCGCCATCAACCCGGCCAGGAACGCCGCGAACACCGGCGCCGGATAGTCGCGCTGCAGGTGCTGCCATCCCATCTGTAGCGCGGCGAACAGGCCCAGCACCACGATCCCGAAGCCGAGCAGTCGGCGCAACGCGGCGGCGGCGGGCAGGCTCTGTGAGTGCATGCCGGCCATCACAGCACATGCCCGGCCGCCTGCCCAGCCGTTGCTTTTTCGCGCGGGACCGTCTCCGGCCGGAATCGGGTGCAATCGCGCGTGCCGAACGCGGCCCGCTTGCCGCCATGGCCGCCGCGTCCCCCGATTCGGGGCCTCAGCGCCCCATCCGGCCCCGCCTCGCCCCTGCCCGGCGCGGATTGCTTACACTGGACCGGCAACAGGGGGGAAGACCATTGAAACAGGACAAGTGCGTCACGGCACGGAAGCAGGTGAGCTATGTCTCGACCCACTTCTCGGACGGCACGGTATCGCTGGATTGCAGCTATGCCGGCGACGCGGACGTGATCGGCGACGGCTCGCCGGAGCATCCCTTGCAGGCCCTGCTCTCGCCGGAGCAGAAGATCGCCGAGGAGCTGCGCGGCGCGCTGCAGCGCGTCTCCGACGACTACGACGACCGCGGCTGCGTCGGCTGCGGGCGGATCAGCGCGCAGACCCTGGCGTTCGTGCGATTGCTGCTGGCGGTCACGCGTGGCGACGCGGCCTGAAAGCCGCGCCCGGGCTTGACGGCGCGCCATGGACAAGGGCAGTCGCGCAGGGGCGGTCACGGCGGAATCGCGTTCGCCGGCGTCCGCATGTCGAGCGCGACGATGGCATCGATGACAACCGCGCCCCGCAAGGCCATGGCGAGCTGCATTCGCTTCAAACCGTGACGCCTTGACGCCCATGCGCTCGACCCTTGGCCCAGCATTTCGCATACTCCAGCCCATGCGGACATTGCACTGACGGTCGAGCTGCGGATGCGAAGGATGCTCCCAGAACGCACAACCGGACCGGCGATCGCGGCCATCGCCTATCCGGCCCTGCATGCGCTGTCGATCTGGGCGTTTCCGCAGGCCGGCCGTTCGCTCTCCTTCACCTTCCTGATTTGCGCGCCGTTGCTGGCCGCTGCCGCCTGCATGCGGCAAGGCCGGCATCCCGAAGCGCTTCGGGGCAAGTGGAACATGCTCGCGTTCGGCCTGCTGCTGTGGGCGGGCGGCATGACCGGCACCATGGTGGACGAGCTGTTCCGCGCCATGCCCGACGCCTCGACCTCGATCAGCCTGCTGCTGTACGTCGTCTACGGCGTGCCCCTCACCTACGCGCTCGCCAGCGACGCGGGCGAGGATCGCATCGTGCGCGGCATCGACGCGCTGCTGGCGGTCGTCCTGGGCGCCCTGTTCACCGTGCACACGCTGACCTTCTCGACGCTGCAGGGCTCCGACGAGAGCGGCGTCGAGCAGTTGCGGCTGATGTTCGACATCGAGAACGTCTTCATCGCCCTCTTCGCATCGATCCGATGGATCGCGGCGGACGAACCGGCCACCCGCAGATTCTTCCGGATCATGTGCAGGTTCGCCCTCGTCTACATGATCGTGGCCGCCTTCATCAACCACTTCGACGTCTCGTCCTACGGCCAGATGCCGGACGTGCTGATCGGCATCCCGTTCGTCCTGCTCGCCTTCGACGCGCTTCGGCCCGCGCGGCCGGAGCGGATTCCCGCCGCGCCGTCGAGGCTGGCCAAGCTGGTCGACACGGCCAGCCCGCTGATCCTTCCCGTGGCGCTGCTGATCGTCGCGGCGAAGGTCGCCCCCTACGACCTGCCGCTGGCCGCCGCCGGCTTCTTCACCGCCATGATCGGCTACGGCGCCCGCAGCGTCCGCATCCAGCTGCGCGACTCCCGGGAGCGGGAATACCTGGGCGAGCTGACCCGCGTCGACGCGTTGACCGGCCTGGCGAACCGCCGGCGGTTCGACGACGCATTGCGCGCGGAATGGAGCCGCATCCGCCGCGGCGTGGAGTGGCTCTCGCTGATCCTGATCGACATCGACCATTTCAAGCAGCTCAACGACCGCTGGGGACACCAGGCCGGCGACGCGGGCATCCGCCTGGTGGGCCTGACCCTCCTCGCCCATGCCAAGCGCAGCGGCGACCTCGTCGCCAGATACGGCGGCGAGGAATTCGCGGTGATCCTTCCCGGCACGTCGCCGGAGCAGGCCGTGCAGATCGCCAACGCCATGCGCGAGGCGGTGGAACGCATCGAGCGGATCTCGGAGGAGTTCCCGGTCGGCATGACCATCAGCGCCGGCGTCGGCTCGATCCACCAGTCCTCACAGGGCACGATCGCGTCGTTGCTGCAGGCGGCCGACGAGGCGCTGTACCGGGCCAAGGATGCCGGCCGCAACCGCGTGCAGCTTGCGGACTGGACGCACGACGATTCGTGACACGCGATGATCCATGCTTGCGCAATGCAGCATGCATCATCGCCGGGCGGCGGCGCAGAATCGAACCGCCATGCAGGCACGCATGGCTCTCACAACGCACACAGGATGTCGACCATGAATGCGCATTCGCTTCGCTTGTTCGCTCTCGCCCCTTCCCTGCTGATCGCCTTGGCCCCGCTCGCAGCCGACGCGTCGCAGGATCCCCCGCCCACTTCCTACTACTGCCCGACGGACGGCTCGTACTGGGACAGCCAGCAGGCCTGCTACGCGTACTGCAGGCGTCCCTGCTATGCGGCGATTCCGCCCGTCGAGGCCAGGACGAGAGGCGTCGCGCCCTCGCACACAGCAATGGCGTCCACGCGCCCGCTCACGGCGGAGCAATTGCGCGAGATCTCGACCGCGCTCGCCGCCCGATAGGCGCCCGCGCAGCCTCTGGCCGCCCATTCGCATGTCGGCAAGGCCGGAGGCTGCGGACACCGGACTTCGGCTAATGGATTTGCCGCGCCGCTGCATCGAGCGATGCGCAGCGCCCTGCCTCTCCGCACAGGACCACGTCCATCGAGAGCGATAGTTTCCGCGGCGACCTGCTAGGCGCTATGGCTGAGGGCACCACGACTGACAGCGCAGACGACAGGCCGGGCAATGCCCGGTCTTTTTATTGCTTCTGATTTGGCCTATCCCTATGATCTCATCGCGCACGGAGCACTTACCAAGGATATAGGTCGATGATACGGGCAACGATTCTATTGATCGCAGCGCTATGCGTAGCGCCGATCGCTACGGCTAACACGAGATGCGAAGAAAGAACTATCGCAGACCATCATGCAAAGATATGCATGACCGATCCGGGGGCGTTCAAGCATTACGCTTTTTCGCTCGAAGTGGACGGGCAAGCGATCTTCTCGTTAGTCGATGATTACGCAGAGAATATTTCGCTTGTGCATACCGTGCCCGATGGCTTGGCATTGGAGTTGCCACTGTCTCAGCAGGATACAAAAACGGTGACGATTTCAGGCGGGTGCGTTCCCGTAGTGAGTGACCGTGGGACCGAGGTTGTCCGTCAATGCGATTTCACCTGGGGCAAGATCAAGATCATCGATGGCGTCAAGTTCACGCATTAGACTGATCCATGCCAGGCAAGCCCCCTAAACCACGGGCATTCATATGCAAGTCTGGCGGAGAGAGTGGGATTCGAACCCACGGAAGGTTTGACCCTTCGCCGGTTTTCAAGACCGGTGCCTTAAACCGCTCGGCCATCTCTCCGTAAACCGTTCGGGGCGTTCGTTCGACGCCCTGCCCGCGGCGGCCCTCCCCGGCCGGCGCGATTCCTGCCCTGCCCCTCGCCGAGGGACGCGGCCCGGGCCTCAGGCCCGCTCAGCGTATTGTGGCATGCGGATTGTCACCGGCCGGCTTGCGTCCCGCGCCGTTGGCGGGCGCGGCCTTGCCGGTGGAGGACGACTTGCCCTTGCAGTTCTGGCAGTTCAGGCGCGACTCCTCGATCAGCGGCGGCAGCTTCTCGGCCAGGTAATCGATGAATACGCGCACCGCCGGCAGCAGGCCGCGGCGCGAGGCGAACACGACGTGGGCGATGCCCTGCGGCAGGCGCCAGTCGGGCAGCACCACTTCCAGCTCGCCGCTGCGCACGGCTTCCGCGCACAGGGTCTCCGGCAGCATGGTGATGCCCAGGCCCTGCTTGGCCAGCGCCATCAGCATCGGGAAGTCGAAGCCGGACACGCGCGGCTTGAGCTCCACGCGGCGGATCTCGCCGTCCTTGCCCTGCAGCTCCCAGCGCTGACGGACCTCGTCCTCGCTCATGCTCAGGGTGAGATGGTCGTGCAATTCCTCCGGCTGCGTCGGGCGGCCGGCGCGGTCGAGGTACTTCGGGCTGGCCACC
Source organism: Luteimonas aquatica (assembly GCF_022662575.1). Lineage (GTDB taxonomy): Bacteria > Pseudomonadota > Gammaproteobacteria > Xanthomonadales > Xanthomonadaceae > Luteimonas > Luteimonas aquatica. The sequence goes on along the minus strand of NZ_JALBFU010000001.1, from coordinate 404,582 downwards.
AGCAGTTCCTGGATCTGGCCGAAGCTGCGCATGACCAGGCTGCCGTCGTCGTCGAGCTTGGCGCGCACGCGGATGGCGACGTCGAAGCCCTCGTTGATGACGTCGACGCGGCGGTTGCTGACGTGCATCTGCACTCGCACCTGCGGGTACTTGGCCAGAAACTCCGGCAGGATCAGCGGCATCGACTGCTGCGCGATCCCCACCGGCACGCTGACCCGCACCACCCCGCGTGGCTCGGCGCTGAGACGATCGACCACTTCGCGCGCGGCGGTGGCCTCGGCCAGCATCGACTGGGCGTGGCGGTGCACGCTCTGTCCGACGTCGGTGACCGCGAAGCGGCGCGTGGAGCGCTGCAGCAGGCGCACGCCGAGCTCGTTCTCCAGCTGGCTGATGCGCCGGCTCAGGCGCGACTTGGGGATGCCGAGGGTGCGCTCTGCGGCGGCGAAACCGCCGTGATCGACGACCATGGCGAAGTAATAGAGGTCGTTGAGGTCCTGCATGGCAATAATTCCATTGTCGGAACAATGCCGTTTATTTGAACACTTTTATTCCATGAAGGCAACAAGAACCAGGGCCGGCGCAGGCTTTGGCGGGGGCATTTCGCATCAATTCAGGGGGGGCCTCGAGCAGGCCGCCGCTCGTCCCGCCGTCGCGCGCCAGGCCCGCTATCGCGGGAATGCCGGCGCCAGCCGGCCGCCCGGGATGCCCGGCGTCGAGGGGACGGATTCAGGCGATGTGGTCGGCGCCGCCCATGTAGGGGCGGAGCGCTTCCGGCACCAGGATCGAGCCGTCGGCCTGCTGGTAGTTCTCCATCACCGCGATCAGGGCGCGGCCCACGGCCACGCCCGAGCCGTTGAGGGTATGCACCAGCTCCGGCTTGCCGCCGTCGGGATTGCGCCAGCGCGCCTGCATGCGCCGCGCCTGGAAATCGCCGCAGTTCGAACACGAGGAAATCTCGCGATAGGTGTCCTGCGACGGCAGCCAGACCTCCAGGTCGTAGGTCTTGCGCGCGGCGAAGCCCATGTCGCCGGTGCACAGCAGGACGCGGCGGTACGGCAGGCCCAGCTTCTCCAGCACCACCTCGGCACAGCGCGTCATGCGCTCGTGCTCGGCCTCGCTCTCCTCGGGCCTGGCGATCGTCACCAGCTCGACCTTTTCGAACTGGTGCTGGCGGATCATGCCGCGGGTGTCGCGGCCGTGGCTGCCGGCCTCGGCGCGGAAGCACATCGAATGCGCGGTCATGCGCAGCGGCAGGCGCGCGGCTTCGAGGATCTCGTCGCGCGCGATGTTGGTGAGCGGGACCTCGCTGGTGGGGATCAGGTAGTAGTCCAGTTCCCACCCGCCCGCGGGCGAGGCGTTTCCTTCCGGCGACGCGTCCGTGTCCGGCCGCGCGTCCTCGTGATGCCAGATCTGGAACAGGTCTTCCTCGAACTTCGGCAACTGCCCGGTGCCGCGCATCGAATCGGCGTTGACCAGCAGCGGCACGTTGGTTTCCTCGTAGCCGTGCTCGCCGGTGTGCAGGTCGAGCATGAATTGCGCCAGCGCGCGGTGCAGCCGTGCCAGCGGGCCGCGCAGCACGGTGAAGCGCGCGCCGCTGAGCTTGGCCGCGGTATCGCCGTCGAGCCAGCCGTTGCGGGCGCCGAGCTCGACGTGGTCCCTGACCTGGAAATCGAATGCGCGCGGCGTGCCCCAGCGATGCTGCTCGACGTTGTCGTGCTCGTCCTTGCCGGCCGGCACCGAGTCGTCCGGCAGGTTGGGAATGCCGAGCGAGATCGCCTCCAGCGCGTGGCGGATGCGTTCGAGCTCGACCTCGGAGGCCTTCAGCTCGTCGCCGAACCCGGCCACCTCGGCCAGCAGCGCCGCGACGTCCTCGCCCTTGGCCTTGGCCTGGCCGATGGCCTTGCTGCGGGTGTTGCGCAGGTTCTGCAGTTCCTGGGTGCGCACCTGGATGCGCTTGCGCTCGGCCTCCAGCGCCTGCAGGGAATCGGCGTCCAATGCATAGCCGCGCGAGGCACGCAGGCGCTCGGCGAGCGCGGCGGGATCTTGGCGCAGGAGGACGGGATCGAGCATGGCGACAGTGGCGGCAGCGGAAGAATCGTGGATTATCGCGTGTTGTCGCGCAGATTGCTGCAGGGCGGCTATGCCAGAATGCGGACATGCCCGCCTTCCGACTCGCCCAACTCGCCCCCTCGCGCCGCGCCTGGCTCGCCATCGGCATCGCCTTCCTCGCCGGCCTGCTGCTGTTCCTGCTGATCTGGGCCAGGCAGCGCAACGACTACGACTTCTACCGCGTCGACGGCACCACGCGCAGCGCCGAGGGCCGCCAGTTCGACCCCCTGCCCGTTCCGGACACCGACGCCACAGGCGACAACGCCGGCGCGCCCGCGGCCGCCGGGAACGATGAAGAAGACGATCGCCCGCGCGTGGCCGACGAGGCGCTTGCGCCGCCGGCGCCGCCGCGCGAGCAGCTGCCCCCGCCTCCGCCGCAGGCCTTGCCCGACACTGCCACCGCCGGGCCCGCCGATGTCGCGCCCGTGCCCGTCTCCAGCCCCCCGCCGCAGTATCCGCGCGAGGCGCTGCGCCGCGGCGAGTCCGGCGAAGCCTTGCTGCGCATCCATGTCGGCGCCGACGGCGTGCCCGGCGACATCGATCTGGTCCGCAGCAGCGGCTCGCGCTCGCTCGACCGCGCCGCCACCGACGCCGTGCGCAAGTGGCGCTTCCAGCCCGCGCGCCGCGGCGGGCAGCCGATCCCGGGCACGGTACAGGTGCCCATCGCCTTCAGCAGCCCGCGCTGAGGCCCATGCCGCGCGAAGCGTTCAGGTGGCCGGAAACTGAACGCACGTCGCGCGCATAACGCAACCGCAACAAGATCTGTGGAACCCTCTCGGCGTTGTCCAGGGGGCGCGGCCATGCCGGCCCGCGCCTTCCGCACGAGAAGGAGCCATCGCCATGTCGGACCCCCATCGTCCCTTTGAAGACCCATCCGTCCAGGACCCGCCGTCCCAGGACGCGGAGCCGAGCAAAAGCGTCAGCCCGCTGATCTGGATCCTGCTGCTGATCGCCCTGATCGCCTTCGCCTGGTACTTCTACAACCAGCACGCGAGCGCTCCGGGCCAGCTCGACACGGTGCCGCCGAACACCGAAAGCGCGCTCGTGGCGCCGGAGGGCGGCGACCGGCCCGATGCCGCGACCGCCGCCGGCAAGAGCGGCAAGGCCACCGGCGAGAAGGCGGCACCGCGCACCGTGGCCAAGGCCGAGAAGCCGCGCAACCGCGAGGTCGCGCTGATCGGGCGCCCCGACGTGGACTATCCGCGCGAGGCCTTCCGGGCCGGCGAGGAAGGCACGGTGACGGTGGTGGCCGACATCGATGCCGCCGGCCGGGTCAGCAGCGTGCGCCTGGCGCAACGCAGCGGCTCGCGCACGCTCGATCGCGCCGCGATGACCGAGGTGCGTCGCTGGAAGTTCCGTCCGGCGATGAAGGACGGCAAGGCCGTGGCCTCCAGCGTCAAGGTGCCGGTGGACTACCGGCTGGACAAGCAGTAGCGATGCACGGCGCGCACGGGCTCAGCCCGCGCGCAGGCCGAATCCCGCCTCGCGCGCGAGCGCGTCGAACCCCGGGAACGAGGTCGCGACGTTGTCGACGTCGTCGATCCGCACCTCGCCGCCGGCGCGCTGGGCCGCCGCCGCGAACGCCATGGCGATGCGGTGGTCGCCGAGGCTGTCGATGCGGCCGCCGCGCAGCGCGCCGCCCTGCACCACCGCGCCGTCGGGACTTTCCTCCACCTCGATGCCGAGCGCCTGCAGGCCGGCCGACATGGCGGCGAGCCGGTCGGATTCCTTCACCCGCAACTCGGCCGCGCCGCGGATCACCGTCGCGCCCTGCGCGCAGGCGGCCGCCGCCATCAGCGCCGGGAACTCGTCGATCATGTCCGGCACCAGCGCCTCCGGCACCTCGATGCCATGCAGCGGCGCGTGGCGCACCACCAGGTCGGCCACCGCCTCGCCGGCGCGCGTGGCGGCGTTTTCCTCGCGGATGTCGGCGCCCATCGCGCGCAGCGCGGCCAGCAGGCCGGTGCGGCGCGGGTTGAGGCCGACCGCGCGCAGCCGCAGCTCCGAGCCCGGCACGATGCTCGCGGCCACCAGGAAGAACGCGGCCGAGGAGAAATCCGCCGGCACCGCGACGTCGTGCGCGCGCAGGCGCTGGCCGCCGCGCAGGCGCGCGAAGCCCGGCGCGTATTCGATCTCCACGCCGAAGGCCGAGAGCATGCGCTCGGTATAGTCGCGGGTGGGGTGCGGCTCGCGCACCGAGGTCTCGCCCTCGGCGTACAGGCCGGCCAGCAGCACCGCCGACTTGACCTGCGCGCTGGCCACTTCGCCGGCGAAATCGATGCCGCGCAGCGCGCCGCCGCCGTGGATGCGCAGCGGCGGCAACCCGCCGTCCTGCGCGTCGATGCTCGCGCCCATGCGCGCGAGCGGGTCGATCACGCGGCGCATCGGCCGCTTCGACAGCGAGGCGTCGCCGACCAGCACGCTGTCGAAGGATTGCCCGGCCAGCAGCCCGGCCAGCAGGCGCATGCCGGTGCCGGCATTGCCGCAGTCCAGCACCTCGGCGGTCGGCCGCAGGCCGTCGACGCCGACGCCGTGCACGATCCGCGTGGAGGGCGTCGGCGTCTCGATGCGCACGCCGAGCCGCGCGAAGATCGCGGCGGTGGCGCGGGTGTCCTCGCCTTCCAGGAAGCCGTCGATGCGTGAGCGGCCGTCGGCGAGCGCGCCCAGCATCACCGCGCGGTGCGAGATCGACTTGTCGCCGGGCACCGTCGCCGCGCCGCGCAGCGCCGTGCCCGGAAGCGCGATCCAGGAGCGTCCGCCGCCGCTCATGCCGCGCGGTCCGCGATGCGGTCGAGCGCGGCGAGCAGGCCGCGGTTCTCCGCCTCCTCGCCCACGCTGATGCGCAGGTGCCCCGGCAGGCCGTAGCCGCCCATCGGGCGCAGCACGACGCCGTCGGCGCGCAGCGCGGCCTCGATCGCCGTCGTGGCCGCACCGAACTCGACCAGCAGGAAATTGGTCTGCGAGGGCGAGACCGGCCAGCCGCGCTCGCGCAGGGCCGCGGCCAGGCGTTCGCGCTGCTCGGCGTTGCGCGCCAGGGTGTCGCGCAGATAGGCCTCGTCGCCGAGCGCGGCCTCGGCCGCCGCCAGCGCCACGCCGTTGATGTTGAAGCTCTCCCGCGCGCGCTCGAGCAGCGCGATCAGTTCCGGGTGCCCGATCGCGCAGCCCACGCGCAGGCCCGCCAGCGCATAGGCCTTGCTGAAGGTGCGGGTGACCAGCAGATTGCGGTGGCGGTCCAGCAGCGACAGCGCGCTGGCGTAGTCCGGCGCGTCGGCGCATTCGGCGTAGGCCTCGTCCACCACCACCAGCGTGCGCTCGGGTACCGCCGCGATGAAGCGTTCGAAGGCCTCGGCCGGGTACCAGGTGCCGGTCGGGTTGTTGGGGTTGGCCAAGTACAGCAGGCGCGTGTCCGGCGTGACCGCCGCCAGGAGAGCATCGAGGTCGTGGCCGTTGGGCATCGCCGCGTCGGCGGGCAGCGCCGGCACCACCACCGCGTTGGCCCCGGCCGCGCGCGCGGCGATCGCGAACACGGCGAAGCCGTATTGCGGCAGCACCACGTCGACGCCGGGGCCGGCGAACACCTGCGCCAGGTGCATCAGCAGTTCGTGCGAGCCGTTGCCGAGCGAAACCTGCTCCGGCGCGACGCCGTGCCGGGCCGCGAGCGCGCGCTTGAGCGCGCCGCCGCGCGGGTCGGGATAGCGATGCATCTCGCCCAGCGCCGCCGCCGCGGCTTCGCGCGCCTTAGGGCTGGGGCCGTAGGGATTCTCGTTGGAGCCGAGCTCGATGAGCACCCGCGGCGCGAACGCCTCGCGCAGCGCGACCAGGTCGTGGCCGGGATCGTAGGCGCGCAGCGCGCGGATCGCCGGGGACGCCAGCGAGGCGAAGAACGCGCGGTCGTCAGGCGCCTGCGCCTCGGGAAGCCGGGGGCGTGCGCTCACGGCACCGCGACCGGGTAGGAGCCGAGCACGCGCACCTCGCCGGCGAAGCTGTCGATCTCCGACAGCGCGTCCTTGAGCGGCGACTCGTCGGCGTGGCCGCTGACGTCGATGAAGAAGGCGTACTGCCACAGCGCGCCGTGGTCGGGCCGCGACTCGATGCGGTTCATGCTGATGTTGCGGCGCGCCAGCGGCTCGAGGATCTTGTAGAGCGCGCCCGGCTGGTCGCGGATGAACACCAGCAGCGAGGTGCGGTCGTTGCCCGAGGACGGGAAGGTGTTGCGGCCGATCACCAGGAAGCGCGTGGTGTTGTCGCTGTAGTCCTCGATCGGGCCGGCGATGATCTTCAGCCCGTAGACGTGCGCGGCGTTCTCGCTGGCGATGGCCGCCGAGTCGTCGGCGTTGCGCGCGCGGCGCGCGGCGTCGGCGTTGCTGACCACCGCCTCCTTCTGCACCTTGGGCAGGTTGCGCCGCAGCCAGCCGCCGCATTGCGCCAGCGACAGGCGGTGCGAGTACACGCGTTCGACGTCCTCCAGGTGGCCGCTGCGCGACATCAGGTACTGGTGCACGCGCAGCTCGACCTCGCCGCAGATGTGCAGCGGCGAGGTCAGGAACAGGTCGAGCGTGGACTGGATCGTGCCCTGGCTGGAGTTCTCCACCGGCACCACGCCGAAGTCGGCGGCGCCGGAGGCGACCTCGCTGAACACCTCTTCCACGCTCGACAGTGGCAGGCCCTTGGCCGAGTGGCCGAAGTGCTTGTGCACCGCCTGCTGCGAGAAGGTGCCTTCTGGGCCGAGGTAGCCGATCTTCAGCGGCTCCTGCTGCGCCAGGCAGGCGGACATGATCTCGCGGAACAGGCGCACCAGCACCTCGTCCGAGAGCGGCCCGTCGTTGCGGTCGACCACGCGCCGCAGCACCTGCGCCTCGCGCTCGGGACGGTAGTACTCCACCGCGGCCGCCAGCTTGCCCTTGGCCTTGCCGACCTGCTGCGCGAACTGCGCGCGCTCGGCGATCAGCGACTGGATGCGGTTGTCGATGCCGTCGATCTGCGCGCGGACGGCGAGCAGGTCGGGCTTGGGGTCGGGCGCCGGGGCGGAGGCGGGGGTTTTCGCCTTTGCCTTGGCGGCCGCGGACTTGGCGGCGGACTTCTTGGCGGCGGGCTTGGGTTTTTTGGGCTTATCGGCCATGGGGATTGTGGATCGCGTTTGATGTCGTTGGGCGGATCTTGCTGCCGTCCATGGCGCGGCTCACTTTGGCTTCGGAGGGTCCTGCCCGGCCATCCATGGCCGGGCGTTCGCCGGGGCGGCGCGGCATGCCGCGCCGGGCTCGCCCCGGTTCACCCATACCGCTTCTGGAAATCCTGCATGAAGGCGGCCAGGGCGCGCACGCCTTCCACCGGCATGGCGTTGTAGATCGAGGCGCGCATGCCGCCCAGCACCTTGTGGCCCTTGAGCGAGATCAGCCCCGCCTCGCGGGCGTCGGCCAGGAAGCGGTCGTTGAGCGCCTCGTCGTGCAGGAAGAACGGCACGTTCATGCGCGAGCGCACCGACGGGTCGACGTCGTTGCGGTAGAAGCCGCCGGAGCCGTCGATGGTGGCGTACAGCAGCCGCGACTTCTCCTGGCTGCGGCGCGCGAACTCCTCCACCCCGCCCTCGGCCAGCATCCACTTGAAGACCAGCCCGGCCAGGTACCAGTTGTAGCTGGGCGGGGTATTGAGCATCGACTCCGCCTTCAGGTGCGAGGCGTAGTTGAAGATGTCCGCACGCGGCTGGCCGGCGCGCTCGAGCAGGTCGCGGCGCACGATCAGCACGCTCACGCCGACCGGGCCGAGATTCTTCTGCGCGCCGCCGTAGATCAGCCCGTAGCGCGACACGTCCAGCGGCTCGGAAGCGATGCTGGAGCTGAAATCGGCGAACAGGGGTACCTCGCCCACGTCCGGGATCGCGTCGTTGTCCGCCTTGCCGCCCCAGCCCGGGCGGAACTCGATGCCGTGGATGGTCTCGTTGGCGGTGATGTGCACGTAGGCGGCATCCTCCGACAGCCGCCAGCCGGCGCGCGCGGGGATGCTGCGGAAACCGTCGCCCTCGCCGCTGGCGGCGACGTTGCTGTCGACGTAGGGCTTCACCTGCTTGAGCGCGGTCTTGCCCCAGTGCCCGGTGACCACGTAATCGGCCTTCTGTCCGGGCGCGGCGAAGTTCAGCGCGATCAGCGCCTGCTGCGTGGTGGCGCCGCCGGCCAGGAACAGCACCGCGTAGTCGTCCGGGACGGCGAGCAGCCGGCGCAGGTCGGCTTCGGCTTCGGCCGCCACCTGCAGGAATTCCGGGCCGCGGTGGCTCAGCTCCACGATCGAGGCGCCGGCCTGGCGCCACTCCAGCAACTCCTCCTGCGCCGTTTTCAGGACCGCTTCAGGCAGCGCCGCCGGTCCGGCGGCGAAGTTGTAGGCGCGCGACATGTGTGGAGTTCCCGATTCGTCCGCTGGCTGCGTGGCCGGCTAGTATGCCGCAGTGCAGCACCGGGCTGCGCAATGGTTTTGCGCGCAACTTTTCCCCCGGTCGCGGCCTCTATGCTGGTGACGAGTCCCGGAGTTCCGCCATGTCCCCGAAAACCGCTTTGAGCGACGCCCTGCGCATCCCCGCCGCGGACGTGACCGACGAGTCGGTCTACCGCCAGCGCCGCCGCCTGCTCACCGCCCTTGCCGCCAGCCCCGCCCTGGCCCTGAGCGCCTGTTCCCGCGCCGAGCCCCCTCCGGCGCCGAAAGTGGCCATCAGCCCGGAACAGGCCAGGTCCGGCTTCCGCACCGACGAGGAGCTGACCCGCTACCAGGACGTCACCGGCTACAACAACTTCTACGAGTTCGGCACCGGCAAGAACGACCCCTCGCGCGCGGCGCGCACGCTGCGCACCTCGCCCTGGTCGGTGGCGGTGGGCGGCGAATGCGCCAAGCCCGGCAAGATCGCGCTGGAGGACCTGCTCAAGGGCCTGAAGCCGGAGGAGCGCATCTACCGCATGCGCTGCGTGGAGGGCTGGTCGATGGTGATCCCCTGGCTGGGCGTGCCGCTGGCGGAGGTGCTGAAGAAATTCGAGCCGACCTCCAAGGCCAAGTACGTCGCCTTCACCTCGCTCGCCGACCCGCAGCAGATGCCGGGCGTGCGCTATTCCTCGATCAACTGGCCCTATCGCGAGGGCCTGCGCATGGACGAGGCCATGCACCCGCTGACCCTGCTGGCCACCGGCCTGTACGGCAAGGCGCTGCCGCAGCAGAACGGCGCGCCGCTGCGGCTGGTGGTGCCGTGGAAGTACGGCTTCAAGGGCATCAAGTCGATCGTTGAGATCAAGTTCGTGGAGAAGATGCCCGAAACCGCCTGGCACGACCTGCAGCCCTCGGAATACGGGTTCTTCAGCAACGTCAACCCGAACGTCGACCATCCGCGCTGGAGCCAGAAGACCGAGCGGCGCATCGCCGGCAAGAGCGGCAACCTGTTCGCCGAACGCATCCCGACGCGGATCTTCAACGGCTACGCGCCGCAGGTCGCCTCCCTGTACTCGGGCCTGGACCTGAAGAAATGGTTCTAGTTTTCCGCCCGCGCTTGCGCGACGCGAGAGCCCGCTAGGGAACATTCGACAATCCAGCCCCCATGCCTCCTACGCCCCTGCGCATCATCGTCGCCAAGACCCTCGTCCATCTCGCCGCGCTCACGCCGCTGGCGATCCTGGGCTGGCAGTTCTGGGCCGTCTACACCAGCGGCAGCGACGCCCTGGGCGCCGATCCGGTGGCCGAGATCGAGCACCGGCTCGGCCTGTGGGCGCTGCGCCTGCTGATGATCGCGCTGGCCGTCACGCCGCTGCGCCAGCTCACCGGCCAGGCGGTGCTGATCCGCTTCCGGCGCATGCTCGGCCTGTACGCCTTCGCCTACGCGACGCTGCATTTCGCCGCCTATCTGCTGCTGGACCTGCGCAGCTACTGGACGCAGATCTTCGAGGAGATCGCCAAGCGCCCCTACATCACCGTCGGCTTCGCCGCCTGGCTGCTGTTGCTGCCGCTGGCGATCACCTCCACCAAGGGCTGGATCCGGCGCCTGGGCCGCAATTGGGGGCGCCTGCACAAGCTGGTCTACGCCATCGGCGTGCTCGCGGTGCTGCATTTCTGGTGGCTGGTGAAGTCAGACATCCGCGAGCCGCTGCTGTACGCGACCATCCTGGCCGTGCTGCTGGGGTGGCGGGGATACAAGTGGCTGCGGGCGCGCAGGCTGGCGAGTGCCTTCAAGGCCGAAAAGACATCGTCGGCGCCCGCAGGCAGCGCGCGGCCGAACGCCCGGACAAGCACCTAGAGCCGCGCCCGGGTCGCTATGCGGTCCCGAACAGCAGCAGCAGCGACAGCAGTCCCGCCAGCACCAGCGCCGCCAGCAGCAGCCACGGCAGCCGCCAGGCCGGCGAGCGCGCCTTGCCGGCATCGAGGGGCGCTTCCAGGTCGAACAGCTGCTCGTCCACCGGCGCCAGCCGGGCCTCGCGTTCGGGACGGCGCAGCGCCGGCGCCTCGATCACGAAGCGGTGGTGCGCGTCGAACACGATCTGGTCGCCTGGCTGCAGCCAGGCGTTGCGCACCGGCTCGCCGTTGACCACGCTGCCGTCCACCGACCCCAGGTCGCGCAGCACGACCCGGTCGCCCGCCAGCTCCAGGCGCGCGTGACGGTCGGCGAAGGCCGGATCGTCGATGCGGATGTCCGCCTCGTCCGTGCGCCCGACCAGACGCGAGCGCTCCAGGGTGAAACTGCGTCCGTGGTACTGCCCGCCGACGCCGCGCAGCAGGATGCGCGCGCCGTCCGCGGTTTCCGCGCCTTCGCCCGCGTCCTTGGGCAGCTTCTCCGGCACCGGCGGCGGCTGCGCGCCCACCAGCCGCATCTCCATGCCGTCGACATAGATCGCATCGCCCACGCGCAGCATGGCCATGCGGCGGATCTCGCGCCCGTTCACGTGCACCCCGCGCACCCCGTCGGCCACGGTCAGCCAGATGCCGCGCCGGTCCACGCAGAAGCGCACCAGCGAGGGCTGCGATTCGTCCACCAGGCCGACGGCGTCGCCGCCGCCCGGGCCGATGCCGTGCATGCCGACGCCGAGCGTCAGCTCGGGCCGGTCGCGGCCGACGAAGCGCAGTTTCAGGGATTCCATGCGGCGGCAATCTACCATGCCCGCTCCCGCGCCGGGCTTGGAGCCGGCCCCGGACCGACGCAGAATACCTCCCTCACGCAGCACGGAGCCACGCATGGCCGGCATCGACATCCGCCACCAGCATTCCCTCTCCCACGCCAAGGCGCGCAAGGCCGTCGAGGACGTGGCCAAGAAGCTCGCCCAGCGCTTCGATTTCGAATACGGCTGGGACGGAGACACCATGAACTTCTCGCGCAGCGGCGTCGACGGCAAGATCGCGCTCGCCCCCAAGCAGCTGCACGTCACCGCCAAGCTCGGCTTCCTGCTCTCGGCGCTGCAGGGCACGGTGGAGAAGGAAATCCGGCGCGTGCTCGACGAGAAGTTCTGAGCATGCCCGGCATCGCGTTCTCGGAAGCCGAGAAGGCGGCCATCGTCCGCAGGCTGCAGCTGTACTTCCAGCAGGAACTGAAGCAGGACCTCGGCCGCTTCGACGCCGAATCCTGCTCGACTTCCTCGCCGAGGAGATTGGCGGCTATTTCTACAACCGCGGCCTGTACGACGCCCAGGCGCTGGTCTCGGCCAAGATGGACGACCTCAGCGATGCGATCTACCAGTTGGAGCGCCCGACGGAGTTCCGCAGATAGGCGACGGCCTCGTCCGACACGCGCGATTCAATCCGGCGAGAACGGATCCTGCGCGCCTTCGAACAGCTTCCGCGACACCTCGCGCTCGTCGCGTTCGATCTCGGCCACGAACCTGTCGGCATTGCCCAGCGCCTCGAAGGCGGCGTAGCCGCGCTCCAGGAAGCCCTGCAGTTCGCTCAGCCCCGCCAGCTTGGCCGGGCCGCGCGAGAACGCCAGCAGCGCCGCCACGCCGGGCATCTTCAGGGCCCGCCCGAAACCCGCGCCGACGCTGCGGATCAGTCCGATCTGGCGGGCGCGCAGGCGCGGCAGCCCGATCGCCCGGTAGGCCTCGCCGTACAGCGCCGCGTCCAGGCGCTTGCGGCGCGGGGCCAGCGCCTGCAGCGCCTCGGCCATGCGCAGGTCCAGCGCGTGCGAGAGCACGCCCAGCTCGATGGCGTCGGCCACGGTCTCCAGCAGCCGCTTGGGCAGCAGCCGCTGCATCATCGGCAGCACGCGGGCGATGTCGGCATCGCGGCGGGTGAAATCGCGGTCGCCGTAGACGTCGCTGAGGAAGAACTCGGCCGCCGGCCGGCGCCTGGGGTCGTCCAGGAAACGCCGGAAGCTGCGCGTCAGCCGCTCGGTCTGCCAGCGCCGCAGCTCCGGCAGCCAGGGCAGGCGGTTGCGCGGCTCGCGCCTGGGGTCTTGCAGCCGCTGGTGCCAGGCGAGGCGGCGCGCGAGCCTGGCGGCAAGGGGCGATCGGGCCATGCCGGTATTTTCCCCGCTCGCGCCGCTTCTGGCGAGCCGGGATGGATCGGCTACACTCCGCCGGTTCACGGAAGCCACGACCTGCATGCTCTCACTCCATTCGGCGCAGCGACGCGCCCCATCCCGCAAACGCCCGCCGGCCCGGATCGGCCTGGCCATCGCCGGCGGCGGCCCGATCGGGGGCATGTACGAACTGGGCGCGCTGCGCGCGCTGGACGAGGCGCTGGAGGGACTGGATCTCAACGATCTCGACGGCTACGTCGGCGTCAGCAGCGGCGCCTTCCTGGCCGCCGGCCTGGCCAACCGCATCAGCACCGACGAGATGTGCCGGGTCTTCATCACCGGCGACAGCCGCGACATCCAGTTCCGGCCGGATACCTTCCTGCGCCCGGCGCTGTACGAATACCTGCAGCGCGCCGCCAGCCTGCCGCGCCTGACCCTGGACTGGTGGCGCAGCCTGCTGCTGGATCCGCGCAACGCACGCTGGTCGGACATCATCGAGCGCTTCGGCGGCCTGGTGCCGACCGGACTGTTCGACAACAGCGAGGTCGAGCGCTTCATGCGCGAGGTCTTCAGCCGGCGCGGGCGCAGCAACGATTTCCGCGAGCTGCCCAACAAGCTGTTCGTGGTCGCCGTCGAACTGGACAACGGCGAGGCCGTGGTCTTCGGCGGCGAGGGCTGGGACGACGTGCCGATCTCGCAGGCGGTACAGGCCAGCGCCGCCCTGCCCGGCCTGTATCCGCCGGTGGAGCTGCGCGGCCGCCACTACGTCGACGGCGCCCTGCGCCGCACCATGCACGCCTCGGTGCTGCTCGAGCGCGGCATCGACCTGCTGATCGGCATCAACCCGCTGGTGCCCTTCAACGGCAACGGCAAGGGCAGGAAGGCGAACGCCGGCCACTACAGCCTGGCCGAAGCCGGCCTGCCGGCGGTGCTCTCGCAGACCTTCCGCAGCCTGCTGCAGTCGCGCATGCAGGTCGGCCTGGCCAAGTACGCCCAGCAGTACCCGGACGTGGACCAGCTCGTGTTCGAGGCCAACTCCGACGACGGCGAGCTGTTCCACACCAACCTCTTCAGCTTCGCCTCGCGGCGCCGCGTCTGCCAGCAGGCCTATCGCCATACCCTGGACGAGCTGCGCCGCCGCGCCGACGAGCTGCGCCCGGTGCTGGCCGCGCACGGCCTGCGCCTGCGCGAGGAGATCCTCGACGACGCGCACCGCACCATCCTCAGCGGCCTGGCGCCGCTGCCCCCGCGCGGCACCGAGACCACGGCCAGGCTGCGCCGCGCGCTCGAGGACACCGAGCGCGTCATCGCCAAGCGCGCGCCCCGGCGCCGGAGCCGCGCGTCGGCATAAGCCGGGCCCGCCCGGCGCGCGGGGTATCGTGTGAATGCTCTAGACAAGACGCGGACGATGCGCGCAAATGCAGACGAACGCCCCCGGGAGGGCACATGGCCAAGTTCAAGAAAACCGCAAGCAAGAAGACCGCCTCCAACAAGCCTGAATTGCAGGCCCAGGCCGAGCGCCTGCAGAAGTCGCTGAGCGAGTCCGCGCAGCAGATCTGGCACGCCGGCGTCGGCGCCTTCTCCCGCGCCCAGGCCGAGGGCGGCAAGCTGTTCGAGAACCTGGTCAAGGAAGGCCTCAACCTGGAGCAGGCCGCGCGCAAGATCGCCGGCGGCCGCGCCGACGTGGTGCGCGATGCCGTCGAGCAGCGCGTCGAGCAGGCCCGCGGCCGCGCCACCGACACCTGGGATCGTCTGGAAAAGGTGTTCGAGGACCGCGTGCAGCGTGCCCTGACCAAGCTGGGCGTGCCCGGCCGCGACGACCTGACCGACCTGAGCAAGCGCGTGGAGGCCCTGACCGCCGAGCTGCGCCGCCAGGGCGGCACCGCCCCGCGCAAGCCTGCCCTGCGCAAGACCGCCGCCAAGAAGGCGCCGGCCAAGAAGGCGACGCGCAAGACCGCCAAGAAGGCCGCCAAGCGCGCCGGTTGATCGATCGCACTGCAGGCCGATGTCGCCCTGGCATCGGCTGCCAGGGGTCACAAACCCCAACGCCGGTTAACCCTGGGGGCTTGATTGCCCTGGGTTCTCCGGCGAAGATGAATCTGTAAACGTTTTCGCCCGCCAACCCGCCAGAAGACCGTATGCTCCCTCCCCTTACGGCTTCGGGTTGGCGGGCTTCTAGTTTCTGGGGTTCGGCGATTGGGGGATTGGGGTTTCACGATTCTGCGCCGCGCATCTGGCATTCGTGCGGCTTTCGTTCGCCTACTGTTGGTTTGCCTCTCTAAGAGCAAAGCGTTTCGTCCGCTGTCGCGGCCGAGTTCATTTCTTTTGCTGGCCCAAAAGAAACGAACCAAAGAAAACGGCCTTCCCCGACAGAGCACTCCCATTACTTGATTGCTATCGGGATTTTTCGACTCGCCCTCCTGGCTCGGTCGAAAAACGGCGCACATCCCTGTGCGCCGCCCTCCGGGTCTCCTAATGCCAATGGCGCATCGACATCTCTAGAGACAAAAGCAAAGGCGAACAATGGATCCCAGCTTGCGCTGGGATGACCATCTGAAGGAGTAGGAAGAAGGCTTTCTGAAGGGGTAGGAAGAAGGCTTTGCTTCTGGAAATCTTTGCGAGCCATTGCCCTGCCCAGACCCGAAGGGTGGCGGGCAGGGATGCCCGCCATTTTCCGACCGAGCCAGGAGGGCGAGTCGGAAAATCCCCTCAGCCTTTCCGGCGTGGGGCTGCTTCGTCGGGGAAAGCGTTTTTCTTTGGTTCGTTTCTTTTGACGCTTATCAAAAGAAATGAACTCGGCCGCGACAGCGGACGAAACGCTTTGCTCCAACGCTTCAACGCTTCAACGCTCCAACGCTTCAACGCCTTTGATTCCCGCACAAACGGAAATCAAAGCGGCTCCTCACCAATGCACGCCCCGCATCAACGCCGCAAACGCCATCTGCTCGTTGCTGGTGTGCTCTTCCTTCAGCCCCTTCTTGTCCCCCTTGGCCGCCGCCGAGTCCGGGAACAGCTCGAAGGCGGTGCTCATGATCACCTCGTAGGCCTTCGGCGCCACCGCGTTGAGCAGGGCCGAGAAGATGCCAAGGCGCGTGGCGATGCGGCTCGGGCGCTCGATGATCGCCTTCACCAGCAGGTCGGCGGCCTCGTCCGGGGTCAGCGTCGGCACGCTGTCGTACATCTTGGTCGGCGCGATCATCGGCGTCTTCACCAGCGGCATGTTGATCGTGGTGAAGGCGATGCCCTTGCCCGACAGCTCGCCCTGGGCGCAACGGCTGAAGGCGTCCAGCGCCGCCTTGGAGGCCACGTAGGCGGAGAAGCGCGGCGAGTTGGCCAGCACGCCGATCGAGCTGATGTTGATGATGTGGCCCTTGCGGCGATGGGTCATCGTCGGCATGAAGCCCATGATCAGGCGCAGGCTGCCGAAGTAGTTCAGCTGCATGGTGCGCTCGAAATCGTGGAAACGGTCGTAGCTGAGCTCGATCGAGCGGCGGATCGAGCGGCCGGCGTTGTTGATCAGCACGTCGACGTGGCCGTGCTCCTTGAGGATCGTCTGCACCAGGCGGTCGCAGTCGGCCATGTCGGCCAGGTCCGCGGTGTAGGCGAAGACCTTGCCGCCCTTGGCCTTCATCTCGTCGCGGGCCTTGAACAGCTCCTCCTTGCCGCGCGCCACGATCACGGTGACCGCGCCGGCCTCGGCCACGCGCTGCGCGGTCGACAGGCCGATGCCTGAGGAGCCGCCGGTGATCACCACCACCTTGTTGCGCACCTTGCCTTTCAGGGTGCGGTCGACGAACAGGTCCGGATCGAGGTGCCGCTCCCAGTAGTCCCACAGCCGCCAGGCGTAGCTTTCCAGCTGCGGCACGGCGATGCCGCTGCCCTTGAGCGCGCGCTCGGTCTCGCGGCTGTCGAAGCGCGTGGGATAGGTGATGAACTTCAGCACGCTCTTGGGGATCTTGAAGTCCTTCAGCAGCATGCCGATGAAGCGCTTGACCGGCGGCAGGTTGCTGATCGCGCCGCGGATGCCGCCGGGAATGAAGGCGAACATGCGCGCGTCCAGACGCATGGTCATCTCCGGGGCGTGGCCGGCGCGGCAGAAGGTGTTAAGCACCTCGCCCACGCGCAGCGGCTCCGGATCGGTGAGGTGGAAGGTGTGCCCGTCGAGCTTGGGCTTGTGGGCGATGTGGTCCATCGCGTCGGCGACGAAGTCCACCGGTACGATGTTGATGCGCCCGCCCTCCAGGCCCAGGGTCGGCATCCACGGCGGCAGCATCTGCCGCAGCTTCTTGATCAGGGTGAAGAAATAGTACGGGCCGTCGATCTTGTCGATCTCGCCGGTCTGCGAGTGGCCGACCACCATGCCGGGGCGGTAGATGCGCCACTTCACCCGCTTCTCCTCCCGCACCAGCCCCTCGGAGTCGTGCTTGGTGCGCAGGTAGGGATCGTTCAGGCCCTCGGCCTCGTCGAACATGTCCTCGCGGAAGATGCCCGGGTACAGCCCGGCCGCGGCGATCGAGCTGGTGTGGTGGAAGCATCCCGCCTCGAGGGCGGCGGCCAGGTCCAGCGCATGCTGGGTGCCGTCCACGTTGGCCGCGCGCTGGGCCTCGGCGCTGGCCTCCATGTCGTAGATCGCGGCCAGGTGGAAGAAGTGGCGGATCTTGCCCTTGAGCGCGCGCAACTGCGCCGCCGAGACGCCGCACTTGGCCGCGGTCATGTCGCCGGGCACCACCACGATGCGCTTGGCGTCCCAGCCCATCTTCTTGGCGATGGCGTCGAATTTCTTCTGCGAATCCGGACGCACCAGCACGTGGATCGTGCCCTTGCGCTTGAGCAGGTTGCCGATCAGGAAGCGCCCGATGAAACCTGTGGCGCCGGTAACGAAATAGCTCATGCCCTTCCTCATGAGGTGCGCCGCGCGTGGGCGGCCATGACCGGCTACGTTGCCAGAGCCCGCGTCCGGCGACAATTCCCGCCGGGTCCCTGCCCCGATGTTGACCCCCTCGGCGGTTGCATGGTGTCATGCCGGTCCAACCCGGGAGGTAGGCACCATGAGCGATCTGCAAACCCAGTTCGACCAGGCCCAGAAGGACGTGAAAACCCTGGCCGAGCGGCCGGACAACGACACCCTGCTGCAGCTGTATGCCCTCTACAAGCAGGGCGCCTCGGGCGACGTCAGCGGCGAGAAGCCGGGCTTCTTCGACTTCGTCGGCACCGCCAAGTACGAAGCCTGGGCCAAGCTCAAGGGCACCCCGCAGGATGCCGCAAAGCAGCAATACGTCGACCTGGTGAAGAAGCTGGCCGGCTGAAGCCGCCGCGGGTCCCGGCCGCCATGGCATCGCGACAGACACGCCAGCGCATCCTCGATGCCGCACTCACGATGTTCAACGCGCAGGGCGAGCCCAACGTCACCACCAACCACATCGCCGACGAGCTGGAGATCAGCCCGGGCAACCTGTACTACCACTTCCGCAACAAGGACGACATCATCGAGCAGCTCTTCAGCCGCTTCGATACCCGCATGGACGAGGCGCTGACCCCGCCCGAGGGGCGCCTGCCGGAACTGGAGGACATCTGGCTGCAGCTGCACCTGGTGTTCGAGTGCATCTGGGACTACCGCTTCCTCTACCGCGACCTGGTGGAGATCCTCAGCCGCAACCGGCGCCTGCGCATCCGCTTCGCGCGCATCCTCAAGCGCGCCGACGACAGCGCCCACGAGGTCATGCGCGGCCTGACCCAGGCCGGGGTGATCCGCGCCTCGGCGGCCGAGCTCGACGCCGCCTCGACCAACGTCCTGGTGCTGGCCACGTTCTGGCTCAACTACGCCTCGGTGCGCGGCGACAAGGACGAACAGCTGGCGATCCGCGAGGGGATCGTCCAGGTGATGATGCTGCTGGCCCCGTTCCTGCGCGACGCCGAACGGGTGCACCTGAACCAGCTGATGCAGGCCTACCTGGATTGAGGCGGCCCGCTCGACGCGGTGCGGCGGCCTGGCCGCCGACCGCCTCGGTCACCCCGAATGCCTCAGGCGCGCGCCTTGCGCGCGCGCGTGGTGCGCGCCGCCGGACGGCGGGCGGCGCCGCGACGCGCGGTCTTGGCCGTCTTGCGGGCCGGCCTGGCGGCCTTGGGCGCGATGCCCAGCTTGACTAGCACCGGGTGCAGGCGCGCCTCGATCTCGGCGCTGAACTGCTCCACCTTCGGCTCCACCTGCTCGCGCACGCTGATCAGGCCGCCGCGGGCGATGCTCTGCACGTCGTCGGCGCGACGGCTCAGCCGCTGCGCGGCCTTGGCCGCGATGCCGCGGATCTCGCGGCGGGCCACGACGACGGCGCCCAGCGAGGCCAGCCAGACGTGGCGCAGCGAGGTTTCCTTGCCGTTCTTGCCGCTGCGGATTTGCTTCTTGGCCACCATGATCGGAACTCCGTTGTACCCGGCCGACGGGCCGGTTTCTCAGGCGCATAGCCTGTCGCCCCGCGGTCGAGCAATCACACTACGCATTGGCGCCCGATTCATCGGCCGGACGCGGCGCGCCGGCTTGCCAGCCGCCGCGCCGCGCGGGATGCTGGCGCTCCCTGAAAGACAGCAGAAGGACTCCGCATGGCCGCCAAGACCGCCTGGGCCGCTTTTCCGCACGACGCCAAGCCTTTCGCCTACGCCGGCGACGCGCTGAAGAAAGCCTGGCCCCGGCTGCACGCCGGCGACTGCGAACCCTGGCCCGACGACAAGCGCGCCGCCGCCCTGCTCAAGGCCGCCGGCAAGGCCGCGCCCAAGCTCGACGCCCCCGCCCTCGCCGCCGCGCTGCAGGAGGCCTGGCGCGCCTTCCACCGCGGCGACTTCAAGGCCGCCTTCGACGCCGGCCAGGCGCTCGGCCCGGTCGGCGCCTCGGTCGCGGTCAAGGCGCTGGGCATCCACGCCACCTACCTGGTCGAGGACGAGGCCGAGAAGCTCAAGCGCTTCGAACAGGGCGCCAAGCTGGCCGAGGCCGCCGTCAAGGCGCTGCCCGACGAGGCCAACAGCCACTATCGCCACGCCTTCGCCCTCGGCCGCTACAGCCAGGGCCTGAGCATCGCCAAGGCGCTCAAGGACGGCATCGCCGGCAAGGTGCGCGCCGCGCTCGACGCCACCCTCGAACGCGCGCCCAAGCACGCCGAGGCGCACACCGCGCTGGCCCTGTACCACGCCGAGATCGTCAACAAGATCGGCGCCATGATCGGCGGCCTCACCTACGGCGCCAAGCCCGCCGCGGCCGAGTCGCACATCAAGACCGCCCTCAAGCTCACCCCCGACTCGCCCATCGCCCATGTCGAGCACGGCAACGTCCTGCTTCTGCTGCACGGGGACAAGCAGGAGGACGCCGCCGCGGCCGCCTACGAGAAGGCCGCCAAGCTCAAGCCCGCCGACGCCATGGAGGCGCTGGACGTGGCCTACGCCCGGTCGGAGATCGAATAGCCTCCGCCCGCGCCCTCCATCGCGGCCCGGCAGGCTTGGCGCGGAGCGCCCCAGTCGGGCGATCCGCGGCCGGAATCCACGGATGGCTTGCCCGGACAGGCGT
Source organism: Luteimonas aquatica (assembly GCF_022662575.1). Classification (GTDB taxonomy): domain Bacteria; phylum Pseudomonadota; class Gammaproteobacteria; order Xanthomonadales; family Xanthomonadaceae; genus Luteimonas; species Luteimonas aquatica. The sequence goes on along the minus strand of NZ_JALBFU010000001.1, from coordinate 384,456 downwards.
GGCCCCTTAGAATCTGCGGCCCGCTGGCGACAGGCGCTCCTGTCGCGGCGATGGGCGGTTAGCTCAGCGGTAGAGCATTGCCTTCACACGGCAAGGGTCGCAGGTTCGATCCCTGCACCGCCCACCAATAAAAACAACGGCTTCGGCCGTTTTTTTATTGCCCGCGTTTTTTGAGCGCGCAGGCCGCGGCGCCGCATGATCGGCATGAGCCTGAACCGCGCCGGATTCCGAGTGAATGTTCGGCCGCCATCGGCGGCCCGTCAGGCGATGTCTCGCCCGACCGTCACTCGGCCGGCCCGTTTCGGGCCGGCGCATACGGAGAACACGCATGAAGCATGCCGCGACTCGATGTCTCGTAGCGCTTTCGATCTTCGCCCTGGCCGCAACGGCCAATGCGGGCCAGGTCAAGCCCTCGCAGCAGGTGGTGATCGAAGGCGGCGCCGCGTCGGGTTCGCTCGGCGCCGCCCGCGCCAGCGCCGACAGGCTGCAAAGCATCGGCTGTCTTTCCGACATCGGGAATGCGATGGCCGATGTCTGGGCCAACTGCTACGCGACCGATGCCAAGGGCCAGTACGTCTATTGCTGGACGGACGATCCGAGAATGGTGAGCATCGTGCAATCCATCACGCCCTATTCGTTCGTGAACTTCAGCTGGGACGAATCGACGCGCAGATGCTCGTCCGTGCGCGTGAGAAACGTTTCCGATACGTTGCCCTGAGATTCCGCGACGTCGCCGGGGATGACAGCGAGCGCGTTTCAAATTTGAACGGGCATGCTCGCTTTGCAATCGGGCGTGGATAGCAAATTGCTCGAGCCGCGCCTGCGCTGATTGCGCCTCTTCGCCTTGCGCGCAACCTTCCGCGCTTCCACCCGTCCGGTTACGCGCCGGACGGGCCTCCCTGCGCAGGCATTCACGGCCCCGCGACAAAGAGGTTGCTAGAGCTCGTCGGACAGCGCGCATGCGGATGCGTTCGCTGCGAAAGCTGTGAGGAGCGTCACCAACCAACGAAGGAGATTGTCATGAAACAGCTAGCCGCAATGATCTGCGTATTGTTGATTTCGGCCCCCATGGCAAATACGGCGGGAGCGAAGGATGTCGCATTCAAGAAATTGAACGAGAAAGCCAGGTTCATCCAGGGCGAGAACCTGGTGACCGACGCGTTGCCCGAACGCGGCGGATCCATCGACGCCCGCCTGCAGACGCCGCGCCAGAGGGCGGCCGGTCTGAGCACGGTGATGGTCACCCGCGACGGCGACCAGTACCAGTCGCAGATGGACCCGCAGGACGTCGCCATTTTCGAACAGGCCGTCCGCGACCTGGAACTGCTCGGCCGCACCACCACGGTCCAGGGCAAGGCCCCGAGCGACCTGCCGGCCTTCTACGGCAGCACGCGCGCCAATCCCACCGTCGTCATCGGCGCGGACAACCGCGTGCAGATCACCAATACCGTGGCCTCGCCGTACTGGTTCATCGGCCGCATCGCGATCGGCTGCACCGGCACGCTGATCACGGCCAAGCACGTGCTCACCGCGGGGCACTGCGTCTCCAACGGCTCGGGCACCTGGTATTCCAGCCTGGACTTCACCACGGCGCAGAACGGCAGCTATCAGCCCTGGGGCACCACGGGCTGGACGCGCGCGCTCACCACAACGGCCTGGCACACCGGCGCCGACAGCAACTACGACTACGCCCTGATCGTGCTCAACGCCGCGCCGCACGGCGGCAACTCCGGGTGGGGCGTGTACTCGGGCGGAACCCACACCATCACCGGCTATCCGGGCGACAAGCCCTTCGGCACGATGTGGACGCATTCCGGGGCGGTGTCGACCAGCGGCTCCTATCGGCTCTGCTATACCATCGATACCGCCGGCGGCAACAGCGGCAGCGGCATCCGCGACAGCGGCAACGCCGTCCGCGGAATCCACACCACCGGATCCTCCTCCCAGAACTGCGGGACCAGGATCACCAGCACCGTCTACAACACGCTTCAGAACTGGATCGCCGCCAATCCCTGAGCATCGGGCGGGTGCCGATTCGAACGTCGTTACCGTGGTGCGCCGGCATGCGGCGCACCA
>NZ_JALBFU010000001.1:57187-382279 GCF_022662575.1 Luteimonas aquatica | reverse complement strand
GGGGGGCGCCGCCCGGCGCCCCACCACGGTGTTTCGCGATACCGCCCGATACGCAAGGAGGCAAGCCATGAAAACCTTCCTTCCCGTCGCGCTGGCGCTGCTGGCAGGCTGCGGCCTCGACAACAGGTCGCCGGCCGCGCCTCGGGAACCGCTGGAGAGCGCGATGATCGTCGGCAGCGCGCAATCCCCGGACCCGGTGCTGGACAGGGTCAGGGAACTGGAAAAAAGCGGCGTGGTGAAGGACGTCGTGGTGCAGGAGTCCTTCCCCGTGCAGATCCGACTGCGCGCGCCCAGGAAAGTGATCGACGAGCTCAACGCCATGCCCCGGACCGGCGGCGTGCGCTAGCTTCCGGACCGGCAAACCGCCGCGCTCTCGTCCCGGTGACGCGCCTCAGGGCTTGGCCCGGGCGAAGCTGCCCTTGAAGTCCGGGGCGGCGATACGGCCGCGGTCCGGCCCGTCGAAGGTCAGCACGAGGTCGTGCGAGGTGATGAAGAACCGCCCCGGCGCTTGCGCGTACATCGGCTCGACGACGCCTTTCCACAGCTCCAGGGCCAGGCCGCCATCGCGCCGGTGGATTTCGAAGCCGCCGACGCCTTCGATCTCGAACGAACCCGCGTAGCGCGCCAGCTGATCCGCAGCGAGGTCGACGGCGGCACGCTTGACCGGATGCAGGTCCGGCCAGCCGTAGACCACCGCGACGGCGCGGGCGATCTTCTGGCCGAGCTCGTAGCCCTGATCGCCGTTGGTCAGCACCACGACGCCGTCCCCGCTCGCCGGATAGCCCAGCAGCGTGGCCTTGTAGCCCGCGTTGGAGCCGTCGTGATAGAAGTACGGCGCCTTCGCCGAGCCGAGAATGCTGACGCCCAGGCCGTAGTCGCCCTTCACCCGCGTCGTCATCAGGCGCCCCATGTCGGCTGTCAGCACGCGCCCTTGCCGCCCGCTCGCCGCGCGCTGCAGCTCGATGGCGAATCGCGCCAGGTCCTCGGCGGTCGTCCACAGCCCCGCCGCAGCCATCTCCGGATAGGTATGCGGGCCTCCGGGGATCGGAGCGCCGGCGCCATCGTGCGGCCAGGCCGCGTGCGCCAGGCGCGAGGCCTGCAACGGCTGCTGCTCGGTACTGCGCGACATGCCCAGCGGCGCCAGCACGGTCTTGCGCACCAGCTCCGCGAACGGCGCACCGGTGGCATCCACCATCAGCTGCTGCGCGATGCTGTATCCGCCGCCCGAATACGCATACTCGTGCCCCACGGGCCGATCCACCACGACGGGCTTGGAGTTGGCGGGAGCGACGCCGCCGAGCACTTGCGGCAGCGTCGGCACCGCCTCGCCGGCCGCGTATCCGGCGAAGCCATGGACCGTCGTTCCCGCCGTATGCGAGAGCAGCGCGCGCAGCGTCACCGGCGTGCGCCCGGTGTAAGGGTTCGACGGAATTTTCCAGGTCTTCAGGATCGCATCGGCGTCGCCGTCCAGCGACAGGCGCCCTTCCTGCACCAGGCGCAAGGCCGTCATCGCCGCGATCGGCTTGCTCACCGAACCGGCCTGGAACAGCGTCCGGGCGGTCACCGGTTCTCCTCCCTCCCGCGTGAGGCCGAATCCCTTCGCCCAATCGACCTTGCCTTGGCGAATCACGGCGATCGCCACGCCGGGCACGTGCAGGGCCTGCATGGTCTCGACCAGGCCGCTGCGCGCGACCGGGCGGCCTTCGATCTCCACCGCCGGCCCCAGACCGTCGATGACCGCCTGCATGCGCGACTGCGGCGTCTGTCCGGAAGCGTCGGCCGATGCCGCCGGTGCGACGGACGCTGCGCTCAGCGCGACCGCGAGCAGGAATACGCGGGGCAGACGGAACATGCGGCACCATCCATTGGGCGTTCGGAAGAACGCCATGATCCGCGCGCAGGTCCGCTCGAGGATGTGCCGAAAGTGCTCCTGGCGACCGGCGCGCGATGCAGGCGTCGCCGTCGCGCGATTCGGGCGGAAATCGAATTCCATAACCCGAATCGCGATCCGGAAACCGACCCCGACCCCGACTCCGCTCCGCATGCGGGTCGTTTCCATTCGGCATGCGAATGCGCACATGCAGCATGCGTTCTGCACATGCACATGCGATTGGACTTCTTCCAGCCACGCGCTCCGGCCAGGTAGGGGGTTTCTTCACCGGACCGTTACAGCAGTGGGTCGCTCGAAAGCGACTCTCCAATGCACACATCCACAAGACAGGGGAATACCCAATGACGAGATTGAACGCCCTCACCAGACAGCTCCTGCTCGCTTCCGCCCTCTGCGCCACCACCTCGCTTGCCGGGGCGGCGACGTCGCAGCCCGGAACCGCCGCGCCGTCTGCGGAGCTCGCCTCGCTGCGGCGTAGCGAAAGCCTTCTGAACGCGCTGCCGACAGACTGGGAAAGCCGCGTGAAAGGCACCTCCGCGCGCCTGGGGATTCCGGAATCGCCATGGTCGAACATCGCCCGCAAGGCGATCGATCCCGACGACTACAGCTGCCAGGACACCGATCTCTCCTTGTGGGTGGACGGCCTGGACATCAGCGACCTGCGCTCGGCTTTGCTCGGCATCGCAGGGGAACTGGGCGGCAACTTTGCCAATGCCGTGCTGGATTTCCCGCAGTACGACGCCCTGCTCTTCGGCGAGGAATCGCGCGACAACCGCTTCGGCCGCAACGGCGAGTACACCCAGGTGCTCAATGCGGAAATGCGCGATCTGAAGCGCTTCTGGAACATCGATTCGGCCGGCATCCAGCTGCTGCCCTTCCACGGCGCCGACGTGTTCGGCAGCGTCGACCGCCTGCAGCGGCTGATCGAGGCGCTGTACGGAGTCGACGCATCGGTGGCGCGGCCGGCCGCGGAGATCGTCTACGAGCAGATCCATGCCTATCCCTCGCTCCAGGGCGGCGACCATCCGCTGTTCACCTTCAACGCTTTCGCCTTCACCCCTCCGACGGGGCTGGAAGCGCTGGGGGACCGCATCATCATGGGCGACGGCATCCTGCAGGGCATGGAGGCGGTCGGACTCGGCGCGGTGGCGCCGCGCGCGATCCTCGGCCACGAGTTCGGCCATCACGTGCAGTACGACAACGACCTGTTCGAGTCGGACCTGGCCGGCGCGGAAGCCACCCGCCGCACCGAACTGATGGCCGACGCCTTCAGCACCTACTTCCTCACCCACAAGCGCGGCGCCACCTTGAACGCCAAGCGCCTGCTGCCCTCGCTGCAGTCCTTCTACCAGATCGGCGACTGCAACTTCAGTTCCTCCGGCCACCACGGCACGCCGAATCAGCGCCTGAATTCCTCGGTGTGGGGATCGGACCTGGCCGCGAGCGCGCAGAAGAAGGGACACATCCTGCCGTCCCTGACCGTCGCCGAACTGTTCGAGCGTGAGCTGCCGATCCTGGTGCGGCCGGACGCCGATTGAACGACGGCCGAAACGTCGCCTCTCTCATTGGGTTCCCGGCATCGGGAACCCTTTTTTACGGCGAAACCGCGCCGCCACAACGGCGGCGCCGGGCCGGCCGCCGGCCGTCGCCGTACTGCAGGCGCGCGGCCAGTCGCTCTTCGCAGATCGCCGGCGCTTCGCGCGAGGGCATCGCGCGCGGCCGGATCAGAATCCGATGCCCGGCGTGAGTTTCAGCAGTCGCGCATTGCCGCCGTCCTCCAGCAGCCAGAGCGCGCCGTCCGGCCCCTGCTCCACTTCGCGGATGCGCTGCCCCATCGGGTAGCGCGTGGCCTCGCGCGCCCACGGCGCGCCGCCGGCGACGCCGAGCTTGACGCGCACCAGCGACTGCGCGGCCAGGCCGCCGATGAAACCGTCGCCGTGGAAGAACGGAAACATCCGCCCGGTGTAGATGACGAAGCCCGCCGGCGCGATCACCGGCGTCCACCAGGCTTCGGGCGCGTTGAATTCCGGACGGGTGGGATGGTCGGGAATCGGAGTGCCGTCGTAATGGTCGCCATTGGAGACGATCGGCCAGCCGTAGTTGGCGCCGCGCTCGATCAGGTTCACCTCGTCCCCGCCCATCGGGCCCATCTCGTGCGCCCACAGGCGTCCCTGCGGATCGAAGGCGAGCCCGAGCACGTTGCGATGGCCGAGCGACCAGACCTGCGCGGCCACCCCGCCCTGGGCGACGAAGGGATTGTCGGCGGGGATCGAGCCGTCGGCGTTCAGGCGCAGGATCTTGCCGAGGTTGGACTGCAGGTCCTGGGCCGGATCGAACTTCTGCCGCTCGCCGGAACTGATCCACAGCTTGCCGTCGCGGCCGAAGGCGATGCGGTGGCTGTAGTGGTTCTCGCCGGTGACCTTCAATTGCCGCCAGACCACCTGCACGCCGGACAGGCTGCCGCCGCCGGCCGGGTTCAGGTGCAGCACCGCGCGCGCCACCGCGGCGCCGCGGGTGCCGTTCTCGCCCTGTTCGGCGTAGCTGAAATACACCAGCCCGTTGCCGGCGAACTGCGGATGCAGCACCACATCGCCGAACCCGCCCTGCCCGCCGTAGGCCACGGCCGGCACGCCGGTGATCTCGCTGGTCTGCTTGCGGGCGACGTCGAACAGCTTCAATCGGCCCTGTTTCTCGGTCACCAGCAGGCGCCCGTCGGGCAGGAAGGTCATGGCCCAGGGTTCGTCGAAGCGCGCGTACTCGGTGCGCACGAACAGCCGCAGCGGCGGCAGGTTGCCGCCGGTGTATCGCTGCGTCGTAGCCAGGGGCCGGGCGGCTGGCGCGCTGGCAGGCGGCTTCGGGGCGCCATCGCCCCACTTCACCACCAGGCCGCTCTTCTCGGTCAGGCTGGCGCTGTCACACGCGGCCAGGCAGGCACAGGCGACGATCGCGATCGACAGGAAGGCGCGCATCACGAAACTCCCGCGGGGGCGAAAGCCCGTTGTACCCCAAGCCGGTGAAGGAAGCTGTGATCGCCTGCCGCGATACGCGCGCGGCTACATCGACTTCGCCGCGCGCATCGCCATCACGCGGTCGGGCGCGGCGAAGCTGTCGCTGCGCGCCACCGACCAGAACTCCTTGAACACGGCATGCTCGGGAATGCCCTTGAGCAGCTCGCCCGGCTCCAGGAACCGGTACAGCGAGCCCAGCGAGCGCACCTCGGTCGGCGAGACCCGGCGCAGGATGTGCTCCGGGCCGAGCTCGCCCGGGTGCGCGAGGCCGGCCGCGCACAGCAGGTCGCGCAGCGCGCGCAGCGTGTTGTCGTGGAACTGGTGCACGCGCGCGGTCTTGTCGCCGGTATCGAGCTTGCGCCAGCGCGTCGGGTTCTGCGTGGCGATGCCGGTGGGACAGCGGTCGGTGTGGCAGCTCAGCGACTGGATGCAGCCGAGCGCGAACATGAAGCCGCGCGCGGCATTGCACCAGTCCGCGCCCATCGCCAGCGTGCGCGCGATGTCGAAGGCGCTGGTGATCTTGCCGGCGGCGCCGATGCGGATCCTGTCGCGCAGGTCGAGCCCCACGAGGGTGTTGTGCACCAGCATCAGCGCCTCGTGCATCGGCACGCCGATGTGGTCGACGAATTCGGCCGGCGCCGCGCCGGTCCCGCCCTCGGCGCCGTCGACGACGATGAAATCGGGCAGCACGCCGGTCTCGCGCATGGCCTTGGCCACGCCGAACCACTCCCAGGGATGGCCGATGGCGAGCTTGAAGCCGGTCGGCTTGCCGCCGGAGAGCTCGCGCAGCCGCGCCACGAACGCCAGCAGCTCGGTCGGCGTGGAGAACGCCGTGTGCCGCGCCGGCGAAACGCAATCCTGGCCGATCGGCACGCCGCGCGTGGCCGCGATCTCCGGGCTGACCTTGGCCGCCGGCAGCACGCCGCCGTGGCCGGGCTTGGCGCCCTGGGACAGCTTGATCTCGACCATCTTTACCTGCGGGTCGCGGGCGTTGGCGACGAAGCGCTCCTCGTCGAAGCGGCCGGCCTCGTCGCGGCAACCGAAGTAGCCCGAGCCGATCTCCCAGACGATGTCGCCGCCGTTCTCGCGGTGGTAGGGCGAAATCGAGCCCTCGCCGGTGTCGTGATAGAAGCCGCCGCGCTTGGCGCCGGCGTTGAGCGCGCGGATGGCGTTGGCCGACAGCGAGCCGAAGCTCATCGCCGAGATATTGAAGACGCTGGCCTCGTAGGCCTGCGCGGCGCTTTCGCCGATGCGCACGCGGAAGTCGTGCGAGGCGATCTCGGTGGGCGCCAGCGAATGGTTGATCCATTCGTAGTCCATGCCGTACACGTCCTGCTCGGTGCCGAAGGGCACCACGTCGGAGACGTGCTTGGCTCGCTGGTACACCAGCGAGCGCTGCTGACGCGAGAACGGCGCCTCCTGGGTGTCGCTCTGCACGAAATACTGGCGCATCTCCGGGCCGATCGATTCCAGGAAATAGCGGAAGTGCGCCAGCAGCGGATAGTTGCGGCGCAGGGTGCTGCGCGTCTGCAGCAGGTCCCAGCTGCCGAGCAGCGACAGCGCCGCGAACGCGCCGGCGCCCCACCACCAGCCCGGGTGCCGCAGGGCCAGCACGGTGCAGAGGGCGGCCAGCAGCAGGCACAGGACATAAGCCAGATAACGCGACATGCTGTCTCCTCAACCGCCCTCGGGCGCACCCGCGCCTTCGCCGGGCGGCGGAAAGCGGAAACCCGGCGGATAGGCATGATACCCGTCGAAATCGGGCTTCCCCACCGGCAGCCCGAGCGCGCGCAGGACGGCGTAGGCCATCGACAGGTGGAAAAAGAAATTGGGCATCGCGTAACGCAGTGCGTACTCCGCCGCCGGCAACGCCAGCGACGCGGTTCCCGCTTCGTCGCGTACCACACCGTCGGCCCCTTCGATCGCCTGTCGCGGCAGCGCCCGCAAGGCCTGCGCCGTCTCCTGCGCCAGCACGCGCAGGCCGGCGAGGGTGGGCGGCGGCTCGCCGAGCGCCGGCAGCTCGCGCCCGGCGAGAGGATGGACGGCACGCAGCGCGAAGCCGCAGGCGCTGCGCACCTGTTCGGCGAAGGAGAACATGTCCTCGGCAAGCCGCGCCCGGAGCAGGCGCTCCTGCGGCACGCGCGCCTGGCCGCCCTGCCCCACATGTCGCTCGGCCAGCGCCAGCAGCCCGTCCAACCGCGACAGGTAATGCAGCAGCACCGGCACGGTGGCCTCGGACAACGACATGCTCATGCGGGACGTGGCGGCGGCTCGGTCGCGTCGTTCAATCGTGGCTGGAGCGGAGAATGCTTGGTGCCCGGAGTCGGGATCGAACCGACATGGCCTTGCGGCCGAGGGATTTTAAGTCCCTTGCGTCTACCAGTTTCGCCATCCGGGCATGGCGATAGTTTGCCGGACCGGGGGAATGAAATCAAAGACTTAGAGCGGACCATGCCTTGCCAAGGCAAATTTCACCGTAGCGCGATCATGCGTCCCCGGCCAACCGTGCCGGTGCCCTGCGGACATCGTCTGCCACGTTACATCTCGCGCATGTCCAAAGGCCTGTGTGCCGGGCAGTAGCGGCATTGCGCGCAGTGGACCGGGCCGCACCACTTAACCCGTCTTTCACACCACGGTGGTTAGCCTCCAGCCAGCCATTCAGGGACGACCCCATGAGGATCAGATCGTGCGCCCCGCTCTTTCTTATGTTGCTCGCATTGACAGCCTGCAACGAAGGCAATGGCGCGCCACAGCCGCCCTCCTCGCCGGAGAAGCCCGCCGACGCGCCGGCCAAGGCGGAGCCTGAGGCCGCCCCGGCGGCGCCCGCGACCGTTTCAGGCGGATTCGAAAGCGCGAAAGCAGACTTCGATGCAAACGGGCAACTGCAGGCCGCCGTCGGCGATGTTGGGATAAGAATCACTGCGAGCGAATGCGAGCCGCTGATGCCGACGCTCGTCACCTGCGAAAACGGAGCGGAAGTCCACATCGACGGGCCGGCGGGAAAACCCGAACAGACGTTTCGCCTCCCCTCGCTCTACCTCAACCCGCAAGCCACCGTCTATCGCGGCAAGGCCGATGGCGGCTACAAAAAGGACGGCTATTCCATCATCGTCTCGGATCTCAACGGCGATGGGCGGGAAGACCTTGCCTTCTGGACTGGACGGCAGGGGGCTTATGGCGGTCCATCGTTCGACATCTACCTCGACGCCCCGGATGGCAAGGCCTTCGCACCCAACCGAGCGCTTTCCGACCTGACGGTCGGGCACAACGGGATGTTCACCGTTGCCGACGGAAAGATCGTCGCCACGACCAAGAGCGGATGCTGCGAGCACACCTCCGAAACCTATGAAATCGATCACGACAAGCCGAAACTCGTCGAGACCGTCACCGAACGCTCGGCCAGCGACGGCGCGCCACCGACCCGTACGATCGAGAGGCTGATCGACGGAAAAATGCAGAAGGTCCAGCAATAAGGCCTCGCCGCCGGCAAGGCGCGAACAGACATCCACTACACCAAGGAAAGGCACATGAGCGCATATGGACTGACCAGGGAGCAAAGCACGGAACTCATCGTCAAGACCGCGCTTGAATACGGGATCACGGACAAACGGCAGATTGCCTACATGCTCGCGTCCGCCCAGCACGAAACCGACAACTTCAACACATCCCGCGAATACGGAACCACCAAGACGGCCATCAACAACGGCTATAGCGGTGGCGCCGAGTACTACGGGCGCGGATATGTCCAGACCACGCATGATTACAACTACGCGAAGATGGATCGCGAGCTTGGCCTGAACGGAAAGCTGGTCGCCAATCCCGACCTCGCCGCAACGGATCCGCAACTCGGCGCGCAACTGCTGGTCGTCGGAATGGCGCGCGGACTCTATACTGGCGTCGGCATCGAAAAGTACGTCGGTGGCGACAAGGCCGATTACACCAATGCCCGCAGGACGGTGAATGGCGTCGACAAGGCCGACCTGATCGCCGGATATGCCGCCGATTGGGAAACCAAGGTCCCAGGGATCATGGAAAAGGTGAATGCCGCCGGCATCACTTCCCGCCCGTTGCCCGGGGGACCGTTGGAAGACGGCGACCTCAAGCCGAAGGAAAAGGGAATCGAGGTCCAGAACCTCCAGGTGGCGCTGGACAAGCTCGGCTACAAGGGGCCCGACAACAATCCGATCGGAACCGACGGAAAATACGGGACGCGTACCGAACATGCCGTCTCCAGTTTCCAATCCGACCATGGCATTGTCCCGACCGGCATAGCGGACGCGGCCACGCTGAAAGCGATCGATACGGCTGCGAACCCGCGCATAGACCCCTCGCTGTCCAATTCCTTCGGCGCCCCGTTCCAGACGAATCCCGTTACGCCCTCGACCAATGGCGCGGGAGGCTCTCCGGAGCCTCCGCGGACCGGCGCGACCTCGACACCTGGAGCGAACGCCACCGCTCCCGACAATCCCGCGGCTTCCCAGAATGGCGGAAGCGGACCACCCGCTGCATCGCAAGGCAGTCCGGCGAGCGCGCAGCCAAGCCCCGCCGCAACGCCCCCCGGGACGCCCGCGGCTACGCGCTCCGTCACTCCCATGGACGCCGGCGATCCACGCAATCCCGCCAGTCCGGACCATGAAATGTACAAACAGGTCCGTTCGGGAGTGGAAAAGCTGGACACGCAGAACGGCAAACCCTTCGATGCGGCCAGCGAACGCACCACGATGAGCCTGCTGGCGCTGGCAAAGGAAAAAGGATTCACCCAGGTGGACGAGGTCGTCCCCAGCGCCAGGAACGGGAACACGGAAGCCGGCGAACGACTGTTTATCGTGCAAGGCAACCGGTCTGACCCTGCGATGGTCCGGGCGGACATCACGGCTGCGGAGGCGACGAAGACGCCGGTGGAACAGTCGCAGCAGAAACTCGAGACCCTCAATCAGCAGACGGCGCAGCAACAGGCGCCCGCACAGCAGGAAGCGGTCGCGCGCGGCTCCGAGGATCCATCCAGGAGCATGCCGATGCGGTAAGCATCCAAGGCCGGGAGTCCGGCGCGGCATCATTGACGGCCAAACCGGCATCTTCCGGCTAGCTAGATGGAGACATGCCCATGAATATCCGGCTGCGCGGTCTCTGCGCCGCGCTTCTCGCACTCGCCTGCCCACCGCTCGCAGCGGCCGCGCCGGCGGCGAAGCCGGAGCTGCGCCTGTGGCGCCTGGACTGCGGCGAGCTGTGGACCTACAACCTGGACGAGATGTCCGATACGCGCGCCTATGTCGGCCGCAGCAAGTACTTCGTCGGCAGCTGCTACCTGATCCGGCACGGCGAGCAGTACCTGCTCTGGGACACCGGCCTGTCGCGCGAGTACCTGCACAAGCCGTTCGCGCGCGGCAAGGAGGATGCGAACACGCTGGCGACCACCGTGGTCGATCAGCTGGCGAAGATCGGCGTCGCGCCGGCGCAGGTCTCGCTGGTCGGCATCAGCCATTACCATTTCGACCATATCGGCCAGGCGGCGGACTTTCCGCAGGCCAGACTGCTGATCGGCCGCAAGGATGTCGAGACGCTGGGCCGGCCGGGCCAGGAATGGCGCGCGAAGCTGCTCGCCCCGTGGCTGGGCAAGCAGGCGAAGATCGAGAAGATCGACGGCGACCACGACGTGTTCGGCGACGGCAGCGTGGTCATGCTCGACCTGCCCGGGCACACGCCCGGCCACCACGGCCTGCTGGTGCAGTTGCCCGGGCGCGGCCCGGTGCTGCTGTCGGGCGACGTGGTGCATTTCCGCGAGAACATGGAATCGCAGGGCGTGCCCTCGTTCAACACCGACCGCGCGCAGTCGCTGGCCTCGATGGACCGCTTCGCCAGGCTCGCGCGCAATCTGAACGCGACATTGATCATCCAGCACGAGGAACTGGACGTGCCCAAGCTGCCGGCGTTTCCGCAAGCGGCCGAATGAGCCGCTGCACGGCGGGAGCCGTGCCGCTGCGACGAGCAGGGAGGGAGTCCGAATTGCGCGCGGCGCACGACGCGGCGCCGGAATTCGCTGTTTATATGGAGGCCTGGGTCGGAATCGAACCGGCGTACGCGGATTTGCAGTCCGCTGCATGACCACTCTGCCACCAGGCCGGTGACGACGCGCCGAGGCTGGCGCATCCGGGCGGCGTTTTCAAGCGCCCGACAAAGCAAAACCCCGGATGCCGGGGCTTTCCAGACGAGGCGCGTACGCGTGGTACGTCCTCGTGCTTCTTGATTCTGGAGCGGGAAACGAGACTCGAACTCGCGACCCCGACCTTGGCAAGGTCGTGCTCTACCAACTGAGCTATTCCCGCGGAGGAGGCGAGATTTTACCGTCAGATGTCGGCGTGTCAACAGCAACCCCCTCTCCCGCGCGCAGGACCGGCCACGCCGCCTGCAAATAGGCGTACCCGGAGACCAGCGTCAGGATCGCGGCGATGGCCAGCAGCCAGTCGCCGATATGGAAGATCAGGGTGCCCAGGAACAGGTCGGGCTCCGGCTGCCGCGCCGGCGAAACGGCATAGAGCAGGCACAGCAGGGCCAGCATCTGCGCCACGGTCTTGACCTTGCCGATGAAGGCCACCTTGACCCGGGCGCGCTGGCCGAGCTCGGCCATCCACTCGCGCAGCGCCGAGACCGCGATCTCGCGCCCGACGATCACCGCCGCCCACAGCGCCATCCACGCGGTCGGGTGGCCCTGCACGATCAGGAACAGGGCGGTGGCGACCATCAGCTTGTCGGCCACCGGGTCCAGGAAGGCGCCGAAGGCCGAGTACTGGTGGTAGCGGCGGGCGATCCAGCCGTCGAGCCAGTCGGTGAGCGAGGCCACCGCGAAGATCGCCGCGGCGGCGAAGTTGGTCCACTTGTAGGGCAGGTAGAACACCAGCATCAGCACCGGGATCATCACGATGCGCAGCAGCGTCAGCCAGGTGGGAACGGTCAGCTTCATCCGGGATCTGTTCTGGGGCGGTGCCGGGGCATCTTAGTGCAGGGATGGGGACGAGGAGTGATGAATGGAAGGGGCCGTCACCCGATTGTCCGGCATGGAGGGTCCCGGCCCGGACGCTACGGGCGCAAGCCCGCCCCCGTGAAGTGTCGTCCTGCCGGCCATCCATGGCCGGGCGTTCGGGTCCGCAGTCGATGCCGATAGGGCATTAGATCCGCTTCGAGCGAGATTCCGCCGCCATCCCTGGCGCAACGATCGAGGCTTTCGGATCGTCCTGNGGCATCTTAGTGCAGGGATGGGGACGAGGAGTGATGAATGGAAGGGGCCGTCACCCGATTGTCCGGCATGGAGGGTCCCGGCCCGGACGCTACGGGCGCAAGCCCGCCCCCGTGAAGTGTCGTCCTGCCGGCCATCCATGGCCGGGCGTTCGGGTCCGCAGTCGATGCCGATAGGGCATCGACTGCGGACCCTCACCCATGCAGCGTCTGGTAAATCCGCTCCGCCAGCGCGGCGTTGATGCCCTCGACCTGGGCGATCTCGTCCACCGCCGCCTTCTTCAGGCCGCCCAGGCCGCCGAAATGCTTGAGCAGGCTGGCGCGGCGGCGCGGGCCGATGCCGGGGATGTCCTCCAGGCGGCTGACGTTGCGCGCCTTCTGCCGCCGCCCGCGATGGCCGGTGATGGCGAAGCGGTGCGCCTCGTCGCGCACCTGCTGGATCAGCTGCAGGCCCGGCGAGGCCGCGCCCGGGTGCAGCTCGCGGCCGTCGGGCAACAGCAGGGTCTCGTGGCCCGCCCGGCGCGCCTCGCCCTTGGCCACGCCCACCAGCAGGACGCCGGCGATGCCGAAATCGGTCAGCACCTCCCGGGCCTGCGCCACCTGCCCCGCGCCGCCGTCGATCAGCAGCACGTCGGGCAGGACGCCCGCGCTTTCGCGGGCGCCCTCCTCGCCTTCCGCCCCGGGGGCCTCCTGCTGCTCCACCGCGCGCCGGAAACGCCGTTCCAGCGCCTGCTTCATGGCGGCATAGTCGTCGCCCGGCTCGATCCCGGCGATGTTGTAGCGCCGGTACTGGCTGCGCACCGGGCCCTGCGCGTCGAACACCACGCACGAGGCCACCGTGGCCTCGCCCATGGTGTGGCTGATGTCGAAGCACTCGATGCGCTGCGGCAGCTCCTCCAGGCCGAGCAGGTCGCGCAGCGACTCGGCGCGGGCGCGCTGCGCGGCCTGGCTGCCGAGCTCGGTGGCCAGCGTCATCTCGGCGTTGCGCCGGGCCAGGTCCAGGTACCCCGCCCGCTCGCCGCGCACGCTGGTCTTGATCGCCACGCGGCGGCCGGCGACGGTGCTGAAGACGTCCTGCAGCAGTTCGACATCGTCGATCTCGCGATCCAGCACGATCTCGCGCGGCGGCGTCTGCTCGGCGTAGTACTGCGAGACGAACGCGGCCAGCACCTCGGCCGGGTTGTCGCTGCCGTTGGTCTTGGGGAAGAAGGCGCGCGTGCCGAGGTTGCGGCCGTCGCGGAAGGCCAGCAGCAGCACGCAGGCGTGCGTGCCCTGCATGGCGCAGGCCAGCACGTCGAGGTCGGCGGCGTTGCCGTCGACGTACTGGCGCGCCTGCAGCCGGCGGATGGCCGCGATCAGGTCGCGCAGGCGGCCGGCCTCCTCGAAGTCCAGGCGCTCGCTGGCCGCCTCCATCGTCCGCAGCAGCTCCTCGCCCAGCTCGTCGCTGCGCCCGTCCAGGAACAGGCCCACCCGGCGCACCGCCTCGGCGTAGTCGCGCGCCTGCACCAGGCCGACGCAGGGCGCGCTGCAGCGCCCGATCTGGTACTGCAGGCAGGGCCGCGAACGGTTGCGGAACACGCTGTCCTCGCAGCTGCGCAGCCGGAACAGCTTGTGCATCAGGTTGAGCGTCTCGCGCACCGCGCCGACGCTGGGATACGGGCCGAAGTAGCGCCCGGGGATGGCGCGCGCGCCGCGGTGCAGGGCCAGGCGCGGCCAGGCCTCCTGGGTGAGCAGCACGTAGGGATAGCTCTTGTCGTCGCGCAGCATCACGTTGTAGCGCGGCTTGAGCGACTTGATGAGCTGGTTTTCCAGCAGCAGCGCCTCGCTCTCGCTGCGCGTGACGGTGATGTCCATGCGCGCGACCTGCGCCAGCATGGCCATGGTGCGGGTGGCCTTGGGCGTGGCGTTGAAATAGCTGCCCACGCGCTTGCGCAGCTCGCGCGCCTTGCCCACGTACAGCACGCTGTCGTCGGCGGCGAACATGCGGTACACGCCCGGCGCGGTGCTCAGCCCGCGCGCGAACGCCTTGCCGTCGAAGGGGTGCAGCTTTTCGGTCATTCGCCGATCGGGACGTGGCGCGCGGTGGCGTCCTGCAAATCCAGCCGCAACACGGCATGGGCGTCGGTGTCGGAGATCCAGACCGCGCCGTCGGCCACCGCCAGCCCGGCCGGCGCATGCAGGCGGTGCGGCAGCGAGGTCGTGGCCAGCTGGCCGCCGCCCAGGCGCAGCGAACGCAGGGCGTCGTTGCCGCTGTCGGCGATCCACAGCACCGGCGCGTCGGGCGCCAGCGCGATGGCCTGCGGATGCTGCAGCCGCCCCTCGCCGCGCGCGCCGTCGACGTGGCCGTGTTCCCAGGGCCCCTGCCCCAGCAGGGTGCTGACCTGGCCGCTGCGGGTATTGACGCTGCGGATCGCCGAGCCGGCGCCGTCGCACACGTACAGCAGCTGCTGCACCGCGGCCAGCGCGACCGGTTCGGCGAACGCGGCCGCGCTGCCGACGCCGTCGATCACGTCCAGCCGGCCCGAACCCGCCAGCAGGCGGATCTCGCGTCGCCCGAGGTCCAGCGACCAGATGCGGTTGTCGCCGGCGGTGGCGATGTGCATGGTGCCCGTGGCGTCGATGGCGATGGCGCGCGGCTGGTCGAGCGCGACGCGGCGCGGATCGGCGATCACGCCCGGCTGCGGCTGCCCGGGCCGGCCGGCGCCGCAGACGGTATCGACGTCGCCGGTCTGCAGGTCGATGCGGCGCACGGCGTGGTTGCCGCTGTCGGCGACGTACAGGTTGTTGTGGTGCACGCACAGCGCACGCGGCCGGTTGAACGCCGACAGCTCCATGGGGCCGTCGATGAAGCCGGGGCCGCCGCTGCCGAACTGGCGCAGCACCCGCCCGCCCGGATCGCAGGCCAGCACGCGGTGGTGGCCGCTGTCGGCGATGTACAGCGTGCCGCGATCCAGCGCCAGCCCGGCCGGATGGTTCAGCGGCAGCAGCGGTTCGCGCAATTGCCGCAGCTCGAAGGGATCGACTTCGCGCGCGCGCGGCACGACCTCGTTCTGCAGTTCGGTCAGCGCCGCCTCCAGCTCGCGCAGCTGGCCCTCGCCCACCCAGCGCTGGCGCAGCCTGCCGTCGGCGTCGATCAGCACCACCGTCGGCCAGGCTTCGATGCCGTATTGCTGCCACAGCGTCCAGTCGGCGTCGTGGGCGATCGGGAATTCGAGTTTCTGCCGCCGCAGCACCGGCGCGATGCGGGCCGGATCGCGCTCGTTCTCGAAGCGCGGCACGTGCACCGCCACCACGTTGAGGCGGTCGCCGTGGCGCAGGCGCAGGTTGGCCAGGTCGCCCAGGCGCTGCTGGCACCAGGCCGAGCCCGCATTCACGAACGCCAGCGCGCACACCTTGCCGCGCAGCTGCGCCATGCGCAGCGGCTGGGCCAGGTTCAACCATTCGAGGTGGCCCGGGAATTCCGGGGCGATGGCGGCGCTCATAGTCGTGTCCAGCTTCCGGCCTGCGCGCGAACCCGTCAACCGGTCCGGGCGCGCACGGACGCCGTCCCGGCGCGCAGCCGTGCCGCGATCGCCTGCGCGGCCCCGTCCACCTGGCGCCAGACGCGCTCGAAATCGGCCTCCCCGCCGCCATAGGGGTCGGGCACGACACCGGCCTGCCCGGCCCACTCCATGAGCAGCGCGACCTCCGCCCGTCCGCCCGCAGGGCCCATCGCCCTGACATCGCGCAGGTTGGCGTGGTCGGCGCACAGCAGGGCGTCGAAGCGCTCGAAATCGCGGGCCTGCAGCTTGCGCGCGCGCAGGCCGGAAAGGTCGACGCCATGGCGGCGCGCGGCGGCGATGGCGCGCGGGTCCGGCGGTTCGCCGGCGTGCCAGCCGCCGGTACCGGCCGAGTCGATCCGGACCGAGGCCGACAACCCGGCCTCCTCGATGCGCGCGCGCAAGGCCCCCTCGGCCATCGGCGAGCGGCAGATGTTGCCCAGGCACACGACCAGCAGGCGCAGCGGCTCAGTCATCGCCCGCCTCCAGCCTGCGCTGCGCGCGCGCCAGGTCCTCCGGCGTATCCACGCCGCCGGGGAACGGTTCCGGCGTCAGCCCCACGGCGATGCGGAAGCCGGCCTCGAGCACGCGCAGCTGCTCCAGCGATTCGAGCTGCTCGAGCCGGCCCGGCGGCAGGCGGGTGAACCGGCGCAGGAAACCGGCGCGGTAGCCGTAGATGCCGATGTGGCGCAGGCACTCGCCGGGCACCAGCACGCGGCGGTCACGGGCGAAGGCGTCGCGATGCCAGGGGATCGGCGCACGGCTGAAGTACAGGGCATGGCCGGCGTCGTTGCGCACCAGCTTCACCGCGTTGGGATCGAACAGCACGTCCGGGTCGTCGATGGCCTCGGCCAGCGTCGCCATCTCGGCCTCGCCCCGCGCCAGCAGCGCGGCCACGGCGCGGATGCCCGCCGCCGGCGCGAACGGCTCGTCGCCCTGCAGGTTCACCACCAGGGCGTCGTCGTCCCAGCCGGCGATGTCGGCGCATTCGGCCAGGCGGTCGCTGCCGGAGGCATGCGTCCTCGCCGTCATCGCCACGCGCACCCCGGCGCCTTCCAGCGCCTGCGCGATGCGTTCGTCGTCCGCGGCCACCCAGACCTCGCGCGCGCCCGCCGCCAGCGCGCGCCGCGCCACGTGCAGCACGAGCGGCTCGCCGGCCAGCAGGCGCAGCGGCTTGCCCGGCAGGCGCGTGGCGTCGAAACGGGCCGGGATGGCGACGACGAAGTCGGGATCTGAAGTCATGGGGCGTCCTGGAATCGGCGACAAGCCTACCCGGTTTTGCCTGCAGGAAAGATCACGCCCGGCCGCCGGCGGTCTGCGCCCGATCCAACGGCGCCTGGCGCCGCCGCGCATGCCGTCGGGCTTGAAGACAAGGCGGGTTCCATCGGGTTCCGGCCCGCACCGGCACGATGGCGTCGCGCGGCCAGGCTCAGTGCCCCTGCGTCTCCCGCAGCGCCGCCACCCGGTCCAGCAGCGCCACCCAGAACGCCTCCGGCAATTCCGCCGCCACCGGCACGCTGAAGTAGCGGTCGTTGGCCAGCGCCGCGCACTTCACCGCGTCCTTCTCCGTCACCAGCACCGGCAGGTCGCTGCCGAAGCGCAGATCCTCGGCCGAATAGCGGTGGTGGTCGGGGAAGGCGTGCGGCACCACGGCGATGCCGAAGCCGCGCAGCATGGCGAAGAAGCGTTCCGGATCGCCGATCCCCGCCACCGCGTGCACCCGCTGCCCGGCGAAGCCGTCCAGCGCGCGCGGGCGGCCGCCGCGCAGCGGCCAGGCCTGGTCGGCTGCCAGCCGCATCGGCCACTCGCCGAAACCGGGCTCGGCGCCGTCGCCGGCGCCGATGTTGAGCACGTGGAAATCGCAGCCGCGCGCGCGCTCCAGCGGCTCGCGCAGCGGCCCGGCCGGCAGCAGGCGCCCGTTGCCGTAGCGGCGGCGGCCGTCGATCACCTCGATCTCCAGGTCGCGCCGCAGGCGGTAGTGCTGCAGGCCGTCGTCGCAGACCACGATGTCGCAGCCGGCCTGGATCAGCGCGCGGGCGGCGGCGACGCGATCGGCGTCGGCACGCACCCTGGCGCGGGTGCGGCGCGCGATCAGCACCGGTTCGTCGCCGCCGAGCAGCGGGTCGGTGTCGGCGTCCACCCACAGCGGCGTGGACGCGTCGGCACGGCCGTAGCCGCGCGTGGCCACGCCCGGGTTCCAGCCCATGGCACGCAGGCGCTCGACCACGGCGACGGTCAACGGCGTCTTGCCGCTGCCGCCTGCGATCAGGTTGCCGATCACCAGCACCGGCCTGTCCACGCGCACGCGCCGCAGCAGGCCGGCGCGGAACAGCCGCATGCGCAGCGCGATCGCCATGCCGTACGCGCGCGAGAGCAGCCTCGCGTGCCAGGGCACGGAACCCGCGAACCAGTACGGCGGCGCCTTGCGCGCGCCCTCGCTCATGCCGGGCCGGTCTCGCGGAACTGCATCCTGTGCAAGTGGGAATACAGGCCATCCCTGGCCAGCAGTTCGGCGTGCGTGCCCTGCTCCACCAGCCGGCCGTGATCGAGCACCAGCACCTGGTCCGCATGCTCGATGGTGGACAGGCGGTGCGCGATGACCAGCGTGGTGCGGTCGGGCATCAGGCGCTCGAGCGCGTCCTGCACCAGGCGCTCGGACTCGGTGTCGAGCGCCGCGGTGGCCTCGTCGAGGATCAGGATCGGCGCATCCTTGAGCATGGCGCGCGCGATCGCCACGCGCTGGCGCTGGCCGCCGGACAGGCGCGTGCCGTTGCTGCCGATCCGCGTGTCCATCCCTTCGGGCAGGCGCTCGACGAACTCGGCGGCGTTGGCGCCGCGCACGGCCTGGTCGACGGCGTCCTTCGGGGCATTGGCCATCTCGCCGTAGGCGACGTTGGCCGCGACGGTATCGTCGAACAGCATCACCTGCTGCCCGACCAGGGCGATCTGGCGGCGCAGGTCGGCGAGCCTGTAGTCCTGCACCGGCACGCCGTCGAGCAGGATCTCGCCGCTCTCCTGGGTGTAGAAGCGCGGGATCAGCTTGATCAGCGTGGACTTGCCGCTGCCCGAGCGCCCGACGATCGCGGTGACGGTGCCGGGCCGGGCGACGAAGCTCACCCCGCTGAGCGCCGGCTGGTGCTGTCCCGGGTAGCGCGCGCCGACGTCGCGGAACTCCAGCAGGCCGCGCGCGCGCTGCAGCGGCACGCTGCCGGTATCCGGCTCGTTGCCGGCGTCGAGCACGTCGAACAGCCGCTCGGCCGAGGCGATGCCCCGCTGCAGCATGTTCTGCACGTTGGTGAGCTGCTTTAGCGAAGGCAGGATCGCCACCATCGAGGTCATCAGCGCGACGAAGCCGCCGGCGGTCAGGCGCCCGGCGAAGGCCTCCTGCCCGGCCACCACCAGCAGCAGCGCCAGCCCCACCGCGCCCATCAGCTGCACCAGCGCCGAGGAGGCGCCGCGCGTGGCCTCCACCTTCATCGACAGGCGCATGTTCTTGTCGGCCAGCGCCTGGTAGCGCTCGTGCTCGGCCTGCTGCGCGCCGTAGATCTTCACTTCCTGGTGGCCGTGCAGCGACTGGTCCGCCGACTGCATCAGCGAGGCCCCGCTCTCCTGGATGCGGTAGCTCACCCGGCGGTAGCGCTTGGAGACGCGGCTCATCACGAAGGCCAGCGGCGGCGCCAGCACCAGGATGGCGATGGTCACCTGCCAGCTCACCCACAGCATCACCGTCAGCGCGGCGACGATCTGGAAGCTCTGCTGCAGCATCACCTTGGCCGCGTCGATGGTGGCCTGGGCCACCTGGTCGCAGTCCGAGCCCAGGCGCACCAGCATCGACGGCACCGGCTCGGTGTCGAAGCGCAGGCCCGGCATGCGCAGGTACTTGCCCAGCACCATCACCCGCAGGTCGCGGGCGATGCCGCGGCCCGAGCGCGCCATGTAGTAGTCGGCGGCGAAGCCGGCGATGCCGCGCACCACGAACAGGCCGACGATCGCCAGCGGCAGCATCAGGCCGATCCGCTCGTTCTTGATGACGAAGGTCTGGTCGACGATCGGCTGCATCAGCTTGGTGAAGGCGCCGCCGGCGGCGGCCTCGATCAGCATGCCGCCCAGCGCCAGCGCCAGCAGCCAGCGGTACTTGCCGGCGTAGCTGCGCAACCGCTTGTAGATCGGCCAAGTGGCGGCCAGCTTGGAACCGCCGCTCATCTGCCCTGTCCCTGGGCGCGCTGGTCGGGCGCGGTCGCGTTGGCGATGCGGCGGAAACCGAGCTGGCCGAGCGCGTCGTAGGCGGTGATCACCGCCTGCCACGGCGTGCGCGCGTCGGCGCGGATCAGCACGGTGCGCTCGCGGTCGCTGCCGGCGACCTCGGCGATGGTGCGCTTGAGCGATTCGACGTCGGTGCGCAGCGCCTCGCGGTCGTCGACGAAGTAGCGGCCGTCAGCGTTGATCAGCAGGTTGAGCGTCTTGGCCTGCTCGGCGGCGCGCTCGCCGTCGGCGCGCGGCAGCTCGAGCTTGAGCACCGAGCGCATGTCGAAGGTGGTGGTGACCACGAAGAAGATGATCAGCACCAGGATCACGTCGATCAGCGGGACGAGATTGATGTCCGGATTGTCTTCGGCGCGGCGGTCGCGGATGCGCATGCGGGAAACCTGTACGGAACGGGCCGGCGCGGGCCGGTCAGGCCTGTTCGGCCAGCGCCTCGGCGGGCGCGGCGGCGGACCCGCCGGCAAAGGGCGAAGCCGCGGCGCGGCGCGCGTTGCGCGGGTCGATCGCGTCCATCAGCTGGATCGCCTCGTGCTCCATGTCGACCAGGTAGGCGTCGACGCGGGCGCGGAAGTAGCGATGGAAGACCAGCGCGGGCACCGCCACGACCATGCCGGCCGCGGTGCACACCAGCGCCTTGCCGATGCCGCCGGCGAGCTGGCTGACGTCGCCCACGCCGTGGTCCATGATGCCTAGGAACATCTGGATCATGCCCACCACGGTGCCGAACAGGCCGAGCAGCGGCCCGGCCGCGGCGATGGTGCCGAGCGCGTTGAGGTAGCGCTCCATGCGGTGCGCCTGGTGGCGGCCGACGTCCTCCACGCGCTCGCGGATCTCCTCGCGCGGGCGGTTGCGCACGTCCAGCGCCGCCGCCAGCAGGGCGCCGAGCGGCGAGTTGGCGCGCAGGGAATCGATGTGCGTGGGGTCGAGCCGGCCGCGGGCCGCCCAGGCGCGCACTTCGCCGCCCAGGCCCTTCGGCAGCACGGCCTTGCGCCGCAGCGCCCAGAAGCGCTCGACCACGATCGCCACCGCCAACGCCGACAACACCAAAAGGGGCAGCATCGGCCAGCCGCCCGCCTTCACCAGTTCCAGCACCCTGACCTCCGACCCGCGATCGCGTTCATCTGGGAGATAAGCATACGGAGGAAAGCCCGGGCTGGCGAATCGCGGCGCGTCTTCATGGGCTCTTGTCACGTTCCGGTAAAATATGCCGCCTCTGCAAGGCCAAGGAGTCGGTAGCCATGACCGACGGAAGATCGCCGCAGGCGGACGAAGGCACCGGGGGCGTTTCCGGCGCCGGCCCGCGCAGGGGCGATGCCGACCAGGAGACGGCCGCCGGGGCCGCTCCCCCCGCCGTCGACCGCAACACCCGCGCGCATACGCTCGGCTTGCCGCGCAGCCGCCTCGGACGGCTGGCGCTGGCCGCGCAGGCGCGGCTGGAGGCCGCGGTGGCGGCGGTCTCGGTGCTGCCCGATTCGGCCATCTACGACACCCGCGACTTCCCCTGGACCGCCGAGCTGGAAGGCGGCTGGGAGAAGATCCGCGCCGAACTCGACCGGGTGCTGGTGCATCGCGAACAGATGCCGAGCTTCCACGAGATCCTCAAGGAAGTGGAGACGATCAGTGCCGACGACACCTGGAAGACCTTCTTCCTGGCCAGTCCCGGCATGGACTGCCGCGGCAACGCGCAGCGCTGCCCGGAAACGATGCGCCTGCTGGCGCGCGTCCCCGGCCTGACCACCGCCTTTTTCAGCATTCTCACCCCCGGCAAGCACATCCCCGCCCATCGCGGCGCCTACAACGGCCTGCTGCGCTGCCATCTCGGCCTGCTGGTGCCCGAGCCGCGCGAGCGCTGCCGGATCCGCATCGGCAACGCCTTCCGCAGCTGGCGCGAGGGCCGCTGCCTGATCTTCGACGACAGCTTCAACCACGAGGTCTGGAACGACACCGACGGCTGGCGCGTGGTGCTGTTCATCGATTTCGCGCGTCCGCTGCGCCAGCCCTGGCACTGGCTCAACCGCCGCCTGCTCAATCTCGCGCCGCTGGCGCCGTTCCTGCGTGAGGCCGGGCAGAAGCACAAGCGCTGGGAAGAGAAGATGTACGCCAGGCGCGACCGCTAGCCGGCGCGGTCCCGGCTGCGCGCCGCGCTTGGGCTGTCGTCATCGCTCCTCCTCCTGGTCGCGCGCTATGCGCATGCGCCGCACCGCGTCCCACGACCTGGGCCGCGCGCGCCGCCAGGTCTCGAGCACGCGCCCGCCGCCGCGCAGGCGTACCCGCAGGGCGCCGCCGTCGAACGTGGCGGCGGCCGCCGCGCCGGCCTCGCGCCAGCGGCGCATCGCCGAGGGGTGCGGGTGCCGGTAGCGATTGCCGTAACCGGCCGAGACCAGTGCCAGGCGCGCGCCCGTGGCGGCGACGAAGGCCGGATCGGAAGACTCCCGGCTGCCGTGATGCGCGATCACGACCACCTCGGCGCGCAGCGAGGCGGCATCGCGGCGGACCAGATCGCGTTCGACCACCTCCCCGATATCGCCGGTGAGCAGGAACGCGCCATGCGCGGTCTCCACCCGCAGCACGCAGCTGGATTCGTTGGCCAGATAGGGAAAGTCCGGCGGCGGATGCAGGAAGCGGAAGCGCACGCCGTCCCACTCCCAGGCGAGTCCGGCGCGGCAGTCGCGCTGCGGATGCGCATCGAAGGCGGCAATGCCTTCCGGCGCAAACACCCGCGCCATCGGCATGCCGGCGCGCACCGCCGCGAAGCCGCCGATGTGGTCGCCGTCGCCATGGCTCACTACTGCCGCGTCCAGGCGCCGCACGCCGAGCGCGTGCAGCGCCGGCAGCACCACGCGCTCGCCGGCGCTGGCGGGCGGCGCGGCGGGCGGCCGCGCGCGGGCCGGCATGGCTTGCCGCGCATCCCGCGCCGGGGTTTCGCCCGGCCCCATGTCGTAGAGCAGGCTATGCCCGGCGGTGCGCACCAGCACCGACAGGCCCTGCCCCACGTCGAGCACCACCAGTTCGGCTTCTCCCGCCTCGGGCAGGCGGCGATCCGGCCACAGCAGCGGCAGCCACAGCAGCAGCGCCAGCGTCTTGCCGGGCACGCCGCGCGGCAGCAGGCACCAGAACGCACCCAGCAACGCCAGCGGCAGGGCGAACCAGTCCGGCTCGGGCAGCCACCACAGGGCGAAGCGGCTGTCGGCCAGCGCCACGAACGCGGGCCAGACGAGATCGAAGCACCAGGCCGCCGCCCGCCAGGCACCACCGCCCCAGCCGGCATGGAACGCCTCCAGCGCCGTGCCCAGCAACGACAGTGGCACCACCACCAGGCTCCACCACGGAATCGCGACCAGATTGGCCAGCGGCCCGGCCAGCGAGGCCTGTCCGAACAGCAGCGCCGACAGCGGCAGCAGGCCGAGCGTGGCCACCGCCTGCGCGGACAGGAAATCGCCGACCACGCGTGCGCCGCCGCCCGCCGCATCGCCTCGCGGCAGGCACCAGGCCAGCCAGGCCACGCCGGCGAAGCTGAGCCAGAAGCCGGCGCCGAGCACCGCCATCGGATCGGACAGCAGCAACGCCAGCGCCGCCAGGGCCAGCGCGTCCGCCACCCGCACCGGCCGGCGCAGCGCGCGCGCCGAGACCGCCACCGCGATCATCAGCACCGTGCGCATCGTCGGCAGCGCGCAACCGGAGGCCAGCGCATAGCCGGCCGCGCCGAGCAGCGATGCCGCCGCCATCGCCTGCGGACGCGGCAGCCGCAACGCCAGCGCCGGCAGCCAGCGCCACAGCAGCATCGCGGCGAAGGCGAACAGCGAGGCGACCATGCCGACGTGGAAGCCGGAGATCGCGATCAGGTGGGTCGTGCCGGTCGCGCGCAGCACCCGCCAGTCCGCGTCCTCCAGCGCGCGCGTGTCGCCCAGCGACAGCGCCTGGATGTAGCGCGCCGAAGGCGAGGCCACCGCGGCGGCGATGCGCGCCGACATCCGCTCGCGCCAGGCATCGATGCCGGAAGCGGGCGCCAGGCGTTGCGCACGCCAGGGATCGCGCACCGAGCCGGTGGCCGCGATCCCCTGCACCAGCGCCGATTTTTCGCTGTCGAAACCGCCCGGATTGCGCAGCCCGCGCGGCGCCTGCAGGCGCAACGCGAACCGCCACCGGCTGCCGGCCGCCAGCGCCTGGCGCCGGTCCGGCCGCGCATCCCCGCGCTCGGCGTACCACGACAGTTGCAGCAGGCGGCCGCGCAGCGCCGGCGGCTGCGCGGCATCGTCGTCGACGCGGAACAGGAAGCGCGTGCGCCGCGCCTGCCATTCCGGCAGGCCCGACACCCGGCCGCTCACCGTCGCCTCGCGCCGTTCCAGCGACGGGGGCAGCTGCTGCGCCAGTCCATGCATCGCGTGCAGGCCGAAGAGCGCGAAACCGGCGAGCGCAGCACCGGGGACGCGCCCGGCACCGGCACGCAGCCACAGCATCGCCCCAAGCGCCAGCGCGCACGCCAGCAGCCCCCCGGGCGGCAGGGCCGGCAGGCACGCGCACGCCAGCAGGCCGGCGGTGAACGCAGCCGCGACGGCGGCGCCGAATGCGGACGCCCGCGACCGCCGCTCCCCGCCCGCGCCTGCCGCCGCCATCGATGAGGTTGGAAAAGCCATGCGCTCGCGCCGGCGAAGGATGCCCGCAGCATCCGGCAACGCGAAGGCGAGGCATATCGGCGCAGCCCGGGATCCGGCGTAGGATTTCCTTGACGCCAGCGCACGCCGCGGAGCGCGAACGCCCCGCAGGATCGACATCGATGAACGCCCCGCCCGACGACAGCCCTGACGCCTATGCGTTCGACCGCGACGCGCTCGCCGAGGTCTTCGTCGACCGCGACGCCCTGTATGCCGTACTGCGCGACGAGCAGGCCGGCGTGGCGGTGCTCGAGATCACGGTGCCGTGGGTCGCCTGGTACGGCGTCTATTTCTGGCTGACGGCCGAGGAACTGGCGCTGCTGCGCGAGGACAAGCCCGCCTTCGACCGCCTGGTGCGCAGCTATGCGCAGGACAAGGGCGAACGGCTGCACACCGACCGCCTGCTTCTCCATCAAGGGCCGGGCGGCGAGCGGCATCCCGCGTCCAGGCCGCGCCGGGCGTACCCGGTCGGCGAGGACTGAGTCGCGGACGCCCCTTCCTCACCTTCGGCACTGGCACCGGCCTGCGTGCGCGGCGAAGGTCGCGGCATCGGGCGCCACCCCGCCCGCCCCTGCCCGATCCGGCAACGCAACGTCGCCATGACCGCCCGATCCCCGCTCGCCGCCTGCCTGGCCCTGCTGTCGCTGTTCGCCGTCGTCCCGGCATCGGCGAGCGATGCCGACGGCGCGTGGCGCGCACTCGCCGCGCTGTCCGGCGACTGGCGCCTGGCCGAGGCCAGGACGCCGGCGCAACAGGCCTTCCGCATCCGCTACCGGCTGATCTCGCGCGATACCGCCCTGGTGGAGACCTTCGGCGATCCGGCCAGGCAGGTCACCGAAACCCTCTACCACCGCGACGGCGAGCGCCTGCTCGCCACCCACTACTGCGCCCAGGGCAACCAGCCGCGGCTGCGCCTGCGCGCGGACGCCGAACGGCGCGTGCTGCTGTTCGAATTCCTCGACGCCACCAACCTGCAGCGCACGCGGGACGCGCATCTGGTGCGCCTGCGCTTCGACTTCTCCGACCCGCGCCGCCTGGTACGCGAGGAGGTCTATGCCGAGGACGGCAGGGAGGACGCGAGCACGCTGACGCTGGTGCGCGCCGACTGACTCGGCGCGGACGCCCGCGCATCACGGCTCGTTCGGATGCGCGGGCTGCCGATAGACTATGCGCATGACCGAATTCATCCCGCCCGGCACGCGCTACGTCGATCTGCCCTCGCCCTTCCCGATGAAGCGCGGCGGCGCCCTGACCGGCGCGCGCATCGCCTACGAGACCTGGGGCACGCCGAACGCGGCGCGCGACAACGCCATCCTGATCCTCACCGGCCTGTCGCCGGACGCGCACGCGGCCGCCGGCGCCGACGACCCGGCGCCGGGCTGGTGGGAAGCCATGCTGGGCCCGGGCAAGCCGATCGACACCGCGCGCTGGCATGTGATCTGCGTGAACTCGCTCGGCAGCTGCAAGGGCTCGACGGGCCCGGCCTCGGCGGCGCCGGGCCAGGCCGGCGCCGCGCCGTACCGGCTCGGCTTCCCGGACCTGTCGATCGAGGACATCGCCGATGCCGCCGCGCACGTGGTGCGCGCGCTCGGCTTCGAGCGGCTGGCCTGCGTGATCGGCAACTCGATGGGCGGCATGACCGCGCTCGCCTTCCTGGCGCGGCATCCCGGCGTGGCCCGCCATCACATCAACATCTCCGGTGCGGCGCGCGCGCTGCCGTTCTCCATCGCCATCCGCTCCCTGCAGCGCGAGGCGATCCGGCTCGATCCGCGCTGGAACGAGGGCAACTACGACGAGGCGCACTATCCCGAGAGCGGCATGCGCATGGCGCGCAAGCTCGGCGTGATCACCTACCGTTCCGCGCTGGAATGGGACGGGCGCTTCGGCCGGGTGCGGCTGGACTCCGACCGCCGCGACGGCGAGGACCCGTTCGGTCTGGAATTCGAGGTGGAAAGCTACCTGGAGGGCCATGCCCGCCGCTTCGTGCGCAATTTCGACCCCAACTGCTATCTCTATCTCAGCCGCTCGATGGACTGGTTCGACCTGGGCGACGCCTGCGGCGGCACCACCGAGCAGGGCCTGGCGACGCTGCGGCTGGAGAAGGCGCTGGCCATCGGCGTACACACCGACATCCTCTTTCCGCTGCAGCAGCAGCAGCAGATCGCCGACGGGCTGCGCGCCGGCGGCGTGGACGCCACGTTCCTGCCGCTGCCCTCGCCGCAGGGCCACGACGCCTTCCTGGTGGACATCGGCCGCTTCGGGCCGGCGGTGGGCGACTTCCTGAAGGCGCTGTAGACGCGATCCGGCCGGGCCATGAGTTTCACCTGCAACCATCTGCCCCGAGGGGTACACTAGGCCCATGGCTTCCGTCGCCCCCCTGCCCGATCTCGATTTCCCCGGCCACGACAAGTTCGTCGCCGCCATCGACCAAGCGGTCTCGCTCGGCGACGAGCACGCGATCACCGCCAGCCTGCGCAACGCCATGTGCGCGCTGATCCGCGACCCGGATGTGCGCCTGCCCGACTGCGTCTTCGAGGCCATCGACGACCACTACGCGCGCCGCGAGCTGTACCGCAGCGCCCGGCACGGCTACAGCGTGGTGGCGATGACCTGGGGCCCGGGCCAGGGCACGCCGATCCATGACCATTCCGGCCTGTGGTGCGTGGAAGGCGTCTGGGACGGCGAGCTGGAAATCACCCAGTACGAACTGATCGAGCGCGACGGCGACCGCTTCCGCTTCCGCGCCGCCGGCGGCATGCACGCCGGTCCCGGCAGCGCCGGCAGCCTGATCCCGCCGCACGAGTACCACACCATCGCCAACGCCAGCGCCCGCGCGGTCGCGGTGTCGCTGCACATCTACCAGGCGCAGATGGAGTGCTGCTCCAAGTTCTTCCCGCAGTCGGGCGAGTGGTTCCTGCGCGCCGACAGCACCCTGAGCACCGACCAGGCCGCCTGAGCCTCCGGCAACGGCCGCGCCATGGGCGCGGCGGCAGTGACGGCATGCCCATCCGGCCCGGCGGCCCCGGCCTATACTCGGGCGCAGATCGGACATCGCCCAGCAGCCTTCCGGATTCGTCCGCCCGACCGCCCGACTGCTCCATGCCCAAATCCACCGCCACCGCCCGCCTCCCCGCCGACACGCCGTTCCGGCCTCGCCCGGAGGTGGAGCTGTGCAAGCGCGGCGAACGGCGCTGCGAGCGCTTCCTCGACGCGGCCACCGACGTGTTCATCGAGAAGGGCTACCGGCAGGCGCGGCTGAGCGACATCGTCGCCCGCGCCGGCGGCTCGATGGCGACCCTGTACCGCGTGTTCGGCGACAAGGAAGGCCTGGCCCACGCCATCATGGAGCGGCACATGGCGACCGTGGCCGAACAGCTGCAGGCGCTCAATCTGTCCGGGCTGCCGCCGCAGATCGCGCTGCGCCAGGCCGGCGAGAACATGATCGACAGCGTGCTCACCCGCGAGTCGGTGCTGATCCACCGCATCGTCATCGGCGAGGGCCGCGATTTCCCCGGCCTGCGCGACTGGTTCTTCGAGAACGCGGTGGCGCCGGCGCAGGCCATGCTCACCGACTACCTGAAGCACGAGATCGAATCGGGCCGGCTCTCGCTGCATTCGCCGCAGCTGGCCTCGGCGCAGTTCTTCATGATGATCTTCGGCGAGCTGATCATCCGCGTGGCCAGCGGCAACCTGACCGCGCCCGACCTGTCCAAGGCGCAGGACGAAGCGCGCGCCGCCCTCGACCTGTTCCTGCACGGCGCACTGCCCCGCTAGACCCGCGCAACCCAGCGTTCCGCATCCAAGGCCGGCTTCCCGGGCCGAAGGCTTGACGGCCGCTGAATCCCGTCGCACTCTAAACGTAATAAAGATTACGCCCTGCGGCGAGCCAGCGTTGCGGCCAGCCAGGCGCATGGGAAGGGGTCGATGCGGATTTTCTTGGCGATCGGGTTGGCGACGGCATGCGTGTTCGCGGCGGCGGCCTGGTTCGCGCCCGTCGCCGCCCAGGAAGGCGCGGCCGCTCCGGCCAATCCGCACAACCTGCCGGCCACCAATTTCAGCAGCGAGACCCCCGGCAACGGCCACGGCTTCGATCCCGCACCGGGCTTCGACCATCCCTCGATCCCGGAGAACCCGGGCGCCCCGGGCGCCAAGCCGGTCGGCCAGCAGGTGTGCACCGCCTGCCACGCCAAGGAATCGCAGAACTTCGCCCACACCATCCACGCGCTGGGCATGAACGCGGCCTTCGCGGCCGATCCGGGCACCGCCACCTGCGAGGCCTGCCACGGTCCCGGCTCAGCGCACGCGCAGAACCCGGCGCAGCCCGGCGCCATCATCGCCTTCACCAGGAACGGCGGCACGCCGGTCAAGACCCAGACCGCGAGCTGCCTGGGCTGCCACGCCGGTGGCCCGCGCGACCACTGGCTGGGCTCGGTGCACCAACGCAACGACCTGTCCTGCAGCGACTGCCACAACCCGATGGCGCAACTGTCCGCCGAGGGCCTGCAGAGCAAGCAGTCGATCAACGAGACCTGCGCCACCTGCCACAAGGACATCCGCCAGCAGTTCAACCGCCGCTCGCACATGCCGCTGCCGGAAGGCCAGATGGCCTGCGCCGATTGCCACAATCCGCACGGCACCATCAACACCGCGCTGCTGAAGACCGATACGGTCAACGAGACCTGCTACCAGTGCCACGCCGAGAAGCGCGGGCCGTTCCTGTTCGAGCACGCGCCCGCGCGCGAGAACTGCCTCAACTGCCACACCCCGCACGGCTCCAACCAGCACGCGCTGCTGGTGGCCCCGGTGCCGATGCTGTGCCAGCAGTGCCACTCGCACACGCGCCATCCCAACGACCTGTTCGTCGAGCAGCAGCTGGCCGGCGGCATGGCGCCGGACGAGCGGCTGATGGGACGCGGCTGCCTGACCTGCCACGCGCAGATCCACGGCTCCAACAACCCCGCCGGTCCGCGGCTGCACAAATAGGGAGGACACGGCATGCGCAGGCGCCAGGGAACGTGCTGCAGTCCCCTCCTCCGCCGGCGGCTGCCGGCGCTGCTGATGCTCGCGCTCGGCGCGCCCTGCGCCCATGCGCAGGACAGCGGCATCGGCACCGACCTGCAGTTCGGCGACGCGCTCGATCCGCGCGGCCTGGGCACGCGGCACTGCGATTCCGACGGCGCCAGCTGGCTGACCGCGCAGGGCAAGCGCACGCCCACCGGCTTCCTCTACGCCTGCCCGCCGGCCGAGGCCTACGGCGGCGACGCCTCCGGCGTCTACAGCGGCCGCCTGAGCTTCGGCTATCTCGGCCTGCACGGCGACGAGAACAACATGCTCTGGCGCCGCTACTCCAACTGGGACGACGGCCTCTACCTGGGCGCCGCGCTGCGCCTGGAGCATCCGGGCGACGGCAGCTACGTCGACCTGCGCGCCAGCCGCCTCAACGGCGACAGCCAGTACGTGCGCGCCGTGTTCGGGCGCGCCGGCAAGTTCCGCGTGCAGGCCTTCGCGCGCAGCCAGGCCAACGTGGTCAGCGGCAACGCGCGCTCGATCTGGGACGGCGTCGGCGGCAACCACCTCACCCTCAAGGACGGCCTCGTCCCGGGCGGCAGCACGCCGGCGCAGGCGGCGGCGGTCTCGGCGGCGCAGCCCGAGCGCATCCTCAAGGTGGTGCGCGACAAGCAGGGCGTGGGCCTGAACTACTTCATCAACAAGCGCTGGGCCGCCTTCGTCAACGCCAGCCACGAGTCGCGCAAGGGCGCGCGCCCGTTCGGCGGGCCGTTCTTCTTCAACTATCCCTTCGCCGACAACGGCGGCGTCTACGAGATCCCGCGACCGATCGACGACAGCACCGTCAACCTCAACGGCGGCGCGCGCTTCGTCGGCAACCTGTGGCGCATGGAGTTCGCCTACTCCGGCTCGTTCTTCCGCCACGGCAACCGCAGCTTCGACTACGAGGTGCCGTTCGCCCTGTCGCCGGTGGTGCCGGGCCTGACTGCGCCCAGGCTCACGCAGGGCTCGTTCTCCTACGAGCCCGACAACGACTACCACCACCTGCGCACCAGCCTCAGCCGCAAGCTGGCCTGGGGCGGCACCACCGGCGAGTTCTCGCTCACAGCCTCCGGCGGCACCATGCGCCAGAACGACAAGCTGGTGGCGCCGATGAACTGCCAGGGCCAGTTCGGCATCAACGGCATCCCGGGCGCGCTGCTCAACTGCGCCGACTGGAATACCCCGGCCGCGCTCTCGCGCCGCCGCGCCGACCTGAGCATCGACTCGCAGCTGCTCGACGCGCGCCTGGTGCTGCAGCCCTCCGACCGCCTGACCTGGCGCGGCAACGTCAAGTACCAGCGTAACGACTACGCCGGCACCTACTGGGCCTACAACCCGCTCACCGGGCAATGGGGCTATCCGAGCGAGAACGGCTCGCAAGGCAGCGTGGTGCCCGGCGAGTCGGGCGTCTGGGATCCGCTGACCAATCCCGGCGCCTTCACCACCATCCGCAACATGCCGCTGGACAACGAACTCAACGAAGTCTCCTTCGGCGGCGACTGGCGCTGGAACGCCAAGAACACCTTCGGCGCCACCTACACCTTCGACCGCACCGAGCGCACGCACCGCGAGGTCGCCACCACCCGCGACCATGCGCTCAAGCTGACCTGGAACAACCGCGCCCTCGACTGGCTGACCTTCCGCGCCAACTACACCTACCTGCGCCGCACCGGCAGCGAGTACGACTACGATCCCTACGAGTTCACCTTCTCCAGCCAGCTGCCCGGCTACAACGGCGAGGAGACCGCGCACACCGTCGCGCAGTTGCGCAAGTACGACGTCGCCGGACGCGTGCAGAACAAGATCGACCTGATGGCCACCCTCACCCTGCCGCGCGAGATGACCCTGTACGCCTCGCTGCGCGGCGACTGGAACGACTACGACGCCCTGCTCGGCCGCCAGGGCTACGACACCCTCGGCGGCAGCCTGCAGTGGGAATGGCAGCCGAGCCCGGCCACCGTGGCCAGCGCCTGGTACGGCTACGACCGCTCCACGCTGGACTTCGCCAACGTCAACGACGCAGCGCCAGGACCCGACCCCAACCTCGGCGGCAGCACCTACCCCGAGGCCAACCGCTGGTGGATGCGCGACAGGCAGCGCAACCACTACGCCGGCGCCAGCCTCAGCCGGCGCATCGGACGCGTGGTGCTGGACGCCGACTGGAACTGGACCTATTCGCGCGGCCTCACCGGCTATCGCTACAACTCCGCGGGCGCGCTGGTCTCGCCGGCCGTGGGCGCCGTGCCCCTGGACGGCGAATTCCCGGCGATGGTCTACCGCACCAACACGCTCACCCTCGCCCTCACCTTCCCGATCCACCGCAGCCTCAGCATGCGCCTGTTCGACACCTACCAGCGCGGCAGCGTCTTCGACTGGCACTACACCAGCTTCGAGGACGGCCAGGTCATCGACCACCGCGTCTACACCGACGGCGGGCCGACCGGCTACAGCGTCAACATGGTCGGCGTGCTGCTGGAGATGCAGCTGTGAGGCGCGCCTGGACCTGGTCGCTGCTCGCCGCGGTTTGTGCCGCCAGCGCGCTCGCCTTCGCCCGGCCGCAGGACGCGCCGCCTGCCGACGCGCCGGCCGCGGCGCCGCCGGCGCAGGAAACCGCCGCCGCGCCGCCTGCTCCGCCGACACCGCCCACCCCCTACAGCGACCTGCGTCGCGCCCGCCCGATCGCCGGCGACGCCGCCGCCGGCCAGGCCAAGTCCGAACTCTGCGCCGCCTGCCACGGCCCGCAGGGCACGGCGATCGCGCCCAACTTCCCCAACCTCGCCGGCCAGCGCATCGACTTCCTCTACTGGCAGTTGGTCGAATTCAAGCGCGGCACGCTCACCGAATCGCCGATGACGCCGCTGGTGGCCGAGCTGAGCGACACGGACCTGCGCAACCTCGCCGCCTACTACGCGGGACTGAAACCGCAGGCCCCGGTCGCAGAAGCAACTCCGCCCGCCGACGCCGCGCAACTGCAGCGCGGCGAGCGGCTCTACCTCGAAGGCGATCCCGCCAAGGGCATCCCGCCCTGCCAGGGCTGCCACGGCGCCGACGCGCGCGGCCATGCCGACGCGCTGCGCCCCGACCGCGACGGCCACGTTCCGTTCGCCGCCTATCCCGCCCTGCGCGGGCAGCAGTCGCTGTACCTGCAGACCAAGCTCGGCGAGTACCGCGACGGCAAGCTGCACGACGCCACCACCGACCTGGTCATGCGCGGCGTCGCCGAACGCCTGGACGAGGACAGCATCCAGGCGCTCTCGGCCTGGCTGTCGTCGCTGCCGCCCGACCGCTGAGCGCCGCCACGGCGCCATCGCCGCCCGCGGAACTGCCGACCCGTGCCGCCACCCGCGCGCGGCGCGGCTTGCTATCCTCGCCGCTCCGGCGCGCCAGGCAGCTTCCATGCTCACCGACCTCATCCTCGCCAGCCTCCACCATCTGCTGCTGTTCGGCTTCATCGCCATGCTGGTGACCGAATCGGTGCTGCTGCGCGGCACGCTCGACGCCGCCGTGCTGCGCCGCCTGGCAGGCGTGGACGCCGGCTACGGCGCCACCGCCACCCTGCTGCTCGCGGTCGGCATCCTGCGCCTGCTCTACGGCGCCAAGGGCTGGAACTATTACCTGCACAACCCCTGGTTCCACGCCAAGATCGGCCTGTTCGTCCTGGCCGCCCTGCTCTCGGCCTGGCCGACCGTCCGCTTCCTGCGCTGGCGCAAGGCGCTCAAGGCCGACCCGTCCTTCCTGCCCGCGCCGGCCGAAGCCGCCACCCTCGCCCGCATCGTCCGCTTCGAACTGCTGATGGTCGCCGCGATCTTCGTCTGCGCCGCGGCCATGGCCCGCTACGGCATGTTCTGAGCGGCCTTTCCGAGCCCTGTTCCGAGCGGTACATTCAGAACGAGGCGTCCCCGGCCGGGCCACCGGAGCGTCCCGCTCGGCTATACTCCCGGGCCGCGCCGAAGTGGCGGAATCGGTAGACGCAGCGGACTCAAAATCCGCCGCCCTTAAAAGCGTGTGGGTTCGAGTCCCACCTTCGGCACCAGAAAAAACAAAAGGGTTAGGCTTCGCGGCCTAACCCTTCTGTTTTTCAGCATGCATCCTCTGGCCCGTAGCGGGCCCGGTATACGTTGGCGTCGCAGGCACAGCGGCGCCAGAGGCAGGCCGAAGCGCTCGCGCCAGCGGACCGTCACACACGGGAAATCGAACCCCGACCACGCTGCCACGGGCTAACCCCTCCACGCCCCTGCTTGAGCCGTTTCCGTTCTGCCTTACGAGTTGTGGGCGGGCCGTATGCAGCAAGCCCGAAACCCATCGACTCAGGAGAATGCAGAATGAATTCATCAGCGGTTTTTGCCGTAGTGATGCTCGCGGGATTTTTTGCGTCCACGAGCGCGCAGGCCGGACAGGTCGGGTACTCGCCGGCCACCGTATCTTTGCCGAATAAAACGGCCTACGGATCGGTCAGAGATGCGCGCAACAGCGCCGACACGAAACAGCATGTCGGATGCGGTACCTCGGCGACGCCTGGCGACGAATGGGCATGGTGCGAAATCAACGATGCCGCCGGTGTTCAAGCATACTGCACGTCCAACGACCCAAAGATCGTGGCGACCGCCCGCGCCGCCGACGAGACGTCGTACATCCAGTTCAACTGGGACAACAACCACATATGCACATGGCTGGCCGTGCGCAACTACTCGGACTACGCGCCCTAAGTCTTCGGCGCACCCCGCACGAGCGTACGGGGTGCGCATGACTCTTGTGCCTGGTGAACCGCGACTGCGTCCGGCTCACCAGGAGGCCGCAATACTTCCTCGCCCATTGGCCAGGAAACGCAGTCAGTTCACCCAGACCCCATTCTCCGGCGTCCAGTAGAAGGTGCCCCGCTCGAACGTTTGCTTGCGGCCGCTGCCGTTGTAGGGCTGTTCGTCGCTGGTGGGATAGCCGAACTTCGCCTCGCGGCCGTTGTTCTCGAAGTGGACGAGGATGGCGCCGTGGATGACGTGGGCGTTGGTTGCGGCCGTCCACAGGAACAGGCCCTTCTGGAAGTACTGGTAGCGCCCGATCTGGCCGGTCGCCGGCGATTTGGCCGCGGCCATTTCGTCCATCTTGGCGAAGCCCCATTCCGTCTCGCCGCCGGTCGCCCAGAACTGGTCGAGGATCTTTCCGTGCACGGCGAAGGCGCCCGTCGCCGTGTGCCAGAGGATGATGCCCTTGTCGAACTGCTGGAAGCGCCCGCCCTGCTGGGCGGCCATCTCGGCCAGCTTCGGCGAGCCCAGCACGCTGCGCACGCCGCCCAGGGCGTAGTACTTCTTGGCGATCTCGCCATAGGGCAGCACTTCGCAGCGCGGGATGTCGAAGCCGTCGTTGTCGCGCGCCTCGTCGCTGCCCCAGCGGCTCAGGTAGTACGCCGATATCCACTGGTTCGCCGGCCCGACGTCGAGGTCGGTCTTCAGCCACCAGTGGTTGAACGAGGTGCCGTTGCGGATCTCGCGCCCCCAGGTCTTGCAGCGCACGTAGTTGGTGCCCGCATACAGCGTGCCGGTCTGCGCGGTGCTCGTCGCGCTGCCGTAGCCCGGCGCGTTGGCATAGGTATCCACCCAGTACAGCGGCGGCGTGGTGCTGGGCGGGGCGCCGTCGTTGATCAGGCTGTAGTAGCGCCCCCAGGGGAAATACTTGCCGGGGTCGTAGCGGTTCTCGTTGTTGGTCAGCATGCCGTGTCCCTTCACGCGCACGCTGTCCGGCACCACGTGCCAGTAGTCGTAGCCCGGCCCCTGCCAGGCGGAGGCGCAGTTGACGCCGCGGCGGGCGCAGATGCTGCGCGTCAGCCGGGCCGAGGCGTTGACCAGGGCGTCGGTCCAGGTGCCCGCATCGTTGGAATAGCCCTCGTGCTCGATGCCGACGGTGTAGCCGTTGTGGTACGCCGCATGCCAGGCCTGGTGGTACTCGCGCACCATCTGCGTGATCTGGCCGTCGGATTTACGGATCACGTAGTGCGCCGAGACCTGTGCGGA
Organism: Luteimonas aquatica; assembly: GCF_022662575.1. Lineage (GTDB taxonomy): Bacteria > Pseudomonadota > Gammaproteobacteria > Xanthomonadales > Xanthomonadaceae > Luteimonas > Luteimonas aquatica. The sequence goes on along the minus strand of NZ_JALBFU010000001.1, from coordinate 346,642 downwards.
GGGGTTCTGGAACCAGGCGATCGCCCCGGCGTAGGAGCCTTCCGTGGTGTGCAGGATCACCGCCGATGCGGCGTTGCTCGCGGTGCTGTAGTTGCTGGAACTGGCCGGGTTCCAGATCGCTTCGCCGAAATCCCCGGCCAAGGTCGCGGATGCCGTCGCCTGCGGCGCGGCGGCGGCCGGCGCCGTGGTGGCCGATTCGGGAGTGATCCGGTCCGCGTCGACATCCACGTTCAGCACGGGCGCGCGCAGCACCCGCAGCTGATTGCCGGGAAAGGCCTTGTTCCATTCCACCTTCCGCCGGGGAATCTCGACGCCGCGCTCCGTGATCCCGCGTTCCGCCCCCAGCAGCACGTTGTAGGCAAAGCTGGTCCTGGCGTAGGAGCGGATGTTCCCGCCGCCGCTCCCGTAGCCGGCGTACGCAGCCAGCGCTCGCGCCAGCACCGCGTCGTCGCCGGACAGCCCCGCCGCATTCGCCCGCTCCCGCGTGGCCCGCAACGCCTGATCGAGCAGCGCGGCGCCGGCGAGGATGTTGAGCTCGGGGTCGGACATCACCATGGCCTCGCTGACGCCGAGCAGCCTCGCGCCCTCGCGCACCTGGTTGGCGAATCCCTCTCCCCGATAGAGTCCCATCACCCCGTAGGCCGGCGGCATGTGCCTGTGCGCCTGCGGGCTCGGGTCCGGCCGGACGTGCGTCCACCCGGTTTCCGACCAGGCGATCGCCTCGAGCAGTCCGACGGGCAGATCGGGATAGCGTGCGTAGGCGGCGGAAAAATACGTCCGGTATTTCGCGCGCTCGGCCAGCAGCGGCTGCAAGCTCGCCGGTGCGCCCTTGGCCGACGCCGGAATCTGCTCCTTGTCCGGCGTCGCCGCCATCGAGCGTCCCGCGGGGAAGACAAGACCCAGGCTGCAGGCCAGCGACAGTACTGCGGCATTCCGGAACGCATTGGACAGGCAACGGTCGTCAGACATGGAGACACTCCCGATATGGTCGATACGGAGGTTGAAAACCCTGGCTTCATCGACAATATCGCCATTTCCTCCGCCGCCAGGACTTGTGTCCTCCGGCCGGTTCGTTTCGCGAATTAGCGCCTCGGACCGACCGTCAGCGGGGCGTCGATCTCTCCTCACGCACGGCATCAAAGCGCGGAACAAAACAAAAGGACCAGGCTTCGCAGCCTGGTCCTTCCTGGTCTATTCCATCAACGCACAGCGCGATCGCGCTGGCATGGATGCCTCAGCGCGGGATCGCCTGCAGGATGTTGCACTGGTACGGCGCCCTGGTGAAATAAGGCGACTTTTCGCCCCAATCGACCGGCGTCGCCACGGTCGGGGGGCAATCGTACATCTTGTAGTAATCCTGCCCGACCACCACGCGGAAATCGGGCCCCTTGTAGAAGGTGATGAGCATGCCGCCCTGCAGCGAGGTGCCGGCGGAACTGCTGGTCGTCCACAACCCGACGGATGCGACGGCAGCCAGCAAGAGCATCTGCCTGAAGCCCGAAACCTTCCCCGTGTGTTTCATGCGTTCGCCTCGCGTAATGAGATGGTGTGCGGCATTGTCCTTTGCGGCGCGCCCCGAACGATACGCCAGATACGGGCGCCCCGGCCAAGCACGGAGTCTAGAATAGCGGGGGCCCGGCGATGTGAAGACCGGCTGGAAGCGATTCCAGGCAGGGCCGCCGGCGTGCTTCAGCCGCCTTGCGCCGGCGCACCCGCCGGCCCGGGCCACCCCGGCCACTTCCCCGCCATGCGATGCAGCGACGGATCCAGCGCCGGATCGCCGGCCAGACCGGTGATCTCGCGCCAGGCCAGGGCCTGGGATTCCTCGCTGACCACGAAGTCCTCCGTGGCGCCGGCGCGCACCACGTAGCGCACGTCGTAATGCCAATGCCCCGGGACGCCCTTGTGCTCGGGAATCCAGTGCCGGTCGAGGTCGAAGATGGCCTCGTCCACCGACAGGCCGGACAGGCCCGACTCCTCCTCGGCCTCCTTCAGCGCCACGCGGCGCAGATCGCTGTCGCCGTCGGCGTGGCCGCCCAGTTGCAGCCAGCGGTCCAGCTTGCGGTGGTGGGTCAGCAGCAGGCGCCGGCCGTCGGCGCTGACCAGCCAGGCCGAGCCGGTGAAATGGCCGGCCAGCCGGGCGCGTTCGAAGGGATTCTCCGCATCGTCCAGCAAGGCCAGGAACAGCGCCGTCTCCTCGGCCTGCGCGGGCCAGCGGCGTTGATAGTCGATGAAATTGGAACGGAGCCGCTCGATCGGGTCGGAGTGTTTCGCCTGCATGCCGGCAACGGGTCTGGTCTGGCGTGGAAACGGGGGAGTATGCCGGCAAAGCCATGACCATGGCCTGTTGCCCCTCGTTTCTCCCGTGGGGTATGGTGGCCCGCCGCCCGGACCCGGATGCGGTCATCGCCATCCGAGAATGGCGAGTTCAGTCACGTTCTTGTTCCTGGAGAGGGGAATTCGATGTCGAGAGGCCTGTTCATCACCAAGCCGGTGCAACCCGCGGCGCATGTCGACGCCGGCGAGCCCGCCCATGCCGACCATCTGCAGGGTGAGGCGACGCTCAAGCGGGCTCTGACCGCCAAGCACTTGGTGATGCTCGGCATCGGCGGCGTGATCGGCGCCGGCATCTTCGTCCTCACCGGCCAGGCGGCCGCGGCCCATGCCGGCCCGGCGGTCGTGCTCAGCTTCGTGATCGCCGGCTTCGCCTGCGCGCTGGCCGGCCTGTGCTATGCCGAGTTCGCGGCGATGCTGCCGGTCTCGGGCAGCGCCTACTCCTATTCCTATGCCACCCTCGGCGAGTTCGTGGCCTGGTTCATCGGCTGGTGCCTGGTCCTGGAATACCTGTTCGCGGTGGCCACGGTCTCGGTGGGATGGTCGGGCTACTTCAACGAGCTGCTGTCGTTGCTCAGCGAGGTGACGGGAAGTTCGATCGCCTTGCCCAAGGAACTGGCCTCGGCGCCCTTCACCTTCGTCAACGGCGTGCCCACCCCGACCGGCACCCTGATCAACCTGCCGGCGATCGGCATCGTCGCGGCGATCAGCTGGCTGTGCTACGTCGGCATCACCCAGTCGGCCTTCGTCAACGCGATCATCGTGACGATCAAGCTGATCGTGATCCTGCTGTTCCTGGTGTTCGCCTTCCGCTACATCCAGCCCGACAACTGGCAGCCCTTCATCCCCGAGAGCGAAGGCCCGGGCAAGTTCGGCTGGGGCGGCATCGCCCGCGCGGCGGCCATCGTGTTCTTCTCCTACATCGGCTTCGACGCGGTCTCCACCGCCGCCGGCGAGGCCAAGAACCCGCAGCGCGACATGCCGATCGGCATCCTCGGCTCGCTGTTCGTCTGCACCCTGCTCTATATCCTGGTCTCCGCGACGCTGACCGGCATCGCCGATTTCCGCATCCTCAACACGCCCGAGCCGGTGGCCACCGCGCTGGCGCAGTACACCTCGCTGAACTGGCTGCGCGGCCTGGTGGTGATCGGTGCGCTGGCCGGCCTGAGCTCGGTGATTCTGGTGATGGCGATCGCGCAGCCGCGCATCTTCTACACCATGTCGCAGGACGGCTTGATGCCGCGCTTCCTGAGCAAGATCCATCCCAAGTACCAGACGCCCTACGTCGGCACGATCATCGTCGGCATCCTGGCCGCCTCGCTGGCCGCCAGCTTCGAGATCGGCGTGCTCGGCGAGCTGGTCTCGATGGGCACCCTGCTCGCCTTCGCCACCGTCTGCATCGGCGTGCTGGTGCTGCGCTATACCCGCCCCGACCTGCCGCGCCCGTTCAAGGTGCCGCTGGCCATCGTGGTCTGCCCGCTGGGCGCGCTGGCCTGCCTGTTCCTGTTCTGGCAGGCCTTCTCCGAGCACTGGCGCCTGATGACGGCCTGGATCGCCATCGGCATGGTGATCTACTTCATCTACGGCTACCGCAACAGCAAGATCCGCAGGGCGGCCATCGCAGCGGCCGGCTGACCGGGGAAACGGTCTGCGGGCCGGCGGCATTGCGCCGGCCCGATTGCATACGGCACACCAAGAATTCAGAACGCCGGAACGGACGATGCTGCGACAACTCCTGGCCACCAAACACCCGCATGCGGCGCATAGCGATGCCGAAGGCCTGAGCCTGCGCCGCGTGCTCGGCCCCTGGGGCCTGACCGCGCTGGGCATCGGCGCGGTGATCGGCGGCGGCATCTTCGTGATCACCGGCAAGGCCGCGGCGATGCACGCCGGCCCGGCGATCATGCTCTCCTTCGTGCTGGCGGCGATCTGCTGCGCCTTCTGCGCGCTGGCCTACGCCGAGTTCGCGGCGATGGTGCCGGTCTCCGGCAGCGCCTACACCTATACCTACGCCACCCTCGGCGAGGGCGCGGCCTGGTTCATCGGCTGGATGATGGTGCTCGAGTACGGCCTGTCCGCCTCGGCGGTGGCGGCGAGCTGGACCGGCTACTTCCTCAGCATGCTGCAGCATTTCGACATCGTGCTGCCCAAGGCGCTGGTGCAGGCGCCGCTGGACGCGCAGCTGCGCCCCACCGGCGCCCTGCTCAACCTGCCGGCCGCGGCGATCGTGCTGCTGCTGACCTGGCTTTGCTACGTGGGCATCAGCAAGTCCTCGGCGATGAACATGGTCATGGTCGTGCTCAAGACCGGCCTGATCGTGCTGGTGATCGCGGTCGGCTGGAAGTACGTCGACCCGCAGAACTGGACGCCGTTCATTCCCGCCAACGAGGGCCCGGGCAAGTACGGCTGGGAAGGCGTGCTGCGCGGCGCCTCGATGGTGTTCTTCGCCTACATCGGCTTCGAAGCGGTGTCGGTGGCGGCGCAGGAGTCGCACAGCCCGCAGCGCGACCTGCCGGTGGGCATGATGCTGTCGCTGCTGATCTGCACGGTGCTCTACATCGCCATGGCGGCGGTGATGACCGGCCTGGTGCCCTACCCGCTGCTGGGCACCGACGAGCCGGTGGTCACCGCGGTCGCGGCCCATCCGCAGCTGGGCTGGCTGCGCGTGATCGTGGAGATCGGCGCGCTGATCGGCCTGTCCTCGGTGATCCTGGTGATGATCATCGGCCAGCCGCGCATCTTCATGATCATGGCGCGCGACGGCCTGCTCTCGCCGCTGTTCACCCGCATCCACCCCGAATACCGCACGCCGCACATCAACACCGTGATCACCGGCATCGGCATCGCGGTGCTGGCCGCGGTCTTTCCGCTGGACATCCTCGGCGACCTGACCTCGATGGGCACGCTGATCGCCTTCGCCGCGGTCTGCGCCGGCGTGCTGATCCTGCGCCGCACCCAACCCGACCTGCCGCGCCCGTTCCGCGTGCCGTTCGCGCCGCTGGTCTGCACCGCCGGCGTGCTCAGCTGCCTGGTGCTGCTCTCCACCATGAGCATGCACAACTGGATGCTGATGGTGCTGTGGACGGTGCTGGGCTTCGTGATCTATTTCGGCTACGGCTACCGCCACAGCCGCCTGCGCCAGCAGTAGCCGCCGCCGAACGCGCCTGCCGGGGATTCCGGCGCGGCCGTCACCGCCGGCTAGCCGTTTGTTCGGTACACTCGCGGCATGAGCGCCCTGCCCTACGACCACCACCGCCTCTGCGATCTCGCCGGCGAGATCATCGTCAACGTCCGCGAGCTGGCCGGCCGCGGCTGGACGCCGGCCACCAGCAGCAACTTCTCGCGCCGGCTCGACGACCGCCACGCCGCGATCACGGTATCCGGGCGCGACAAGGGCAAGCTGAAGGAATCGGACATCATGGTCGTCGACTTCGACGGCCAGCCCGTGGCCACCGAGCACAAGCCCTCGGCCGAGACGCTGCTGCACACCCAGTTGTACCGGCGCTTCCCGGAGATCGGCTGCGTGCTGCACACCCACTCGCTGGTGCAGACGGTGGCCTCGCGGCTGTTCGCCGGCGCCGGCCACCTGCGCCTGGAGGGCTACGAACTGCTCAAGGCCTTCCACGGCAACACCACGCACGAGTCGATGATCGACGTGCCGGTCTTCGCCAACACCCAGCACATGCCGACGCTGGCGGCCCAGGTCGACGCCCTGCTCGACAAGGGTCCGCTCTGGGGCTACCTGATCGACGGCCACGGCCTGTACGCCTGGGGCCGCGACATGGCCGAGGCGCGCCGCCACCTGGAAGCCTTCGAGTTCCTGTTCAACTGCGAGCTGGAGCTGCGCAAGCTGCACACCGCCTGAGCGCGGGCGCAGGCCGGCCCGTCATCGGCGACGAGCGGCGCGGCCCGGCGCGCCGTTCCAGGCCTTGAACGCGGGCGTTCCAGCACGCACATCGGAGCGGCGGCCTGCAACTGCTACTCTTCGAACCCTGGAGCCACGCCGGCTCGCCCACCCGGCCCGCCCCCCAACGAGGTCCCCATGAGCCGACTGCGCATCTTCGCCGACGACGCCCCCGACCGCCCCGAATTCGTCAGCCACGACGGCGAGGCCATCGCGCGCGAGCTGGCCAGGATCGGCGTCACCTTCGAGCGCTGGCAGGCCGACCGGCCGATCCAGGCCGGCGCGTCGCAGGAAGCCGTGATCGCGGCCTACAAGTCCGACATCGACCGCATCACCGCCGAGCGCGGCTTCACCACGATCGACGTGATCAGCATCGCCCCGGACAATCCCGACCGCGAAACGCTGCGCGGCAAGTTCCTCGACGAGCACTTCCACAAGGAAGACGAGGTGCGCTTCTTCGTCGAGGGCTCGGGCCTGTTCACGCTGCACGTGGACGGCAAGGTCTACGAGATCGAATGCGTGAAGAACGACCTGATCGCGGTGCCCGACGGCACCACGCACTGGTTCGACATGGGCGCCGAGCCGAGCTTCGTGGCGATCCGCTTCTTCCAGCAGCCCGACGGCTGGATCGGCCATTTCACCGGCACCGACATCGCGCAGCGTTTCCCGCGCTACGAGAAAAGCTGAAAACCGGCGCAGGGGGAACGCGGAGCGGGCAAGGCGCTTCAGCCTCCGCGCATTCCTCACCGCCTCCATTCGCTCCCCATCCCATGCGCACGATCCTCACCGACATCGAAGGCACCACCAGCAGCATCTCGTTCGTGAAGGACGTGCTGTTCCCCTACGCGCGCCGCGAGCTGCCGCGCTTCGTGCGCGAGCACGGCCGCGAGCCGGAGGTGCGGCGCTGGCTCGACGCGGTGGCGACCGAGGCGGCCGGCGGCATCTGCGAGGACGCGATCATCGTCGAGACCCTGCAGGGCTGGATCGACCAGGATCGCAAGCACACCGCGCTCAAGGCGCTGCAGGGCATGCTCTGGGCCGACGGCTACCGCAACGGCGACTACGCCTCGCACATCTACCCCGACGCGGCCGAGGCGCTGCGCCGCTGGCACGACGAAGGCCGCCCGCTGGCGGTCTATTCCTCCGGCTCGGTGCCGGCGCAGAAGCTGCTCTACGGCCATACCGAGGCCGGCGACCTGTTGCCGGTGTTCGGCGCCTTCTTCGACACCGAGGTCGGCGGCAAGCGCGAGGCCGGCAGCTACCGGCGCATCGCCGAGGCCCTGGGGCGCGAAGCCTCGGAGGTCGTGTTCCTGTCCGACGTGGTCGAGGAGCTCGACGCCGCGCGCGAGGCCGGCCTGCGCACCGTGCTGGTGGACCGCCGCGAGGACTATCCGCAGCCGCGCGGCGGCGAGGCGCTCAACGGCCACGCGCGCGTGGAAAGCTTCGCCCAGATCCGGCCGGACGAGACATGACCCCGGCGCGGCGCGGGCTGCGGTGGCTGGCATGGCTGGCGCTCGCGCTGCCGGCCGCCGTGCCGGCCCACGCCGGCGACATGAGCGTGGCCGAGCGCGACCGCCAGCTGCTCGAGAAGACCCTGGCGGGCCTGGCGCCGCAGCGCCCGGGCAAGGTCGACCTGTACGTGGTCGGGTTCGCCGGCGACGGCAACGAGGACGTGTTCCGCAACGAGGTCGCCTACCTCGACGCGCTGATGTCGCAGCGCTTCGGCGCCGCGGGCCGCGTGCTGACCCTGGTCAACCACATCGACAGCCTGGGCGACGCGCAGCGTCCGCTGGCCACGCTCGACAACCTGCGCCTGGCCCTGGCCGGCCTGGGCAGGATCGTCGATCGCGAGCAGGACATCGTGCTGCTGTTCCTCACCACGCACGGCACCGAGCAGCACGAGCTGATCTCCGAGCTGCTGCCGGTGTTCCAGTCGACCATCGATCCGCAGCAGCTGCGCGGCGCGCTCAACGCGTCGGGCATCCGCAACCGCGTGGTCGTGGTCTCGGCCTGCTATTCGGGGGGCTTCGTGCCGGCGCTGCGCAGCGACGACAGCCTGGTGATCGCCGCCTCGCGCCAGGACCGCACCTCGTTCGGCTGCGGGGTGGATTCCAACATCACCTACTTCGGCCGCGCGTTCCTGCTCGACGGCCTCAACCGCAGCGACAGCTTCATCGGCGCCTACGACATCGCCACCGCCGAGATCGCGCAATGGGAGCGCGAGGACGGCCAGGAGGCGTCGATGCCGCAGATCGACGTGGGCGACGGCATCGTGCCGCGCCTGCGGGCCTGGCAGGCGCAGCTGCAGGTCGGGCCGCCGGTGGCCTATCCGTACGGCCGCTGAGCCGGCACGGCTGCAAGCGATTCTCATTTCGTCACGGAAAAAAGCTTCCCGCTACACTGCGCCCGCGCTGCCAGCCAGCCTTTCGCCAGCCAGCGACGCGCAAGACGATCCGCCCGCCAGCTTCTCCGCTCGCCAGCCTGTCGTCGCAACAGCCGAAACCCACGCCGACCGCGTGGGTTTTTCGTTTTCGGGCTTGCCCGTGCCGCGAAGCGGCGCCGCTCAGTGCAGCTTCTCGCCGCGCGCCAGCATCGCCACCAGCCGCTCCACCCGCGCGGCCCGCGTTTCCGGCTTGCGCGCGGTGTGCACGCGCCAGCACACCGCGTAGCGATTGGTCCTGTCGAGCGCCTCGAAGAAGGCCTTGGCCTTGCGGTTCCCGGCCAGCGCCGCCGCCAGTTCGGCGGGCACCTGCATCGTCGCCGAGCCCTCGTAGGCCGCCTGCCAGCGTCCGTCGGCCTTGGCGGCCTCGATCTCGCGCCACCCGCCCGCCTGCATGCGGCCCGCGGCGATCAGGCGCTCGGCATGGCCGACATTGATCTTCGACCACAGGCTGCGCGGGCGCCGCGGCACGAAGCGCTGCAGATAGAAGCGCTCGTCGCAGGCCAGCCGCTGGCCGTCGATCCAGCCGTGGCAGAGCGCGATCTCCAGCGCCTCGGCGATGCGCACCGAGGTGGCGCCGGCGTCCTTCTTGGCGATCTTCAGCCAGACGCCCTTGTCGCCGGCGTGCGCGGCCAGCCAGGCTTCGAACGCCGCGGCGTCGCGGAAATGCTCGATCGGCAGATCGGTGGGCGGATCAGCGGCCATGGCCGGACGCTCCAGCCTTGCCGGTCCCGTTCGCCGCCGTGGCCGGACAGGCCGGCGGCCAGGCTTCGCGGCCGCGCAGGCGCCAGACGAAGAACTCGCCCGACCGGTCGCCCTTGAGGTCGCGCGCGAACAGCAGGGAATGCCCGCTCGGCGAGAACAGCGCGCCGATCTCGCTGCCGTTGACGTTGATCGGCGACGGCAGTTTCTCGCGCGGGCGCCAAGCGGCGCGCGGATCGTCGCGTCGCGCGAGATACAGGCCGTCGGCGGCCATCATCACCAGGCTGCGGCCGTCGGGCGACGGCAGCGGCTCGTATTCGTCTCCGGCGGTGTTGAGCGCCTTGCCGGCGTTCTCCACGCGCCAGCGCCCGTCCTGGCCGCGGCGCGCGCGCCAGATGTCGGTCTTGCCCAGGCCGCCGGCGCGGTCGGATCCGAAATAGAGCCAGCCGTCCCTGTCCAGGCGCGGGAACCACTCGTTGCCGGTCGAGTTCACCGGCGCCGGCAATCGTTCCGGCATGCCCCAGCGGCCGTCGCCGTCGCGCTGCACGCGCCAGATGTCCAGGTCCTTGCGCTTGATGCCGTCGCTGGTGCGCGTACTGATGAAGTACAGGGTGTTGCCGTCGCCGGCGAACCAGGGATCGGCCTCGACCCCGTCGCCGGAGAATGCCGCCGGCAGCGGCGGCGTCCAGCCATCGGCGCCGCAGCGGCTGACCAGGATCCGCCAGCCCTGGAAGGCCGGCGAGCTGCGCACGAAATAGAAGTCGCCGTTGCGCGGATCGAAGGCCGGATGCGATTCGAAGCGGTCGCTGGAAACGCCGGCCGGCACCCAGGGCTCGACTTGCGGCGCGGTCGCGGCCTGCACGGCCGGCATGCAGGCCATGGCCAGGAAAGTCGCGATGGCGGCGCGACGCGGTCGGGCGCGGATCGCGGCGCGGAACAAGTTCATGGCTGGGCATCCGCGAGGGCGTAATCGAGGCCGGCGCGATGCTCGCGACCGCGCTCGTCGATGCTGCGCACCTCGACGGCATGCGCGCCGATCGCCAGGTCGGTGGGCAGGGTGCCGCGCCACAGGTGCGGCGACGGCGTCGCCTGGGCGGCGCGGTCGTAGCCGCGCAGCGACGTGGCCGCGTCGTCCAGGGCGTTCTGCGCGCTCACGCGCGGATCGGGGCGCTCGACGCGCCGCATCGGCTTCCACTCGCCGCCGTCGATCCGGTATTCCACGCGCGTGTCGTCGCGGCCCATGAACACGTTGGCGTAGACGCCGTCGGCCGGATACGCGCCGCGGCGCAGCACCTTCGGCGCATGCAGGGCCATCGCCTCGGTGAACGCGGCGTTCCCGGGCGGCAGCCGCGCCGGGTGCCAGTCCAGCGCATAGCCCTGCGCGCCGGCGTCGGCGCCGATGCGCAGCGTGGCATGGCCGTTGGGCGTGCCGTCGCTCATGGTGGTGTCGGGAATGCCCTGCGCGTCCTTCACGCCGCCCCAGAACGCGCCGCAGGCGGCGCCGACGTTGTACTCGTGCAGCGGGTGCGCGCCGTGCCAGCCGGTGCGCGCGTCGTGGAAGTAGTGGCGCTGGGTGTGGCTGTGCCCGCTGAGCAGCAGCACCTTCGGGAACGGGCGCAGCAGCGCGAACAGGCGCTCGCGGTCGGCGTCGCGGAAGGTGTCCTGTCCGGCCGGCTCGAACAGCGGGATGTGCATGCCGAGCACCAGCAGCCGGTCCTTCGGCGCCTCGCGCAGGTAGGCCTCCAGGAAGGCGAGCTGGTCCTCGCGCAGGCCGCCGATGTAGCCGGCATGCTCGCCGGGCAGATGCACCACGTCGTCGAACAGCACGAAGCTCGCCTGCGGCTCCTCCCAGGCATAGGTGTCGGGACCGAAATGGCGGCGGTAGGTGCGCAGCGAATCCTCGTCGTCGCGGGCGTCGGCGTCGAGGTCGTGATTGCCCGCCACGTGCAGCCAGGGCAGGCCCAGGCGCGCGGTGATCGCGTTCACGGCCGGATACAGCGAGAGGTCGTCGTTGACGATGTCGCCCAGGCTCAGACCGAGCGCGGCGCGCGTGCGGCCTATCAGCGGTTCGACGATGTCGCGGCGGTAATAGTCGACGTCGACCGTCGATTTGGCCTGCGGATCGGCGAACACGAGCACGTCGAGGTCGCCCTCGCGCGGCGGCGCGCGGCGCAGCGCGAAGTCGGCGCCGGCCGGGCCTTCGCGCCAGAACGCGGGCAGGTCCTCGGCGCCGGCCGCCACCCGCCAGCCGGCCGGCTTGACCACGAACACCGGCAGTCCGGCGCGGGCCTGCAGCGCGTAGCGCCCTTGCGCGTCGGTGCGCACGATCTCGCGGCCGTTGGAGACGGCCACCCCTGCGATGCCGCGCTCGCCCGGGTCGCGGCGGCCGTTGCCGTTGCCGTCCTCGTACACCGTGCCGCCGATCCCCTCGGCCTGCGCGGCGGCGGCGATCAGCAGCAAGCAGGTACAGAAGAACCGGTGGCCCATCGCCGTCGCCCTGGTCGGAAACGGCGATTATGCCCCGCTCGCCCGCGCGCCTCCGACTGCGGGAAGTCACGCGCGGGGCACGATGACCGGCATCACGGAACGCACGGCATGCGGCCGCGTGGCCGCCGGTCGAGCGTCGCAGCGGAGTCCGCTAGCGTTCGCGCTCGCGCAGCGCGCGCTCCAGGTCGGCCAGGCCCAGGCCGCGCGCGCGCAGCAGCACCAGCAGGTGATAGGCCAGGTCGGCCGCCTCGCCCAGCAAGGCGGCATCGTCCTCGGCGACGGCGGCCAGCGCCGTTTCCACGCCCTCCTCGCCCACCTTCTGGGCGACGCGGCGGATGCCGCCCTCGAACAGGCGCGTGGTGTAGCTCTCCGCCGGGCGTTCACGCTCGCGGCGTTCGACCAGCAGATCGAGCGCGGCCAGCTGCGCGCCCGGCGCCTCGGGAAAGCAGCTCTCGCGTCCGAGGTGGCAGGTGGGGCCGAGCGGCCGGGCCTGCACCAGCAGCGTGTCGCCGTCGCAGTCGGTCTCCAGGCGGACCAGTTCGAGCACGTGTCCGCTCTGCTCGCCCTTGGTCCAAAGCCGCTGCCGGCTGCGGCTGAAGAAAGTGACCCGGCCTTCGCGCAGCGTGGCCTGCAGCGCGGCGCGGTCCATGTAGCCGAGCATCAGCACGCGCAGGGTGCGCGCATCCTGCACGATCGCCGGCAGCAGGCCGCCCTGCTTGTCCCAGGCCAGCGCTTCGATATCGAGCGCGGTCGCGACACGCTCAGCCATGGCGCACCCGGATGCCGGCCTGGCGCAGCTCGCCCTTGAGCGCGGGAATCGCGATCTGGCCGCTGTGGAACACGCTGGCGGCCAGCGCGCCGTCGACGTCGGCCTCGCGGAACACCTGGATGAAGTGCGCCGGCGCGCCGGCGCCGCCCGAGGCCACCAGCGGCACCCGGCACAGCGCGCGCACCGCGCGCAGCTGGTCGATGTCGTAGCCGCCGCGCACGCCGTCGCTGCCCATGCAGTTGAGCACGATCTCGCCGGCCCCGAGCGCCTGCGCCTGCGCCACCCAGTCCAGGGTGCGCCGCGGCAGCGCGCGCATGGCGTCCGGATCGCCGGTATGGCTGCGCACGCGCCATTGCCCGTCGGCATCGCGCAGCGAATCGATGCCGACCACCACGCACTGCACGCCGAAGGCCTCGGCGATCTCGCCGATCAGTTCCGGCCGCTCCAGCGCCGGGGTATTGATCGAGATCTTGTCGGCGCCGGCATGCAGCACCGCGCGCGCGTCCTCCACGCTGCGGATGCCGCCGGCGACGCAGAAGGGAATGTCGATGCGCCGCGCCACGGCCTCCACCCAGCCGCGGTCGACGCTGCGGCCCTGCGGGCTGGCGGCGATGTCGTAGAACACCAGCTCGTCGGCGCCCTGGTCGCGGTAGCGCAGGGCCAGCTCGGCGATGTCGCCCATGTCGACGTGGTCGCGGAAACGCACGCCCTTGACGACACGGCCGTCGCGCACATCCAAGCAAGGGATGATGCGACGGCTCAGCACCGCAACGCCTGCGGCAGGTCGAACCTGCCCTCGAGCAGCGCCTTGCCCAGCACGATGCCCGCGCAGCCGGCGCCGCGCGCGTCGCGCACGTCGTCCAGGTCGCGGGCGCCGCCGGAGGCCTGCAGTTCCAGGCGCGGCGCCCACTGCCGCAGCAGCTGGTACAGCTGCAGATTGGGCCCGGCCAGGGTGCCGTCGCGGGCGATGTCGGTGCACAGCAGGTGGCGCAGGCCCGAGCGCGAATAGAAGCGCACCAGGTCGCCGATGGTGCGGCGGCCGGGCTGGGTCCAGCCGTGGCTGGTCGGGAACCAGCGTCCGTCCTGCCCGCACCAGGCGTCCAGCGCCACCGTCAGGTGCTCGCTGCCGTAGCGCTTGATCCAGTCCACCACGCGGTTGGGCTCGGTGACGGCCAGCGATCCGACCACGACGCGGTCGGCGCCGTCCTGCAGCAGGCGTTCGATGTCGGCCTCGTTGCGCACCCCGCCGCCGGTCTGCACCAGCAGCGGCGTCTCGGCCTTGAGCCGGCGCAGCAGCTCGCCCAGCGTGTAGCCGCCGCTGCGGGCGGCATCGAGGTCGACCAGGTGCAGCCATTGCGCGCCGGCGTCGGCGTAGCTGCGCGCCAGCGTGAAAGGATCGTCGGCGTATCGGGTTTCGCGCGCGTAGTCGCCTTGCGCCAGGCGTACGACGCGGCCGCTGCGCACGTCGATGGCCGGGTAGATCTGGAAGGTTTCGCGCAGCGCATATGCGTTCATGGTACCCATCGGATGAAGTTCTCCAGCAGCCGTGACCCAAGGGCCGAAGATCGTTCCGGATGGAACTGCGCGCCGAAATACAGTCCCCGCCGGACGATGGCTGCGAAGGCTTCGCCGTGATGCGCGGTGGCCAGCACGCTGGTGCCCGATGCGCCCACGTCGACCGGTGCGGCGTAGCCATGCACGAAGTAGGCCTGGTCGCCGTCCCGGATGCCTTGCAGCAGTCCATTCCCTGTAACGCAGGACAAGGCATTCCACCCCATGTGGGGAATGCGGATGCCGGGGGCCGGCCGCAACGCCCGCACCCGCCCCGGCAGCAGGCCCAGGCAGGGGGTGTCGCCGCCCTCCTCCGAGGACTCGTAGAGCAGTTGCATGCCCAGGCAGACGCCCAGCAGCGGCACCCGCAGGCCGCGCAGCGCTTCGATCAGGCCCTGCGCGGCCAGGGCGCGCATGGCCGGCGCCGCCGCGCCCACGCCGGGCAGGATCACCCGCTCCGCGCCGGCCAGGCCGCCGGCGTCGCGCACCAGGCGCGGCGTCAGGCCAAGCCGCTCCAGCGCGTAGCGCACCGAGCCGAGATTGGCGCCGCCGGCATCGATCAGGGCGATGTTCATCACGCCACCTTCACAACAGGCCCTTGGTGGTGGGCAGTTCGCTGCCCTCGCGCCGCACCGCCTGCCGCAGCGCCCGCGCGAAGGCCTTGAAACAGGCTTCCACCTGATGGTGGTCGTTGTCGCCGCGCACCTGCAGGTTGAGGTTGAGGCCGGCGGCGTCGCACACGGAGCGGAAGAAGTGCGGCACCAGCTCGGTCGGCAGGTCGCCCACGCGCTCGCGCCGGAACGCGCCCTCGAAGACGAAGTACGGCCGGCCGCCGAAGTCCAGCGCCGCGCTGGCCAGCGTCTCGTCCATCGGCAGGGTGAAGCCGTAGCGGCCGATGCCGCGCTTCTCGCCCAGCGCCTCGCGCAGCGCCTGGCCCAGCGCCAGGCCGGTGTCCTCGACCGTGTGGTGCTCGTCGATGTGCAGGTCGCCGTCGGCACGCACCGTCAGCGCGATGCCGCCGTGCTTGCCGATCTGTTCGAGCATGTGGTCGAAGAACGGCAGGCCGGTGCGCACCTCCGGCTCGGCGCTGCGGTCCAGGTCGAGGTCGATGCGGATCTGCGTCTCGCGGGTATCGCGGCGCACCGAGGCGCGCCGCGGCGCATCGACCAGCTCGTGCGCGATCGCCGCCCAGTCCCACTCGCCGCCGAACTGCGCGGTGCGCAGCTGGAAGGCGCGGATGCCGAGGTTGTCGGCGAAGCGCACGTCGCTCTCGCGGTCGCCGATCACGGCAGAACGCGCCCAGTCGATGCTGCGGTCGCGCAGGTACGGCAGCGCCAGTCCGATGCCGGGCTTGCGCGTGGGCGACCGGTCGGCGGGCAGGCTGCGGTCGATCAGCACCTCCTCGAAGACCACGCCCTGGCTCTCGAAAACCTGCAGCATCAGGCCGTGCGGGCCGTCGAAGGCGGCCTGCGGAAACAGCTCGGTGCCCAGGCCGTCCTGGTTGGTCACCATCACGAAGCGATAGCCGGCATCGCGCAGGCGCAGCAGCGCCGGCACCGCGCCGCGCACCAGGCGCAGCTTCTCGAAGGCGTCGATCTGGAAATCGGCGGGCTCCTCGATCAGGGTGCCGTCGCGGTCGATGAAGAGGATGGGCCTCATGCGCGCGCCCTCGCCTGCGCCACGGGCATCGCGGCCAAGGCGGCCAGCACGCGGTCGTTCTGCTCGCGCGTGCCGACCGTGATGCGCAGGGCATCGCCCAGCTGCGGCGCCGCACGCTGGTCGCGCACCACCACGCCGGCCTCCAGCAGCGCCGCGAACGCGGATTCGGCGTCGGCGAAGCGCGCCAGCAGGAAATTGCCTTGCGAGGGGTACACGCGCGTGACCGCGGGCAGGCCCGCCAGCGCCGCGCGCAGGCGTTGCCGCTCGGCGCGAACGGCCGCCACGCGGCGCGCGGCGTCGGCCAGCGCCGCCGGCGCCAGCCCGGCCAGGGCCAGGTCCGCGCACGGCGCGGGCACCGGATACGGCGCCTGGCAGGCGCGCAGCACCGCGATCAACGCCGGATCGGCGATCGCGCAGCCCACGCGCGCGGCGGCCAGCGCATGCGCCTTCGACAGGGTCCGCAGCACTACGAGGTTGTCGCAGCGCGCCTGCAGCGCCAGCGCGGACGGCGTTTCGCAGAATTCGCCGTAGGCCTCGTCCACCACCAGCAGCGCGCGGCCGGACAGCCGCCGCGCCAGCGCTTCGATGTCCGCGTGCGCCAGCGCCTCGCCGGTGGGATTGCCCGGCGAGCACAGGAACACCAGCTTGACCGACTGCGCCAGCGCGGTCGCCGCGATGGCGGCGAAATCCGGCGCGAAGGTCGTGGCGCCCGCGCCGGCGTCCTCGCGCGAAGGCACTTCCAGCAGCGGCACTTCCAGCAGCCGCGCGCCCTGCAGCCGCGCGCTCACCGCGTACATGCCGAACACCGGCGGGGCCACCAGCACCGCGTCGCGCCCGGGTTCGCACAGCGCGCGCACCAGCAGGTCGATCGCCTCGTCGCTGCCGCGGCCGATCAGCAGCCGCTCCGGCGCGCAGCCGTACAGGGCCGCCAGCGCCGCGCGCAACGCCGCCGGCTGCGGCTCCGGATAGCGCCGGCATCCGCCGTCCGCATCCGCCGGATTGCCCCAGGCCGATTCGTTGGCGTTCAACCAGACCTCGCCGCGCAGCGCCTCGCTGCGCGCGGATCTGTAGCCGCCGAAGCCGCGCAGGTCGGCGCGCACGAGTTCGAGCAGCGCGCTCATCGTGCCGCCTCCGCCGCCCGCAACCGCAGTGCGACGGCGTTGGCGTGCGCGTCCAGGCCCTCGGCCTCGGCCAGCGTCACCGCGTCCGGGCCGATGGCCGCAAGACCGGCGGGCGTGGCCGACTGCACGCTCACCGCGTTCTGGAAACTGGCCACGCTCACGCCGCTGTAGGCGCGCGCCGCGCCGTTGGTCGGCAGGACGTGGTTGGTCCCGCTGCAGTAGTCGCCCAGCGCCTCAGGCGTCCAGTCGCCGAGGAAGACGGAACCTGCGGCCTGCACCCGGTCCAGCCAGGCGCGCGGCGCGCGCAGCGCCAGGATCAGGTGCTCGGGCGCGTAGTCGTTGCTGATCGCGAACGCCTCCTCCAGCGTCCGCGTCAGCACCAGCCGCGAGCGCGACAGCGCGGCACGGGCGATGCCGGCGCGCGGCAGGCGCGCCAGCTGCGTCTCCAGGGCCGTCTCC
The DNA here is from genome assembly GCF_022662575.1 of Luteimonas aquatica. Taxonomy (GTDB): domain Bacteria; phylum Pseudomonadota; class Gammaproteobacteria; order Xanthomonadales; family Xanthomonadaceae; genus Luteimonas; species Luteimonas aquatica. The sequence goes on along the minus strand of NZ_JALBFU010000001.1, from coordinate 329,216 downwards.
ACCCGCGCCAGCAGGCCGGCATCGTCGGAGAGCAGCAATACCTGCGAATCGGCGCCGTGCTCGGCCTGCGACAGCAGGTCGGCGGCGACGAAGTCCGCGTCGGCGCCGGCATCGGCGATCACCAGCACCTCGGACGGACCGGCCGGCATGTCGATCGCCGCCGCGCCGGCCTGCGCCACCTGCTGCTTGGCCTCGGTGACGTAGGCGTTGCCGGGCCCGAACAGCTTGTCGCAGCGCGGCACCGATTCGCTGCCGAAGGCCATCGCCGCGATGGCCTGCGCGCCGCCGAGCTTGAACACCCGCGAGACGCCGGTGAGCCTGGCGGCCGCCAGTACCGCCGGATCGGCGCCGCCGTCGCGGCGCGGCGGCGTGCACAGCACCACCTCGGCGCAGCCGGCCAGCCGCGCCGGCACGCCCAGCATCAGCGCCGTCGACGGCAGCGGCGCGCTGCCGGCCGGCACGTACAGCCCGACGCGGCCGATGGGGCGGACGATCCTTTCGCAGACCACGCCGGGCGCGGTCTCCACGGCGTAGGGCCGGGTCATGCCGGCGCGATGAAACGCCTCGATGCGCTCGGCGGCCGCGCGCATGGCCGCGCGCAACCGCGCCGGCACGACGGCCTCGGCGGCGGCGAATTCCTCCTCGCCCACCTCGAAGTCCTGCAGCATGACGCCGTCGAAGCGCAGCCCCAGCTCGCGCAAGGCGGCATCGCCGCCCTCGCGCACCCGTGCCAGGATGCCGGCCACGGCGTCGGCCCGCTGCCGCGAGGTCGCCTGCGTGGCGCGCTGCAGGACGCGCTCGCGCGCGGCCGCGTCCAGGCTCGCCCAATCGACGCGCTGCGCGATCGGGGCTTGGCTTGGTGCGACCGCGCTCACGCGATCCTCCATCGTTCGGCGTTGCGCGTAGGCAGAACGGTTCTCATGCCAGCGTCCTCTCCACCGGCAGCACCATCAGTCCGCGCGCGCCGGCGTGCCGCAGGTCTTCCAGGCGCTGCCAGGTCATCGCGCCATGGCACAGGGCCTGCAGCGCCAGCGTGTCGGCGCCGTCCACCTGATACATCGTCATCGGCGTCTCGGCGTCGGGCAGCAATTTGAGCAGGTCCGGCACGGCGCGGCGCTCGGCCTGGAACAGCAGCAGGCGGCTGTCCTTGAGCTTGAGCACGCCGTCCAGCCGGCGCAGCAGCAGTTGCGCCAGTTCCGCGCGCGCGTCGGCGAAGGGCGCCTTCGGCCCCGCCAGCACCGCTTCGCTGCGCAGCAGCGTGGTCACCGGCTTGAGCTGGTTGGCGACCAGCGTGGCGCCGCTGGAGACCAGGTCGCAGACCAGGTCGGCCTGGCCGAGCCGCGGCGCGATCTCCACCGAGCCGGACAGCGTCACCACGGTGGCCTGGACGCCCTGCTCGCGCAGCCAGCCCTGCAGCAGGTAGGGATAGCTGGTGGCGATGCGGCGGTCCTGCAGCTGCGACGGCCCTTCCCAGCTCCAGCCGTCGGGCACGGCGATCTCGAGCCGGCAGCCGCCGAAGCCGAGGGCGCGCAGTTCATGGGCCACCTGCGGCAATCCGCGCTCGGCGCGCTCGCCCGCCTGCTCGGCGAGCACGTTGCGGCCGACGATGCCGTAGTCGCAGACGCCGTCGGCCAGCAGTCCGGGAATGTCGTCGTCGCGCACCAGCAGCAGGTCCACCGGCAGCGATTCGCCGTAGCAGAACAGCTTGTCGCGGCTCTCGCGCCACGACAGCCCGCACGAGGCCAGCAGCGCGCGCGCCGGCTCGCTCAGGCGCCCCGACTTCTGGATGGCGATGCGCAGGCGATCGCGCGCGATCGCGGCAAGGGGAGGACTCATGCGGGCATGCTCATGCGGGCGGTCTCGAGCCGGAATTTCAGTGCGCGGCTTTCGGGCGCGCGGCCGTCGACTGGCGCGCGGCGATGGCGTAGCCGCCGGCGCCCCGCTCCAGCGTGCGCGCGACGCGGCCGATGGTGGTCACGCTGACCTGGGTGCGCTCGTGGATTTCCCGGTACGGGACCCCTTCCAGCAGCAGCGGCACCACGCGCCAGCGGTCGGCCATGGCCTCGATCTCGGCCGGCGTGCACAGGTCTTCGAGGAAGGCCGCCACGTCCTGCGCCCGGCTCAGGCCGGCGAGCGCCCGCGCCAGCGCCTTGAAGGAGGCGTCCGCGTCGCGTTCCGGCAGGGGTTCGAGTCGTTGTTTCATTGGGTTAATGTATTAGCGCGTTAATACATTAAAGCAACCGGGGAGCGCGCCGTCAACCCGCCTTCCGGGCCGGACCCGCATGGTCGATTCAGGAAATGCGCCGCCGGCTCAGCCGCGGCGCTTGCCCAGGTGCTCGTAGCCCAGCCAGACCAGCACCACGCCGCTGAACGCGCAGATCATCTCGATCAGCACGCGGGCGCCCAGGCGGTCCGGATCGTGGATGTTGGCCAGCGCCTGCTGCGCATAGGCCGGGGAGCCCGGATTGACGAAGAACAGCGACACCAGGTGGCGCAGGTCGATGCCGGCGGCGACGATCACCGCCGCGAAGCCCGCCCAGCCGATGACGTGGCCGCTGTCCAGGCCCATCAGCCGGCACAGCGGGCGCCAGATCAGGCAGAACACCGCGCCGATCGCGAAGGCGATGCCGCCGGCCTCGAGCACGCCGAGCCAGCCGTAGTGAAGCGTCAGGTTCATCGCCGCCCTCCTCCGTCCGCCCCGCTCACGAGTGCAACGCCGCCAGCACGGCGTCGTCGGCCACCAGCCGCACGGCGGCGGCGACGTCGCCGTCGAGCGCGCGGTCCTGGCCGAGGAAGGCGATCTTCTCGCGGATCGCCGCGTGCGCGGTGGCGACCGCGCCGCCGGGATGGAAGGCCTCGGCGGCGGCCAGCTCGGCGCGCAAGGCCTCCACCTCCTCCAGGAACACCGCGTAGTCGGGATGGTCGGGCGCCGGACCGCCCTGCACCTTCGCCGCCAGGGTGCGGGCGTCGGCGCGCCGCGCCAGATCGCGCGCGGCGTTGATCATGTCGCGGCGCAGGTCCAGCGCCTGCGCCGCGGTCTGCAGCTCCAGCGCCAGCACCTTGCCCAGGTCGTCGGCCATCGCCAGCACGTGGCGCGCCTCGTTGGCGCCCATCGAAACGTGGTCCTCGGCATTGGCCGAGGTCGGGATCGAATAGACGCTGGCCGGATGCGCGCGGCTGGCCAGGTCGTTGACGATCGCCGCCGCCGTGTACTGCACGATCATGAAACCGGACTCGGTGCCGTCCTCGTTGCCGATCAGGAACGCCGGCAGACCGTCGTTGGTGGCCGGGTCGACCAGCTTGTTGAGGCGGCGCTCGCTGATCGAGGCCAGCACCGGGATCGCCGCCTTCACGTAGCTCATCGCCAGCGCCAGCGGCATGCCGTGGAAATGGCCGGCCGAGATCACCTGCTGCTCGACGTGCTCGGCCTGCCGGTCCGGGAACACCAGCGGGTTGTCGGTGACCGCGTTGAGCTCGATGTCGAGCACGCGTTTGGCCTGCTCCACCGCGTCGCGCACCGCGCCGTGCACCTGCGGTACGCAGCGCAGCGAATAGCTGTCCTGCGGCTGGTGCTTCTTGCCGCCGCGGAAGGGCTTGAAGCGCCGGTAGAACTTCTCGCGGCCATGGCGCTGGCCCAGCGGCACCCAGTCCCAGCCGATGTCGAAGCTCAGCTGCCGCGCCTGGTCGGTATCCCAGCTGCCCGGCAGCCATTGCCGGAAGCGCGGCACCAGGTGGTAGGGAATGTCGGCCAGCGTGGAGCCGGCCAGCAGCGCGCGCAGTTGCGCGGCCACATGCACCTGCCCCGGGTGCGGACGCAGGGCGTGCACCTCCTCGGCGAAGGCGCCCAGGCGTCCGGCGAAGGCGTCCACGGTCATCGCCGCGGCGAGGTCGGCGGTGTCGAGCAGATCCTGCATCCGCTGCACGGCCAGCACGCCGCAGGCCAGCATCTGCGCGGTGCCGTTGTTGAGCGCCAGGCCTTCCTTGTAGGACAGCGCCACCGGTTCCAGGCCGGCGCGGCGCAGCGCCTCCGCGCCGGGCACGCGCTCGCCGCCATGGAAGGCCTCGCCGCCGCCCAGCAGCACGATGGCCAGGTGCGACAGCGGCGCGAGGTCGCCGCTGGCGCCCACCGAGCCCAGCGCCGGCACCACCGGCACGATGCCGGCGTTGAGCATCGCCGCCAGCGCCTGCAGCGTCTGCACGCGGATGCCCGAATGCCCGTGCAGCAGCGTGTTGATGCGGATGCAGAGCATCGCGCGCACCACCTCGGCCGACAGCGGCTCGCCCACGCACACGGCGTGGGTGACGATCAGCTTCTGCTGCAGTTCGGCGTGCAGCGAACGCCCGGAAGGCGCCGCGCCCGGCAGCTCGTCGCGCAGCGGATGCGCGCCGAGCAGCTTGTCGGCATTGCTGCCGAAGCCGGTGGACACCCCGTAGATGGGCTCCTCGCGGCGCACCTGCTCGGCCAGGAAGTCGGCGGCGCGCGCCACCGCCGCCAGCGCGCCCTCGTCCAGGGCCACCTGCGCGCCGTGCGCGACCGCGCACAGCTTGGCGCGGGTCAGCGAACGGCCGTCGAGCTGGATCGCCTTCATCGCGCATCTCCCGCGGCCGGCCGCGCCAGGCGGCGGTTCGCCGCGAACACAAAGTCCATATCAGTTCTCACGATTTCCTCGTACGAATGCGATTGCCGGTCGGGCACGGTGAACATGCTCGTCATGGCACGCTCGCCATGCAATGCCCGTCATGGTACGTCCGTCATAGCTTGAGTTTGGCCTGCTCCAGCTCGGTGCGCAGCGCCGAGGGCAGCTCCGCCTCGGCGACCTCGAACTGCTCGCCGCGGCGCAGGTCGCGCACCGCCACCACGCCCTTGGCCGCCTCGTCCTCGCCGCGGATCGCCACGAAGCGGATCCCGGCGCGGTCGGCGTACTGCAGCTGCTTGGCCAGCTTGCGCGGCTCCTGCTGGGTCTCGACGTTGAGCCCGGCCGCGCGCAGGCGCTGCGACAGCGCCAGGGCGTGGTCGAGTTCGGCGTCGTCGAGCAGCGACACCAGCACGTCCACCGAGCTGTCGGCGGTCGCCACCAGGCCGGCCTCGCGCAACTGCCAGAACAGCCGCGTCAGGCCGATGGAGATGCCCACGCCCGGCAGCCTGGACTTGCTGTAGTGGCTGGCCAGGTTGTCGTAGCGCCCGCCCGAGCAGATCGACCCGATCTGCGGATGGGCGTCGAGCTGGGTCTCGTAGACCATGCCGGTGTAGTAGTCCAGGCCGCGCGCGATCGACAGGTTGATCGCGTAGTCGCTCTCGGGCACGCCCATCGCGCGCAGGCGCTGCAGCAGCGCGCGCAGTTCCTCGCGCCCTTCCTCGAACAGGGGCGTGCCGGCGCCGAGCGCGTCGAGCTTGGCCAGGGCGTCGTCGTGGCCCTGCGAGCGCACCCGCGAGAAGGCCATCAGGCGGTCGATGGCGTCGGCGCCCAGGCCGAAGCCCTCGCCGGCCAGCGTCGCCTTGACCGCGTCCTCGCCGCGCTTGTCGAGCTTGTCGATCTCGCGCAGCACCGCCACCTGCCGGTCGTCGGCGATGCCCTGCCCCTCGAAGAAGCCGCGCAGCAGCTTGCGGTGGTTGAGCTGGATGGTGAACGCGCCGATGTTCAGCGCCGAGAACGCGGCATGGATCACCGCCGGGATCTCGGCGTCGTAGCGCGGCGACAGCGTGTCCTTGCCGATCACGTCGATGTCGCACTGGTAGAACTCGCGGAAGCGGCCGCGCTGGGCGCGCTCGCCGCGATAGACGCGCTGCATCTGGTAGCGGCGGAACGGGAACGCCAGGTCATGCTCGTGCTCGGCGACGTAGCGCGCCAGCGGCACGGTCAGGTCGAAGCGCAGGGCCAGCTCGGGCAGTGCGTCGCCGGTCTTCTCCAGCGCGCCGGTGGACTGCACGAAGTACACCTGGCGCTCGGTCTCGCCGCCGGACTTGGTCAGCAGGACGTCGGACAGTTCGAACACCGGCGTCTCCACCGGCAGGAAGCCGAAACGCTCGAAGGTGGCGCGGATGGTATCGAGCATGCGCTGGAACGCGATCTGGTCGCGTGGCAACAGCTCCAGGACGCCGGGGGGCGTGCGCGGCTTGATCAAGGGGAGGACTCCGGCGCAGAGCACCTGCGCGTTTGCGGTCCACAGTTTAGGGCAACGCCGGCAAGGGCTGAACGTTCCGGCCCGCGCAGCGCGCGGCGGCGCGCGCGCAGGCGACCAGCCGGCCGCCGCGAAGCGCAACCCGCCCCACGCACCGCCGCGCCTCGGGTACCCGGGCATCCGCCCGGACCGGCCTCCGGCGCGAGACTCTTGCTCCGCACCACCCTGCATCTCTACAATGCGCGGCTCACCCAAGTCGGGGTGTAGCTCAGTCTGGTAGAGCGCTACGTTCGGGACGTAGAGGTCGCAGGTTCGAATCCTGTCTCCCCGACCATTCCTTCGCCGTATTCCGGGCCTCCCTGCCCTCGGCGACCGCGGACGCCCAGCGTGCGTCGCGATGCAGTCCTTTTCACTGCGTAGTTCCCAAGTGTGTGGTTCGCCAGCATGTCATCGGTACGCCGTCCCACCGCGCGCATTGTTCATGTTTGTGAAGATTCGGACCACCCCAATTCATGCTTCGTTGCTGGGATTTGTCATAATCTGACAAGTTGTGTGACTAACATCACATTTTAATCCGCCGCAACCGCACGGGGCTTCCATGCCGACTCCCTCATCGATGCGCCGCTTGACGCTGGCGCTCGCGCTCGCGACTGCCGCCACCTCTTCCTGGGCGCAAGCCGGCGCCTCCGCCCCGGCCACGCTGGAAAGCTCCCTCGGCGAGATCCGGCAGTTGCGCGACCAGCAGCAGTGGCAGGCCGCCCTGGCGCGGATCGAGCAGGCCGCCGCCCGCTACCCCGACAGCGATGCGCTGTATGCGCTGCGCGTGCACACCCTGAGCGAGATCGGCGCGCGCGAGCGTGCCTGGCAGCTCTACCGCGCCAGGCCGCAGCTGTTCAGCGCCGAGGAAGCCCAGCGCATCGAGCTGGACCGGATCGCGCGCCTGATCTCGGCCGGCGACGACTTCGTCGCCGACGAAGCCCGCCGCCTGGACGGAGCCCGCGCCGCCGAGGCCGCCATCGACGACTATCTGCGCCGCGCCGGCCTGGACGCCTCGCGCGCGCCGCTGCGGCTGCGCTACGACCGCCTCGAACTGCTCAACCAGCTCGAGCGCCATCGCGAGGTGGTCCAGGAATACGAAAAGCTGCGCGCGGAGGGCCACGAGGTCCCCGCCTATGCCCTGATCCCGGTCGGCGCCTCGCTGATGGACCAGAAGCGCCCCAAGGAAGCCGCGCCGGTCCTGGAGAAGGCGATCGCCGCGATCCCGGACGGCGATCCGAAGAAAGTCGAATTCCAGGCCATGCACGCCTACGCGCTGATGGAATCCGAGCGCTACGACCTCGCCCAGCCCGAACTCGACGCGCTGGTCGCGGCCAACCCCGAATGGCGCGTCGCGCCCGACGCCAAGGAAGCCTTCCCGAATTGGGACCGGTACCACGCCGAGATCAACCAGACGATGGTGCGCTCCTACGGCGGCGATCTCGCCGGCGCGCAGAAGACCCTGGAGACCATGAGCGTCTACGGGCCGGACGATTCCGGCGTGCAGTCCTCGCTCGGTTCGGTCTACGACCGCCGCGGCTGGCACGAGCGCGCCCTGCAGCGCCACCGCATGGCCGCCACGCTCGACCCGCAAAGCGTCGACGCCCGCAGCGGGCAGATCGAATCGCTGCTGGAACTGCAGCGCAGCGACCAGGCGCGCCCGATCTACGACGAGCTGCAGCGGGTCTACCCAGACACGCTCAACTCGCGCACCCTGCGCGACCGCTGGCAGCGCTACATGGGCTGGCAGTGGCGCGCCTTCGCCGGCTGGGGGCGCAGCGACGCCAACGGCAACCGCAGCGTGTCGCCGGTCGGCTCGCGCGACGGCGTCTACGGCATCGAGGCGGAAACGCCGCTGTGGGACGACCGCTGGCGCCTGACCGCCGGCTATGCCGACCGCTACGCCGACTTCAACGACCGCCGCATCCACGACCGCCGCGGCGCGGTGGGCGTGCGCTACGCCTACGACCGCCTCGACGTGCACCTGCAGGCCAACCGTTCCTTCGACGACCTGGACAACACCGGCGCCAGCCTCGACATCGGCTGGCGCTTCAGCGACGTGCTCGACGCCGGCCTGGCGCTGCGCAAGTACGATCCCGAGGCCTCGCTGCAGGCCCGCGCCTTCGGCATCACCGCCGATTCGGCGGCCGTCAGCCTCGACTGGCATCCCAGCGAGCTGACCACCGTGGGTGCCACCGCCCAGGCCTACCGCTTCGAGGACGGCAACCGCCGCCAGTCGCTGGGCGTGGACCTGGACCAGCGCCTGCTCACGCGTCCGCACTTCCTGCTCAACGGCCTGGCCTCGATCTACACCAGCCGCGGCACGCGCGACGATGCGCCCTACTTCAATCCTTCTCGGGACGCCTCGATGGAACTGGGCGTGCGCGCCGACCAGCTGGTCTGGCGCGAGTACGAGCGCCATTTCCGCCACCGCCTGACGGCGACCGTCGGCCCCTATTGGCAGGAGGGCTACGGCACCGCCTGGGTGCCCTCGCTGCGCTACGAGCACGAGTGGCAATTCGCGGCCGGCAAGGCGCTGGTCTATGGCATCAACTGGTCGCGTCCGGTCTACGACGGACGGCGCGAGCGTCACCTTGGCTTCGACGCCGAATTCCGCTGGGGAAAATAACCACATGGCTGCCCATCGATTCCTGAGCCCGCTCGGCCTGCTGTTGCTGCTGCTCGCCCTGCTTCCCGTCGGCGGCGTCGCGGCGGCCGAACCGGCGCCGCAATCCGCCGACCAGCCGCTGCTGGTGCTGAACTACCACGACATCCGCGACGACGTCGCCCCGCACGGCGACGCCGACCAGTTCGCGACCAGCACGCAGAACTTCATCGCCCACCTCGACTGGCTGGCGGCGCAGGGCTATCACCCGGTCAGCCTGCAGCAGGTCATCGACGCCTCCGCCGGCCGCGCCAAGCTGCCGAGCAAGCCGGTGCTGCTCACCTTCGACGATGGCCTGCGCAGCGTGTACACCAAGGTGTTCCCGCTGCTGCGCGCCTACAAGTACCCCGCCCTGGTCGCGGTGATCACCGCCTGGGTCGACCTGCCCCAGGGCCAGACCGTGCAGTTCAGCCGGCCGATGGGACGCGAGGATTTCGTTACCTGGGAGCAGCTGCGGGAGATGCAGGATTCCGGCCTGGTCGAGATCGCCTCGCACACCGACGACATGCACCATGGCCTGCTCGCCAATCCGCAGGGCAACCAGCGGCCGGCGGCGGTCTCGCTGCGCTACGACGCGGCCACCGGCCGCTACGAGGACGAGGCCGCCTACGCCGCACGCGTGCGCGCCGACCTGGCCGGCAGCCGCGACAAGATCGCCAAGCACCTCGGCCGCGCGCCGCGCTCGGTGGTGTGGCCCTACGGCGCCGAGAACGGCATCGCCAACGGCATCGCCACGGACCTGGGCATGGGCGTGACCTTCGACCTGGAAGGCCGCACCACCCTGCTCGACCACGGCCTGGAAGGGCTGGCGCGCCTGCTGATCACCAACAATCCGCCCGCCTCCGACCTCGCCGTCGACCTGCGCCGCGACATGCGCCTGGACGGCATCCGCGCCGTGCAGGTCGACCTGGACAACGTCTACGATGCCGATCCGCAGCAGCAGTCGCGCAACATCGACGCGCTGATCGAGCGGGTCAAGCAGATCGGGCCCAACTACGTGTTCCTGCAGGCCTTCGCCGACCCCGACGGCAACGGCTCGGCCGATGCGCTGTACTTCCCCAACAGCCACCTGCCGATGCGCGCGGACCTGTTCAACTTTGTCGCCTGGCAGCTGCAGACGCGCGCCGGCGCCCAGGTCTACGCCTGGCTGCCGGTGCTCGGCTTCGAGCCCCGGGACGCCGGCAAGCGCCGCGAGCTCGGCATCGCCAATGCCGATCCCAAGGACGTCTATCGCCTGGACTTCACCAAGCCCGAGGCGCGGGCGATGATCGAGGGCATCTACGGCGAACTGGCGGCGAGCAGCAATTTCCAGGGCCTGCTGTTCCACGACGACGCCTTCCTGCGCGACAACGAGCTGCCCGCCCTGGGCGGCGACCCCGGCAAGCGGACGCAGGCGCTGATCGATTTCACCCTCGACCTGAAGCGCGCCTCCGAGCACTGGCGGTCGAAGCTGAAGACCGTGCGCAACCTGTACGCGCGCACGCTCGTCGACCCGGTCAGCGAGGCCTGGTTCGCGCAGCGCCTGGACGCGTTCAACCGCCACTACGACTACACCGCGCTGATGGCCATGCCCTGGCTGGAAGGCAGCGGGCACAAGCCGTGGACCTGGCTGCGCAACCTGGCCAAAGCCGTCGGCGAGCACGACCCGAAGTTCGACAAGACCATCTTCGAGCTGCAGACGCTGGACTGGAGCTCGCGCAAGCCGATCGCCGACAAGACGCTGATCGAGCAGTCGCGCATGCTGCGGGCGATGGGCGTGCGCCACCTGGCCTGGTACCCGGACGACTTCATCGCCAACAGGCCGCGCCTGGAAGCCGCGCGCGAGGTCATCTCCTCGCGCGGATTCCCCTACCCCCTGAGGAAATAGGCGACAAGCCAAGGTGGCCCCCGTGATCGCAATCCTGTTCCAGTTCGCGTTCCTGTATCCGATCCTGATGTCCTTCTTCTGGATCTCGGGCGGCCTGTACTACTACTTCCGCCGCGAACGGAAAGAGCGCCCGCGCATCGATCCGCCGCCGCTGCAGTCCACGCCGCTGGTCTCGGTGCTGATCCCGTGCTTCAACGAGGGCGAGCAGGTCCGCGAGACGATCAGCGCCGCGCTGGCGCAGCGCTATCCCGATTTCGAAGTCATCGCCATCAACGACGGCAGCAAGGACGACACCGCCGAGCAGCTCAACCAGCTCGCCGCCCAGCACGAGCGGCTGCGCGTGGTGCACCTGGACCGCAACCTCGGCAAGGCCAACGCCATGCGCATGGGCACGCTGGCCGCGCGCTCGGAATACCTGGTCTGCATCGACGGCGACGCCCTGCTCGACGAATACGCCGTGCACTGGATGGTCTGGCACCTGATGTCGGGCCCGCGCGTGGGCGCGGTGACCGGCAACCCGCGCATCCGCAACCGCTCCACCCTGCTCGGCCGCCTGCAGGTGGGCGAGTTCTCCTCGATCATCGGCATGATCAAGCGCGCCCAGCGCGTGTACGGGCGGCTGTTCACCGTCTCGGGCGTGATCAGCGCATTCCGCCGCACGGCGCTGCACCGCATCGGCTACTGGTCCGACGACATGATCACCGAGGACATCGACATCAGCTGGCGCCTGCAGATGGACCATTGGGACATCCGCTACGAGCCGCGCGCGCTGTGCTTCATCCTGATGCCCGAGACGCTCAAGGGCCTGTGGAAGCAGCGCCTGCGCTGGGCCCAGGGCGGGGTCGAGGTGATGCTGCGCCATACCCGCGACATGCTCAGCTGGCGCAAGCGGCGCATGTGGCTGGTGCTGTTCGAATACCTGCTCAGCGTGATCTGGGCCTATACGATGATCTTCATCATGGCGCTGTGGGCGATCGGCCTGTTCGTCGAGATGCCGGTGCAGCTGCAGGTGCGCAGCATCCTGCCGTCCTGGCACGGCGTGATCCTGGCCATGGTCTGCCTGACCCAGTTCGCCGCCAGCCTGATCATCGACCGGCGCTACGAGGCGCGCGTGGGCCGCAACTACTACTGGATGATCTGGTATCCGATCGCCTACTGGCTGGTCAGCCTGCTGACCACAGTCACGGCGGTGCCCAAGACGCTGCTCAAGCGCCGCCGCAAGCGCGCGACTTGGGTCAGCCCGGACCGGGGGCTGCGATGAGCGCGCAAAAAGGCAAATTCGATCCCCGCATCATCAGCAAGCCGGGGGCGCAGCCGACGCTGCACCGCTCGTTCTTCGGCGTCGTCACCGCGGCGTTCTGGGCGCTGTACCTGTACCTGTGGCTGCCGCTGCTCACCCTGATCCTGTGGCTGCTCGGCGTCCGCACCACGATCTTCGAGCTGTACCTGCGCGAGCACCAGGTCGATCCGTTCCTGGTCCTCGCCCTGCCGGCGATGGCCGCGATCGCGGCGGCAGTGCTGATCCTGTGGGCCGAGTACAACCGCTGGCGCTTCAAGGGCAAGGAGCGCAGGAGCGCGCAGGCCAATATCGGCCTCGACCGCGTGGCCGCCGCCCTGCACGCCACGCCGGAGATCGCCACCGCGCTCAACGCCGGGCGCATCTCGGTGCTGCACATGGACCAGGAGCGGGCCTATCCGCTGTCGGTGACCGCGATCGCGCCGACCGCGCCGGTGACGCCGGCCCTGCCGCCGACCCCGCCCGCCGAATCCCGCACCTTGGTGCCCGCGCCCAAGCCCGGCCATTGGCTGGTGCTGGTGGGCCTGCTGCTCATCGCCGCCGCGATCGCCGCGCTGGTGCTGATCTCGCACACCTATACCGATCCCGGCCTGCGGCGTCCGGTCCCCATGGGCACCAGCGCGTTCGACGAAGCCACCCGGCAGCTGAGGACGGCGATGATCGAGCCGCCGCCCGCGCTGCCGGTACCCGCCCCGTCGGCGGTCCAGCCGCAGGCGCCGGCCAAGGCCCCGGCCACCGCGCAGAAGCAGGCCGCCGCGAAGAAGGAGGCGCGCAAGCCGCGCAAGGAAAAATCCGCGCGCGCGACCAACGCCACGGCCACGCCGATCCCGGGCCAGAGCCCGAAGCCCGAATACCCCCGCGCCTCGCTGCGCGGCGGAGAAGGCGGTCTGGTGGTACTGCGGGTGACGGTCGCGGCCAACGGCAGCCCCACGCGCATCGATTTCGCGCGCCGCAGCCGCATCGGCGCGCTCGACCGCGCCGCGCGCGATGCGGTGATGCGCTGGCGCTTCAACCCGGCCATGCGCGAGGGCAAGCCGGTGGCCTCCACCGTGCTGGTGCCGGTGGAGTTCAAGCCAGAACGCTGAGCGCGGATGGTCGGCCGGCCCGCAACACTCCGTTGCGGGCGTCCTGACATGGCTGTCACCGGCCGCGGTTAAACTGTGCGGGCTTCCGGGCGCATGCCCGATTCTCTCGCCGGCGGACGCCACCGCCCCGCCGACGCTTCGCAACCGCCATCCGCCGTCGTGGCGCCGTCCTCCGGCACCATGGCGGAAATGCATTCGAATTTCCGCCCATGAGCCGATCCACGCCGCTTCGCAGTCCCGCCACGACCCCACAGGTGAAGGGCGCGCTGCTGGTGCTGGTCGGCATCGCGCTGTCGGCCTTCAATCTGCGCACGGCCGTCACCTCGCTCACGCCGCTGCTCGATGCGCTGGGACGGACCTTCGGTTTCGGCGCCACCGTGGCCGGCGTCTTCGGCATGCTGCCCACCGCCGCGTTCGCCCTGTTCGGCGTCACCACGCCGGCGATCGCCCATCGCCTCGGCCTGGAGCGCACCGCGCTGCTGTCGATGCTGCTGGCCGCCGCCGGCCTGATCGCGCGCTCGCTGGCCGACGGCGTGGGCATGCTGATGCTCGGCTCGATCGTGGCCCTGGCCGGCATGGGCATCGGCAACGTGGTACTGCCGCCGCTGGTCAAGCGCTACTTCGCCGACCGCGTCGGCACCATCAGCACGATCTACCTCACCGTGCTCCAGGCCGGCACCATCCTGCCGGCGCTGCTGGCGGTGCCGCTGGCCGATTCGGTGGGCTGGCGCTGGTCGATGGGCGCCTGGTCGCTGACCGCGCTGGCCGCGGCCGTGCCCTGGATCGGCGTGCTGCTCGCCGAGCGGCGCAAGAGTTCGGCGCTGGCGCGCATCCACGACGCGGCCTGCAAGGGCGGCGACGAGGCGCCCGAGCTGGCGGCGCCGCCGGCGCGCGGCCAGGTCTGGCGCTCGCCGATCGCCTGGGGCATGGCGCTGATGTTCGGCACCACCTCGCTGATCACCTACTCGATGTTCACCTGGCTGCCCAAGCTGCTGACCGAGGCAGGCGCGACGCCGGCGTTCGGCGGCACCATGGTCGCGCTGTTCTCGGCCTTCGGCCTGATCGCCGCGCTGGCGATGCCGGCGCTGGCGGTACGCGTGGCCAACCCCTTCCCGCTGATCCTGGGATGCGCGGCCTGCCACCTGACCGCCTTCGCCGGCCTGCTGTTCGCGCCGATGCTGATGCCGGCCGTGTGGGTGGCCCTGCTCGGACTGGGGCCGGCGACCTTCCCGCTGTCGCTGACCCTGATCAACCTGCGCACGCGCACGCCGGCCGGCTCCTCCGCACTGTCGGGCTTCATGCAGGGCCTGGGCTATGCCTTGAGCTGCCTCGGGCCGCTGCTGTTCGGGGTGCTGCACGAGGCCACGCACGGCTGGCGCTGGCCGTTCGCGATGCTGCTGGTCGCGGTCGGCGTGCTGCTGGTCGGCGGCTGGATGGCCAGCCGGCCGAGAATGCTGGAAGACACCTGGGTGAGCCCCCGCGCTTAGCCGATGCCCTATCGGCATCGGCTGCGGTGGCGAACGCCCGGCCAGGGATGGCCGGGCCGGGCGTTCCGTAGCCAAGGATGGTGCGCCATGGATGGCTGATGTGCCCGTGCCGCATCATGTAGTACGCCACTCGCCAGTTGGGCACCGCGAACAACAGCTGCAGAACGATCATGGCCAGCACAATCGCGCTCCACCTGCGTGGCGGCAATGCATCGGTGAGCAGCGACGTCGATGGGGATTCAGGGGCCTGGCAGGGGTTTTTCCTCCGTCATTGCACACTCTCATTCGCATCCATGTCCGCGAAACCGCTTACTGCACCACCGGCAGGCTGATGAAGCTCGCGCGCTCCGGCGTATGCCACACGCGCTGCGTCGCCTTGCGATAGTCCTCCGGCTTGGCGAAGAAGATGTTGGGCACGAAGGTCTGCGGATTGCGGTCGTAGAGCGGGAACAGGCTCGACTGCACCTGTACCATCACGCGGTGGCCGGGCAGGAACACGTGGTTGGCGGTCGGCAGGCCGAAACGGTAGGGCAGCGGCTGGTCGGCGGCGAGCGCCTTCGGCGTCTCGAAGCTCTCGCGGTAGCGGCCGCGGAAGATCGCCAGCGAGACCGCCAGTTCGTAGCCGCCCATCGCCGGGCTCGAGGCCACCTGGTCCGGGTACACGTCGATCAGCTTCACCACCCAGTCGCTGTCGGTGCCGCTGGTGGAGGCCTGCAGGTGCACCTCGGGCGCGCCGGCGATGCGCAGCGGCTCGGTCAGCGGCTCGGTGACGAAGGTCAGCACGTCGGTACGGCCGTCGACGAAACGCTGGTCCTGCACCAGCCAGGTGGTCCACATCTCGCGATCGGCGAAGCGCACCGGGCGCGGCGCGAACGGCACCGGCTTGGCGGGATCGGACACGTATTCCTCGTAGTCGCCCTGCCCCGCGGCCGGCGCCTGGAAGCCCAGCTTGCCGCCGGCCAGCAGGTACAGCGGCTTCGGCGTTCCGGCGCAGGCCTTCTGCTGCCCGGAGGCCTCGCAGCTGCGCGGCCAGGCGTCGTAGCGGTCCCAATGGTTCTCGCCGGTGTTGTAGATGAACACCGGCGGCGTCTGCGCCTTGGGCGCGCCCTCCACCAGGTACTGGTCGAAGAAGGGCTTGAGCACGTCGCGGCGGAACTGCAGCGCGGTGTCGCCGTCCCATTTCATCGCGCCCAGCGTGGTGCCGTCGTAGTTGACCTGGCTGTGCCGCCAGGGGCCCATCACCAGGTAGTTGAGGTCGTTGGCGCCGTCGCGCGGCTCCATCGCGGCATAGCTGTGGATCGCGCCCCACATGTCTTCCTGGTCCCACAGTCCCTGCAGCCACATCGTCGGCACCTTGAGCGGCGTGCGCGCCATGACCTTGTCCAGCGCCTGCTCCTGCCAGAAGCCGTCGTAGCTGGCGTGCTCGGTCATCTTGCGCCAGAACGGCAGCGCGTCGATGCCGTTGGCGCGCGCGAAATCGCCGGCGGAACCCGCGCGCAGCAGGTTGCTGTAGTCGTCGTAGCCCTGACTCACCGGCATCCCGCCCTTGCCGCGCGCGGTGGTCTGCATGGTGAAGTAGCCGAAGTTCACCTGGCGGAAGGCGCCGTAGTTGAACCAGTCGTCGCCCATCCAGCCGTCGACCATCGGGCTTTCCGGCGCCGCCACCTTCAGCGCGGGATGCGGGTCGGTGAGCGCCATCACCACGGTGAAGCCCTCGTACGAGGATCCGATCATGCCGACGCGCCCGTTGGATTCGGCGACGTGCTTGACCAGCCAGTCGATGGTGTCCCAGGCGTCGGTGGCATGGTCCACCTTGGTGCCGTTGAGCGGCCCGCGCAGCGGACGCGTCACCACGTAGTCGCCTTCCGAGCCGTACTTGCCGCGGATGTCCTGGAACACGCGGATGTAGCCGCCCTGCACGAACACCTCGTCGCCCTGCGGCAGGACGTCGAGCATGCGCGCGGACTCCATCCGGCCGGCGCGCCCGCTGGCGTCGTAGGGCGTGCGGGTGAGCAGGATGGGCGCGTTGAGCGCGCCCTTGGGCACCACGATCACGGTATGCAGCTTCACGCCGTCGCGCATCGGGATCATCACCTCGCGCTTGTCGTAGTCGTAGCCGTTCTTCGGCGCGACGAACTTCTTGCCGGTGATGTCCGGCGTCATCGGCGGGGTCTGCGACCAGGCCGCGCCCGGCGCCAGGGCGAACAGCGCGACGGCCAGCCAGCGGATCGATGCGTTGCGCATGAGGATGCCTCCCAAGGGGAAGCGGCGACTGTATGCCCGGCCTTCGCACCGGCCTAGTGACGAATGGCATAGGCCGGCGGCGGATGCGGAAGAGCCCGAGGCGCAGCGCAAACTCAGGAGCCGCGGCACCTTTCGCTTCGCCCCGGCCCGAGGCCCGCTGTCCGCCTCAAGGCAGGTTGCGCGTCTGTCCCTCGCCGCGCACGACGAAGCGTTCCACGGTCAGCGACTCCGCGCCCATCGGCCCGTAGGCGTGCAGGCGCGTGGTGGAGATGCCGATCTCGGCGCCGAGGCCGAGCTCGCCGCCGTCGGAGAAGCGCGAGGAGGCGTTCACCATCACCACCGCCGCGCGCAGCGACTGCACGAACGTCTCGGCATTGGCCGCGTTCCGGGTGGCGATCACCTCGGTGTGGTCGGAGCCGAAGCGGCGGATGTGCGCGATCGCCTCCTCGAGCGACGCCACCACCCGCACCGCGATGATCAGGTCGAGGAACTCGGCCGCGTAGTCGTCCTCGCCGGCCGCGACCACACCCTCGACCAGGGCCTGGGTGCGCGCATCGCCGCGCAGCTCGACGCCGTGCCCGCGCAGCAGGGCCGCGGCCCTGGGCAGGAAGTCGGCCGCCGCGTCGGCATGCACCAGCAGCGTCTCCAGCGCGTTGCACACGCCCGGGCGCGAGACCTTGCCGTCCAGCAGCAGGCGCAGGGCGAGCTCGCGGTCGGCATCGGCGTCCACGAACAGGTGGCAGACGCCCTTGTAGTGCTTGATCACCGGCACCCGCGCATGTTCGGCGACGAAGCGGATCAGCCCTTCGCCGCCGCGCGGGATCGCCAGGTCGACGATGTCGTTGAGCTGCAGCAGCGCCAGCATGGTGTCGCGGCTTAGGTCCTCCACAAGCGTCAGCGCGGCATCGGGCACGCCGGCCTCGCGCAGGGCGCGCTTGAGCGAGGTGGCGATCGCGGTGTTGGAATGGATGGCCTCGCTGCCGCCGCGCAGGATCACCCCGTTGCCGGCCTTCAGGCACAGCGCCGCGGCGTCGGCGGTGACGTTGGGACGGGCCTCGTAGATCATCGCCACCACGCCCAGCGGCACGCGCACGCGCTCGATGGCGATGCCGTTGGGGCGCGTGTCGCGTCGGGTGACCTGGCCGACCGGATCGGGCAGCTCGGCCACCTCGCGCAGCGCCTGGGCGATGGCCGCCAGGCGCTTGGGGTCGAGCTTGAGGCGGTCGAGCATGGCGCCGCCGATGCCCTTCTCCGCCGCGGCGGCCAGATCGCGCGCATTGGCGGCCAGGATGGCCGCTTCGTCGGCCTCCAGCGCCGCGGCCATCGCGCGCAGCAGCGCGTTCTTCGCCTCGGTGGACAACTGCGCCACCGCCTGCGCGGCGTCGCGGCAGGCCAGGGCTTGCGATTTGATGTCGGACATGGCTCAACCTCTGGAGAAATCCACCCGTGCGGGCCGCCCTTCCCTTCCTGCCCGGGAACGGGAAGCGGACCGGCTCGCGGCCCGCTGGGCGTCAAAGCAGCGAAAGATCGTCGCGATGGATGATCGTCTCGCCGTAGTTGTACCCCAAGGCCGCCTCGATGTCGCGCGAATGGCGGCGCGCGATGCGGCGGATGTCGGCGGCCGAGTACTGGCTGACTCCGCGTGCGATGCGCGCGTTCTCGATGCAGCCGTCCTCGTGTTCGCGGCGCAACAGCACCTCCACCATGTCGCCGCGGCGGAACTCGCCCTCGGCCCCGAGCACCCCGCCGGGCAGCAGCGAGGCGCCCTTCTCGATCACCGCGCGCGCGGCGCCGTCGTCGACGAAGATGCCGCCCGGCTCGGCCGGCGCGTTCTGCAGCCAATGCTTGCGCGCGGCCACGCGGCTGCGCGCGGCGTGGATGCGGGTGCCGACCAGGCGGTCGCGCGCCAGGCCTTCCAGCACATCCGCGCGCGTGCCGTTGAACAGCACCGTCGCCACGCCGGCCGCGGCCGCGCGCTGCGCCGCCTCCAGCTTGGTGCGCATGCCGCCGGTGCCGACCGCGCTGCCGGCGCCGCCGGCCACCGCCATCAGCGAGGCGCTGAGCTGGGCGATCACCTCGACCGGCCTGGCATCGCGATGCGTGCGCGGGTCGGCGTCGTAGAGGCCGTCGATGTCGGTGGCGATGAATAGCACCTCCGCATCCACCAGCGCCGCCACGATGGCGGCCAGCGTGTCGTTGTCGCCGAGCTTGAGCTCGTCCACCGAGACCGTGTCGTTCTCGTTGACGATCGGCAGCGCCGAGCGGCGCAACAGCTCGCCCAGCGTGGCGCGGGCATTGAGATAGCGGCGGCGGTTGCGCAGGTCGTCGTGGGTCAGCAGCACCTGCGCCACCGGCCGCTCGAAGAAGCCCTGCCAGAACCCCATCAGCTGCGCCTGCCCCAGCGCGGCCAGCGCCTGGCGCTCGGCCATCGCGGCGCCGGCGACGGGAGTGCGATGCGCGATCGCCCGTCCGGCGGCGACCGCGCCCGAGGAGACGATCACCACCTCGCGCCCGGCGCGCTGGCTGGCGGTCACGAAAGCGGCGATCGCCTCGGCGTGGCGCGGCGACAAGCCGCCGCCCCCGCTTTCGGCGGCGCCCGCGGCGAGCAGGCTGCTGCCCACCTTGAGCACGGCGCGGCGCCAGGGCGGCAGTTGCTGCTCGCCGAAGGCGGCGGTCGCGGAGAGGCCGCTCATGCCGCGGGCCGCGTTCGGTCGAGTTCGGACAGGCGCGCGCGCAGCACGTCCAGGCGCGGGTCGCCGGCCGCGCCGGGCGACACGCGCGCGGCCAGGCTGGCGGCGGGATCGCCCCCGGCCCAGCGCTGCGGATCGGCGGCCTGCCGGTAGGCCTCGCGAAACGGGATGCCATTCCGCGCCAGGTCGATGGCCAGGTCGGTGGCGTACATCGAGGCCTCGATCGCGCCCTGCATGCGCGCCCGGTTCCATTCCAGGTTGCGCAGCAGGTCGGGCAGCAGCGCCAGCGCCGGCAGGCCCTTGCCGAAGGCGTGGAACAGCGCGCCCTTGCTCAGCTGCAGGTCGCGGTGGTAGCCCGAGGGCAGCGACAGCAGCTGCTCGATCTCGCCGCGCGCCGCGGCCACGCTGGCGTAGCTGGCGCGCATCAGTTCGATCACGTCCGGATTGCGCTTGTTGGGCATGATCGAGCTGCCGGTGGTGTACTGCGCCGGCAACGACACGAAACCGAATTCCGCGGTGGTGAACAGGCTCAGGTCCCAGGCCAGCCGGCGCAGGTCGAGCACGGCGCTGCCGAGCGCCTCGATGGCCGCCATCTCGAACTTCCCGCGCGAGAGCTGCGCGTACAGCGGCGAGACCTGCAGGCGCGAGAACCCGAGCGTCTGCCCGACGTCCTCGCGCGGCAGCGGCAGGTTGACGCCGTAGCCGGCCGCCGTGCCCAGCGGATTGGCGTCGACCCAGGCCAGGGTGTCGCGGGCGCGTTGCGCGTCGTCGATGAAGGCCTCGGCCCAGCCGGCCCACCACATGCCCAGCGAGGACACCACCGCGCGCTGCAGGTGGGTGTAGCCCGGCAGCGGCACTTCGCCTTCGGCCTCGGCGCGCGCGAGCGCGATGCCGGCGACCTCCGCGTCCAGGGCCTCCACCCGCGCCAGCTTCTCCTTCAGCCACAGCCGCGTGGCCACCAGGATCTGGTCGTTGCGGCTGCGGCCGGTGTGGATGCGGCGCCCGGCATCGCCCAGGCGCTCGGTCAGGCGCGCCTCGATGGCGCTGTGGCCGTCCTCGAAGCGCGCATCGAGCACGAACGCGCCGCCGCGGAAATCCTCGGCCAGCGCGTCGAGCTCGCGCAGCAGCGCCGCCCGCTCGTCCTCGGACAGGATGCCGATCCTCTCCAGCCCCTGCGCGTGCGCCTTGCTCGCCGCGATGTCGTGCAGGAAGAACTCGCGGTCCAGCAGCACGTCGTCGCCGGCCAGGAAGTCCTGGATTTGCGCATCGACGGTGACGCCGGGTTTTTGCCAGAGCAGGTCGGACATGGGGTTTCTCGCTCTATCGAAAATCCGCGCGATCGCGCGCGCAGGCCTGGATCGCGCTCGGCACTATGTTCATGCGGGAATCCCCTCTAACTCGCCGAAGCCGAAGGCCAGGTTGAGGTTCTGCAGCGCCTGCGTCGCGGCGCCCTTGAGCAGGTTGTCCAGGGCGGAGACCACGACCAGGCGCCGGCCGTCCGGGGACAGGGTGAAGCCGCCGATCTCCACGCCGTGGCGGCCGGCGATCTCGCTCACCCACGGCGCGCGCTCGCCGACCCGCAGCAGCGGTTCGTCGGCGTAGCGCGCGGCATAGCGCGCCAGCGCCTCCTCCGGCGCCAGCGGCTCGCGCAGGTGCAGGTTGGCGGTGATGGTCAGGCCGCGAAAGTGCGGCGCCACGTGCGGCATGAATTCCACCGGATGGCCGAGCTGGCGCGTGACTTCGCGCTCGTGCAGGTGGTCGGCCAGCGCGTAGGGCATCAGGTTGTCGCGCAGCTTCTGCGGATCGTTGCGGTCCGAGGGCGTGGTGCCGGCGCCGGAATAGCCGGAGACGCCGAAGCACTGCACCGGTCCGTCGAGCAGGTCCAGCATCGGCGCGATCGCCAGCTGCATGGCGCTGGCGTAGCAGCCCGGGTTGCTGATCCGGCGCTGCCCGGTGTAGCGGGCGCGGGTCAGCTCCGGCAGGCCGTAGTACCAGCCGTCGTCGAAGCGGTAATCGGCGGACAGGTCGACGATGACGGGTCCCGAACCGGCGTGATCGGCACCTGCCGCATCGAAGGCCGCCACGCAGTCGCCGGCCTTGCCGTTGGGCAGCGCCAGCACCACGGCGTCGGCGCCCAGCGCCGGCAGCGTCTCGTGCGCCGGCGCGCTGTAGCGCAGCGCGCCGCGGTATTCGGCCACGTGCGCTGAGACCGGTTGTCCGTCGAGCTCGCGCGAGGACACGAAGGCCAGCTCGAAGCGCGGATGCGCCGCGATCAGGCGGATCAGTTCCGCGCCGGTATGCCCGCGCGCGCCGACGATGCCGATGCCGGCCTTGCCGCTAGCCATGACGGTGGCTCTCCAGTTTCGCCCGCAGGTTGCTGCGCACCGCCGGCCATTCCGCGTCGATGATCGAGAACACCACCGAGTCGCGGACGCTGCCGTCGTTGTGCCGCATGTGGTTGCGCAGCACGCCGTCCTGCCTGGCGCCCAGGCGCGCGATCGCGGCGCGCGAGGCGTGGTTGAACCAGCTGGTCTTGAGCGCGACCGCGATGCAGCCCAGCGTCTCGAAGGCGTGCGCGAGCAGCAGCAGCTTGGCTTCGGTGTTCAGGCCGGTGCGCTGCACCCGCGCCGCGTACCAGGTGTAGCCGATGGACACGCGCGGCACCTTCTCGGCGACGTCGTAGAAGCGCGTGGTGCCGACGATCTCGCCGCGGCGGTCGCGCGCCACCCAGGGCAGCGCCGTGCCGGCGTCGCGCATCGCCAGCGCGGCGGCCACGTAGTCGCGCATCGCTTCCGGCGCCGGCACGCTGCCGTACCAGGCCTTCCACAGCTCGCCGTCGCGCACCGCCTCGGCCAGCGCTTCGGCGTGCCCGGCCGCCAGCGGCTCCAGCGTGACGTGTTCCCCGCGCAGCGTCGGCGCCTGCGACCAGACGCTCATGCCGCCGCCCCGCTGGCGCCGGCCGCACGATCCGCTTCCGCCCGGTCGATCAGGGTCGGCGCGCGCTCGGCGCAGTGCGCCACCGCCCGCTGGATCTCGTCGAAGTCCTGCAGGCCGTACCAGAACACCTTCCACTTCTCCTGCTTGTAGCAGCCGTCGGATTCGGCGTAATAGAAATGGTTGACCGCGTTGTGGTGGCGCGAGCGCCAGAACAGCTTCGGCGTCTCCTCGCGCATCACCTGCCAGACCGCGCGGCCCAGGCCCTCGCCCTGGGCGTCGTCCAGCACCGCGAACTTGTCCAGGTACGGCAGGCCGCCCTCGTCGGTGAGCAGCACCGCGGTGCGGTAGTTTTCGCTCACGTAGGCGCGCAGCAGCCGCGTGCGCTCGAAGTAGTCCGGCGCCAGCAGGCGGCCGAAGCTGGATTCGATCAGGCCGCGCAGGCGCTCGCGGTCGAGCTGGTCCCAGGCGGTGGCGCGCAGCACGCGCTCGCCGCGCCGCACCAGGGTGCCCGAACCCTTGTGCGTGAACAGCTCCTTGGCCAGGTCGGAGGGCCGCGTGATCGAGACCGAGGAGGCCAGCGGCAGGTCGTCGAGCAGGTCCTTGATCTGCTCCAGCTTCACCCGCATGCCGCCGTTGATCCAGGGCTGCGCGATCAGGTGCCCGTATTCGGTGGACAGGTTGATCGAATCGATCACCTTGCCCTGCTCGTCGAGCAGGCCGCCGGTGCCGGTGAGGAAGATGATCTTGTACGGCTGCAGCACCTGCACCAGCTCGTTGGCGGCGAAGTCGGCGTTGACGTTGAGGATCTGTCCGCCGGGCGTTTCGCCCAGGCTGGCGATCACCGGGATCGAGCCGGCCTGCAGGCTGGCCTCGATCGGCGCCAGGTTGACGCGCTTGACCTCGCCCACCAGCCCGTAGGTGTCGCGATCGAGATATTCGGCCTCGAACACGCCGGAGGTGATCGAGGTGGCGCGCGCGTCGACCGCCTGCAGCGCCTCCACCAGCTTGAGGTTGGAGGCCTGGAACACGCGGCGCACGATCGCCAGCGCTTCGGGCGTTGTCACGCGCAGGCCGTTGACGGTGCGCTTCTCGATGCCGGCGCCCGACAGCTCCTCGTCGAGCTGCGGCCCCGCCCCGTGCACCACGATCGGGGTCAGGCCGACCTGCTGCAGGAAGGCCAGCGACGAGGTCAGCGCCTCCAGGTCGTCGCGCAGCACCGCGCCGCCGACCTTGACCACGGCGAAGCGCTTGGCGTCCAGCTGCGAGAAGCGCTTGAGGTACTGGCTGATCTCCTTCGCGCTGGCCATGCTCGAGAGCAGGCGCACGATGGTCTGGCGGGTCTGCGTGTTGGGCGCTTGCACGGTGCTCATGGGCCTTCGATGATCCGGGAAACGTGTTGTGCGTAGGTCTGCAGCTGCTGCAGCGACACCCATTCGTCGGCGGTATGCGCCTGGGCGATGTCGCCGGGCCCGAACACGACGGCGGTCAGGCCGGCATCGGAGAACAGCGCCGCCTCGGTCCAGAAATCCACGGCGTTGCCGATCGGCAGGCCGAGCGCATCGGCGAGGTCGCGCGCGGCCAGTCGACGGTTCTCCGCGTCAGCCGTGTCGCCCGCCGGCAGCGGCAGGCCGCGGAACGTCGGCTCGTAGAGGGTGCCTTCCGGGGCGAGCGCCCGGAACCGCGCGTGCAGGTCGTCGAGTCCTTGCGACGGCAGCGGGCGGAAGCCGAAACGCAGTTCGGCCCGCGGCGCGATCATGTTGGCCTTGATGCCGCCGTCGATGCGGCCGACGTTGAAGCGCAGGCCGGTGAGGCCGCCGAAACGCTGGTGCGACTCGGCCGCGACCAGGGCAAGCGCGTCCGAGCCCCAGCGGATCGCCTGGTGCAGCGCGCTGGCCTGCAGCGCATCCGCGCCCGAAGCATGCCCCGCCCGTCCCTTGAACTCCATGCGCACCGAGGCGATGCCGCGATGCGCGAGCACCGCCTCGCACTGGGTCGGCTCGGCGACCAGGACCTCCTCGAAGCCGTGGTCGGTCGCGAGGAAGGCGTCGATGCAGCGCGCGTCGTTGGCTTCCTCGTCGGTGGAGAACAGGAAGGCGGCATCGCCCGGCACGGCGTTGGCGGCGGCGATCAGGCAGGCCGCCGCGCCCTTGATGTCGCAGCTGCCAAGGCCGATGGCGCGGTCCCCGGCGACGCGCAGCCGCAGCGGATCGGCGCTCCAGGCCGGCGAATCAGGCACCGTGTCCAGATGCACGTTGAACAGCCGCTTCGGCGCGCCGCGCACGGCCAGCAGCGTGACCGCGCCGGCGCCGTGGTCGCGCACCTCGATATGGAAGCCCGCCAGTTGCGCGCGGATGTAGTCGAAGATGCCGCCGGCGGGCGCGATCGCGCGCGGCGGGTTGCGGGTGTCGAAGGACACCAGCGCGGCGAGATGGTCGAGGACGGAAGGCAGCATGCGGGTCTCGATTACGTCCGGTTCACTTCCGCCCACAGCGTCGAGCTCATGCCGTAGAGCTTGATGAAGCCCTCGGCCTCGGCCACGCCCCAGTCGGCCGACTGCGCGTAGGTGGCGCCCTTGGCGTTGAGGATGTGAGGCGAGGCGATGGCCACTGCGTCCACGCGGCCGCCGCGCGTCTCCAGGGTGACCTCGCCGTTGACGGTGGCCTGCGAGGACGCCAGGAACGCCTCCAGGTTGCTCTTGAGCGGATCGTGGAAGAAGCCCTCGTAGACCAGCTCCACCCACTTGCGCGCGACCTCCGGCTTGAAGCGGTTCTGCTGCTTGCTCAGCACCGCCTCCTCCAGCGCGCGGTGCGCGACCAGCAGCGCTGCCAGCCCGGGCGCCTCGAACACGATGCGACCCTTCAGGCCGATGGTGGTGTCGCCGGTGTACAGGCCGCGGCCGACGCCGTACTGGGCGAACATGGTGTTGAGCCTGGCCAGCAGTTTCGCGCCCGGCATCTCCACCCCGTCCAGCGCCACCGCCTCGCCCGCGACGAAGCGCAGCGTTGCTCGCAGCGGCTCGGCCGGCCAGGCGTTGCGCGGCGCGCACCAGCCGCGCGCGCCCTCGCCCGGCGCCTCCCAGCGGTCGATCTCGCCGCCGGACATGGTCAGGCCGAGCAGGTTCTCGTTGATGGTGTAGGCCTTCTGTTTGGCGCGCACGCCGAAGCCGCGCTGCTCCAGGTACTGCTGCTCGTAGGCGCGCACCTCGGTGTGCTCCTTCTGGATCTCGCGGATGGGCGCCAGGATGGTGTAGTCGCCGCTGGCCTTCACTGCCAGGTCGAAGCGCACCTGGTCGTTGCCCATGCCCGTGCAGCCGTGGGCGATGGCGCGCGTGCCCAGGTCGTGCGCGCGCGCCAGGGCGGCGTCGACGATCAGGTAGCGGTCGGACACCAGCAGCGGATACTGCGCCTGGTAGCCCTCGCCCGCCCACACGAACGGTTTGACGAAGCCGTCCCAGATCGCCGGGCCGCCGTCGACGGTGACGTGGCTGGCCACGCCCAGCTCGGCGGCGCGGTCCTCGATGAACTTGCGCTCCTCGGCGTCGACGCCGCCGGTGTCGGCGAACACCGTATGCACGCGCCAGCCGCGTTCTTGCAGGTAGGGCACGCAGAAGCTGGTGTCGAGGCCGCCGGAAAAGGCCAGGACGACGTCACCTTGGACAGCAGCACCTTGGACGGCGGCGCCTTGGACGGCAGCGCCCTGGGCGCCGGCTTCTTGGGATTGGGGAGCGGTCATCGGTGGGGTACTCGCGGTCGCAGGATGGGACAAACGGGAAAATCGGAAAGGGATACAGCGCGCAGGTTGCAGTCTGCAGACAGGCCGGCCGCCGCCGGCCGCGGCCCTAGCCCTGCCCGGCCAGCGCGGCCATCACCGCCTTCTGCACGTGCAGGCGGTTCTCGGCCTCTTCGATGGCGATGCAGCTGGGCGAATCCATCACCGCGTCGGTGGCCTTGACGTTGCGGCGCAGCGGCAGGCAATGGCTGAAGACGGCGTTGTTGGTCCTGGCCATCTTGGCCTCGTCGACGATGAAGTGCTTGTACTGGTCGCGAATGGGTTTTTCCGGCGCCCAGTTGCCGAAAAACGGCAGCGCGCCCCAGCTCTTGGCGTAGACCACGTCGGCGCCGGCGTAGGCGCTGTCGATGTCGTGGCTGATCGTCAGCGAGCCGCCGGACTCGGCGACGTTGTCGCGCGCCCATCCCATGTAGCGCTCGTCGAGCAGGTACTGCTCGGTCGGGCACAGCAGGGTCACGTCCATGCCCATGCGGGTGGCGATGGTCAGCGCGGAATTGGCCACGGCGGTGTTCAGCGCCTTGGGGTGGTAGGTCCAGGTCAGCACGTACTTCCTGCCGCGCAGGTCGGCGCTGCCGAAATGCTCCTGCAGCGCCAGCGCGTGCGCCAGCTCCTGGCAGGGATGGGTGATGGTCTCCATGTTGATCACCGGCACGGTCGCGTACTTGGCGAAGCCGGCCAGCACCTTGTCCTGGCGGTCGATGCTCCAGTCGACGAACTTCGGGAAGGCGCGCACGCCGATCAGGTCCACGTAGCGGCTGAGCACGCGGGCCACCTCGGCGATGTGCTCCTCGGTCTCGCCATCCATGACTGTGCCCAATTCGAACTCGATCGGCCACGCGTCCTTGCCGGGCGCCAGCACCACGGCATGCCCGCCCAGCTGGAAGGCGCCCAGTTCGAAGCTGGTGCGCGTGCGCAGCGACGGATTGAAGAACACCAGCGCGATCGACTTGCCTTCCAAGGGCCGGCCCTTGAGCGCGTCGCCCAGCCTGTTGCGCTTGTACAGCGCCGCCTGGGTCAGCAGCGCGTCCAGGTCGGCGCGGCTCCAGTCCTGCGTATTGAGAAAGTGCTTCATGTGAAAACCCAGCCTTTGCATTGAAAAGTCCGCACGCGGATGTGCGGGTTGTCGCGGAGCGACCCGCGTACCGCGCGGGTTGTGGCGCAAGTCCCCGCGTACCGCACAAACGAAAAAACCCGGCATTCGCCGGGTTTTTCAGCTCGAGACGCAAAACCGCCTCCGGCCTACCCAGCGAGCAGTCGGGTTTCCGGTCGGCGCGCGCGCGAGGTCATCCCCGCCGCCATGCGGGCGGAGGTGAGGACATCGGCGTCGGCGTAGGTCTGGCGCATCGGTGGCAGATGGTCGCATGGGCGGGGGCGGCGCGCAAGGATTGCGCGGGCCGGCGCCGCGGCGCTACTTGCTGTCGCCGCCGGCCACGATCGGCGTCACCGACACCCGCACGCGCAGGCGGTTGCCGGGGTCGTACGGCAGGCGCGAGCGGTACTTGATGCCGTGATGGACATAGTCGATGTCGTAGGCGATCGGGCGCCGGAACTCCTTGTCGACCGGCACCAGCCGGCACTTGCGGCCCGCGTCCTTGGCCGGGGGCGTCCCCGGCTCGTCGGCCTGCCGGGCGTCGGCGTCGGAGCTGAAGACGCCCTTCACCGAGTCCAGGAAGCGCATGAACCCGCGCTGTTCCTCGCCGTCCGCGGCCCGGTGCCTGCGCTTCTCCGACCCGGACGGCTCCTCGCATTCCTCCGTCATGCTGGTGGCGCGCAGGGTCTGGTAGACCGGCTGCGCCCGCAACACCTGGGCATATTCGGTGCGTACGTTCTCCGGCTGGGGGAGCACCACTTCCTGCGCTGCCGCCGGCAACGCCATGGCGGCGAGCAGGACGGCGGCGGCGAGGAGAGAGCTGCGGAGCATCAAGGCCTGAGGCGGAATCCGGGACGCGAGCAGTGTAGGTGCTCGTTTGCGACAGGGGCTGAATCTCGGCTGTCATGCCTTAGAATCCCGGACTCCTTCTCGACACCGAGCTGCCTTCCATGGCGCGACACCCAAGGCCGCGGATCGCCCTTCCCGGCCTGCGCGCGTGCGCGGCCCGGGGCACGCGCCAGGGCGCCGGCGCCGCGCCCGCCGGGAAGATCTCCGCCAGCCCGCGCTTCCCCACCCGCCTGTCCCGACGATGAGCCTGCGCCTTTTCAACACCCTGACCCGCCAGGTCGAAGCCTTCACGCCCCTGGATCCGGCCTGCCCGACGATGTACGTCTGCGGCCCCACGGTCTACAACTACGTGCACATCGGCAACGCCCGCGGCCCGGTGGTCTTCGGGGTCCTGGCCGCATTGCTGCGCCGGCAGCACGGCGCCCTGAAATACGCGCGCAACATCACCGACATCGACGACAAGATCAACGCCGCCGCCGCCGCCCAGGGCGTGCCGATCGGCGCCATCACCGACCGCTTCGCCGCCGCCTACCGCGAGGACATGGCCGCGCTCGGCGTCGCCCCGCCGGACATCGAGCCGGAGGCCACCCGCCACGTCGGCCAGATCGTGGCCATGATCGAAACGCTGATCGCCGGCGGCCATGCCTACGCCGCCGAGGGCCACGTGCTGTTCGCCGTCGACACCTTCGGCGGCTACGGCAAGCTTTCCCGCCGCGATCCCGACGACATGCTGGCCGGCGCCCGCATCGAGGTGGCGCCCTACAAGCGCGGTCCCGGCGATTTCGTGCTCTGGAAGCCCTCCAGCGACGACCTGCCCGGCTGGGACTCGCCCTGGGGGCGCGGCCGCCCGGGCTGGCACATCGAATGCTCGGCGATGGCCGCGGCGCACCTGGGGGAGACCATCGACATCCATGCCGGCGGCGTGGACCTGCAGTTCCCGCATCACGAGAACGAGATCGCGCAAAGCGAATGCGCGCACGGCGGCAAGGCGTTCGCGCGCTTCTGGCTGCACAACGGCATGCTCAACTTCGCCGGCGCGAAGATGTCCAAGTCGCTGGGCAACATCGAGAAGGTGCACGACCTGGTGCGCGCGCATCCGCCCGAGGCGCTGCGCTACGCCCTGCTCTCGGCGCACTACCGCCAGCCGCTGGACTGGTCGGAGGGGCTGATCGAGCAGAGCGTGCGCACGCTCGACCGCCTCTACGGCACCCTGCGCGACCTGGCCGACGTCGAGGCCGCGGCGGAGATCCCCGCGGCGGTCGAGGCGGCGCTGGAAGACGACCTCAACACGCCGCAGGCGCTGGCGGAGATCGCCGCGATCGCCGCGGACGCGCGCAAGACCGAGCGGATCGAGGACAGGCGCCGCCTGAAGGCGCATCTGCTCGGCGGCGGGCTCGCGCTCGGCCTGCTGCAGCAGGCGCCGGCGGACTGGTTCGGACGCGGCGTCTCGGGCGACGACGACGCCCGCATCCAGGGATTGATCGACGAGCGCGCGGCGGCCAAGAAGCACCGCGACTTCGCCCGCGCCGACGCCATCCGCGAGCAGCTGGCCGCCGAGGGCATCCAATTGGAGGACACGCCGCAAGGCGTGCGCTGGAAGCGCGCCTAGCGCCCGCGACCCGATTGCCCCCCGACCTCCCCGCCCCCATCTGGCCTCGATGACCCCCGCCGCATCCCCCTTCCCGCTCGAGCCGACCGCCGCCCAGGCGCAGGCCGCGATCCAGGACGAGTTCTCCTTCTTCGGCGACTGGTCCGAGCGCTACCAGTACCTGATCGACCTCGGGCGCAAGCTGCCCGCCTTCCCCGAACAGTGGAAGACCGAGGAGCACCGCCTGCACGGCTGCCAGTCGATGGTCTGGATCGTGCCATCCGGCGACGCGAACCGGCTGGACTTCGCCGCGGTCAGCGATTCGGCGATCGTCTCCGGCCTGATCTTCCTGGCGCTGCGCGTCTACTCCGGGCGCAGCGCGCGCGAGATCCTCGACACCTCGCCCGACTACATCGCCGACGTCGGCCTGGCCAGGCACCTCTCGCCCACGCGCAGCAACGGGCTGGCCGCGCTGCTGGCCTACATCCGCGAAACGGCGCAGCGCGCGTCATGAGTTCCGGGGCGCCCGCCGTCCTGGCGGAGTCCTCGCCCCTGCGCAACCGCGGCTTCGTGTCGCTGATGGTGTACCGCATCTGCACGATGCTGTCCTACCAGATCGTCGCGGTGACCGTCGGCTGGCACGTCTACGAGGTCACCCGCCAGCCCTTCGCGCTGGGCCTGATCGGCCTGGCGGAGGTGCTGCCGTATTTCTGCGTGGCGCCGTTCGCCGGCTACCTGGTCGACCACCTGCCGCGCCGCAAGCTCGGCATGGCCGCCTGCCTGGGCCTGGTGCTCACCCCGCTGCTGCTGATGGCGCTGACCGCGGGCCTGCTGCCGATCGCCGGCGTCTGGCCGATCTATGCGGCGATCGCGCTCACCGGCATGGTGCGCGCCTTCCTCGGACCGGTCTACAACGCGCTGTTCGCGCGCGTGCTGCCGCGCGAGCAGTTCACGCGCGGCGCCAGCCTCGGCAGCGTGGTCTTCCAGGCCGGCCTGGTGATCGGCCCGGCGCTGGGCGGCGCGCTGGTGGGCTGGGCCGGCAAGGCCGCGGCCTACGGCACCGGCGCCGGCATCGCGCTGCTGGCCGTCGCCGCGCTGGCCTCGATGCGCGTCACCGAGCCGCCGCAGCTGCTGCAGCGCGCGCCGATCTTCGCCAGCATCGGCGAGGGCCTGCGCTTCGTGTTCGGCAACCAGATCATGCTCGGCGCGATGGCGCTGGACATGTTCTCGGTGCTGCTGGGCGGCGCGGTCTCGATGCTGCCGGCCTTCATCCACGACATCCTGCACCACGGCCCGGAAGGCCTGGGCATCCTGCGCGGCGCGCCGGCGCTGGGATCGATCCTGGTCGCGCTGTGGCTGGCGCGGCATCCGCTGCAGAAACATGCCGGCCGCGTGCTGCTGGTCGCCGTGGCCTGCTTCGGCCTGTGCACCATCGCCTTCGCGCTCTCGCGCCACTTCTGGCTGTCGGCGGCGATCCTGGTGGCCTACGGCATGTGCGACGGCGTCTCGGTGGTGATGCGCTCGACCATCATGCAGCTGGTCACGCCCGACGACATGCGCGGGCGGGTGTCCTCGATCAACGGCATCTTCATCGGCTCCTCCAACGAGCTGGGCGCGTTCTACGACGGCGTGATGGCGCGCCTGATCGGCCTGGTGCCGGCGGTGATCGTGGGCGGCTGCGTCACCCTCGGCGTGGTCGGCGTCACCGCCTGGCGCGCGCCGCGGCTGCGGCGGCTGGATCTGCGCGAACTGCAATAGCGGCCGCCGGCCGCGTCACGGCGGCGTCGCATCGCGCCGGACATACTCGCGGCGCCGCATCGACAGGGGGATCGCGGCCCCACGCAACCCCGAGACGCAACCTCGAAAGGAGAGCCCCATGTTGAAAAGCATCCGCGCCGCCGCCTGCGCGCTCGCGCTGGCCGCCGCCTCGGCCCCGGCCCCGGCCACCACGCCGGCGACCAGCCAAAACGAGGCCCCCTCCGCGGACCTCGCGCAGCTGTCCGCCGTGCTCGAGGGCAAGGCGCCGGCACGACGCCCGCTGTCGTTCGACGGCCAGGAAACGCCGTACGAGGCCTGCTTCCGCCTGTGCAAGGAATACTGGCAGGAAGAGTGCCCGCAGATCGGCCGGGAGAACTGCGAAGAGGGCTACCAGCGCTGCTACGAGAACTGCTGGTGGTGACGCGCGGCCGGTGACGGCAAAGAAAAAGCCCCGCGATGCGGGGCTTTTTCGTTCCGGCGCGGCTCTGCCGGCCTCAGTCGCCGATCTGCTTCTGCAGGTGTTCCCAGCGTTCCTGCTCGTCGATGGTGCGCTCGGCGGTCAGGCGCGCCTCCAGGCGCTCCAGGCCGATCTCCTCGCCCGAATCCACGCTGTAGCCGTACTCGCCGGCGTCCAGGCGCTTGAGCGTGCTGTCGATCTTGCCGATGAGCTTGCGGTAGCGGTCGCGGGTGCGCAGTTCCAGCGAGTTCTCGGTCTCGCGGGTGGCGCGCTCGGCCTCGTCGCCGACGTCGCGCACTTCGTCCTTGAGGTTCTCGATGGTCTGCTTGGATTCCTCGACCAGGTCGGCGCGCCACTGCAGCAGGCGCTGGCGGAAGTACTCGACCTGCAGCGGGCTCATG
The DNA here is from genome assembly GCF_022662575.1 of Luteimonas aquatica. Taxonomy (GTDB): domain Bacteria; phylum Pseudomonadota; class Gammaproteobacteria; order Xanthomonadales; family Xanthomonadaceae; genus Luteimonas; species Luteimonas aquatica. The sequence continues at coordinate 296,856 of NZ_JALBFU010000001.1, read as the reverse complement.
TATTCCTCGTCCACGCTGGGCCTGTAGCCCTCGGGGACGAGCGGGCGGCCGCTGGCCTGGTCGACCTTGTACGGCACCACCTTGACCTTGACCTTCGGCGCCGGAGACGCGGGCTTGGCCGCGACCGCCACCGCCACCTTGCCCAGCGGGCGCGGCGCGAAGGGCGACCTGCCGGCGGCCGGCTTGGCGGCGCTGCCGTTGGCCGGCGCCGAAGACTTGGCAGGCGCCGAGGACTTGGCAGGCGCGGCCGCCTTGGCCGGGGCCGGCTTCTTCTCGACCTTCTCCGCGGCGGGGCGGCTGGCGGGCGCGGGCTGCTTCTTCTCGACCGCCGGCTTGGGCGCGGCGACCGGCGCCGCGGGCGCCTTCTTCACCACCGGCTTGACGGCGGCCTGCTTGGCCTTGGCCGCGGGCTTGGACGGCGCGGCCTTCTTGACCGGCTTGGCCGGGGCCTTCTTGGCGGCCGGCGCCGCCTTTTTCGGGGCGGGCTTCTTGGCCGCGACCTTCTTCGGAGCGGGCTTCTTGGCCGCAGGTTTCTTGGCGGCCGGCTTGGAAGCGGGCTTCTTGGCGGGGGCGGCCTTCTTGGCGGCGGGCTTGGAGGGCTTCTTGACGGCCTTGGCGGCCTTCTTCGCGGGTTTCTTCACTGCCACTTTGATGCGGTCCTTCCTGATATTCCCGGGCGGGAATGGGTTCCCTTGGATGGGAAAGCGCGCTGTTATACCCTTCTCCGTTGACAGCGGCAACCGCGGCAGTCTGCCGCAGCCCCCATTCATACGCCGTGATCGACCGCCTCCTTATTCTCCTGCTGCGCGGCTATAAACGCTGGCTGAGCCCCCTGCTCGGCCAGCGCTGCCGTTTCGTGCCCAGCTGCTCGGAATACGCCATGGAAGCCATCGGCCGGTTCGGCGCCTGGCGCGGCGGCTGGCTGGCGGTCCGCCGCATCGGCCGCTGCCATCCGCTGCACCCGGGCGGCCACGACCCGGTCCCGCCTCCGCCGCCCTAGCCGCCGCGCGGCCTGGCGGGCATGCCGCCGCGCCGTGCACCGCCATGGACGGCGCGATCCTTCCGCCGCGACCCCCACCTCCAGGAATCCTCCATGCCGTCCAATACCACCCTGATCGTCAACGCCCGGCTCGTCAGCGACGGTCGCGAATCCGACGGCGACCTGCGCATCGCCGGCGACCGCATCGAGGCCATCGGTCCCGGCCTGGCCGCCCGCGAGGGCGAGACGGTGATCGACGCCGGCGGCCGGCGCCTGCTGCCCGGGATGATCGACGACCAGGTGCATTTCCGCGAACCGGGCATGGAATACAAGGCCGACATGGCCACCGAGTCGGCCGCGGCGGTAGCCGGCGGCCTGACCAGCTTCATGGACATGCCCAACACCAGTCCGCCGACGCTCAACGCCGCCGCGCTGGAGGACAAGTACCGGCGCGCCGCCGGCCGCGCCCGCGCCAACTACGGCTTCTACTTCGGCGCCAGCAACGACAACCTCGACGACATCCGCAGCCTCGATCCGCTGGCCGCGCCCGGCATCAAGGTGTTCATGGGCGCCTCCACCGGCAACATGCTGGTCGACAATTCCGACACGCTGGACGCGATCTTCCGCGAGGCGCCGACGCCGATCATCACCCACTGCGAAGACACGCCGATGATCGACGCCGAGCTGGCGAAGTACCGCGCCGAGTACGGCGACGACATCCCGGCCGACAAGCATCCGGACATCCGCTCGCGCGAGGCCTGCATGAAGTCGACGCAGCTCGCGCTCTCGCTCGCGCGCCGGCACGGCACGCGCCTGCACGTGCTGCACATCTCCACCGCCGACGAGCTGGCGCTGTTCACGCCGGGTCCGCTGGTGGACGGCAACGGCGTGCGCAAGCGCATCACCGCCGAGACCTGCATCCACTTCCTGCGCTTCGACCGCGCCGACTACGCGCGCCTGGGCCACCTGATCAAGTGCAATCCGGCGATCAAGGACGCCGAGGACCGCGAGGCGCTGATCCGCGCCCTGGCCACGGACACGATCGACGTGCTCGCCACCGACCATGCCCCGCACACGCTGGAGGAAAAGGCGCAGCCCTACGTGCGCGCGCCCAGCGGCCTGCCGCTGGTGCAGTACGCCCTGGTCGCGGCGCTGGAGCTGGTGCACGAGGGCCGCCTGACCACGGCGCAGGTGGTGCAGAAGTTCGCGCACGCGCCGGCGCAGCTGTTCGACGTGAAGGAACGCGGCTACCTGCGCGAAGGCTATTTCGCCGATCTGGTGCTGGTGGACGACACGCCCTTCACCGTGCGGCGCGCCGACGTGCTCTCCAAGTGCGGCTGGTCGCCGTTCGAGGGCACGAGCTTCCGCTCGCGCGTCGCCTCGACCTGGGTCAACGGCGCGCTGGCCTGGGACGGCGCGCGCCTGCTCGGCGAGCCCGGCGGCCGGCGCCTGGAGTTCGCGCGTTGAGGCACCTCGCCTGGAGGCAGCGCGTCCTCGCGCCGCTGCTCGCGGCCTGCGCCGGTCTCGCCGGCGCGCAGCAGCCGGCGGCCACCGGCGCTTCCGCGCAGGCGCACGAGCAGCGCATCGTCTTCCCGGCTTCGGTGTCGCAGGGTGCGCTGGTGCTGGGCAAGGTGCCGGTCGGCAGTACGGTGCGCTACGCCGGCCGCGAGCTGCGGCCCACGCCCTACGGCACGGTGGTGTTCGGCGTCGGGCGCGACGAGAAGGGGCCGCTGGCACTGCAGGTGCGGCGCCCGGACGGCGGCACCGATGCGGTGTCGATCGCGGTCACGCCGCGCGACTGGCCGCTGGAACGCGTCGACGGCGTGCCGCCCAGGACCGTCAATCCCCCGCCCGAGATCGTCCGGCGCATCGAACGCGAACAGGCACTGGTGGTGGCCGCGCGCCAGCGCGACGACGACCGCGGCGATTTCGCGCAGCCCTTCCAGTGGCCGGTGCGCGGCCGCATCAGCGGACGCTTCGGCAATGCGCGCGTGTACAACGGCCAGCCGGGCGCCGGCCATTCGGGCATGGACATCGCCGCGCCGGCGGGCACGCCGGTGAAGGCACCGGCCGCGGGCGTGGTGACCTTCGCCGCGCCGGATCTGTATCTCACCGGCGGCACCCTGCTCATCGACCATGGCCATGGCGTCAGCAGCAATTTCCTGCACCTGTCGCGCATCGACGTGAAGCTCGGCGACCGCGTGCAGCAGGGACAGACCGTCGCCGCCGTGGGCGCGACCGGCCGCGCCACCGGCCCGCACCTGCACTGGGGCATGAACTGGTTCGACGTGCGCATCGATCCGCTGCTGGTGCTCGAACGCGCCGCCGGCAACGCACCGGTCGGCGCGAGTTCGCCGTGATGCCGCGCCGGCGAGGCGCTGCGGTCGCGACGCTGGCCCTGGCATGCGCCGCCTGCCATGCCGCGACGCCGCCCACGCTTCCCTCCCAGGACGCCCGCATGCGCAAGCCGCCGCACAGTTCTCCCGGCTTCCAGGTGCCGAACAGCCGCGTGTTCCTGCCGGCGTCCGCGGCGGCGGGCGGCACCGTGGAGGGGCGCGCGCCCGCCGGCAGCACGATCGAAGCCTTCGGCCTGCGCCAGACGGTGGCCGCGGACGGCCGTTTCCGGCTGGCGATCCCGGCGGACGCCTCGGGCGCGCACACGATCCGCGTGCGGCGCCCGCACATGACGCCGCTGTCGCTGCGCATCGACGTGACCGGCGCCGCCGCTCCCTGACGTTCGGCAGGCGGCCGACGAGACCGCGCGCCACAACATCGCAGGCGGAGCGCTCCGCGCCTCTCGGCCCTCTTTCATCCGTCCCCGCTCCCTGCCGCGCCTGACGCGCGCTCGCGCGCCGCCGTGTCCGCATTCGCGACCGCATCGGCCGAAAGCGGCGCATTCCCGCCTTCCTGGTAGGGCATCACGCGTTCTTCACGTTATAGGAATGGGGCGCCGGCGCAGGCCGCACCGCCCCGTTCGTTCTGAATTCTCTAGGAGTACACGGAATGCTTCATCGATCAGGGAACCGGCGCGCGTCCATCTCGCGCCGGGGCACGCAGGCGCGTACCACGCTGTCCACCGCCATTCTCGGCGCGCTGCTGCTCGGCGCCGCCGTTCCGGCGGCGCAGGCGCAGAGCTACACCGAAGCCGGCAAGAGCGGCGATGCCGCCAGCTGGCGCAGCGACGAGTTCAAGGCCGACTGGGGGCTGGGCGCGATCGGCGCCGAATACGCCTATGCGCGCGGTCTCAGCGGCAAGGGCGTGCGCGTGGGCGTGTTCGACAGCGGCAGCGACCTCTCGCACCCGGATTTCGCCGGCAAGGACAACCGCAGCTTCCGCATCGCCGACATCCTCGACGACGGCAGCGCCTGCACCAACAGCGTCGGCCTGACCGACAGCGCCTGCTTCATGTCCGACGGCGACCAGCCGGGCGTGGAGTATTTCCACTACACCGACGCCGACCGCGAATTCGTCAAGTACCTGGTCGAGATCGGCTACCTCTACGACTGGGTGCCCGAGTACCTGGAGTCGATCGCCGGCTTCCAGTACAACACCCACGGCACGCACGTGGCCGGCACCATGGCCGCCAACCGCGACGGCAGCGGCAGCCACGGCGTGGCCTTCGGCGCCGACATCGCCACCGCGCGCCTGTTCTCCAACAGCTACGGCGACCTCAACAACCTGCTCGGCTTCGAGGGCGGCGAGTCCTACGCGATCGGCCCGAGCCCCGAGGCCGTCGCCAGCATGTACGCGCAGATGCAGGCCGCCGGCGTGCGCGCCATCAACCACAGCTGGGGCCTGTCGCAGGAGCCGCAGACCGTCGAGGACATGGACGCGCTGTACGCCTCCGAAGGCGCCGCCGAATACTTCAAGACCTACGTCGATCCGTCGCTGAAGAACGGCACGCTGCAGGTGTTCGCCGCGGGCAACGACCAGCCGATCGCCGGCATCTACGCCAGCCTGCCGCGCTACGTGCCGGAGCTGGAGAAGTACTGGCTGAGCGTGGTCAACATGAACAAGGACGGCGTGCTGGACGACAGCTCGGCGATCTGCGGCCAGAGCAAGGACTGGTGCGTGACCGCGCCGGGCACCGACATCACCTCCACCGTGGTCGGCGGCCAGATCGACGGCAACGTGGTGCGCGATGCCGACGGCAATTTCGTCGGCCTGGAGATCACCGACGAGCAGCGCGAGCACGGCTACGGCGACATGACCGGCACCTCGATGGCGGCCCCGCACGTCACCGGCGCGCTGGCGCTGCTGATGGAGCGCTTCCCCTACCTGGACAACCCGCAGATCCGCGACGTGCTGCTGACCACCGCCACCGACATGGGCGATGCCGGCGTGGACGAGGTCTACGGCTGGGGGCTGATCAATTTGCAGAAGGCCATCGACGGCCCCGGGCAGTTCCGCGTCGATACCGACGTCGTCATGAACCAGCGCGCCGGCGGCGCCAAGGTCTGGGAAGGCCTGGCCTGGGACGACTGGAAGAACGACATCGGCGGCCCCGGCCGGCTGACCAAGTCCGGCGCCGGCTGGCTGCGCCTGTCGGGCGACAACAGCTTCGCCGGCGCCACCGTGAAGGACGGCGTGCTCGAGCTCGACGGCGACAACGCGCTGGCGGCCGACGTGCGCGTGGACGGCGGCTTCTTCGTGCTCAACGGCGGCCTGCGCGACACCGCGCTCACCGTCAACGGCGGCAGCGCGCAGATCCAGGGCACGATCAGCGGCGGCCTCACCACCGTCGCGGCCGGCGGCAGGCTCGGCGGCACCGGCACCCTCGGCGACACCGTGGTCGCCGGCACCATCGCGCCCGGCAATTCGATCGGCACGCTCGCCGTGAACGGCAGCTATCTCCAGCAGACCGGATCGTTCTACGACGCCGAACTCGGCGCCGACGGCGCCGCCGACCTGCTCCAGGTCAGCGGCGCGGCCAGCCTGCAGGGCGGCACGGTGCGCGCGATCCGCACGCCGGGGCAGTACCGGCTGGGCGGCAGCTACACCATCCTGTCGGCCGCGGGCGGCGTGGACGGCCAGTTCGCGGGCCTCGACGCCTCGCAGTTCTCGCCGTTCCTGAAGCTGCAACTGGTGTATGCGGGCAACGACGTCAGCATCGACGTCTCGCGCGGCCAGTCGCTGGCCTCGGCCGGCACCACGCGCAACCAGCGCGCCGCCGGCGCCGGCGTCGATTCCCTCGCCGACGCCAATCCGATCCTGCAGCCGCTGGTGCAGCTGTTCCCGGCCCAGGCCGTCGATGCGCTGGACCGGCTGAGCGGCGAGATCCACGCCAGCGTGCAGTCGGCGCTGATCGAGGACGACCGCCACGTGCGCGACACCGCGCTGGAACGCGCGCGCAACGGCCACGACGCCTTCACCGCGCAGCGCGACGAGGACAGCCGCTTCGGCGCCTGGGTCGACGTGCAGCGCCACGGCGGCCACGTCGCCGGCGACGGCAACGCCGCCAAGCTGGACTACAGCGGCAACAGCACGCTGGTCGGCGTCGACTACCAGTTCGAGAACGGCTGGCGCATCGGCGCGCTGGGCGGCGCCGGGCGCAACGACCTCGACGGCAAGGCGCGCGGCGCCAAGGGCGAGGTCGATACGCGCAGGCTCGGCCTGTACGGCGGCCAGTCCTGGGGCGGTTTCGGCCTGCGCGCCGGCGTCACCTACGCCTGGCACGACGTCGAGATCGAGCGCGGCATCGCCTTCGAGGGCTTCAGCGACCGCACCCGCGCCGACTACGACGCCAAGACCCGCCAGGCCTTCCTGGAAGGCGGCTACCGCTTCGCGGCCGGCGCCTGGGAGTTCGAGCCCTACCTGCAGTACGCGCAGCTGCGCACCGACAGCGACGGCTTCCGCGAGGACGGCGGACCGGCGGCGCTGCGCGGCCGCGCCGAGGACGGCAAGGTCGACCTGGGCACCGCCGGCCTGCGCTTCAACGTCAACCTCAGGGGCACCGGCCAGGAGCAGAGCTGGCTGAGCCTGCGCGGCGGGCTGGGCTATCGCCGCGCCAACGGCGACCGCACGCCGCGCGCGGAAGTCGCCTTCGCCGACGGCGCCGTGTTCGGCGTCGAAGGCGCGCCGATCGCCCGCAAGGCGACCATCGCCGAGCTCGGCGTGGGCGCGCGGCTGAGCCGCAACAGCCTCCTGGAAGTGGGCTACAGCGGCCAGTTCGGCGACGACGGCCACGACCACGGCGCCAACGCGCGCTTCTCCGTGCAGTTCTGAGCACGGGACATGGTGACCCGGGAGGGCGGCGCAAGCCGCCCTCTCTTTTCGTGCGCGGAAATTTCAGGCGCCAACACGGATTCGAAGCGAATCCGCAGCGGCCGCCGACCGGTCAGCCGGCCGGTCCCGTCCCCGACACCCGCGCCACCGCGTCGTGCGCGTGCAGGCTCTCGAAGTGCGCCACGGTCACGTCGAAGCGCTCGATGTGGGAATCGCGCGCGAGCACGGCGGCGACGCGGCGCGCGGCGTCCTCGCAGAACATCAGGTTCTCGGCGTTCAGGCGCGCGAAGGCCTGCTCGTCCTCGCGCTTGACCGCGGTCTGCACCGGCGTGCCGAGCGCGGCCTCGATCGCGTCCACGAGGTGCTCGATCGACAGGCGGTCGAAGGCCGGGCGCAGCGCCAGGCGCAGCTCGGCGCGGCTGCGCTGCGCGTGCGGCGTGGCCGCCAGTCCGCGCTCGGACGCCAGCCAGTCGCGCACCACGCCGGTGGACAGCGGATGCGCGGCGGAGAAGTCCTCGGCGAAGCGCTCGGCGTTCAATTGCCGCGACAGCGCCGCCGACGCCGGACAGGTGCTGGAATACTCGACCGAGAACGCCAGCGACAGCGCCAGGTGGCCCTCGCGCAGCGTGGCGTCGATTTCCACCGGATAGGCCTTCCAGCCGGCGTGATCGCTGGACAGCGCCTTGCGCTTGAGCAGCTGCTCGTAGCGCAGCACCAGGCGCGCGCCCGAGGACAGGCCGCCCTGCGAATCGATGCAGTCCTGCAGCACGCGGCGCAGGCCGGCCGGCGTGATCGCCTCGGCGTTGAGCGCGTCCTGCAGGCGCAGGTACAGGCGCGACATGTGGATGCCGCGCGCGGCGGGATCGCGCAGGTCGACGAAGATGTCGGCCGAGGCGCCGACCAGCATGGGCTCGCCGTTCGCGCCGGGGATGCGCAGCGGCAGCGCGATGCGCTGCATGCCCACCCAATCCAGGGCGCGCGCGGCGTAGGCGGCGTCGCCGGCGACGTCCGGAAGCTGTTTGACGGGGGGTACGGTCACGACGGGAGAATCGTAGCGGGGGAGCCGGAAGAATGTGGCCATTGTACCGGGGCGCCATCGGCGCTTCCGGAACGCTGCGTTGCCGGCGTTCAGCCCGCCCGCGCCGCGCCCCAGGCCAGCCACAGGCTGCGCCAGGGCCGTAGCGCGCCCACCGGCCGGCCGGCCGCGAGCCGGGCCAGGCGCGCGGACAGCAGCGCGGACTGGATGCGCCGCGGCCGCGTCCCCGCGTCGCGGCGCGGTCGCGGAGCGGCCGACGGCGCCACGCCATGCGCCAGCGCGTGCTCGGCCAGCACATCGGCGAGCACGCGCGAGGCGGCCCCCTGCCCGGCTTCGCCGTCGAGCGCACCATCGAACAGGATCGCCTCGATCCGCGCCACGGCCTCGGCGAACGCGGCCAGGTCCGCCGCCTCGGGCGGGACGCGTCCGCGCGCGGCCTGCAGGCCGCGCAGGGCCGTCGCCAGCGCCGTCCAGTCCACCGCCTGGCGCTGCAGCACCGCGCCCAGCGGATGGCGCCGGGCGCCCTTCGCCCAGCCGCGCAGTTCCTCGCTCCACCAGGCCAGCTTGGCCAGTCCGGGAGTGGCGTCGTCCCCGCCCCAGGCGGCATCGGTGAATTCCTGCAGCAGCGCGAACCAGGCCTCCACGAGCGGGCGCCAGGGCGCGGGCACGAAGACGCCGGCCACCGTCCATTCCGGCCAGCGCTCGCGCCACTTGGCGGTGAAGCCTTCGACGTCGTCCTGCGGATCCATCATGGCGCCTCGCGCGCGACCCGGCGCGCCTAGCCGGCGAGCGCCGGCCACCGCGCCGGATCGAGCAGCTCGCCCGGCGTCTCGACCATGACGTCGCCGCCCCACTCGCGCGGCGAATCCTCCGGCAGGCGGTAGCCCCACAGCGCCACCACCGACGGCATGCCGGCCGCCCGCGCGGCCTCGATGTCGCTGCGGTCGTCGCCCACGTACACGCACGCCTCCGGCGCCAGTCCCAGCGCGTCGGCGGCGTGCAGCAGCGGCATCGGATGCGGCTTGCGCTCGGGCAGCGTGTCGCCGCCGATCAGCACGCCGCAGCGTTGTTCCCAGCCCAGCAGCGGCAGCAGCTGCCGCGCCAGGTACTCGGGCTTGTTGGTGACGATGCCCCAGCGTCCGCCGTCGGCCTCGATCCGTGCCAGCATCGCCTCGATGTCGGCGAACGGGGTGCCGTGGCGGCCGAGTTCGCGTTCGTAGATCGCCAGGAACGCCGGCACCAGCGCATCGCGCGCCTGCGCCTGCAGCGCCGGGAAGGCGGCGCCGACCATGGCGCGCGAGCCGCGCGAGACGTGCGGGCGCAGCTGCGCCAGCGTCATCGCCGCCTCGCCGCGCTCGGCGCGCATGGCATTGGCCGTGGCGAGCATGTCCGGCGCGCTGTCGAGCAGCGTGCCGTCCAGATCGAACAGCACGCCGCGCGGGAAGCGCGGCATGCCCGGCTGCCGCTGGGGTTGCGCGATCGTCATGCGCCGCCTCAGGGCTTCGCCGCGCAGGCGAGGTAGTTGATGTCGGTGCGCGAGATCACGCGCGCGGCGTTGCGCCAGGGTTCGTACATCAGCCCGCTCACGTCCTCCAGCTGCAGGCCGGCCGCGCGCAGCCAGGCCGAGAGCTCCGAAGGCTTGATGAAGTCGCGATACTGGTGCGTGCCCTTGGGCAGCAGCCGCGCCACGTACTCGGCGCCGACGATGGCCAGCGCGAACGCGGCCGGCGTGCGGTTGAGCGTGGACACGAACAGCCGCCCGCCCGGCTTGAGCAGCGTGGCGCAGGCCTGGATGATCGCGCCGGGGTCCGGCACGTGCTCGAGCATCTCCATGCAGGTGATCGCGTCGAACTCGCCCGGCTGCGACGCCGCCAGCGCTTCCACCGACTGCTCGCGGTAATCGACCTTCACCCCCGATTCCAGGCCGTGCAGCCTGGCGATCTTGACCAGGTCGGGCGCCAGGTCGATGGCGGTCACGCGCGCGCCGGCCTTGGCCAGGGCTTCGCTGAGCAGGCCGCCGCCGCAGCCGACGTCGAGCACCGCCGCATCGCGCAGCGCGACGCGGTCGGCGACGTAGCCCAGGCGCGCGGGATTGAGCGCGTGCAGCGCCTTCTGCGGACCGTCGGGGTCCCACCAGCGGTTGGCCAGGGCGCCGAACTTGTCGAGTTCGGCCTGGCGGAAGTTGTCGTGGGAGGAGGATGCGGTACTGGTCATGTCGATCATTCTCTCAGATCGTCGTTCCCGCGGCTCTCGACGGCCGAACGGCCGGCCAGGCGGGGAATGGCGAGCAGACGCGGAACCGCGATCTCAGCCGCGCACCGCCGCGATGCGGCCGCGCCATTCGCGCGTCTTGGCCAGCAGCGCGGCGGTGTCGATGCCCACCAGCTCGCGCGCGCGCAGCTTGGCCTTGCCGGCGATCCAGGCATCGCTCACCTGGTGGCGCCCGGTGGCGTAGATCAGCTGCGAGACGACGTGGTGCAGCGGCTGGGTCTCCAGGGGCGAGAGATCGACGCAGACCAGGTCGGCCTGCTTGCCCGGTTCGATCGAACCGATCAGCGCGTCGAAGCCGATCGCCTTGGCGCCGCCCAGGGTGGCCGCGCGCAGCGCCGTGAAGGCGTCGAAGGCGGCGGCGTCGCCGGCGACCGCCTTGGCCAGGTAGGCGGCGGTGCGGGTCTCGCCGATCAGGTCCAGGTCGTTGTTGCTGGCGCAGCCGTCGGTGCCGATGGCCAGGGTGATGCCCGCCCGCTGCAACGCGCAGGCCGGGCAGAAGCCCGAGGCCAGCTTGAGGTTGGATTCCGGGCAGTGCACCACGCTCACCCCGCGCTCGGCGCACAGGTGGATCTCCGCCTCGGTGAGCTGGGTCATGTGCACCGCGATCAGGCGGTCGTTGATCAGGCCCAGGCGGTCCAGGCGCGCGATCGGGCGCTGCCCGTGCTTCTGGACGGACTGCTCGACCTCCTGCGCGGTCTCGTGCAGATGCAGGTGCACGGGCACGTCGAGCTGGTCGGCGAGCATGCGCACGCGCTCGAAATTGGCGTCGTTGACCGTGTACGGCGCGTGCGGCGCGAAGGCGGTGGCGATCAGCGGATCGCCGCGCCACTGGTCGTGGACCTCGCCGGCCTTGTCGAAGTACTCGTCGTCGGAGCTGGCCCAGCCGGAGGGGAAGTCGATCAGCGGCAGGCCGACGCGGGCGCGGAAGCCGTGGCGCTTGTAGGTGGCGGCCTGCACGTCCGGGAAGAAATAGTTCTCGTTGACGCAGGTGGTGCCGCCGCGCAGCATCTCGGCGATCGCCAGCGAGATGCCGTCGGCCACGAATTCGGGCCCCATCACCGCGCCTTCCACCGGCCAGATGTGTTCCTGCAGCCAGACCTTCAGCGGCAGGTCGTCGGCGACCCCGCGCAGCAGCGTCATCGGGTTGTGGGTATGGGCGTTGACCAGTCCGGGGATCAGCGCCGCGTCCGGGCGCTGCACCACCTCGGCAGCCTCGAAGCGCGCGCGCGCCTCGGCGACGGGCAGCACGGCGAGGATCGTCCCGTCGCGCACCGCGACGGCATGGTCCTCCAGCACCACCGCATGCGGCTCGACCGGAACGACGAAGCCGGCCTCGATCAGCAGGTCGCAGGATTCTGGGGCGCTTTCATTCACCAACGTCGGTCTCCGGTTTCGCCCGCCCGATCGCGCGCTTGGCGATCGCCGAGAGCGGGAAGATCATGAAGAACACCAGCCCGGCCGACCACACGGGCAGCACGAAGGCCAGCGGGATCGACAGCGCGAACAGCACCAGCGGCACCACGCCGCGCCACAGCAGCCAGCGCACCTGCGCCTCGCCCAGCCTCTCGCGCAGGTTCTCCTGGCGCACCACGATGCGGCGCGTGAGCAGCGAGAAGAACGAGATCGCGGTCAGCACGAAGGCGTAGAAGGCGAAGCGCGCCGAATTGTCGCCGCTGAACGAGGCCGAGTATTCGCGCGTCGCGAACGGCATCAGCGCCACGAACATCAGCTGCAGCAGCGTCGACCAGACCAGCTTGCCGTTGACGTGCCTGACGTACTTCCAGGTCTGCATGTGGCCGGCCCAGAACAGGCCGGTCACGAGGAAGCTGATGAAGTAGGAAATGAACAGCGAGACGGTCTCGCTGTTGGCCGCCTGCGCGCCGACCCGCTCGATCAGCTCCTCGTCGGGCAGGCGCAGCTCGATCGCCAGCAGCGTGATCGCGATCGCGAACACCGCGTCGCTGAAGAACACGACGCGGTCGTGGGGAAACCGGTCCTGTCCGACCGGCTCGCCCTTCTCGTCCTCGACCACGCCAAGGTCGCGCATCGGCTTACTTCACCCGGCTGACGTATTCGCCGCTGCGGGTATCGACCTTGATCACCTCGTCCTGGCCGACGAACAGCGGCACGCGCACCACCGCGCCGGTTTCCAGGGTGGCCGGCTTGCCGCCGCCGCCGGAGGTGTCGCCGCGCACGCCGGGGTCGGTCTCGACGATCTTCAGCTCGACGAAGTTCGGCGGCTGCACCGCGATCGGGGTGCCGTTCCACAGCGTGACCACGCAGGGCTCCTCGCCCTTGAGCCACTTGGCGGCATCGCCCACGCCGGCCTTGTCGGCCTGCACCTGCTCGAAGGTCTCCTGCTGCATGAAGTGCCAGTACTCGCCGTCGGAATAGAGGAACTGCATGTCGGTGTCGACCACGTCGGCCGCTTCCAGCGAGTCGGTGGCCTTCATGGTCAGCTCGACCACGCGCCCGGACTTGATGAAGCGGTACTTGACGCGGGTGAAGGCCTGGCCCTTGCCCGGCTTGACGTACTCGGTGTCGGTGATGATGCAAGGCTCGTTGTTGACGAGGATCTTCATCCCGTTCTTGACGTCGTTCATGCCATAGCTGGCCATGCTTACTCCTGCGGAAAATTTGAGCGTGTTGGGCCGCGTCCGCGGCTAAAATGGGGACTTGAGGTTCCGGATCGCCCCGGGACCCGACTTCCCGGCCCCCGAACGGATCGCACATGATACCTGCTGCCTCCCCCGCCCCGCAGCCCGCGAGCGCCCACGACGGCGGCCGTGGCGGGGACTGGCGTCGGCTCTGGCGCGAATCCGTGCGCGACCCGCGCGAGCTGCTGGCCCTGCTCGGGCTGGAGGCCGCCGCCCTGCGCATCTCCGACGCCGCCGCCGCGCAGTTCCCGCTGCGGGTGCCGCGCGGCTTCCTCGCGCGCATGCGCCCGGGCGATCCGCACGACCCGCTGCTGCGCCAGGTGCTGCCGCTCGACGCCGAAATGCAGCCCGCCCCCGGCTTCGCCTTCGACGCGGTGGGCGATGCCGCCGCCCGCGCCGGGCACGGGGTGATCCGCAAGTACCGCGGCCGCGCCCTGCTCATCGCCACCGGCAGCTGCGCCGTGCACTGCCGCTATTGCTTCCGCCGCCACTTCCCCTATGCCGAGGAGACCGCGGCGGCGGCGGGCTGGGAGCAGGCGCTGCAGGCCCTGCGCGCCGACCCCGGCATCAGCGAGGTGATCCTCTCCGGGGGCGACCCGCTGTCGCTGGCCACCGGCAAGCTCGCCGAGCTCACCGCGCAACTGGCCGGGATCGCGCACGTCCGCCGCCTGCGCATCCATACCCGTCTGCCGGTGGTACTGCCCGAGCGCGTCGACGCGGAGCTGTCGGACTGGCTGCGCTCCCTGCCCTGGCCGGTGGCCGTGGTGCTGCATGCCAACCACGCCCGCGAGTTCGACGCCGACGTCGATGCCGCCTGCGCGCGCCTGCGCGCGGCGCGGCCGGCCGGCGGCGAGCTCGTCCTGTTCAACCAGGCCGTGCTGCTGCGCGGGATCAACGATTCGGCGGAAGCGCTGGAAGCGCTGTTCGAGCGCGGCTACGCCGCGGGCGTGCTGCCCTACTACCTGCACCAGCTCGACCGCGTGCAGGGCGCCGCGCACTTCGAGATCGACGATGCGCGCGCCCTGGCGCTGCATGCGCAACTGGTCGCGCGCCTGCCGGGATACCTGGTGCCCAGACTGGTCCGCGAAGTGGCCGGAGACCTCTCCAAGCGGCCGCTGGCATAACCCTTGCATGCGGCGCGCGGATCGGCCGATGCGGCGCCCGCGCGATGGACGAACCGCGCCGGCTCATGGCATAAACGCCAGCTCCCGTCCCTGAGGTGCCAATGCCGACGAGCCCGGACCAAGCCCTGCGCCTGCTGATCGTCGACGACAGCGTCGAGGACGCCGAAGCCATCGTCAGCGGCCTGCGCAACTCCGGGATCGCGGCGCGGCCGCTGCGCCCGGGCTCGACCGAGGAACTGGCGGCCATGATCGGCGCCCAGAGCGTCGACCTGGTGCTGGCGGCGCAGCGCGCCAGGGGCATTGCCTTCGCCGAGACCGTGCAGCACGTGGTCGCCAGCGGCAAGGACATCCCGGTGATCGCCATCGTCGACGGCATCGACGACGCCAGCTTCCTCGAGGCGCACGCCGCCGGGGCCCGCAACATCGTCCTGCGCCACAAGCCGCAGCAGCTGCTGACCGTGGTGCGCGCCGAATGGCGCGACCTGGAGGACCGCCGCACCCTGCGCAGGCTCGAGGCGCGGGTGCGCGAGAGCGAGCGCCGCTGCGACACCCTGATCGAATCCTCGCGCGACCCCATCGCCTACGTCCACGAGGGCATGCACATCCGCGCCAACGGCGCGTACCTGGAAATGTTCGGCCTGGACAGCTTCGAGGACATCGAGGGCATGTCCCTGCTCGACCTGGTGGCACCGCAGCACGTCGAGGATCTCAAGGGCCTGCTCAAGCGCCTGGCCAAGGGCGAGGCGCCGCCGCCGCGCCACGAGCTCGACGCCCGCGACATCGCCGGCAACGTCTTCGCCGCGATCATGGAGTTCTCGCCCGCCACCTACGAGAACGAGCCCTGCCAGCAGGTGATCTTCCGCCGCCAGGAGATCGACGCCGAACTGGCGCTGGAGATCGAATCGCTGCGCCAGCGCGACCAGGTCACCGGCCTGCTCAACCGCCCCACCTTCCTGCACGCGCTGGAGGACGCGGTGACCGAGGCCGCCCAGGGCCAGGCCCAGCACGGCCTGCTGATGATCGAGCCCGACCACTACCAGCGCCTGCTGCACGAGATCGGCCTGGAGGCGGCCGACCACATGCTGGCGGCGATCGGCGAGCGCCTGCAGAGCATGATCGGCGACGACGCGCTGGCCGCGCGCTTCTCCGAGCATCGGCTCGCGGTGCTGCTGCCCAACGCCGACCACAAGGCCACCACCGCCCTGGCCGAGCGCGTGCGCGAGGCCTTCGCCTCGCACGTGTTCCCGATCGGCTCGCGCTCGAGCACGATCACCGCCAGCATCGGCGGCGTGCAGATCGGCGAGAAGATCGCCAGCGTCACCCAGGTGCTGGCCAAGGCCAACCAGGGCGTGCAGTCCGCGCTGGACGTGGGCGGCAACTGCTTCGAGATCTTCGACCCGGCGGCGGCCGACCGCGCCGAAGAGGAGCACGTGCAGGCCTGGGTGACGCGCCTGCGCGACGCGCTCGACCAGGAGCGCTTCGTGCTGCACTACCAGCCGGTGATCGGCCTGCAGGGCGACACCACCGCCACCTACGAAACCTTCCTGCGCATGGACGCCGGCGACGGCGAGCTGATCAAGCCGCTGAGCTTCCTGCAGATCGCCGAGGAAAACGGCCTGCTCTGGGAGATCGACCGCTACGTGGTCGGCCATGCCGTCGAGATCATCGGCCAGCGCATCCGCGCCGGCAAGCCGATCACGCTGCTGGTCAAGATCAGCCAGTCCTCGCTCGAGGACGACAGCATGGTGCGCTACATCGGCGAGCGCCTGGCCGCGCACGGCGTGCCCGGCGAGCGCCTGGTGCTGCAGCTGCCCGAGGCCAAGGTCTTCACCCATCTGAAGGCCACCCAGGACTTCGCCGCCGCCGCCAACGGGCTCGGCGTGCGCATCGTGCTGGAGCAGTTCGGCGTGGGCCTGGACTCGTTCCAGCTGCTCTCGCATCTGCGCCCGGACATGCTCAAGATCGACCGCAGCTTCGCCGAGGAGCTGCCGAAGAACCCCGACAACCAGGAGCGCGTGCGCGAGATCGTGGCCCGTGCGCGGGAGCTCGAGGTCCTGACCATCGCCGAATACGTGGCCGATGCGGCGAGCATGTCGTTCCTGTTCTCGGTCGGCGTCGATTACGTCCAGGGCGAATTCCTGGCCGGCGTGGCGCCGGAGATGAGCTACGAATTCGAATAGGCGCCGGCTTCGAGGGCCGGCCTCGCGCCGGCCCGCCGCAAGAAAAAGCCCGCCTTCCGGCGGGCTTTTCGTTCGAACCACGGCATGGCCGGCCCGATGGGCCGGGCCCTGCTCAGGCCACCACGCCCTGGCGCACGCTGCCCTCGTCGAGCCTGGCGTTGCGCAGCGCCTGGATGCGCTCCTCCAGCGGCGGGTGGCTCATCAGCAGGCGCTTGACGCCCTGCGGGATGCCGCCGGCGATGCCGAAGGCCTGGATCTGCGTGGGCAGCGTGCTCTGGCCGTGGTTGAGCGCCAGGCGCTCCAGCGCCGCGATCATCTTCTCGCGCCCGGCCAGGCGCGCGCCGCCGGTGTCGGCGCGGAACTCGCGCCGGCGCGAGAACCACATCGCGATCAGGCTGGCGAACAGGCCGAACACCATCTCCAGCACGAACACGATCGCGAAGTAGGCCAGCCCGCCGCCGCCGTTGTTGCGGCCGCCGCTGAGGTAGCCGTCGACCACGCGGCCGACCACGCGCGCCAGCACGATCACGAAGGTATTGAGCACACCCTGCAGCAGCGCCATGGTCACCATGTCGCCGTTGGCGACGTGGCTGACCTCGTGGCCGAGCACGGCCTCGGCCTCGTCCTGGTTCATCGAGCGCAGCAGGCCGGTCGACACCGCGACCAGCGCCTTGTTGCGGTTGGCGCCGGTGGCGAAGGCGTTGATCTCCGGCGCGTCGTAGACGGCCACGTCCGGCATGCCGATGCCGGCCGCCTGCGCCTGCCGCTGCACGGTGGCGAGCAGCCAGCGCTCGGTCTCGTTGCGCGGCTGCGCGATCACCTGGGCGCCGGTGGTGCGCAGCGCGACCCACTTGGACATCAGCAGCGAGATCAGCGAGCCGCCGAAGCCGAACAGGGCCGCCACCACCAGCAGGCCGGCGTTGGTGGAGGGATTGACGCCGAAAATCGCCATGACGATGCTGACCAGGGCCAGCACCGCGAGATTGGTGGCAAGGAAGAGCGTAATGCGCTTGAACATCGATCGGGTTTCCAGTCGCGCGTGGGGCGCGATCGTTCAGTTCTAGTGGAGCCGGCGCGGCTTGAATTCAAGTTCCGGCCCCTGTTCGTGGCGCCCGGCGCGTTTAAAGTTCCCTTCCCGTCCTTCGGCGGATCCGCCGGCATTCGATGAACGCACCGCAACGCACTCCGCCGTCTTCCGCCGCCTACCGCGGCCGCTTCGCGCCCTCGCCGACCGGCCCCCTGCATGCCGGCTCGCTGCTGGCCGCGTTCGGCAGCTGGCTGATGGCGCGGCATGCCGGCGGGCAATGGCTGGTGCGCGTGGAGGACATCGATCCGCCGCGCGAGGCGCCGGGCGCGGCCGACGCGCAGTTGCGCACCCTGGCCGCCTTCGGGCTGCTGCCCGACGCGCCCGTGCTGCGGCAGAGCACCCGGGGTGCGGCCTACCGCGCCGCCCTCGACCGGCTGCTGACGCAGGGCGACGCCTTCCTCTGCCATTGCAGCCGCAGCGACCATGCCGACGCCGGCGGCGTGCACCGCGCCTGCGTTCCCGGCGCCTCGCGCCCGGACCCGGCGGTCCGCCTGCGCGTGCCCGACGGCACCGTGATCGCCTTCGACGACGGCCTGCAGGGACGCGTGGAACAGGACGTCTCCCGGGAAGTCGGCGATTTCGTGCTCAGGCGCGCCGACGGGCTTTGGGCCTATCAGCTGGCGGTGGTGGTCGACGACCAGGCCCAGGGGATCAGCGAAATCGTGCGCGGCGCCGACCTGCTCGATTCCACGCCCCGGCAGATCCTGCTGCAGCGGCGGCTCGGCCTGCCCACGCCGGGCTACGCGCACCTGCCGCTGGTGCTAGGCGAGGACGGGCGCAAGCTGTCGAAGTCGCTGGCGGCGCTGCCGATCGACGACGATGCGCCGCTGCCGGCACTGCGCCGCGCCTGGCGGGCGCTGGGCCAGCGGGAGCAGGCGCTGGCCGCCGCGGGCGACGTCGCCGGCGCGCTGCTGTCATCGCGCCGTCATTTCGATCCGGCGCGCATTCCGCGCACGCGCGAAATCCGCATCGATCCCGCATAGCGCCGCCGCATGGTCGCTCGCGCCGGCCGTGCCGCTACCGCATTGCACAATGGGTTTGTCCTGGGCGAAGAATAGAATTCTCCGGAGCGCAACATGCGCGCAACGCAGGCATCGGAGAACACGGCATGACATCTCGCGTGGCATTGGTGACAGGGGGAACGGGCGGCATCGGAACGGCGATCTGCCGGCGACTGGCGTCGGCCGGATACAAGGTGGCGACCAACTACCGCAGCGAGGACAGGGCCCGCGCCTGGCAGGCGCAGATGCGCTCGGGCGGCCACGACATCGCCCTGGCCAAGGGCGACGTCTCCACCTATGCCGAGGCCGAGGCGATGGTACGCGACGTCGAGCAGCAGCTCGGCCCGATCGACGTGCTGATCAACAACGCCGGCATCACCCGCGACGGCACCTTCCACAAGATGACCCCGGACCAGTGGCAGGAAGTGATCAACACCAACCTCAATTCGGTGTTCAACGTCACCCGCCCGGTGATCGAGGGCATGCGCACGCGCAAGTGGGGACGCATCGTGCAGATCAGCTCGATCAACGGCCAGAAGGGCCAGTACGGCCAGGCCAACTACGCCGCCGCCAAGGCCGGCATGCACGGCTTCACCATTTCGCTGGCGCAGGAAAACGCCAGGTTCGGCATCACCGTGAACACCGTCTCGCCCGGCTACATCGGCACCGACATGGTGATGGCGGTGCCGGAGGACGTGCGCAACAAGATCATCGCGCAGATCCCCACCGGACGCCTGGGCGACCCCGACGAGATCGCCTACGCGGTGAGCTTCTTCCTGCCCGACGAGGCCGGCTGGATCACCGGCGCCAACCTGTCCGCCAACGGCGGGCAGTACATGGGCTGGTAGGGACTGCCTCGGCCGGCGGCGCCGGCCGGGACGCCCAGGGGCGCGGCATCCTTCGGCCGGGCCCGTGGCGCCTGCCCTGATTTGACGGGCTTCCCTTTCGCGAAGGGCCGGCGGCGAACCGGCCTTTCCGTCGAAGGCGCCCCGGACACTCCATACTGATGCGTATTGTGCCGTTTTGGACGATCCGGCCGGCCAATGTTGCAAGCGGTGCTGCACTGCGCCATGCTGCCAGCCTGCAACGTTAGAGCCTTTGCTCCATGACCAAGCCGCGCGTGATCAAGAAGTACCCGAACCGTCGCCTGTACGACACCGACATCTCCAGTTACATCACCATCGAGGATGTGCGCCAGCTCATCGTCGACGGCGAGGAGTTCGAAGTCCGGGACGCCAAGACCGGCGAGGACCTGACCCGCCAGGTCCTGCTGCAGATCATCGCCGAGCACGAGCAGGACGGCCAGCCGATGCTGTCCACCCAGCTGCTGAGCCAGCTCATCCGCTTCTACGGCGACTCGCTGCAGGGCTTCATGGGCACCTACCTCGAGCGCTCGATGCAGACCTTCCTCGAGCAGCAATCGCAGTTCCGCCAGCAGATGGGCAACATGCTCGGCCAGACGCCGTGGGCGATGGTCAACCAGCTCACCGAGCGCAATCTCGAGTTGTGGCAGGAATTCCAGCAGAACCTGATCGGCGGCGGCCTCGGCCGCAACGCCTCCGCGCGCCCGCGCGATCCTTCCGACAAGCATCGCGGCAAGTAACGCCTCCTCGCGCCTGCACGCCGCTTTCACGCACGCTTTCCCCGCCGCCGCCTAGGGTCGCGGCATGGCCATCCGCGTCGGCATCTCCGGCTGGCGCTACCCCAGCTGGCGCGGCGAGTTCTATCCCGCCGGCCTGGTGCAGCGCCGCGAACTGGAATACGCCTCGCGCATCTTCCCGAGCATCGAGATCAACGGCTCGTTCTATTCGCTGCAGCCGCCCGAGCGCTGGGCGCTGTGGGCGGCGCAGACGCCGGCCGATTTCCTGTTCGCAGTGAAGGCGCCGCGCTTCATCACCCACGTCAAGCGCCTGCGCGGGATCGACAAGCCGCTGGCGAACTTCTTCGCCTCAGGCGTGCTGCGCCTGGGCGCCAAGCTCGGCCCGCTGCTCTGGCAGCTGCCGCCAAGCCAGCGCTTCGAGCCGGACCTGATCGAGGATTTCCTGGCGATGCTGCCCCACGACACCGACGCGGCGCTGCGCCTGGCGCGGCGCCGCGAGCGGCGCATGCGCGGGCGCGTCGCCCTGCCCCGGCAACCCAGACGCAGGCTGCGGCACGCGCTGGAGGTGCGGCACGAGAGCTTCCTCGACCCGGCCTTCGTGCGCTTGCTGCGCCGCCACGGCGTCGGCCTGGTGATCGCCGACAGCGCCGGCCGCTTTCCCTACGCCGAGGACATGACGGCCGGTTTCGCCTATCTGCGCCTGCACGGCGATGCCGAGCTCTACGTCAGCGGCTATTCGGCCGCGGCGCTGGCGCGCTGGGCGAAGCGGATCCGGTGCTGGTCCGAAGGCGGCGAGCCGCGCGACGCCCGCACGATCACGTCGCCAGGACGCGCGCTGCGGCGGCGCGAGGTGTACTGCTACTTCGACAACGACGCCAAGGTCCGGGCACCGTTCGACGCCATCGCCCTGGCCAGGCGCCTGGCCTGAGCGGCGCGCGTCGACGTCACTGCTGTTCGCAGAAGCGCTTGCGGTATTCCATCGCCTTGGGCATCAGCGCCTGCAGGTTCTGGATACGGGTGCCGGAGTTGGGATGGGTGGAGGCGAACTCCGGCGGCGCCTGGCCGCCGCTGGCCTGGCCCATGCGCTCCCACAGCGCCACCGCTTCCTGCGGGTTGTAGCAGGCCGCCGCCGCCAGCATCAGTCCCATCTCGTCGGCCTGGGTCTCCTGCTTGCGCGCGTACGGCAGCGAGCGGCCGTAGCCGTACACCGCCATCACCATCTGCATCTGCTGCGCGTCCATGCCGCTCATCGCGCCGGCCATCTGGCCGAGCTGCGCCAGCTTCTGCTCGGTCATGCGCTGCGCGCCGTGCCGGAGCAGCGCGTGGGTGATCTCGTGTCCCATCACCACCGCCATCGCGTCGGCGTTCTGCGCCACCGGCACCAGGCCGGTGTAGACGGCGATCTTGCCGCCCGGCAGGCAGAACGCATTGACCTGGTCGGACTGCAGCACGTTGACGTCCCAGTCGAAGTCCTTCTCGATGTGCTGCGCCTGCAGGCCGTGCTCGGCCGCGAGCGCGTCGGACACCGCCGGGATCTTGGCGATCAGCCGCTGCGCGATCTCGCGCACCTGGCGCGAGATGTCGGTGTTCGCGTCCACCGGGCGCTCCTGCTGGAGGATCTCCTGGTAGGCCTGCAGCCCCAGCGCCTTCTCGTCCTGGGGCGAGATGCTGCGGTCGATCAGCACCTTCTCGCCGGTCAGCGGGTCGGTCGTGCGGTTGGAGAAGTAGTAATAGGCCGCGTAGGCGATGAACGCCACCAGGATCAGCAGGCGCGGGCTGAAGCCGAACCCGCGGCGCTGTCCGCCGCCCCGGGAACCGTAGGCGTTGCCGAACGGGTCTTGGCGCATCGCTGTCTCCCCTCACTCGCGCTGATCGGGTGGACCGGCAACCGTGCCGGCCCAGGGTGGATCGTCAAGGCGCAAAATAGCGGCAGGCCCCGTAGGTGGCAATCCCGAGCAGGCCCCCAGAACGCCAGCCCGAGGAAAGCCCCCATCTCGGCGGCGACGACCCGGCGCCCGTCGGAGGCGCGGTGGAATCCGTGCCATTTCGGAGAGATGCGCACGCCCTTGACCGCCGGCTCGACATAGGCATGGCCGAACGTGAACAACGGCACCACCACCCGGCCGGTGAAATCGCCGAACAACCGCAGCACGATCTCCAGGATGGGCCGCACGACCGGGTCCCTGACGATCTCGCTCGGCATTCTTCTCTCCGGTCAGATGTCGCGCACCACGCGGAATCCCACCCGCGCATTGGTATTGTCCACGCCCGCCGGCGCCCGCCAGGCCGAGCGCGTCTGCTCGGGCGAGCTGGCCCAGGAACCGCCGCGGATCACGCGCGTGCGGCATCCGGGGTTGACCCAGGCCGCGCCGTCCTTCGGCGCGCGGCGATAGGTGTCGTGCCAGCAGTCGGCCACCCACTCGCCGACGTTGCCCGACAGGTCGTGCAGGCCCCAGGCGTTGGGCTTGAAGCGGCGCACCGGCGCCGGCCCCCAGTAGGTGTCGCCATACCCGGCGAAGGCGTTGTTCCAGCGGCGGGTGCCATGGGGGGACACGTCGCGCGCGCCGGTGAAGTTGCCGGCATTGGCCGGCGGGGCGCCGTCGCCCCAGGGCCAGATGCCGCTGCCGCCCGCGCGCAGCGCGTATTCGAACTCGGCCTCGCTCGGCAGCCGGTAATGCTTGCCGGTCTGCTCCGTGAGCCAGTGCGCGTAGGCGTCGGCGTCCTTGGCGCTGACATGCAGCACCGGCTGATCGTCGGCCGCGGGCCGGCCGGCGTAGTCGCTCGACCAGTCGACATGGCTGCGGCGGGCGAAATTGCCGCTGCGCTCGTCGTAGGCCATCGAGAACCCGCGCCGCATCGCCCGCGTCCTGCGCCCGGTGGCGTTGACGAAGCGACGGAACTCGCCGACCGTCACCTCGGTCGCCGACATGGCGAAGCCGCGGTCGAAGCGGATATTGCGCTGCGGCCGCTCGTTGTCCACGCCCAGGCGGTCGCCGTCGGCCGAACCCATGCGGAACGCGCCGTGCGGCAGCACCACCATCTGCGGGCCGCGGCCGCCGTGCTTGATCGCATCGGTGAACGTCTGCCCGGGGCGGTACAGGCCGTAGTGCTGGGCCAGATCGATGCGCTCGCGCAGTTCGGCGGCCACCGGGTCGCCGGGCTTGGCGATCAGCAGCATCTCCGCCAGGCGCTTGCGCGCCTCCGCCACCCCGTTCATCTGCGGCAGCGCGGCGATGCCGGCGTCGCGCAGCCGCGCGATGCGCGCGCTGCGCATGCGCTCGATGCGTGCGCGCGCGTCGGGCACCGTGCCGATGTCGGGACGCAGCTTGGCGGCATCGGCCAGCCAGCGCTGCGCGGAGGCGAAATCGCCGTCCTCCCCCGCCAGCTCCGCCCTGCGGATCAGCGCGCTCTCCACCGCCGCCACGCCCTGCATCGCCCGCGGCTGCCGCGGTTCGAGCGCCAATGCCTCGCGGAACTTCGCCAGCGCCTCGCCATAGCGGGCGTTGGCCAGCGCGTGTTCGCCGTCGCGGTTGAGCTCCCACAGGGTGTCGGCGCTGTCGACGCGCGCCAGGAAGGCCTGCACCTGCTCGTCGTCGCCGTCCACCACCCGCGCCACCGCCGCGACGTCGTGGGTCCGGCGCAGGGCCTCGATGTCCTCGTCCGAGCGCGCCAGCGCCCGCTCCCCGTCCGCGAGCAGGTCGCGCAGCGCACGGCGCAGCCCGGCCTGCGCCGCCTTGTCCCCGGGGTCGCGCTTGGCCAATGCCAGATACAGCGGAATCGCCGAATCGGCGTCCGCAAAGAGCCGGCCGGCCTTCAGCGCCGCCTCGGCGCGCTTGCGCGTGCGCGCCTGTTCGCCCTCGGCGATCTGCACCGCCGGCGCGCGCCAGGTCAACGTCTGCGAAAGGCTGTCGTCGCCGCTGACCGTGACCACCCCGGCGCGCACTTCCGCCCTGGCCTGCCGCTCGGCGCGCGAGGGCTGCTCGCGATCGCGCGGGCAGCCGGCCAGCAGGGCCGGCAGCAGCAGCGCAACGATGGCGATCCGGGGGATGGCGAGCAAACCCGTTTTCCTTGCCGAGCGGGCCATCAGATTACGGCATCGCCTGCGCCGAGGCACCGCTTCGTCCGCGCAACGGCGGCTGGCCGCGCTCCGGCGCCGGCCATGTTTGCCTTGTTCACGCCATCGCCGTTAGGCTGCATCCCCTGGACCTCAACACATCACAGCGAACGCGCATGCCGTCCATGACGCCGCGTCGTCGGATCCGAAGTCCCCGGCGCGATCGGTCACAACCGTGCCCCGGGACCCGCGGCCGATGCCGACCGGACATCGGCTGAGCGCGGCCCCCACACATGCCGACCTGGATCGATAGCCCCGCGGACCTCGCCCACCGGATCGCCCAACGCCCCTCTCGCATCGGCCTGGACACCGAATTCGTCCGCGAGCGCACCTACTGGCCGCAGCTGGCCCTGGTGCAGGTCTGCCTGGGCGAGACCGACGACGACATCCTGCTGGTCGACCCGCTCGTGCCGGGCATCGCCGCCGCGCTGGCTCCGTTGCTGACCGACCCCTCGGTGCTGAAAGTCATGCACAGCCCGGGCGAGGACCTGATCGCGCTCCGCCATGCCTGCGGCGTCGTGCCGCAACCGCTCTTCGACACCCAGTCCGCCGCCGCCCTGGCCGGCATCGCCGCCGGCATCGGCTACCAGCGCCTGGTGCAGGACGTGCTCGGCATCGCCCTGGCCAAGGGCGAAACCCGCTCCGACTGGCTGCGCCGGCCGCTCTCGCCCGCGCAGCTCGAATACGCCGCCGACGACGTGCGCCACCTGTTCGCCCTGCACGACAACCTGGCCGCGTCGCTGGCCGCGCTCGGCCGCGACGCCTGGCTGGAGGAGGACTGCGCGCGCATGGTCGAGAACGCCGAGCAGGACGAGGGCGAACGCTGGCCGCACCTGTCGCTGCGCGCGGCGCAGTTCCTCGACACCGCGGGCCAGCACCGCCTGCTGCGGCTGCTGCGCTGGCGCGAGAGCTATGCGCGCGAGTCCGACCGGCCGCGCAGCTGGATCCTCGACAACGAACTGGCCACCGCGCTGGCGCGCGAGCCGCTGCCCGACCGCGCCGCCTTGCAGCGCCTGCTCGAAGCCCATCCCAAGGCGCCGCGCAAGCTCGCCGAAGTCCTGTGGAACGTGCTGCAGACGCCGCTGCCCGACGAAGCCGAGGCGCCGCAGCCGCGCGGCGACGATCGCGACAAGCAGGCCCTGCGCCGTCTGCAGGACGCCACCGCCGCGCGCAGCGCCGAACTCGGCCTGCCCGACGGCGTGCTGGCTTCCCGGCGCTGGCTGGAACGCCTGCTCGAGGCAGGCCTGCCCGGTCACTGGCCCGGCCCCCTGTCCGGCTGGCGCCGCGCGCAGCTGGAGCCGACCTTGGCCCCTCTGCTCGCCCCCGCTGGCGGCGGCCCCGGCACCTCCGTATAATCCACCGCTTCGTGGGGCGGTAGCTCAGCTGGGAGAGCGTCGCGTTCGCAATGCGAAGGTCGGGAGTTCGATCCTCCTCCGCTCCACCATTTAACAGTCCGCAGCAGTCCGCAGACGTTCAACAAGGGCCTGATTTTCAAGGGAAACCCCGAGAAATCAGGCTCTTTTTGTTTGTGGACGTCCGTGAACATCCGTTGCAATCTGGTGGCATCTGGGGGCATAACTGGGGGCATCGCCACCCTCGGCCCAACTGGATGCCCCCAGATGCCCCTCTCTGATGTCGCCATCCGCAAGATCAAATCGAGCGAGAAAACGCAGCGCCTGTTCGATGGCGGCGGCCTGTACCTGGAGATCACACCGGCTGGCTCGAAACTGTGGCGTCAGAAGTATCGCCACGGCGGCAAAGAGAAGCGGCTGGCACACGGTACTTATCCCGAGGTGACACTGGCCGAAGCCCGCACCCGGCGAGAGGCTGCGCGTCAGTTGCTGGCCAACGGCATCGACCCGGGCGAGTACAAGAAGGCGGAGAAGGCCGCAGGCGAGGAACGAGCTACCAACAGCTTCGAGGCCATCGCCCGAGAATGGTTCGCCAAATTCTCAAAAGGCTGGGCAAAGTCGCACGCTGACAAAATAATTAGCCGCCTTGGGAACGACCTGTTCCCATGGATCGGGAGCCGCCCGGTCGCAGAAGTCAAAGCACCCGAGCTATTGCGCTGCCTGCGTCGAATCGAGAGCCGCGGGGCGCTGGAGACCGCACATCGCGTCCTGCAAAACTCCGGGCAGGTGTTCCGCTATGCCATCGCCACTGGCCGCGCTGACCGCGATCCGTCCGCCGACCTACGTGGCGCCCTCGCTCCCTGGAAGCCCCAGCACTACCCTGCCCCAACCGATCCTAAGGCCGTGGGTGAACTGTTACGCGCGATCGATGGCTACTCCGGCGGCAACGTGGTCAAAGCCATGCTCCGGCTTGCTCCTCTGGTGTTTGTCCGCCCCGGCGAGCTACGGCAGGCCGAATGGTCTGAGATCGATCTGGACGCCAAGGAATGGCACATCCCCGCGCACAAAATGAAGATGCGCGAGCCACATCTAGTGCCGCTGTCGAAACAGGCCATAGCGATCCTCAAAGGCTTGCTGCCACTAACTGGCAACCGCACGCACGTCTTCCCTGGTGGCCACGACCCACGCAAGCCGATGAGCGAGAACGCGCTGAATGCCGCCCTGCGGCGCATGGGCTACGACAAGACCACGATGACCGCTCATGGCTTCCGCGCCATCGCCCGCACGCTGCTGGATGAGGAACTGAAGTTCCGCCCCGATTACATCGAACACCAACTGGCACACGCTGTCCGCGATCCGAACGGACGTGCCTACAACCGCACGTCGCACCTCGCCGAGCGCCGCAAGATGATGCAGGCGTGGGCCGATTACCTAGATCTCCGGCGCGACGACACGGGCAAGGTGTTGGAGTTCAAGAAATCCGGCAAGCGCCGGTAGCAAACGGTGCGACAAGGGAGGGGCAATCTCCCTTGCCGCACCTTCCACCCCGTCAACGCTGAGGAATGACGAAATGGCAACTGAGAGTGTAGCAATGTCCAACCACGCCGCCGTTGAGGCGGCTCGCCAGCTATTCAACGAGCATCCACAAGATGTCGTCGGAATGGTCAATATCGGTGCTGAAAAGCTCTATGAACTTGGTGGGCTTTTTGAAGCCATAGGCGCAGCAGCCCAAGAGAACACCCTAGTTCAGCGCCTGGCGTCGATCGGCTCGTACCTCGCAGAAGATGCGGGAAATATGCTGGACGAGCGACAGGAACACTATGGCAAAAGACTCAAGGGAGCCTGACCATGACAACCAACCACAGCGCCGCCCTCGCCGAGATTTGCGTCCTCCAATGTGAGATGGAGGCAATGATCGATGCCTTGCAAGACTCGATTCACGCCGCGTCGAATGGCGACAAACGGCAACGAGATCGCATTTATCACCTGTCGATGGCGTTACAGCGCACAATTCGGGAAGTTGGTCGGCAAGCCGGGGCAATCTGACATGACCACCAAGCGGCCAACGAAGAAAGCCCCCGTCAAGGCGGGGGCCGTTGCGTCGGTAAAAGATGCAGCCAAAGCCTATGAGTGGTTTCTTGAAAGGCGGAAGGAGAAGTTTGAAAAAGGCGATGCTGAGTCCGTACTATGGGCAGTTCACTACGTGATTGAGGGGAAAATAACCTTTCCGCCATGGCTTGCGACCGCCGTCGACAAGGCGATCATGGGCTATATGACGCATGAATATGCGTCTTTGGATGCGGCTTTTGGTGTGGGACGCCCAAAAGGGTATCGGCGGAAATCTATACATGAACAAGCCAGCCGTGCGCACAATAGCAACTGGATCATCATCGAGCTACACAAGCACGGATATGCCATAGATGACCAGCTTTTCGAGGTTGTCGGCGAACGATTCAACGTGAAAAAGACGACCGCGAAAAAGTGGTATTACGAAGCGAAAAACAGCAACGATCCGGTATTTCAAGCCTTTGAGCGCTCCGACGTCTCAAGCCAAATTCCCGAGCATCTGAAGGCCATAGCCGATCAATTGAAAGCTGACAAATAAATTCCGCGTTTCTAAGAGAATTGCGGAATTACAGGTCAACGACAGAATTCGATCCTGTACACGCACGGACTGTCACGTCCGAGCGGGTGCGGACAAGGGTTCGCTCCCAACTAAACGGGACGAACTATGAACAACTACCGAGAGTCTACGGCGCCGTTGGCGCATACCGTGCCTGAAGCCTGCCGGCGTTTGGGCATTTCTCGCACCACTATCTACCAATTGATTGCGAATGGTGAAATCCGTTCTTTCAAGGTCGGCGCACGCACATTGATCCCTGAGGAAAGCCTGCGCACGTTCATCTCCAACAAGCTGGAGGTGAGCGCGTGAGCATCCTCACCCTCCCCAACTTGAAAGCGTACCTGCGCGAGATTTCCGCTGACTTGGACCTGCCGCTGGAAATGGCGCGCGCCGCCGCGGTCGCCGAAGCGAATGCATTTTGCGGCGTCGACTTGGACGCGGAATTCGCAGACGGCGCCCCCGGCGACGTTGTCATGGCCTGCTGTCTGCTAGCGCAGGCGCACGCCGATCCGGCAACGCCGGATGAAAACGAATACCGCCGCGGCGCCGCGCAGAAGTTGCTGTTCCCCTATCGCCGCGCATCAGGGGTCGCGAGCGCGTGAAGAACTTCATCATCCTGACCTGGAAGCAATGGTCAACGCTGCAACGGATCTATTCGAAGATGGCGAACGAAGCTGTTCACTTGCCACCATCAGCGTCGGCTGATTCGATCGACAGCATCCTAAATGAAATCGGCGAAGTCCTACACGAAGTTGAGAGGAAAAACGGCCTCTAAGCGAAAGCCCAGCCGTGGCGAGCGGATGGGCCTTCTGGGCGCACTACGGGCGGCGTATTGCGGGGCAAGATTACACTGCTTCGCTGAGGAATCAGCATGGAATCCCGAAAATTTCAGCGCCACAAAGGGAAGCGCGCCGGCCCCTCTTTCGTATCCATTCCGCATTTCGTATTGCGGTCGAAAGAATGGGCGACGCTGAGCGGATCCGCCGTGAAATTACTTCTGGAGCTGGCCGCACAGTACCACGGCCGCAACAACGGCGACCTGAGCGCAACCTACACCCAACTACAGCCGCGCGGATGGTCGAGCAAGGAAACGCTCCAGCGCGCGCTGAGTGAGCTTGAAACGGCGTACTGGATTGAAAGGACACGGTATGGCGGCCGGCACGTCGGCTGCACCCTGTACGCGATCACCTGGTGGTCGCGCGACGCGAGCAAAAACCACCCTGAGCCGGAGGAGACGAAAGCAAGCCATGCTTGGAAAAACGAAAACGGTTCCCCGAAAATCGGGGGGCGATGCCCCGATAATCGGGGAATGAAGCCCGTCGAATCCCAAAAATCGGGGAGCAAAGTTGTCCGCATGCGTCCGCCGGCGTAAAGCAGAACCCCGCTTGCTCCCCGAAAATCGGGCACCTTTATACAATCTAGCCATAGGCCTGTTTTTCTTGTGCCGTTGCTCGTTTCGTTCCATCTCTCAACGACTTTTGACTGGGACACCCAACGCATCGGCGCCATCCACTTTTCTTTCACGGCAGGAAAAGTCCGCAAAGCCGGAATTCCTGCCTTGGTCGCGCATGTCAGCGGAAATCCACTACCGTTTCGGAAGTTTGCGCAATTTCAGCATTTTCTGACCTGTCGATTCGTTCGCATTTGTTCGCGGCTGTCCGATGTTTGGAGCGTGCGCAATATGCCTGTAAATGAAGCCCCGGGAATTCCCTTCAACCTCCCGGAGCCAACGAAATGCCCTCTTTGCAAACCATACGCGAGCAACGCACTACCAAGGTGTTGGAAGCTCGACAACTGCTGAGCTCGGCCGAGTCCGCCAAACGCGAACTGACCGCCGAGGAACAGACCAAATTCAACGAGATCCGCAGCGAAATCACGAAGCTGGAGGAATCCGAAGCGCGACAACAGTTTCTGGACGATGCCGAGCGCCGTCAGACGGGGACTGTCGTCGACGCCGGCTGCGATCACGGCCTGGACGAACTCGAAAAGCGCGTGAGCCTCCAACGCGTGTTGCAGGCAGGTTTGGAGGGCAAGGTGTTGAGCGGCGCCGAGGCCGAATACAACGCCGAAATGGAACGCCGGAACGGCCGCAAGGCGCAAGGCGCCTTCATTCCGATGCGCGCCATCGAGAAGCGCGTGAATACCGCTGCGAGTGGCGCGAACCTGATCGGTACCGATCACCGCGGCGACCAGTACATCGAGCCCCTGCGGGCCGCGCTACTGGCCCGCCGGCTGGGCGTGCGCGTGCTGTCGGGTCTGCGCGGCAACGTCTCTATCCCCAAGGCCGGGAACAGCGTCACCACTGGCTGGGTCGCTGACAACGGTTCACTGACCGCAGCGGACATGACGTTCGGCAATGCGTCGCTGGCACCGAAACACGTCGGCGCGCTGTCGGAAATGTCCCGCACGCTGATCCAGCAAAGCGACCCGAGCATCGAGACGCTGCTGCAGGAGGACATGAGCTTTAACCTGGCGAAAGCCATCGACCGCGCGCTGATCGTCGGCGGTGGTACGAACGAACCGGATGGGGTGACCGCCACGCTGGCGACCGCCAATGCCACGTTGGCGACGCCGACCTGGGCGCAGGTGCTGGAAATCATCAAGGACGTGGAAACCGCCAACGCGCTGGGTGCGCACTCGTGGCTGCTGAGCCCGGCTGCGAAGGCGAAGCTGGCCGGAACGCTGAAGGTAACCGGCGACGCAGGCGCGGGCTTCCTGTACGAAAACGGACAGGTCGGCGGCTTCGCCGCGAACGTCACCACGCAGGTTCCCGCCGGCGGCACGCCGGCCAGCGAAACGAGCGCCATCTTTGGCGATTGGTCGCAGGTGCTGCTGGGCCTGTGGTCGGAGCTGGATATCCTGGTCAACCCCTACGATTCCACCGCCTACGCGCGCGGCGGTGTCATGGTGCGGGCTATGGCGACCTGCGATATCGCCATCCGCCACGCCGAAGCTTTCCAGTGGGCCGATGATGTCCCGGCCTGACCTGGAATACCGCTTCGCCCAGACCGGGATCGAGGGTCGCCAGCTTGTCGGGCTGGCGGCCCCGTTCAATTCCGAGACGCGCGTAGGCGGGTTTACCGAGATCATCGCCCCCGGAGCATTCACACGCACGCTGATGCATGGGCGCGACATTCTGGCGCTGGCAGACCACGATGAAACTCGCGTGCTAGGCCGCACGAAATCCGGCACGCTGGTGCTGAGCGAAACGGCCAAGGGGCTGGAATTCCGCCTGCAGCTGCCTGAGACGACCATCGGCAACGACCTGCGCGCGCTGGCGCAACGCGGTGACCTGGGCGGTGTGAGCTTCGGATTCCATGCGATCAAAGAAAACTGGGAGGGCGAGCGCCGCACCCTGCACGATGTGGAACTGGTCGAAATCAGCATCGTCCAGAGCTGGCCGGCGTATCCCGATACCACTGTGGCGCTGCGCAACCGGCAGAGCGCCGGCGGCACACAGGCGCTGCGCTACTGGCTGGAGACGACCCGATGAAGCTGTGGCCCTTCCGCAAGGCCGAGAAACGCGACGTGGATCCGTCCTGGTCGGCGCTGCTGAATCAGGGTGCCGTGAGCGCCAGCGGCGCCTATGTCGACGCGAAAGCCGCCGAAGGCATCGCCGCCGTGTTCGGGTGCGTACAGGCGCTTAGCGAGTCCACGGCATGCCTGCCGCTGCACGTCTACCAGCGCAACGATGACGGAGAACGCGAGCGCGCCGACGATCATCCGCTGGCCCGCACGCTGCGCACGCCGAACCCGCACCAGTCGGGCTTGGCTTTCCGCGAAGCGATGACGGCATCCGTCCTGTTGCACGGCAATGCCTTCGCCCGCAAGGAATACAACGACGCCGGCGAACTCGTCGGGCTACATCCGATCGCCACGCGCGGTGTGACGGTCCTGCGCCTCCCATCCGGGCGCTATGCCTACGACTACACCGACGATGCCGGCCAGCGGCAGCGGCTGCTGGAGGATGAGGTTTTCCACCTGGCCGACCGCGCCGAATGTGGGAGCATCGTCGGCAAGTCCCGCATCGCCATCGCCCGCGATACGCTGGGCATGGGCCTGAGCCTGCGCGAGCATGGTGCATCGACCTTCCGCAACGGTGCACGGCTGTCAGGTGTGCTGAAAACACCGAATGTCCTGAATGACGACACCGCGGGCCGCATCAGTACGTCGTGGCAGTCGCAATTCGGCGGCAGCGGCAACGCCGGCAAGACCGCCATTCTGGAAAACGGGCTGGAATACCAGCAGGTTTCCATGAGCCTGGAGGATGCGCAGTGGATCGCCGCGCAGCAATTCACCACGGAGGAAGTTTGCCGCATCTTCCGCGTGCCGCCGACAATGATCGGCGATCTACGTTTCGGCAGCTACCAGAACACCGCCGAATTGGGCAGCCAATTTGTTCGCTACTCGCTGGCTCGGTGGATCGCCTTGTGGGAGAGCGAGATTTCTCGGCAACTGCTGACCTCGATGGGGCGCCGGCGCTACCTGGCAGAGCATTCCGTCGAGGGTCTGTTGCGCGGCAACCCGGAAGCACGCGCCGACTTCTATCAGAAAGCCATCACCGCCGGATGGATGACCACCGATGAGGTGCGCCGGCTGGAGAACCTGCCCAAGCGCACCGAGCCACGGGCCTCGACCAAGGATGAGGGGCAAGGCGATGAGTAGGCCGATTCTGCATCTGAGGGCCAACACCAAGCGCGCGAATCCGAGCGGCCGCAACACTGACCCGCGCCGCACGATCCCGCTCAACTCGGGGCGCTGGCAGCGTTTGCGGGCGCGTGTGCTTGCCGAGGAACCCATCTGCCGAGGGGTGGGAGGTAGGGAGTGTGGCCGCATTGCAACCGACGTTGATCACATCAACGGCAATCCCGGCGACAACTCGCGGACGAACCTACAGGCACTGTGCCACGAATGCCATTCCCACAAGACGCAGCGCGAGCGTGCTGGCAAGACCGCAATGCATGGCCACGATGCCGATGGCTGGCCGCGCGACCCGATGCACCCGTGGAATCAGGAAAAAAATCGCTAGAGCGCGCAACCGTCTAGACCGTACGCCCAGTCGATAAAAACCGCTAAGTGAAGCCAGAGCAATGAAACCGCGCAACCAACGATCCGATAGCATCACCGCCGCCCTTCAGGCCGCGCAAAACGTCGCCGAAGGCCCCCGCGAACCGCTACCGCATACGCCGATCCCCGAGGGCGCGCGCCCTTTCTGGGATGCCATCATGCGGAACAAGCCACGGGATCGCTGGAATGACGTTGACCTGGCACACGCCGCGAACTTGGCGCGCTGCCAATTCGATATCGAACGACTGCAGCAGGAGCTGGACGCCGAAGGCGACTTGGTCGGCGATCTTTTCGTGGGCAAGCTCAATCCCAAACACAAGCTCCTGGAAACTCTGCACAAGCGGGTGGCCTACCTGTCGCGACTGATCCACGTTCATACCGAAGCAACCGTCGGCCGCGTGCAGGATGCTGGTAACGCGCTGCAGCTAGAGCGCCGCGTCGAGTCCGCCGGCAATGTCCACCGCCTAATTGCGCGCCGCGCATGAGCCGGTCGGATGCCATCATCGAGTTCGTGGAGGAGCTTTGCCTTGTGCCGGACGGTGCTGGCGTTGGGCAACCGATGCGATTGGCCGACTTCCAAAAGGAGTTCATCCAGGCGGTTTATGACAACCCTCACGGCACGCGCCGCGCGTTCCTGAGCATTGCCCGTAAAAACGGCAAGTCGGGCCTGATCGCCGCGCTGTTGCTGGCGCACCTGGTCGGACCGGAAGCAAAGCTCAATTCCCAACTGGTGTCTGGCGCCATGAGCCGCGACCAAGCGGCGTTGGTGTTCAACCTAGCAGCCAAGATGGTGCAGCTTTCGCCGGAACTGAGTGACGTTATCCGCATCGTACCGTCCAATAAGCGACTGATCGGCATCCCGCTCAACACCGAATATCGCGCGCTGGCTGCGGACGGGAAAACCGCGCATGGTCTTTCACCGGTGCTGGCGATTCTGGACGAAATCGGACAGGTACGCGGCCCGCAGTCGGATTTTGTCGACGCCATCACTACGTCGCAGGGCGCGCACACGGCGCCGCTACTGGTCGCCATTTCGACGCAAGCCTCGAGCGATGCCGACCTACTGAGCGTATGGCTGGACGATGCAGCGCAATCGAAAGACCCGCGCATCGTGTCGCACGTCTACGCGGCGTCCGAAGGCTGCGAGCTGGACGACGAGACCGCATGGCGTGCCGCTAACCCGGCGTTGGGTATCTTCCGCAGCCTGGACGACCTGCGTGAGCAAATGGCGCAAGCCAAGCGTATGCCGAGCATGGAAAACAGCGCGCGCAACCTGCTGCTGAATCAGCGTGTTTCGACGGATGCACCTTTCGTTTCGCCCGACGTTTGGAAGGCGTGCGGCACCGAGCCCCTGCCGTTCACTGGCCCGGTTTTCGGCGGCTTGGACTTGTCGGCACGGAACGATCTGACCGCCCTTGTGCTGGTCGGCAAAGTGTCGGGCGTGTGGCAGGTGCGGCCGTTCTTCTGGACGCCGCAAACTGGCATTGCGGACCGCGCCAAGCGCGACCGAGCCCCTTACGATCAATGGGCTCGCATGGGCCTGCTGCGCGCCACGCCGGGCGCCAGCGTGGACTACGAAGTCGTCGCGCGCGAAATCGCCGAGATAACTGACGGCTTGGACGTACAAGCCATTGCGTTCGATCGCTGGCGCATGGATATCCTGCAGCGCGAAATCAGCCGCCTAGCCTTAAACCTGCCGCTTGTGCCGTTCGGGCAGGGCTTCCGCGACATGTCGCCGGCGCTGGATTCGCTAGAGGCGGAACTTCTAAGCGAGCGCATCGCGCACGGTATGCATCCGGTGCTGACCCTGTGCGCCGCGAACGCGACCACCATTAAAGATCCCGCCGGCAACCGTAAGCTGGACAAGTCGCAGGAAACGGGGCGAATCGACGGCATGGTGGCACTGGCAATGGCAATTGGCGCCGCGCAGACCATCCCCGAGCCGGCCATCGATCCCTACCAATCCCGAGGACTGAGGTTCATATGACCTACACCGCGCAGGAACTGAACACGAAAATAGTCCTGAGCCACTTGGAGGAAGCCGCGGGCCCGGGAGGAGATCGCACCCGCAGTTGGACTCAGTACGCTGAGGCTTTTGCCAAGATTGAACCGCTGGTCGGGAATGAATTCTTCGCCGCGGCGAGCACCTGGCCACATGTGCCGGTGAAGGTAACGATGCGTCATCGACAAGACGTGCTCACGTCTGATCGCATCACGATCCGAGGCGAGCACTACAACATCACGTCGATTCAGGAAATCAAATTCCGTCGCCGCGAATTGTTGATCTATGCAGAACGGAATCCTCTGCAGTAGGCGCGCAGGGAAAGGTGAACCGGGCTGCGCCAGCCTCTGCTCTCCGGTCACCGCCAGTCCATGCTGAACTGGCTAAGGAAATCAGCATCGGCAGCCGAAGCCTGCTCAGGCTTGCGCCTGCCATGCCAATCGTTCGGGAGTCCGGTTGGCAACTGCCCCCGCCAGAGAGAGTCCGGAGGGTGGATCTTTGTCCCTGGCTGTTCGCCTGCATCCGACAAGAATGGGGGCATTCATGGGGGCATTGTGCAGGCTTAGCTTGCACAAATTCGCGCAAATCAGTCGTTTGCATGCGAAGTTTGGTCGCCCTCCGCTCCACCACTCCAAAAAAACCGACGGGTCCCCGTCGGTTTTTTTTCGCCCCGAGCATCCCTTTCCCCGCGGCTTTTTTGCGATTATGCGAATGCCGGCCGGCATACCTCATCCCTGGCGATACTGGCTCGACAGCATCCAACGGATTCGGCACTGAATCTTTACCCACGTAATTTCAACGCAGGGGGAGTGCGATGCAGGGGATCACGTTACCCGACAGGCAGCCGAATTATCCGGCCGCCTGCATGGTGGGGTTGGTGGCGAGTTTCCATGCCGCGCTACTCCTGGCCATCACCCTGCCGGTTCACGCGCCCGCCGGCACCGCGGCAAGCGAGGAAACCATCGTCGGTTATGCAGTCCTGCCTCCGCGGATACTCTTCTATGCGCCCGATCGCACTCGCGTCGGCGAGGTGCGACCGGTGCCGCTTCCGGGGGAGGAACCTGCATCACCATTGCCACGGACTCCCCCCAAAGGCCTAAGCCTTCCCGCGCCTTCAGAAGCATTGTCGATCTCTTTTTCGGTACGGCCGCGTCCGCTGGAACTCTGGATTCACGTCTCCGCCACCGGGAGCGCACGGGAAGTCAGGGTGGTGCAATCGAGCGGCTTCCATGAGCTGGATGAGATGGCGATAGCGAACGCGATGAAGCACTGGCGTTTCACGCCCGCCCATGAAGGCAGGAGCGCCGTCGAATCCGCGGTGCTCGTATCCGTCGAGTTCGGGACGTGGGACGGACGGCCAATAGCCTTCTAGCAATCCGCGTTCCATCTTGCGGGAAGCCTGGGCGAAGCAATCCTGCACCGATGCCTGGATTTGCGGCGGGCCCGTCGCATGAAAGACTCCCGCGTCGTACATTTCGCCCCCCAGGGAGAACAGGCATTGCGCAGATGGCTGGGCTTGCGTGCCTAGGGCCGACGGGCGGGAACGCCTGCGCGGCCCCTTCGCAACCGCATTCCCTTGCGGTGCCATCGTCGCCAACGCGCCCTCCGGAGGGCCTGGTGCATCTTTGCGGGCCGGCCAGAGAGGCGTTAGGCTTTCGAGAACTCCGATGGCGGCTCCTGGAGGCAGGACATGGCAGAACGGTCCGTCAAGATCGCCACGACTTCCGATGAAGACTCCGTCATTGCGCTTGTCGTGCTGGCATTCGGCACGGACCCGGCGGCGCGCTGGACATGGCCCGATCCACGGCAGTATCTCCAGCATTTCCCCGACTTCATCCGGGCATTGGGCGGCAATGCGTTTGCCCACCGGAGCGCCTATCACATTGATGGCTACGCGGGCGCCGCGCTATGGCTGCCGCCCGGGATTGCTCCCGACGAGGACAGGCTGGTCGCCCTGCTGCAGCGCACGGGATCGGCATCGGTACAAGAGGACCTGCTCGCGGTGTTCGAGCACATGGGGCGCTATCACCCGGAGGAGCCGCACTGGTACCTGCCGTTCATCGGCGTCGACCCGCTTCAGCAGGGCAAAGGACAGGGCGGCGCGCTGATGCGGCACGCCCTTGTCCGATGCGACCAGGACCACATGCCGGCCTATCTCGAATCCAGCAATCCCAAGAACATTCCTCTCTACAGGCGATATGGATTCGAGTTGCTGGGCACGATCCAGGCCGGCGGTTCGCCGCCCATCTTCCCGATGCTCCGCAAACCTCGCTGATTCGATTTCCGGCACGGATCCAGAACCGCCAACGGCGCGGACGGCAATAGCTCGGCACAAGAACGTTTCAAGCCGTCGAATGGCGCATGCCAATATTTGAATATTCGCACCCCTGCGGATGCGCTAGCGTTCCACGATCCGTCCTGCCGGAAGCGTCGAGCGATGACCAGATTCGAAACACGGCTGCTTTCATGCGCAGCCTTGCTGATGGCGCAGACATGCCTGCCGGCATCCGCCGCACCGGCCCCCTGGCCTTCCCGTCCGGAAGAGGCGATCTCCGCCTATGCGAAAGCCGTTGCGGACAACGACCCGGGATTGCTGGGGAAGGCGTTCCAGCCCAGCGCGATGATGTATTGCACCGCTGGAGACAAGGTCACCGCGACCTCGCAGTCGCAGTGGAAAGAAAGAATGCGCACGGCCTCCTCCCAGAAGGGCCCCGTCTCCACCACGCCGGAATGGATCGAAAGCGGAAAGCAGACCGCCATCGCGCGCGTCTCGGCGGTTCGCGGCGGAAAATCCTATGTCGACTACCTGCTGCTGGCGCGCCTGGGCCAGGCCTGGCGCATCGTCGGAAAGGTCTGCCAGGAAGGCGCCGACTCAGACACGGCCTCGACACGAGGCATCGAGGACACCATCGCGAGGAAGGTCGATGGCGACACGCGCTGGGCGGACAGCGCGCTCACCGAAACGATCGCCCCGCGCGCCCTGGTCATGTCGGTCGATGCCGGAGAACTCGTCGCCTCGACCCTGGAAGAGTGGCGCGCCCGATACGCCGAGCGGCGCGAGAAAAGCCCGCACAACCCCGTTCGAGTGCTGAGCCGGCACGTGGATACCCGCGGCAACATCGGTTCGGCCGTTTGGCGGTTTCGTTCGGGTTCTGGCGGAGTGTGGGAAGACCGCGCCCTCTTCCTGAAAACGCCCGCCGGCTGGCGGATGATGGCGCTGATCTTTACGCAGCAAGAATAGCGGGACTCTCCGCGTTTTTCGCCGTCGCCGCAAAAGAGAACGCCCCGGAGACGGGGCGTTCCCGATTGGTCGAAAGTGCGGATCAGGTGCCTGTGAGCAGGGTGAGGCCGTAGGCGCTCAGGATCGGCTTCAGCGGCTGGAAATAGCTGTTGCCGGTGCTGCCGCTGCAGTCGCCGCTGCCGCCGGACAGAACGCCCTGGGCCTGGCCCGTCGAGGTGGTGATGAAGGAGCCGCCCGAGTCGCCGCCCTCGGAGCAGGCGTTGGTCTGCGTCAGGTGCGTGATGGTTTCGCCGCTCACGTAGTTCACCGTGACGTCCTTGGCCCTGATCGTGCCGCAATGCCAGCCGCTGGTGCGGCCGGAACGGCAGATCGCGGCGCCGATGGCGGCTTCGCTGCTGCCCTTCACCGTAACGTTGCCGCTGCCGTAGCCGTAGACCGAGGGCGAAAGCGTATGCGTGCTGTCGACCTTGACCCAGGCATAGTCGGGACCCGAGCCGCCCGGCGCCGGGAAGTTGGAAGCGGCGAACGAGCCGATCTTCACGCCCACCTGCCACTGCGCGACTTCGTTGTAGGCGATCTCGCCCGCGGTTCCGCAATGTCCGGCGGTGGCGAAGCCCTTCGTGGTGCCCTTGGTGACGGGGAAGCCGACCGAACAGGCATACAGATAGCCGTCCCCCGGGTCGCGGAGGTAGCCGCGTCCGCCCTGTATCGCGATGCGCAGCTCCGGCGCCTCTTTCATGGTCTCCAAGCGCACCGTATCGGCGTCGGCGCCGCTGCGGGCGATGTAGTCGACGCCGGCCTGTTCCTGGCCCGCGCCAACATTGACCACCACGGTATTGGTGGGAACGTCCACGTACCAGCCGTACACGCCCTTGGGCGCCTTGGCGCCGCGGGCGATCCGGTCGTCCAGCTGGCCCTTCGATGCCTTCAGCGACGCCAGGCTGTGCTTCGCCTGGCGGAACTCGACGCCATCGGGCGCCGCCTGCGAGCCGAGCGAGGTGGTGGCCACCACGAGCTTGAAGCTGCCGTCGGCCTTGCGCTCGATCCAGCTGCCCGCGAAATTCCTTCCTTGCCGCTTCTCGAGCGCGCCCTGCTGTTGCTGGGCGATGCGCTCTGTCTTGAGATACTGCGATACCTGGCCCGTCGACAGGCCAAGATCGCGCTGAATCGCATTCCTCAACGCCGGATCGGCTTTGTCGCCGGCAGCCGCGGGGGATGCGGCGCCCGCGACGGCCATCGCCATCACGATCGGAGCCAGTACGGCGCGACGGGATGAGCCGTGGGACTTGAACAGGGACATATGCATTTCACGAGTCTCCTCAAGGGGAAGTGATGTCGCCAATGGGCAAGACGCGGCACGAAAGCCCGAGACCTTGCACCGAATGCTTAAACGACGCGCGACGCGGCTTCCCCCACCCTGACACGCGGGAATTATTTCAACCGACGTCTCATTCCTCGATCTTTAATTCGAGATATTCCGCGACATGCTATTTATCTTTGCATCGGCTTCGTGAAATCACGGCGCATGCACATGGAATCGCGTAACGGCCCGCATGAACGTCGCCGCGAAAGGGATCCTTTCTCGCAGCCGAACCCGGCAAGCCACCTCCGTATCCGTAAGAAGGATCGGCATTCGTCCGATGCCAGACGCTGAGGCATCGCCCATGCGTTCCGCGAATGCATCCTCCGCGCTCCGTGCCGCACTCCCCCCTCGTTCTCCCACGAAGCAATCGCCGGCCGCATTGCCTGCCTGGCAGCAGCCGCATCCCCACCCCACGGATTCACCGTGACTTGATGCAGGTCGTACCGCAATCGCGGCGACCATGCCACGATAGCATCCATGACCGACACCCCCGCCCTCGCGCTCCACCTGCGCGATCTCGCCCGCCTGCGCCGCGTGCGCGACCGGATCGACCGCGACTATGCGCAGCCGCTCGACGTCGAGGCGCTCGCCCGCGGGGCGCACATGTCCGCCGGCCACCTCAGCCGCCAGTTCAAGCTCGCTTACGGCGAGTCGCCCTATTCCTATCTGATGACGCGCCGCATAGAACGTGCGATGGCGCTGCTGCGCGGCGGGAAACTCGGCGTCACCGAGGTCTGCTTCGCGGTCGGCTGCTCGTCGCTGGGCACTTTCAGTACCCGCTTCGCCGAACTGGTGGGGATGCCGCCCAGCGCCTACCGGCGCCAGGCGCAGGCGGCCGGCATGCCGCCCTGCGTGGCCAGGCAGGTGACCAGGCCGATCAGGAATCGAGAAGCGGCGGCGGCCGGGCGGCGGCTAGCATGAACGCCCGATTCCCACCACCAGGACCGCCATGAACATCAGCATCCATGCCAGCTTCCTCCCGCACGACGACCCGGAGGCCGCCCTGCGCTTCTACCGCGACCTGCTCGGCTTCGAGGTCCGCAAGGACGTCGGATATCAGGGGATGCGCTGGATCACGGTCGGTCCTCCGGGGCAGCCGGGCACGTCCGTCGTCCTGTACCCGCCGGCCGCGACGCCGGGCATCACCGAGGACGAGCGCCGCACGATCGCCGAGATGATGGCCAAGGGGACGTATGCCTCGATCATGCTGGCGACCACCGACCTCGACGGCATCTTCGCCCGGCTCCAGGACAAGGGCGCCGAGATCATGCAGGAACCGGTCGAACAAGACTGGGGCGAACGCGACTGCGCCGTCCGTGATCCGGCCGGCAACATGGTCCGCATCCAGCAATTGCGCTGAATCCATCGGCGTTCTGCGACCGATCGAAACCCGGTGCGCCGCTCCTGCGCACCGGATCGGGACGCGATTGCGAGCGCGCAACACATCTTTCGCCGCTGCTTTCCCGTTTTCGCGTAAATGGCGCTTACCCCCGGCCCAGGATTTTCCTTGCGTGATTGAGATATGGCGCACCTCCCCGTGCGCTGTTCGCGAACCACCTTCGCACGCTCGAAGGAAGATCGACCCCAAACCGAGACCGGAGATTCACCGGGAACGTTTCGGCGATGCGTTTCCTTTGCCAACCGCCCTCAGAAACCCGGCGAGGCTCTCGGTTCTTGTCCAGCGTGTCGTTTCCGAAATATCACAGATCCGCGAATGACGGCCGCTTGCCGGAGGCCGCGGGTTTTCCGCTACGGGACTCCGCACGACCTCGCGCCTCTTGAAGTTGCCGTGGACATCAAGAGCGGATAGTCCGACTTCTCGAAGCCGCGCCGACGGCAGGCGATCGAAAACGACAGCACCGATCAAGCGGCGCTGGGCGTCGCCGGCTTTCAGGCCCGGAATGGCCTGCTTGGCGGATCGGCCTGCCTTGCACGCCTACCGCGAACAAGGAGAGCAGACCAGGCACATGGAAGATGACGAGAAGAATCCGCGCGATGCTCGCGGCCGCGCCGGCAATGCCTGCAAGACCCAATGCCGCAGCGATGATTGCCGTCTCACACACAACCGCGCAGCACGGCTACGCCATTTCATGATCGACAGACGCAAATTGCGCGATCGGCAAAGCACGCAGCACGCGAATAATCCGCGTACCGTTTTCTGCTGATGATGATTTTCGGAAAATTATTCTTCGAATGCGTGGTTATGCACGAGCCACCTCTTGATGCAAAACAGACCGTCGGGAACAATATGCTTGAGCAAGCCGTCTAGCCCCGCGCATGAGCGAAGATAGAAAACCAAAGAACAAAAAAACGAGCAGCGCGCTCGAGGCTTTTCGCAGAGCCAACTCCCCTTACAACAAACCGCCAAGAGCAACGACCCAGAGCGGGACGCGGGAGGAGAACGACGAACCCGACGAGACCGATACC
The DNA here is from genome assembly GCF_022662575.1 of Luteimonas aquatica. Classification (GTDB taxonomy): domain Bacteria; phylum Pseudomonadota; class Gammaproteobacteria; order Xanthomonadales; family Xanthomonadaceae; genus Luteimonas; species Luteimonas aquatica. The sequence goes on along the minus strand of NZ_JALBFU010000001.1, from coordinate 254,507 downwards.
ACAGGCATCACGATCGGGCTATCGCCCATTCGCCCCTACGTGAACTTCGATGCCGAGTTGCTTCATTGGCTCCACTTCTACGAAGAACATCCCCTTGCGGCGGAATTGCGCAAGGAGGACTACGAACCCGCCATCAAGCTCGGGCTCGACTCCTACCTGCGTTCCGGCGGGCGCCCGCTCGAGGAAATCAGGGCAAGCGTCCGGGTACGCTACGAGCGCACGCGAAATGGCTCGGCCCTGTCATGGAAACAGGCATTCGCCATCATCCAGGACGTCTGGCGGCGCCTGGCCTGATCGCCATGGGGACCGCCACGAATGGCGGCACCCGTGCCGTCGCCCGCACGGGTGCCGCCAGGTTCCGTCAAGAGCGACCGCTCAAAGATCTCGGTTGAAATCCTCGACCTGCTTTTTCGCCTCGTCCTTGGCGATGCCATAGCGCTCCTGGATCTTGCCTGCTACGTAGTCGCTGTTGCCTTCCGCAACCTTCAGGTCGTCATCGGTGAGCTTGCCCCACTTTTCCTTGACCTTTCCGACGATCTGCTTCCATTGACCTTTGATCTTGTCTTCGTTCATAGCTTTATCCTCGTAGGATCAGAATTCTGTAGATGAAGCCGAATCGACGCATTCACAGCCAAGAGGCTGCGGCGATGCCCGATCGCCTACCGCTCTTCGTCATCGTTGCGCCGCTTCGGCGCATTCGGATCTTCGGGCGTCTCGCGGCGACCGGGCTGATCGGGGGAAGGGCGCGGTTGCGTCGGGTCCTGCGGCTGATCGCGGTCGGGGTTGCCAGGCTGCGGCGTTTGACCATGAGTCATCACGATTCTCCAAGTTGGGGGATGATGCTTCCGGAAGCACCCCAACTCTAGGAGTCCACCCCGTGCCGTCCTAGAGCGACCTGCACTAGCAGTACTGGTATTTTTGTCACGACGCTCGCCATTCGTTCAGGAGAGACCATGGGAAGAAAGATCAGCAAGCCAGAGCCTGATCGCCGGCATCTCCAACAGATCATTGCCGGACTCAGCGATGGCGTCCTGGTCATCGACCCCGGCGGATCGATCGCCTGGGCCAATGATTCCGCCCTCGCCTCGCACGGCGTCCGAAAGCGCGCCGATCTGGGGGCGACGGTGAAGGATTACCGGCGCAACTTCGTGCTCGCCTACCGCAACCACCGCAAACTGCTGGCCGGACAGTACCCGGCCGAGAAGCTTCTTTCTGGCGACCAGATCGACGACGTGATCGTGCATGTCCGCAAGAAATCGGATGCGGACTTCGAGAGGGTCCACCAGGTACGCGGCATCACGCTCGCCGACGCGGATGGCGCCACGGAATCGCTTGTGCTCGTGATCAAGGACCTGACGGACCAGTACAACGCCAACGAGCGCTTCGAGCGGGCATTCGACGCCAACCCGGCCCCCGCGCTCATCTGCGCCTTGTCGGACCTGCGCTATATCAAGGTGAATCGCGGCTTCCGGGAAATGACCGGAATCCCGGCTGATTCGATTCTCGGCCGGCATCTTTATGACCTTGACGTTCTGAACAATGCAGAGCATCGCGACGACGCGATTTCCTCGCTCAAAGAGGGAACAACCATCTTGCAGCAGGAGGCGACGGTGAAGGTGGGCTCAGGCGTTCTGAAGCACGTGATCGTCGCCGGACAGCCCATCGAAGTCGACGACCAGCCTTGCATGCTCTTCACTTTCATCGATCTGGATCAGCGCAAACGGCTTGAGAACTCCTTGCGTGAGAATGAAGAGCGCTTCTCGAAAGCGTTCCGGCTGGCACCGGTTCCCATGCTTGTTTTTTCCCACGACGACGACAGCATCCTCGAAGTGAACGATGCGTTCACCGCGATGACCGGCCTGTCCACCGACGAACTGTCGGCCGCCCCGGCCACATCGTTTGAGTCGCTTTTCGGCGCGGCGGACAGGTCCAGGATCGGCATGCTCATCGCCTCCCAAGCCGGCGCGCGAAACGTCGAGATTCGATTGCATTCCAAGCTCGGCGCGTCATTGGACTGCCTCGTTTCGATCGAGCAGATCATTATCGGCGAGAAGATCTGCTCCCTGGTGCTTCTGCAGGACGTAACGGAGCGGAAGCGAACGGAAGCTGACATCGCAGCGGCAATGGAAGCCGTGATGAAGGACGCCACCTGGTTCAGCAGGACGGTGATGGAGAAACTTGCCCAGATCAAGCAATCGAGCGAAACGCGTTCGAGCGGCGCAGGCATTTCCGAGCTTACGGCGCGCGAGCTCGAGATATTGACGCTGGTGGCGGGCGGCCATGCGGATACCGAGATCGCGACCTCGCTCGGCCTGTCGCGCAACACTATCCGTAACCACCTGTCTGCAATCTACGCGAAAATCGGCGCCCACCGCCGAAGCGCTGCGATCATATGGGCCAGGGAGCGAGGACTCGGCCTGAAGCAATGACTGCCGGCCGCTTCGGTGCACTCGCCGTGCCCCCGCACCGGCCGAAACGGCGACTCGCCGCCTGGAAGCCCGTCGTCGCGACAAAGCGGGAGCGGACATCACTGAGATTGCGGGATTTCATCGGCACCAATCCCTTGAAGACCTGCAACAACGGGAGAGCCGCCCACGCGTATCGAGCGTGCTCGATCAGTGGTTCCTGGGCGGGCTGAACATCAGCGAGTGCGAAATCTCGTCCGCCGCGGCGCGCACCGCCTTCAAAGCGGTGTCCGCGTCGACCTGCACCGGGCGGCGCTCGATGAAGGGCACCGTCAGGGTATAGGTGGCATGCCCGTGTTGGAGGATCGGCGCGGTCAGGTCCACCACGCCGACCACCGCCTCGCTGGCCTGCATCGCATAGCCCTGCTTGCGCACCTCGCGGGCGGCCTCGAGGAAGGCCGCGCGGTCGTGCGCGGCGTCGGCCTGGCCCAGCATCTTCAGCCATTGCGCCTGCACGTCCTCGTGCTGGAAGGCGAACAGCACCAGGCCCGAGGCCGAATGCGTCAGCGGCCGCCTGTGGCCGGGACGCACCACCAGGCCCAGGTCGCTGGGCACGTCGATCTGCGCGATCACCACGATCTCGGTCTCGGACGGCGCCACCAGATGGCAAGGCTGGCGGATCTCGTCGGCCAGCCGGCGCATCACCGGCAGCGATATCTCGGTGACGTTCTGCACCTGCGGCTGCTGCATGCCGAGCATGAACAGGCGGTTGGTCAGGACGTAACCGGCCTCGCCGGGCGCCTTGGTCAGGTAACCGCGCTCTTCCAGCACCTGCAGCATGCGGAAGATCTCGTTGCGCGAGCGGCCGATGCCCTCGGAGATGTCGCCCATCGACTTCGGCCCGGAGGCCCGCGCGAGCAGTTCCAGGATGTCCAGTCCCTTGTCCAACGCGGGTGCGCGGTACTTCTGCGGCGTTTTCGTCATGGGCGATCCGATCTTTTCGGGCGGCTAGCGTACGGCATCGGTCTGCCGGCGGCTTCACGGCCCGGCGAAACAAGTTCATATTTGAATGGAAATTTCATATTTGCATTTAGATCGGGCGCACAGTAAGCTCGATCCCGATCCGCTAATCGGCCGCAGACCGGCATGCCTTGGGAGGGGCAGACGGCATGCACTACAGCAGCGACGCCGTTTCGCCCGCCACCCCTTCGCTGGCGCGCACGGCCTTGGTCCCCCTGGTGCTGATCGTAAGCCTGTTCTTTCTCTGGGGCATGGCGAACAACCTCAACGACATCCTGATCAAGCAGTTCAAGAAGGCCTTCGAGCTCTCCGACTTCCAGGCCGGACTGGTGCAGAGCGCGTTCTATCTGGGGTATTTCCTGTTCGCCATCCCGGCCGGCATGTTCATGCGCCGCTACGGCTACAAGCCGGCGGTGATCCTGGGGCTGCTGCTGTACGCGGCCGGCGCCTTCCTGTTCTACCCGGCCGCCGACGTGCATACCTACGGGCTGTTCCTGCTGGCCCTGTTCGTGATCGCCAGCGGGCTGGCGTTCCTGGAAACCACCGCCAATCCGCTGGTGACCGTGCTCGGCCCCGCCGAGGGCGCCGCGCGCCGCCTCAACCTGGCCCAGGCCTTCAACCCGCTGGGCTCGATCGCCGGCATCACCATCGGCCAGCACTTCATCTTCTCCGGCGTGGAATACACCCGCGAGCAGTTGGCGGCGATGACGCCGCAGGCCCGGGAGGCGTTCTACGCGACCGAGTCCGCCGCGGTGCAGACGCCTTACCTGGTGATCGGCGGCGTGGTGCTGCTGTGGGCGCTGCTGGTCGCCCTCGTCCGCTTCCCCACCGTCTCGGTGCACGAACCCGGCGAACCCGCGTCCAGCAAGGCGCAGTTCCGCCACCTGCTGGGCAACCGCCGTTTCCTGCTGGCGGTGGTGGCGCAATTCTTCTACGTGGGCGCGCAGGTCGGCATCTGGAGCTATCTGATCCGCTACATCCAGGACGGCGTGCCTGGCACGACGGAAAAGGTGGCCGCCGGCTACCTGACCGCTTCGCTGGTGCTGTTCATGGCCGGACGCTTCATCGGCGCGGCGCTGCTGCGCTTCGTGAAGCCGGCGCGGCTGCTCGCCGCGTTCGCCGCGATCAATTTCGCGCTGTGCCTGATCGCCATCGCCGCGCCTGGCATGGTCGGCCTGTATGCGCTGGTCGCCAGCAGCCTGTTCATGTCGGTCATGTTCCCCACCATCTTCGCGCTGGGCCTGGACGGGCTCGGCGACGACGAACGCAAGCTCGGCTCCTCGCTGATCGTGATGGCGATCATCGGCGGGGCCATCCTGACCATCGCCATGGGCGGCGTGTCCGACCTGATGGGCATCCACTGGTCGATCTCGGTGCCGGCGGCCTGCTTCGCCGTCATCCTGTTCTTCGCCCTGCGCGTCGGCGCCGCGCATGCGCCGCGCCGCGAACCGAGGTAACCGCGCCATGCCGCGACTGTGCTACGCCCTGGACCTGCACGACGATCCGAAGATGATCGCCGAGTACGAACGCTGGCACCGGGCCGACAACGTCTGGCCGGAGATCGTCGAGTCGATCCTCTCGGCCGGCGTCGAGGAGCTGGAAATCTACCGCGCCGGCGACCGTCTGCTGCTGATCATGGACGTGGGCGAGGACTTCGACCCGGCGGCCAAGGCCGCGGCCGATGCCGCCAATCCGCAGGTGCGCGCCTGGGAAGACCTCATGTGGCGGTTCCAGAAGCCGCTGCCCGGCGCCGCGCCGGGGGAGAAGTGGAAACCCATGCAGCGCATCTTCTCGCTGTCGCACAGCCGCGACGTGCAGGAGGGCCTCGCCGGACGCTGAGCGCTTCCCTCGCCGTCTCCCTGGCCGCAAGCCCATGGGCGCGTCCGCGCCCGCGACTCCCGATCACTGCCTGGAGCAACGTTCATGCGCGCGATCCACGTTTGCCTGCTCACGCTTGCCATGCTCGCGGCGCCCGTCACTGGGCACGCGCAGGCCGCCGCCCCCAATTCCGCATCATCTGACTCCGCATCATCCGACGCCGGCCAGGCGCGCCTGCGTGCGCCCGCCGACGCCGCGCAATGGTTCCAGGACGCGCGTTTCGGCATGTTCATCCACTGGGGCGTGTACAGCGTGCCCGGCCGCGGCGAGTGGGTGATGAACGAGGAGAAGATCCCGATCGCGGAATACGAGAAATTCGCCGGCCGGTTCGATCCGCGGAAATTCGACGCCAAGGCCATCGTCGGCCTGGCCAAGCGCGCCGGGATGAAGTACATCACCATCACCAGCAAGCATCACGACGGCTTCGCGATGTGGCCGACCGGGCAGTCGCGCTGGAACATCGCCGACGCCACGCCGTTCAAGCGCGACCCGCTCAAGGAGCTTGCCGACGAGGCGCACCGCCAGGGCATCAAGCTGTTCTTCTACTACTCGCAGCTGGACTGGCACCACCCGGATTACGCGCCGCTCGGACGCACCGGCCACAGCGCCGGACGACCGGCGGGCGGCGACTTCAATCGCTACCTGGACTACATGGATGCGCAGCTGTCCGAGCTGCTGACCCGCTACGGCGAGATCGGCGGCATCTGGTTCGACGGCATGTGGGACAAGCCCGACGCCGACTGGCGCCTGGGCCGCACCTACGACCTGATCCATCGCCTGCAGCCCAAGGCCCTGATCGGCAGCAATCACCACAAGCACCCCTACCCCGGCGAGGACTTCCAGATGTTCGAGAAGGACCTTCCCGGGGCCAATACCGCCGGCTTCAACACCGCCGGCGTCAGCACGCTGCCGCTGGAGATGTGCGACACCATCAGCGGCGCCTGGGGCTACAACGCCAACGACAGGAACTACAAGAGCGCGAAGCAGCTGGTACAGCTGCTGGTGCGCGCGGCCGGCGCGGGATCCAACTTCCTGCTCAACATCGGCCCGACCGCGCAGGGCGAGGTGCAGCCGGAATTCGTCGAGCGCCTGACGGCGGTCGGCCGCTGGATGGACGCCAACGGGGCGACCATCCATGCCACGCGCGCCGGCCCGATCGCGCCGCGCCCTTGGGGCGTGAGCACGCAGGCCAAGGACGGCACGGTCTACCTGCACGTGCTCGACTGGCAGGACGACCACCTGCTGCTGCCCCCGCTGGAGGGCATTGCCACGGCCAGCGAGTTCGGCAGCGGCAAGGCGCTGGCGCTCAAGCGGCTGCCCGAGGGGCTGGTGGTGGAATTGCCCAAGGCCGACCCCGAGCAGTGGGACCGGATCATTGCGCTGCGGCCGAAGGCCGGCGCCTCGGACTGATCCGCGCATGCCGCCATGATTTCCGGCGCGCCGGTCCGCGCGCCGGGAAAACCTGCAGGCTATCCGGCCAGCAGATGCCTTCCCGCCTCGCGCAGGTCGGTGCAGCCGGTGAGCGTCATCGCCGCCTCCAGTTCCGCGCGCAGCGTGGCCAGCATTTCCGCCACGCCTGCCTGCCCGCCGGCCCCCAGCGCATAGGCCCAGGCCTTGCCCACCAGGCAGGCCTGCGCGCCCAGCGCCAGCATGCGCAGGATGTCCAGGCCGGAACGGATGCCGCCGTCGACCAGCACCGGGACGCGGCCGCCCACCTCCTCGAGGATCGCCGGCAGCGCCGCCGCGCTGGAGAGCACGCCGTCGAGCTGGCGGCCGCCGTGGTTGGACACCACGATGCCGTCGGCGCCCGCCTCCAGCGCCAGTCGCGCGTCCTCGCGATCGAGCAGGCCCTTGATCACGATCGGCCCGTCCCAGCGCTCGCGCAGCCAGGCGACGTCGCGCCAGGTGACGGTGGGATCCAGGTTCGACTTGATCCAGGCCGAGAACGCGCCCACGCCGCCCGCGCCGATCACCTCGGGCGGGATGTTGCCGAAGCGGTGCGGCCGGCCGCGCAATTGCACGTCCCATAGCCATGCGGGATGGGTGGCGCCCTGCCAGGCGCGCATCGCCGCGCCCTTCCACCCCGCCGGACCGGACATGCCCGAGCGCAGGTCGCGGTAGCGCGCCCCCGTCACCGGCAGATCCACGGTCAGCAGCAGCACCGGGCTTCCCGCCGCCTTCGCGCGCTGCAGCAGCGCCTGGCAGAAGCCGCGGTCGCGCACGATGTAGAGCTGGAACCATACCGGCGCGCCGCTGGCGCGCGCGACCTCCTCGACGCCGCAGATGCTCAGCGTCGACAGGCACATCGGCACGCCGGCCGCATGCGCGGCGCGCGCGGCCTGCACCTCGCCGCGGCGCGCGTACATACCGGAGAAGCCTACCGGCCCGAGCAGCAGCGGCATCGACAGGGATTGCCCGAACAGCGTGGTCGCCGTCGACAGCGAGGACACGTCGCGCATCACCCGCTGGCGCAGGGCGATCGCCTGCAGGTCGTCGATGTTCCGGCGCAGCGTAATCTCGTCGTAGGAGCCGCCGTCGATGTAATCGAACAGCAGCCGCGGCAGGCGCCGCTTGGCGGCTTCGCGCAGGTCGGACACTGGACGTCCCATGGGGATGCTCCGTTGCGGTCGTCAGGCGGAGGAAGCGCGTGCGGCGACGGCGCGCGGCGCCGCCGTCCCGCTCCACGCCGGCCCGTCCGGATACAGGTGCTCGCGCACCGAGCGCGCATGCATCTCGGCGGAAAACCCGGCCCGCTCCGGCGCCAGGTAGCGGCCGGCGCGGATGCGCACCGGGTCGACAAAATGCTCGTGCAGGTGATCGACGAATTCGATGGCGCGATCCTCCTTGCTGCCGCTGATGGCGATGAAGTCGGCCATCGCCAGGTGCTGCACCAGCTCGCACAGGCCCACGCCCCCGGCATGCGGGAACACGCGCACGCCGAACTTGGCGGCCAGCAGCAGGATCGCCAGGTTCTCGTTGACGCCGCCCACGCGCGCGGCGTCGATCTGGATCAGGTCGACGGCCTGCGCCTGCAGCAGCTGCTTGAACACCACGCGGTTCTGGGTGTGCTCGCCGGTGGACACCGGCACCGGCGCGATGGCGCGGCGGATCGCCGCGTGCGCGAGCACGTCGTCGGGGCTGGTCGGCTCCTCGATCCAGGCGATGTCGAACGGCGCCAGTTGCCGCATCCACTCGATCGCCGGCGCCACGTCCCAGCGCTGGTTGGCGTCCACCGCCATGGCGACGTCGGGGCCGATGGCCTCGCGCGCCAGGCGGCAGCGGCGGATGTCGTCCTCGAGGTTCGCGCCGACCTTGAGCTTGATGGTGCGGAAGCCCTCGGCCACCGCCTCGCGCGCCAGTCGCGCGAGCTTCTCGTCGGAATAGCCGAGCCACCCGGGCGAGGTGGTGTAGGCGGGATAGCCCTCCTCGACCAGCGCGCGCAGGCGCGCCGCCCTGCCCGGCTCGGCCGCGCGCAGCAGGGCCAGCGCCTCGTCGGGCGTGATGGCGTCGCTGAGGTAGCGGAAGTCGATCGTGGCCACCAGCTGCTCGGGCGACATGTCGGCGATGAAACGCCACAGCGGCTTGCCGGCGCGGCGCGCCGCCATGTCCCAGACGGCGTTGATCACCGCGCCGATCGCCATGTGCATGACGCCCTTCTCCGGCCCCAGCCAGCGCAGCTGCGAGTCGTCGGACAGGGTGCGGGCGAAGGCGCCGAGGTCGCCCAGCACCTCGTCCACGTCGCGGCCGACCACCAGGTGCGAGAGCGCCGAGACAGCGGCCGTCTGCACGTCGTTGCCGCGGCCGATGGTGAACACCAGGCCATAGCCCGCCAGGCCGGAGGCATCGTCCGTGCGCAGGATCAGGTACGCGGCCGAATAGTCCGGGTCCGGGTTCATCGCGTCCGATCCGTCGAGGTGGCGCGAGGTCGGGAAACGGACGTCGTAGCTTTCCAGGGCGATGATCCTGCTCATGTCTTTCCTGTTGGGGTATTCGGCGGCATGCGCTTGCGCGGCGCGTTCAAGGCGCGGGCCTGTCGCGCTCGTGCGCGACCACCCGCTGGCGCTGGCGCCCCAGCCCTTCGATCCCGAGCTCGATGACGTCGCCCGGCTTCAGGTATTGCGGCGGATCCATGCCCAGCCCCACGCCCGGCGGCGTCCCGGTGCTGATCACGTCGCCCGGCATCAGGGTCATGTAGCGGCTGATGTGGCTGACCAGGTGCGCCACCGTGTGCACCATCGTGCGCGTGTTGCCGTCCTGGTGGCGATGGCCGTTGACCTCCAGCCAGATCGACAGGGCCTGCGGATCGGGGATCTCGTCGCGCGTCACCAGCCATGGCCCGATCGGACCGAAGGTGTCGCAACTCTTGCCCTTCACCCACTGGCCGCAGTGCTCGAGCTGGAATTCGCGTTCGGACAGGTCGTTGATCACCACGTAGCCTGCCACGTGCGCCATCGCCTCGTCCTCGGCGACGTCGCGCGCGAGATCGCCGATCACCACGCCCAGCTCCACCTCCCAGTCGGTCTTGCGCGATCCGCGCGGGATCACCACCGTGTCGTCCGGGCCCATGATCGCGGTGGTGGCCTTCATGAACAGCACCGGCATGTCCGGCACCGTCATGCCGGACTCGGCGGCATGGTCGGCGTAGTTCAATCCCACGCATATGAACTTGCCGACCCGGCCGACCGCGGCGCCGTAGCGCACCTCGCCCGCCACCTTCGGCAGCGCCGCCGGATCCAGCCGCCGCAGCCGTTCCAGGCCCGCGCGGGTCAGGTGCTCGCCGGCGATGTCGTCGATCACCACGCCCAGGTCGCGCAGGGTCCCGTCCTCGTGCAGCAGGCCGGGCCGTTCGTGTCCCGGTTCGCCGTAACGCAGCAGTTTCATCGTGTCGTTGCCCGAAGTCAGATCGACCAGCCGCCGTCGATGACGTGCGTCTGGCCGGTGGTGAAGGAGGATTCGTCGGAGGCGAGATAGACCACCAGCGCCGCGATCTCGCGCGGATCGCCCAGGCGGCCCATCGGCTGGCGGTCGGTGAAGCTTTTCCACACCGTTTGCGGATCGCCGCCCAGCGCGCTCACGCGCTCGGCCAGCGACGGTGTCTTCACCGTTCCCGGGCAGATCGCGTTGCAGCGCACGCCCTTGGCGACGAAATCGGCGGCGATGGCCTTGGTCAGGCCGATCACCGCGGCCTTGGTCGCGCCGTAGACGAACCGGTTGGGCGCGCCCTTGATGCTGGAGGCGACCGAGGACATGTTGATGATGCTGCCGCCGTCCTGAGCCAGCATGCCGGGAAGCACCGCTTTGCACAGGAAGTACATGGCGTCGACGTTGATCGAGAACGAGCGCCGCCACGCGGCCGCGTCGCATTCCAGGATGGTGCCCTGGTGCACGTAGCCGGCGCAGTTGAACAGCACGTCGAAGGGCCCGTGCACGGCGACCAGGGCCTCGATCGCGGCCGGGTCGGTGACGTCGAGCGCCTCGACCTCGATGCCCGCCTGCTCCGACGCCAGCGCGCGCAGCGCCCGGGCGTCGACGTCGGTCGCGAGCACGCGCGCGCCCTCGCGCGCGCAGGCCAGGGCGCTCTCGCGGCCGATGCCCGCGCCGGCGGCGGTGATCAGGCAGTGCTTGCCTTGCAGCCGTCCCGCGCCCGCGGTGGTTGCAGCAGTTGCGCTCATGCGTTGGTTCCTTGCGTTGGTTTCGGCAGCGCGCGCTGCCACAGTCGATAACAGCGCCGCGCCGTCTGCGAGAACACCTCGTCCTCGTAGCCGCGCGCGTAGCGGCCGACGAGCGCTTTGGCCGAGGCCAGCCACACGGCGTAGTCGGCGCGCAGCGTCACCACGGGCCAGTCGCTGCCCCACATCATTCGGCAAGGGCCGAAGCTGTCGAACAGGTGCGCGGCATAGGGCTGCAGGTCCGCCAGCGTCGCGTCCTCCTGCGCCTCGGTGAGCAGGCCGGACAGCTTGCAGACGGTCCCGGCCTGCCGCGCCAGCTGCGCGATCTGTCCCGCCCACGCGCCGAACCCCGAACCGCCGATATCCGGCTTGCCGCCATGGTCGATGACCACGCGCAGCTCGGGGGACCGGCGCAGGCGCGCGAGCAGCGCCGGCAGATGCGCCGGCCTGACCAGGGCGTCGAAGCTCAGGTCGAGCGCGACCAGGGCATCGAACGCGGGATCGAGCGCAGGCCGCGCCAGCCAGTCGGCATCGGCGATGTCCTGCACCATGGGGCGGAATCCCTTCAGCAGCCCACGCCCCTGCTCGTGCAGCGCGGCGATGCGCTCGGCGGCGTCCGGCGCCTCGAAATCGGTCCAGCCCACCACGCCGGCCACGACCGGGTGCTCGCGCGCGATCTCGAACAGGAAGCGGGTCTCGGCCTCGGTGGCCGCCGCCTGCACGGCGACCGCCGACTGCACGCCGTGCGCCTTCAGCGCCGGCGCGATGTCCGCCGGCGAGAAATCGCGGTACAGCGCGGTGTTCTCCGGCGTCAGCCAGGCGTAGTCGCCGCGCGCGAGCCGCCAGAAATGCAGGTGGGCATCGACGATGCTCAAGGCGTCGGCACTCCCGGCGCCAGCAGGCCCGCCTCGCGCAGGTCGCGCCACAGCGCGGCGGGAATCGCGGTGCGCAGGCGCATGGCCGCGCTGGAGGCCTCGCGCGCCGCGCGCATGCCGGCCACCACCGTCGCCACCGCCGGGTGCGCCAGCGGAAACTGCAGCGCGGCCGCGCCGACGTCCACCCCGTGTTCGGCGCAGATCGCGTAGAAGCGTTGCGCGCGCGCCAGCGTGGGCGCGTCGACCGAGGCGTAGTCGTAGGTGGCGCCGGGCGCGCGCGCATCGCCCATCAGCCCGGAGTTGTAGGGACCGGCGACCAGCACCGACACGCCAAGGCGCTGCGCCTGCTCCATCGCGCGCAGCGACGCCTGCTGCTCCAGCAGGGTGTAGCGCCCGGCCAGCATCACGCAGTCCAGCGGGAACAGCGGCATCAGCTCGACGGCCACGTCCTCCTCGTTGACGCCGATGCCGATGGCGCGGCAGGCGCCGGCGTCCTTCAGCTCGGCCATCGCCGGCAAGGCCTCGTCCAGCGCCTGACGCAGCATGGCGGGATGACGCTCGCCATGGGTCAGCCGGCCGATGTCGTGCAGCAGCAGGATGTCCACGCGATCCATGCCGAGCCGGCGCAGGCTCGCTTCGAACGAGCGCAGCACGCCGTCGCGGCTGTAGTCGAACTCGGCGCCGCGCCCGGCGACCGCGAAACCCTCGCGCCCGGCCTCGGCGCCGGGAACATCGTGGACGCGCCGCCCCACCTTGGTGGAGATCGCCAGCGACTCGCGCGGGACATGCCGCAGCCCGGCACCCAGGCGGCGCTCGCTGAGCCCGTAGCCGTAATACGGCGCCGTGTCGAAATAGCGGACGCCGGCCTCGTAGGCCGCCAGGATCGCGGCGAGGGCCTCGTCCTCGGCCACCTCGGCATACAGATTGCCGATCGGCGCGGCTCCGAAGCCGAGCGGCGACAGGCGCAAGCCGGTCCGCCCGACCGTCCTGCCCGCTATCTCCGGCGCCGCCGCGGACGGCCTTGGTGTCGCATCTGCATTCATGGTCATTGCCTCCCGCAGCGTAAACGCAGCCGCATCGGCTTCTGGTTACGGACCGCCACGGGCTCCGCCTGCCTGTCGGCGTCGAGTCGCCGACGCGACAGCCGCCGCGCGCAGCATCCCCGCATCATGGGGCGCCATTGCGCGGACGGCGATCAAGGCCGCGCGTTTGCGCGGCAGGGCTCGGAATCGATTCCGATCGACGGCGCGGCCCAGTCGCGTCATCGGCATCGATTGATGCGCTGCTCTCACAATCGATCGATCTACGCACGGCGCCTCCCAGCGAAGTCGAGCGAGAGTCGATTCGCCTGGATCGACGAATTTTCATATACAAATATGAAAGTTATATATGAATTTGTCAAGTCGCGACGCCACGCCTCGCCGGTGATGAACCGGCGTGGCCGCGTCATTCATGCACAGGAGCCGGACGGTCCGGATGCACGACCTGTCAGGGCAACCGTGCGGACGGCAGCCGCCTCAGTGCAAGCTGCCGCGCCGCTCGCGCTTGGCCCGATACATCGCCGCGTCGGCCTGCGCCAGCAGCGCCGCCGGCTCGTCCTCGCCCGAAACGGCCACGGCGATGCCGATGCTGGCGCCGACGTAGTCGATGCCCAGCCCATCCAGCGCGTAGTGGCCGGCCGTGGCCGCCTGCAGGCGCGTCTTCAGCGATGCCGCCGCCCGCGCGGCGGTATCGCGCGGCACGCTGGAAAGCACCACGAATTCGTCGCCGCCCAGCCGCGCGGCGAAATCCGTGCCGCGCAGCGCGCCCTGCAGGCGCCCGCCCACGGCGATCAGGAAGCGGTCGCCGACATCGTGGCCATGGCGGTCGTTGATGGCCTTGAAGCCGTCCAGATCGATGAACGCCACCACCAGCGCATCGCCGCTGCGCGCATGCGCGGCCTGGCGGGTGCGCATTTCCTCCATCAGCGCGCGGCGATTGGGCAGGCGCGTGGTGGCGTCGGTGAGTGCGGTGACGGCCAGCGCGTCGTTGGCCATGCGCAGGGCCTGCACCAGGCGCTCGCGCTCGATCTGCTGGGCGATCAGCTGCGAGAACATCTGCAGGATCTGCGGCGCGCCCTCGGCCAGCGCCTTGCGCTCGCCGCTGGCCGCGCACAGCGTGCCGTACAGCTCGCCGTCGCCGGTGCGCACCGGCGTGCTGGCGTAGCTGGCGATGCCCAGCGCGCGCGCAGCCTCGGAATCGCCCCAGCGCCCGGCGACATCGTCGGTGTAGCCGCAGCCCTCCTCCAGCGCGCGCCTGCACAGCGTCCCCTCCCAGGGCACCGAGAGCCCCTCCGGGATCTGCAGCTCGCGGCTGTTGCGGGCGAACAGCACGTGCTGCACGCCGGCGCTGCTGTCGACGGTGGTCAGATAGGTCGATTCCAGTCCGGTGACGGTCTGCAGCAGTTCGAGCAGCGGACGGACCAGGCCCTCCAGCGTGCGCGCCTGCGCCACCGAATCGGCCAATTTTCCCAGCACTTCGAATGTGGTCGGCATTGGAGAAAGCATCAATGGAATCGATTCCGCGCCCCGCGAGCGCACGGCGGACCGCTCTATCCTTCCAGAATCCGCATGCGGGACACAATCCGCTCCGGCACGATGGCGCTTGCCAGCGCGCGCACATCGGAGGCGCGCTGACGGCGAATCGCGAAGCCCCCGGGGAAAGCGCGGGACGGGGATCCGCCCGCCCCACGGGACCGCGCGGCTTGCCCCGCGAGCGCAGCAGGCACCGCACAGGCAGCCGGCCGAGCGTGTCGTGCGGGCGATGGCCGCCGCTGGAGCCGGGAATCTTTCTGGTAGATTGCCCGCGACCCAGCCAAGGAACGCGCCGCGATGGCACAACTGATTCCGATCTTCGCGATTCTCGCCGGCAACCTGCCGTTGCTGCTGGTCCTGTTCACCGGCGGGGCGCTCGCGCTGATCTGGCAGGACCGGGCGCCGCGCGCGTGCCGGCTGCTGCTGATCGCCTGCGTCGCGGAAGTGCTGCTGATCGCGGTCCAGGCGATCGTGCACGGCGGCCTGCTGCCGCGCCTGGTCAACGAAGGCGGCCTGTCCTCCTCGCAGATCAGCATCTACTACTCGGTCGTGGGCCTCAGCTTCAACATCGTCGATGCCGGCCTGTTCGCCCTGGTGATCTGGGCCGTGTTCGCCGGGCGCGGGGAGCGGACCGAGGATGCGCGGCCCGCGCCGCATGGCACGGCCGGCTGAGTCCGCCGGCGAAATTCGCCCCCGGACGGCAGCCGCCTGGCCTACTCCCCCGCCATCGCCTCGAGCAGGCTGCCCTGCTCATCGTCGGCGGTCAGCTCCCAGGTGAACACGCCCAGCAGGTCGCGCTCCCTCGCGAACCTGGCGCGGATCGCGATCGACTTCGGGTCCTCGTAGCTGACGAAGGCGCGCTCCTTGGGATGGAACAGCCACGGGGTCTGCGCCACCGGGTCCCAATGCTGCCGCCACTGCGGGTCTCCGAGCAGCTTGCGCTTGATGTCGCGGTAGTCGCCGGCCGGGAAAGTGCCGCTGTAGGGCTGGTACAGCCCGTCGCCGGCGTCGGAAGTCACGCGATAGCCTCGGCCGTAGAACGGCACGCCGAGCACCAGCTTGCTCGCCGGGACGCCCTGCTGCAGGTAGTAATCCACGGCGCCCTCGACATTGTTCCAGCGCCGCAGTTCCGGGGCGAGCGGATCGCTCTCGACCGCGCGCAGCGGCGCGTTGAAGCTGGCCACGGGGGAGAACGTCGTTCCCATGTCGTAGGTCATCAGGTTGATGAAGTCGAGCAGCTTGCCCAGCGCATCCAGCTCGAAACTGCGCGCCGGATCGTAGGCGCCGGCCGACTGCATGCGCCCCGCCGGCAGCGCGGCGGTGACCAGGTAGGTCTGCTTGCGCTCCCGCCCGAGCGCGTCGAGCGCACGGCGGAACTCGCGCACCAGCGCCGTCATGTTGCTCCGGTCCTGCGGGCGCGCGGGCAATTCCGGCGGCCCGCCGTAGACCGGATATTCCCAGTCGATGTCGATGCCGTCGAAACTGCCGCGGTGCCGCTGGAAGAACAGCGCCAGGCACGAGGCCACCAGGCGCTTGCGGCTCTTGGCGGTGAGCGCCGCGTCCGAAAACCCGCCCGCGCTCCAGCCGCCGATCGAGATCAGCGTGCGCAGGCGCGGATGTTCGCGCTTGAGCTTGGCCAGCGCCGCGAAATGCGCGTCCGCGGCCTCGCCGGCCACGCAGCGGCCGTCGCGGATCTGCGCGAAGGCGTAGAACAGGTGCGTGACCTTGTCGGCGGGAATTCGCTCGACCGGGTAGCGGTCCACCGAACCGCCCGGGTAGTAGGCGCCCACCACCCGCGCCGGCTCGGCGGCCTGCGCGGGACCGAACACGCTCGATGCGGGGCCGAAGACGGCGGCCGTGGCCGCGACCAGAAGAAACGCCCCAAACCCTCGCAACATCGTGCGCCTCGCGAATGGAAGACATCGGCCGTCGCGAGCGTGTCGCCGACGTCCGTCGCGCAAGCCTAATGCGGGGGTCGCCGGATGTACAGGAACGCGGTACGGGAACCGCGTCCGCCTCCTGCGCACGCGCCATCGGTCACGACCGGACGCAACGGCGCAGGCGGCATCCTTAGTTCGGGGTGCGGAATCGACCGCCTGCCGATCGTGCGGTCACGGCACTTCGCAAGTCCAGATCGAGTCCGCCAGCCAGAGATTGGCCCGCGTCACGTGGCTGTAGACCTCCTCCACGGGCGTTCCGCCTTGCGCCGAACACTGGCTTGCCGCATCGGCGCGCGCGTTCGCCAGCGCGATGCCCGGGTCGTAGCTCTGGCCGTGGCCGCTGACGTGGACGATGGCCGCCATGGCGGCGCCGGGCAGCAGCAGCGCCAGGACGGCGGCGGCGATGGACGTCTTCATTCGCGTTCTCCCGATGTCGATTCGACCGGCGCATTCGAACATGGGCCGGGAAGACGACCGTGAAAAAGGAGTAAGGCGATCGTGAATCCGAATGCCGCCGCGGCCGCCACGCCGCGGACATTCTCGTACACTGCACGCCCCAGTCCCCGACCGCCTCCATGCCCAAGCCCAACTATTCGTTCGAAAAACGCCAGCGCGAACTCGCCAAGAAGAAGAAACAGGACGAGAAGGACGCGAAGAAGCGCGCCGAGCGCGAAGCGGCGAAAGCGGCCGCCAGGCCGGAACCCGATACGGCCAAATGACCAAAACGGCACCATGACCGAAACGGTACGATGACCGAACCGGCACGCAACCCGCAGATCTGGGTGGATGCCGACGCCTGCCCCGCGGTGATCCGCGACATCCTGTTCCGCGCCGCCGAACGGACGCAGGTCGCCGTGACCCTGGTGGCCAACCAGTGGCTGCGCACGTCGGCCTTGCCCAATGTGCGCGCCCTGCAGGTGCAAGGCGGCTTCGATGCCGCCGACGACGCCATCGTCGAACGGGTCCGGCCCGGCGACCTGGTGGTCACCCAGGACATCCCGCTGGCCGCGCGCGCGCTCGAACGCGGCGCGCAGGCCGTCAACCCGCGCGGCGAGCGCTACAGCGCCGACAGCATCGCCGAACGCCTGTCGATGCGGAACTTCATGGAGGAACTGCGCGGCGCCGGCGTGCAGACCGGCGGCCCCGCGGTCTTCCACGCCCGCGACCGCCAGGCCTTCGCCAATCAGCTGGACCGCTGGCTGGCGACGCGCGGATCGGCCCCACTGCCCCGCAAGTCCGATTGATCTCGCATGCCCATGACCGGGAATACGGATCTCTCAGGGAAAGTAGGCACGAATCCGTGACATCGTAGAAAGCTTATAGGGCCATGTTCCGCTATCGGTGGAAAATTTGCACTGAAAGTACTGACCGCTGAAGGCCAACTCGTTTGGAGACGACATGGGATTCGGATTGGCGTAAGTCAGAGTACCCGATACTGGGAGATGGCAGGAATTTCCCATGGCCGATAAATAGGTCGTGATCGTCAGATTCACATTGATTCCAGCCGCCACCGGCGGCGAAATGCTCCATGGCGTCGATGCGTCTATGTTGACGCAAGCCATCGTTCCGGAAAAATCGGCCCCGATGACGGTGGCCACACCGTTCGAAATCTGCACCACGAAATCCGCATTGCACGGAATCTGGATATTGGACACCACGAGAACGGTAGGACCGGAAAGCAGGAACGTTCCGTTTCTGACCCAGGCACCACCGTTCCACATTTCATAGCCTGATGCCGACGCCTCGAAAACCGCCAATGTCATGACCATCGCCGCCAGAGCCCGCTTCGCCTTGCGCATGACGTTTTCCCCCTGTTGTCCTGTCGTTGAAAAACTCCGCCGGTCCCTACCGACGCGCCCCCTATAAGTCAGGACGCCGCAGACGCCCATTCCCGTATCGGCGATCATGCTGCGATGCAACGCAGTCGAATCGGAAAGCGGGCAGATCCTCCACGCCCGTTATCGCATGACTTCCTGCACTCGTTGGCCATTGGCCCGCCCCGGCCGAATATCAATGAAGACTGTCAGGAACCCGAACCATGCGCCCCTTTCGTTTCGCTCAGCTTCTATTCCCGGTCCTGATGACCGCCGTTAGCGCGGCCGACGCCGCGGAACCGGCCCGGGTCGCCGCATCGGACCTGCACCTGGATCGCCTGCGCCCCGCGAACTTCACCTATCTGGTGTACATGCACGGCGCGCCGGACACCGGCATCAAGCGCACCATGCTGGCCAGCACACGGGTCGAACGCGAGCGCGTCGACGGCACCGATGCCTGGGTGATCGAGCAGGACTGGGAGGACGAGACCGGCCAGGTCCATACCGCCCGCACCGTCCACGCCGCGCGCGACGCGGCGGTACTGTCGCAGACCTCGGCCTGGAACCGCCCGACCGGGCGCTACAGCTCGACGGTCGCGCCCGCGCAAGGCCGCGGCAGCATCGAGGGCGACCTGCCCGACGAGGCGCGCCGGAACATGCAAGCCGGCTTCGCGGCGATGAAGGACGGCTGGTGGCTCAACTGGCACTCCGACCTCGTCCTGCTGCCGCTGCTCCCCTATGAAAAGGGCGGCACGCTGCGCATCCGCCTGTTCGACGTCGGCATGGACGCGCCGATGGATGTCGATTACACGGTGGTCGGCGAGCGCACGCTGCGCGGCGGCGACGGCACGGCATACGACTGCTGGCTGGTGGAAACCGAGAGCGGCAAGCCCGGGCACGGCAACTACCAGCGCTTCTGGATCGACAAGGCCCGCCGCGTGGTGGTGAAGGAAGAGGACGTCTTCAACGGCAGCTATCGCTCGAAGGTGCTGCTGAGCGTGCCCGCCGTCGTGGAATTCCCGCTCGCGCCATCGCAGCAGACCGGCGCGCCGGCCGGACAATAACCGCTGCCAGCAGTTGGGCGACGACTCCCGCCTACATTTCCGGAGTGCTGTCCTCGATCACTTTCATTGCCTCGTCGGCGTCGTGCCTGGACCGTCGGATTTCGGCGGAGGTCGGTTCGCGCCGGAGCGGATCCTGCGACGTCGGCGCGACGGCCGGTTCGGCATCGACCGGCGGCAGGGCGGCGGTCGCCGGGGCGATCGGCTTGGCCGGTCCCGTCTGTTGCACGGGGATGGCTATCTCGGCTGGCGCGCGGGATGCCGTCACGCCGAAAAAGACCCTGGCGGCAAGGTAGATCACGAACACCATCAGCAGAAACGTCAGGGACAGGATGATCACCTTGGCCCCGATCCCGAATGCGACGACGCGGCCGACGCCTGCCCGCTTGCCGGGGCCAGAGCGGGGGCCAGAGCCGGGGCCGTATCGGATGCGATCCTCGACGGCAGACAACAAGCGGTCGCCGGCCATCGCCGCCACGGTATGCATTCGCCCCGCTACCGGCCCGCCTTCATCGCCCCCTCGCGAGAACGCGGCCGTGTCCTGTTCTTCCGGCAGCGGCCCCAGCATGCCCCGCAAATCGTCGCCATCCACCAGCTGCACATGCCCCCCGCGTGCCGCCGCCTCGACGGCGGCGCGGGTGAACTCGCCCGCCGTCACCAGAATCGCGCCCGTGGCGCTTTCGTTGACCATCAGCCCGATCAACTGGTGCACCTCGTTGTGGGGCACCTGATAGGCGTTCCACCCCTTGCACTGGACCAGGATGTATTCCTCGTCCTTGCGCAGTTTCAGGTCGATGCCGCCATCGAACCGCCGCCCCGTGCCGCCGGTGCCGACATGCTCCACGCGATAGCCCTGCGCCGTGTAGTAGTCGGCCAACAGCGCCTCGAGGCGATCCCAGCGCACGCGCGTCAGCGCATCGTTCCGCCGATTCCTGACCTGCTTCAGGCCATGCTTGTCCATGTCAGCCCCCAAGGCGCCAGTCGCGGCGCACCGACCGGACTACTGTGCACCCGCTCGCCCGAAAATGAAATGCGGCGAAGCCGGCTTGTTCCGCACCCACAGCGTGAATGCGGGCATGCCCTTTTCGGAATCACCGCTCCCGCGTGAAGTAGTTCGTCCGCATCACCGGCTGGCCGTCGCCGCCGAAATACGTGGCCGTCTCCACCATGGTCTTGCCGTCGCGCGCGACCGCGTAGATGCGCGTGGAGGCGGGCTGGCCGCCCTTGCCGAGCGTCATCACCAGCACGTCGGGCGTGGGCATGCGCACCGCGGCGAGATCCGCCTCCGCGCTGCCCTTCACCGGCGTGGCCGGGCCGTCCAGCGGCGCCGTCCCCGTGGCGTGGCTTTCCTCGCCGTCGGCGTAGACGATGTCCACCTGCGTCGACCACTGCCCCTTGCCCGCATCGGCGAAGCGGATCTTGACGCTCTTCGGCCGCGCCTGCGGCGGCATCGGCAGGCGCGCGAGGTCGACGGCCCAGGTGCCGGCTAGCGGCGAGGCATCGCCCGCCGCAGCCATCGCGGGCGCGCCGCAAACCGATGCGGCGACCAAGAGCATTCCAAGCAGCTTTTTCATCGTTCCTCCGGATGTATCGATACGGGCCCGCGCAGCCATCGCGGCATGCGCGGATCGCTTCCCTACTCTTCCATGGGCTCGGGGGCGCACATCGCGTTGCTGTACTTTCCCGAGCGATCGAAGCAGCACACGCGGCGCTTGCCCGACGCCAGCATGTCGCAGGCGCCGGCGACGCGGCGCTCGCGCGTTTCCGCCTTCTTCGCGGATGTGACCCACTGGATCCAGTCCCTGCGCGCGACCGTGGTGATCTCGCGCCAGAGCGCCTGCGCCGCGGGCTCGGCGGCCAGGGCCTTCTTCAGGTCGTCGGGCAGCGGAATTTCCGCCTCCTGATCCGCGGGCGCGATCTCCAGCCTGACCGTTTCCCCGACTTCGACCCCGGCCGCCTCGCGCAGCGCCTTTTCGATCTTGAGCCAGTGGCTGCCCTGGCCGTCCGGCGCGAGCGTGGCCTGGAAGGGATGGCCGTTGAGGCTGCCGTCCACTGTCGCCATGTTGCGCGTCGGCAGCTTGGCGCTGGCGCTTTCGGGCAGCACCAGGAAGCTCCAGGAGGCCGTCTTCGGGCTCGATGGCCGCAGCAGTTTCGTCGAGAACCTGATTTTCGCGGGAGCCTTGGACATGGCGGCACGGTAGCAAATACCGACGGCCCGCGGTACGGGCCGCGCGGCGATCTTCAGATCAGGCCATGGCGCTCGAGGATGGCCTCCTCGTCCGTCGAGACGTAGGCGAAGATGCGCGGCTTGCCGCCCGCCAGCGTCAGGAAATAGGTGTGCTCGAACACGATGCGCACCAGGCGGCCGTCGCTGCTGCGCCGAGTCCGCGAATCCCACGTCACCTGCGCCATCGCGTGCCGTCCGTCACGCAATGGCGTCACCTCCAGCCGCGCCACGTCCATCGACTGCACGCCGATCCTGCGATAGCGCGCGTAGCCGCGCCTGGCCATGAAGCGGAACACCAGCCCGTTCCTGCCGCCCTGCACGCCCGCGGGACTCGACGCCACGAAATAATCGGCGAATGCCGCCGAGACCGCCTTGTCCACCCCCGGCTTGTCGGCGAGCGCACGGGCATAGGTCGCCGCGTAGCGCTTGAAGAAGGCCCGTACCCTGGCTCGAACGGTGGCTGGCTTCATGGCATGCCCTCGCTGAGGGATGACCCGATGCTAGTCCCGCCGTGCTGGACATCGGATGAAGCGGGAACTCGAAGACCGCCTCAAGCGCGCCTTCAGGCAACCGCGTTCGCCGCTTCCAGGCGCACCACCGGCCGCAACGCCACGGTGGCGGTATCGCTCATCCACTGCACTTCGCCGTCCTGAATCAGGACATTCAAGCGCATGCCGCGCTCGATCAGCGTGGCCAGCGCCTCCACCGCCTCGACCGGGATGTCGATGACCGTCAGATTCTTCAGGCGCGCGAGCGAGTTGGCGTTCTTGCTCCACCACAGATCGCCGGCGCGGCCGCCGTAGTTCACCACCACCACCTGTCGCGCCCGCCCGCAGGCTTTGCGGATCCGGCTCTCGTCGGGTTGCCCCAGGTCGATCCATTGCTCGACGTCGCCGACCAGGTCACGCCGCCACAGATCGGGCTCCTCCTCGTTGCTCAGGCCGCGCCCGAACTCCAGGCGCTCGTCGGCATGCAGCGCGAACGCCAGCAGCCGCACCATCAGCCGCTCGTCGGTCTCGGAGGGGTGCTGCGCCAGCGTCAGCGCATGGGTGGCGTAGTAATGCCGGTCCATGTCGCTGACCTGCAGCTCGGCTTTGAGAACGGTGGCTTTCAGTGCCATGGGCGTGACCGGCGGAATGCAGGCGCCATTTTAGACGGCTTGCGGCCGCGCGAGTCGAGACGCGACCGGCTCACGGCCCGAACGGAGTCCGCCTACGTGAACCGCGCCGACAAAGGTTGCGTGCGCGCCAGCACCAGCGCACCGATCCAGCACAGCGCCCCGGCCACGTACAGCGCGATCGCGGCCGGTGCCATGGCGCGCAGCATCGGGATGGCACCCAACGTCAGCGCGGTGGAAAGCGCCCACGCCACCGCGCACCAGATCGCCAGCACGCGCGCCCAGCGCCGGAACGCCAACAGGCCCACCGTGGCAACGATCCACGACACCCCGCCAAGCAGGCCGAACAGCGTCGCCAGCAGCACGAGCACCGGAACGATCCCCTGCAGCTGAAGATTCAGGTTCATTGCCTGCGGAAACGGAACGAGCGAGCCGAGCACGCTCAGCACCGGCGCCAGAAGGATCAGGCCTCGGAACAACACCACCATCGTGCGCTCTTTCATTGCATCCCCAGCCAGCGTCGTGCGGCCTTGTCGGCGTCGCTCAGGGCACTACCGTAAAACAAAGCGAAAAATGCGCCGCAAGCACCTATGATCGAATACATCCAGGCGACCCAAAGCGAATTCTCCTCAATTCTTCCGCGCAACGCCAGATAGGCCAGACCCAGCGCGGCGAATGCCAGGATGAAATACAACGCATGCAGCAACCAAATCGCGAGCTTCCTGATCCTCGCCATGCGAAAGACCTTCAGCCTCCAGTACAACTCGCCGGTCTCATCATGCATGTCCAACAGCCCCCAAGCGCCCGAAATTTCCACGAGCGCCCTTCCAGGCTGGGTACCCGCCATTAACTGCCTGATCAGGCTCGAGGGAAGATAGGCGCCGGCGAGATGGCGCACCGCCACCGTAAGCCAAAGATCGTTCTCTGCACCGCATTTTTGGAACAGATCGAGAAAATCCCGACGATCCGCACTACGCGATCTGCTCAGGCTGAAGACACCTCGAACCAGTACGATTCCGGCAGCGATAGCAACGATGGGAATCAGCAGTCTCCCATTCCCCAACTCCAAGAGCTTGTCGATCATTCGCACCCCCCCGATACGAGAAGAACCAAAACCCAATCTCAGAACTTGCTAAGCAGTACCTTCCCGCCCACGTCCAGCACGTACTCGAAGTCCTGCCGCATCCCGCCGTACTTGTCGCCGCTCTCGCCATAGCTGGCGCTGACCACCAGGGTGTGGCGGCCGTGCGGCAGCGGCTTGAGCATGAGCCAATAGCCGTCGGCCGCGCCCAGGCGGGAACGCGGATTGTCCGGATCCATGCGGAAGCAGCCGTCGCTGCGAAGGCGGAGGCGGCCCAGCGTCCTGCCGTCGAGCACGACGATCGCGCCGGCCAGGCGGTCGTTGTTCAGGGCCGCGCCGGCCTGCAGTTCGCGGCACGGCACGTCGCGGCCGCGCGGCCCCCAGTAGACCATGTTGATGACCGGCACCAGCAGGTGCTTGCCCTCGGGCATCACGCAGGTGCGGTGCGGCTTGAACGTGCCGTCGGTGCCGGCGAGGAACCAGACCGGCCCCTGCTGGCCGATCTCGCACAGGCGGCCATCGCGATCGAGATAGGGCGCCACCGATTGCGCCGAGGCCCAGCGCCACCAGCGCGCCGTCCATTCGCCGAGACCGACGCCCGCCACCGGACCGTCGGCCAGCGGACCGCGATCGGGCGCCTTCCCCTGCTGCGTTCGCGCCTGGGCCAGGCACATCAGGCCGGCGAGCATGCACGCCAGCACCGCACCGGCTGTCCGCCGACTCCATCGCCGCATGTGTTTTCCCCCGACGGTCCGCGACCGATCCTGATCGCCGGGCGCAGGATAGCAAGCCGGAACGGGGGTGGCCCGTTCCGACCTGCTCGGAAAACAAAACTCAGTTACCGCGAAACGCTACCGCGCTTCGCCGGGGCCGGAGCGGCGCACGGCTTTCTCCTGCGCCGCGCGACAGGCGACAGGCGGCAAGCCCGCCCCCTCCTTTCCCCGTGAGAACAAAACCGGCCCGCTCTTCGCCTCATCCCTAGAGAGCGGAGAGAGCGGGCGATGGCGCCCTGGATCAATCCTCGGTCGTGCACCCGAGGGACACGCGGGCGGCCGGGTAGCCGCTTTCCGGATCGGTCCACTGGGCCAGGACGGTGTAGTCCTGCGAGGAGCGTCCCCAGCTCAGGTAGCACTTCTCGTCGGCCACGCGCAGCGCGTTGTCGATGGCTTCTTCGCTGGTGTGGCCGTAGCTTTCGCCGATGACCTGGAAGGTATGCACGTCGGCGAGCGCGGCGGCGCTGTAGGCGGCGGTCAGCAGGACCAGCGAGGCGGAAAGGCACCACTTGTTCATCGAACACTCCATGGCTTCGGGTTGGACCCGCA
The DNA here is from genome assembly GCF_022662575.1 of Luteimonas aquatica. Lineage (GTDB taxonomy): Bacteria > Pseudomonadota > Gammaproteobacteria > Xanthomonadales > Xanthomonadaceae > Luteimonas > Luteimonas aquatica. The sequence continues at coordinate 229,525 of NZ_JALBFU010000001.1, read as the reverse complement.
CCCTGCCAGCCTTCCAGGACGGCGGTGTTAAAAACCGATAAAAAGCGGATGACAGACGACGGCGCGGCCATGGCCAGAAACGGCTGTCTCGGCATGCCGAAGCCAGGCCCTCCGCGTTCCCGTGCCGGCCCGTGCAAGGCTTCTGCGGCATGTCGCCTCGGAAACGGGCCCCAGCCCGTTCTCTGCCGGCCGCATGCCCGCCGCTTCCCGCCCCCTTCGACGCCGCCGGGGACTGTATAGTGCGTCCCGCATGGCGGGAACGGTATCCGGCCACGAATCGCGGAGTGATGTCATGGGTCTTGTGCAGGCGGTGGTGGGTGCGGTCGGTGGCGTGCTGGCCGACCAGTGGAAGGACTTCTACACGGTACCGGACGGCTTGCCGGCGACCGCGGCGCTGTTCGCCGCCGTGCCGCGCGGCACCAACGCCGGGCGCGGCTCGAACACCAAGGGCTCCTCGAACATCATCACCAACGGCTCGAAGATCGTCGTGCCGGAAGGCTATGGGCTGCTGCTGTTCCAGGACGGCAAGGTCACCGGCTTCGCCGCCGAGCCGGGCGGCTACGAGTGGCGATCGGACGACCTCAACTCGAAGTCGGTCTTCGCCGGCGACGGCCTGGTCAGCTCGCTCATCACCCAAAGCTGGGAGCGCTTCAAGTTCGGCGGCCAGCCCGGCTCGCAGCAGGCCGCCTTCTTCGTCTCGCTGAAGGAGCTGCCGGACAACCGCTTCGGCACGCAATCGGAAATCTACTGGGACGACGGCTTCCTCAACACGCAGGTCGGCGCGGTGACGCGCGGCTCGTACACGCTGAAGATCGTCGACCCGATCCTGTTCGTGAAGAACTTCGTGCCGGCCTCGTATCTGCAGCCCGGCCAGGTCTTCGACTTCACCGACATCGACAACGCCGCCGCCAGCCAGCTGTTCAACGAAGTGGTCGGCTCGCTCGCCCCCGCCTTCAGCCTGTACTCGAACGACCCGAGCAAGGGCAACCGCATCACCAAGCTGCAGCAGGACTCGATCGGCTTCGCCAAGAGCCTGTCGGATGCGGTGGAGAATGCCTACCAGTGGAAGTCCGACCGCGGCCTGGCCATCGTCAAGACCGCCATCGTCTCGATCGAATACGACGCGAACACCCGCGAGCTGCTCAAGACCGTGCAGCGCGCCGACGCGCTCGCCGGCACGCGCGGCAACTCCAACCTGCAGGCCAGCGTCGCGGCGGGCATCCAGTCGGCCGGCGAGAACGGCGGCGCCGCGGGCCTGGTCGGCGTAGGCATGGCCTCGGGCATGGTCGGCGGCCTCGGCAGCCTGCAGCAGCCGGCCACGCCGGCGGCGCCCGCCGCCGACGACCCGGTCGCCAGACTCAAGAAGGCCAAGGAGATGCTCGACCAGGGCCTGATCACCCAGGCGGACTACGACGCGCTCAAGGCGAAGGCGCTGGGCCTGTAAGCCGCGGGCCGCACGACGACGATGTCCAACGCCAACACCCCGCCGCCGTTGCCGCCGCGGGCGCCTGCCGATCCGGCTTCCGCGGGTCCGGCCCTTGCCGGGCCGGGCTCGCCGCAGGACGTCCCGCCGCTGCCCGGCGCTTCGCCGCTCGACCCGGCCACCCTGCCCCAGCCCATCCGCGATGAGCTGGAGGCGCCCGACCCGGTCGCCATCGACACGGCCTCCGACGAACTCAAGGACGGCCTCAACCGCTGCCCGAAATGCGGGTCGACCGACATCCGGCAGAAGCCGGGCGGCGACCTGCTGATCTGCCTGTACTGCCGCAACGAATGGCACAGCGCGCGGGTGGAAGAGGAGTTCGGCCTCGGCGAGGGCCTCGACCAGCTCCAGGGCACGGTCATCGCCTCGGGCGCGCGCGACATCGCCGCCGACGCCGCCAGCCTGATGACCTTCAAGTGCACCGGCTGCGGCGCCGAGGTGACGGTCAACACCGAGAACGCGATGACCGCGCGCTGCCACTGGTGCCGCCACGTCTTCGGCGTCAACGAGCAGGTGGCCAACGGCGCGGTGCCCGACGCGCTGCTGCCCTTCCACATCAAGAAGGACGACGCGGTCGCGCGCATCCGCCAGTTCGTGGCCAAGCGGCAGCTGTTCGCGCTGAAGGCCTTCAAGGAACAGTTCACGCCCGAGAACGTCGTCGGCGTCTACCTGCCCTACATGATCGTCGACGGCAGGGCCAGCGCCGACGTCGCCGGCCACGCCGAGATCGAGACGCGCCGCTACACGCGCGGCAGCGGCGACAACAAGAAGACCTACTACGACGCCGACGTGTACCAGGTGGAGCGGCACGTCGACTTCACCGTGGACGACCTGCCGCTGGAATCCTCCACCGAGCGCGGCAACCTCGACACGCGCGTCAACACCAACAACATCATCAACACCATCCTGCCGTTCGACACCAAGAACGCGGTGAAATGGAATGCCTCCTACCTGTCCGGCTTCACCTCCGAGAAGCGCGACCAGGACGTGGAGCGGCTGCGCCCGCGCCTGGAGGACCAGCTGCTGTCGATCGCCCGCGCCCAGGTCGAGGACTCGGTGGACCGCTACGACCGCGGCGTGCGCTGGGAGCAGGAACGCCTGGACGTGCACGGCACGCGCTGGGTGTCGATGTACCTGCCGGTCTGGCTCTACTCGTACCACCAGCCGGGCCGCAACGGCGGCCTGCTGCACTACATCGCCGTGAACGGGCGCACCGGCGAGACGATGGGCAGCGTGCCGGTGCAGCAGTGGAAGCTGCTGCTGACCGCCCTCACCGTCGGCACCTTCCTCGAAGGCATTGCACTCTGGATCCTGGCGAATTCGACATGAGCGACGACGGCGGCCTTTTCCTGCTGGCCCTCGGCCCCGCCGGCGCGACCGCGCTGTACTGGGCCCTGTACCGGTATTACCGCAACACCGACAAATCCCATGCCTTCGAGCGCGAGACCAAGGTCGAGGCCAAGCCGGTGACCGGCTCGGACAGGAAGGTCAACACGGTGACCGGCACGCAGAGGACGAGCATCGATGGCGACAACGTGAGCGAGTACCGCAAGCGCGTGCAGCGGATCCAGGACAACTCTCCCCCGAGCTAGGCGGTATGGCATGGAATTCAGCGATCTTGAAGCGTCGGCACTTCGACTGAACGCTCTCTACGAGCAGCTCGAGACCAAGAAGTACGGACGCATCTGGACCCCGGAAGAACTGGCGCTGGGTTTCATGGGGGACGTGGGCGACTTGGCGAAACTGATCCAGGCGAACGCCGGCATCCGGGACATCGACGACTGCAAGGCGAAGCTTGGGCACGAGTTGTCGGACTGTCTGTGGTCGATCATTGTTCTTGCGAACAAATGTGGCATTGATCTAGAGGCGGAGTTTGCCAGAAACACCGGAGAGCTGACCGAATATGTATCTAGCGAGCTAAACACATAGAAACAAGGGTCAGGTCAGCGCACAGAGCGTGATCAACCATCAAACGAATTTAAGATCACCTTCTTCATCCTGCCGCAAAGATTCCTCCAACAAGACTTCGTAAAGTTCAATACGATCGTTGAGGCGCAGTAGATACCACCCCATGGCGTACGCCAAAAGCAATGCCCAAATCAGCAGGCCTTGAACCAGATTAATCTCAGCAAGCATGCCCCAATCGCCCCACTCCCAATCCTTGAACTGCAGATACAAGACGAAGATAACGGGGAGAACGCCGAGACGCTCGAGGCCTCCGCTGAAAAGACCAAGCCGACGCTGCAGCGTCCTGCGCCGCCCGAGAATGTAATGCAACCGCATGCTCCTCTCGGCCGCCGGGTAGAGACGAAGAACATTCACGTACTGCTGGTACTTCGTGAAATCACGATCCAGCTCACAGGCATAATTACGTTTTGCGGAACGGAAGGCGCGCCACTCGCGTTTTACCAACAGCATCAGAGACAACGCAAAACCCGAAAGCTCAACAACCAAGCCCGCGACGGCAGACACCATCGCGGCACGCCCTTCCAGCAGCACGCCTAAAAGCATTCCTGCACCGGCCCCCATGAAACCGATGGCGAACGACCATCGCTCCCACGGGCCAGGCAGCGTCCCCTTTTGGGACTCAGCGAATGCATCGAGCATTTCATCCATGAACTCGAATCCGAGTGCCCGGGGCGTCTCGGAGGGAGTGCTCACTGCAGGCCTGCCCTTCTTAGCCAAATCGAATCCTTTATAGACGCGGGCACTAGCTCAAGAAGCACGAGCCACCTCTCTCCGAGGAGCTAGTTATCACGTTAAAAGCTAATGCCAGCGCAGTGCTCGAAGAGTGAATCTGCCCCAATTTCTCTTCAATCCCAACCCAACCCTGTTCTCTGGATGAAAAGTCGACTCTGCCCAGTTTTTGCCGAACGGCTCTACGCAGTCAATCCCACCAGAGCCCCACGACACGATCCCGACCGATGACCTCGGCTAGCGCATCGACCGAACCAATGCCTTGATCGACGGTGTCCGGGCAGAACGCGTACACCTCTTCGGCGAAGGCATGCAGATCCGGGGGCAATGTCTTCAGGCGGAAGGCGATGGTGTCCGTGGAAGCCATATAGATATCGATTCCATACGCGGCATCCCACTCCTTCAGTTTCCGGATCAGGTCCTCCGTCGCCATGTCGTAATTGACGGCATTGCTCGCCGCCACGCGCAGGATGTCGAACTGATCCGCCCCCTTGGCCACCACCACTTCGGAGCCCATCGCAGGCGGATCGGCCAGACTGTTGTCCGTACCGACGAAAGCGATCAACCCCGGACCAAGACGCGAGCGCAGCGATTCGACCAACGCCTCGGCCTGTGCTGGATCCACCAGCACCGACCGGGCGGCCATAAATGGCTCTCGGCCAAAGTCGCGGGTGGAATGCAATCTGACCGGCTGCCCGCTCGATTTCCCCAGCAGGCTGGCTGCGGTGTCCAGATCAATCGGGGTTTGTGCATGCGCCGTGCCTATGCCCAGTATGGCGAGCAGCAGGGTCATTCGAAGCATTATTCTCTTCCCTCAACCTAAATATGCAGCAATCTAGAGAAACAAAGGACGGAAACAAGCGACAGATCCGCAAGGCAATTGAAGCGCAGCTTGGGCGCTCGCTGGGCCCGAGGAAGATCGGCAGGCCGCGAAAGGTCATAGAACCCGGAGCGTCAGGAGTTGAAAGTCGACCCTGACCCCTGTTTTGGATAAAGCTGCTCAAGCCCCTCCCAGAAAGCTCGAACGCTGGCATTCACATTCTCACGCGTATCGAAACCAGACATAAGTTCGGCTGGAGTAACCGTGCGACGTAAAAATTTGCGGCGCGGCCCATGAGCAGACCGAGTCTCGGAGCGAACAACACCAGAATCAATGGCAACTCTCTCTACACCACCCCATCGAACATCATCAAAGATTCCAGCAAAAGTTCGATCTTGCACGCAAACAGGATTACATCTCGTATATGCACGCGCCAGGCGATCCACAAGCCTCACCACATCATCAGAAACATTTCTCACTGCCGATGGATCCGATGCTTTAGCCGCAGGAAATCCACGAGCATTAAGCTCTCCCCGGACTTTCGTAGGATCAAACAACTGAACAATCCCCCCATCAGCGCTTGCAACCCTCAATCCATTAAAACTAGAAACATCCACCTGACCAACCAGCTCAAGCACCGTGCAGCCGTCGACAAGCACACTCTCAAAAACTAAACGATCCCCACAACATCCAATGAATTTAAGATTCGAAAAATCAGCCCTCCGAAACTCCACATCACTGAAGGTGCATGCACTAAACTGAATCCCTCTCATCGATGATCCGGGAAATACAACGTCACGAATATTAATACTCTCGCATGGCACCTCTAAGCGCGCAAGCAGAGCAGCAACTATCCTTCCTGCATTCTCTTTTACTTGTCCTTGTTTTGGCGAAAACTCTGCCGAAGCAGCACAAAGTATCGCCACAAGACTCGAAACGGTTACCTCGCCGGCAACCACCATCTCATGCAATTTAGCAGCAACGCCGTGAGCCAATGAATCTGGCATCACAGAGCGCCCCAGAAGCAATGAAAGACCTTGTGCAGAAGATGAAATTTTTTTGGCGAACCTATTTGCAAGAAACTGAGAGAAGAATAATTCATGTTCGAATGCAACGGCCCCATAGGACTCTCCAACTTGCAGAAAAGCCATCGTAGGCATTCGCTCCATGACCACATGCTGATCGGAACTTGAAAGAGAAGTATCTGACAACACCAATTCCGCCAAATCCTTTACCGTCGACCGATCAAGTTCACGCGTCCCCTGCGCCCACATTTCTTCCGAGAAATCCTCGCAAAGTGACCTCAACTGCACCACTGACAGTATGGGGCGCTCATTTCTGTCACGAAGCTTATCTCGCTGCTCGCGCTGAAGGAAAGATGAAATCAATCTTTCCAATAACCCACCACTTCCTTCCAAATCCCCCCCGGTCATCAGGATGTCGACAGCCCTCACAATGAAAAGAGGCTTGTCCGCAAGCTCTTCATTTTCTCCGGAAAATATCTTCGTAAGCGCGAGGGCAATCGAATCCGACTGCCCATTTTCTTTGCAACGCCAATCCACATACTGCCGTCTCTGTATTTCGGCCCAGCCTCTGATTTCAATAGAGTCCAGCTTCCAAGACTGTTCACCTAACGCAGACGCTCTATTGGCCCTGGATAAGAATTCTTGTTCGTAATATGTCGAACGAGCAGATGCAAGAATTACACCACTGCCATTCAATTCTTCGACGAATGATGAAATTGAGTTGAAAGCATCATCATATCCTCCAACACCAATTAGCTCATCAAAACCATCAATAACCGGCACAAGCAAACCCAATCTAACCAGAGTTGAGACGGCATGAAACGGCAGCATCACACGCAGCTCATTCAGCTCGGTAGCCAGCGCTTCGTTGAACCTAGCGAGAGCGCGGCCTTGCGCATCTACATACAGGTACAAGTATCGAGATTGCCCTCGGACAAACAGATCCGCCTGCTGTCTGACCAATTCCTTAAGTACACTCGTCTTGCCCGCGCCAGCCTCTGCAGTAATCATCACCAAATCAGTCAGAAGATCACTTGAATCAGATTTTTCGACACAACTGCGAATTAGAGAGATTGCCGGCGATTCCGTATCAATTTCCGCATTCGAGTCCTTTGCGAAAGTTTCAACATATATAGAGTTCTTCAGTCTGGCCAAACTTCCCTTGGCAATACCAATCAAGTCCGCCATATCCTCGCCGGCAAAGAACGCCGTATAGGTTGTTCTATTTGAACCGCACTCAACCTCGACCTCACCCCCTGCGAGTGACACGCGAAAGCGCGCCTGCCTTACGACCCTTCGCTGCTCCCACGTCGCTTCAATCACGGCCCCATCTTCGATAATAAGCAACTCGCTTCCCGGATCAATGAATGGCGCAAGATCGCGCTCGATCCGCTCCTTCCATACAGCCACAAGGTCAGACATTGCCGTGCTCCCTCAGCATAACTCCCAGCCGCAAAATGACACTATCGTTGACACCGGCACCTGATTCTCGCTTTCTAGAACATAAAGCACCGCGCCTAATCGTAGATGCAAAAACTAGACCAGGAACCATATCGTCATCGTCAGAAAGCAACCCCAGTGGACAGGCAGTCTCTCGCGATGCATACACCATATCGGCGCACAGCATGGTATCGACCATTTTTTGCGACCCATACCTATAAGTGCCAATGAGTTTTTGATCTGGGCAGCACATGAGACTTAAGACGACCTCGGGCGTAATACGAGCACCATGACGACGTCCGCGCACAGTATGAAGAACTCGATACAGCCAATCAGCCCTGAAAGTTAGCTGTCCTCTCATATCAGTCCACCCCCCCGTATAGTCGCATCACTACTTCGTGGCATTGGGGAAAACACTCCAATCGCGCTAAAGCGACTAGCTCAGCAATCCTATTGATATTGAAAGCCACGTCTTCAATCTTTCTTTCTGGCTTCAACTGCTGGAGATTGTCGTAGTCCACTAGAACGATGCACTGCAATTCCGTTCTCCCCTAAAGCACAATGCGAATCACATATTCCGCCGATACTCCCCACCCACGTCATACAACGCATGGCTGATCTGCCCCAGGCTATGCGTCTTCACCGCCTCCATCAACGCCTGGAACACGTTCCGGCGCTCCCGGGCAGTAGCCTGGAGGTAGGCCAGCCCATGACCGTCGTGGACGAAGTCCTCCTCCTCGTCCGAGGCGGCCAGATGCCCGTGCTCAGTCTCCCCGACTGGGGCCAGGGCATTCCGTGACTGCTGCCACGCCTGGACGTTGGCGATCTGCTGGCCCTTCTCCTCCTCGGTGGAGCGGATCAGCTCGATCTCGGTGGCGATCTCGCCGCCGTGCTCCTTGGGGAGGAAGGTGTTGACGCCGACCAGGGGCAGCGAGCCGTCGTGCTTCTTGTGCTCGTAGTACATCGACTCTTCCTGGATCTTGCCGCGCTGGTACATGGTGTCCATGGCGCCGAGCACGCCGCCGCGTTCGCTGATCGACTCGAACTCCTTGTAGACGGCCTCCTCGACGATGTCGGTGAGCTTGTCGACGACGAAGCTGCCCTGCCAGGGGTTCTCGTTGAAGTTGAGGCCCAGTTCCTTGTTGATGATCATCTGGATGGCGACGGCGCGGCGCACGCTTTCCTCGGTCGGCGTGGTGATGGCCTCGTCGTAGGCGTTGGTGTGCAGGCTGTTGCAGTTGTCGAATAGCGCGTAGAGCGCTTGCAGCGTGGTGCGGATGTCGTTGAACTGGATTTCCTGGGCGTGCAGCGAGCGGCCGCTGGTCTGGATGTGGTACTTCATCATCTGGCTGCGCTCGTTGGCGCCGTAGCGCTCGCGCATGGCGCGGGCCCAGATGCGGCGGGCGACGCGGCCGATGACGGTGTATTCGGGGTCCATGCCGTTGGAGAAGAAGAACGACAGGTTGGGCGCGAAGTCGTCGATCTTCATGCCGCGCGCGAGGTAGTACTCGACGATGGTGAAGCCGTTGCTGAGGGTGAAGGCGAGCTGGCTGATCGGGTTCGCGCCGGCCTCGGCGATGTGGTAGCCGGAGATCGAGACCGAGTAGAAGTTGCGCACCTTGTGGTCGACGAAGTACTGCTGGATGTCGCCCATCATGCGCAAGGCGAACTCGGTGCTGAAGATGCAGGTGTTCTGCGCCTGGTCCTCCTTGAGGATGTCGGCCTGCACGGTGCCGCGCACGCTGGCCAGGGTCTCGGCCTTGATGCGGGCGTAGGTCTCGGCGTCGACCATCTGCTCGCCGGAGACGCCGAGCAGGGCCAGGCCGAGGCCGTTGTTGGTGGGCGGCAGGTCGCCCTGGTAGCGGGGGCGCTTGCGGCCCTCGAACAGCTTGACCAGGGTCTTGCCCGCCTCTTCCCAGCGCTTGGGATCGGCCTTGAGGTATTTCTCCACCTGCTGGTCGATGGCGGTGTTCATGAACATCGCCAGGATGATCGGCGCCGGGCCGTTGATGGTCATCGACACGCTGGTGGTGGGCGCGCACAAGTCGAAGCCGGAGTACAGCTTCTTCATGTCGTCTAGCGTGGGGATGTTGACGCCGGAGTTGCCGATCTTGCCGTAGATGTCCGGGCGCGGCGCCGGGTCCTCGCCGTAGAGGGTGACGCTGTCGAAGGCGGTGGACAGGCGCGCGGCCGGCTGGCCGACGCTGAGGTAGTGGAAGCGGCGGTTGGTGCGCTCGGGCGTGCCCTCGCCGGCGAACATGCGGATCGGGTCCTCGCCGGTGCGGCGGTAGGGATAGACGCCGCCGGTATAGGGATAGCTGCCGGGCAGGTTCTCCTTGCCGAGGAAGGTGAGCAGCTCGCCCCAGCTCTTGTAGGTGGGCGCGGCGATCTTGGGGATCAGCTGGTGGCTGAGCGATTCGCGGTAGTTCTCCACGCGGATGGTCTTGCCGCGCACCTCGTACTCGTTGACCTCGTCGGTGATCGACTTCAGGCGCTGCGGCCAGTCGCGCAGCAGCTTGAGCGAGTCGGAGGTGAGCGACTGGATGGCGTCGTTGTAGCGCTGGCGCAGCAGCAGAAGGGAACGGTCGGCGCCCTCGCCTCCATCCCCTCGCTCGCTCGCGGACGGGGGAAGCAAGGCATCGGCGCCGTAGAGGTCGAGCTGCCTGGGCAGCTTGGGGTCCTCCAACTCGTGCAGCGCCTGCCAGAACGCCTGCGCGCGGTCGGCGGCCTCGGCCTGCTTGCCGATGGCGGCGTTGATGCGCCGGCCCTGCTCGGCGATCTCGGCCAGGTAGCGCACGCGGCTGCCGGGGATCAGCACGGTGGCGCGCGGCTCCTTGAGCGAGGTGTCGATGCGCGGGGTCCACGCCTCCTTGGCCAGGTGCAGCTTCTCGGACAGCAGGCGGCACAGGTTGGCGAACATCCAGCTGACGCCGGGGTCGTTGAACTGGCTGGCGATGGTCGGATAGACGGGGACGTCGGCGTCCTTGGTCTGGAAGGCGACGCGGTTGCGCTTCCACTGCTTGCGCACGTCGCGCAGGGCGTCCTCGGCGCCGCGCTTGTCGTACTTGTTGAGCACGATCAGCTCGGCATAGTCGATCATGTCGATCTTCTCGAGCTGGCTGGCGGCGCCGTAGTCGCTGGTCATCACGTACATCGGGAAGTCGACCAGGTCGACGATCTCCGAATCGCTCTGGCCGATGCCGGCGGTCTCCACGATCACCAGGTCGTAGCCCAGGCTCTTGAGGAAGGCGATGCAGTCCTTGAGCACGGCATTGGTGGCCACGTTCTGGCGGCGGGTGGCCATCGAGCGCATGTAGACGCGGTGGCTGCGCAGCGAGTTCATGCGGATGCGGTCGCCCAGCAGCGCGCCGCCGGTGCGGCGGCGGGTGGGATCGACCGAGACCACCGCCACGCGCATCTTCGGGAAGTTGGCGAGGAAGCGGTTGAGCAGCTCGTCGGTGACCGAGGACTTGCCGGCGCCGCCGGTGCCGGTGATGCCGACCACCGGGGTCTTGCCGGCCGCCAGCTGCCATTGCTTGCGCAGGCGCGAGAGCTCGGCCTCGCCGTAGCTGCCGTCCTCGATGGCGCTGAGCACGCGGCCGATGGCGATCTCGTCGTCGATGCCGGGGGCCTCGTGCTTCTCTGCCGCGCGCGCGGCGTCATCGCGGGCGCCGGCGGCGCGCTTGACCACGTCCTCGATCATCTCCACCAGGCCCATCTTCATGCCGTCGTTGGGGTGGTAGATGCGCTCCACGCCGTAGGCCTCGAGCTCGCGGATCTCCTCCGGGGTGATGGTGCCACCGCCGCCGCCGAAGACGCGGACATGCGAGGCGCCGCGCTCGGCGAGCATGTCGACCATGTACTTGAAGTACTCGACGTGGCCGCCCTGGTAGGAGGAGAGCGCGATGGCGTCGGCGTCCTCCTGCAGCGCGGCGCGCACCACGTCCTCCACCGAGCGGTTGTGGCCGAGGTGGATGACCTCGGCGCCCTGCGACTGGATCAGCCGGCGCATGATGTTGATCGCGGCGTCGTGGCCGTCGAACAGGCTGGCGGCGGTGACGAAGCGCAGCGGCGCGGCGTCGGGCTGGGTCTCGGGGGTCTGCTTGTCAAAGGCGGTGGTGGCTGGCGTGCTCATCGCGCGCTCCGAACGGCTACTGGAATGCGCCGATTGTAGCGTGCGGCCCATGCCGCCCTCCCCGCCCCGGGCGGCGGCGACCGTGCGCACCCGCAGGGTGGCGCGCGCCTGAACGCGCGGCGGCCGGCCGTCAACAGCCGCGCGCGGCCGGCGTTCCCCTTCACGAACGGCGCGTGGGCGCCGATGCGAGGAGATGGTCATGAGGTTGCGTCCCTGGATCCTGTCCGCGGCGATCGCCTGCGCCGCGCTTGGCGGCGGCCTGCACAGCGGGTCCGCGCAGGCCGCCGGCTTCGTCGGCGTCAGCGTGCGCGTGGCGCCACCGCCCCCGCGCCACGAACGGGTCGTGGTGCGCCCGGGCTATGCGTGGACGCCGGGCTACTGGCGCTGGAACGGCCGGCGTCACGTCTGGGTGGCGGGCGGCTACGTGCCGGCGCGCGCCGGCTACGTCTACCGCCCGGCGCGCTGGTACCGGGCCGGCGCGGACTGGCGTTTCCGCGGCGGCTACTGGGTGAGGGGCCGGATCTAGAGCGCCAGACCCGGCCGGCATCGCGCAGCATGCCGGCCGGGACGGCGACGGCCTGGCGCGCGTCGGCGTCCCGCGCCCGCCCGCTGGCCGACGCGGGCCCTAGGTATCCAGCGCGCTGAGCAGTTCCAGGCAGCGTTCGCGCAGACCGGCCTCGGAGCGGTGGATGCTGAAGGGTTCGGCCGCCTGCTTCCTGCCCAGGATGCGCGCGGCGGTGGCCTCCAGCGTGGCGCGGTCGTCGTCGAAGCCGCCGTGCGTGGTGGCGTTGGCGGCCAGCGCCGAGCCGGGCGGCCGGTCCGAGGTGGGCGACTGCACCCAGTCCAGGCGCCCGGAGCGCAGCAGCTTGTGCACGCGCTCGAAGCCGAAGGCCTGGTCCTCGATACCGCGCGCGGCAAGGAAGCGCGCCATGCCGGCGAGCGGCGTGCCCTGGCTCAGGCGGCGGTCGATCCAGCTGCGCGGCTGCGATTCGAACGCGTGCGCCACCAGGTACAGCAGCGACTTGTTGTAGATGCGCGCGCACTGGTCGTCGTTCTCGGCCTTGTCGGTGAGGGTGAACAGGCCGGCGCGGTCGATGCGGCCGGCCTCCAGCGCCGGCGCGTAGGTCATCAGGAACATCTCCATGGTGATCGCCGGCGCCCACAGATTGAGGCTGTCGATCTTCGCGCCCATGCCCTGCATGCCGTGCGCCGGGCCGCCGATCACCTGCCCCTCGGAGGTGAGCAGCTGCACCAGCGGCGCCATCAGGATCGAGCCGCCGCTGTGCGCGGCCACGTGCAGCTCCACCGAGGCGTCCTCCTGCATCCACTCGTGCAGCAGCCGCGCCACCTGCGCCGCGCCGCCGGCCTCCTGGATGCCGCCGTCGGCGTTGCGCTGCACGGCGGTGGTGGCGAGCAGCGCGTTCTCCTTCATCTCGTCCCACAGCGCCTTGCCGCCGGCCAGGCGCGCCAGCGGTTCGAGGGTGTCGTCGAGCCGGTCGAGCAGCAGGTCGCGCGCGCGCTCGATCCCGCCCTCGGTGCGCGGGCGGGCGCTGTCGCGCAGGATGTTGCCCAGGGTGGTCCACAGGTCGCTCTTCCAGACGAAGCAGAGCGGATAGATTTCCTGGCGCAGGAAGGCGTCGCGGTAGTCGGCCACGCGCTGGATCGCCGAATCCTCGGGCACCAGGCCGCCATGCGCGTAGAGCAGCACGCGCTTCTTCTTCCAGTCCTGCATGGCCTTGCGCATGTCGTGGCGGACCAGGTTGCGCACGTCCTCCACGCCGGTGCCGAAGCGCCCGCTCTCGCGCAGCCGGCCGTTGTTGCCGAGACTGACGATATGCCCGCGCAGGTCGGCCTGCGCATAGCCGGCCGACTGCCGTCCCAGCGCCGAGATGCTCACCGCCGCCGACTGCGCGCGCTGCAGCCGCACCGGCGCGGCCAGGCGCCCGACCCAGACGTCGTCGCCGTACTGCAGCCATTCGTCGTAGCCGACGTGGCCGAAACCGCGGCGGCCCCAGCCGGCGCCCCAGGAGTTCTGGATCCAGAAGCCGGTCTCGTCGTAGCCGACGATGGCGAAGGCGTGGCCGCCGGCCACGTCCTGGCCGCGCCACTCGATCCGGCCGCTGGCCGGCGGATCGAACCAGCCCTCGTGCACCGAGGCCGAGGCGTACAGCACGCCGACCTCGGCGAAGGCGGCGTGCATGGCCACCAGGTCCTTGTGGTTGACGCGGAAGTAGGCGCCGAGCGGGCGCTTGAGCGCGTCCTTGGCGCGCTCGTCGGTGTAGGGCTCGGGCTTCTCGCCGGGCTTGTACGGCCACAGCGCCTCGGCGCAGACCCCATGGCGATGCCAGCCCTTCATCGCGCCGCGGCAGCTGGAGCCCGAATAGGCCTCGCCGCGCCATTCGTCGTTGCGGCGCGCCATGTCGTAGAACATGCGCGTGCTCACCTGCTCGGTGTCGGCACCCGAGCCGCGTGTGCGCAGCAGGGTATGCGCGATGGTGGCCAGGCCGAAGGCGGTGCATGCGCCCTCCTCGCCCTGGTTCAGCACCGGCACCTTCAGCGCCAGATGCCGCTCCAGCGGCACGCGCACCGGCACGTCGACCAGGGTGGGCTCGAACATGCGGTCGCGGAAATCCGCGGTGTCCGGGCGCGCGTCGAGCAGGCGCGCGCGCGCGGGCGGGGTCTGCGGTGCCTTCTTCGTAGCCATGCCATCCTCCGGGGGGAAGTGTTCGGGAACCTGGTTCGATTCAGAGATGGGGTTCAATTCAGAGACGGGGTTCAATGCGATGCTGCTCAGATCGCGCCGGGCGCCGGCGACATGCGCCCAGCATGCCAGCGCGCCATCTCGCCGGAAGCGACGGCGATGGCAATGCGCCCGGGCATGCGCGGGCCCGCGCCGCGGCCCGCCCGGGCACGGCGCAGGCGCCAATCCGCCCGCAAAGCATTAACCTTATGCGCCCGCCCCGCGGCCACGACCGGCCGCCCGGCGGTTCCCCACTTCCGGATCACGATCACAGATGCACGGATCACAGATGCACGCCCGCGCCGCCAACGGCGCACGACACCCCGTCCCTTCACGGGAATCGCGCCCATGCTGAGCGCCGATCAGGTCCTGGTCACGGTCGGCACGCCGTGCACGATGTCGGCGGTGGGCAGCACCGAGACCTACCAGGCGCTGGTGCGCGGCGACGCCAACTTCATCGCGCTGGCCGCCTTCGACGCCGGCCTGGTCGCGTTCGAGGACGACACCGGCGAGGAAGCGCTGCCGGCCATGCGCTGGACCGGCGGCGAGCAGGCCGGCCAGCCGGCCACGACCGCCGAGATCGAGGCCCGCCACGGCGCGCAGCTGCGCGCGGCGCTCGGCATCCGCCGCATCGATCCGGGCCTGCTGGCCCCCAACCAGACCGTCACCGACATCGCCGCCCCGCTGCCGCACGATTTCGAGACCGGCGGCCTGCGCCGGCTGGCCGGCCTGCGCTACGCCGACGTGCGCGAGTCGGAGTTGAAGGACATGTACGGCCTGTTCCAGGACGAGGCGCTGCTCGGCCCCTCGCTGCAGGCGCAGCTGTTCGTCTACGGCGCCCTCGGCGCGCTGGCCGGCCTGCCGGCACCGCTGTCGGAACTGCTGCCGCGCCCCTACGAGTTCCGCGTCGCCTCGGCCACGGCCTTCGGCGGCCTGGACGCGCTGGCGCAGTGGCTGCGGCCCGACGCGCCGCCGCCGCCGGGCGGCGAGCCGCGCGACAAGTTCGCGGTGCGCCTGGCCACCTCGCTCGGCTCGCACGGGCCGGCGCTGGTGTCGACCATGCTGGCGCCCTCCTACAGCCTGAGCCGCACCCTGAAGAATCCGGCGCTGCGCGATTCGCTGCATTCCGACGACCCGGGCTACCAGCGCGTGCCGCAGACCCCGCTGACCGCGGTCGGCGCCTGCGCCTCCAGCCTGATCGCCTTCAGCGACATCGCCCCGCAGCTGCTGTTCGACTACCCGGGCTTCGTGCGTCCGAAGATGGCGCTGCTGTGCGCGGCCGACGCCGCGCTGCAGCCGCGCTTCGGCATCCTCGACGCCTTCGGCGGCGGCGCGCTGATGACCAGCGAGAAGCTCGAGGCGATCAACGCCGGCCGCGCGCCCGATGAGCAGCGCGCGGTCGCGCATTCGCTGGCGCCGTTCGACATCGACGCCAACGGCACCGTGGTCGGCCACGGCGGCTCGGGCGTGCTGGTGACCACGCTGGACTTCGCGCTGCGCAATTTCCTCGACATCACCTCGATCGTCGTCGGCTGGGGCCAGAGCGGCGAGGCCGGCGGCAAGGCGCATTTCGCCGGCGTGGGCTTCGGCGGCGAGAACGCGGTGGTGCACGCGCTCGACATGGCCTACCGCGCGCACGGCTACGGCATCGCCGACTTCGAATATCTGGTCGCGCACGCCACCGGCACGCGCACCAATTCCAAGACCGATCTCACCACCGCCGCCGCCGGCCGCGCCGGCGCGGCCGAGCGCCAGGGCTTCCAGGGGCCGTTGCCGCCGATGGCCGTGGGCACGCCCAAGGCTCTGGGCGATGCGCACACCATGGGCGAGACCGGGCTGAAGGCGATCTCGCAGGCGCTGCAGTACGTGCTGGGACGTCCCGCGCCGGGCGTGCCGACGCTGCGCCGCCTGGATCCGGAACTGGAATCGGTGGCGGAGGCCTTCACGCTGCAGGCGGCGCCCGTGGCCGGCAGCGCCGACGGCGGCGCGCTGTGCGCCACCCAGGGCTTCGGCGGCTACAACGGCGCGATCGCGCTGCGCTCGGCGCATGCCGAGGCCTTCGCGCGCTACGCGATCGACCCGCAGGTGCTGTCCGCCTACCTCGAACGCTGGCCGCAGCTGCGCGCCGAGCGCGAGCGGCGCGAGCGCATGTACCGCCGCGGCCCGCGGCTGGCGCTGGCGATGGCCGAGCGCCACCACTGGCAGGGCGCCGACTGAGCGCCCGCCCGGACCGGCCGCGCGCGTCGCGGCCGGATGCCGACGAGGCGGCCCATGGCCGCCTTTTCCTTGCCGTGCCCACGCCTGCGCGCGGGCACCCCGTCGCCCGCGCGTCTCGCATCCCCCGGCGACACGCGCCCGCGCACGGCCGCGAACGCGTCCTGGGCCGCCCTACTGCGCTGTACGGGCTTTTGCCGGAAGGGACGCGTAAAATACCGCGCCTTCGACGCCGGCCCCGTTGCGCGCCGCGCCTCGATACCTGCCGATTCAATCACTTACCACATACACCTTACATCGCCAGCACCGCCCGCCCGCGCGGATCCGGTGCCATGCACGGAGTTTTTCGATGATCTTCGAACACCTCGACACCTACGGCCACGAGCAGGTCGTGTTCTGCCACAACAAGGACGCGGGCCTGAAGGCCATCATCGCGATCCACAACACCGTGCTCGGACCGGCCCTGGGTGGCACGCGCATGTGGCCGTACAAGACCGAGCAGGAAGCGCTCAACGACGTGCTGCGCCTCTCGCGCGGCATGACCTACAAGAACGCGGTGGCCGGCCTGAACATCGGCGGCGGCAAGGCGGTGATCATCGGCGACCCCGCGGCCGACAAGTCCGAGGCGCTGTTCCGCGCCTTCGGCCAGTTCGTGGAGTCGCTGGGCGGCCGCTACATCACCGCCGAGGACGTAGGCATCGACGTCAACGACATGGAATACGTGTTCCGCGAGACCGAGTACGTCACCGGCGTGCACCAGGTCCACGGCGGCTCGGGCGACCCCTCGCCGTTCACCGCCTACGGCACGCTGCAGGGCCTGATGGCCACGCTCAACCGCAAGTTCGGCGACGAGGAAGTGGGCAAGTACAGCTACGCCGTGCAGGGCCTGGGCCACGTCGGCATGGAGTTCGTGAAGCTGCTCAAGGAGCGCGGCGCCAAGATCTTCGTCACCGACATCAACAAGCAGCTGATCGACAAGGCGGTCAGCGAGTACGGCGCCGAGGCCGTGGGCGCGGAGGAGATCTACGACGTCAACGCCGACGTCTATTCGCCCTGCGCGCTGGGCGGCACCGTCAACGAGCACACCCTGCCCCGCCTGAAGGCCAAGATCATCTGCGGCGCGGCCAACAACCAGCTGGCCAACAACGCCATCGGCGACGAAGTGGTCAAGCGCGGCATCCTCTACGCCCCCGACTACGCGGTCAATGCCGGCGGCGTGATGAACGTGGCGCTGGAGCTGGACGGCTACAACCGCGAGCGCGCCATGCGCATGATGCGCACGATCTACCACAACCTGACGCGCATCTACGAAATCTCCGAGCGCGACGGCATCCCCACCTATATGGCCGCCGACCGCCTCGCCGAGGAGCGCATCGCCGCCATCGGCAAGCTCAAGCTGCCGATGGGCCGCAACACCCCGCGCTTCAAGGGCCGGATCCGCAACCACTGACCGGCGTCGATCCGGGCGATGCCCGGATCGGCCCCCAAGGTTTGTCGCACACACCTTGGGGGCCGCCTGTGCTTCCTATTCCCCGCCGCTGCCGCGGCGCCCCTTCGCCAAAGGGGGCCATGACTCCGATGAGTACAAGAGGTCGTGATGCGTCCGTTCCCACTCGGTGAAGAGCTCGATGCCCTGCGTGAAGCCATCCGCCGTTTCGCGGACGCGGAAATCGCCCCGCGCGCGGCGCAGATCGACCACGACAACGCCTTCCCCCAGGACCTGTGGCCCAAGCTCGGCGAGATGGGCCTGCTCGGCATGACCGTGCCGGGCGAGTTCGGCGGCAGCGACATGGGCTACCTCGCCCACCTGGTGGCGATGGAGGAAATCTCGCGCGCCTCCGGCTCGGTCGGCCTGTCCTACGGCGCCCACTCCAACCTGTGCGTGTCCAACCTGCATGCCAACGCCAGCCAGGCGCAGCGCGAGAAGTACCTGCCCAGGCTGTGCAGCGGCGAGTGGAAGGGCGCGCTGGCGATGAGCGAACCGGGCGCCGGCTCGGACGTGGTCGGCTCGATGAGCTGCCGCGCCGAGCTGCGCGACGGCGTGTGGGTGGCCAACGGCAACAAGATGTGGATCACCAACGGCCCCGAGGCCGACGTGCTGATCGTGTACATGCGCACCGCCGGCAAGGACGCGGGAAGCCGCTGCATGACCGCGTTCCTGGTCGAGAAGGGCATGAAGGGCTTCTCCACCGCGCAGAAGCTGGACAAGCTCGGCATGCGCGGCTCCAACACCTGCGAGCTGGTGTTCGAGAACTGCGAGATCCCGGCCGAGAACGTGCTCGGCGAGGTCCATCAGGGCGTCAAGGTGCTGATGCGCGGCCTGAACACCGAGCGCCTGGTGCTGACCGGCGGCCCGCTCGGCCTGATGCAGGCGGCGCTGGACATCGCCCTGCCCTACGTGCGCGAGCGCAAGCAGTTCAACGCCGCCATCGGCACCTTCGGCATCATGCAGGCCAAGATCGCCGACATGTACACCGCCCTGCAGTCCAGCCGCGCCTTCGCCTACCAGGTGGCGCGCGACTACGATGCCGGCCACAAGTCGCGCGTGGACGCGGCCGCCTGCCTGCTGCACGCCTCCGACGCCGCGGTGCAGGTCGGGCTGGAAGCGATCCAGACCCTCGGCGGCAACGGCTACATCAACGAATACCCGACCGGGCGCATCCTGCGCGACGCCAAGCTCTACGCCATCGGCGCGGGCACCAACGAGATCCGCCGCATGCTGATCGGACGCGAACTGTTCGAGGGGCGAGCCTAAGCAAGCCCCGCCACAAGCGGGGCTTGCTTAGGCGAGCGCCCGGCCACGGATGGCCGGGCCGGACGTTCCGAAGCCTGTCAGCACCGCCATGGACGGCACACGCACCGCCATTCGAAGCCACCCGCCACACGCGGATCGTGCTCAGGCGAGCGCCCGGCCACGGATGGCCGGGCCGGACGTTCCGAAGCCTGTCAGCACCGCCATGGACGGCAAACGCACCGCCATTCGAAGCCACCCGCCACAAGCGGATCGTGCTCAGGCGAGCGCCCGGCCACGGATGGCCGGGCCGGACGTTCCGAAGCCTGTCAGCACCGCCATGGACGGCAAACGCACCGCCATTCGAAGCCACCCGCCACATGCGGATCGTGCTCAGGCGAGCGCCCGGCCACGGATGGCCGGGCCGGACGTTCCGAAGCCGCCCTAGCACCGCCATGGACGGCCACCACACCGCCATTCGAAGCCACCCGCCACAAGCGAGTCGTGCTTAGACGAGCGCCCGGCCAGGAATGCCCGGACCGGGCCTTCCCCCCTCACCCCCAGCCCCTCTCCCGCCGGCGCGAGAGGCGCGCATCCGCTCCCCGGCCGGATTTGCCGCAGCGCAGCACGAGTCGCATAATTCAGCCTTTCCGGCGCCCCCACAGGCCCGTCTACCGGAGTTCCCCATGAGCGATATCGTCATCGTCGGCGCCAAGCGCACCGGCATCGGCTCCTTCCTCGGCCAGTTCACGGGCGTTCCGACGCCGACCCTGGGCGCGGCCGCCATCAACGGCGCGCTCGACCACGCCGGCGTGGCGCCGGACCAGATCGACGAGGTGATCATGGGCTGCGTGCTGCCGGCCGGCCTCGGCCAGGCCCCCGCCCGCCAGGCCTCGCGCGCGGCCGGGATCCCCGACGCGACCGGCTGCACCACCATCAATAAGGTGTGCGGCTCGGGCATGAAGGCGATCATGCTGGCCAGCGACCTGATCAAGGCCGGCTCGGCCACGGTGGTGGTCGCCGGCGGCATGGAGTCGATGACCAATGCCCCGCACCTGCTCAACGGCTCGCGCACCGGCATCCGCTACGGCAGCGGCGAACTGCTCGACCACATGGCCTGGGACGGCCTGACCAATCCCTACGACGGCAAGGCGATGGGCGTGTTCGGCGATGCCACCTGCAGCCAGTACGGCTTTACCCGCGAGGCGCTGGACGCCTTCTCCGCCGAGAGTGCGCTGCGCGCCCAGGCCGCGCAGAAGAACGGCAAGTTCGCCGCCGAGATCGTCCCGGTGACGGTCAAGGGCCGCAAGGGCGAGGTGGTGGTCGACAGCGACGAGGAGCCGGGCAAGATCGACACCGCCAAGATCCCGACGTTGCGCCCGGCCTTCGCCAAGGACGGCGTGATCACCGCCGCCTCGTCCTCGAAGATTTCCGACGGCGCCGCCGCCACCGTGCTGATGTCGGCCGACGAAGCGGCCAGGCGCGGCCTGACGCCGCTGGCCCGCATCGTCGCCCATGCCGGCCACGCGCAGGCGCCAGAGTGGTTCACCACCGCGCCGGTGAAAGCGATTTCAAACGTGCTCGAGAAAGCCGGCTGGAAAGTCGGGGACGTCGACCTGTTCGAGGTCAACGAGGCGTTCGCCTGCGTGGCCATGGCGCCGATGAAGGACCTGGGCATCTCCCACGACAAGCTCAACGTCAACGGCGGTGCCTGCGCGCTCGGCCATCCGATCGGCGCCAGCGGCGCGCGCTTGGTGGTGACCCTGCTGCATGCCCTGCGCGACCGCGGCGGCAAGCGCGGTGTGGCATCGCTGTGCATCGGCGGCGGAGAAGCCACCGCCATCGCGGTGGAACTGGTCTAAACCGGCCTGGAACGGCAACTTGAACGGTTGCCGAGGCTTAATAACTTCTTTACAAAAAAACCCGATCAACCGCTTGACAGCCGAAACGGGCTTGTCATCATGGCATCGCGCGCATTTATGCGCGTTGCCAAACTTTAACGACGAGGAAGATTGACATGACGATCAACAAGGCGCTGCTGGCCCTGGCTCTGGGTTTCGCCCTGGCTGCATGCAGCAACCAGAAGCAGGCCGAGAACTCGGCTGCCGACGCCGCCGATGCGGCCGCTGATGCTCAGACCGCCGCCGACCAGGCCGCCGCCGCTGGCGACGCCACGGCCGATGCCGCTCAGCAGGCTGCCGACACGGCTGCCGACGCCGCCGCGACCGCCGGTCAGGCTGCTGGCGACACCGCCGCCGCCGCCACCGACGCTGCGGCCGACGCCGCCGCCGACACGGCTGACAAGGCTGCCGACACCGCCGAGCAGGCGAAGGACGCCGCCCAGGAAGCCGCGAAGGACGAGGCTCCGAAGCAGTAATTCCGGAGCTACAATCCAAGCTGCAAAGAAGAAGTCGCTGGTTCGCCGGCGACTTTTTCTGTTGTGACGGACGCTTGCCGGCTTAGCTTTACCGCTGTGTGCTACAAACAAGTGTAAGAACCACTTTTTCCATCAACGCAACATCACCTCGATTACGGAGTGCTCCATGAACACCAAGTTCCTCGTTCTGCTCGCCGCCAGCGTCCTGGCCGTCTCGGCCTGCCAGAAGCAGGCTGACAGCGCCGCCGACGCCGCCAACCAGGCTGCCGACGCCACCGCCGACGCCGCCCAGCAGGCCGCCGACGCCACCGCCGACGCCGCCAACGCCACGGCCGATGCCGCCGGCCAGGCCGCCGACGCCACCGCCGCTGCCGCCAACGCCGCCGGCGATGCCGCCGCCGCCGCGGGCGACGCCGCCGCCGCGACCACCGCCGACGCTGCCAACGCCGCCGGCGACGCCGCCACCCAGGCTGCCGACGCCGCCAAGGACGCCGCCGCCGACGCCAAGGACGCCGCCAAGGACGCCACGGCCGCTGCCGCCGGCGCCGTGAAGGAAGGCGCCGAGAAGGTCGAAGAGGCCGCCAAGAAGTAATCGTCCCCGACGATGCAAAGAAGCCCGCGCAAGCGGGCTTTTTTGTGCCCGCGGCAATCGCCGCGCGCGCGTCGCCGGCACGGGCGCGGCGCCCGCCCCTCACGTCGGCGCACGCGTTCCTCTATCCTTGCCCGACCGCCGACACCGCTTTCGACATGCCTGCACTGATTTCGCAACTCGACCCGCGCTCGCAGGACTTCGCCGACAACGCCGCCTACCATCGCGCGCTGGCGCAGGAGCTGGAGGCGCGCCTGGCGCGTGCCGCCGACGGCGGCGGCGAGAAGGCGCGCACTAAGCACACCGAACGCGGCAAGCTGCTCGCGCGCGACCGCGTCACCGCCCTGCTCGACCCGGGTTCGCCGTTCCTGGAGATCGCCCCGCTCGCCGCCGAGGGCATGTACGAGGACGCCGCGCCGGCCGCCGGCATGGTCTGCGGCATCGGCCGGGTGATGGGACAGGAAGTGGTGATCGTCGCCAACGACGCCACCGTCAAGGGCGGCACCTATTTCCCGATGACGGTGAAGAAGCATCTGCGCGCGCAGGAGATCGCCCGCGAGAACCGTCTGCCCTGCGTGTACCTGGTCGACTCGGGCGGCGCCTTCCTGCCGCTGCAGGACGAGGTGTTCCCGGACCGCGAGCACTTCGGCCGCATCTTCTACAACCAGGCGCGCCTGTCGGCGGAGAACATCCCGCAGATCGCCGTGGTCATGGGAAGCTGCACCGCCGGCGGCGCCTACGTGCCGGCGATGTGCGACGAGTCGATCATCGTCAAGGAACAGGGCACGATCTTCCTCGGCGGTCCGCCGCTGGTGAAGGCGGCCACCGGCGAGGTGGTCGACGCCGAGGCGCTCGGCGGCGCCGACGTGCATACCTCGGTCTCCGGCGTGGCCGACCATTTCGCCGAGGACGATCGCCATGCGCTGCAGATCGCGCGCGGCCTGGTCGGCAACCTCAACCGGCGCAAGACGCTGCCGGTGGCCGTGCGCGAGGCGCGCGAGCCGCTCTACCCGGGCGAGGAGCTGTACGGCATCGTGCCCAAGGACACCCGGCGCCCGTTCGACATCCGCGAGGTGATCGCGCGCCTGGTCGACGGCAGCGACTTCGACGAGTTCAAGGCGCGATACGGCAAGACCCTGGTCACCGGCTTCGCGCACCTGCACGGCTATCCGGTCGGCATCGTCGCCAACAACGGCATCCTGTTCTCCGAGTCCGCGCTCAAGGGCGCGCACTTCATCGAGCTGTGCAACCAGCGCGGCATCCCGCTGGTGTTCCTGCAGAACATCACCGGCTTCATGGTCGGCAAGAAATACGAGAACGCCGGCATCGCCAAGGACGGGGCCAAGATGGTCACCGCCGTGGCCTGCTCGAGCGTGCCGAAGTTCACCGTGGTGATCGGCGGCAGCTTCGGCGCCGGCAACTACGCCATGTGCGGCAGGGCTTATGGCGCAAGGTTCCTGTGGATGTGGCCGAACGCGCGCATCAGCGTGATGGGCGGCGAGCAGGCCGCGAGCGTGCTGGCCACGGTGCGGCGCGACGGCATCGAGGCCAAGGGCGGCAGCTGGTCGGCCGATGAGGAAGACCGGTTCAAGGCGCCGATCCGCGCCCAGTACGAGACGCAGGGCAACCCCTATTACGCCACCGCGCGCCTGTGGGACGACGGCATCATCGACCCGGCCGACACCCGCCGCGTGCTGGGCCTGGCGATCTCGGCCTCGCTCAACGCGCCGATCGAGCCGGCGCGCTTCGGCGTGTTCCGGATGTGATGCCGAAGCGGCGCGCGAAGCTCAGCGCAGGGTATAGCCGCCGTCGGTGAACAGCGTGCTGCCGGTGGTGTAGGTGTTGCGCATCAGGAACAGCACGGCGTCGGCGGCCTCGTCGACGGTGCCCACGCGACCCAGCGCCGCCATCGCCGCGTAGTGGGCGTGGGCCTGTTCGCGCTTGTGCCTGAGCCGGGTCTGCCACAGTTCGGTGTCGATGGTGCCCGGCGAGATCGCGTTGACGCGGATCGGCGCCAGTTCCACCGCCAGCGCGCGCGCCAGGCCTTCGATGGCGCTGTTGCAGGCGACGTAGGTGGCCGAGCCGGCCAGCGGCCGCTGGCTGTAGGCGCCGGACATCAGCACGATGGAACCGGTCTTCGCCAGGTGCGGCAGCGCGTGCTTGACCGCGTAGTACTGGCCCCAGAACTTGGAGCGGAACGGGCTCTCGGCGGTGTCGTCGTCGATCTCGTCGATGCGCCCGGAGGACTGCGAGGATCCCGGCGTGAACAGGTGGTCGAAGCGGCCGATGCCCTCGAAGAAGGCGGCGATGGAGGCCTTGTCGCTGCTGTCGATCCGCCGCGCCTGGGCGCGCTCGCCCAGCGTCGCCGCCGCCTGCGCCAGCCGCTCCGGATCGCGCCCGCCGATCACCACCTGCCCGCCCGACGCCACCACCGAGCGCGCCACCCGCAAGCCCATGCCGGAACTGCCGCCGACGATGACAACCCGTTGATCCCGCATGGTTTTTTCGCCGCCTCGAGGAGATGCCGCGAATTCTAGCCAGCGCCGGCGCGGGCATCGACGCCCTCGGTGGAAATCAGCAATCCGCGGCGTCCGTGGCCGGGAATGCCGCCTGCGAATGACTGCCACGCCATCGTCACGATCATGGCCGAACCTCGCGTACAGGTTGGTAATCGCCCCGCAAGCCCTTGAGCAACGACGTTATTCGGTGAGGGGCGTCACATCCTGCGGCGGGTGATGGCGTGCTAGTCTCGCCGTTCGCCCGCCATTCCAGTCCCCTAAAGATTCGAGGAAGTCGCGTCATGGCCATCTTCAACAACCAGCAATCCCCCGCCAAGAAAGACACCCTGCCCTTCGGCGAGCCCTCGCCGCCGCCCGTGCGCGAAGCCGCCCCCGCGGTCGCCGACTTCAGCGTGCCCACGCCGCAGCCGCAGCCGGCCGCGCCGCGCCCGGCCCCGCAGCCGGAAACCAAGGAATCGGTGATCGCCGCCGACCTCACCATCGAAGGCAAGATCGAAGGCACCGGCCATGTGCGCATCGCCGGCAAGTTCAAGGGCGACGTGAACGTGCAGGGCGACCTGACCATCGAGAACGGCGCCAAGCTCAACGGCGGCGTGCGCGCCAAGCGCGTCGTGGTCGCGGGCGAGCTGGAAGGCAACATCGAATCCGCGTCGAACGTCGAGCTGCAGCCGTCCTCGGTGCTGGTCGGCGACCTCAAGGCCGGCTCGCTCACCATCGCCTCCGGCGCGCGCGTGCGTGGCCACGTCGAATGCGGCTGGGGCGAAAAGGACGGCGCCAAGGCCAATGGCAAGGCTTCCGCCGCGAAGTCGGAAGAACCCTCACTGGTCCAGTGAGCTTGCATTCGTGAGCAACGCCCGTCCGGGCACGGCAGGTGCCACGCGCACCTGCCCGCACTGCAAGACCCGCATCCTCGAAAGCGCGGCGATCTGTCCCGCGTGCAAGCACTACCTGCGCATCGATTCGCCCAATTCCCCGCTCGCGCAGCCGATGCCCTCCCCGCTCAAGGTGGAGGGCGTCATCCGCCAGCCTGCCGACGGCGGTTCCTGGGAATACCAGGTGGTGGTCACGGTGCGCGACGAGCGCGGCGAGGAAGTCTCGCGCCACGTCGTCGGCGTGGGCGCGCTGCACCCGAACGACGAGCGGACGTTCTCGCTGGCGGTGGAGATGTTCGCGCCCGCCGGAAAGGCCGGGCGGCGCCATTGACGGCGCCGCTTCGGCGGCGTTGATCGCGGAGAGGCGGGACGAGACCGCCGCCTGCGCAGCTATTTTCCGCGCGCCGACGGCCCGCAACTGTCGCAGCCGCCGCAGGCGCCGCTTCCGCCGCCCGACATCGGCGGCGCGATCCGTCGGCCCAGCGTGCGCAGCCATCCGGGCCGCCCTTCGCGCACCAGCGGCATCGCCACGGCCACCCGCAGGCGTCGCGTCGCGCTGGGGAACTGCTTCTTCATCACCACCCACAGGCTGACCAGCGCGGCCAGCGCGATCACCAGGTATTGCAGTGCCAGCGAGACGGTCATCGCCGCGACCTCAACCGCCGCCCAAGGCCACGGCGACCTGATAGGTCAGCAGCGAGGCCACGTAGGCCAGCGCGAACAGGTAGCCGGCGGTCAGCGCCATGGTCTTCCAGGAATTGGTCTCGCGCTTGATCGTCGCCCAGGTGGACAGGCATTGCGGCGCGTAGATGAACCAGACCAGCAGCGACAGCGCGGTGGCCAGCGACCAAGTGTCGGTGATGATCGGCCTGAGCGCATCGGCGGCAGCGGCATCGTCGGCTGCGGCCACGGCATACACCGTGGCCAGCGAGGATACGGCCACCTCGCGCGCGGCCAAGCCAGGAATCAGCGCGATACAAATCTGCCAGTTGAAGCCGATTGGTGCGAACACCGCGGCCATGGCGTGACCGATGCGACCGGCCAGGCTGTAATCGATGGCCGGCATCGTGGCGTTGGCGGGCGCGGCCGGGAAATTCAGCAACACCCATAACAGGATGGTCAGCGCGAGGATGATGCCGCCCACGCGCTTGAGGAAGATCGCCGCACGCTCGTACAGGCCAATGAGCAGGTCGCGCGCATGCGGCATGCGGTAGGACGGCAACTCCAGCAACAGCGGATGCTCGCTCTTGTCGCGGCGCCACTTCTTCATCACGAACGAGACCACGAGCGCGCTGAGGATACCGGCCATGTACAGCGCGAACAGCACCAGGCCCTGCAGGTTGAACACGCCGCCGACGCTGCGCTGCGGGATGAACGCGCCGATCAGCAGCGTATAGACCGGCAGCCGCGCCGAACAGGTCATCAGCGGGGCGACCACAATCGTGGCGATGCGGTCGCGCGGATCCTGGATCGAGCGCGTGGCCATGATGCCGGGGATGGCGCAGGCGAAGCTCGACAGCAGCGGGATGAAGGAGCGTCCGGACAGGCCCGCCGAAGCCATCATGCGGTCGAGCAGGAAGGCCGCGCGCGGCAGGTAGCCCGACTCCTCCAGTGCGAGGATGAAGGCGAACAGGATCAGGATCTGCGGCAGGAACACCACCACGCTGCCGAGGCCGGCGATGATGCCGTCGGTGAGCAGGCTGGTGAGCGGTCCTTCCGGCAGCACGCTGCCGACCCAGGCGCCCAGCGCGGCGGTGCCGGCGTCGATCGCGTCCATCATCGGCGTGGCCCAGGCGAATACCGCCTGGAAGATCAGGAACATGATCACGATCAGCGCCAGCAGGCCGAACACCGGATGCAACAGCCAGCGGTCGAGCGTGTCGTCGATGCGCGCGGTGCGCGCCGGCATGCTCACGGCGAGCGAGAGCAGGCGGCGCGTTTCCTCGTGATAGGCGTTCTCGTCCGCGGGCGGTTCCACCGACGGCGCGGTCAGGCGCCCGGCCTCGACCAGGGACTCGATGCGTTCGACCAGGGCCTTGGCGCCGTGCCGCCGCACCGCGACGGTCTCCACCACCGGCACGCCGAGCTCAGCCTCCAGTACCTCGCGGTCGATGCGGATGCCGCGGCGCGCGGCCACGTCGGCCATGTTCAGCGCCACCACCATCGGACGGCCGAGCTCGCGCACTTCCAGCACGAAGCGCAGGTGCAGGCGCAGGTTGGTGGCGTCGATGACGCACACCAGCACGTCGGGCGCCGCCTCGCCAGGATAGAAGCCGCGGCACAGGTCGCGGGTGATCGCCTCGTCCAGGCTGGCCGGCTGCAGGCTGTAGGCGCCGGGCAGGTCGAGCAGCGCGTAGCTGCGGCCCGAAGGCGCGGTGAGGCGGCCCTCCTTGCGCTCGACGGTGACGCCGGCGTAGTTGGCCACCTTCTGGCGGCTGCCGGTGAGCTGGTTGAACAGCGCGGTCTTGCCGCAGTTGGGATTGCCCACCAGCGCCAGGCGCAGCGA
This sequence comes from Luteimonas aquatica, assembly GCF_022662575.1. Lineage (GTDB taxonomy): Bacteria > Pseudomonadota > Gammaproteobacteria > Xanthomonadales > Xanthomonadaceae > Luteimonas > Luteimonas aquatica. The sequence continues at coordinate 201,377 of NZ_JALBFU010000001.1, read as the reverse complement.
TGCGGCCGTGCTCATTCGCCCACCGTGCGCGCGATGGCGGGCGCGTCGGCCGCGCCGTTCTTCAGGATCACGCGCGCGGCCTCCTTGCGGCGCAGCGCGAAGCGGGTGAAGCCGATCTGCACCAGCAGCGGCTCGGCGCCGAGCGGCCCATGCGCCATCAGCTGCACGGTTTCCCCGGCCACGAAGCCGAGTTCGCGGAGGCGGCGGGCAATGGGATCGTGAGGCATCTGGTCCTCCACGCTCTCGACGGTGGCGCTGGCGCGTCGCGGCAAATCGGACAGCCTCACGGATACACCAGAACCAGAATGGGAATTGTTCTCAATTATACATTAGCTGATCGCCCGCGACACCAGGGCCGGGCCGGAACGCAACGGTGCAGCGGCTATCATTCCGCCTTTCCCTCCGGTCCCGCCGATGGCCTTCGACTCCCTGCTCTCGCAACGCACCGGCGCCGTCGCCCGCCTGCGCCTGAACCGTCCGGACCTGCACAACGCCTTCGACGCGGCGCTGATCGCGGCGCTGACCGCGGAGCTGGAACGGCTGGCCGGCGAGGCCGCCGTGCGCGTGGTGGTGCTGGAAGGCGCCGGCGCCTCGTTCTCGGCCGGCGCGGACCTGAACTGGATGCGCGGCATGGCCGCCGCCGGCGAGGCGGAGAACCGCGAGGACGCGCTCGCCCTCGCCCGCCTGATGCGCACCCTGGACGAACTGCCCAAGCCGACCATCGCCCGCGTGCACGGCGCGGCCTTCGGCGGCGGCGTCGGGCTGGTGGCCTGCTGCGACATCGCCATCGGCACGCCCGAGGCGAAGTTCGGCCTCACCGAGAGCAAGCTCGGCCTGTTGCCGGCGGTGATCTCGCCCTACGTCATCGCGGCCATCGGCGCGCGCCAGTCGCGGCGCTATTTCGCCACCGCCGAGATTTTCGACGCGCGCACCGCGCAGGCCATCGGCCTGCTGCACGAGGTGGCGGCGGCCGACGCCCTGGATGCGGCGGTCGAACGGCAGATCGCGCTGCTGCTCAAGGCCGGGCCGCTGGCCTCGGCGCAGGCCAAGGCGCTGGTGCGCTCGGTCGCGGCGCAGACCGACCGCGATGCCGTCGACGCCGCCAATGCCGCGCTGATCGCCGGGCTGCGCGTCTCCGCCGAGGGACAGGAGGGCCTGGGCGCCTTCCTCGACAAGCGCGCGCCCGCATGGGCCGCGAAGGAGTAGCGGCATGCTCGATCACGTCGGCTTCCCGGTGGCGGATTTCGCGCGCAGCAAGGCGTTCTACGAGCGCGCGCTGGCGCCGCTGGGCGTGGTGCCGATCCTGGAGGTGACGCCGGAGATGAGCGGCGGCGACGCGCACGTCGGCTACGGCAGCAGCGGCAAGCCCTGGTTCTGGATCGGCAGCGGGCAAGCGCTGCGCGGGCGCATGCACGTGGCCATCGCCGCCGGCTCGCGCGCCCAGGTCGACGCCTTCCACGCGGCCGCGCTCGCCGCCGGCGGCCGCGACAACGGCGCGCCGGGACTGCGGCCGCATTACCATCCCCACTACTACGGCGCGTTCGTGCTCGATCCGGACGGCCACAACATCGAAGCCGTCTGCCACGCGCCGGAAGCCTAGGGCCCCCATGTTCGACAAGATCCTGATCGCCAACCGCGGCGAAATCGCCTGCCGCGTCATCCGCACCGCGCGCCGGCTCGGCATCCACACGGTGGCGGTGTACTCGGACGCCGACGCCGACGCGCAGCACGTGCGCCAGGCCGACGAGGCCTGGCCGATCGGCGGCCCGCGGCCGGCCGACAGCTACCTGCGCGGCGAGGCCATCCTGGAAGCGGCCAGGCGCAGCGGCGCGCAGGCGATCCACCCCGGCTACGGCTTCCTCAGCGAGAACGCCGACTTCGCCGACGCGGTGGAGGCGGCCGGGCTGGTCTTCATCGGGCCGAAGGCGGCCTCGATGCGCAAGATGGGCAGCAAGGCCGGCGCCAAGGAGCTGATGCAGGCCGCGGGCGTGCCGGTGGTGCCCGGCTACACCGGCGAGGACCAGGACGCGACGACGCTGGCGCGCGAGGCCGAACGCATCGGCTTCCCGCTGATGATCAAGGCCGCGCACGGCGGCGGCGGCAAGGGCATGCGCATCGTGCGCGGCGCCGGCGAATTCCTGCCCAACCTGGAAAGCTGCCAGCGCGAGGCGCGCAACGCCTTCGGCCGCGACCGCGTGCTGCTGGAGCGCTACATCGAGCAGCCCCGACACATCGAGATCCAGGTCTTCGGCGACAACCACGGCAATGCCCTGCACCTGTTCGAGCGCGAGTGCTCGGCGCAGCGCCGCTACCAGAAGGTGCTGGAGGAATCGCCCTCGCCCTTCCTCACCCCGGAGCTGCGCGCGGCGATGGGCGCGGCGGCGGTGCAGGCCGCGCACGCGATCGACTACGCCAATGCCGGCACGGTGGAGTTCATCGTCGCTCCGGACGGCGGCTTCTATTTCATGGAGATCAACACGCGCCTGCAGGTGGAGCATCCGGTCACCGAACTGGTCACCGGGCTCGACCTGGTCGAATGGCAGCTGCGCATCGCCGCCGGCGAGCCGCTGCCGCTGGCGCAGGACGAGATCGTCCAGCGCGGCCATGCCATCGAGGTGCGGCTCTATGCGGAAGATCCCGACGCGGGCTTCCTGCCGGGCTCGGGGCGCCTGCAGCGGCTGCGCCTGCCGCCGCCGTCGGCGCATGCGCGCATCGACTCGGGCGTGGTCGAGGGCGATACGGTGACGATCTTCTACGATCCGATGATCGCCAAGCTCATCGTCTACGACGAGGACCGGCCGCGCGCCCTCGCCCGCCTGCGCGATGCGCTGGCGAACTGCGAGGTGGAGGGGCCGAAGTCCAACATCGCCTTCCTCGAGCGCCTGGCGCGGCACCCGGCGGTGGTCGACGGCCGGATCGACACCGGCTACCTGGATCGCCACCTCGACGAGTTCGTCGGCGACAGCGGCGGCACCGGCGAGGCCGACGCGGTGATCGCCGCGGCCACGGTCGCGCTGCTGCGCGACGAGGCGGCCACGCGCGCGCTGGCCGCCGCCAGCGGCGACCCCCATTCGCCCTGGGCCGAGGCCTCCGGCTGGCGGCTGGGGCACGCCGGGCAGCGCCGCCTGGTGCTGCGCGAGGGCGAGACGCGCCACCTCGTGCTCGCCAGCGGCGCCGCCGGCGACTACCGCATCGAATACGGGGATCGCGCCGCGGACGTGCGCGGCGCGCGCCTGGACGGCGAGGCCGACGGCGGCACGCGGCTGAGCGCCCGCTTCGACGACCAGGCGCGCGGCTATCGCGTCGAGGCCGACGAGCATCGCGTGCTGCTGCACGACGGCGAGCGGCGCCGCCGCTACGCGCGCGTGCCCGCCTACGAGCCCGAGCATGCGGCCGACGCCGGCGGCGGCGACCAGCTCAAGGCGCCGATGCCCGGACGCATCGTGCTGGTCAAGGTCGCGCCGGGCGACGCCGTCTCGCAGGGCCAGGAGCTGCTGGTGATGGAGGCGATGAAGATGGAACTGGCGCTCAAGGCGCCGCGCGACGGCAAGGTCGCCGAGCTGCGCGCCGCGGCGGGCGACTTCGTCGAGGCGGATACCGCGCTGGTGCTGCTGGAAACCTGAGCCCCGCGCCCACACGTCTTCCTTGGACACCCCTCTCCCGCCGTACGGGCGAGGGCCATGAACCCACGCATCGACCGAGTCCGCCATGGCACTTCCCACCCACGTCCGCATCGTCGAGGTCGGCCCGCGCGACGGGCTGCAGAACGAAAAAACCGTCATCCCCGCCGCGGCGAAGATCGAACTGATCGACCGGCTGGGCGCCACCGGCCTGCAGACCGTGGAGGCCACCAGCTTCGTCAGCCCGAAATGGGTGCCGCAGCTGGCCGATGCCGCCGAGGTGTTCGCCGGCATCGCCCGCCGGCCCGGCGTGCGCTATCCGGTGCTGGTGCCCAACGAGCAGGGCTACGACCGCGCGCGCGCGGTGGGCGCCGAGGAGATCGCCGTCTTCACCGCGGCCTCGGAAGCCTTCAACAGGAAGAACATCAACGCCTCGATCGACGAGTCGCTGGCGCGCTTCGAGCCGGTGGTGGCGCGCGCCAGGGCCGACGGCGTGGCGGTGCGCGGCTACGTGTCCACCGTGCTCGGCTGCCCCTACCAGGGCGAGGTGCCGGTGGCCGACGTGGTGCGCGTGGCGCGCGCGCTGCACGCGATGGGCTGCTACGAGGTCTCGCTCGGCGACACCATCGGCGTCGGCACACCCGCCAAGGCGCGGGCGATGCTGCTGGCGGTGGCCGAGGCGGTGCCGATGCCGGCGCTGGCGGTGCATTTCCACGACACCTACGGGCAGGCGCTGGCCAACATCCTGGCCTGCCTGGAGGAAGGCGTGGCGGTGGTGGATTCGGCGGTCTCGGGCACCGGCGGCTGCCCCTACGCCAAGGGCGCCACCGGCAACGTCGCCAGCGAGGACGTGGTCTACATGCTGCACGGCATGGGCATCGCGACCGGCGTGGACCTCGAGGTCCTCGTCGAGACCGGGCGCTGGCTCGCCGCCCTGCTCGGCCACGAGACCAGCAGCAAGGTGACCCGCGCCCGCTCGGCGGCATAGCGCCCGCCGTCGCGGGATCGTCGCGGCTCTGGGCTAAAATGGGCGTTTTCCCCGCAGGATCGCCCATGCAGCTCGCAGCCACCCGCGCCGTCGTCACCGGCGGCGTTTCCGGCCTCGGCCTGGCCGTCGCCCAGCACCTGGTCGCCCACGGCGGCAAGGTCGCGCTGTTCGACGTCAACGACGACAAGGGCGCGGCCGCCGTCGCCGGACTCGGCGCCGACAAGGCCCGCTACTTCAAGACCGACGTGACCGACGAGGCCGGCGTCGCCGCCAACATCGCCGCCGCGCGCGACTTCTTCGGCGGCCTCAACGCCGCCATCAACTGCGCCGGCATCCTCGGCGCCGGGCGCGTGCTCGGCCGCGAGGGCCCGATGCCGCTGTCGCAGTTCCAGACCACGGTGCTGGTCAACCTGGTCGGCAGCTTCAACGTCGCCAAGGCGGCCGCGGCCGTGATGCAGGGCAACGAGGCGGGCGAGGACGGCGAGCGCGGCGTGATCGTCAACACCGCCTCCGTGGCCGCCTACGAGGGCCAGATCGGCCAGGCCGCCTATTCCGCGTCCAAGGGCGGCGTGGTCGGCATGACCCTGCCGATGGCGCGCGAGCTCTCGCGCTTCGGCATCCGCGTGATGACCGTCGCGCCGGGCGTGTTCTGGACGCCGATGGTCGACGGCATGAGCGAGGAAGTGCAGCAGTCGCTGTCCGCCTCCATCCCCTTCCCCTCGCGGCTCGGCCGTCCGGAGGAGTTCGCCGACCTGGTCGCCTACATCCTCGGCAACCGCTACCTCAACGGCGAGACCATCCGCATCGACGGCGCCACGCGCCTGGCGCCGAAGTGATCTTCCGCGTCGTCCGGGCCGGGCCCGGATGACGCGCGGGATTCGACGCGCCTTGCCCATTTCCCTCCAAGAACCCAATCCGATGAAAGCCTACGACGTCAAGAAAGGAAACGTGGTCGAACACAACAACGGCGTGTACCAGGTGCGCGACATCGAGCGCAGCTCGCCGCAGGGCCGCGGCGGCAACGTGCGCTTCCGTTTCGTCATGTACAGCGTGCCCGGCGGCAACAAGACCGACGCCAGCTTCGACGCCGACGACGAGCTCAAGGAAGTCGACCTGCTGCGCCGCCAGGCCAGCTTCTCGTACAAGGACGGCGAGGCGTTCGTGTTCATGGACGACGAGGACTTCACCCCCTACACCCTCGACGCCGACGTGGTCGGCGATGCCGCCGGCTACATCACCGACGGACTGAGCGGCTGCTACGTGCAGGTGATCGACGAGCAGCCGGTGGCCGTGCAGCTGCCGCAGAGCGTGGTGCTGGAAGTGGTCGAGACCCCGCCCGAGCTCAAGGGCGGCACCGCCACCAAGCGGCCCAAGCCGGCCAGGCTCAGCACCGGCCTGGAAATCCAGGTGCCCGAGTACATCGGCAACGGCGAGCGGGTGTGGGTGAACACCACCACGGGCGAGTTCGGCGGACGCGCGGACTGAACGCCCGCGGCTCGAACCCATGCCTCGTCGCGAGGCATGGGCAGGCATCGGGCGCGGCGCCCGCCTTCCCGACGCGCCGGATGTCCCGACTCGCGTTCGATGGCCCACTAATGGCCCACTAGTAGCAAGGCCCGGTGGTGGTCGCCGTGCCGGTGGCCTGATGGTTCAGGTAGAAGCCGACGGTGGCCTTGATCAGCCCGCCGCGCCGGGGGCAGTAGAAGGAACAGGAATACTTGTTGGTGCAGTTGTAGGGGATCACCGCATCGGTTCCCTGCGGATCGATGGCCCACTCGATCCTGTCGTGCGCGGGACCCGGCCGGTCCGTGTAGCAATAGTTGCCGTCCGTGCATTCCAGGTAGACGGAGTCCGCGCGCGCCTGCGTCGGCGCGAACAGGCAGGAAGCCATCAGCGCCATCGCGCCGAGAATCGGATATTTCACGACTGTTCTCCCATGGATGTGTCGAATGGATGCGAGGGCCGTGCCTCCCGCGATCGGGAGCACAGCCAACCCTCAACTCGAAATCCATGGCGCGAACGGATCATCGCGGCGCGCGCGCCGCTCCGCCGCGGCAGCGCTATCGGTCGAACAGCTTTCCGGGATTCATGATGCCGGACGGATCGAGCACCCGCTTGATCCCGCGCATCAGGGCGATCTCCTCCGCGCCGCGGGTGCAGGACAGGTACGGCTTCTTGACCAGGCCGATGCCGTGCTCGGCGGAAATGCTGCCGCCGTGCTCCTCCAGCGTCGCCGCCAGCAGCCTGGTGACATGCTCGCACTGCGTCAGGAAGACGGCGTCCTCCAAACCGTCGGGCTTGAGCACGTTGATGTGCAGGTTGCCGTCGCCGATGTGGCCGAACCAGACCACGTCGAAATGCGGGTACTCCCGCCCGAGCAGCGCCTGCGTTTGTTCCAGGAATGCCGGCATCCGCGAGATCCGCACCGAGACGTCGTTCTTGTACGGCTTGTGGCGCGCCAGGCTCTCGGTGATGCCCTCGCGCAGGCGCCACAGCTGCGCGGCCTGCGCCTCGCTCTGGCTGATCACCCCGTCGCTGACCCAGCCGCTGTCCATGCAGTGCTCGAAGGCTTCCAGCACCCGCGCTTCCTGGCGCTCGTCGCCGGTCGCGAACTCGGTGACCACGTAATACGGATGGATCTCGGCGAACGGCGCCTGCGCGCCGTGGGCGAGCACGTGGTGCAGCGCGCGATCGGTGAAGAACTCGAACGCCTCCAGCTGCAGGCGTTCGCGCAGGGCGGCATACACCTGCATCAGCACCTGGAACGAGGGCAGCGCCAGCAGCATCACGTTGGTCGGCGGCGGCGGGTCGGTCAGCCGCAGCGTCGCCTCCACGATCACGCCGAGCGTGCCCTCGGAGGCGATGGCCAGGTGCCGCAGGTCGTAGCCGCTGGAATTCTTGATCAGGCCGCGGTTGAGGTCGACCAGCGCTCCCGTCCCGGTCACCAGCTTCAGTCCGGCGACCCATTCGCGGGTGTTGCCGTAGCGGATCACGCGGATGCCGCCGGCGTTGGTGGCGATGTTGCCGCCGATGCTGCAGGAGCCGCGCGCGGCGAAGTCGACCGGATAGACCAGCCCGTGCTCGCGGGCGGCCTCGTGCACCGCCTGAAGGGCGATGCCCGGCTGCACGGTCAGGGTGCGGTCGATGGGATCGAAGCCGAGCACGCGGTTCATCCGCTCCATGCTCAGCACCAGCTCGCCGTCGGCGGCCACCGCCCCGCCGGACAATCCGGTGCGCCCGCCCGAGGGAACGACACCGACCCCGTTCGCACCCGCCCAGCGCACCACGGCCTGCACCTGGCCGGCGTCCGCGGGCAGCGCCACCGCCAGCGGCGCCGGCGTCCAGCGCCGGGTCCAGTCGCGGCCGTAGTGTTCCAGGTCGGCCGGATCGGTTTTCAGGCGCAGCCCCGGCACGGCCTGCAGCAGGGAATCGAGACGCGGGTCGGCCATGGGATCGGAGGCATCGGCGGGAGAGCCAGCGTGCCAGCCGGCCCGGTCGGCGTCCAGTGCGGCAGTGCAGCAAAAACCCGGATTTGCTGGCACACTCCATGGGGACGCGCGCCGCCCCAACCTTCTGCTTCTGCTCTTCGCCGCCAGGAATCCGAAGCGGAGGGACTGATCGCAGACCCGAAGGGCGGCGTACAGGATGTGCGCCGTTTTTCGACCGAGCCAGGATGGCGAGTCGAAAAATCCCGATAGCGGCGAAGCGATGGGACTGACTCGTCGGGAAGGCGTTTTTCTTTGGTTCGTTTCTTTTGACGCCTTTCAAAAGAAATGAACTCGTCCGCGACAGCGGACGAAACGCTTCGCCCCTGCCAAAGCGATGCAGATGCATATGCCGCCATCCCCTATCGAAAGAAGATGAAAAAAACCTCCTACCCCAAGCGCGACATCCGCATCCTCCTGCTGGAAGGCATCAGCCAGACCGCCGTCGAGACCTTCCAGGCCGCCGGCTACACCCAGATCGAGCAGCACGCCAAGTCGCTGCCCGAGGACGAGCTCAAGCGCCGCATCGCCGACGCCCACTTCGTCGGCATCCGCTCGCGCACCCACCTCAGCGCCGAGGTGCTGGCCGAGGCCAGACGCCTGCTGGCCGTGGGTTGCTTCTGCATCGGCACCAACCAGGTCGACACCGAGGCGGCCGAGCTGGCCGGCATCCCGGTGTTCAACGCCCCCTACTCCAACACGCGCAGCGTCGCCGAACTGGTGGTGGCCGAGGCCATCATGCTGCTGCGCGGCATCCCGCAGAAATCCGCCGAATGCCATCGCGGCGGCTGGTCGAAGAGCGCCGCCGGCAGCCACGAGGCGCGCGGCAAGACCCTGGGCATCGTCGGCTACGGCCACATCGGCACCCAGGTCGGCGTGCTGGCCGAGGCGCTGGGCATGCAGGTGCTCTTCCACGACATCGAGACCAAGCTCTCGCTCGGCAACGCGCGGCCCTCCGTCGATCTGGACGACCTGCTGCAGCGCTCGGACGTGGTGACCCTGCACGTGCCGGAAACCCCCGCCACCAGGCTGATGTTCGGCGCCCGGCAGATCGCGCGGATGCGGCCCGGCGCGCACCTGATCAATGCCTCGCGCGGCACCGTGGTCGACATCGACGCGCTGGCCGAGGCCCTGCAGTCAGGCCAGGTCGGCGGCGCCGCCGTGGACGTGTTCCCGGTGGAACCCAAGGGCAACGGCGATCCTTTCGAATCGGCGCTGCGCGGGCGCGAGAACGCGATCCTCACCCCGCACGTGGGCGGCAGCACGCTGGAGGCGCAGGACAACATCGGCGTGGAAGTCGCCGCCAAGCTGGTGCGCTACAGCGACAACGGCAGCACGCTCTCGGCGGTGAACTTCCCCGAGGTGACGCTGCCCGAGCACGCGGCCAGCCATCGCCTGCTGCACATCCACCGCAACGTGCCGGGCGTGCTGTCGCAGATCAACGACCTCTTCAGCAAGCGCAACATCAACATCGACGGGCAGTTCCTGCGCACCGACGCCAAGGTCGGCTACGTGGTGATCGACGTGACCGCCGACCAGGCGCAGGCGGGAGAGCTGCGCACGGCGCTGGCGGAGATTCCGGGAACGCTGAAGACGCGGGTGCTGTACTGACGGTGCCGCGCTCCGCCCCGCCTGGTCCGCTTCGCGCGCAAGCGGCGGGATCCGCGCAGGGATCCCGCCTCCGGCGACGCTCGGCGGCCGCGAGGAACCGCTAGGTCTCGACGCCCGGCCCGTCCGGATCCGGCGGTTGCGGGCAGCCTGCGCCGGGCGTGCACACTCCGATCAGGCGCCATGCCCCGCCGCGGCACTGATAGTAGGCGCCGGGGTCGCCGGGATGGTCGTAAGGCACCAGAAACAGATGCCCTTCCGTGTCCGCCGTGCACGCATAGGTCGGCTCGGCCGCCACCGGCGCCGCCGCACTCATCGCTGCGACGAAAAGCGCCAATGCCGCGCCTGTTGCAATTCCTTTCATGCGGATGTCCTCCGTCGAATGCCGCCGCGATCGATGCCTTTCCCGGGACAAGGCGGCACGCATGACGATGCGGACGCCGGCGCGCGCCTTCCGGAAGCGGCGGCGCCTCCGGAATCGCCCCCTAGCGAGACGCTAGCACATGCCGCGCCGCATCATGAGCGGCCTGCGGCGGGTCATGACGGAGCGGTTCGGTTGGCACACCGACGGCGCGGAGCGTGCATCAGGCAGGGCGCGCGGGAGTGCGCCTGGACGTGCGCCGCATCCCCGGCTCGCCACGGATGATCTCGCCCACCTGCCCGCGCAACCAGGCATGCGCCTGATCGTGCTGGCGCGACTCGTGCCAGTAGCCCAGGATCGGAAACGGCCTCACCCGCAGCGGCAGCGGCCGAACCAGGATCGGCACGCGCTCCGACAGGTGCTGCGCATAGGACAGCGGCAGGGTCAGCAGCAGATCGCTGCCGGCGATCGCCTCGCAGGCGGCGAAATAGTGCTGGCAGACCAGGCGGATGTCGCGGAACACGCCGCTCTGTCCGAGCAGCACGTCGAGCGTATGCGGCTCGCCGAGCGGAGAGACCGCCACGTGCCGCGCCGCCAGGTACTCGGCGCGGCGCATCGTGCCGGCGGCCAGCGCGTGGCGGCGGCGCATCGCCACCACCAGCGAATCCTCGATCAGGTACTCGGTGACCAGGCGCGGGCCGACCGGCAGCCGGCGATCGACCGCCAGATCGATGCGGCCGGCGACCAGTTCGCGCTCGAGCTCGCCCAGCGCCACGCGCCGGCTGACCAGGCGCAGCCCCGGCGCCGAAGCGGCCAGGCGCGCGAGCAGCCGCGGCAGCACGATCGGCTCCAGCGCGTCGCGGAAGCCCAAGGCGAATTCCATCTCCAGGGCCGCCGGATCGAAGTCGGCGCGCAGCCGCGAGACGGCCTGCAGGCCCTTCAGGTGCGCCTGCACGTCGGCGATCACCGCGCGTGTGCGTTCGGTGGGAAACACCCGATTGCCCTGGCGCACGAACAAGGGGTCGTCGAAGTGCGCGCGCAGGCGGTTCAGCGCATGGCTGACCGCCGGCTGGGTGAGATGCAGCGCGCGCGCGGCCGCGCCGATGCCGCCATGGGTATGGATCGCATCGAGGATGCGGAACAGGTTGAGATCGACGCGGCTCTCGCGACCGGTCATCGCGGCACCGCGTCCCGGCGGCCGGCCAGGCTGGCCCTGCTCCAGGTTGAAGCCGGACACCGGGCTGGTTCGGGACGACGCGACATGGTCGATACCGGCGAGGAAGACCAAGCCATTATCCATGCGAATGACCTGGCATGAAACATATTCATTTCATCGATGATGGCAAGCGGCGTAGGCTCGACCCTGCCAACCGGAGCCAGCGCCATGGAATTCGCCCCATCCGATCGTTGCCGCGAACTCGCCGAGCGCCTCGGCCGCTTCATGCGCGAGGAGGTGTTGCCGGCCGAATCGGCCTATGCCGCCGAACTGGCCGGCGGTGAGGATTGGCGGCGATGGCGGCAGCCCGCGGTGATGGAAGCGCTGAAGGCCAAGGCGCGCGACGCCGGCCTGTGGAACCTGTTCCTGCCCGAGGCGCCCCCATCGTCCACGCCCGACGCCGCGCACGGCGTTGGCCTGAGCAACGTCGACTACGCGCCGCTGGCCGAGATCATGGGCCATTCCTTCCTCGCGCCCGAGGTCTTCAACTGCAACGCGCCCGACACCGGCAACATGGAGGTGCTGGCCCGCTACGGCACGCCGGAGCAGCAGCGGCAATGGCTGGCACCGCTGCTCGCGGGCGAGATCCGCTCCGCCTTCTGCATGACCGAGCCGCAGGTCGCCTCCTCCGACGCCACCAACATGCAGGCCACCGCCGCCGTGCAGGGCGACGAGGTGGTGCTCAACGGCCGCAAGTGGTGGTCCACGGGCATCGGCCATCCGCACTGCCGCTTCGCGATCTTCATGGGACTGAGTGATCCGCAGGCCGAGACGCACCGCCGCCACGCGATGGTGATCTGCCCGCTCGACGCGCCGGGCGTGAAGATCGAACGCATGCTGCCGGTGTTCAACGCCTTCGACGAGCCGTTCGGGCACGGCGAGGTCAGCTTCGCCGACGTGCGCCTGCCGGCGGCCAACATCCTGCTCGGCCCCGGGCGCGGCTTCGAGATCGCGCAGGGGCGATTGGGCCCGGGACGCGTCCATCACTGCATGCGCGCCCTGGGCGCGGCCGAGCGCGCGCTCGCCCTGCTGTGCGCGCGCGCCGCCAGCCGCCAGGCCTTCGGCCAGCCGCTGATCCGCCTGGGCGGCAATGCCGACCTCGTCGCCGATCTGCGCATGGCCATCGAACAGGCGCGCCTGCTCACCCTGAAAGCGGCCTGGACCATCGACACGCAGGGGCCGAAGGCGGCCCTGAGCCTGGTCTCGCAGATCAAGGTGGTGGTGCCGGCGGTGGCGCAGCGCGCCGCCGATGCCGCCATGCAAATGCATGGCGCGGCCGGCCTGTCCAACGATTTCCCGCTCGCGGCCCTGTACGCCTACGCGCGCGTGCTGCGCCTGGCCGACGGCCCGGACGAGGTGCATCGCGCAGTGGTGGCCAAGCTGGAAATCAAGCGGCAACTGGGCGCCGCGGCATGAACGCCGCGATCGATCAGGCCCGCGCCGTTCGCGAGGAGGACGCCTTCGACCTCGCGCGCGTCGACGCCTTTCTCAAGGAACGCATCGAAGGGCTCGCCGGCCAGCCGGAACTGCAGCAGTTCCCCGGCGGCGCCTCCAACCTCACCTACCTGCTGCGCTACGGCGAGCGCGAGCTGGTGCTGCGCCGCCCGCCCGCCGGCGCCAAGGCCCGGTCCGCGCACGACATGCTGCGCGAGGCGCGGGTGATGGCGGCGCTGAAGCCGCACTACCCGGCCGTCCCGGCGATCCTGGCGGTGTGCGAAGACGCCGGGCTGATCGGCCAGCATTTCTACGTCATGGAGCGCCTGCGCGGGGTGATCCTGCGCCGCGATCTGCCGCCCGAACTCGGCCTGGACGCCGGCGGCGTGCGGCGGCTGTGCGAGGCGTTCGTCGAGCGCCTGGTGGAACTGCACGGCATCGACACCGGCATCCCGGACGTCGCCGCGCTCGGCAAGGGCGAAGGCTACGTGCATCGCCAGGTGGCCGGCTGGAGCGAGCGCTGGACGGCCTCGCTCACCGACGGCACCGACGCCTGCGAAGACGTGCTGGCCTGGCTCGCGGCGAAGCGGCCGGCGCACGAGACCGCGATCTGCGTCATCCACAACGACTACCGCTTCGACAACGTCGTGCTCGGCACAGCGTCCGCCGCGCACCCGCTGTCGATCGTCGGCGTGCTCGACTGGGAGATGGCCACCCTGGGCGACCCGCTGATGGACCTCGGCGGCTCGCTCGCCTACTGGGTGCAGGCCGACGACGACGCGACCTTCCAGACGTTCCGGCGGCAGCCGAGCAACGCGCCGGGCATGCTCAGCCGGCGCGGAATCGTCGAGCACTACGCGCGCCGCACCGGCCGCGACATCGGAGTGTTCGATTTCTACGAGGTCTTCGGCCTGTTCCGCCTGATGGTGATCATCCAGCAGATCTACCGCCGCTACGTGCTCGGCCAGACCACCAATCCGCAGTTCGCCGGGTTCGGCCACGCGGTACGGTATCTCGGCCAGCGTTGCCGCGGCCTGATCGCGGCCTCGGCGCTGTAGACGATGGCCGACCTGCTGCTGATCCGCCACGGACAGGCCAGCTTCGGCGCGGCCGACTACGACCGGCTCTCCGACACCGGCGAGGAGCAATCGCGCCGCCTGGGCGCCTGGCTCGCGCGCTGCGGCGTCGGGGCCGAACTGGTCGCCACCGGGCGCTTGCATCGCCATGCGCGTACCGCCGAGCTGTGCCTGGACGCGGCCGGCCTCGCCGGACTGCCGCGCCTGACGCTGGCGGGCCTGGACGAGCTCGACCATGTCGAGGTGCTCAAGCGCCATCGCCCCGACCTGCGGGATTTCGAGGACTTCGCGCGCGAGCTGCGCGGGCAGCCCGACCCGCACCGGGCCTTCCAGCGCATGTTCGCCGAGGCGGTCGCGCGCTGGAGCGGCGGCCGGCACGACCACGAGTACGAACGCACCTGGCCGGCGTTCCGCCGCGAAACGCTGGAGGCATTGCAGGCGCTCGCCGAACACCCGGCGCGCGGGATCTGGGCCTTCACGTCCGGCGGACCGATCGCGGTGATCGCCACCGAACTGCTCGGCGCGCCGGTCGAGCGCACCTTCGCGCTGAGCTGGAACCTGGTGAACACCGGCATCACCCGCGTGCGCCTGGGGCGCGGCGCGCCGCAGCTGATCACCTACAACGCCTGGCCGCACCTGGCCGAGGCCGCCGACGCGGCCCTGATCACCTATCGCTGACCCATGCCCGCACGCGAGACGACGCCCATGACCGGATCCACGCCTTCCGCTCCTTCCGACCCGTTCGACCTCGGCGGCAAGATCGCCGTGGTCACCGGCGCCAGCCGCGGCATCGGCGCCGAGATCGCCAAGCTGCTCGCCGCCAAGGGCGCGCACGTGATCGTCTCCAGCCGCAAGCGCGAGGACTGCCAGACGGTGGCCGACGAGATCCGCGGTACCGGCGGCAGCGCCGAGGCCGCGGCCTGCCACATCGGCGAGCCGGCGCAGATCGAGGCGCTGTTCGCCGGCCTCGACGCCGGCCACGGCCGCATCGACGTGCTGGTCAACAACGCTGCGACCAATCCCTACTTCGGCCCGATCGTCGACACCGATCCGGGCGTGTTCCAGAAGACCGTGGACGTCAACATCCGCGGCTACTTCTACATGTCCGCGCACGCCGCCCGGCGCATGGCCGCCGGCGGCGGCGGCTCGATCGTCAACGTCGCCTCGGTCAACGGCGTGGTGCCCGGCTTCCAGCAGGGCATCTATTCGATCACCAAGGCGGCGGTGATCTCGATGACCAAGGCCTTCGCGGTCGAATGCGCGGGCGCCGGTGTGCGCTGCAACGCGCTGCTGCCCGGACTCACCGATACCAAGTTCGCCTCGGTGCTGGTGAACACGCCGGAGATCCTCAAGCTGGCGCTGGCGCACGTGCCGATGCGCCGGGTGGCGCAGCCGTCGGAAATGGCCGGCGCGGCGCTGTATCTCGCCTCGGCCGCCTCCTCCTACACCACCGGCGCGATCCTCAACGTCGACGGCGGCTACCTCTGCGTCTGACCTCGTCCCCACCCCCTTCCGGAGTCCGCTCGATGACCGCATCCCCCGCCCCGCGCCTGGCCGGCAAGCAGGCCTTCGTCACCGGCGCCGCCGGCGGCCTGGGCCGCGCCATCGCGCGCCGCTTCGCCGAACACGGCGCCAGGCTGTTCCTCACCGACCTGGACGGCGCGGGTGCGGCCGAGGTCGCCGCCGACATCAATGCCGGGATCGGAACGCAGGTGGCCTGGAGCGCCGCCCAGGACGTGCGCGACGAAGCGCTGTGGCAGTCCCTGCTCGGCGAGGCCAGCGCGGCGATGGGCGGCGTGTCGGTGCTGGTCAACAATGCCGGCACCGGCTCGCTGGGCGGCGTGGAGCACATCGAGCAGAAGGAGTGGCGCCGGGTGATGGCGGTGAACGTGGAGAGCATCGTGTTCGGCTGCAAGCATGCCCTGCCCCATCTGCGCGCCGCCCAGCCCGGATCGATCGTCAACATCTCCTCGCTGGCCGCGTTCAAGATCGAGCCCGACTACACCGCCTACAACGCCTCCAAGGCCGCGGTCGCCTCGCTCAGCAAGTCGATCGCGGTGGACTGCGCGCGGCAGAAGATCGACGTGCGCTGCAATTCGATCCATCCGGCCTTCATCCGCACCGGCATCGTCGAGCCGTTCTTCCGGCAGCTCGGCGAGGAGGAAGCCACGCGCAAGCTGGTGCGCGGCATCCCGATGCGCCGGCTGGGCGATCCGGACGACGTGGCATACGCGGCGATCTACCTCGCCAGCGACGAAAGCCGCTACGTCACCGCGGCCGAGCTGACCGTCGACGGCGGCGCGCGCGCCATCTAACATCGTCTTCTTTGCCGGACCCTCCGCATGCCGTTCCTCGACCTGCCGCAGCATCGCCTGCACTACCGCATCGACGGCGACGGCAAGCGTCCCTGGCTGCTGCTGTGCAACTCGATCGGCACCGACCTGCACATGTGGGACGAACAGATCGAGGCGTTTTCGCGCGACTTCCGCGTCCTGCGCTACGACCGCCGCGGCCATGCGCGTTCGAGCGCGCCGCCGCCGCCCTGGACCGTATCCGACCTCGGCCGCGACGTGCTCGCGCTGCTCGATGCACTCGATGCCGAGCGCGTCCATTTCTGCGGCCTCTCGCTCGGCGGCCTGATCGGCCAATGGCTGGCCCTGCATGCCCCGCGGCGCATCGGCCGCCTGGTGGTGTGCAGCACCGCGGCGAAGATCGGCAGCGCCGAGGCCTGGCGTTCGCGCATCGCCCTGGTGCGCGAACGGGGCATGGACGCCGTGGCCGAGGCGACGCCCTCGCGCTGGTTCACCGACGCCTTCGCCCAGGCGCATCCGGAACGGGTGCGCTCCATCCTCGCGACGATGCGTTCGCTCTCTCCCGAGGTCTACGCGGCCTATTGCGGGATCCTGATCGACGCCGACTTCCGCGCCGAACTGGCGGACATCGCCGCGCCGCTGCTGGCCGTGGCCGGCCGCGACGACGCCACCACGACGCCCGCCGACCTGAAATGCATCGCCCACGGGGTCGCGGACGGCCGCTACCTCGAACTCCCCGGCCGCCATCTGACCAATGTGGAATCGGCGGCCGCGTTCACGCCGGCCGTGCTGGATTTCCTCCATTCCTGACCCGCAAGACGCGAGACCGACCATGTCCGAGAGCAATCGCCAGCTGCGCCTGAAAACCCGTCCCGAGGGCGACGTGCGCCGCGAAGACTTCGACCTCGTCGCGCAGCCCCTGCCCGAGCTCGGCGACGGCGAGGTGCTGATCCGCGTGCTGTACCTGTCCATGGACCCGACCCAGCGGGTCTGGATGCGCGACATCCCGCAGTACCTGCCGCCGGTGGCCATCGGCGAGGTGATGCGCGCGCTGGGCATCGGCCGCGTCGTGGCGTCGCGGTCGGCGCACTATGCCGAGGGCGACCTGGTGCAGGGCCTGCTCGGCTGGCAGGACTACGCCCAGCTCCACGAGAAGCAGCTGGCCGCGTCGGGCTACGTGAAACTGGGCGCGCAGGCGCAGCAGCTGCCTCTGCCGACCCTGCTCGGCGCCTGCGGCATGAGCGGCATGACCGCCTACTACGGCCTGACCGACATCGCGCCGGTGCAGCCGGGCGAGACCCTGGTGGTGTCCGCGGCCGCCGGCTCGGTCGGCTCGATCGCCGGGCAGATCGGCAAGATCCGCGGCGCGCGCGTGGTCGGCATCGCCGGCGGCGCCGACAAATGCCGCTACCTGGTCGAGGAACTGGGCTTCGACGCGGCCGTCGACTACAAGGCCGGCGACTGGAAGCAGGCGCTCAAGGCCGCCACGCCCGACGGCGTGCACGTGAATTTCGAGAACGTCGGCGGCGAGATCATGCGCGCGGTGCTCTCGCGCATGGTCATCGGCGGCCGCGTGGCGCTGTGCGGCGTGATCGCCGGCTACAACAGCGACGAACGTCCCGCCGACGACTTCAGCGTCGCGATCTACAAGCGCCTGACCATCCGCGGCTTCCTGATCCTGGACTACAAGCAGGCCAAGGAAGCGGTGCAGGCGCTGGGCGGCTGGCTGCGCGAGGGCAGGCTCAAGGCCGAGGAGACCGTGGTCGATGGCCTGGAGAACGCGCCGCTCGCGCTCAACCGCCTGTTCGACGGCAGCCATCGCGGCAAGCTGGTGCTGCGCGTGGATCCGGCGAGCTGAGCATCGCGCCCGCGCGGCGGGCGCCGAACGTTTGCCCAGCGGGATGCCGGCGCGGATTTCCCGGCGCAGCCGCGCCCACTTCCATTCGGCGATCGCGCTCGTGTATGATCGGCGCCGCTTCACAGAGGAAGCCATCATGCAAAGTGTTCGTCTCCGCGCCTGACGCAGGCCGCCCCGCTTCAGGCCGCTCGCCAGCCCATCGCGCTGGCCCGCCCGCCTCGGCTCCGATTCTCCCGGCTCCGACTCCCTCAGCGCTGACTCGCTCAGTGCCGATCCGTTTCGGCTCCGAATCCCGCTGAAGCGCCTTTTTCGCGCGCGGCATCGCCGTGCGCCTCCCAGACATCCAACGCCATGTCCATTCCTACCTTTCGCGCCGGCAAGGCGGCGATCGCGTTCATCCTCGTCACCGCGATGCTCGACATCGTGGCGATGGGCATCGTCATCCCCGTCCTGCCGCCTCTCATCGAACAATTCTCCGGCTCCAGCTCGCGCGCCGGCATCATCAACGGCATCTTCGTCGCGCTCTGGGCGCTGATGCAGTTCGTCGCCTCGCCGATCATCGGCTCGCTGTCCGACCAGTACGGCCGGCGCCCGGTCATCCTGCTCTCGACCGCGGGACTGGCCGCCGACTACCTGCTGATGGCGGTGGCGCCGAACCTGTGGTGGCTGGCGCTGGGCCGCATCGTCGCCGGCATCACCTCCGCCAGCTTCACCACGGTCTACGCCTACATGGCCGACATCACCACGCCGGAGAACCGCGCGCGCGGCTACGGCCTGGTCGGCGCGGCCTTCAGCGCCGGCTTCGTCGCCGGTCCGCTGCTGGGCGGCGTGCTCGGCGAATGGTCGCCGCGCGCGCCGTTCTGGGCGGCCGCGGCGATGAGCGGCCTGGCCTTCCTCTACGGCCTGTTCATCCTGCCGGAGTCGCTGCCCAAGGAGCGGCGCATGCCCTTCTCCTGGCGGCGCGCCAATCCGCTGGGTGCATTGCGCCTGCTGGGATCGCACCCGGAGCTCACCGGCCTGGCCACCGTCAACTTTCTGCTCTACTTCGCCCACCACGTGTTCTCGGCGGTGTTCGTGCTCTATGCCGGGCACCGCTACGGCCTGGGCGCCTGGCAGGTCGGCATGCTGCTGGCGCTGGCAGGCGTGCTAGAGCTACTCGTGCAGGGCGTGCTGACCGGCCACGCGGTCAAGCGTTTCGGCGATCGCAAGGTGATGGTGTTCGGCCTGTTCGCGGGCACCGTGGGCATCGCCTGCATGGGTCTGGCGCCGAACGCGCTGGCGTTCACGCTGGCGCTGCTGCCCAACGCGCTGTGGGCGCTGGCGATGCCCACGCTGCAGTCGCTGATGACCCAGCGCGTGTCGGAATCCGAGCAGGGCCAGCTGCAGGGTGCCAACAACAGCGTCGGCAGCATCGCCGGCGTGTTCTCGCCGCTGTTCTTCGGCGCGGTGTATGCCGCCTCGGTGGGCACCGACGCGCCGTTCCCGCATCCCGGCGCGGCCTTCCTGATCGCGGCGCTGGTGCTGCTGGTCGCGGCGGTGCTCGGCTGGCGCGTGGCGCGTCGCGCGAGGGACGCTCAGGCGGCGGCCGGCGCCTGAGCCGGTCCCGCCGCCGCCTCGCGCGGCGGCGGGACTGGGCCGATTTCCGTTTGGCCGATTTCCGCTCGGGGTCCTTGTCCGAAAACGGCCAGCATCGCGCGCGCGATCGCGGCATAAGGCATTGGCGCATCGCGCGTCGATGCCGCGCAAGCCGCTCCACGATTCCCACGCGACGGCTCGCGCCGTCGCTGCGGTCCCGTTCGGCCCAGGCATCGGCTTCAAGCACCGGATTCGAATGCCTGAACCCTCGATTCGGAACAGGAGACGCCATGACCCGCTTCCGCAAGCCCGCTCTGCTGGCCGCCTCCACGGCCGCGCTCTTCGTCGGCCTCGCGCACGGCGCCGATCCCTTCGTGGTGCGCTATCGCATCGCGGTGCTCCCCGCGCTGGGCGGCTCCTCCAGCGCCGGCGCCGGCATCAACGATCGCGGCTGGGCCACGGGCACGTCCAACCTCGCCGGCGACCGGACCGTGCGCGCCACCCTGTGGCGCGGCGGCCGGGCCACCGATCTCGGTGCGCTCGGCGGCCCCGGCGCCAACAGCGCGGTGCTGTGGCCGGTGAAGAATCTGCGCGGGATCGTCGCGGGCATCACCCAGACCGCCGAGGACGATCCGCTCGGGGAGCGCTGGAGCTGCTACTCCTTCTTCCCCGGCCCGAACCGCGCCGGCAAGCGCTGCGTCGGCTTCATATGGGAGAACGGCGCGATGACCGAGCTGCCCACGCTCGGCGGCACGCACGGCTTCGCCGCCGGCGCCAACAACCTCGGCCAGGTGGCCGGGTGGGCCGAGAACCGGGTCCGCGATCCGAGCTGCATCGCGCCGCAGGTGCTGCAGTTCCGCGCCGTGCTCTGGGGGCCCGGGCGCGGAGAGCTGCGCGAACTGCCGCCGTTGCCCGGCGACTCGGTCAGTTCCGCCACCGCGCTCAACGACCGCGGCCAGGTGGTCGGCATTTCCGGCAGTTGCGCCAACGCCGTCGGCGGGCGCAGCGCGCGGCGCAACGTGCTCTGGGAGCACGGCAGGCCGGTCGACATCGGCGACTTCGGCGGCATCGCCTGGAACACGCCGATGGCGATCAACCAGCACGGCGACATCGTCGGTTTCGCCAACCGCTCCGCCGCCGACGGCACCGCGTTCAATCCGCGCGCCTTCCTCAAGTCGCCCGGACGCAGGATCCGCAACCTCGGCACCCTCGGCGGCGAGGGCAACAGCCAGGCGCTGGGCGTCAACGCATGGCGGCAGGTGGTCGGACAGTCATGCGACGCCGCCGGCGCCTGCGTCGGCTTCCTGTGGCAGGACGGCAGGATGACCGACCTCAATACCCTGCTCTCCCCCGCTTTCCACGGCAGCGTCGTCGCCGCCAACGACATCGACGATTTCGGCCGGATCACCGGGCAGGCGGTCGACGCGGCCAGCGGCGATGCCGTGGCCTTCGTCGCCACGCCCTACCTCGTCCGCAGCCCCTAGCGGTCGCCCGGCTTCGGCCCTTTCGAGCCGGCGGAATGGGTTCCGCCGGCTTTTTTTCGTGCCCGCGCTCGCGGCACAACATCAGCTGAACGATTCAGGACATCCTCGCCGGCCTTGTCGATCCCGCGCATTCCCATCCGTCGCCCTCACAAGAACCGATGACGACGCATCGGTCGCGCCACAGACCAGAGGAGACCGCCATGAAAGTGCTAGTGATCGTCAAAGCCACCGCCGCGTCCGAAGCCGGCGTCATGCCCAGCCGGGAACAGATCGCCGCGATGGGCAACTTCAACGAGGAGCTGGTCAAGGCCGGGATCATGCTCGCCGGCGAAGGCCTGCATCCCAGCGCCAGGGGCGCGCGCGTGCGTTTCTCCGGGCGCGAGCGCACCGTCACCGACGGGCCGTTCGCCGAGACCAAGGAACTGGTCGCCGGCTTCTGGATCTGGCAGGTGCGTTCGCTGGACGAGGCCATCGAATGGGTCAAGCGCTGCCCGAATCCGCACGAGGAAGAGAGCGAGATCGAAATCCGCCCGTTCTTCGAGGCCGATGACTTCGGCGAGGAATTCACTCCCGAACTGCGCCAGCAGGAAGACCGTCTGCGCGCCACGATCGAACGGCAGCGCTCCTGATCCCCGCGCTGCCTTTGCACGCCATTCCCGCCCATCCCGCATCCGACCGAGAGTCCACCGCCATGTCCCTGCAATTCACGCCCTATCTCATCTTCAACGGCCAGTGCCGCGAAGCCTTCGAGTTCTACCGGAGCGTCTTCGGCGGCAGGATCGAGGCCATGATGGGTTTCCGCGATACGCCCATGGCCGGTCATGCGCCGCCCGGCGCCGAGGACGACATCATGCATGCCTGCCTGATCATCGATGGGCAGAGCGCCGACGGGCATACGCTCATGGGCTCCGACTCCTGCGGCCAGCCCTACGTCAAGCCGCAGGGCCAGCACATCTCGATCCAGGTCGACACGCCCGAGGACGCCGAGCGCATCTATGCGGCGTTGTCCGACCAGGGCGCGATCGCGATGGAACTGCAGGAAACCTTCTGGGCCAAGCGCTTCGCGATGTTCACCGATCGCTTCAATATCCCCTGGATGATCAATTGCCCGTGCGAGCTGCGCAAGGAATAAGCGTCGCCGCAGGCACGCACGCCCCTTGCAACGCGCCGTGCCGGCCTGGACGGCCTCTTGCGCCCCCCGGGCCGCAGGCCGGCCGCGCGCGCCTTGGACGATCGTCATGGGAAAACCCTGGAGGCATGCCGCCATGCGGGACTTGCGCCGGATAGTCGATGATGTTGTGATCGCCCGCCATGACACCGGCCGACGTTCACCGCAGCATCGACACCGTCTGGCGCATGGAGTCGCCGCGGGTGATCGCCGGCCTCGTGCGCATGGTGCGCGACGTCGGCCTGGCCGAGGAGCTGGCCCAGGACGCGCTGGTCGCGGCGCTGGAGCGCTGGCCGCGCGACGGCGTGCCCGACAATCCCGGCGCCTGGCTGATGGCCACCGCCAAGCACCGCGCGATCGACCGCCTGCGCCGCAGCAAGCTGCAGCAGCGCAAGCACGAGGAGATCGCCTACGAGCTGGAGTCGGAGCAGGACATGGCCGCCTCTGACGCCATCGACGCGCTCGACGATGACATCGGCGACGATCTGCTGCGGCTGATCTTCACCGCCTGCCACCCGGTGCTGCCGATGGAGGGACGCGTAGCGCTGACGCTGCGCCTGCTCGGCGGCCTCACCACCGACGAGATCGCGCGCGCCTTCCTGGTGCCCGAACCCACCGTCGCGCAGCGCATCGTGCGCGCCAAGCGCACCCTTTCCGAGAAGCAGGTGCCCTACGAGGTGCCGCGCGGCGAGGAACTGGCCGAACGCCTGGCGGCCGTGCTGCACGTGATCTACCTGATCTTCAACGAAGGCTATTCGGCGACCGCCGGCGACGACTGGATGCGCCCCGCCCTGTGCCAGGAAGCCCTGCGCCTGGGCCGCGTGCTCGCCGGCCTGGCGCCGCGCGAGGCGGAGGTGCACGGCCTGGTGGCGCTGATGGACATCCAGGCCTCGCGCACGCGCGCGCGCACCGGCGCGTCGGGCGAGCCGATCCTGCTGCTGGAGCAGAACCGCGCGCGCTGGGACCGCCTGCTCATCAACCATGGCCTGGAGGCGCTCGAGCGCGCCGAGCGCCTGGGCGGCGCCGACGGTCCCTATGCTCTGCAGGCCGCCATCGCCGCCTGCCATGCGCGCGCGCCGGTCGCCGAGCAGACCGACTGGGCGCGCATCGCCGCGCTCTACGCCCGGCTGGCCGAGGCGATGCCCTCGCCCGTGGTCGAGCTCAACCGCTCGGTGGCGCTGTCGATGGCCGCGGGCCCGGCCGCCGGCCTGGCGCACGTGGATACCTTGCGCGACGAGCCGGCCCTGAAGGACTACCACCTGCTGCCCAGCGTGCGCGGCGACCTGCTGCAGAAGCTCGGCCGCCTCGGCGAGGCGCGCGCGGAATTCGAACGCGCGGCCTCGCTGACCCGCAACGCCCGCGAACGCGAGCTGCTGCTCGGGCGCGCACAGGCCTGCGTCGACTAGGCAGGGGACTTTTCACGCGCGGACCGCGCCTGCCATGAACCATGCCGGCTTCGGATCAAGCCGGGATCAAGTCGCTTCGGATCGAGCCGGCTCGATGCCGGCTCGATGCCGGCTCGAAGCACGCCCGCTCGAATCAGGCGGCGTGCGAATCGGGCACGCCGGTCTCCGGTGTCGGCGTGCGCGCCGGGCGCAGCAGCAGCGCGCCCAGGATCGCCGCCAGCACGGCGAATCCCGCGCCCACCAGGAAGGCGATGCGGTAGCCATCGTTGAGCGCCACCAGCCGGTCGGCGCCGAGCGACAGCAGGGCCCCGGTGCGCGCCGAGGCCAGGCTGGCCAGCACCGCCAGCCCGAGCGCGCCGCCCATCATGAAGGCGGTGTTGACCACGCCCGAGGCCAGGCCCGATTCGTCCGGGCGCACGTCGCTCATCGCCGCCAGCAGCAGCGGATTGAAGGCCATGCCCGCGCCGAGGCCGAGCAGCAGCATGCCGGGCAGCACGTGGCTGGCGAACTCGCCGTTCACCGGCGCCTGCGAGAACAGCAGCAGGCCCGCGGCCGCCAGCCCCAGGCCGACCGCCAGCGGCACGCGGATGCCGAAGCGCATCACCAGTTTGGCCGACAGGCCGAGCGAGAACGCCGCCATGATCAGGTTGGCCGGCAGGAACGCCAGCCCGACCTGCATCGGGCCGTAGCCGAGCACCAGCTGCATGTATAGCGCCGACAGGAAGAACCAGGAGAACATGCCCGCCGCCCACAGTACGCCGACCACGTTGGCCGTGCTGACGTTGCGCGAGGCGAACAGGTGCAGCGGCATCAGCGGCACCCGCACGCGCGACTCGATCCGCAGGAACGCGCCGAGCAGCACCGCCGCCACCGCCAGCATGCCCAGCGTCCTGGCGGCGAGCCAGCCCACCTCGTTGCCGTTGACGATCGCGTACACGGCCAGCATCAGCGACAGCGTCACGGTGACCGCGCCGGCGACGTCCAGCTCGCGGGTATCGGGCGCCTTGTGCTCGGCCGGCAGCAGCTTGCGCGAAAGCAGGAACACCACCGCGCCGATCGGGATGTTGATCAGGAAGATCCAGTGCCAGCTCAGCGCGCTGGTCAGCAGTCCGCCGAGCAGCACGCCGATGCTGCCGCCGCCCGCGCAGACGAAGCTGTAGACGCCCATGGCCTTGGCGCGCTCGGCGGTCTGCGTGAACAGCATCATGATCAGCGACAGCGCCACCGCGGTGACCACCGCGCCGCCGAAGCCCTGCACGGCGCGCGCGGTCACCAGGAACGCCTGCGAGCGGGCCAGGCCGCAGGCCAGCGAGGCCAGCGTGAACAGCACGATGCCGATCAGGAACAGGCGCCGGTGGCCGAACAGGTCGCCCAGGCGCCCGCCCAGCAGCATGAAGCCGCCGAAGGTGAGCAGATAGGCGTTGACCACCCAGGCCAGCGCCGCGTCGGAGAATCCGAGGTCGTCGCGGATCGAGGGCAAGGCCACGTTCACCACCGTGGAATCGAGCACGATCATCAGCACGCCGAGGCAGACCACGATCAGGGCCTGCCAGCGGTGGTCGCGGGTGTTGCCGGCGCCGCTGGCGGCGCGTGTGGGGGAATTCACGCAGTCGTTTCCATGTCGGGGAGGAACGGGACGAAGCCGTGGCGCGATGGTAGCGCGACGGCCGGCATGGCGGGCTCGCCTGGCGCCCGCGTCATTGCTGCTTGGCGATCGCCTCGACCTGGATGCTCAGCTTCACGTCCATGCTGAAGCCGTAATCCTTGCCGGCCGTCATGCCGAAGGCGTCGCGCTGGATGGTGGTCGCGGCGTCCGCGCCGCACAGCTCGCGCTTGCTGACCGGATGCGGCATGCACTTGAAGGAGCGGATCTCCAGGGTCACCGGCTTGGTGACGCCATGCAGGGTCAGCTCGCCCTCGGCCCTGGTCGGCTTGCCGTCGACGAAGCCGGCCAGCTTGCCCTTGTAGGTCGCGGTCGGATACTTGGCGACGTCGAACAGCTCCGCACTCCTGGCCGCATCGTCCATTTCCTTCAGGCCGTAGTTGACGCTGGCCGCGTCGATGGTGACGTCGATCGATCCGGTCCCGGCCTTCCTGTCGAGCGTGACCGTGCCCGCGCTCTTGTCGAACTTGCCGCGCCACACCGACAGGCCGCCCAGGTGGTCGGCCTCGAAGCTGGGAAAGGTATGCATCGGATCGATCTCGTAGACCGTCTCGGCGGCGAGCGCCGCGCCCGGGAGCAGCGATGCCAGCAGCGCCAGCCGGCGCAGGATGCGATGGTTCGGGTGCGACATGGTGACGTTTCCTGAGAAGTGGGTTCGGGGGATGGCGGCGGCGCATTGTGCGCCGCGCGCCTGCGGCCGGGTCGTGACCGATTGCGGACTGCGGCGCTTCAGAACCGGACGATGGGCTTGAAGCCGCCCCAGAACATGCGCTTGCCGTCGAACGGCATGTCCTTGGGCCCCATGTTGGCCAGGCGCGGATCGGCCATCACCTTCTTGACGACGCTGTCGCGGTGCTTGCGCGACTTGTAGACGACCCAGGAGAAGACCACCACTTCGTCCTTCTTGAGCTTCACGCTCTGCGGGAACGAGGTGACCTTGCCCGGCTGCACGTCGTCGGCCACCGTTTCCATGTATTCCAGCGCACCGTATTCCATCCAGATGCGGCCGGCCTTGCGGGCCAGGGCGCGGTACTTGGCGAGGTTCTTCTTCGGGACCGGCAGGACGAAACCGTCGACGTAGCTCATGTCAGGACTCCAGCGTGTTGAAGGGAAAGGCGCCGCGGGCAGGATCGTTTCCCCGGCGCGCATGACAACGTCGCGCGGGGGGACCGGAAATCGACACGGGATCGCGCGATGCCCGGACATATTCAGATTGCGTTTAGATTCGCCGCCCGACCAGGACCCTGGGCCGATCGGCTAGCATCCGCCCATGTGCCTGATCGCCCTCGCCTGGCGGGTCTACCCGCGCTACCCGCTCGCCCTGATCGCCAACCGCGACGAATTCCATGCCCGCCCCACCGCGGCGGCCGGCCCTGATCCCGACGCGCCCGAGGTCTACGGCGGCCGCGACCTGGTCCAGGGCGGCGGCTGGCTGCAGGCCTCCGCGCGCGGTCGGCTGGCGGCGGTGACCAACGTCCGCGACGGCATCGCCAGGGAGGCCGCGCCGCGCTCGCGCGGATTCCTGGTCCGGGACTTCGTCCGCGCCGACGCCGGCGCCTTGCAGGCCGCCGCGGCGCTGGCGCCCACGGCGGCCGAGTACGGACGCTTCAACCTGCTGGCCTGGGACGGCGCCGAGCTGGCCTTCACCAGCAACCATCCGCGCTTCGCCTGCTCGCCCGTCGCGCCGGGCATGCACGCCATGTCCAACGGCGCTTTCGACGCGCCCTGGCCCAAGAGCGGCCGCGCGACGCGGGCGCTCGCCGCCTGGCTGGACACGCCGGCGGCCGAGGCCTGCGCGCAGGGCGAAGCCGCCGTGCTCGCCCCGCTGTTCGATGCGCTCGCCGACGCCGCGCCGGCTCCCGACGCCGACCTGCCCGATACCGGCGTCGGCCTGGATCTGGAACGCGCGCTCTCGCCGCCGTTCGTGCTCGGCGAGCACTACGGCACGCGTTGCAGCAGCATCGTCCTGGTCGGCACCGACCGGATCGTCTTCGCCGAGCGCCGCTTCGGCCCCCATGGCGTCGCGGCCGGCGAGTCGTTCGCGATCCTGCCCTTGGCCTGAACGTTGGCGCTCAAGGCGTTGCGGCACGTTCGCGAGGATGCGCCTGCGCATTGCCCGGCATCGGTCTGTTCGCGCTGGCGTTGCGCCGCGCGCTGCAGGGCGCGCATGCAAAGCGCGCATAAAGCAGAAGGCCCAGTCTCACGGATTGCTCCGTTCGGCTGAGCCTTCTTTGTCGAAGCGATTGCGTCCGGCTTTCGCGTTTCGCTTTTTCTTCGACGGGAACAGGCTATCGCAATGACCGTTATGTGACCGTAAAAAATCCTCGCCGTTCGTCGGCACCGGGTGAAAACGCGGTTGCAAACGCATGATCGCTGCCGCACCGCAACGAAATGCGTTCGCGCCGTCGTCATGGATGCGGGGCAAGATCGTCGAGCGCGGAGAACGGCCACCAGCCCGTTCCCCGGCTGGCATAGCGATCCGCGGCGCGCTCGAAGCGGTTGCGCACGCTGATGCCGCCGCACAGCAGGTACAGCGGCAGGAACAGCGGCCCCAACGCCATGTACTGGTAGATGTGCGCGCGCTCGTGGTCGGCCAGCAGGATGGCCGGCTCCTGGCACCATCCTGCGCGGTGCGCGTAGGTGACGCATTCGGCATCGAGCGTGTCGCCGGTGTGCAGGATCACGTTGCCGAGCGTCATCGCCCCGCCCGGCCCCCACGGCCAGCGATGGAACACCAGCGCGAGATCGGCCGCGCGCAGGTGCGCGTGCGCGCCGAACGCGAGCCCGGCGACGCCGAGCAGCAGTCCGATCGCGGTATTGGGCAGCGTCCAGACGACGCCGCAGGCCTGCAGCGCGCGCAGGCCCGCGCGCGCCCACGGCGTCCCCGCAGCGCTCAATCGCCGCCTTCCGGGGGCGTGCTTCCTGGAGCCACGCTTTCTGGAGCCGCGCTCTCCGGAGCCACGCTCTCTGGAATCAGCAGCCACAGGATCAGATAGACCAGGATGCCGGGGAACGCCGCCGACAGCACCGACACCAGCACGTAGATCACGCGCAGCAGGGTCGAGTTCCAGCCGAAGCGGCGTGCCACGCCGCCGAGCACGCCGGCCAGGACGCGGTCGTTGATGGAGCGGGAAAGCGTCGGTGGCTGGCGCATCGTCGGAAGCGTTGGCGGGCGGATGCCGGGAGTCTAGCGCGTCGGGCCGGCCGTTTTCGCGTCCTGGCGCTGGCGCCGCAACTGCTCGCCGAACCAGGCCGAGGCCGGCTGCGGCGCCCGCCCCCGGCAGCGCACGCGGTAGGGCTTGCCGCTGACGCTGCTGCGGGTGGCGGCGCGTTCGATGAACTGTTCGGCGTTGCCCGCGGCATCGCGCTTGCGCAGCCAGTCGTACTTGCGCTGCAGATGCGCGCGGGCCGCGGCGGCATCGTGCCAGGAGCCGTTGCGCTCGAACTCGCAGCCCGAGTCGCCGATGGCGCGGATCAGGCCGTCGATTTCGCGCTCGCTCTCCGCCGCGGGCGCGGTCGCCGCGCACAGCAGCGCGGCGCATCCGATGCCCAGCGCGACGACGCCGATCCTATGCATTGCGCGCATGCAGCCACTCGTGGATCGCGCCCGGCACCTCTTTCTGCGCCCGGCTGGAGACGTAGATGCCGATGTGGCCGCCGCGGAAGGACAGTTCGGAATAGTCCTGGCTGCCGATCAGCCCGCGCAGCGGCCGGGAGGCCGACGGCGGCACCAGGTGATCCTGCTCGGCGAAGATGTTCAGCACCGGCATCTCCACCAGTCCCAGGTGCACCTCGCGCTCGCCGATGACGATGCCGCCGTTGACGAAGCCGTTGCCCTGGTAGAACTGCCTGACGAACTGACGGAACGCCTCGCCGGCCTGGTCGGGCGAATCGAAGATCCACTTCTCCATGCGCAGGAAATCCTCGACCGCGCGCTTGTCGTCGAGGATGTCCACCAGCCCCACGTACTTCTGCACGAACAGGCGCCAGGGCTTGAGCGTGAGGTAGCACAGGTTCATGGTGTCGGCCGGCACGTTGCCGAGCGTGTCGACGAACAGGTCGACGTCCAGCTCGCGCACCCAGTTGGAGAGCATGTTGTCGTCGGTGTGGAAATCCACCGGCGTCACCATGGTGATCAGGTTCCTGACCTTGTCCGGATGCAGCGCGGCGTAGCACAGCGCGAACGCCCCGCCCTGGCAGATGCCGAGCAGGTTCACCGCGTCCAGGCCGTGGTGGTCGCGCAGGTGGTCGATGGCGCCGCCGATGAAACGGTCGATGTAGTCCTCGAGCGTGAGGAAGCGGTCGGAGCGGTCCGGGTAGCCCCAGTCGATGATGTAGACGTCCTCGCCGTGGGCCAGCAGGTTGCGCACGATCGACTTGTCGTTCTGCAGATCGACCATGTACGGGCGGTTGACCAGCGCGTAGCTGATCAGCAGCGGCACCTTGGCGGTCGGCGCCTTCTCGCCGACGAAGCGGTACAGCACCGTCTTGCCGTCGCGCCAGACCTCCTGGCGCATGGTGGCGCCGAAGTCGACGTCGTCCACCTCGCGCAGGGTCGCCAGGCCGGCGCCCAGCTTTTTCTGCAGGGCTGCGGCTTCCTCGGCCAGCGCCTGGGCGTTGAAATCGAGCGGACCGTTCATCTCAGCGCTCCTTCTTCTTCGCGACATGCTTCTTCACGGCACGCCCCTTCGCGGCATGGGCGGTCTCGCGTTCGGTCATCGGCTCCGGGGCCATCGGCGCGGCGATCCCGGACATGGCGAACAGCGGGCCGCGCTTGATGCTGCGCGCATCGTGCGCGGCCTTGGCCGCGCTCTTCCTGCCGGCGGGCTTGACGGCGGGTTTCTTGCTGGCCGGTTTCTTGCCTGCCGCCCGTCGCGCGGGCGCCTTGACGACGCGCGGTGCGGGGGTCGCCGTCTGCGGCGGTGCCGACGCCGCGGCGCGCGCGGCCGATGGCGCGCGCCCCTGGGCCTCGCGCAACCGCCGCACCTGCCGTTCCAGCTCGACGATCTTGCGGTGCGCGCCGTCGAGTTCGCTGCGCGTGGGCATGTCCAGCAGCGCGCAGGCCTGCTCGACCTCGCGCTGGATGCCGCCGCGCAGGCGCATCTGTGCATCGACCATGCCCGCGTAGACCTGGCGGAACTCGCGCGAGAGCGCGATCCTGGCGTAGGCGTCCTCGGCGGCGTCCACCCACAGGTCGAACAGTGCGCGCGCCGTCTCGATCTTCCTGCCCGCGTCGGCGTGCTCGGACAGCTTGCGCTCGAACAGCGCGTAGGCGTCCTCGGTCGCCTTGAGCATCAGCGTGTTGTAGTCCTGGGTGCGCTGCTGGTAGTCCAGGTGCGCCTGCGCCAGGCGCTGCCAGCGCTCCTGGTGCTCGCGCGCCAGGCCGAAGGTCGGCAGTTGCAGCCAGGCGGCGCCTTCGTGGCGGAAGCCCTCGAAGGCGTTCATCCAGGGCGCGGCCTGCTGCAGCCAGCGCTCGAAGCTCTGCGCGCCCTGCCCGTGCATGGAGCCGGTGAATTGCGAGAAGGGATTGCCGCCGGCCGCGCCCAGCATGCGCTTCCAGGCCTGCGCGATCTCGTGCGCGCCGGCGTCGCCGCCGGCGAACTGCCCCGCCAGCTGCTGCATCTGCGCGAACCAGTGGCCGGCCTGGCTGCGCAGCCGGCCGACGGCGTCGTTCGCCTCGGGAACGCCGCCCTGGGCGAAGGCGGCCCACCCCTCCAGCGCCGCCTGCCACGGCGAGGCCGGCGCGCCGCGCGGCGGCAAGCCGCCGGCCGACGCCATGCCGCGCAGCGCCTCGTTCCAGGCCTTCCAGTACTGCCGGGTCAGCGCCTCGAAACCGTCCGGCGCCCCGGCGCCGCCCTCATTGCCGTCCCGCATCGAGCTTCTCCAGAATCAGGCGTTGTTCGAAACCGGACCGATGATAGCAACGCCCGGCGACAGGAAACGTTCGCGCGGCCGCCGGCCCTCAGGGCTTGGGAATGCGCAGCGTCTTGCTGATCATCAGCGAGCCGGACAGGGCGTAGAGCAGCGCCAGCGGATGCAGCTGCCACGGCCCCAGCGTCCATACGCCCAGCCACAGCGAGGCGCCGATGTGGCCGCCCCAGGCGGCGACGGCCAGCACCATCACGATCGCCAGGCTGGTCGGGATCGGCGTGCCCTCGAAATACTTCACCTTGTCGCCGCCGTCGGCGAGCGTCTCGGCGGTGACGTTGTAGCGCGCCAGGCGGCTGACGCCGCAGCCGACGAAGTAGCTCAGGATCACCCAATCCCAGCCCCCCTGCAGGCCGCAGGCGTAGCCCAGCGCCGCGGGCGCCACGCCGAAGGAAATCACGTCGGCCAGCGAGTCGAGTTCGCGCCCGAGCGTGGAGGCCACCTTGCGCCAGCGCGCGATGCGGCCGTCGAGGGCGTCGAAGACGAAGGCCAGCGGAATCAGCGCCATGCCGATCAGTAGATCCCGTCGGCTGTTGTCGAGTGCGCCGCCCTCCTGCAGGAAGCGCATCGCCGCGAACACCGCCCCGGTGCCGCAGAAGGCATTGGCCAGGGTGAACCAGTCGGCCAGGTGGAAATCGCGGAGCATGGAGAAATGGCGTCGTGTCATGCCGTCGTCCGGTTCGTTTCGAAAGCCGCCGTCATCGGCCGCCGCCGGCCTGGGCCTGCTCGCGGCGGTTGCGGGCGCCCTGCAGCGCCGCTTGCGATTGCGGGACATGCTCGCGCACCGCCCGCACGAAGGCGCGCGCCAGCGGAGCCGGCAGGCGGGTTCCCGGCTCCGCATCGACGCGCCGATAGTCGAAGATGCGCTTCTGGGCCCAGGGATCGAAACGGGCGGTGCCCAGGCTTTGCGCGCCATCGAGGAATACCTGCGAAGTCGGCACCACCACGCGCGTCTCCCGCGCACCCGGTTCGATCACCCACACCGCGACCGTGTGGTTGGCGGCGGGCCACAGCAGGCCGACCTGCGAGCGCTTCGACAAGCCGATGGCGTGCGCGACGAAGGCGAACAGCGCCGAAAGCTCGTCGCATTCGGCGATCGCGGTGATCGCCGGCAAATCCGCGCCACGCGAGGCCGCGAGCCCGCGCCATTGCGCCCAGATCCGATCCGACTGCGGCTGCTGATCGGTGATCCGCCACGCGAGGCCCCACAGTCCCCCCGCGCGCGTGGCCTCGAAGGCGAGACGGACGCGGACATAGTCCAGGTACAGCGCCTGGTCGTCGCGCCGCGCCAGCTCGGGAAGCAGGCTCTCGAAATCGCGGCGCACCTGCGGCGCGCGCGCCAGCACGGGCACCTCGGCGGCCAAAGCCGCGAACAAGGACTCCAGCCGCACCTCGTCCTGGCCAGGGAACGGGTCCGGCGACGGCGGCGCCGGGACGAGGGCATCACGCGCCGGAGGTTGTGCTCGCGCCATGCCGGCATCCGCCCCGCCCTCTTCGGCGGACGAACAGGCCGAGACGAGCATGGCGGCCAGGAGCGCCGCCGACGCACGGCGTGCAGGGGCCGCACCCGGTGTTCTCGCGCGATCATCCACGGCCTTCGTCATGGCGCCACGATACCCGCCATCGGCCACAAGGCGCCAATGCGGCTTTGATGCCCTTCGCGCACCCGCCGTTTCGGGCGCGAGTGCCGGCAATCAGCGCGGCAGTGCCAGGTGCGCGGCCGTCAGCGGCTTGCCGGCGCCGCGCAGCGCGGTCTCGATGGTGGCGCTGGCCGGCAATGGCGCGCCGTCGAGCGCGGCGTCGACGCGGTCGAGCGCCGCGTACACGTAGGGCAGCAGCGGCACGTAGCGCGCGGCATAGTCCGGCAGGCCGAGGAAGGCGTCGAAATGCTGGGCGTGGCGCACCTGCCAATAGCGCACGTCGCGGCCGGCGGCCTGCGCCTGCGCCACCCACGGCCGGCTGCTGAAGGCGATCGGCACCAGGCCGTCGTCGGTGCCGTGCACCACGATCACCGGCAGGCCGCGGCGCGGCAGGCCGGCACGCACCTCGGCGATGCCCTTGCGCACGCGCAGCGCATCGGCGCTCTCGCCGTCGTTCAGGGCGCGCAGGCATTGCAGCCCGGCGAAGCCAGGGTCCGGCACCGCCGCCGCCTTGGCGTCGAGCAATCCGACGCCGGCGCCCGGCGGAATGCCGGCGGCATCGCTCCACCAGGCCGCGCGTTCCCCGGCGCTGGCCGCGCGCGCGCGCAAGTCGGCGCCCTGCGCCGCGAAGGCATAGCCGCAGGGATGCTCGCCCACGCCATAGCGGCCATAGGCCGAGGCGTAGGTGGCGGCGACCGCGCGCCACAGGTCGAAGCCGGCCGAGAGGGCGCCCGCGCGCAGTGAGGCCTCGCTCCAGCCGCCGTCGAGCATGCGTGCGTAGGCCGAGGCCGCCTGCGCGGCCGCGTCCCCGCCCTCGACCAGGCCGGCGGCCTTGAGCGAGGCGCAGCGCGCCGCCCACAACGGTTCGACCTGGGCGCGCAGCGGCGGCTGCGCCAGATCCTGCAGATGCAACAGCGCGCAGGGCATCAGCAGCGCGGCCTCGGTGCTGTAGTCGTAGATCGAGCGCGCGCCCTCCGCCTGCACGTTGGGTTCGCCGGCGACGACCGCGTCGAGCCAGTCTTGGGTGCCGTCCAGTTCGGCGGCGCGCAGCACCGCGCCGCCGCCGTTGGAAATGCCCACCGCGATCACGCGCGTGTTGTCGAAGGTGAAGGGCGCGGCCTCGGGCATCGCCTGGCCGAGCGCGTGCAGCGCGAACTCGGCGGCCTGCTTCACGTGCCGCCCCCAGTCGGCCTCGGGATTGTCCTGCGAATGGGCGTGCTTGAAGGCCACGCCCGAGGCGTTCACCGGCGCGTCGGGGACGAAGGCGAGGTCCGCGTCGACGCCGAGCGCGCCCGGCGTGCCGTCGGCGCGTGCGCCGGCCTGCGCGTCGAGATCGAAATAATCGGTGCCCGCGCCCTTGTCGGTGTAAGCCACCGCGCAGCCCTTGGGCAGACCCCAGGCGCCGGCGACCGCGATGGCGCCGTAGATGCCGCGCGAGCCGGAGGACGCGCTCACCACCACGCAGCGCTTCTTCGCGTCGAAGGCGTCGGGCACCTGCACCAGCACGCGGTGCGGCTGGCGCGCACCGGGCAGCCTGGCGTAGGCGGAGTATTCGCGGCCGGGCACCTTGGCCAGGTTGCCGTAGACCTCGCCAAAGCCGCCGCCCGGGGCGAGATCGGCGATGCCGCGCCAGTTGTGCCAGAGCGCGCGGCGGCGCAGTTCAGCGGCAGTGGGACGGGCGGCGTCGGCGAAGGCCGGCGGCGTCATCGCGCGCAGGCCGTCCAGGCCGAGCCCGGCGCTGAGCAGATCGTCGGCGCCGCGGTGCTCGCTGCTGCGTTCCGAGGTGAACATGGGAGTCTCCGTGGCGCCGCGGCGCGGCCCGCTGGCGCAGGCGCCCAGCAGCAAGGCGAGGGACAGGACGGCGCAGGCGCGAATCGGAAGTCTGGTCATGCCGACACGTTAGCAAGGCCCGGGGCGGCCTTCATCGTACTTTGGTACCACGGCGCGCGCGGCGCCGCGCCCGATGCCTGCCGGGCAATTCCTGCCAGAATGGCCAGATGCCGCTGCTGCTGATCGCCGACGACCATCCGCTGTTCCGCGCCGCCCTGCGCCAGGCCGCGGCCGACGCCGTCGACGCGCTGCAGGTGCGCGAGGCCGGTTCCCTCGACGCCGTGCTGGCGGCGCTGGACGCCGAACCCGGCATCGACCTGGTGCTGCTCGACCTGCACATGCCCGGCAATCACGGCCTGGCCGGGCTGGCCGCGATCCGCGCCCAGCATCCGGGCGTGGCGGTGATCGTGGTCTCGGCCAACGACGACCCGCAGGTGGTGCGCCGCGCGCTCGATCACGGCGCCGCCGGCTACCTGCCCAAGAGCGCCGGCCTGGACGAGCTGCGCGAGGCGATCCGCAGCGTGATGGCCTGCGAGCAATGGCTGCCCGCCTCGCTGCGCGCGAGCGTGGCGCGGGCGCAGTCCTCCGGCTACGACAGCGCGCTGGCCGCACGCCTGGCCAGCCTGTCGCCGCAGCAGTTCCGGGTGCTGGCGCTGGTGGCCGAAGGCCTGCTCAACAAGCAGATCGCCGATCGCCTCGACGTGCAGGAGCGCACGGTGAAGGCGCACCTGTCGGCGATCTTCGACCGCCTGGGCGTGCGCAACCGCACCCAGGCCGGCGTGGTGCTGCGCGAGCTGGAACTCAGCGACCCGGCGCGCCGCCTCGAATCGTGAAGCACTCGACCGGACAACGGCGCGACCGTGCCGCATCCGTCTCCTCGATGGCCGTGCAGGCAGCGGCATGAAGGCCGCGACACGGGCGATGCCATGGGCGATCGCCTTGCTGATGTCCGGTTGCATCCATGCGCAGGATGCGGCCAGGACCGCACCGTCCGTGCGCGAGGCCGGACACGGCGAAGACACCTCCCGCCCGATGCGCAAGCAGGATTACATCCAGTGCCTGTTGCGCATGGAGGAGTCCCTGAGCCAGCGGATCGCCGGCGAGCGCGCGACCGCCGGGGCGGAGAAAGCCGACGACGACGCCAAACAGTGCATCGCCCGCAGCAGGCGCGAGCTCTCCGATCCCGGGCAGGCGGCCCTGTTCGAGCGCGCGCTCGGCTTTTACGACACGGGGATGGCGACCGGCTCCGAGGACGCGTCGATGCGGTTCTCCCGGGCGGCCCTGGAGTTTTCCTGGGCGCTGGACTAGACCTTAGGGGTGTTGCGCGGCAAGCAGGCGATCGAGCACCGATTTCAGCGCCAGCGGCTTGAGCGGCTTGGCCAGCAGCGGCAACCCGGCCTCGTGGACGGCGCGGCGCACGGCATCGCCGCCGTCGGCGCTGAGGATCAACGTCGGACGCGGGCCGAAGCGCTGCGCCAGGCGCGCATGCAGCGCGGCGCCGGTGTCGCCGCCGTCGAGGTGGTAGTCGAACAGCCACAGCGCCGCCTCGCGTTCGGCCAGCACGGACTCGGCCTGCGGGCCATCGGCCGCCGCCAGCACCTGGCAGCCCCAGCTTTCCAGCAATCCCCGCAGCGACCGCAGCGCATCCGGTTCGTTGTCCACGATCAGCACGCGCGTGCCGGCGAGGCCGGCGCGCCCGGTCGCGGCGACCGCGGGCGCGCGCGCGGCCACGCGCGGCACCGACAGCGCGAACACGGTGCCGTGGCCCACGCGGCTGCGCAGCGACAGCGGCGCCGCCAGCAGGCGCGCGATGCGATCGGCGATCGCCAATCCCAGCCCCAGCCCCTGCCCGGCCGCGCCCTCGCCGCGGCGGAACTCCTCGAAGATCGCCGCGCGCTGTGCGGCGGCGATGCCCGGGCCGGTGTCGTGCACCTCGATGCGCAGCGACTCTCCCTCGCGGCGCACGCCGAGCAGCACGCCGCCGTCGGCCGTATAGCGCACGGCGTTGGCGAGGAAGTTCTGCAGCACGCGGCGCAGCAGCTGCGGATCGCTGCGCACCCAGGCCGCGGTCGGCACGCAGGCGAAATCCAGACCGCGCTCGGCCGCCAGCGCGCGGAACTCGGAGGCCAGCGGGTCGAGCACGTCGGCCAGCGGGAATTCGCGCCACTGCGGCGCCAGCCCGCCCGCCTCCAGCCGCGACATGTCGAACAGGCCGGTGAGCAGGTCGGCGGTCGAGTCCAGCGCGCCGCGCAGCTGCGCCGCCGCCTCGCGCTGCAACGGTGCCGCGAGCTGCTGCGACAGCGTGTCCGTGAACAGGCGCGCGGCGTGCAGCGGCTGCATCAGGTCGTGGCCGATGGCGGTGAGGAAGCGGCTCTTGGCCTCGTTGGCGTGCTCGGCCTCGCGCTTGGCCGATTCCAGCAAGGCGGTGCGCTCGCCCACGCGCTGTTCCAGCGTCTCGTTGGCCTGGCGCAGGCCGCGCTCGACGCGGCGGAACGCGGTGACGTCGGTGAAGGTCGCCACGAAGCCGCCGCCGGGCAGCGGGTTGCCGCGGATTTCCACGGTCATGCCTTCGGCAGCCCCGCTTCCGCTCCCGCCGGCGTCGGGCAGCACGCGCTCGGACAGGTGCGGCGTGCCGGCGCGCATCCAGGCCAGGCGCCTTTGCAGCGCGTGCTCGATCTCCTGCGCCGGCAGCAGCCGCTGCAGGGTCCAGCGGCTGAGATCGGCGATCGGGCGGCCGACCTGCAGCAGCTCCGGCGGATAGCCGAACAGCTCGGCGTAGCGGCGGTTCCACGCCACCAGCCGCAACTGCGCATCGACCACGCTGATCCCCTGGCTCATGTTCTCCAGCGCGCCTTCCAGCAGACGCTGGTTGAAGCGCAGGTCCTGCGAGGCCTCGCCGACGATCGTGGCGACGGTCTCGAGATCGGGTCCCAGGTCCGGGCCGGCCTGCCGGCGCGCGGCATCGAGCAGCAGCCGCGCCGATGCGCTGCCGAGCACGGCGGCGAGTTCGCGCTCCAGCCGCGCCTCGATCTCCGGCGGCACCGGCCCGCGTTCGGGCGCGTCCGCCAGCAGCGCGTCGACGCTGCGCGCGGACAGGAAGCGGCGTCCCGCCCCGCGCAGCGTGCGCGCATCCGCGCCGCGGGCGACCGCGCGCGGCGCCACGCGCACCGCCGCCGCCAACAGCGTGGCCAGCGTGCCGGTGAACAGGCTGGCGCCGACGGCGCGGCCGAGCCGGCTCCATCCGGTCAGCCCGAACAGCGCACCGGGCGACAGCCAGGCGATGCCCAGCGGCCCCTGCCGCGTCCAGTCCGGGCCGCCGCTCCACATCGGCGCCAGCATCACCCAGGCCCAGGTGGCGAACGC
The DNA here is from genome assembly GCF_022662575.1 of Luteimonas aquatica. GTDB lineage: Bacteria > Pseudomonadota > Gammaproteobacteria > Xanthomonadales > Xanthomonadaceae > Luteimonas > Luteimonas aquatica. The sequence goes on along the minus strand of NZ_JALBFU010000001.1, from coordinate 163,362 downwards.
GGCCAGCACGCCGATGCTGGCCGCGCGCGCCGGCGTCTGCGGCCGCCACACCGCGAAGACCAATGCCGGCGTCAGCGTCGCCAGCGCCGAGAACGACACCGCGCCGACATCGGCGAGCGCGTCGTTGCCGGCGATCAGGCGGCTGTAGGCCCAGGCCAGCAGCATGATCGCGACGATGCCGCCGCGGCGCAGCAGCAGCACGTCGCCGCGGCGGTCCGCATCGCCGCCGCGCCCGCGCGACCACGCCCCGCGCAGCAGGCCCGGCGCGAACCAGTGGTTGCCGATCATCAGGCTGAGCGTCAGCGTGCTCACCACCACCATGCCGGTGGCCGCGCTCAGGCCGCCGAGGAAGGCGAACAGCGCCACGCCCTCGTGTCCGCGCGAGAAGGGCAATGCCAATGCGTACATGTCCGAGGGCACGCTGTCGCCGAGCAGCGTCGCGCCGGCGCGCGCCAGCGGCAGTGCCGGCAGGGCGATCAGCAGCAGGTACAGCGGAAACTGCCAGCGCGAGGTGCGCACGTCGCCCGCGTCGCGGCACTCCACCACGCCGACATGGAACTGGTGCGGCAGGATGAACATCGCCAGCGCGCCCAGCAGCACCAGCGGCGCGAAGCCGTCGCTGGTCTGCGGCACCGACGGCGGCGGTGCCTGCGGCAGCGCATCCAACCCCAGCCAGACGAAGGCGCCCAGCGCCAGCATCGCCGCCAGCTTGAACAGCGACTCGAAGGCGATCGCCAGCACCAGCCCGTGGTTGTGCTCGACCGCGCTGGCGCGGCGCGCGCCGAACAGCATCGCGAACAGCGCCATCGCCAGCGCCACGTACAGCGCGCCGTCGCGCCAGAACGCCACCTCGGCGACGGCGCCGCCGCCGGTCAGGGTGGAGAAGCTCATCGTCACCGCCTTCAGCTGCAGGGCGATGTACGGGATCAGGCCAAGCGCGGCGACCAGGGTCACCACCGCCGCCAGCCAGGCGTCCTTGCCCAGGCGCGTGGCGATCAGGTCGGCCAACGAGGTGGCATTGGTCTCGCGCGCCAGCCGCACCAGCCGCACCATGAAGGCCACCGCCAGCGCGTAGAAGGCGATGGCGCCGAGGAAGGTCGGCGGCAGCGGCCAGCCGTAGCGCGCGGCCTGGGTGACGGTGCCGTAGAACGACCACGAGGTGCAGTGCACCGCCAGCGACAGCGCGTAGACGTGGCGCCAGTGCCGCGCCAGCGCCGCCGGGTGGCGCTCGCCGTACAGGGCGGTGCCGAACATCAGCGCCAGCCACAGCACCGCGGCCAGCACGACCACGCCGATGCTCAGCATCGGCGCGCCCCTGGCCGCGGCGGGAGTCCTTCCCCCTGCACGGCAACCGCCGCTTTCATGCAAGGCACGAAGCGATTCGCGTGCAACGGGTACTCAATGCGCTGACGGGGAGCGTGAAACAACGCCATGGCGGATTCGCAACCGGAGAATTGCGATGCGAGTTGGCAAGCCGCCGCCATCCGGCTCGGCCTACTTGACGCCTTCGGTGCGCTTTACGATACGCGTTCTGCCATCGGGCTCGATCTCGAACTCGTAGGTCACCAGATCGACCCGCTCCTCCTGGGCGATCGATATCCGGTACACGAGCGTGGACAAAGCCTTGATCTCGACAATGCCGCCGCCGCCCGTGTTCGGGTAAGTCGCCGCCAGGTCTTCCAGGGCCGCCTGGATCAGACACTGCGTCCTCGCCAGCGCGGGCTCATGGCACATCCGGGGCGGCGTTGCCGGCGCGGCGCCCCGGCCCCAGGCAGGGGCTGCGAAGCAGGACAAAGCCGCCATCGCCAAAGCCACCGTTCCCCCCAACCGGGCCGTCCTCATGAGCTCCCCGCTATCCGCCTGTCCAGGCGCAAGCATATCCGCTTCGGTCCGCGGGGGCCGCTCCGCCCGATGCGGCCCACGGCGACGCCGGCCTTGCGCACCGGAGCGGCCGCCGCGTCCTTGCGGTCGCATCGCGTCCCTGTCGGGGCCGTTTCCTGGAAACGCCGCCTCAGAACTCGTAGCGCGCGCTGAGCATGTACTGGCGCGGCGCGCCGTAGAAGCCGGTGAGCACGCCGTAGGCGGCGATGTTGTAGCCGGTGGTGCGGTATTCCTTGTCGGCCAGGTTGCTGCCCTGCAGCGAGAACGACCAGCGGTCGTCGTAGCGCCAGGTCACCCCCGCGTTGACCAGGCCGTAGGCGCCCTGGCGGATCAGCGGACTCAGGTCGGTGGTCGGCCAGACCTCGCTCTGGTAGCTGTAGCCCACGCGCGCCGACAGGTTGCCGCCGTTGGCCAGGTCGGTGCGGTATTCCAGGTTGAGCGCGCCCGAGAACTCCGGCGCGTTGGTGAACTTCTGGGTGTCGGCGATGTTGACGCCGCCGCTGATGAACTCGTCGTACTTGGCGTCGAGCCAGGCCAGGTTGCCGCTGAGCACCCAGTTCGGGGTCGGCAGGAACTGGAACTCCACCTCGGCGCCGTCCACGGTGCCCTTGCCGGCATTGGTGAAATCGCCGAAGAAGCTCTGGCTGCCGTCGGGCAAGGTGTAGGAGGTGAACACCGACAGCTGGATGTCCTTGTACACGTTGTGGAACAGCGACAGGTTCAGGAACAGGCGCTGGTCGAGCAGCGCCATCTTGCTGCCGATCTCGTAGCTGTCCACGGACTCGTCGTCGAAGGGCTCGCCCGAGCGCGGCACCGCGGTGGTGTTGGCGCGGATGTTGAAGCCGCCCGACTTGAAGCCGCGGCTGGCCAGGCCGTAGACCATGATGTCCGGGGTGATCTGGTAGTCCAGCGAGATCTTCGGCGACACGTTCTCGAAGCTGACGGTCCTGTCGAAGTTGGCGGCCGTGGCCCAGGCGGTGGTGAAGTCGCCGTTGGTGTAGAAGCGGTTCAGCGCGATCGCGTGCTTGTCCTCGTCGGTGTAGCGCGCGCCGACGTCCAGCTTCAGGCGGTCGGTGAGGTCGAACGTCCAGTCGGCGTACAGCGCCACGCTCTTGGTCAGCACCTTGCCCTGGGTGTCGCCGTACAGCGGGTTGGTCAGCGACGGCGGCAGGAAGGGGTTCTCGAAGTGGTTGCGCACCTGTCCGCCGGCCTCGCCGTCGAAGAAGTACAGGCCCATCACGCCGCGGGCGCGGCCGCCGGCGTCGAAGTTGGCCTGCAGCTCGTGGCTGACCTGCTCGTCGCTGTAGTAGGCCAGCACGTCGACCAGCGGCAGCGGCGTCTCGTCGAAGTCGATGTTGGTCTCGGTGTCGGACTCGCGCTTGGCCACCACGTACTTGAACGCCCAGTTCTCGTTCGGGCGCCAGTTCACCGTGGCCGAGGCGCCCTTCATGGTGGTGTCGTTGACGTTGGGCATGCCGCTGCGGATGTCGTAGCGGTCGTCCAGCGGCGGATAGGCCGGCGCCAGCGGGTTGGGCGCCAGCAGCTTGGCGCCGCGCACGCCGGACTGGTCGTCCAGCCAGTCCGCGGCGAACTGCACGTCGAACGCCTCGGTGGCGAAGGCGCCGAGCTGCACGCGCACGGCGTTGATCTCCTTGTCGCTGACCTCCTGGCCGTTGCTCAGGTTCTCGCCGAAGCCGTCGCGGTTGAGGCTGGCCACCGACAGCCGCCCGCGCAGCGCCTCGCTGCCGCCGATCGGCCCGCCGATCGCGGCCTTGGCGTCGAGCTGGTTGTAGCTGCCCACGGTGATCTGGCCGAAGCCGTGGACCTGCTTGGGCAGCTCGCGGGAAATGTATTTGATGGCGCCGCCGATGGTGTTCTTGCCGTACAGCGTGCCCTGCGGGCCGCGCAGCACCTCGATGCGGCCGACGTCGAACACGTCCAGCAGCGCGCCCTGCGGCCGTGCGATGTAGACGTCGTCGAGGTAGATGCCCACGCCCGGGTCCACGCCCCACAGCGGATCGGCCTGGCCGATGCCGCGGATGTAGGCGGTGGCGGTGCTGCTGGAACCGCGCGCGGCGTAGATGGTCAGGTTGGGCACCTGCGCGTCGAGGTCGCCGATGTCCTGCACGTTGAGCTTGTCGAGCAGGGCCGGCGTGAAGGCGGTCACCGCGACCGGCACCTCCTGCAGGGTTTCCTCGCGCTTGCGCGCGGTGACGGTGATGCTGTCGAGGGTGGTCGCCGCCGTGCCGTCGGCCGGCGCGGCCGCCTCCTGCGCGTGCAGGCCGGGGGCCGCGGTCAGGCCCAGCGCGACGGCCAGGCTGAGTGTGCTGTGCTTGCGGATGGCGCGCGTCATGAAATCCCCTCGACTGATGTAGTCATGCCTGGCATGGCGATACGTGCGGCCCATGGCCGCCGACGGGGAAAGACTAGGCCCGGCGCGGGCAGGCCCGCATCGTACCTTCGGACAATGGGCCGGCGCCGGCCGCGCGCGGACACTGCCCCGGCGATGCGCGGCCTCCCCGCGCAGGGATCGTCGAATGGCTTTCGCCACCCAATTTGCCGTCGTGCTGGCCGCGCTGTGCTTCCTGATGTTCGTCGCCTACCGCGGCTACAGCGTGATCCTGTTCGCGCCGGTGGCGGCGCTGGGCGCGGTGCTGCTGACCGACCCGTCGCTGGTGGCGCCGATGTTCACCGGGCTGTTCATGGACAAGATGGTCGGCTTCCTGAAGCTGTATTTCCCGGTGTTCCTGCTCGGCGCGGTGTTCGGCAAGCTGATCGAGCTGTCCGGGTTCTCCAAGGCGATCGTCGCGGCGGTGATCCGCCTGGTCGGCGCGCGCCGCGCGATGCTGTCGATCGTGCTGGTGTGCGCCCTGCTCACCTACGGCGGCGTGTCGCTGTTCGTGGTGGTGTTCGCCGTCTATCCCTTCGCCGCGGAGCTCTTCCGCCAGGGCGACATCCCCAAGCGCCTGATCCCCGGCACCATCGCGCTGGGCGCCTTCACCTTCACCATGGACGCGCTGCCGGGCACGCCGCAGATCCAGAACATCATCCCGACCGCCTTCTTCGGCACCAACGCCTGGGCGGCGCCCTGGCTGGGCACGCTCGGCGGGGTGTTCATCCTGAGCGTGGGCATGCTGTACCTGGAATGGCGCCGCCGCGCCGCACTCGCCGCCGGCGAGGGCTACGGCGATCCGGCCAAGCTGGTCAACGAGCCCGCGCCCTTCGCCGGCGGCAAACTCGCCCATCCGCTGCTGGCGCTGTCGCCGCTGCTGGTGGTGGGCGCGGCCAACAAGCTGCTTACCGGCTGGATTCCGCAGCTCTATGGCGAGAGCCACAGCTTCCTGCCCTCGGCCACCGGCAAGGCCGCGCCGGTGGTGCAGGAGATCTCCAAGGTGGCGGCGATCTGGGCGGTGGAAGGCGCGCTGCTGCTCGGCATCGCCACCATCCTGCTGTTCGCCTGGAAGGCGGTGATGGCCAGTTTCGCCGAGGGCAGCAAGTCGGCGATCGGCGGCGCGCTGCTGGCCTCGATGAACACCGCATCGGAATACGGCTTCGGCGCGGTGATCGCCGCCCTGCCCGGCTTCCTGGTGGTGGCCAACGCGCTCGGCGCGATTCCCAACCCGCTGGTCAACGAGGCGGTCACCGTCACCGCGCTGGCCGGCATCACCGGATCGGCCTCGGGCGGGATGAGCATCGCCCTGGCCGCCATGGGCGAGACCTTCATCGCCAACGCCCAGGCCGCCGGCATCCCGATGGAAGTGCTGCACCGCATCGCGGCCATGGCCTCCGGCGGCATGGACACGCTGCCGCACAACGGCGCGGTGATCACCCTGCTCGCCGTCACCGGCCTGAGCCATCGCCAGGCCTACAAGGACGTCTTCGCGATCACCCTGGTAAAGACGCTGGCCGTGTTCGTGGTGATCGCGCTGTTCTACGCCACCGGCCTGACCTGAACGCGACGCCGCAGCGCCGCATTGTCCGGCGCGCGCGCCGGGAAACATGACCGACGCCACATTCGGCACCACGATCCGTTGGCAGCACCGTGATTTTGCACCTGCAGCGCAGGCATGCGCCGCCGCCGCGAAATTTTTCGCTCCTATACTCGAAATCGAGGGGTATGGATCGGGGGAAAATCCGCATGGCTCAACGAGACTTCCAGGGCACGGGAGACGCGCCGCTTCGCATCCGGCGCGCCGCGACGCCGCACACGCCCGCGACGGCACCGCCGGCACCTGCGCCGGACTCGCCTTCCGCGATCCGCGCCATGTTGGAACGGCGCTACGGCCATGGCCGACCGCTGCAGTTCCGCCCGGCGCCGAAGCAGGCCTTTGCCGCGGCCGCCGCCGGTGCCGCCGCGAAGGCCCCGCCGATTTCCTCGCCGCTGCCGCCGCGCAGCGCGGGCCCGGCGGTCCTGCCGACCCCGCCCTTCGCGGTGCGCGCGCTCAACAACATGAGCTTCGGCGCCACCGCCGGCGAGATCGCCGCCTTCAACGCCCTGGGCGGCAGCGACAGCGCGCGGCTGACGGCCTATGTCGACAAGCAGCTCAACTGGAGCGCCATCGACGACAGCGCGGTGGAATCGCGGCTCGGCGCCGCCGGCTACAACACGCTCGGCAAGAGCCTCACCCAGCTCTGGGCCGACCACGTGCTGCCCGATCCCGCCTACGAGGTGCGGATGCGGCCGGCCTGGGAAATCCAGCGCGCCGCGCTGGTGCGCGCGGTGCATTCCAAGCGGCAGCTGCGCGAAGTGATGACGATGTTCTGGCACGACCACTTCAACGTCACCGCCAGCGACTACGTCGGCGGTCCGGTCTACGTGCACTACGACCGCGACGTCATCCGCAAGTACGCCTTCGGCAACTTCCGCGCGATGCTCGAGGCGGTGGCCGGCAGCACGGCGATGCTGTACTACCTCGACAACCAGTCCAACACCCGCGCCGGCCCCAACGAGAACTTCGCCCGCGAGCTGCTGGAGCTGCACACCTTCGGCAGCGAGAACTACCTCGGCCTGATGGATCCCTTCCAGGTCCCGCCCTGCCCGGAGGATCCGAGCTTCCCGATCGGCTACACCGACATCGACGTCTACGAGACCGCCGCCGCCTTCACCGGCTGGACGGTGAAGAACGGCAACTGGCAGTTCCCCAGCGAGAACGACGGCAGCTTCGTCTACCGCCCGTCCTGGCACGACACCGGGCCGAAGTACCCGCTGGGCATGTTCCTCTATCCCGAGCAGGCCGCGCTCAAGGACGGCCGCGACATCCTCAATCGCATCGCCCAGCATCCGCGCGTGGCGAAGTTCATCTGCCGCAAGCTGATCCGCCGCTTCTTTTCCGATACGCCCGACCCCGCGCTGGTCGACAGCGCGGCGGCGGTGTTCCGCGCCAACTGGCAGAACGCTGACCAGATCAAGCTCACCCTGCGCCACATCCTGCTGTCCTCGGCCGCCTACGACAGTTGGGGCGAGAAGATCCGCCGTCCGTTCGAGGCGGTGGCCGCGGCGCTGCGCGCCCTCGGCAGCCAGTGGACCCTGCCCATCGGCCAGCCCGGCGACGAGTTCTCCTGGCGCATGGGCCTGTCCGGCCACACGCCCTACGACTGGCCCGCGCCCAACGGCTACCCGGACACCGCCGCCGCCTGGTCGGGCTCGAACACGCTGGGCATGACCTGGAACCTGCTCGGCTGGCTGACCGAGAAGTCGGTGGACGGCACGCCGATCGCGCCGATCCTGAGCGCCACGCGCAGCGGCGTGACGCAATGGACCTCGCGCAACCTGGTGGATTTCTGGTGCCTGCGCCTGCTCGGCTACCTGCCGGCGCGGCGCCAGGTGCTGGTCGACTTCATGCGCCAGAACGGCGCCGAGACCGAGATCATCGCCGACACCGACACCTGGGCGATCAACGACCTGAAGAAGCACTACAACCAGCAGCGGTTGCGCAGCATGGTGGCGCTGGTGCTGCTGTCGCCCGAATTCCTGGCGCGCTGAGGAGGATGCCATGTCACGCCTGATCCTCAACCGCCGCGAATTCCTCAAGGGCTGCTGCGCCACGGCGACCGCCGGCGCCGCCGGACCGGCGCTGCTGTTCTCCGATGCCGCCTTCGCCGCCGCCAATCCCTACGACACCGTGGTGCACGTGTTCCTGCGCGGCGGCATCGACGGCCTCAACCTGGTGCCGCCGGTCTCCGGCGACGACCGCAGCTTCTACGAGCAGGCGCGGCCCAACCTCGCCCTGCCGGCCTCCGGCGCCTACGCTGCGCTGCCGCTGACCCTGGCCAACGGCGCCGCCACCGGTTTCGGCCTGCATCCCTCGGCCAGCGGCCTGCGCGATATCTGGAACGACGGCAGGCTGGCGATCGTGCAGAGCTGCGGCCTGCTGACCGCCGTCACGCGCAGCCATTTCGACGCGCAGCTCTATCTCGACCTCGGCACGCCCGGCCAGCACGGCACCGGCAGCGGCTGGATCACCCGCGCCTGGAACACGCAGCCGGGCACGATCGGCAACGAAACCATGCCGGCGCTGGCGGTGAACAGCCGCACGCCGGCCAACCTGCTCGGCGCCGCGCAGGCACTGACCATGGGCAGCCCGCAGGAATTCGCGCTCAACGCCAGCGCCTGGGCCTGGCAGCGGCGCCGCGAGGGCGATCCCGCCGGCTATCGCGGCATCAGCGAAACGCTGGCCTCGCTGTGGGCCGGCGGCACCGCGCTGGAGACCAGCGGACAGCGCGCCGACCTGTCGCTGCGCGTGATCGCCGCCCAGCCCTACTCCGATCCGCCGGCCGGCTGGCCGGCCACCGCCTTCGCGCGCCAGCTGTGGACGGTGGCGCAGTCGATCCGCTTCAACCTCGGCATGCGCTATGCCGCGCTCGACCTGGGCGGCTGGGACACCCACGAGGGCCAGGGCAGCGCGGGCAGCGGCTACCACTACTTCCAGAACAAGGTCGCCGAACTGTCGCAGGCGCTCACCGCCTTCTACGCCGAGCTCAAGACCGGCGGCGAACTGCCGCGGGTCACGGTGATCGTGCAGTCCGAGTTCGGCCGCCGCGTGCGCGAGAACGGCAGCGGCGGCACCGACCACGGCTACGGCAATCCCCTGCTGGTGCTCGGCGGCGCGGTCAACGGTCGCAAGCTGTACGGCACGTGGAAGGGGCTCGATCCCGAGGTGCTGTCGAGCTACTTCGGCGACGTGCCGGTGACCACCGATTTCCGCCGCGTGCTCTCGGAACTGCTGATCCAGCGCATGGGCAACAACCAGATCGGCACGGTGTTCCCCGGCTATGCCGGCTACGCGCCGCTGGGCCTGTTCGCGGCCGGCACGCTCGCGGCCGCGCCGCCCACCGCGTCGTTGCCGGCGCGCACGGGCCAACCGCCGTCCTCCAGCCTCGTCGGCACCGCGCCGCCCGCCAGGGAACACGCACCCCAAGCCCGGCGCAGGCTGTTGTGGCGCCTGCTGGCCTGGCTGGAGCGGATGTTCGCCTAGGCCGCGGCGCGCATCCCTCGCGGCCACGTCCGGTGCCGGCCTCGCGCCCGGCACCGGGAACCCGCCGCCCGATCCGCTTCAATCGAAGTGGACGTTGTACTCCAGCCAGAACTGCCGGCCGTAGGGATCGTAGTTGCCGACCGGGTAGAACGGCCAGCCGCCCTCGCCGGTCTTGTCCAGCGGCGGATGCGTGTTGCGCAGGTTGTTGACGATCAGCGACAGCGTGTTCTTGTCGTCGAAGCGATAGCCGATGCTGCCGTTGTAGAGCATGTACGGCGCGATGCGGCCGCTGCCGTTGGCATTGGGCAGGCTGCCGTAGCGGATGCCGTAGAGCGTGGCCGACCATGCTCCCCGCTCCCACGACAGGTTGCCGTTGAGCTTGCTGCGCCAGTCGTAGAAGTCGAGCGCGTTGCGCTGGTCGGTGATCGGATCGTCGGAGAACTGGCTGTACTCGTGCTTGATCACCAGGTTGTAGGACAGGCTGGCGCGGAAGTCGCCGTAGCGGCCGCCGCTCCAGCGGTAGTTGGTCTTCAGGTCGACGCCGCTGACCCGCTCGTAGGAGGCGTTGATCGCATTGGTGAGCACGCGGCGCACCTCGTTTGGCCCCACCGGCGCGTCGGGCGGGTTGCGGACCACGCGGGCCAGCGCGTCCTGGCACAAGGGCGAATTGATGTCGCGCGGGTCTCCGCCCAGGGTGCTGCCGACGCGGCAATCGGCCTCGTTGCGCAGGATGCGGTCGGTGTCCAGGTCGGTGACCTGGTCGTCCAGGCGCACGTTGTAGTAGTCCACCGACAGATCGAAGTTCTGCGAAGGCGACCAGACCACGCCGATGCCGTAGGACTTGCCGTTCTCCGGCTTCAGGTCCGGATTGCCGGTGCTGGTGTAGTCGATGTTCAACCCCGAATAGTCGCAGTCGTCGTAGGGCTGGCCGGCGGTGCGGCAGCGCCAGTAGTCGGTCATGCCCGGGTTGTAGCCGCGCGTCTGCGCCGCGAAGACGTAGTTCATGTCGGGCGCGCGGAAGCTGGTGGCGGCGGTGGCGCGCAGCAGCAGGCTGTCCACCGGCCGGAACTCCAGGCCGGCGTTCCAGGTGCTCTTGCTGATCTTGCGTCCGGCGAAGCGGAACTCGTCGTAGCGCGCGGCCGCGCTCGCGGTCAGGCGTTCGAAGACGGGCACCTTGATCTCGGCGCCGATCGCGTAACGGTCGCGCTCCCCGCGCGCCGGAACGCCGGCACTGCTGTTCCAGAATACGCCCTGCCCCAGGCGCGGATCGGGACGGTTGCTGTAGCCCTGCTGGCCGGCCTCGACCACGGCCGCCAGATCGACCCCGCCGGCCGGCAGGTCGAACAGCTTGCCGTTGACGGTGAAGCTGAAGTTGCTGATCCAGGAGCTGTTGACGCTCTCGTAGCGGCCGGTCAGCGCGTCGTATTCGCCAGGGCTCAGCGGCCGGTAGAAGCGCGCCATGTCCGGGTTGTAGACGTTGATGCCGTCCTGCTCGCCGAGCTTGGGACCGAGAAAATACTCGTTGATGCCGGTCAGGAAGGCGCGGCGCCGGGTGCGGTTCTCGTAGCGGCCGCGGTTGTAGGCGGCCTCGTAGTCCCAGTCCGAATCGCCGAACGTGCCCTTGGCGCCGACGGTGAATGCCCAGCTGCGCTCCAGGTAGTGGCGGTTGTTGGCGTGCGCCGAGCCGATCTCCTCCGGCATGAAGTTGCGTTGCAGCACTTCCGGCGTGTTTCCGTTGCCCTGGTTGATGAAATAGCCGTTGCTGGCGGCGTCCGAGGTCCAGGTCGGCACGCTGGTGTTGTTCTGGATGCTGGCGATGCCCAGCGCGACGTCGGCGAACAGGTCGGTGCGGTCGTTCAGATGCCAGGTCAGCGCGCCGTAGGCGTCGGCGTTCTTCTTTTCGGTCTGCACCGTCCAGAACTTGGGACGGCCCTCATAGCTGCCGCAGAAATAGCCCTGGCGCGGATTGAAGGCGCGGAAGGTGGTGTCTCCGGCCAGGTAGCCGCCCGCCGCGCAGGCGTCGGCCGGGTCGATGTAGCTGTTGCGCTGGAGATCGGGACGGCGCCGGACGAACACCGAATACGGCAGGCCCGGCACGCCGGTGGGATCGTCGGCGTAGGAATCCATGAAATCGCGCTGCGATCCCCAGATCGGCTTGCGATGCAGCAATTCGATGCCGTAGACCGCATCGAAGCGATCGGTGGAGTAGCCGCTGGTGAACTGCAGGCGCTGGTTCTGCCCGCCGCCCTCCTGGGTCCCGCCCACGCGCAGGTTGAGATCGCTGCCGTCGTAGCGCTGCTTGAGGATGATGTTGACCACGCCGGCGACCGCGTCCGATCCGTAAACGGCCGACGCGCCGCCGGCGAGCACCTCGATGCGCTCGATCAGGGCGCTGGGGATATTGGCCAGGTTGACGATGCTCAGCGAGCCCTCGTAGGCGATCGGATAGTCGGCCAGGCGCCGGCCGTTGAGCAGGATCAGGGTGTGGTTCGGCCCCAGGCCGCGCAGGTTGATGGTGTTGGCCGCCGGCGTGAAGGTATTGCCGAAGTCCTCGCCCTGCACCGCGCCGTTGTTCTGCGCCAGCGCGCTGACCGCGTCGAACACGCTGCGGAAGCCCTGCGCGTCGATGTCCTCCTTCTTGATCACGGTGACCGGCGAAGGGCCTTCCAGCGTCGCGCGCGGGATGCGCGAACCGGTGACCACCACGTTGTCCAGGGTGGTGGGCTGCTCCTGCGCCGGCGCCTGCTGCTGCGCTTGCGCTGCGGCCAGCCCGGGCAATCCGAGCAGCGGAAGAAGGGCCCACGGCAATGGGCGTCGCGAATGTCTGGCGGCGTGCATGAAATGTCCTTGGCGAGAGTCGCGGCCCCTGCCGCGTGATCGTATCGTGCGGCGGGCCGTGCGATGATTCTGTGTTTGCTGCACTGCGACATACAATGAAAGGGCGGCATGTCGTGATGCCCCTGGCTTATTTGCGCGCGCACCCGGCTTCGTGATGGCCCGCGCTTGCATCGCGTGGCGGCTTTTGCCAGCCTCCGCACTCCCCTTGCCGCCGCGGACGCCATGCCCAGCCCTTCCGCCCCCGCCCCGATGGATCGCCGTATCGCATGCGCCCCCTGAGCGGGCGCGATCCGGGCAGGGAATCCCCGGCATGCCATGACTGAGGACCTGTTCCGGCGCGAGGTGCTCGACGCCAGGAAGGAGCAATGGCTCGGCACCGTGCGGCTGACCTCCTCGCGGCTGGGCTGGCCGATGGCGATCGTCGCCGCGGCGGCCGTGCTGGCGCTGCTGCTGGTGCTGGCGTTCGGCAGCTACGCGCGCAAGGAGCGCGTGCAGGGGCGCCTGATCCCGGCCGACGGATTGCCGAGCGTCGCCGCTCCGGCCAAGGGCGTCGTCGCCCGCGTGCTGGTGCGCGAAGGCCAGCCGGTACGGCGCGGCCAGGATCTGCTGGAGCTCTCCTCCGACCTCGACGCGCCGCAACTGCCGGGTGGCCTGAGCGCCGCCATCGGCGCCGAGCTCGAGCGCAAGCGCACGCGGCTGCAGGCCGACCTGGCCGACCTGCGCCAGGGCGAGGGCCAGCGCGCCGCCGCGCTGCGCGCGAAGATCGCCTCGCTCTCGCAGCAGCGGGCCGCCGCCGAACAGCGCCACCGCCTGCGCGACGCCCAGGCCGCCAGCGCACGCGCCATGCTCGAGCGCGTGCGCCCGCTGGAGAAGCAGCAGATCGTCAGCGCGGTGCAGATCCAGGGCTACGAGAACGCCGCGCTGGAGGCCGAGGCCTCGGCGCAGGCCAGCCGCCAGGAGCAGCTCGACATCGAGCAGACGCTGGCGGCCGCGCGCGCCGAGCTGCAGGTGCTGCCGCTCGACACCGGACTGCGCCGCAGCGAAATCGAACGCACGCTCGCCGACGTCTCCCAGGAGCGCGCGCGCAACCGCGTCGAGGGCGGATTGCGCCTGCGCGCGCCGCGCGCGGGCACGGTCGCCGGCCTCGGCGTCGCGGCCGGCGATGCCGTCGTCCAGGGACAGCGCCTGCTCACCCTGATTCCGCAGGGCTCCGCGCTGCGCGCCGAGCTGTGGGTGCCCAGCCGCGCCGCCGGCGCCCTGCGCGTCGGTACGCGCGTGGCGATGCGCTTCCATGCCTTTCCCTACCAGCGCTACGGCCAGCGCTATGGCCGCGTCGTCGAGCTCTCCGGCAGCGCCCTGCCCGCGCAGGAGATCCAGGCGCGCAGCGGCATCCGCCTCGACGCCCCGGCCTATCGCGCCGTGATCGCGCTGGACCCGGGATCGGGCGCCCTGCCCCTGCGCGCGACCATGACGCTGGATGCCGACCTGCTGCTCGAACGCCGGCGCCTGTACCAGTTCCTGCTCGATCCGCTGCGCGCCGGCGCCGGAGCCGCGCCTTGAGGCGCGCCGATCGCCAGCGGCTGCCGGTGGTGCAGCAGAACGAGATCGCCGAATGCGGGCTGGCCTGCCTGGTGATGGTCGCCCGCTACCACGGCCACGACATCGACCTGGCCAGCATGCGCCGGCGCTTCCCGATCTCTCTCAAGGGCGCCGGCCTGTCGCGGCTGATCGCGATCGCCGGCACGCTCGGCTTCCAGGCGCGGCCGCTGCGCGCCGAGGTGGCGCACCTGCGCGAGATCGCCCTGCCCTGCATCCTGCATTGGGACCTGAACCACTTCGTGGTGCTCAAGGAGATCGGCCGCGAGCGCGCCACCGTCCACGACCCCGCGCGCGGCGAGGTGACGATGTCGCTGGCCGAATTCGGCCGCCACTTCACCGGCATCGCGCTCGAACTCGCCCCCGCGGCGGATTTCGAGCCGCTGCGCGAGCGCCAGCGGATCTCGCTGTCCTCGCTGATCGGCCGGGTCACCGGCGTGCGCCGCGCGCTGGCCCAGGTGCTGATGCTGGCGGTGGCGCTGGAGGTGCTGACGCTGGCGCTGCCCTTGTCGATGCAATGGGTGGTCGACGACGTGCTGGTCTCGGCCGATCTCGGGCTGCTGTCGCTGATCGGCATCGGCTTCCTCGCCATCGTGGTGCTGCAGTCGGCCATCGCCGCGATGCGCGGCTGGGTCGTCGCCGGCATCGGTGCCTCGCTCAACGCGCAATGGCTGGCCAACCTGTTCGGCCACCTGCTGCGGCTGCCGCTGGACTACTTCGAGAAGCGCAGCGTCGGCGGGGTGCTGTCGCGCTTCCTGTCGCTGCAGACGGTGCAGCAGACCCTCACCGGCAGCTTCGTCGAGGCGGTGTTGGACGGGCTGACCGTCTCGCTGGTGCTGATCCTGCTGCTGCTCTACAGCCCGCTGCTCACCGCGCTGGTGCTGGCCGCCTTCGCCGCCTACGCGCTGCTGCGCTGGCTGGCCTACCGCAAGCTGTGGTCGCTGAAGGAGGAACAGCTGACCTACGTGGCACGCCAGCAGAGCCAGCTGATCGAATCCATCCACGGCGTGCAGACCATCAAGCTGGCCAACCAGCAGGCGCAGCGGCGCGCGCGGGTGGCCAACGCCACGGTGGAGGTGGCCAACCGCGAGGCGGCCATCGGCCGCGTCGCCGCCCTGTTCGGCGGCCTGTCGCGCCTGGTGTTCGGTGCGCAGCGCGTGCTGCTGATCTGGATCGCCGCCTGGATGACGCTGCGCGGGCAGTTCAGCGCCGGCATGCTAGTGGTCTTCGTCACCTACGCCGACCTGTTCGCCACCCGCACCAGCAGCCTGATCGACAAGTTCGTCGACCTGCGCCTGCTGGGACTGCACGGCATGCGCATCGCCGACATCGCGCTGGAGCCGCCCGAGCCGCATGTCACGGGCCAATACGCCGGCCCTGCGCCGGCGCCGACGCTGCAGGTGGACGGCGTCAGCTTCCGCTACGCCGAGGACGAGCCGTGGATCCTGCGCGACTGCAGCCTGCGGATCGAGGCGGGCGAATCGGTGGCCATCGTCGGCCCCTCCGGCTGCGGCAAGACCACGCTGGCCAAGCTGCTGCTCGGCCTGCTGCACCCGGCCCATGGCCGGATCGGGATCGGCGGCGTCGACATCCGCCACTATGGCCTGGGCAACTACCGCGCCCGCTTCGGCACGGTGATGCAGGACGATGCGCTGTTCGCCGGCTCGATCGCGGAGAACATCTGCGGCTTCGACGCCGACGCGACCCAGGAGGCCATCGAGACCGCCGCGCGCGCCGCGCAGATCCACGACGACATCCTGCGCATGCCCATGGGCTACGAATCCCTGGTCGGCGACATGGGCTCGACCCTCTCCGGCGGCCAGAAGCAGCGCGTGCTGCTGGCGCGCGCGCTGTACCGGCAGCCGGCGATCCTGCTGCTGGACGAGGCCACCAGCCATCTCGACGTGGCACGCGAGCGCGCCATCAACGACTGCATCGCGGGATTGGCGATGACCCGCATCGTCATCGCCCACCGCCCGGAGACCATCCTGAACGCCGATCGCATCATCGAACTGCGCGAGGGCGCCGCGATCGCGCGTAGCGTGGACGAATACGCCCGCGCATCGAAAACCGAGCGTGCAGGCCATCACGATTAAGACGCTTCTAACAACTGCTCGACAAGCTTTGCCTTAGCATCGAAACGCAGCAAAAGCCGATGCCGGACGGCTTCCGTTTCCGGCGCATGCAGGAGATGTCATGAACCAGAATGACAAGACCGAGTCCACCCGCCCGCTCGCCCGCAACGTCGCCCGCGAACTGACGCCGGCCGAAATCGCGGCGATCGCCGGCGGCAGGCCGGACACCACGCACGCCACCGGTCCCAACGGCGACGACCCGGCCGATCCGGGCCAGCTGGACTGAACCGCATCGACGACCGCATGGACGCAGTTCCTGTCGTTTGACGCGGCCCAACCGCCTGTCCGGGCGGTAGCAGTCCCGATGCGCCCCGCGAGCCGGGGCGCATTTGCGTCGAGCCCCTGGAGTCCGCATCCCGCATGACCTCGCATTCGCGCAAGCCCTCGGCCGTCGATCCGCCGGCCGCCAATCCGCTCATCCTGTCCGTCTACGCCCACGACATCCACGCCCACGCCGTGCGCTGGGGACTGCGCCGCAACGGCTACGCGCCGGTCTGGGCGCACAGCCTGGCCGACGAGGCGCTGACGCCGGCGTCGCTGGAATTCGACGACCAGGGCGGCGTCGCCGCCTTCGGCGCACTCTCGCCCGGCGCCGTCAGCAGCGTCTGGTTCCGCCGCCCGAGGTTTCCCGAACACTTCCCGCGCACCCAGGAGAGCGACCTGCCGTTCGTGCGCAACGAGTGGAAGCGCTTCCTCCTCAACGCCTACGCCGTCGCCGACGCGCTTGCGGGCACGTTCTGGGTGAACCGGCCCAACGCCGCGGTCGAGGCCGAGAACAAGCTGGTGCAGATGCGCGCCGCGCAGCGCTGCGGCCTGACCTTCCCGCGCACCCTGGTGTCCTCGGACCCGGCGCAGATCCGCCGCTTCGTCGCCGACAACGGGCAGGTGGTCTACAAGCCGTTCCAGACCCACACCTGGCAGGACGCCGAAGGCCGCATGTACAGCACCTACGCGCGCACCATCGACGCGGCGATGCTCGAGGACGAGGACAGCCTGCGCCAGTGCCCCGGCATCTACCAGGCGCTGGTGCCCAAGACCCACGACGTGCGCGTCACCGTGGTCGGCGGCCGCTTCCTCGCCGCCAGGCTCGAGGGCGGCGGCGACGCCACCTTCGTCGACTGGCGCGCCTCCTCCATCGGCAACCGCGTCAGCAGCAGCGCGACGACGCTGCCGGCGGCGCTGGAAGCGAAGATTTCCGCGCTGATGCGCGAACTCGGCATCGTCTTCGGCTGCGTCGACCTGGCCATCGACGCCGAGGGCCGCGCCCACTTCCTCGAGGTCAACCAGTCCGGGCAGTTCCTGTTCCTGGAGCATTCGGTGCCGGAGTTGCCGATCCTGCAGGCCGTCTGCGCGATGCTGGGGCAGGCCCGCGCCGATTACGCGATCGAGGCGATCCAGGGCGTGTCCTACGCCGACTACCTGGCCAGCGACGAGCACCGGGAATGGTGGGACGCCGTCAGCGGCGACATCCGCCAGGACGGAAACATCCCCGGCGTCAGCCTGGAATGAGGCGCGGCGACGCTCAGGCGGAGACGAGCGCCAGCAGGCGCGAGGCCTCGCCCGCCACCGCCAGCGGATGCGAGGCTTCCTCGTCCGCGCCGTCGCCCAGCCACCACGCCGCCGACAGGCCGGCATAGGCCAGCAGCCACTGCAGCAGGCGGCGGCGATCCAGCCGCGCCGCCTCGGCGACGACCTCGACGCGCCGCGCCACCCGCTGCGGCGCCAGCGCGAATTCCTCCTCGGGATTGCACAGCATGTTGGCGTAGTCGAAGCCGCGCTCGCCATGCAGGCGCTTGGGATCGATGGCGAGCCAGCCGCGCCGTTCGCCGAAGTCGAGCACGTTGTCGTGATGCAGGTCGCCGTGCAGCACGACCGGATCGCGCGGCGCGTCCAGCAGCGCCCGCGCGGTGGCCTCGGCCTCGGCCAGCACGCCGCCGTGCCGCGCGGCCATCGGCGCCAGCTCGACGAACCACTCGCGCAGCGTCAGCAGTCCCGCCGGCGGCGGTTCGGGGCGGGCATGCAGATCGCCGACCACGGCGCAGAGGATGCGCGTGGCCTCGTCGTCGCGGCCTTCGCGCACCATGCGCGTCAGCGATCGCGTTCCGGTGGCGCGTTCGAGCAGCAAGGCGCCGCTGGCGGCCTCGTGTGCAAGCACCCGCGCGGCGCCCCGGCCGTTCCACCACGTCATCACCACGCCGCCCAGCTTCTCTTCCGCCTCGCGCGCGAGCTTGAGCATCCCGGGCGTGCCGTCGGCGCGGCGCACGGGCAGCAGGTCGCTGCTGTGGGTATGGATCGGCGCGCCGTCGGCGACGAGTTCCCAGCGGTCGAGATAGGGAGCGAAAGGCATGCGGCGGACTCCGGGAAGTGCCGCGCCGGCCGTCGGCGGTTGCGCGCGATGCGTCCGCCCATCGCGGCGGCGACGGCTTGCTGGGTTGCGGATGAGGTGCGGCCTTCGCCGGCGGTCTTCAAGGCGCGGCGCCGCGGCGCGCGCAAAAGAAAAGCGGGCCGAGGCCCGCTTTTCCGATGCGCTGCGATGGCGGGGCCGCTTATTCGGCGGTCACGCCCTCGCCTTCCTCGACGGCCTTCATCGACAGGCGGATGCGGCCCTGCTTGTCGACTTCCAGCACCTTGACCTTGACCACGTCGCCTTCCTTGAGCTTGTCGGAGACCTTCTCCACGCGCTCGTTGGAAATCTGCGAGACGTGCACCAGGCCGTCCTTGCCGGGCAGGATGGTGACGAAGGCGCCGAAGTCCATCAGCTTGACCACCTTGCCCTCGTAGATGCGGCCCGGCTCGACGTCCGAGGTGATCTGCTCGATGCGGTCCTTGGCGGCCTGCGCGGCGGCGGCGTTCACCGAGGCGATGACGATGGTGCCGTCGTCCTGGATGTCGATCTGGGTGCCGGTTTCCTTGGTGATGGCCTGGATGGTCGAACCGCCCTTGCCGATCACCTCGCGGATCTTGTCCGGGTGGATCTTCATGGTCAGCAGGCGCGGGGCGTACTCGCTCAGCTCGCCACGCGGCGCGGTCAGCGCGCTGCTCATCTCGCCCAGGATGTGCAGGCGGCCCTGCTTGGCCTGGGCCAGTGCCACCTTCATGATCTCCTCGGTGATGCCCTGGATCTTGATGTCCATCTGCAGCGCCGAGATGCCGTTGGCGGTGCCGGCCACCTTGAAGTCCATGTCGCCCAAGTGATCCTCGTCGCCGAGGATGTCGGACAGCACGACGAAGGCGTCGCCTTCCTTCACCAGGCCCATGGCGATGCCGGCCACCGGCGCCTTGATCGGCACGCCGGCGTCCATCAGCGCCAGCGAGCTGCCGCAGACCGAGGCCATCGACGAGGAGCCGTTGGACTCGGTGATTTCCGAGACCACGCGGATCGTGTACGGGAACTCCTCCATCGTCGGCATCACCGCCAGCACGCCGCGCTTGGCGAGGCGGCCGTGGCCGATCTCGCGACGCTTGGGCGCGCCGAAGCGGCCGGCCTCGCCCACCGAGAAGGGCGGGAAGTTGTAGTGGAACAGGAAGTGTTCCTTGTACTCGCCGGCGATGGCGTCGATGATCTGGCCGTCGCGGGCGGTGCCGAGCGTGGTGATGACCAGCGCCTGGGTCTCGCCGCGGGTGAACAGCGCCGAGCCGTGGGTACGCGGCAGCACGCCGACCTTGGAGGCGATCGGGCGCACGGTGTCGAGCGCGCGGCCGTCGATGCGCACCTTGGTGTCGAGCACCGCGTTGCGCATGGTGTAGTACTCGAGGTCGCCAAACTCCTTGCCCAGGTCCGCGGCATTCCAGCCCTCGGACTCGGCGCGCGGCGCCAGGGCGCCCAGCACGTCCTTCTTGATCGCCGAGATGGCGTCGCGGCGCTGCAGCTTGTCGCGCACCTGGAAGGCCTCGGCCAGCTGGCCGCCCACGGCTTCCTTCAGCGCGGCGACCAGCGCCTCGTTCTTGGCCGGAGCCTGCCAGTCCCAGGACTTGGTGCCGGCCTCGGTGACCAGCTCGTTGATGGCGTTGATCACCACCTGCTGCTGCTTGTGGCCGAACACCACCGCGCCGAGCATCACGTCCTCGGACAGCTCCTTGGCTTCCGATTCCACCATCAGCACGGCCTGCGAGGTGCCGGCGACCACCAGCTCCAGCTCGCTGTCGGCCAGCTCGGAGGCGGTCGGGTTGAGCAGGTACTGGCCGTTCTTGTAGCCGACCTTGGCGGCGGCGATCGGGCCCTGGAACGGCGCGCCGGTCAGCGCCAGAGCGGCGGAGGCGCCGATCATGGCCGGGATGTCGCCGTCCACTTCGGGATTGAGCGAGACCACCTGGGCGATGATCTGCACTTCGTTGCGGAATTCTTCCGGGAACAGCGGACGGATCGGACGGTCGATCAGGCGCGAGATCAGCGTTTCCTTCTCGGTCGGACGGCCTTCGCGCTTGAAGAAGCCGCCCGGGATGCGGCCGCCGGCGTAGAACTTCTCGACGTAATCGACGGTGAGCGGGAAGAAATCCTGCCCTTCGCGCTGCGACTTGGCCGCCACTGCGGTGACCAGCACCACGGTGCCGTCGATCGAGACCATGACCGCGCCGCCGGCCTGGCGGGCGATCTCGCCGGTCTCGAGCGTGACCGTCTGATTGCCGTACTGGAAGCTCTTGGTAACTTTTGCCACGTTGGGAATTCCTGGATTGGGCTTGCGATGGACTAGCGATGAACCGCGCGGGGCCCCTGCCCCTGGCGGGCGGACCGGCACGGCGGGCGCCGCGCCTGATCCATAAAATAACCGCGGCGCATTGCTGCGCCGCGGCGTGGTGTTCGATTAACGACGCAGACCGAGCTTCTCGATCAGGGCCTTGTACCGCGTCGCGTCTTTGCGATGCAGGTAGTCGAGCAGGCTGCGACGGCGGTTGACCATCTTCAGCAGGCCGCGACGGCTGTGGTGATCGTGCTTGTGGGTCTTGAAGTGCTCGGTGAGGTGGCTGATGCGGGCGCTGAGCAGGGCGACCTGCACTTCCGGCGAACCGGTGTCGTTATCGCCGCGCTTGTTGTCGGCGATGATCTGGTTGGTGTCGATGGACATCTGGAGGCCTTTGGTAGACGCGAAGCCGACAGGAACGTCCCGGGATGTGCCGGAAGCGCACCGTTATGGCTCGCCGTGAACGGGATGGTGCCGGAAAAATCGGCGACGTAGTGTACCGGCCGGAGCCTTGTGAAACAAGGCTTTAACGAAACGGAACCGACGGCCAGGGGCCGGGACGGCGCCGCATCGGGCATTTTCCGGCCGCCCGCCGCCGTCCGCGGACGGCGGCGCGTCCGGATCGCACCCGGCTCAGGGCGCCTGGTCGGGCGCCGGCGCAGGCGGGGCGTCCGGCGCCGGGGCCTCCTTGGCGCCCGCCCCCTGCTTCGAGGCCGACAGCATCTGCATCGCCTTAGCCATGCCCTCGATCTCCCCGTTCAGCAACACCTTCCAGGCGCCGCCGCGCCGGCGCAGGCTGACCACCTCCATCTTGGTGATGCCGATGCCCATGGCGGTGGCGCTGGTGCGGGTGACCACATGGCGCAGGTCCTCGCCCTCGGGGACGCTGCCCAGGATCTGCGAGGCGCTGATCCCGCCGCCCATCGAGGACAGGCGCGCCATCATCCCGCCCATGAAGGCGGCGAAGAATTCGGCATCGCCGGCCTGTTTCAGGCTGGCCGGGTCGGCGCCGTCGAACAGCGCGTTCGCGCCCGGCTGGCCCGAGGCGGAGGCCGCGTCGACCACCGGCTGCAGCATGCCGCGGAAGCGCTTGAGCGCGTCCTCGTCGAACAGCGCCGCGGCGCCCTTCCAGTCCGAGGCCTTGATGCGCGCATACAGCTCGGCGGCGACGGCTTCCGGGTCGCCGGCCCCGGCAGGCGCTTGCGCCCGGCACGCCGGGGCGAAGCCCAGGACCAGCGCCAGCAACAGCGGAAACATCATGGTCTTCATCGCGTACTCCTTTTCGCAGTCATGAATTCGCAGTCATGAAAAATGCGGCGGAACGTCCCGATGGCGCCATTACCCCGGCGCGGCGGCGCCCACCGCCCAGCTGAACATGCGTTGCGGGCGCAGGCGGCCGGCGACGTCCACCTCGCCCAGTCCCAGGGCACGGCCGCGCAGATCGAAGATCGCCACCGCGCCCTCGGGCCGGAAGCCGCCCTCCACGCCTTGCCCGTGCGCCAGCCGCGCGGCCTGCACGGGGCTCACGTCGACCGGCGGCCACGAGGCCATGCCCGTCTCGATCGGCAGCAGGCAAGCATCAAGGCCGTGCTCGCTTCGCCGCGCCAGCGCCTCCAGCGCCTCGAAGGTCCACAGCCGCGGATCGCGGAAGGGATCGACCCACAGCCGCCGCAGCTCGGCGACGTGGGCGCCGCAGCCCAGCGCCTCGCCCAGGTCGCGCACCAGGCTACGCACGTAGGTGCCCGAGCCGCATTCCACGTGCAGGCGCAGTTGCGGCGCATCGGGATGGTGCAGGCTGTCGAGCAGGTCGGCGGCCGACTGCAGCTCGAAGGCATGCACGTCGATCTCGCGCTCCTCCACCTCCACCGTTTCGCCGCGCCGGGCCTTGGCGTACAGCGGCTCGCCGCCGCGCTTGAGCGCGGAGTAGATCGGCGGGCGCTGCAGGATGCGGCCGTGGAAGACGCGCAGCGCGCGGTCGATGTCGTCGATGCTCAGCGCCGGCACCGGGCGCTCGCGCAGCGGCTGCCCGTCGGCGTCGTCGGTGTCGGTGACCACGCCCAGGCGCGCGACCGTGTCGTAGGCCTTGCGCGCCCCGAGCAGGCCGCCGGCGATCTTGGTGGCCTCGCCGAAGCACACCGGCAGCAAGCCGGTGGCGAGCGGGTCGAGGCTGCCGGTATGCCCGGCCTTCTCGGCGCGGAACAGATGGCGCACGCGCTGCAGCGCCTGGTTCGAACTCAGGCCGCGCGGCTTGTCGAGCAGCAGGATGCCGTCCAGCTTGCGGAACGTGCCCTTGCGCGTGCGCGGCTTCTGGCTCATCGGGCGTGAGAATGCTTGTTCGCCGCACGCCGATCAAGGGCTCGGCGGGGCATCCGTGCCGGCGCTCGGCAGGCGCGGCCCTGCCGGCGGCGCGCCAGCCGGTCCGTCGGCCGATCGGAGGATCGCATGCGGAGGATCGAAGCGTTCGCGAACCGGCGTTACGTCGGCTCGGAACCTGTCGGCTCGGAGCCGCCCGACAGGTCGCGCAGCAGGTTGTCGATGCGCTCGCCCCGATCCACCGAATCGTCGTAGTGGAAATGCAGCTCCGGGACGTGCCGCAGCTTCACCGCGCGGGCCAGGCGGAAGCGCACTTCCGGCGCCACGGCGCGCAGCCCCTTCATCGCCTCCTCGGCGCGCTCGGGCTGCAATGCGGTGACGAACACCTTGGCGTGCGCCATGTCGCGCGTGACCTCCACGTCCGAAACGCTGACCGAGGGCAGTCCGTGCTCCTGCACGGCCTCGCGCACCAGCGTGCCCAGCTCGCGGCGGAGCTGGGCGGAAATGCGGTCGGTGCGATGGAAGGACTTCTGCGCCACTAGAACATGTCCATGCTTACAGCGTGCGCTGCACTTCGATGCGCTCGAAGCACTCGATCTGGTCGCCCGGCTGCACGTCGTTGTAGGCCTTCACGCCGATGCCGCATTCGGTGCCGCTGCGCACTTCCTCGACGTTCTCCTTGAAGCGGCGCAGCGATTCCAGCTCGCCCTCGAAGACCACCGTGTTGTCGCGCAGCACGCGGATCGGCTTGGCCTTCTTGACCACGCCCTCCACCACCATGCAGCCGGCGACGGCGCCGAACTTGGAGCTGCGGAACACGTCGCGGACCTCGGCGATGCCGATGATCTCCTCGCGGATCTCCACGCCCAGCAGGCCGGAAGCGACCTGCTTCACCTGGTCGATGACGTCGTAGATGATCGAGAAGTAGCGCAGGTCGAGCGCGTTGGAATCGATGACCTTGCGCGCGGTGGCGTCGGCGCGGACGTTGAAGCCGATGATCGTGGCCTTGGCCGCCGCGGCCGAGTTGGCGTCGGACTCGGTGATGCCGCCCACGCCCGAGACGATGACGTTGATGCGGATCTGCTCGTTCGACAGCGCGGTGAGCGCCTGGCGCAGCGCTTCCACCGAACCCTGCACGTCGGCCTTGATGACCAGGTTGAGCGACTGCTGCGCCTCGCCCTGGCCCATCTGCGCCATGATGTCTTCCATGCGGTTGCCGGCCTGGGCGACCAGGCGCGACTCGCGGCGCTTGGCGTCGCGCTGCTGGGCGACGTCCTTGGCCAGGCGCTCATCGGCGACCACCACGAAGTCGTCGCCCGCGTCCGGCACGCCGGACAGGCCCAGCACCTGCACCGGGATCGACGGGCCGGCGCTCTGCACCTGCCGGCCGTTCTCGTCGAACAGCGCGCGCACGCGGCCGTACTGCACGCCGCAGACCAGGTAGTCGCCCTTCTGCAGCAGGCCCTGCTGCACCAGCACGGTGGCGACCGGGCCGCGGCCCTTGTCGAGCGAGGATTCGATGACCACGCCGGTGGCGCGGCCTTCGGGCACGGCCTTGAGCTCGAGCACTTCGGCCTGCAGCGAGATCGCGTCGAGCAGGTTGTCCACGCCCTGGCCGGTCTTGGCCGACAGCTCCACCATCTGCGTGTCGCCGCCGAAGTCCTCGGCGACGATTTCCTGGCCGAGCAGCTCGTTCTTGATGCGTCCCGGGTCGGCGTCGGACTTGTCGACCTTGTTGATCGCCACGATCAGCGGCACGCCGGCCGCCTTCGCATGCTGGATCGCCTCGATCGTCTGCGGCATCACGCCGTCGTCGGCGGCCACCACCAGCACCACGATGTCGGTGAGCTTGGCGCCGCGCGCGCGCATCGACGTGAACGCGGCGTGGCCGGGCGTGTCGAGGAAGCTGATCACACCCTTGCCGGTTTCGACGTGGTAGGCGCCGATGTGCTGGGTGATGCCGCCGGCCTCGCCGGAGGCCACCTTGGTGCGGCGGATGTAGTCGAGCAGCGAGGTCTTGCCGTGGTCGACGTGGCCCATGATGGTGACCACCGGCGGACGCGCGACCTTGTCGCCCTGCACTTCCTCGGCGTGGGCGAGCAGCTCGGTCTCGGCGTCGTCCGCGTCGGCGCGCACGGCCTTGTGGCCGAGTTCCTCGGTGACCAGCACCGCGGTGTCGTGGTCGATGCTCTGGGTGATGGTGGCCATCACGCCCATCTTGAACAGCGCCTTGACCACGTCGCCGCCCTTGAGCGCGAGTTTTTGCGCCAGGTCGGCCACGGTGATCGCCTCGCCGATGGCGACCTCGCGCACGATCGGCGCGGTCGGCCGCGAGAAGCCGTGCTCCCCGCCGCCGCTGCGGCTCTGCTCGACGTTGCGGCGCGCCTTCGGCTTGCCGCGCGCGGTGGTGCGGCGCGCGCGCTCGGAGGCGCTCAGGTGCAGCTGGCCGGCGAAACGCGCGGCGTTGTCGTCGTCCTCGACGCTCGTCACCATGACGTGCGAGCCGCGGGTCTTGTGCTTGTGGGCCGCGCTGGTGTTGCGGTCGTCGCTGCGCGGCGCCGCCGGCTTCGGATGGCCGTGTCCGCCCACCTTGCGCGCGGCGGGAGCCTCCTCGTCGCGCTGCTCGGCCGCGCTGGCCGCGGCCAGCTGGGCCTCGGCGCGCAGCCGCTCGGCCTCGGCCTCCTCCTGGCGCTTGCGCTCGGCGGCCTCGTCGGCGCGACGCTTGTCCTCTTCGGCCAGGCGCTGCTGCTCGGACAGGTTGCGCTGCCTGGATTCCTCCAGCTTGCGCAGGATCTCGGCCTGCTCGTCGTTCTGCGGCGCGCCCTGCGCGCCGGCGGCCTCGCTGGGCTTGACCAGCGTGACCTTCTTGCGCACGACCACGTCGACGGTGGTCTTGTTCTTGCCGCCGCCGACGGTGAGTTCCTGCTTGCGGCTGCGGTT
Organism: Luteimonas aquatica; assembly: GCF_022662575.1. Classification (GTDB taxonomy): domain Bacteria; phylum Pseudomonadota; class Gammaproteobacteria; order Xanthomonadales; family Xanthomonadaceae; genus Luteimonas; species Luteimonas aquatica. The sequence goes on along the minus strand of NZ_JALBFU010000001.1, from coordinate 137,505 downwards.
GAGCGTGATCTTCTTCGGCGCCACGGCCTCCTCGGCCGGCTTTTCGGCCTTGCCGTGGGTGCGGCGCAGGAAGCCGAGCAGCTTGACCTTCTCGGTGCTGGTCACGACCTGGTCGGGGTCGTTGAAGGGCATGCCCGCTTCGGACAATTGCTCCAGCAACTTCTCGACCGGCGTGTTCACCAGTGCGGCCAGCTTGCGGATGGTGGTTTGCTGCGACATTCGGTTTCCGATGTTTTGGTGCGCGGGCCGCGGCCCGCGCGTGATATGACGATTTTAGTTCATGGCCGGGGACCGTAGATCATGCGACGTGCGGTTTCGGTTCCGAGCCGGCGTTCAGCCTTCCCGTTCCAGCCGTGCGATCTCCTCGGCGCGGGCGGCCAGGATCAGCGCGGCGGCGCGCGCCTCGTCCAGCCCCTCGATACCGAACTCGACCACTTCGTCCGCGCCCAGGTCCGACAGGTCCTCGCTGGTGCGTACGCCGTGCTCGGCCAGGGCGAAGGCGGTCTCCTCGTCCATGCCGGCCAGCTGCAGCAGGTCCTCGGCGGGGGCGTTCTCGTCCAGCCCCTCCTCCACGGCCAGGGCGTCGTTGAGCAGCGCATCGCGGGCGCGGGCGCGCAACTCCTCGACGATGTCCTCGTCGAAGCCTTCCACCGCCAGCAGCTCGCCGACCGGCACGTAGGCGATTTCCTCGACCGTGGTGAAGCCCTCGGACACCAGGATGCCGGCGATTTCCTCGTCGACCTCCAGCTTGTCCTGGAACAGCTGGCGCGCGGCGGCCTGCTCGGCCTCCGACTTCTCGGTGACCTGGTCCTGGGTCATCACGTTGAGCTGCCAGCCGGACAGGCGGCTGGCCAGGCGCACGTTCTGGCCGCCCTTGCCGATCGCCTGCGCCAGCCGCTCCTCGGCGACGGCCAGGTCCATCGAATGCTTTTCCTCGTCGACGATGATCGACTGCACTTCCGCCGGCGCCATCGCGTTGATGACGAACTGCGCCGGGTTGTCCGACCACAGCACGATGTCCACGCGCTCGCCGTTGAGCTCGTTGGACACCGCCTGCACGCGCGAACCGCGCATGCCGATGCAGGCCCCGATCGGATCGGTGCGGTTGTCGTAGGCCACCACGGCGATCTTGGCGCGGTCGCCCGGATCGCGGGCGCAGGCCTTGATCTCGACCAGGCCCTGGCCGACTTCCGGCACCTCCAGCTTGAACAGCTCCATCATGAATTCCGGCGCGGCGCGGCTGATGAACAGCTGCGGGCCGCGGGGCTCGCTGCGCACGTCGTACAGGTAGCCGCGGATGCGGTCGCCGGCGCGCACGACGTCGCGCGGGATGGCCTTGTCCTTGGGGATGAAGGCCTCGGCGTTGCCGCCGAGGTCGACGTAGACGTTGCCGCGCTCCACGCGCTTGACCACGCCGGTCACCAGCTCGCCGACGCGGTTCTTCCAGGCGTCGACGACCTGCGCACGCTCGGCCTCGCGCACGCGCTGCACGATCACCTGCTTGGCGGCCTGGGCGGCGATGCGGCCGAATTCGGCGTTCTCGATCTGCTCCTCGATGTAGTCGCCGACCTCGGCGCCCTCGCTTTCGTCGACCGCGTCCATCAGGCGGACCTGGCGGTCGGGCGATTCCATCACCACGTCGTCGGCCACCACTTCCCAGCGGCGGAAGGTCAGGTAGCTGCCGTCCTTGGGATCGATCTGCACGCGCGTAAGCACGTCCTGGTCGTGGTAGCGCTTCTTCGCCGCGGTGGCGAGCGCCGCCTCGATGGCTTCCAGGATGACGGCTTCCGGCACGCCCTTCTCGTTGGCGACCGCGTCGACGACTAGCAACAGTTCCTTGCTCATTCTGTTAGACCTCTGAAACTTGTATGTCCGTACTTCGGTAACAATCGCGAACGCCTCCACAACCCCGCCATTTGCAGCTTCGCTGCAAATGGCCGCCCCCTTAACTTAAGGGGGCTGATTACTTCGGTTGGGATTTCGGTGCGCCCGCCGGCTTGTTGGTGGGTTTGTTCGTGGGTTGTTTCTTGGCTTGCTTGCCGGGTCGCGCGTCGCGGCCCGATTTGTCTTTTGCCGGGGCGTAGCCCAGCGCCACCCAGTCCGGGACCAGCCGCGCCTTGTCGATGTTGTCGAAGGCGACCGCGACCGGCGTGCCGTCGACTTCGAAAGTGACGGTGTCGCCCTCGACGCCGGCGATCGCGCCCTGCAGCCTGCGGCGCCCGTCCTGCGGCAGCTTCAGCCCGACCTTGGCCTGCTCGCCGAGGAAGCGCGCGAAATGCGCCGGCGAGAACAGCGGCCTGTCGACGCCCGGCGAGGAGACTTCCAGGGTGTAATTGCCGCTGATCGGGTCCTCGACGTCGAGCTGCGCCGAAACCTCGCGGCTGACCGCCTCGCAGTCCTCGATGCCGACCACGCGCCCGTCCGCGGCGTCGGCCGGCACGTCGATGTACAGGCGCAGCACCGCGCTGCCCGGCGCCGGCAGATACTCGGCGCCCAGCAGCTCCAGGCCCAGCGAGTGGATCGTCGGCGCCAGCAGAGTCGCGATTTCGGTGGCTTTGTCGGTCATCTCTTTCCGTGGGAGCTTCGTCCTCGGGCGCGTTGCGCGCGCCCGAAAACAACAAGGGGCCCGTCGGGCCCCTTGTCCGATACCACTGGATTTCGGCGCCGGGGAGCAGCATGTCCCGGCGAAGCCCGACTTTCCCGCCATCAAAAAAAGCCTCCTCGGAGGCTTTTCGTCGATCGCGAAAAGCTGGTAGCGGGGGCAGGATTTGAACCTGCGACCTTCGGGTTATGAGCCCGACGAGCTGCCAGACTGCTCCACCCCGCATCAGAAGCGGAATTATGGTGACTGGGGCCGATGATTGCAAGTCTGCCCGGAATCCCGCCATTTCGGCGTATCCGGCGCAGCGCGCCGTCCCGGTCGATCCCTCCCGTTCCGATGACGCTTCGGCGCTACCGCGGCCTGGAACATCCGGGTCGAGCCTAGCCCTGTCTTTCGCCGGCACGCTGCGCGGCCAGGACCAGGATCCGCGGGGCCTATCGGGAGCGCGGCATGCGCTCCACCGCGCCGGTCGCGGCCAGCCATCCGAGCAAGGCGCGCATCCCCTGGCGATCGGCCGGCAGCCAGGGCATGCCGCGCGCCGCGCGCCCGGCGCCGGGCGCATCCGCGAAGGGCGCCAGCAGTTCGGCCACGCTCGCCGGCCCGGTCGAATTCAAGTCGCGGAACAGGCCGGCCACCCGCTCGCCGCCGGCCAGTATGCCGCGCACGTGGCCGCCCGCGCCGCACAGCACGCGATCGGCCGCCAGATCCGTCCACGCGATCGGGAAGCGGCGGTCCCGCAGCCGCAGCAATTCGCCATCGCCGGGCCCGCGCCCCCGCTGCGCAGGCGGCGCCGGAACGAATCCGCACCCGGTCAGCAGCTGCAGATAGCCGGCGGCGACGGCCGTGCGCAGACGCTCCTCGCCCAGGTCCTGGCGAAAGCGCGCCCACGCCGACGCCATGCCGGCCGGCAAGGCCGCGCCGCCGGCGCCGAACGCCTCCGGTCGCCTCGTGCGCCGGCGCGTCGCATTGCGCGCCGGCATCGCCTGGGCGAACTGTTCCAGGTCGTAGAGCAGCTTGTGCTCGTCCCTGGGAATGCCGACGTTGACGCTGGTCGCGTAATCCGCATCGGTCGTTTCGCCGACGTGGTAGTAGCTCGCCGGCCAGTACAGGATGTCGCCCGGCTCGACGTCGATCGCGAAGGACGCCTGGAGATAGTCGCCGTAATCCAGCCGGGTCGTCACCGCGTCGTCCCAGGGGCGCCGCGCCCAGAAGCGCATCCGCTTGCGCCCCTGCAGCGGGAACATGAACGTGGCGAAGCGGTCCTTGTGCACGCCGACCGGCGTGCTCTCGTAGCTGCCGTGGAACAGCGTGGTGATCGCCCCGGAAAGCGGCAGGCCGACCTGCCGCCACAGGCCATGGAAGAAGCCGCTCCCCGCCCGCCAGACCTCCGGCGAAAAATGATGGAGATAATTCACGATCAGCGCGTACCTGGCGTCGCCCGCGACGCGGCGCGCGTAGTCGCCGAAGGAGCGCTCTTCCGGGCGCGGCGCCCAGGCCGCGCCTCCCGGCTGCAGACGCCGGCCCAGCGCGAAACGGATCGCCGGCGCCGAAGGGTCGACGGCCGGCATGACGGCCGCGCGCGCCGCCGCGCGCAAGGCGTCCTCGGCGCGATACGGCGTCGCGCCCGAGCCCCGGAACAGCACGGGCCGCCGGTCCCAGTAGCGCTCGGCGAACCGTTTCCAGTCCAGCCTGCGTTCCACCGCGTAGTGCCGCGCCGTCATTGCTGCGTCCTCTCCCCGTCGTGCAGGCGCTGCAAGGCGCGCTGGTACTCGGCCAGAGGCGGCAACCCCATCTGCCGCCGGCGCGCATCCACCTGTCGTGGCCGTGCGATCGGGCACGGCACCAGCCGCCCGCGGCGCTTGACGAACTTGCTGCCGTAGAGCTGCTTGCGCCCGGTGTTCAGCCGCCAGGCATCGGTCAGGTAGGCGACATGGCGCATCGGCACCTCGCCCCTGGCCGCGGCCTCGGTCATCAGCCGCAGGCATCTCCCCTGCAAGCCGGCCTCCTCCTGCTCCGCATGCTGGATCAACTGCGCGGCGAACTCGCAGGCGCGCTTGCCCACCATCGCCCGCGTCGGCCATCCGTGCTCGCCGATCACTTGCGCGAGCCATTGCAGGCCCGCGGCCGTCAGCGCGTCGAGATGCCGCCCCAGCGTGCGATCGCGGAACGCGCCTGCCGCCCAGACCGCGCGCAGCGGCACGTCGACGGCGCGCAGGCGCAACAGCTGCCGCCTGACGTCGCTCCGCGTCGCGACCGGCGGCGGCAACGGCTCCGGCGTGAGCCGGACGTTGCGGCGGTTCCAGGAGAAGGTCAATCTCCGTCCCGCCTGCGGCCAGTCGAAGCTGGCGCTCCCGGCGCCGGCACGCTCGATGCGAAGCTCCACGCCGAGCGCGGCATCGCGCATGCGGTAGCCGTCGCCGTGCCTGAGCAGGCCGGGAACGGCGCGCTCCAGATCCGGATGGATGTACTCGATCGCGTCCTTGATCAGCACCGCCAGGTCGACGAATTCGAGATTCCGTCCGGCGAGGACGGCGGGATCGGGAAGCATGGAAGCCGTTTCCGTCGGCTGCCGTCCCGCGGCGCGAGCCGTCGCCGGCGCGTCCGGATCGAGCCATGAGAGAGCGCCGCCGCCGGCCGGCGCGAAAAAATACGGCACGTCCAGCCGATCCATCTGCAACGCTTCCTCGCGGCTGAAGCGCGCGGCCGCACGCCCTGGTCGCGGCACGCCCTTGCCGCCGCGCCGCCGCTCGAGTTCGCGCGCGTAGCTGGCGGTGAACTTGGCGAGCACGCGCACGCGCCGGCCGCGGACCAGCGCGCGCAGATGGCGCAACAACGCATCGCGGTGCAGGTTGACGCCGGTCCACAGGTCGAACATGCCGCGCAGCATGGGCAGCAGATACGCCCCATAGCCGGTGTTGCCGAGCGTATCGCCGACGACCGTGCGGGTTTCGCTCCTCGCCCAGGGCGTGGCGATCCGATGCAGGCGCAGCGCGCCGCCGCGCGATTCCAGGAACGCCACCGGCGGCCCTTCCGCGCTGCACCAGCGCGGCTCGGACTCGAAGCCGACATGATGGAAGCCGCCCCGCCCCTTCTCGATCAGGCCGGTGCCGCTCAGGCGCCGCAGCGGACAGGAAAAGACCTCCAGATCGACGATGTACGGCATCGGCACCTTCGCTTCCCGCCGCACGCCGGCCAGCAGATTGCCCTCGCCCAGATCGGAAATCCCGAATCCGTAGCAGGCGGCGGCCAGGGCGCCGGCGCGCGTCCAATAAGCGGCCGCCTCGCGCGGCGCCAGACGCGTTCCCGTCAGCCGCAGGCGCGGCGAATCGCGCAAGGTTCCCCATTGCGGCGGCCGGTCGATCCATTCCTGCCAGCTGTAGGTCCAGCGGTCGCGCCCGTTCCCCTGCCAGACCCGCAGCGTCGGCAGCTGCACCGGGCCGGAAGCGGGTGGCAAGGCGTTGATCCATTCGAACAGCGAGACCGGCGCGCCGCTTTCGCGCGCAGCCATGAAGATGCGCTCGCCGTCGGCCGGGCGCGGCTTGTAGGCGATGGCGGCGCCACCGGCGAAGCGCAGGCGCAGGACGCGCTGCTGGCCATTGTGGGTCTCGCTCGGGCTGGCCCAGAGCGCGACGACGGGACCATCGACGGCGCCGTTCTCGAACACGCCGCCGGCAAGGTCGCGCCGCAACCGTTTCGCGAATCGCTCGAAGAACGCCTGGAAGCCGCCGCGCAGGATCTCGAGTTCGCCGGCGCGGGCCTCGCCGCCCTCGGCGCAGGACTGGAACGCCTCGCCGATCAACGGCGCGAACAGATCGGCATTCTCCAGTCCGACCAGTCCGGGGCCAAACAGGTCGCGATACGCATCCTGCACGCGACGGCACCACGGCCCCAGGGACTCGATCATCTCCACGAAGGGCACGAATGCAGGACTCGCCAACGTCGCGGCCAGCCGTTCGGCATCCTCGCGCCCGCCCAACGACCGCGCGCGGGCGATCACGCCTTCGCGGCACAGGCGCGCCACGGCCGGGAACAGGCCGCCGCCGCGGCCGCGCGCGAGGCCTTGCAGCAGTTTTTCGGTTTCCGCCGGCAACGCCGGACGCGGCCTGCGCTTGTCCGGCCTGGCCAGCACCAGCAGCGCCTGCTCGGCCGCGTAGGCGCGGGACGGGATCGGACCTCCATGCTCGCCGTGGCGCGAACTCAAGGGCTCAACCGCGCGCGCTGCCGGGAACGGATGCGGGCGGCGTTCGGCTTCGCCCGGCGGATTCGCGCGCGCCCGTCCGTCGCAACGCGCGCGCGCCGCACAACCGGTGCAGAAGCGCGAGCGCCGCGTCCTCATCGCTGCCGGACACGCCGGAACCGCATAGCTCGGCCACCGTGTGCACGCCGCCCTCCGTCAATCGCCGCCGCAACAGCTCCGAGGCCGGCGTGTCCTGCACCGCGAAGGCGTAGCCATTGACGGCCCAGACCGCCACGCCCGCCCCCATCGGCATCATCACGATGCGCGCGCCGTCCGCCATGCGCACGCGATCCCGCGGCTGCAGCGCGTCGCAGGCGACGAAGCCGGGCACGGGCTCCAGGGCGCACGCGCTGACACGGCTGGCCCACTGCACGCGCAGAGCCTGTTCGGCCTGTTCCACGGCCTCGGCTTGCGCCAGGGCGCGATGCATGCGCGCCAGAACTGCGGGCACCGCCACGGCGCCGTTCGCGCGCTTGCGGGGCGGAAAAGGCAGATAGGGCGTTTCGTCGCGCGGATGGATCTCCGCCTGGCGCATCGTCGCGAACAGCTTGCGCACTTCCTCCAGCGGCGCAGCCGGATCGTGCGGAATCACCAGCCGCAGGGCCAGGCCGCCCTCCGCGCAGCGCTCCCGCACCCGGCAGCCCGCCGGCCAGTACAGCATCCGCCCGGGCCGGCACGCGAGCGAGATTGCATTGCCGAATCGCGCGGGCACGACGGCGTCCTCGAAGCGGACGCGGATTTCGCCCTGCAAGGGCACCAGCAGTACCGATTCATTCGCGTGCGCATGGTGGCGATCGAAGCGGCCGAGAACGAGGCTGGCGACGATCGGCGACAGCGGACAGCCCACGCGATCGCACAATCCCGCGAGGAAGCCCCTGACTTCGTCCCAGGCGGCGGCATCGGCCATCAGCGGCTGTTCGATCTCCACCCGGGCTAGGTCGTTCGGCAGGCGCGCCGCAAGCCTTTGCAGATATCCCGGCAAGTCGCGATCCCTGACGCCGGGCAGCAGCGCGCCGGGCGCGCGTATCTCCTCGCCGCCGGCGAAGAAGCGCACGTTGGGCAAGGTGAAGAAGCGCATTCCGCGCCTGAACGGCTTGCTGATTTCCACCGCCAGGCGAAACGCCCGATCGCGCAGCCCGGGCCATTCGGGCGATGCGAGGCGCGCCGGCACGCGCGCCCAGCGGCGCGCGACGAAACCGTCCCAATCGAATCGACGACCGGCCGACCCGGGTCCGCTCATCGCCGCGGGAGCCGGCCCGATGCGAACGGCGGAAAGCGCCCGCCCGCGCGCGAGGCGTCGGACGGGCGCATGGCGCGCGGACTCAAACGCAATAGATCCGCGTTCTGCAGGACGTGGCCGCTGCCGCGCCCTGCGCATCCAGGCCGGCGGCTTTCGGCATCTGCTTCTGGATCTGCCCGATCAGCCGGTTCAGCTTCTCGTTGGCCTGACGACCGGAAACGTCGCTTGCGTGGTCGCGGGAGATCGCTTTCGCTTTTCTCATACCATCCTCCGTTTCGGTTGAGGGCCGGACGCGGTTCGGATGCGGGTCAGGCGATCCGCTCGTCCGGCAGGTGGTCCGTCCCGTTCCGGACGGACGCCGTCTCGTACGCTCGTCCTCTCCCCCGCATGGCGGGAGAGAGGTGTTTCAAAGCGAGATCAAGGCGAGCAATAGATGCGGATGCACGTGGTCCACTGACCGCCGCCCTTGGCATCGAGTGCGGATCCCTTCGGAACCTGCTTCTGAATCTGGCCGATCAGCTGGTTCAGCTTGTCGCTGGCCTCCTGCTTCGAAGCGTTGCATGCGCCGCTCTTCGAGCTCTTGATCGCTTTCTTCATCATTCTCTCCTCGGATTGACGGCCGGACATCCATTCGATCGTCACGACAGGTTGAATGGCCGACCTGCACCCGTCCAACCGACGGGCGTCTTGCTTGTTAGCATGATGCATACGGCAATGCAAACCGCTTCGACGCGATCGTCGCCGTTTTTTTCGCACAGGCGCCGGCGATGCCGCACGCATCGCGCATTGCTGCGTTCGCACGCGAAAAGACGCGTATTTTCACGCGGCTTTCACCGCCGGACGGGTTCGATTTTTGCGTGCTTGGCGCGGCGATGCGCTCGAACGCGCCAGCGAAGAACGCGCGGCCGTCGGCCGCGCGGAGAATCAGGCGGCGAACGCCTTCTGGCACCACGCCATCACCGGGCTCCACGCCAGGCCCAGCGCCAGCAGCGCCAGCGCGTTGACCGCGAACATCGTGCGCAGCGGACGGTTGGGCCGCACCTGCAGCGGTTCGCCTGCCGGTTCGTCGAAGTACATCACCTTGATCACGCGCAGGTAGTAGAACGCGCCGATCACCGCGAACACGATGGCGACGATCGCCAGCCACAGCAGGTCGCCCTGCAGCGCGGCGCGCAGCACCGCCAGCTTGGCCCAGAAGCCCAGGAACGGCGGCACGCCGGCCAGCGAAGCCATGATGCACAGCACCAGGCCGGCCATCCACGGGTTGCGCGCGTTCAGGCCCTTGAAGTCGTCGATGCGGTCGGCCTCGAAGCCGCGCCGCGACAGCAGCACGATGGCGCCGAACGCCGCGGCCGACATGATCGCGTAGCTGATCGCGTAGAACATCGCCGAGGCATAGCCCTGCGCGGTGCCGCTGGCCAGGCCCAGGAACAGGAAGCCGACGTGCGAGACCGTCGAGTACGCCAGCATGCGCTTGAGGTTGGTCTGCGCGATCGCCAGCAGGTTGCCGATCGCCAGCGACAGCGCCGCCAGCCCGGCCAGCAGCAGGTGCCAGTACTCGCCGAGCGGGCCGACGCCCGACTCGAGCAGGCGGTAGGTCATGCCGAACGCGGCCAGTTTCGGCGCGGAGCCGATGAACAGCGTGATCGGGGTCGGCGCGCCCTGGTAGGTGTCCGGCAGCCACATGTGGAACGGCGCGGCGCCGAACTTGAAGGCGATGCCGACCACCAGAAACACGGCGCCGGCGAGCAGCAGCAGGCGGTCGGGACCGTCGATGGCGGCCGCCGCGGCGTTGATGCCGCCCAGGTCGAGCGTGCGGGTCGCCCCGTAGACCAGCGACATGCCGTACAGCAGCATGCCCGAGGCCAGCGCGCCGAGCACGAAGTACTTCATCGCCGCCTCCGAGGACAGCGGGCTGTCGCGGTCGATGGCGACCAGCGCGTAGGAACTGAGCGCCAGCAGCTCGAGGCCGAGGTAGACCATGGTGAGGTTGCCGGCCGAGACCAGCAGCATCATGCCCGCGACCGCGAACAGCATCAGCACCGGGATCTCGCCCTTGAACAGTCCGCGCTCGCGCAGGAAGGTCCAGCCGTAGGCGAGCGCGGCCGCGCTGACCAGCAGGATCGTCAGCTTGAGCACGTCGGCGGCGGTGTCGCGCACGAACATGCCGTTGAGGACGCTGATCGGACCTTCCGTTCCCTGCGCGCCCGTGCCGGTGAACACCAGCGCGGCCGCGGCCAGCAGCACGCCGATGGCCAGGGTCTGGGTGACGATGCGGCGCCTGTCGTCGAGGAACAGGTCCAGCATCAGCAGGGCGAAGGCGCCCAGGATCACCGTCAGCTCGGGCGCCAGCGGCGCAACGTCGGCAAGGGTTCGGATTTGCGGGGTCATGTCGGCAGACATCACGGCTTGAATTCCTCAAACGTTTCGGCATGACGCGATGTCGCCATGCCGGTATGAATCGATGCCGTCCATGTCGCCACATGGCCGGCTTCGGATCGTCCTGCCCGGCCATCCGTGGCCGGGCGTTCGGCGCCGCAGCAGACGCCTTGCGGGCGTCCGCTCAGCACGCGGCCCCTCACCCTCATAGCTTGCTTGCGGCGATCTGGCTCGCCAGTTGCGCGATGGACGGTTCCATCAGGTCGGTCAGCGGCTTCGGCCAGACGCCGATCAGGAGCACGCCGACCGCGAACACGCCCAGCACCAGCGCCTCGCGTCCGTTGATGTCCTGCAGCTCGGCCACGTGCGCGTTGCCCACCTCGCCGAACATCACCCGCTTCACCAGCCACAGCGTGTAGGCCGCGCCGATGATCAGCGTGAAGGCGGCGGCGAAGGCGATCAGCGGGTGCATCTTGAAACTGGCCAGGATCACCATGAACTCGCCGACGAAGCCCGAGGTGCCCGGCAGGCCGGAGTTGGCCATCGCGAACATCACCATGAAGAAGGCGAACCAGGGCATGACGTTGGCCACGCCGCCGTAGTCCTTGATCATGCGCGTGTGCATGCGGTCGTAGAGCACGCCGACGCAGGAGAACATCGCGCCGGAGATGAAGCCGTGCGAGACCATCTGCACCATCGCGCCCTGCAACCCGAGCCGCGCGGCGTCGGCGTCGCTCGGCTCGCCGCGCATCAGGGCGAAGGCAATGAAGATGCCCAGCGTGACGAAGCCCATGTGCGAGATCGACGAATAGGCGATCAGCTTCTTCATGTCGTCCTGCACCAGCGCCACCAGACCGACGTAGATCACCGCGATCAGGCTCATCGCGATCACCAGCCAGGCCCATTCGCTGCTGGCGTCGGGCACGATCGGCAGGCTGAAGCGCAGGAAGCCGTATCCGCCGATCTTCAGCATGATCGCGGCCAGGATCACCGAGCCGCCGGTCGGCGCCTCCACGTGCGCGTCCGGCAGCCAGGTGTGCACCGGGAACATCGGCACCTTGACCGCGAAGGCGATCAGGAAGGCGAAGAACAGCCACATCTGCTCGGTGGCCGACAGCGGCATCTGGTACAGGTCGGGCAGCTGCCAGCTGCCGCCCTTCAGGTACAGGTAGACCAGCCCGACCAGCATGAACACCGAGCCGAGGAAGGTGTACAGGAAGAACTTGACCGACGCGTACACGCGCCGCGGACCGCCCCAGACGCCGATGATGATGAACATCGGGATCAGCATGCCTTCGAAGAACACGTAGAACAGCATCGCGTCCACGGCCGAGAACACGCCGATCATCAGGCCTTCCAGGAACAGGAACGCCGCGTAGTACTGGCTGACGCGCTTGTCGATCGAGGTCCAGGCGCCGATCAGCACCAGGGCGGTGGTCAGCGTGGTCAGCACGATCAGCGCCACCGAGATGCCGTCGGCGCCGAGGTGGTACTGGATGTCGTAGGCGGGAATCCACTCGCGGCGCTCGAGGAACTGCAGGCCGGCGTTGGCGTAGTCGAAGCCGGCGAACAGCGGAATGCTCAGCGCGAACACCGCCAGGGACACGACCAGCGACAGCCAGCGCGCCGCGCCGGGGCGGGCGTTGCCGAGCGCGAGCACGAGCGCGCCGCCGAGGATCGGCAGCCAGATCAGGAGACTGAGGAGAGGCCAGCTATGGAAAGGCATGTCCGTCACGAATGAAATCCCATCAAGTCCAGTAACGGATCAGCACGAACAGCAGTGCGATCAGGCCGAGGATCATCGCGAACGCGTAGTCGTACAGGCGTCCGGATTGCAGGTTGCGCAGCACGCCGGCGAACAGGCCGGTGAAGCGCGCGCTGCCGTTGACGATGGCGCCGTCGATGACCTTTTCGTCGCCCTTGCGCGAAATCCTGCCCAGCAGCACGCCGCCGCCGGCGAAGCCCTTGATCCAAAGGTCGTCCATGCCGTACTTGTTGTTGAGCACGTGGATCGGCAGCGCGAACAGCTTCGCCGCCTTGTCGGCCAGCGAAGGCTTCCACCAGTACATGGCGGTCGCCAGGGCGAAGCCCGCCAGCACCAGCCAGAACGCCGGCGCGGCGAATCCGTGCAGCGCGAACGCCACCGGCCCGTGGAACTCCTCGGCCAGCTTGCCCATCACGTCGTGCCCGGCGAGCACGTCGATCACGCCGTAGAAGAACGGCAGCGGCAGCTTCTCGTGCCCCATCACGTCGGTGCCGAACAGCATCGGGCCGACGGTGAAGAAGCCGATCAGGATCGACGGGATCGCCAGCAGCACCAGCGGCAGCGTCACCACCCAGGGCGATTCGTGCGGCTCGACCGGGCCGTGGTGGTGGCCGTGGTCGTCGTGCGCGTGCGCATCGCCGTGGTGGCCGTCGTGGCCATGGTGGTCGCCGTGGGCATGGCGGAAGCGCTCCTCGCCGAAATAGGTCAGGTACAGCAGGCGGAAGCTGTAGAACGAGGTGACGAAGGCGCCCAGCAGCACCGACCAGTAGCCGTAGGTCGCGATCCAGTTGTGCGCCTCGTGGGCGTGCTCGGCGGCGGCCTCGATGATGGTGTCCTTCGAGTAGAAGCCGCTGAAGAACGGCGTGCCGATCAGCGCCAGGGTGCCGATCACGCTGGTCCAGAAGGTGATCGGCATGTACTTGCGCAGGCCGCCCATCTTGCGCATGTCCTGCTCGTGGTGCATGCCGATGATCACCGAGCCGGCGGCCAGGAACAGCAGCGCCTTGAAGAAGGCATGCGTCATCAGGTGGTACACGGCCGCCGAGTACGCCGACACGCCCAACGCCACGGTCATGTAGCCCAGCTGCGAGAGCGTGGAGTACGCCACCACTCGCTTGATGTCGTTCTGCACCATGCCGATCAGGCCGGTGAAGAAGGCGGTGGTCGCGCCGATGAACAGGATGAAGTTCAGCGCCGTTTCCGACAGCTCGAACAGCGGCGACATGCGCGCGACCATGAAGATGCCGGCGGTCACCATCGTCGCGGCGTGGATCAGCGCCGAAATGGGCGTGGGGCCTTCCATCGAGTCCGGCAGCCAGACGTGCAGCGGCACCTGCGCCGACTTGCCCATTGCGCCGATGAACAGGCAGATGCAGATCACCGTGGCCACCGACCAGGAATGGCCGGCCAGGATTTCCATGGTCTGCCCGCCGCCGATCTTGTCGGCGGCATTGGCGAACACGGTGGCGTAGTCGAGCGTGCCGAACCAGGCCAGCACCGCGGCGATGCCGAGCAGGAAGCCGAAGTCGCCGACGCGGTTGACCAGGAAGGCCTTGAGGTTGGCGAAGATCGCCGTCGGCCGCTTGAACCAGAAGCCGATCAGCAGGTACGACACCAGGCCCACCGCTTCCCAGCCGAAGAACAGCTGCAGGAAGTTGTTGGACATCACCAGCATCAGCATCGAGAAGGTGAACAGACTGATGTAGCTGAAGAAGCGCTGATAGCCGTCGTCCTCGGCCATGTAGCCGATGGTGTAGACGTGCACCAGCAGCGAGACGAAGGTGACCACCACCATCATCATCGCGGTCAGCTTGTCGATCATGAAGCCGACGTGTGCCTCGAAGCCGCCGACCTGGAAGAAGGTGTAGACGTTCTCGTTGAACGGCGCGGCGCCCTGCCCGGCCAGCTGCCACAGCACGTAGGCCGACAGCGCGCAGCTGACCGCCACGCCGAGGATCGTGACGCTGTGCGCGCCGACCCGTCCGACCTGCTTGCGGAACAGGCCGGCGACGATGGCACCCAGCAGCGGCGCCAGCACGATCGCCAGCAGCACGGACTTGGAGATGGCGTGTTCCATACCCGGCATCGCGTCAGCCCTTCAAAGTGTCGATTTCGGCGACGTTGATCGTGCGCCGGTTGCGGAACAGCGTGACCAGGATCGCCAGGCCGATGGCGGCCTCGGCCGCGGCCACGGTGAGGATGAAGAACACGAAGATCTGCCCGGCGGCGTCGCCGAACTCGCGCGAGAAGGCCACGAAGTTGATGTTGACCGCGAGCAGCATCAGCTCGATCGACATCAGCAGGATGATCACGTTCTTGCGGTTGAGGAAGATGCCGGCGACGCTGATGCAGAACAGCACCGCGCCGAGCGCGAGGTAGTGGCCGAGCGCCAGGCCCTGTCCGAAGACTTCCATCACTTCACCTCCGCCTTGGCTTCGGCTTCCGCCGGGGCCTGCTCGACCGCCGGCTGCTCGGCCGCCATCTGCACCATGCGGAAGCGGTCGCCGGCCTTCACCCGCGCCTGCTCGCCCGGGTTCTGGTGCTTGGTGTTCGCGCGCTTGCGCAGGGTCAGCATCACCGCCGCGATCACCGCCACGGTCAGGATCAGCGCGGCCACCTCGAACGGCAGCAGGAACTCGGTGAACAGCCGGCGCGCCAGCCAGGTGGAATTGGCGATGCCCGCCTCCGCCGCCGGGTCGGCGCCGAAAGGCGTCGTGCGCGACTTGATGCCGATCAGGGTCAGCATCTCGACCAGCATCACCACCGCGACCAGCAGGCCGACCGGGAGATAGCGCACGTAGCCTTCCCGCAGCGGCGCCACGTCGATGTCGAGCATCATCACCACGAACAGGAACAGCACCATCACCGCGCCCACGTACACCAGGATCAGGGCGATGCCGAGGAACTCGGCGCCGGCCAGCAGCCAGGTGCAGGCGACGGTGAAGAAGGTCAGCACCAGGAACAGCGCGGCATGCACCGGGTTGCGGACGCTGATCACGGAAACCGCCGCGATGACGGTCACGGCGGCGAAGGCGAGGAAGGCGAGCAGAACGAAATCCATGCGGTCCTCAGCTCATCGGTACGCGGAATCGGCGGCGCGGCGCTCGGCGATCTCGGCTTCGAGCCGGTCCCCGAGCGCCAGCAGCTGCGGCTTGGTGACGATGTTCTCGCCGCGGTGTTCGAAGTGGTATTCGTGGACGTGGGTCTCCACGATCGAGTCCACCGGGCAGGATTCCTCGCAGAACCCGCAGTAGATGCACTTGAACAGGTCGATGTCGTAGCGGGTGGTGCGGCGGGTGCCGTCCGCGCGCTGCTCCGAATCGATGGTGATGGCCAGCGCCGGGCACACCGCCTCGCACAGCTTGCAGGCGATGCAGCGCTCCTCGCCGTTGGGATAGCGGCGCAGCGCGTGCAGGCCGCGGAAGCGCGGCGACTGCGGCGTCTTCTCCATCGGGTACATCAGGGTGTACTTCGGGCGCCACAGGTACTTGAAGGTCAGCCACAGGCCGCCCAGCAGCTCGAGCAGCAGCAGTCCCTTGAACCAGGAAACGATTCGACTCATCACTTGCCCGCCTCGAACACGCCGAAGTACGCCAGCAGGGCCGTCACCACGATCCAGGCGATGCTGAGCGGAATGAACACCTTCCAGCCCAGGCGCATGATCTGGTCGTAGCGGTAGCGCGGGAAAGACGCGCGGAACCAGATGAAGCAGCTGGCGAAGAAGAAGACCTTGGCGAACAGCCACCACCAGCCGTCGCCGAGGATCACCGACAGCACCGGCACGTCGGGGATCCATGCCGACGGGATCGGCGACAGCCAGCCGCCCATGAAGAAGATCGCGGTCAGGAAGCTGACCAGGATCATGTTGGCGTACTCGGCCAGGAAGAACAGCGCGAAGGCCGAACCGGAATACTCGACCATGTGGCCGGCGACGATCTCCGATTCGCCCTCCACCACGTCGAACGGCGCGCGGTTGGTCTCGGCCACGCCGGACACGAAGTAGACGACGAACAGCGGCAGCATCGGCAGCCAGAACCACTCCAGCGCGCCGGCGTCGCCGGACTGCGCCATTACTATCTCGCTCAGGTTGAGGCTGCCCGCGCCGACCATCACGCCGACCAGGGCGAAGCCCATCGCGATCTCGTAGCTGACCACCTGCGCGGCCGAACGCATCGCGCCGAGGAAGGCGTACTTCGAGTTCGACGCCCAGCCGGCGAGGATGATGCCGTACACGCCCAGCGAGGTCATCGCCAGCAGGTACAGCAGGCCGGCGTTGGCGTTGGACAGCACCAGCTGCGCGTCGAAGGGCATCACCGCCCAGGCCGCGAACGCCGGCGCCAGCGTGATCAGCGGCGCCAGGATGTACAGCGCGCGCTGCGCGCTGCTGGGCTGGATCACTTCCTTGAACAGCAGCTTGAAGACGTCGGCGAAGGCCTGGAAGATGCCCATGCCCACGTACATCGGCCCATGGCGCACGTGCATCCAGCCGATCAGCTTGCGCTCCCAGACCACGTAGAAGGCCACCGCCAGGATCACCGGCACGGCGATGACGAGGATCTTCAGCACGATCCACAGCACCACGCCGATCGCGCCCAGCGAGAGCAGCCAGTCGTGCAGCGGCGCGGTCAGGTCGGAGAGCAGGCTGGCCGTGTTCATCGATGACATGCTCGTCGGCATGCTCATAAAAGACGTGCTCATGAAAGCGGCGCTCATGCGGCCACCACCTTGACGCGGCCGGCGCCGAGCGCGGCGGTGGCGCCGTAGCCGGATTCGATCCAGGCCGCGCCCTCGGCGACGCGGTCGTCGACGGCCACCTGCAAGGTGGCGGTGCCGACGGCGTTGGAGACCTTGGCCATCGCGCCCTCGCCCACGCCCAGGACGCCGGCGTCGCGAGAATGCAGCACGATGCGCGGGCCGACATTGAGCGGATGCGCCTGCAGCGCCTCGGCGCGGCGCGTCACCGCGTCCACGCGGTAGATCGCCTGCGAGACCGCCAGCTCCAGTCCCTCGCCCGCCTCGGCCGATGCCTGAGAGGCGGCCGGCGACACGGCGCGCGGCGCGATGCCGGCGCGCAGGCCGGCCAGGTCGGTGAAGTCGAAACCGGGCAGCCCCAGGTCGCCGCCGAGCGCGCGCAGCACGCGCCAGCCGGCGCGCGCCTCGGCCGGCAGCTTGCCGCCGGGCACGGCGCTCTGCTCGAGGCCGTCGAGGTTGGTGAGCGTGGCATCGACCTCGGGCAGCAGGCCGATCGGCAGGATCACGTCGGCGACCGCACGCGTGGACTGGCAGGCGAAGTGGCTGAAGGCCACCACCTGCGCGCCGCCCAGCGCCTGCATCGCGGCCGCCTGGTCGGCGAAATCCAGCCCCGGCTCGATCCCGTAGAGAAGATAGCCGCCGCGCGGCTGGGCCAGCATGGCCTGCGCGTCGCGCGTGGCCGGCAGCACGCCCAGGCGCGCCAGGCCGAGCGCGTTGGCGCCCTGCGGGATGCGGCACAGCGCGGCGTTGTTGGCCTGCGCGAACGCGCGCGCGGCCTGGCGGATCGCGGCCGCGTGCGGACCGTTCTCCGCGATCGCGCCGACCAGCACCACGGCATGCGCGGCGCCCTGCAGCGCCTGCGCCAGCTCGCCCGAGGCCAGGGCCCCGGCGATCCGCGAAGGCGGCACGATGGTCTTGGAGGCGAGGTCGAAGGCGAACTCGAAATCGACCGGGTTGACCACGTGCAGCTTGGCGCCACGGCGCCAGGCCTTGCGCAGGCGCTGGTGCAGCAGCGGCAGCTCGTGGCGCAGCTGGCTGCCCACGATCACCACGACGTCGGCCTTTTCGATCTCCGCGACCGGCGCGGCGAATGCTTCGGCGACGGCGGCGTCGGAGAGATCGCGCTGGGCGATGCGGTGGTCGAGGTTGCCGGTGCCCAACCCTTCCGCGAAGCGCGCCAGCAATGCGCCCTCCTCGTTCGAGGTGGCCGGGTGCACCAGGATGCCGAGGTCGTCGGCGGCATTGTCGCGCAGGATCTTCGCGGCCCTGGCCAGCGCTTCTTCCCATGAGACGTCGCGCCACTCGCCGTTGTCCTTGACCTGCGGACGCAGCGCGCGGTCGGGCGCGTACAGGCCCTGGTGCGAGTAGCGGTCGCGGTCGGACAGCCAGCACTCGTTGACCGCCTCGTTGTCGCGCGGCACGGCACGCAGCACGTCGCCGCGGCGGGCGTGCAGGAACAGGTTGCTGCCCATCGCATCGTGGTAGCCGAGCGAGTCCTTGGCGATCAGCTCCCAGGGGCGCGCGCGGAAGCGGAACACCTTGTTGGTCAGCGCGCCCACCGGGCAGACGTCGATGACGTTGCCCGACAGCTCGGTGGTCAGCGGCTTGCCGTCGTAGGTGCCGATCTGCAGGTTCTCGCCGCGTTGCATGCCGCCCAGCTCGTAGGTGCCGGCGACCTCGGCGGTGAAGCGGACGCAGCGCGTGCACTGGATGCAGCGCGTCATCTCGGTGGCCACCAGCGGACCGAGGTCCTCGTCGGCGACCACGCGCTTGCGCTCCTGGAAGCGGCTGACCGAACGGCCGTAGCCGAGCGAGAGGTCCTGCAGCTCGCACTCGCCGCCCTGATCGCAGATCGGGCAGTCGAGCGGATGGTTGATCAGCAGGAACTCCATCACGTTGCGCTGCGCCTTGAGCGCCTTGTCGTTGCGCGTGAACACCTTCATGCCGTCGGCCACCGGCGTGGCGCAGGCCGGGATGGGCTTGGGCGAAGGACGCCCGCCCATTTCCGAGTCGACCAGGCACATGCGGCAGTTGGCGGCGATCGCCAGCTTGTCGTGGTAGCAGAAGCGCGGGATCGGGATGCCGGCCTTGTCGGCGGCCTGGATGATCATCGAGCCCTTGGGCGCGGCCAGCTCGACGCCGTCGATGAAGACGGTGACGTGGTCGGGCGGCAGGTTCGGGTTGACCGGCTGCGCGCTCATGCGGCGACTCCGAGCTTTTCGTCGACGATAGAACGGCCGTTGCGGATGAAGTACTCGAACTCGTCCCAGAAGTGGCGCAGGAAGCCCTGCACCGGCCAGGCGGCGGCCTCGCCGAAGGCGCAGATGGTGTGGCCTTCGATCTGGCCGGCGGCGGCCTTGAGCATGTTCAGGTCGTCGAGCGTGGCCTGCCCGTCGACGATGCGGGTCAGCACGCGGTACATCCAGCCCGTGCCCTCGCGGCAGGGCGTGCACTGGCCGCAGCTTTCCTTGAAATAGAAGCGCGCGATGCGCTGGCAGGCGCGCACCATGCAGGTGGTCTCGTCCATCACGATCACGGCGCCCGACCCGAGGCCGGAACCTGCCTTCTGGATCGCGTCGTAGTCCATGGTCAGGCCCATCATGGTCTCGGCCGGCAGCACCGGCATCGACGAACCGCCCGGGATCACGCCCTTGAGCTTGTGGCCGTTGCGCACGCCGCCGGCCATCTCCAGCAGCTCCGCGAACGAGGTGCCCAGGCGGATCTCGTAGTTGCCCGGCCGGTTGACGTGGCCGGAGACCGAGAAGATCTTGCAGCCGCCGTTGTTGGGCTTGCCCAGCTCCATGAACCATTGCGCGCCGTTGCGCACGATGGCCGGCACCGAGGCGTAGGTCTCGGTGTTGTTGATGGTGGTCGGCTTGCCGTACAGGCCGAAGTTGGCCGGGAACGGCGGCTTGAAGCGCGGCTGGCCCTTCTTGCCTTCCAGCGATTCCATCAGCGCGGTTTCCTCGCCGCAGATGTAGGCGCCGGCGCCGAGGGCGTTGTACAGGTCGATGTCCACGCCGCTGCCGAGGATGTTCTTGCCCAGCCAGCCGTGCTTGTAGGCCTCGGCGGTGGCTTCCTCGAGATGCTCGAACGGCTCGTGGTGGAACTCGCCGCGCAGGTAGTTGTAGCCGACGCTGGAGCCGGTGGCATAGCAGGCGATCGCCATGCCCTCGATCACCGCATGCGGGTTGTAGCGCAGGATGTCGCGGTCCTTGGCGGTGCCGGGCTCGGATTCGTCGGAATTGCAGAGGATGTACTTCTGCATCTCGCCCTTGGGCATGAAGCTCCACTTCAGGCCGGTCGGGAAGCCCGCGCCGCCGCGGCCGCGCAGGCCGGACTGCTTGACCATCTCGACCACGTCGGCCGGCGCGATCTTCTCCTCGAGGATCTTGCGCAGCGCGCTGTAGCCGCCGGTCTTGAGGTAGTTCTCGTACGACCAGGGCTTGTCGAAATGCAGCGTGGTGTAGACGGCCTGGTGCTCCTTCGGCGCGGGGCCGACGGGTCCATAACCTTCCGAATGGGTGGGGTGATGTGCCATGCCTGATCCAGCCTCACTTCGCCATGCTTATTTCAACTGGTCGAGCAGCTCGTCGACCTTCGCGGCGTCGAGCTTCTCGTGGTAATGGCCATTGATCACGACCACCGGCGCGCCGCAGCAGCCGGCGACGCACTCTTCCTCGCGCTTGAGGTAGACGCGGCCGTCCGCGGTCGACTCTCCCAGCTTGCAGCCGAGCTTCTTCTCGGCGTGGCGGACCAGGTCCTCGGCGCCGTTGAGCCAGCAGCTGATGTTGGTGCAGAAGGCCACGTTGTTGCGGCCGACTTTCTGCGTCTCGAACATCGAGTAGAACGTCGCCACCTCGTAGGCCCACACCGGCGGCAGGTCGAGGTACTTGGCCACGCCGGCGATCAGCTCGTCGGTGAGCCAGCCGCCGTTCTGCTCCTGCGCCGCGAACAGGCCCTGCAGCACCGCCGAACGCTTGCGGTCGGGCGGGAACTTGGTCAGCCAGTGGTCGATGTGCGCGCGCGTGCGCTCCTCGAGCACCACCATCGGGTCGACGTTGCGCGCATTCTCGAAGTTGCCGGTCGCTCTCATCGGTCGCTCGCCTTCATCGGTCCAGCTTTCATCGGTCCAGCCCTCATCGGTCGATTTCCCCGAACACGATGTCGTAGGTGCCGATCATCGCCACCACGTCGGCCAGCATGTGGCCCTTCACGATCTCGTCCATCGACGACAGGTGCGCGAAGCCCGGCGCGCGCAGGTGCACGCGGAAGGGCTTGTTGGCGCCGTCGGAAATCAGGTAGCAGCCGAACTCGCCCTTGGGCGCCTCGACCGCGCTGTAGGTCTCGCCGGCCGGCACGCAGTAGCCTTCGCTGAACAGCTTGAAGTGATGGATCAGCGCTTCCATGTCGTCCTTCATCTCCTCGCGGGAGGGAGGCGACACCTTGTAGTTGTCGAGCATCACCGGGCCCGGATTGGCCCTCAGCCATTTCACGCACTGCTCGATGATGCGCACCGACTGGCGCATCTCGGCCACGCGCACCAGGTAGCGGTCGTAGCAGTCGCCCTTCACGCCCACCGGGATGTCGAAGTCGACCTCGGCGTACTTGGCGTAGGGCTGCTTCTTGCGCAGGTCCCAGGCCACGCCGGAACCGCGCAGCATCGGGCCGGTCATGCCCCAGGCCAGCGCCTGCTCGGGCGGGATCACGCCGATGCCGACGGTGCGCTGCTTCCAGATGCGGTTGTCGGTGAGCAGCGTCTCGTACTCGTCGATGCGGTGCGGGAAGTCCTTGGCGAAGGCCTCCAGGTAGTCCAGCATCGAGCCTTCGCGCCAGGCGTTGAAGCGCTTGAGGTTGGCGCCCTTCTTCCACGGCGACTCGCGGTACTGCGGCATGCGCTCGGGCAGGTCGCGGTAGACGCCGCCCGGGCGGTAGTAGGTGGCGTGCATGCGCGCGCCGCTCACCGCCTCGTACACGTCCATCAGTTCCTCGCGCTCGCGGAAGGCGTACAGGAACACCGCCATGGCGCCGAGGTCGAGCGCGTTCGAGCCCACCCACATCAGGTGGTTCAGGATGCGCGTGATCTCGTCGAACATCGTGCGGATCCACTGCGCGCGCTCGGGCGCCTCGATGCCCATCAGGGACTCGATGGCGCGCACGTATGCGTGCTCGTTGCACATCATCGACACGTAGTCCAGGCGATCCATGTAGCCGATCGACTGGTTGAACGGCTTGGACTCGGCCAGCTTCTCGGTGCCGCGATGCAGCAGGCCGACGTGCGGATCGGCGCGCTGCACCACCTCGCCGTCCATCTCCAGGATCAGGCGCAGCACGCCGTGCGCGGCGGGGTGCTGCGGGCCGAAGTTCAGCGTGTAGTTGCGGATCTCCTGCCTGGCCTCGTTGCCGTTGCTGGCGAAGGGCAGGTGCGAGGGATGCGGATGGGCTTCGGGTTGTGCGCTCATTTCGCGCCCTCCGCCTTGCGGCTCATCTGTTCGCCGGCCGCGGTCGCGTAGCGGGCGTCGTCGCGCACCACGCGCGGAACGCCCACGCGCGGCTCGACCGAGGTCACCGGCTCGTAGACCACGCGCTTCTTCTCGGCGTCGTAGCGCACCTCGACGTTGCCGATCAACGGGAAGTCCTTGCGGAAAGGATGGCCGACGAAGCCGTAGTCGGTGAGGATGCGGCGCAGGTCCGGATGCCCCTGGAAGACGATGCCGAACAGGTCGAAGGCCTCGCGCTCGAACCAGTTGGCCACCGGCCACAGGTCAGTCACCGAGGCGACGATCGGCAGGTCGTCGTTGGGCGCGAAGGTCTTCACGCGCAGGCGGCGGTTGTTGCGCACCGACAGCAGCTGCAGCACCGCGGCGAAGCGCTGCCGCGGCACCGGCATCGGCGCCTCGCCCTGCGGCTCGGCGACCTGACGGCTGGGCGCCTCGCCGAACTTGAAGCGCCCGACGTTGCGGCCCTCCACGCCACGGCTGAAGCCTTCCGAGGACACGTCGGTGTCCCATTCGTCGCTGCCGTAGCCGAGGTAGTCCACGCCGGCGACGTCGACCAGCTGCTCGAAGCCGAACTCGTCGCGCAGGATCCTGCAGTTTCCGTGCGAGGTCTCGTTGGAGAACACGATGCCGACCTCCCCGCGCGGCTGCGCGACGCTGACCTCGGCGTCGGGGAAGCGGGCGCGCAGGCGGTCGGCGAAAGCGTTTGCGGTTTCAGCAGTCATGGCATCAGCCTTCGCGCAGGCCGGTCTTGTTGTCGCCGAAGTTGGTACCGCGGCGGATCTTCTTCTGCAGCTGCAGGATGCCGTACACCAGCGCCTCGGCGGTGGGCGGACAGCCGGGCACGTACACGTCCACCGGCACGATGCGGTCGCAGCCGCGCACCACGGCGTAGGAATAGTGGTAGTAGCCGCCGCCGTTGGCGCAGCTGCCCATCGAGATGACCCACTTCGGGTCGGGCATCTGGTCGTAGACCTTGCGCAGCGCCGGGGCCATCTTGTTGACCAGGGTGCCGGCCACGATCATTACGTCGGACTGGCGCGGCGAGGGGCGGAACACCACGCCGTAGCGGTCCAGGTCCAGGCGCGCGGCGCCGGCGTGCATCATCTCCACCGCGCAGCAGGCCAGGCCGAAGGTCATCGGCCACATCGAGCCGGTGCGCGCCCAGTTGAGCAGCACGTCGGAGCTGGTGGTGACGAAACCGCGCTCGAGCAGCGGATTCTCACCCTCGGGGCGCAGGATGTCGTCGACCCGGCCTTCCGGCAGCGGGTTGTTCATCAGGCGCGCGACGGTCTGGCTCACTCCCATTCCAGCGCTCCTTTCTTCCAAACGTAGATGAAGCCGAGCAGCAGCATGCCGGCGAAGATGCCCATCTCGACCAGGCCGAGCGGACCGAGTTCGCGGAACACGGTGGCCCAGGGCACGATGAAGATGATTTCCAGGTCGAAAATGATGAACTGGATCGCGATCAGGTAGTAGCGCACGTCGAACTGCATGCGCGCGTCCTCGAACGCGGCGAAGCCGCATTCGTACGGCGACAGCTTCTCGGGGGTCGGGCGCTTGGGCCCGAGCACGTTGCCGATGATCAGCAATGCGATGCCGATTCCGGTGGCAACGAACAGGAACAGCAGGGTCGGCAGGTATTCGGCCAGCACTCGTGTTCTCTCGGCTTGAGAGCGGAAACGAAGCGAAGAGGAGTCGGATCGGAGTCGAGGACGCTACGGCCTGCCCTTCCCTCGTTTCCTGCTCCTCTTCAGCGCATTTCCGCTCTGTGGCTATGCGAGGAATGAAGCCTGGAAAAGAAGTCCGGCGAAACCAGCTGCCCGCTCTTCCTTTCCCGTGCCCACTCCCGCTCTACTAGTAAAAATGGTGCCCAAGGGGGGACTCGAACCCCCACGACCGAAGCCGCTACCACCTCAAGGTAGTGCGTCTACCAATTCCGCCACCTGGGCAATTTCTTCCGTCCCGCGCGAGAACCCCGCGCGGAACCCGACTATTGTAAGCGTTATCGCTTGTCCTGCGGAGAGGGTTGCGCGGGCGCCGGCTGCTGTGATTGCGGTTGCGCGCCGGCCGGCTGCGCCGGCGCCTGCGGCACCGATTGCGCGGGAGCCTGCGACGGAGCGTTCTGCGTCGGCGCCGGAGGCGCCTTGGCCGGATCGGCCGCCGGGACGGTCGGGATCTGCCCCATCACGCCGAGATCCTGCTGGCCGGCCGCGGCCGGGCGGGCGCTGTGGGTGGCGTTCCAGGCCATGTACAGCGTGATCACGAAGAACGCGACCGCCAGCCACTTGGTGGCCTTGGACAGGAAGTTGGACGAGCCGCGCGCGCCGAACACGGTGGCGGAGGCGCCGCCGCCGAAGCCGGAGCCGGCCTGTGCGCCTGCGCCGCGCTGCATGAGGATCAGCGCGATCATCGCGATGGCGATGAGCACGAATATGACGTTGAGGATCAGCAACAACATTCGGGTGGGACTCTTGTCGGAATTCAGTTCGCTTGCGGGTTGCCGGAATCGGATCGCCGCAGGTCAGTTCGCCGCGGCCGAGACGATCGCCAGGAAGTCGGCGGCCACCAGCGATGCGCCGCCGATGAGCCCGCCGTCCACGTCCGGCTGCGAAAACAGCGCGGCGGCGTTATCGGGCTTGACGCTGCCCCCGTACAGCAGCGGCAGCGAATCCGCGATTGTAGCATCGCGGGAAGCGGCCTCGCCACGGATGAATGCGTGCACCGCCTGGGCCTGGTCCGGGGTGGCGGTGCGGCCGGTGCCGATCGCCCAGACCGGCTCGTAGGCGACCACGGCGCCCTCCAGGGCCTGGGCGCCGGCCAGCTCGAACAGCGGGGCCAGCTGGGCGGCGATCACCGCCTCGGTCTGGCCGCCCTCGCGCTGCTCCAGGGTCTCGCCCACGCACAGGATCGGCGTCAGGCCGGCATGCCGGGCGGCCAGGAACTTGTGCGCGACCAGCTCGCTGCTCTCGTGGTGGTACTGGCGGCGCTCGGAGTGGCCGACCAAGCCGTAGCGCGCGCCCACGTCCGCCAGCATGGCGGCCGAGACCTCGCCGGTGTAGGCGCCCTTCTCGTTCCGGCTCACGTCCTGGGCGCCGAAGGCGACCGCATGGCCCTGGAACTCGCGCACCAGGTCGCCCAGGTAGGGCAGCGGCGGCAGCAGCACGGCCTCCACGCCCGCCACCGGCAGGCCCACCACCAGGTCGCCCACCAGTTCGGTGGCGAAGGTGCGGCTGCCGTGCAGCTTCCAGTTCCCGGCGACGATCCTGCGGCGCATCTGCGACTCCTGCACGTGGAAAGGCACAGAATAGCCGATCCCCCACCCGGCCCCGGCCGGACCGAGGAGCGCAGACCCGATGAACACAGCGATTCCCGAAGGCTACGCCCTGATCACCGGCGCCTCGAGCGGCATCGGCGAGGCGATCGCCCGCGAGTACGCGCGCCGGGGCGTGCCGCTGATCCTGACCGCGCGCCGCTTCGACCGGCTGCAGGCCCTGGCCGAGGAACTGCGCCCGCAGGTGCCGGTGGTGGTGATCGCCGCCAATCTCGCCGACCCGGAGACGCCGCGCGCCCTGGTCGCCGAGATCCGCCAGCGCGCCCTGCCGGTGCGCATCCTGGTCAACAACGCCGGCTACGGCGTGCCGGGCCGCTATCTGGCCAAGGACTGGGCCACCCACGCGCATTTCCTGCAGGTGATGGTCGGCGCGGTGTGCGAGCTGACCTGGCGGCTGCTGCCGGCGCTGCGCGCCCAGGGCCACGGCCGCATCCTCAACGTGGCCTCGTTCGCCGCGCTGGTGCCGGCCGCCGACGGCCAGACGCTGTACGCGCCGGTGAAGAGCTTCATGGTGAAGTTCAGCGAGGCGCTCTCGCTGGAGAACGCCGACGCCGGCCTGCACGCCACCGCGCTGTGCCCGGGCTTCACCCGATCCGAATTCCACGACGTCACCGGCACCCGCGCGCTGATGTCCAAGCTGCCCAAGTGGATGTGGCTGCGCGCCGAGGACGTGGCCCGGACCGGGATCGAGGCGGTCGAGCGCGGGCAGGTGGTCGCGGTTCCGGGCCTGGCCTACAAGCTGATGCGGGCGCTGGCCTGGATCCTCCCCGATGCCCTGCTGCTCAGGCTGATGGCGCGCAATTCGCGCCGGATCCGCGCGATCGACTGAGGCCGCCGTCCCCGGCCGCGACACGGCGCCCAACGCGACGCCGCCGCGCGCCCTATAGTGGAGACATGTCCATGCCCCGCCCTCAGCCCGCCAGACGCTTGCCCATCCTGCCCTACCAGAAGCCGACGCTCGGCCGCGACTACTGGCTGCTGGACGACGCCCTGCCCAATGCCGACGCGGTCCGCGCGCGCTGCCTGGCCAAGACCGACTGGAACGAGGGCTATCCGTACAAGCCGGAGAGCTGGCCGGGCCTGCGCGCGATCCCCGGCCTGGAACCGGACGAGCTGGCCCACATCGAGACCTGGGTGAAGCAGGTCACCGGCGCCAAGCAGCTGAAGGTGGCCAGCACCGGGGACGACACCCACCTCAACCACAATTGCGTACAGGTGGTCGGCATCGACGAATGCCAGCCCCGGCCGCATACCGACTCGCGCCACCTGTGCCGCTACGCCGCGGTGCTGTATCTCAACCCCGCGGTGCCCGACAGCTGCGGCACCGGGTTCTATCGCCAGCGCATGCCGGGCGGCCAGCTGGGCGGCAACACGGTGATGCCGCCGCACCGCAACCTGGCCGAGGCCCTGGGCGCGCGCTTCGTGGCCCCGGACGCCTTCGTCGAGGACATGCGCATCGCGCACCGCTACAACCGCCTGCTGCTGTACCGCGCCAACCTCATCCACAGCGCCACCGGCTACTGGGGACAGACGCTGGCCGAGAAGCGCATGGCGGCGGTGTTCTTCTGGCTGACCTGAGTCCGGCCTGCGCGCGCGGGGCTATTTCCTGCGCGGCAGCTCCGGCCCCTGGTGCAGGCTGAGCAGATTGCGGTCCGGGTCGACGAAGTCCAGCGACAGGCCGCCGTCGGGCGACTCGCCCACCGGCACCACGATCTCCACGCCGCGCGCGGCCAGCGCCTCGGCGTAGTCGTCGATACCCCCGTCCAGGCTGAACACCACCACCGGGGAATCCCCGGCCTTGGCCTGGTGGACGATGAAGACCAGGACCAGCTCGCCCACCTGCGCCATGGCGAACGCGCCGTCATGGCCTTCGGTCACCTCGACCGGCAACCCCAGCGTGTCGCGGTAGAACGCGACCGAGCGCGCCAGGTCGGAAACGAAGAACACGATGGCGCCTACCTTGCAATCGGACAACATGGGCTTCTCCTGTGTGTGATCCCGTCTATCCGTTGCCGCCGGGCGCCGGAACGTGAGCACGGCGGCGGATCACCAGCAGATGGCCGTCGCCGTCGTGCGTGCCCAGGCCCGCGCCGCCGCGCAGGGCCGCCTTCAGTGCCCGGCGGACCAGGCCGAACTGCAGTTCCACGCTGCGCGCCGGATCGCGCACGTAGGCCAGCGCCAGGCTTTCCGCCCGCTCGGCCGGGCGCAACCCGGCCAGGGCCTTGCGGATGCCGGTCAACCGCTGCCGGAACGCGGCCGGCGACAGCCCCAGGATCCAGCGGATCTCCTCGGCCGATAGGCCATGCAGGGCCAGCACCGCCACCCGGCGCCCCGCCGGCGGCAGCCGGCGCAACCAGTCCGGCACGGGAACGGAGGCATCGCCGGAGCCGGTTTCCGGGGGCGCTCCCGCCGCGGCATCGTCGGCCGCGGCGCGCTCGCGGCGGCGGCGGCGCACGGCGCCGCGCGCCTGCAGCGCCGCCTGCTTGCGCAGCACGCCGGCCAGCCAGGCGGCGTCGGAGCGTCCCGCCCGCAGCGCGGCCAGCAACGCCTCCTGCACCAGGTCCTCGGCGTCGGCTTCGGTCCTGGCCAGGCCGCGGGCCTGCGCGCGGAGGCGAAGATAGCTGTCCGGCTCCATCGCGCCCCGCTCAATCCGGGGCGTGGGTGATGAACACCAGCCGGTTGCCGTCGGGATCGAGGATGACCATGTCGCGCATCTCCTCGCCGAGGTTGTTGCCGGGCGCCTGATCGACCTCGACCCCCGCGGCCAGGCAGGCGGCGTAATAGGCGTCCACGTCCATGTCGGGGAGATAGAAATGCACCAGGCCGCCGAACGCGCAGTCGCCGGTGTGCTCGGTGAGGAAGATCGTCTGGCCGTGGCGCGAGATCGAGGCGAACACCGGAAAGCCCGGCCCGAACAGGTGCGTCCAGTCCTCGGCGAAGCCCAGCCGCTCGTAGAAGCGCCTGCTGTCTTCGTAGGACTTCACCCGCAGCGCCGGAACGACCGATTGTCTCGCCGATTGCATGGCCGTCCTCGCGCCGTGAGGGTTTTCGCCTACTTCAGCTTGATCTCGCGCAGCCGCTCCTCCAGGTATCCCTGGGCGGTGATCGGCTCGGGATAGCGCTTGGGGTTGTCGGGCGTGATCGTGGACGGCAGCACGTCGATCAGGAAATCCGGATTCGGATGCAGGAAGAACGGCACCGAGTAGCGCGGCTTGCGCGCCTGCTCGCCCGGCGGATTGACCACGCGATGGGTGGTGGACGGATACACGTGGTTGGTCAGGCGCTGCAGCATGTCGCCGATGTTGACCACGATGGTGTCCGCGTCGGAAGTGAACGGCACCCATTCGCCCTTCTTCGACAGCACTTCCAGGCCGGCTGCGCTGGCGCCGACCAGCAGCGTGATCAGGTTGATGTCCTCGTGCGCGCCGGCGCGCACGTTGGGGATGTCGTCGGCGGTGATCGGCGGATAGTGGATCGGGCGCAGGATCGAGTTGCCCGAGTCGGTCTTGTCGGCGAAGTAGTGCTCCGGCAGGCCGATGTGCAGGGCCAGCGCCGCGAGCACCTGCGAGCCGAGCCTGTCGAGCGCGTCGTAGAGCGCGTAGCCCTTCTCGCGGAAGCCCTCGACCTCCTCGGGCCACAGGTTCGGCGCCATCACGTCGGTGTACTTGGAGTCGCCCGGGATCTCGCGGCCGATGTGCCAGAACTCCTTCAGGTCGGAGTGCTTGGCGCCCTTGGCCGTCTCCACGCCGAAGGGCGTATAGCCGCGCGCGCCGCCGCCGCCGGCCACGTGGTAGTGCTTCTTGGTCTCCTCGGGCAGCGCGAAGAAGCGCTTGAACACGTCGTAGGAGGCGTCGATGAGGTCCTGCGGGATGCCGTGGTTGCGGATGCCGGCGAAGCCCCACTCGCGGTAGGCCGCGCCCAGCTCGTCGACGAAGGCCTGGCGATCCTCGGGGCTGGTCGGATGGGTGAAGCGGCGGATGTCGAGGGTGGGAATGCGTGCGGTCATGGGAAGGCCTTGGGTCTTGATTCTCGGGTCTGTCGTTGGGTCGGCCGCGTCACTGCCGGCATGCCTGCCGGTCCACGGCCCGCATCATCTGGGCGAAATAGGCGCGCATCTGCACATCGTCGAGCAGCGTGCCGAGGCCCAGGCCGAACGACGGGGAGGCGAGCTCGGCGCGCAATTCGGACAGGACGAGCCGGCATGATGCGTGGCTCGCGGCTTCCCCGGCCAGCCGCGCGGCGGCGACCTGGGGATCGACCGCGTAGCGCAGGCGCAGCAAGTAGGCCAGCGTCCGCAGGCGCTCGCCGGTGTCCTTCGCGTTTGCCAGCATCGTCCAGTCCATGCCGCTCGCCTATGCCGCCCGTCCATGCCGCTCGCAACACTCAGCCGGCGGTGGCCGCCGTGCGCACCGCCTCGGCCAGCCGCTCCAGCGTAGTCTGCACCAAGTCGGCGTCGTCCGCCTCCACGGTCACGCGCACCACCGGCTCGGTGCCCGACGGGCGCAGGAAGGCGCGCCCCCTGCCCTCCACGGCCTGCTGCGCCTGGCGCAGCGCCGCCTTTACGCTGTCCGCCTCGGCCGGCCTGGCGTCGCCGTCGTAGCGCACGTTGATGGTCTTCTGCGGCACCTTGCGCAGCCCCTGCAGGGCGTCCTGCAGGCGGATGCCGCGGCGGCGCAGCACTTCCAGCACCTGCAGCGCGCTGATGATGCCGTCGCCGGTGGTGGCGCGGTCCAGGCACAGCAGATGCCCGGAAGCCTCGCCGCCGAGGATGCCCTCGTGCTCGAGCAGCGCCTGGTGCACGTAGCGGTCGCCGACCTTGGCGCGCAGGAAGCCGATGCCGGCCTCGGCGAGCGCGCGCTCGAAGCCGTAGTTGCTCATCAAGGTGCCGACCACCGGGCCGTGCAGGCGCCCGGTCTGCTGCCAGTCGGTGGCCAGCAGGAACAGCAGGTCGTCGCCGTCGCGCAGCACGCCCTCGCCGTCGACGAACAGCACGCGGTCGCCGTCGCCGTCGAAGGCGATGCCGAGGTCGGCGCCGGTCTCGCGCACGCGCGCGGCCAGGCCCTCGGGATGGGTGGAGCCGACGCCGTCGTTGATGTTCAGGCCCGAGGGATCCACGCCGATCGCGTCGACGCGCGCGCCCAGCTCGCGCAGCACCAGCGGCCCGATCTGGTAGGTGGCGCCGTGCGCGCAGTCGACCACGATGCGCATGCCGTCGAGGTCGAAATGCCGCGAGACCGAGCTCTTGCAGGCCTCGACGTAGCGGCCGACGGCGTCGCGGGTACGGATCGCCTTGCCCAGCTGCTCGGAGGTCACGGTGCTGAAGGGCTTCTCCAGCGCGGCCTCGATGGCCAGCTCGGTGGCGTCGTCGAGCTTCTCGCCCTCGGCGGAGAAGAACTTGATGCCGTTGTCGTAGTGCGGGTTGTGCGAGGCGGAAATGACGATGCCGCCGTCGGCGCGCAGCGAGCGCGTCAGGTGCGCGACCGCGGGCGTGGGCATCGGCCCCATCAGCTGCACGTCGACGCCGGCGGCCACCAGGCCCGCCTCCAGCGCGGCCTCGAACATGTAGTTGGAGATGCGCGTGTCCTTGCCGATGATCACCTGCGGGCGGCGCCACTCGCCGCCGGCCTTCATCGCCGCGCGCAGGGTATGGCCGTAGGCATTGCCCAGGCGCAGCACGAAGTCGGCCGAGATGGGGCCTTCGCCGACACGGCCGCGGATGCCGTCGGTGCCGAAATATTTGCGGGTCATCGATCCTCTCTTTCGCAGGGCGGGATTACGTCGGGGATGGCAGATGCGCCGGAGGCTTGCCGCTGCGCGCCCGTCGGCCGGACGCGCATGGAGGAAGCCGGCCGCCGCCCTCGGCCCGTTCCGCGTCGCAAACCGTCTCCGCGACATGCGGGCGGTAAGGTACACGCAATGCTTGCACTTGTTCGTGAATCCCGGACTCCGCTTCGCGCGCGCCGGCGATCGCGATGACGCCGGCGCGTCCGGTGCAGGGCCTCAGCCCTCCACCACCACGTCGTCCTCGGGCTTGGGCTGCCGGGTCAGCAGCGCCAGCAGGTGCGCGATGCGCTCGCGCAGCTCGCGCCGGTCGCAGATCTGGTCGATCGCGCCATGCTCGAGCAGGAACTCCGAACGCTGGAAGCCCTCGGGCAGCGTCTCGCGCACGGTCTGCTCGATCACGCGCGGGCCGGCGAAGCCGATCAGCGCCTCCGGCTCGGCGATGTTGATGTCGCCCAGCATCGCGAACGAGGCCGAGACGCCGCCGGTGGTGGGATGGGTCAGCACCGAAACGTAGGGCAACCCGGCCTCGCGCAGGCGCGCCAGCGCGGCCGAGGTCTTGGCCATCTGCATCAGCGAGAACAGGCTCTCCTGCATGCGCGCCCCGCCGCTGGCGGAGAAGCACACGAACGGCGCGCCGATCTCCAGCGCGCGCTCGGCGCCGAGCGTGAAGCGCTCGCCGACCACCGAGCCCATCGAGCCGCCCATGTAGGCGAAGTCGAAGGCGCTGGCGACCAGCGGCCGCTGCTTCAGCGTGCCCTGCAGCGTGACCAGCGCGTCGCGCTCGCCGGTGGACTTCTGCGCGGCCTTGATGCGGTCGCCGTACTTCTTCTGGTCCTTGAACTTGAGCACGTCGGTCGGGCCGAGCGCCGCACCGATCTCCTCTGTACTGCCGGCGTCGAGGAAGGCCGCCAGGCGCACCCGCGCGCGGATCGGCATGTGGAAGTTGCACTTGGGGCAGACCTCGAGGTTCTCCTCGAGTTCGGGCCGGTACAGCACGGCGCCGCAGCGCTCGCACTTCTCCCACAGGCCCTCCGGCACGCTGCGCTTCTTGGTCGCACCGGCCTCGGTGCGGATGCGCGCGGGCATCAATTTCTTCAGCCAGGACGACATGCGATCGGGTCAACCTCGTAGCGGCCGGGCCGCGTTCGGGAGGAAGTTTAACGCACGCGCCCTGGACGCCCGTTCAGGCGCCACCATCCAGGGCCGTACGCAAGGGCGCCAGGAACGCCTGGGCGCGCGCCGCGGCCGTGCCGGCGTCCGCGCTTTCGGCCAAGGCCGCGACCAGCGCGCTGCCGACCACCACGCCGTCGGCATCCGCGGCCATGGCCGCCGCGCTGGCGGCGTCCTTGATGCCGAAGCCGGCCACCACGGGCGCGCGGCTGGCGGCGCGGATCGTGCGCAGGCGCGCGGCGGCGGCAGCGGTGTCAAGGCGCTCGGAAGCGCCGGTCACGCCGGCGAAGCTGACGTAGTACAGGTAGCCCTGCGCGTGCTCGCACAGCCAGGCCAGGCGCGCCTGCCCGGTGGTCGGCGAGGCCAGCAGGATCAGCGCCAGGCCGTGCGCGGCGAAGGCCTCGCGGAACGGCCCCGCCTCTTCCGGCGGCAGGTCGACCAGCAGCACGCCGTCGACGCCGGCCCGCGCGGCGGCGGCGGCGAAACGCTCGGCGCCGCGGATCTCCACCGGGTTCAGATAGCCCATCAGCACCACCGGCGTCTCGGCGTCGCGTTCGCGGAAGGCGCGCACGCTCTCCAGCACGAAGGCCATGCCCGCCCCGCGCGCCAGCGCGCGCTCGGAGCTGCGCTGGATGGTCGGGCCGTCGGCCATGGGGTCGGAGAACGGCACGCCGAGCTCGATCACGTCCGCGCCGGCCGCGACCAGGGCATGCATCACCGGCACGGTAGCCTCCAGCGAGGGATCGCCGGCGGTGATGAAAGGCACCAGGGCCTTGCGCTTGCTCGCCTGGAGCCGGGCGAAACGGGTTTGGATGCGGGTCATGGCCGGTCGGTCGTCTCGTGGGAAAGGGTCATCGCTTGGATCGTTTTGGGGTCCTGGGCTTCGGCGCGGGCAACCCGGCGGCGGTGGCCGTCAGCAGGCGCCGCAGCAGCTCGGAATCGTCGAGCGCCTCGTCGATCAGGAAGTGCGGCTTGGCGCCGGGGTACGGACTGGCCTCGACGACCTCGCCGAGCAGCCGGCGCGCGGCCTCGGTGGGTTTGAGATAGAGGCTGTTGTCGCAGGCCAGGGCCACGACCTTGCCGTCCACGTACAGGGCGTATTCGCCGAACATCTTCTTGTGCGTCAGGGTGCCGGGCATGTCCGCCTGCTCGCGCACGTAGTCGATGAAATCCGCTTCGGTGGCCATGGCGGTCTCCGGCAGGCGCGCGGCGCTAGAGTTCCAGGCCCTCGCGCGCGGCGATGGTGTGTACGTCCTTGTCGCCGCGCCCGGAGAGGTTGCACAGCACCAGCCTGTCCTTGGGCAGCTCGCGCGCCAGCTTGATCGCCTGGGCGATGGCGTGGCTGGACTCGAGCGCGGCGAGGATGCCCTCGGTCCTGGCGAGCAGGTGGAAGGCCGCCAGCGCCTCGTCGTCGCTGACGCCGACGTACTCGGCGCGGCCGCTGTCGGCGAGGAAGGCGTGCTCGGGCCCTACGCCCGGGTAGTCCAGCCCGGCGGAGACCGAATGCGTCTCGATGATCTGCCCGTCGTCGTCGCAGATCACGTAGGTGCGGTTGCCGTGCAGCACGCCCGGGCGCCCGGCGGCGATGGAAGCGGCGTGCCGGCCGCTGGCGATGCCCTCGCCCGCCGCCTCGGCGCCGACGATGCGCACCTCGCGGTCGTTGAGGAAGGCGTGGAACAGGCCGATGGCGTTGCTGCCGCCGCCGACGCAGGCGGTGATCGCGTCCGGCAGGCGGCCGTATTCGGCCAGCATCTGCTCGCGCGCCTCGCACCCGACCACGGCGTTGAAATCGCGCACCATGCGCGGATAGGGATCCGGCCCGGCCACGGTGCCGATGATGTAGAAGGTGTCGCGCACGTTGGTGACCCAGTCGCGCATCGCCTCGTTGAGCGCGTCCTTCAGCGTCGCCGACCCGCTGCGCACCGGCACCACGGTGGCGCCGAGCAGGCGCATCCGGTAGACGTTGATCTTCTGCCGCTCGATGTCGGTGGCGCCCATGTACACCACGCACTCCAGCCCCAGGCGCGCGGCGACCGTGGCGCTGGCCACGCCGTGCTGGCCGGCGCCGGTCTCGGCGATGATGCGGGTCTTGCCCATGCGGCTGGCCAGCAGCGCCTGGCCGATGGTGTTGTTGATCTTGTGCGCGCCGGTGTGGTTGAGGTCCTCGCGCTTGAGCAGGATGCGCGCGCCGCCGACGTGCTCGGCCAGGCGCGCGGCCTCGTAGATCGGGCTCGGCCGGCCGACGTAATGGGCGAGGTCGCGCTCGAAGGCCTGCACGAAGGCCGGATCCACGCGCGCGGCGTCGTAGGCGGCGGCCAGCTCCTCCAGCGGGCCGATCAGGGTTTCGGCGACGAAGCGGCCGCCGTAGCGGCCGAAATGGCCGTCGGCGTCGGGGTAGCGGTGGTAATCGATCGCCGCGCCGGACGCGGCTTCAGGCTTCGGGAGGTGCGACATGGTGTTCTCCAGGACCGGGCGCCGCGGCCGCGATCGGGCCATGCGGGCGAGAAGCTGACGTATCGATCGGGCCGGGGCGGCCGCGACTCGTCCAGGCGGCGCGCTTATCGAACGGCGGCCGCGGGCACGCGGCGCCAGCGTCGCAGGGAGCGACCGAAGGGCGACGGCGGGCGATTCGAGAAGTTCATGGCGTGCGCCTAGCTTACCCAATCCACGGCGCTTCGTCTCGCGCCGGAATGCCCGGCACGCGCCGGGGTCATTCCGTGCAATCCGCCCTTCGGACCTCTTCGACGAAGCGCCGCATCTTGTCGCCGTCCTTGATGCCGGGCTCGCTCTCGATGCCGCTGGCCAGGTCCAGGCCCCAGGGACGCACCGCGCAGACGGCATCGAAGACGTTCTCCGGCGTGATGCCCCCGGCGAGCAGGAAGGGCTTCTGCAGGCCGGCCGGAATGCGGCTCCAGTCGAAGGTCTTGCCGCTGCCCCCGCCTCCGCCGCTGGCGTGGCTGTCGAACAGGAAGCCGGCCGCGGAGGGATAGCGCCCGAGCAGGGCCGGCAGCGACGCCTCGATGCCGGCATCGCCCATCGCCACCGCCTTCATGTAGGGCACGCCGAAGCTACGGCAGAAGACTTCGTTCTCGCCGCCGTGGAACTGCAGCAGATGCGGGCGGACCTGCCGCACCACCTCGCGCACCTCCTCGGCGGGGTTGTCGTTGAACAGCGCCACCGAGCTCACCATCGGCGTCAGCGCCTGGCGCAGCGCGCGCGCTTCCTCGGCGGCGATGCGGCGCTTGCTGTTCGCGGCGAAGATGAAGCCGACCGCGTCCACGCCCAGTTCGCAGGCCAGCCGCACGTCGCCCGCGCGGGTGAAGCCGCAGAACTTGATGCGGGTGCGGAATTGGGGGCGTGCCATCGTGCTGTCGATCTCCCGGATGCCAGGAGCGTACCCGCTTTGCGCCGCCGCCACGAAACCCCAACGACGGCAACCAGTTACGCCGTCAGGCTGACTTCCGTCGGCAATCCCCACGAGGCCGGATACAGCGGACCGAGGAAAACCAGCCCGGTCGACGGCGCAGTCGGCCCCGCCAGCGTGCGGTCGCGCCCGGCCAGCAGTTCGGCGATCCAGGCCTCCGGGCGCTCGCCGCGCCCGACCGGAAGCAGGCTGCCGACGATGTTGCGCACCATGTGGTGCAGGAAGGCGTTGGCCTGCACGTCGATCTCCACGAGATCGCCGTCCCGGCGCACCGAAATCGCCTGCAGGTCGCGCCGCGGATGCGGCGCCTGGCAGTGCACGGTGCGGAAGGCGGAGAAGTCGTGCTCGCCGAGCAGGGCCTGGGCGGCGCGGTGCATGGCCTCGGCGTCCAGCGGGCGGCGTTCCCAGGTCAGGTAATGGCGCTGCAGGGCCGGCCGCACGGGGCGGTTGAGGATGCGGTAGCGATAGCGCCGCGCGCGCGCGGCGAAGCGCGCATGGAACTCCGCGGCCACCGGCAGGCACCAGCGCACGCTGATCGCCTCCGGCAGCCGCGTCGTGGTGCCCAGCACCCAGGCGCGCGGGTCGCGCGGCGCATCGCTGTCGAAATGCACCACCTGGCATTGCGCGTGCACGCCGGCGTCGGTGCGGCCGGCGCAGACGGTGTCGATGCGCGCGTCGGCGACGAAGGACAGCGCCTGTTCGATGCGGGTCTGGATCGCGCCGTCGTCGTCGGCGCCGGGCTGGCTCAGGCGCTGCCAGCCGAGGAATTGCGCGCCGTCGTATTCGATGCCCAGCGCATGGCGCATGGCTGACTCCGCGCCGCCGGCGATTACAGGTCGCGCAGCAGGCGCGCGGCCTCGCCGCGTGCGGTCGCGTCGCCGCCCGCCGCCACTTCCTGCAGCAGGCTGCGCGCGGTGTCGACATCGCCCAGGTCGAGATAGGCGCGCGCCAGTTCCAGGCGCTCGTCGTCGATCGGCGTCGCGGGTTCGGTCGCCGCCGTCGAAGCGACGGCAGACGGGGCGGCGGCGGCCGACGCGGTCGAGGCCGCGGCCAGATCGCCGGCATGCCAGGTGGGCGCGCGCGTGGCCGCCGGCGGAGGCGGCGCGCGGTCGGCGCCGGGCGCGGCATCGCGGGCGGTGAGCTCGGACAGGGTCGGCGCGCTGTCGAAGACGGCGCGGCGCGCAGGCGCAGGCGCGGCCTTGCGGCGCAGGAACAGCCAGGCCAGCAGCGCCACCACGACGGCCACGGTCAGCCACGGCCAGAGCGCCACCGAGCTGCCCTGCGAGGTCGACGGCGACGGCGCGGGCGTGGCGGGCTGCTGCTGGGCGGCGAGCTTGCGCTGCGCGGCGGCCAGTTCGCCGTCCTTCATCGCGATGAGCTTCTGCTGGTCCTGCTGCAGCTTCTCCAGATCGGCCACGCGCGCCTTCAGTTCCTGCACCTCGGCATCGCGCGCGGCCAGGGTTTCCCGCGTCTGTTGCACGTCTTCTTGTCGCAGCATGTCGCCCCCGCCCTTCGCATCGAGCCCGGATTGTGTGCCGGCGCGCTGGCCGCCATTGGCCGACGGCGGCACGATCTCCAGCCGCGCGTCGGCCGTGCGCGGCGCGGCGGCCTTGTCGACCGGCTTGCGTTCGGCCGCCACGGGTTTGTTGACCGCCGCCTGCGGCGCGGCGGCGGCGGACTTGTCGTCCGTGCCGGTCTCCGCGCCGGCGACGGCCGACGGCTGCAGCACCGGCTTGCGCAGCCCATCGCGCCACTTGCCGATCTGCTCGCGCACCAGCGCGCGCGCCTCGGCGGCGTTGTGCTGCGACAGGTCCTCGGCCTGCGGAATGCGCAGGCTGGCGCCGGTGCGCAACAGGTTGATGTTGCCGCCGATGAAGGCGTCCGGATTGGCGCGCAACAGGGCCAGCATGGTCTGGTCGAGCGTCGCGTCCTGCAGGGCCAGCCCGCGCGCGATGCCCGACAGG
This sequence comes from Luteimonas aquatica, assembly GCF_022662575.1. Classification (GTDB taxonomy): domain Bacteria; phylum Pseudomonadota; class Gammaproteobacteria; order Xanthomonadales; family Xanthomonadaceae; genus Luteimonas; species Luteimonas aquatica. The sequence continues at coordinate 99,356 of NZ_JALBFU010000001.1, read as the reverse complement.
GTATCGCCCGCCTTGACCGGTCCGTATTCGTTCGTCGTCTTGCTGGCGGCCGGAGGCTTCGCGGCCGCCGCGGCGCCGGTCGCTTTCGCCGGCGCCACCGAAGCATCGTTGCCGGGTTTCTCCAGTGGCGCGGCCGCGACCGGGGTCGGCGGGAAGGCCGCCTCCGGCCTGGCCGGTTCCGTCTTCGCCGGCTGGGCCGGGGCCGGCGCCGGTTCGGACACCGCCGTTTCCGCCGGCGCGGCGTCGCTGCCGCGCTCGATGGCGTTCGAGCTCGCCGTGGTCGGCGCCTGGATCGCCGGCTGCAGCGGCGAGGAGACCGTGCGCGGCGCGTCGAGCAGCGCGGAGTATTCGCGCACCAGCCTGCCCTGCCCCCAGTCCACCTCGACCAGGAAGGTCAGCAGCGGCTGCTGCACCGGCGCGCTGGTGGTGACGCGGATCACCGGCCGCCCCTGCGGATCGAGGGCCACGACGAACTGCAGGTCGGCGACCGCGCCCTGCGGCGGCGCCAGCCCGATGCGCGCGAAGGTTTCCGGCGAGGCCAGCCGCGCCTGCAGGTTCTCCAGCTCGGCCGGGTCGCTGGAGACGATCGGGATCTCGGCCAGCAGCGGCTGCCCGGCCTGCGACTTCACCTGGATCTGTCCCAGGCCCAGCGCGAACGCGGGGCCGGCCAGCAACGCGAACGTCGCCACCAGCGCGGCGACCAATGCTCGACGCATTGCCGCGGTGATCATGTTTCCCCGGGTCATGCGCGGCACTCTAGCCGCGCACGCCATTGATCCGCAACGGTTTCATGGAAACTGGCGCGGATTTCGCGGCGGCCGTGACCGCCGGCACGCTCAGTCCTCGAGCGCGCGCAACAGGCGCGCGGCCGCCTCGCCGGCGTTGTCCTCGCCGCTGTCGGCGACTTCCTGCAACAGGCGGCGCCCGGTCTCGAAATCGCCGAGGTCGAGATAGGCCTGCGCCAGGCGGATGCGCTTGAGGCCGTCGGATGCGGGCGAGGCGCCCGTTGCCAGCGGTCCCGCGGCGCGGCCGTGCCAGGTCGGCGCGGACGTGGCGGGCGCGGGCTCCTCTTCCTCGACGGCCGGCGACGGCACGGCGGCGGCCAGGGTCTCGGGATCGAAGGCGCGGCGCGCCGGCGCGGCGGGGCCGCGCAGCCGCGAAACCAGCCAGACCAGCAGCAGGAGCAGCACCAGCGCGCCCACCAGCCAGGGCCAGACCGGCGCGCGGTCGGCGGCGGGCGCCGCCTTCGCGGACGCCGACGCCTGCTCGGCCTCGCGCTTTTGCGCCGCGCCGGTATTGCGCTGCGCGGCGGCCAGTTCGGTGCCCTGCAGCTCGATCAGCTTCTGCTGGTCCTGCTGGATCTTCTCCAGCCCGGACAGGCGATCGCGCAGTTCGCGGATCTCGGCCTCGCGCGAGGCCAGCGTTTCCTGGGTCTGCTGCAGTTCCTGGCGCAGTTCGCCGCCGCCACCGCCCGCGGCGATGCCCGAGCGCGTACCGGCGCTCGCGCCGCGCTCGGCAGCCGAGGCCGCCGGCACGATTTCCAGGCGCGCGCTGGCCGCGCGCGGCGGCGGCTTGCTTCCCGGCGCGGCCGCCATCACCCCCGGTTTCACGGGCGCCGGCGGCGGCAGCGCCGGCGGACGCGGCGGCTCCCCGGCCAGCGCGGCCGGCTGCGGCGTGGTCGGATGCCCGCCCCGCCACTGGTTGATCTGATCGCGCACCATGATCGCGGCCTGCGCGGCGCTGAAACGCGACACCTCGGCCTCGCTGGGCGCGTGCAGGGTCGCGCCCTTGCGGATCAGGTTGATGTTGCCGCCGATGAAGGCGCCGGGATTGGTGCGCAGCAGCGCCAGCATCACCTGGTCGCGGGTATAGCCTTCCGGCCCCAGGTTGGCGGCGATCTTGCTCAGGTTGTCGCCGCCCTTCACCGGCCCGTAGCGTTCGGCCTTGGCGCCAGCGGCCGCCGGTTGCGGCGCGGGTGCGGGCGCCGCGGGCACCGGCTTCTTCTGCGCCGCGACCTCCGCCTTCGGCGCCGGCTTGGCCTCGGGCGGGGCGGCGGGCTTGGGCTTGGGGTCGGGCCTGGGCGCCGGCTTGGGCTTGGCCGGCGCCGGAATGTCGTTGCCGGCCACGGGGCGCTCGCGCGGCTTGGCCGGCGGCGGCGGGTTGCCCTGCAGCGGGATCGGGGCCGGCGGCATCTGCGCCGGCGGAACGGGCGCAGGCAGCGAGGCCGGCGCCTGCTGCGCCTGTCCCGCCAGCGGGATCGGCTGCGGCAGGTCCGGCAAGGATTCGGGCTCGCGGGCGATGGCGTTCGACGGCCCGGCCACCGGCGCCTGGATCAGCGGCGGCTGCGAGGCCGTCAGCGTGTTGGGCGTGCCCAGCGACACCGAGTACTCGCGCACCATGCGGCCGCTGCCCCAGTTCACCTCGATCAGGAAGGTGAAGAAGTCTTCCTGCACCGGCGACGCGGTGGTGATGCGGATCACCGACTTGCCGCGCTTGTCCCGCACCACCGCGAAGCGCAGTTCGGCCACCACGCCGTGCGGACGCTGCAGGCCGACGCGGGCGAAGGTCACCGCCGAGGCCAGCTGCGCCTGCACCTTCTGCAGTTCGGCCGGATCGTCGGAGACGACCGGAATCTCGGCCAGCAGCGGCTCGCCGATCCGCGACTTGATCTCGATCTGGTCGACGTCCACCGCCCACGCCGCCGGCGACATCGCGGCGGCCAGGGTCACGGCCAGCGCCAGCACCCCTGCCTTCAGCATCCCTGCCCTGAACGGTATTCCGGTCACGCGCGTTTCAACCCCGATGTCTCACTCATGGCGCGACTTTAGCCGCGCCCCGGTGACATCCGCAACGAATCCCCGTCGCGGCAGGCGCGCCGGACGCCGGAACGGGCGCCGGGCGCGCGCGGCCGCCTCAGGCCTGCTCGGCCGCCACCAGCTCGGCGACCTGCACCGCGTTCAGCGCGGCGCCCTTGCGGATGTTGTCCGAGACCACCCACAGGTCCAGCCCGCGCGGGTGCGAGAGGTCCTCGCGGATGCGGCCGACGTAGACCGCGTCGTTGCCCGAGGCATGCGTCACCGGCGTCGGGTAGCCGCCGGGCTTGCGATCGTCCACCACCTCCACGCCCGGCGCGGCCTGCAGCAGCTCGCGGGCCCGTTCCGGGGTGATCTTGCGCCGGGTCTCGATGTGCACGGCCTCGGAATGGCCGTAGAACACCGGCACGCGCACCGCGGTCGGGTTCACCTGGATGCTGTCGTCGGCGAGGATCTTGCGCGTTTCCCAGACCAGCTTCATCTCCTCCTTGGTGAAGCCGTTGTCCAGGAACTCGTCGATGTGCGGGATCAGGTTGAAGGCGATCTGCACCGGGAAGCGCTGCGGGTCGGCGTCCTGGAAGTTGAGCAGTGCGCCGGTCTGGCGGCCGAGCTCCTCCAGCGCGGAGCGCCCGGCGCCGGACACAGACTGGTAGGTCGCCACGTTGATGCGCTCGATGCCGGCCTCGCGGTGGATGGGCGCCAGCGCCACCAGCATCTGCATGGTCGAGCAGTTCGGATTGGCGATGATGCCGCGCGGACGCTGCCGCGCCGCGTCCGGGTTGACCTCGCTCACCACCAGCGGCACGTCGTCGTCGTAGCGGAAGGCCGAACTGTTGTCGATCACCACCGCGCCGGCGGCCGCGAACCTGGGCGCGTACTCCTTGGAAATGGAGCCGCCCGCGGAGAACAGCGCGATCTCCACGCCGGCCGGATCGAAGGTCGCCAGGTCCTGCACCACCACGTCGCCGTTGCCGAATTTCACTGTCTCGCCGGCCGAGCGCTCGCTGGCCAGGGCGACGAGTTTGCCGACCGGGAACTTGCGCTCGGCCAGGATGTTCAGCATGGTTTCGCCGACGGCGCCGGTGGCGCCGACGACCGCGACTGTGTAGCGACGACTTTCGTTGCTCATGTGGGGATCGGGGAATGAGTGGGGGGGCGCCGGCCCGACGCGTCCCGCGGCGCGGGAGCGGAAAAACCGCCGGCGTGCGGCAAGCATACGGCACGCGTCCGCGCCGCGCGGCCCGCCGCTTAGGAATTTTTCGCATGAGCGCAAAAGCGCTCCACCCGAGGCCGTATCGCCCGCGGCGCGCCTTCAGCGCGCCAGCGCGTCCGCGTTCACCGGCGTGGGCGGGCGCCCGGCATGCGGTCCACGGCCCAGCGCCGCGATCAGGTTGTCCACGGCCAGCGACACCATCGCCCGGCGCGTGGCCAGGCTGCCGCTGCCGATGTGCGGGGTCAGCACGACGTTGCGCAGCGCCAGCAGCCGCGGATTGACCGCCGGCTCGCCCTCGAACACGTCGAGGCCGGCGGCGGCCAGGCGCCCGCCGGCCAGGGCGTCGGCCAGCGCGTCCTCGTCGATCAGGCCGCCGCGGGCGATGTTGGTCAGCGTGGCGCTCGGCTTCATCTTCGCCAGCGCCGCCGCGTCGACGATGTGGCGGCTTTGCGCCGAGTACGGCAGCACCAGCACCAGATGGTCGGCGCGCGCCAGCAGCGCGTCGAAGGCCACGTACTCGGCGCCACATTCGCGTTCCACCGCCTCCGGCAGGCGGCTGCGGTTGTGGTAGAGCACGCGCATGCCGAAGCCGCCCGCGCGCCGGGCGATGCCCTGCCCGATCCGGCCCATGCCGAGGATGCCCAGCGTGCTGCCGTGGATGTCGGCGCCCAGCAGGCTGCGGAACGACCAGCCCCGCCACTGGCCCTCGCGCAGCCAGCGCTCGGCCTCGGTGATGCGGCGCGCGGCGGCCATCATCAGCGCGAAGCCGAGGTCGGCGGTGGTCTCGGTGAGCACGTCCGGGGTGTTGGTGACCAGGATGCCCGCCTTCGACAGCGCCGGCACATCGAGGTTGTTGTAGCCGACCGCAACGTTGGCCAGCACGCGCAGGCGCGATGCCTGCGCCACCTCGTCCGCGCCGACCGGCTCGTTGAGGGTGATCAGGGCGCCGTCGGCCTCGTGCAGCGCCGCGGCGATCCGCGCCGGGGCGTGGTCGGCCACCTCGCGGTTGGCCTCGACCTCGAAATATTCGTCCAGCCGCCCGACGATGTCGTCGAACAGCGGCTGCGAGACCCAGACGCGCGGCCGCTCAGCGGCCATCGCCGGGAATGCGGCCGTCGGGAATGCGGAAGCCCGCCTCCACGTCCGCGCACTGCGCGCGGTGCCGCAGCGCCTGGTCCATCAGCACCAGCGCCAGCATCGCCTCGCAGATCGGCGTGGCGCGGATGCCCACGCAGGGATCGTGGCGGCCGGTGGTGACCACCTCGACCTCCTCGCCGTGCACGTCCAGCCCGCGCGCCGGCAGGCGCAGGCTCGAGGTCGGCTTGAACGCCACCGAGACCGACACCTGCTGGCCGCTGCTGATGCCGCCGAGGATGCCGCCGGCATGGTTGGAGAGGAAGCCCGCGAGGGTGGCCTCGTCGCGGTGCTCGCTGCCCTTCTGCGCCACGCTGGCGAAGCCGTCGCCGATCTCCACGCCCTTGACCGCGTTGATCGACATCATCGCCGCGGCCAGTTCGCCGTCGAGCTTGCCGTAGATCGGCTCGCCCCAGCCCGGCGGCACGCCGTCGGCGACCACGGTGACGCGCGCACCGACCGAATCGCCGGACTTGCGCAGCGCGTCCATGTACGTTTCCAGCTCCGCCACCTGCTCGGCGCAGGGCCAGAAGAAGGCGTTGTCCTCGACCGCGGCCCAGTCGTGCGCGCGCGGCACGACCTCGCCGATCTGCGCCAGATGGCCGCGCACGCGCACGCCGAAGCGCTCGGCCAGCCATTTCTTGGCGATCACCGCCGCGGCCACCCGCATCGTGGTCTCGCGCGCCGAGGAGCGGCCGCCGCCGCGCGGATCGCGGGTGCCGTACTTCTGCCAGTAGGTGTAGTCGGCGTGCCCGGGGCGGAACTGCTCGACGATGCGGTCGTAGTCCTTGCTGCGCGCGTCGGTGTTGCGGATCAGCAGCGCGATCGGCGTGCCGGTGGTGCGGCCCTGGTAGACGCCGCTGAGGATCTCGATCTCGTCGGCCTCGCGCCGCGCCGAGGTGTGCCGCGTGCGCCCGGTGGCGCGCCGCGCCAGGTCGTGGGCGAAGTCCTCGGCGGCGATGGCGATCCCGGGCGGGCAGCCGTCCAGCACGCAACCGATCGCCGGCCCGTGCGATTCGCCGAAGGTGGTCACGCGCAGCAGGTGGCCGAAACTGTTCATGGGGAAGTATTCATGCGCGCAGTTTCATGGCCGCGCGTTCGCCAGCTCGCGGATGCGCGGGTGGTGCACGATCAGCTCGGCGCACTCCACCGCGAAGATGCCCATCTGCCCGACCTTGAACTCGATCCAGGCGAACTCGACGTCCGGCAGCAGCTTGACCAGCGCGCGCTCGGACTCGCCGACCTCGCAGATCAGCAGCCCGTCCTCGCTCAGGTGCAGCGGCGCGTCGCGCAGGATCTTCAGCACCAGGTCCAGGCCGTCGTCGCCGGCGCGCAGCCCCATCTCGGGCTCGTAGGAATATTCCTTCGGCAGCGCGTCGGTCTCGGCGTTGCTGACGTAGGGCGGATTGGTGACGATCAGCTCGTAGTGCTCGCCGGACAGCCCGGCGAACAGGTCGGACTTGCGCAGGCGCACGTTGTCGGCGTGCAGGCGCGCCTTGTTCTCGGCCGCCAGCGCCAGCGCCTCGTCGCTGAGGTCGACGCCGTCCACCTGCCATTCGGGGTTGTAGTGGCCCATGGCGATGGCGATGCAGCCCGAGCCGGTGCACAGGTCCAGGGCGCGCCGCACCTCGCGGCCGCCGAGCCAGGGCTCAAAACCACTTTCGATCAGTTCGGCGATCGGCGAGCGCGGCACCAGCGCGCGCTTGTCGCTCTTGAAGCTCAGGCCCGCGAACCAGGTCTCGCCGGTCAGGTACGAGGCCGGGACGCGCTCCTCGATGCGGCGCGTGAACAGCGCCAGCACCTCCGCCTTCTCGGCCGCGGTCACGCGCGAGGCGCCATAGACCGGCGACAGGTCGTGCGGCAGGTGCAGGGCGTGCAGCACCAGCTGGGTGGCCTCGTCCAGGGCGTTGTCGTAGCTGTGGCCGAAGGTGAGCCCGGCCGCGTTGAAGCGGCTGGCGCCGTAGCGGATCAGATCGATGATCGTCTTCAGTTCGTCGGTCATGGCCGCGCGCGGCGGTTTCGGCGTCTGCGCCGGGCCGGGAAGTATAAGGGAAGGCCAAAATCCGCGGCGGCGCGGGCCTGCGGACCCATGCGCGTATCATGGCCGCCTCCGAGCAGCCGCTCCGCACGCCCGCCTCCCGCGCCCATGTTCAATCGCCCCATCGCCCTAGTCCTGATCGTCGCCCTCGCCGCCGGCCTGGGGCTGTTGGTATCACAGAAGTTCTTCGGCGCCCGCGCGCCCGCCGGCCCGCAGTTGCAGACGGTCAAGCTGTTCCCGCAGCCGCGCGTGCTGCCGGCCTATGCCCTGCAGCAATCCGACGGCACGCAGCTGGTGCCGGGCGAGCTGAAGGGGCACTGGACCCTGGTATTCCTCGGCTTCACCTTCTGCCCGGACGTCTGCCCGACCACGCTGACCGAGCTGGCGCAGGCGCAGAAGCAGTGGGAAGCGCTGCCCGAATCCACCCGTCCGCGGGTGCTGTTCGTCTCCGCCGATCCCGAGCGCGACACGCCGGACCGCATCGGCGAGTACGCCCACGCCTTCCACCGCGACACGCTGGCGGCCACCGCCGACATTCCGGCGCTGGAAAACTTCGCCCGCTCGCTGTCGCTGGTGTTCGCCAAGGTGCCGGCGCCCGCCGGCGCGCCGGCCGACCAGTACACCATCGACCATTCGGCCACCATCGCCCTGCTCGACCCGCAGGGCCGCATGGCCGGCGTGATCCAGCCGCCGCTGCAGCCCAAGGCCATCGCCGCCGACCTGCTCGCGCTGAGCAAGGCACCGGCTCGATGAGCCTGGTCACCACGCTCACCTACGTCCTGCCCCACCGCCTGCTGTCCTCGCTGGCCCGCCGCCTGGCGTATTCGCGCAGCCCCGGGCTCAAGCAATGGCTGATCGACACGGTGACGCGCCGCTTCGGCGTCGACCTGTCCGAGGCGGCCGAACCCGATCCGCGCGCCTATCCGAGCTTCAATGCCTTCTTCACCCGTGCCCTGAAGACCGGTGCGCGCGTGCCCGACGCCGATCCGCGCGCACTGCTGATGCCAGCCGACGGCCACATCAGCCAGTGCGGCGCGATCGAGGGCGATCGCATCTTCCAGGCCAAGGGGCAGTCCTTCACCGCGACGGAGCTGCTCGGCGATGCCACCGGCGCCGCGCCCTTCGCCAACGGCCTGTTCGCCACCGTGTACCTGTCGCCGCGCGACTACCATCGCGTGCACATGCCCTGGCGCGGCCGGCTGCTGGAGACCGTGCATGTTCCCGGCCGCCTGTTCAGCGTCGGCACCGACGCGGTACGCAACGTGCCGCGCCTGTTCGCGCGCAACGAGCGCCTGGTCTGCCATTTCGAGACCGACTTCGGCCCGATGGCGGTGGTGATGGTCGGCGCCCTGCTCGTCTCCGGCGTGGAAACGGTGTGGAGCGGCGTGGAGATTCCCCGCTACGCCGATGCCGTGACGCGCAAGGATTACCGCCGGCAGAGCATCGTCCTCGACCGCTTCGAGGAAATGGCGCGCTTCAACTACGGCAGCACGGTGATCGTGCTGCTGCCCGCCGGCACGGCCGAACTGGCCTCCTCGCTGGCCGCGGAATCGCCGGTCAGGCTCGGGCAGCGCCTGGCGACGCGCGTCGGCTGAGCGCGCTGTCCGGCCTGGGCGGCTCACTTCGCCGCGGGATGGGCTGTCCGCGCAGTCGAAGCCCATCGACACCTTCAGCTTGGCCTTGGCCGGCACGGTGAACTCATCGTCCCCCTGGCGCGTCTGGCAGGCATAGTCCTCGCCATCCATCGCGGTGACGGTGACTATGGTTGTTCTGCGCGAGTGATTCGACGGCAACCGTCCCAAGAAAATCAAGGGTTCGTCGCCGGCCCCTTGCCCACGGACAACGCGATCATCGTCTGCGCCAGCCAGTAGGCCGCCAGCACCACCAGGCTGGCGGCGGCGAACGGCATCGCGAAGCGATCGGTGGCCAGCACCGCATCGGACAACACGAATACGCCGCCACCCGCCGCGCCCCATGCCGCGGTGGCCTCGGCGCGCACGCGCCAGACGACGGCCGCCTGCGCCGCCATCGCCGCCAGCACCGCCACGTACACGACCACCGGCACGCGCAGCGCCACCGGCAGCGAGGGCCAGAGCATCGCCAGCACGCCGCCGGCGACCAACGCGTAGGCGGCGAACGGCCACGGCACGGCGGCCAGGCGCGCGCACCGCGTGAAGGCGAACAGGTAGGCCAGATGCGCGAGAAGAAAACTAGCCAGCCCGTGCACGAACCAGCGCGGGGCCAGCATCAGGAACACGTCGCCGAGCGTGGACAGCAGCAGCCCGGCGACGATCGCGCGCCGATAGCCCGTTTCGGACGCGGGCAGGCGCAGCGCCAGCGCCACGATCAATAGCGTGGTCAGCGGCTTGCACAGCAGGTGCAGCCAGTGCGCCCCCGGCGCGTAGGCGCCGGCGATCGCCAGCGCCGCGCTCAGCGCGATCGCGGCGATCCACGCGCGCAGCGCCGCCGCGGACATGCTATTGCCTGCAGCCGCTGAGCGTCAGGCGCTGCCCGGCGTGCACGGCGTAGCGCGGCCCCTTGATGCCGTTGGCCTTGGCCAGCGACTTGGTGTCGCAGGAATAGCGCTGCGCGATCGAGACCAGGGTGTCTCCACGCGCGACACGGTGCTCGCGCGGCGTCTTGCGCGGCGCCGGCGCGGCCGGCGTCTGCATCGCGGACGTGGCCACGGCGCTGCCCGCGCCCGGCCCCGGGCCGGCGGGCGCGCCGACCAGCCCCGCGGGCGGGGACACCGGCAGCGTGGTCAGCGGTCCGGTCCGCACGATCGCGGTGGTGGGGTCGCTCATCACCAGCTGCTTGGCCAGCTGCGCGCGCGGGCCGTTGATGCAGTGGCGGCTGTACAGGCCGGCGATCTGCGTGGTCGCGTTGAGGCTGGTGCCCGCCGGCAGCCAGCTGTCGGACTGGTAGCGCGGATTGAGGTTGCGCAGCGCGCGCATGAAGCCCTCGCGGGTGCCGGCGTTGCCCAGGCAGATGGTCAGCTCGTAGATCGAGGACGGCTGCTGCAGGCGCAGCTGCGCCGGCCTGGTTTCCACCTTCGGGAAGGTCAGGCCGTACTTCTTCGGATGCAGGAACAGCCAGGCCGCGGCGATCACCATCGGCACGTAGTCGCGGGTCTCGGCCGGGAACTGGTTGTAGACGTCCGCGTCCCAGAAACCGCGCCCGCCGCTGCCGTTGTAGACGCGCAGCGCGCGCCCCTCGCCGCCGTTGTAGGCAGCCAGGGCCATCTCGATGCTGCGGTTGAGCTCGCCCATGCGCTCGTTGAGGTAGGCCGCGCTCGCCTCGGCGGCGGCGTGCGGGTCGTAGCGGGTATCGAAGCCGGTCGCGTCCGGCCCCAGGCCGAAACGCAGCCCGGTGGCGTACATGAACTGCATCGGCCCGGCCGCGCCCGCGCGCGAGGTGACGTGCACCTTGCCGTTGGATTCCTTGGCCATGATGCCGAACAGCAGCGCCTCGGGCAGGCCGGCGCGCTCGTAGGACGGCCACATCAGCTGGCGCATGTAGGCGTAGTTCTCGTAGCTCTGGATCAGCGAGCCGCGCATGTCGGTGAGCCAGCGGCGGATGCCGGCCTGCACCGCCGGGTTGTACTGCACCATCTTGTCGAAACGGTGGCTGCGGTCGTCGAGCAGGCTGGCCGCGCGCGCCGCCTCCGGCACGTCGGCGGCCAGGCCGACGTCGCCGGCATGGTCGGGGTCCGGGTTCATCGGGTCGTCGTCGTCGCTGTCGGCCTGCGCGGCGTCGGCGTCGGCGTTGAGCTTGAGCAGGCGCTTGTAGGCGGCCAGCTGCTGCCCGACCTGGCAGCCCTTCTGCTTCACGCAGGCGTCGACCGCGTCCTCCATGTCCTCCAGCGCGGCGTTGCTTTCCGGCACGCCGGTCGGATCGTTGTTGCCGATCTTCACCAGGGCGTCCCGGTAGCGTTTCTCCGCCGCCGCCATGCGCTGGTCGATCGCCTGGACGCCGGCGGCGTCGCGCTTGGACAGCGCCTGCGCGGCCGGCGCGACCAGCAGGATCAGGATCGGGGCGATGGCGGCGAAAAGCGGCGCGGAACGCATTTGGAGACTGGCGGCAACGGGCATCGGACGGCAACTGCGGCGAAAAAGGGGGGTAGCGAGGGTAGCCTCGTTGCCCGCGATGCGGCAACCGCAGCACGTCACGAGCGGAGCGGCGGCCGCCGTACGGCGCCATGCGCGGCCATGGCATAGAATCGGCGTCCCCTTCGACAGGCGCCCCCATGGACCCCATTCTCGTTGGCAAGGCGGTGACCACCGCCAGCTCGTTGCCGGAAAGCAGTGGCCAGGTGTTCCTGCTGCCGAAATTCGGCAATCGCCACGGCCTGGTCGCCGGCGCCACCGGCACCGGCAAGACCGTCACCCTGATGACCCTCGCCGAGGGCTTCTCGCGCCTGGGCGTGCCGGTGTTCATGGCCGACGTGAAGGGCGACGTCGCCGGCCTGGCCGCAGCCGGCACCGACAGCGAGAAGCTGCAGGAGCGGCTCAAGCAGATCGGCGTCCCCGACTACAGGAACGAAGCCAGCCCGGTCGTGTTCTGGGACCTGTACGGCAAGCTCGGCCACCCGGTGCGCAGCACCATCAGCGAGGTCGGCCCGACCCTGCTGGCGCGCATCCTGGAGCTGAACGACACCCAGGCCGGGGTGCTGGAGATCGTCTTCAAGCTCGCCGACGACAACGGCCTGCTGCTGCTCGACCTGGAGGACCTGCGCGCCCTGCTCGCCTACGCCAGCGAGAACCGCAAGGACATCTCCGCCAAGTACGGACTGATCAGCACGCAGTCGATCGGCGCCATCCAGCGCGCGCTGCTGCAGATCGAGCAGCAGGGTGGCAACCTGTTCTTCGGCGAGCCGGCGCTCGAGCTGGCCGACATCATGCGCACCACCACCGACGGACGCGGCGTGGTCAACATCCTGGCCGCCGACCAACTGGTGCTCAAGCCGCGCCTGTATTCCAGCTTCCTGCTGTGGCTGCTCTCGGAACTGTTCGAGAACCTGCCGGAAGTGGGCGACCTGGACAAGCCCAAGCTGGTGTTCGTCTTCGACGAGGCCCACCTGCTGTTCGACGACGCGCCCGCCGCGCTGCAGCAGCGCATCGAACAGGTGGTGCGGCTGATCCGCTCCAAGGGAGTGGGCGTGTATTTCTGCTCGCAGTTCCCCGACGACGTGCCCGACAACGTGCTCGGCCAGCTCGGCAACCGCGTGCAGCACGCGCTGCGCGCCTTCACCCCGCGCGACCAGAAGGCGGTCAAGACCGCCGCCGAGACCTTCGTGGCCAATCCCAACCTGGACGTGGCCAAGACCATCGGCCAGCTCGGCACCGGCGAGGCCCTGGTCTCCACGCTGCAGGACAAGGGCGTGCCGATGCCGGTGGAAAAGACCCTGATCGCGCCGCCGCGCTGCCGCATGGGCGCGATCACCGAGGCCGAGCGCAAGCAGACGATGGCCGGCAGCCCGGTCGGCGGCAAGTACGACCAGACCGTGAACCGCGAATCGGCGGCCGAGAAGCTGGCCGCGCGCGTGGCCGGCGCCGACGCCGGCAACAAGGAATCGGCATTGGAAAGTCCGCACAAGGATGTGCGGGCTCCTGCGAAGGACTCGCATGACGAAGGCGGCATCGGCCAGGCGGTGAAGGACGCCGTGTTCGGCACCAAGCGCCGCCAGGGCATGATCGAGACCATGGCCAAGCAGACCGCGCGCACCGTCGGCAGCCAGGTCGGCCGGCAGATCCTGCGCGGCATCCTCGGCGGCATCTTCGGCGGCAAGCGCTGACCCACGACCCCGGAACATCCCCAGGAACATCCCGATGAAGCACACCCTGATCGCAATCGCCCTGTGTTCCCTGCTCGTCGCCACCGCCGCGTGCAAGCGCGACGGTGCCGAGGCGCCGGCCGCACCGCCGGCCGATGCCGCGGCCGCGCCCGCCGATGCCAACGCCGCAGCCGAGGACGCGCACAGGACCGACGTGATCTCCGAAGTGGACCATGCGACGCCGCCGGCGGACTTCGACGTCAAGGGCTTCGCCGGCGTATTCGCCGGCACCCTGCCCTGCGCCGACTGCCCGGGCATCGACACCCGCCTGGAGCTCAAGGCCGACGGCACCTACGCCCTGCGGGAAACCTATCTCGAGCGCAAGGCCGAACCGCTCAAGAGCGACGGCACCTGGACGCTGGAAGCCGCCAACAAGCACATCCGCCTCGATCCCAACAGCAAGGACGAGCAGGACGGCCAGTTCGAGATCCTCGGCAAGGACGAACTGCGCAAGCTCGACATCGAAGGCAAGCCCATCGAGAGCAGCCTCCCCTACAACCTCAAGCGCAGCGCCGGCTGAGTGGGCCGCTGGCGCCCGCCCGCCGAGAAAAGCACCGCGCTGGTCACCCCGGAAGGCCATGCACGCCTGAAAGCCGAACTGGACGAGCTCTGGCGGGTGAAACGCCCGGAGGTGGTGCGCGCGCTGGCTGCGGCCGCCGCCGAGGGCGACCGTTCCGAGAACGCCGAATACACCTACCGCAAGAAGCAGCTCGGCGAGATCGACCGCCGCGTGCGCTACCTGAGCAAGCGCCTGGAGAGCCTGCGCGTGGTCGACGCGCCGCCCACAGACCGCGAGGCGGTGTACTTCGGCGCCGACGTGGAGCTTGAGGATGCGGCCAGCGGCGAACTGACCCGCTACCGCATCGTCGGCCCCGACGAGACCGACGCCAGGCTCGGCTGGATCAGCATCGACTCGCCGCTGGCGCGCGCGATGCTGAAAAAGCGCATCGACGATGAATTCGAGGCGATGCTGCCCGGCGGCCCGCGCCGCTTCTGCATCACCGACGTGCGCTACGGCGCCGCCGGCTGAAGCCCGCTCACGACGCGGCCTGCGCCTCGCCGTACAGATCGTATTCGTCGCTGCCCATCACCAGCACGTCGGCGAAATCGCCGGGCTTGAGCCCCGCCTCGGCGCCGTTCTGGATCTGCACCACGCCGTCGATCCCCGGCGCGTCCGCGCTGGAGCGCGCGATCGCCAGATCGCCGTCGATGGCGTCCACCAGGCAGCGCTGCACCGTGCCGACCTTGGCTTCCAGGCGCACGGCGCTGATCTCGGCCTGCCGCTCCATGAAACGCGCCAGGCGTTCCTGCTTCACGTCCTCCGGCACCGGATCGGGCAGCGCGTTCGCCCGGGCGCCTTCCACCGGCGAATAGGCGAAGGCGCCGACGCGGTCGAGCTGCGCCTCGTCGAGGAAATCCAGCAGTTCCTCGAATTCGGCCTCGGTTTCGCCGGGGAAGCCGACGATGAAGGTCGAGCGAATGGTGAGCTCCGGGCAGATCGCGCGCCAGCGCTGGATGCGCTCCAGCGTCTTGTCCACCGCACCCGGACGCTTCATGAGCCGCAGCACGCGCGGACTGGCGTGCTGGAACGGGATGTCCAGGTAGGGCAGCAGCTTGCCCTCGGCCATCAGCGGAATGATGCCGTCCACGTGCGGATAGGGATACACGTAATGCAGCCGCGTCCACGCGCCGAGCGCCGACAGGCCCTCGCACAGGGCCTGCATGCGCGTCTGGTAGGCCTTGCCCTGCCACTCGCGCTCGGCGTACTTCACGTCGACGCCATAGGCCGAGGTGTCCTGCGAGATCACCAGCAGCTCGCGCACCCCGCCGCGCACCAGCCGCTCGGCCTCGCGCAGCACCTCGTCCACCGGCCGCGACACCAGGTCGCCGCGCATCGAGGGGATGATGCAGAAGGTGCAGCGGTGGTTGCAGCCTTCGGAAATCTTCAGATAGGCGTAATGCCTGGGGGTGAGCTTGACCCCGACCTCGTCGACCTCGGCCGCACGGCGCGGCACCAGGTCCACGAACGGGTCGTACTTGGGCGGCAGGGCGCGATGCACGGCCTCCATGACGCTGCCGTAGTCCTGCGGGCCGCTGATCGAGAGCACGTCCGGATGCGCCTCGCGGATCACCTCCTGGCGCTTGCCCAGGCAGCCGGTGACGATCACCTTGCCGTTCTCGGCCATCGCCTCGCCGATCGCGTCCAGCGACTCGGTCACCGCCGAGTCGATGAAGCCGCAGGTGTTCACCACCACCACGTCGGCCGCGTCGTAGCTCTGCACGATGTCGTAGCCCTCCACGCGCAGCTGGGTGAGGATGCGCTCGGAGTCGACCAGGGCCTTGGGGCAGCCGAGGCTGACGAAACCGACTTTGGGATTGGCTAGTGACATGGGAACTGGTCGTCTGGCGAGGCGGAATTATAGCGGCAGGCGTCCGGCCGCCCCCGTTTCCCGGGCCCGGCGCCCACGGGTCCGGCGCCGGGCGGCGCCAACGGGATTTTCGCGGACGCTCCGCTAGAATCCGGCCGCACCGCTTGTCGAGGTCGTGCACATGGGCGAGAAGATCGAAATCCAGGTCGAGGGCGTCGGCCCCGTCGGCGGCTGGCTGGCCAGGCCCGCCGGCCCCCCGCGCGGCGCGCTGGTGGTTATCCAGGAGATCTTCGGCGTCAACGCGCACATCCGCGCGGTGGCCGAGGCCTACGCGCGCGACGACGGTTTCCTGGCTCTCGCCCCGGCCTTCTTCGACCCGATCGAACGCGACCTCGAGCTGGACTACGGCGAGGACGGCTTCCGGCGCGGCCGCGAGCTGATCGGCGCGCTGGGCTTCGACCGCGCGCTGGCCATCGTCTCGGCCGCCGCCGACCACCTGCGCACGCTGTCGGCCACGCCCGGGGACGCGGGACTGCGCGTGGGCGCGGTCGGCTTCTGCTGGGGCGGCACCCTCGCCTACCTGGCCAACACCCGCCTCGGCCTGCCGGCGGTGAGCTACTACGGCGCGCGCACCGTGCAGTTCCTCGACGAACCCCTGCGCGCGCCGATGATGTTCCACTTCGGCGAGCAGGACCATTCCATTCCGGCGCAGGACGTGGCCCGGCATCGCGAACGGCAGCCCGAAGCCGAGGTCTTCGTCTATCCGGCCGGCCACGGCTTCAACCGCGACGTCGATCCCCGCGTCTTCGATGCCGCCAGCGCCGAGCTGGCGCACGCGCGCACGCTGGCGCTGTTCCGTTCCGCACTGTCCTGAGAGAGGCCGGCCATGTCGCGCAAGCACGCAACGCCCTCGCATTACGAACTGCACCCGCAGCTGGCCGCCGACACGCATCCGGTGATCGCGCTGGGCCTGTGCGAGCTGCGGCTGATGGACGACAGCAACTATCCGTGGCTGGTGCTGGTGCCCCGGGTCGCGGACGCGCGCGAGCTGATCGACCTGGACAGCGACCAGCGCCGCCAGCTCACCGAGGAGATCGATCTCGCCGCGCGGCTGCTGCGCGACCAGTTCCAGCCGTTCAAGCTCAACGTGGCCGCGCTCGGCAACCTGGTGCCGCAATTGCACGTCCACGTCATCGCCCGCTTCGAGCACGATCCCGCCTGGCCCGCGCCGGTGTGGGGGCGCGTGACGGCCAAACCCTACAGCCCCGAAACCCTGGTCGAGCGCATCAACGCGCTGCGCGAGGGGCTGCTGCTCTGAGCGAGGATCTCGCTCGCCAACTGGATACGCCGCCGCACGGAACGTGCGTCGTTCTTGCCGCTTATTTCCAAATGTTCTAACGCAACATGCCTCTGCGGTTGAGGGTGTGCTACGTTCGAGACCGTGCGTCCGGATCGCCGACGGCATTGCGGCACGCGCATTGGGGGGAACACAAAAACTGACCTGGGGAATAGTATGACGACCACGATCTTCGCTGGGCCGCGGCCCAGTCCGTTGGGCACCGCCTTGCTCGCCGCATTGCTGCTTCCGGGCGCCGCACTCGCCCAGGACGCCGCGCAGCAGCAAACTTCGGATCCACAGGCCGCCGGCGCGGCCGATGCCGACTCGAAGGAAGCCACGAACCTGGACAAGGTGTCGGTCGTCGGATCGAGAATCAAGCGCTCCGAAATCGAAGGCCCTTCGCCGGTCACGATTCTTTCTTCCGAGCAGATCGAGCGAGAAGGCTTCAACACGGTGCAGGACGCGCTGGAAACGCTGACCCAGGCCACCGGCGATGCACAGAACGAATTCAACTCCAGCGGCGGCTTCACGCCGAACGCCGGCGTGATCAACCTGCGCGGCCTCGGCCCCGGGCGGACGCTGCTGCTCGTCAACGGACGCCGCGCCGCCGACTACCCGTTCCCCTACAACGGCCAGAGCAATTTCCAGAACTTCAACAACATCCCGGCCGCCGCCGTCGAACGCATCGAAATCCTCGCGGGCGGCGCATCGGCCATCTACGGCTCCGACGCGGTGGCCGGCGTGATCAACGTCGTGCTCAAGACCAACTACGACGGCGACCAGCTCAAGATCCGCGGGCAGACCTCCACGCGCGGCGGACGCGACATCGGCGACGTGCAATGGGTGGGCGGCAAGACCGGCGAGCGCTCCTCGCTGACCTATGCGTTCGAGTCCTACAACGCGGAGCCGCTGTTCGGTTATCAGCGCGATTTCATGGATTCGGCCATGGACAACCCTGCCCCGCCTGGCGTGAACGGCAGGCCGGGCGTCGGCGGCTACCAGCCTCCGATCGGCGCGCAGATCCGCCGCCAGGGCGGCGGCACCACGAACTCCTACCTGTTCCCGGAAGGGTATGACTGCAGCGCCAACCCGGAATGGCGCCCCTGGACGTATACCAGCACCACGACCGGCAACAGGCTCGGCCCTGGCTGCGGTTACGACGGCCAACCCGCGCAGCAGACGGTGCTCAACCGAGTGCACGATCTGTCGGCCTATCTGTACGGCACCTACGACTTCGGCAACGGCCTGAGCGCCTGGGCCAGCGCCATGGCCTACCACTCCAGGACCTGGCTGACCGGCGGCGACGAACAATGGTTCGGCGGCCCGCAGCCCAACGGCACGTTCTTCGACCCGCAATTCGGCGTTCGCATCCAGCCGATCCGCTACATGACCCCGAGCGCCTTCGGCGGAATGGAAGGCTCGTACCAGCGGTTCGTCGAGAAATCGTACGATTTCGCCGCCGGCCTGCACGGCTCGTTCGGCGACCGTTTCGACTGGGACGTGACGCTCAGCCGCTCGCAGTACGATTCCGACCGCACTCGGCCGCGCATGACCGTGGCGGGCGCCACCGAGTATTTCCTCGGCCAGCGGCTCGGCACCACCGATGCCGGCATTCCGATCTACCAGCTCAACCTGGACCGGTTCTACGGGCGAATCTCGCCGGAGGACTATGCGCGGATGAGCACCCAGGTGAAATACGACGCTAAGTCCGAGAACAACTCCATCAACTTCGCGGTGACGGGCGACCTGTTCGAGCTTCCGGCCGGCCCGGTGGGCTTCGCCGGCATTCTCGAGGCCTCGAAGCAGTCCTATAGCCTCAAGACCGATCCGCGTCTGCTGCCGACGCGGCGCGAGATCTACAACCTGACAGGCACGGGCGGCGAAGGCGACCGCAACCGCTACGCCGCCGGCATCGAGTTGAAGATTCCGGTGCTCGATTCGCTGACGGCGAGCCTTGCCGGCCGCTTCGACAAGTACGACGACGTCACCAGCGTGAACGACGCCAAGACCTGGGGCGCGGGCCTGGAATGGCGCCCGCTGTCCAACCTGCTGATTCGCGCGAACTACGCCACCAGCTTCAAGGCGCCCGACATGCACTACATCTTCGCGGGCGACAGCGGCACTTTCTCCCAGGTCGTCGACACCTATCGCTGCCTGCAGGACGGATTGACCAAGGACGTCTGCGCCGCGGCAGGCGCCCCGGCCCGCTACCAGTACTCGCCCTTCGGCATCCGCCGCGGCACCCGGGACCTGGAGGAGGAAACCGGGAACTCCTGGTCGACGGGCTTCGTCTGGGACGTCACCAACGACCTGTCGGTCACCGTCGACTACTACAGCATCAAGCTCGAGAACAGCATCGCCGACATCAGCTCGGAGTACATCCTGGACAACGAGGCCGGCTGCCGGACTGGCCTGACCCCGCAACGCCAGCCCTTCCAGCACGCCATCGATTCCGAGTTCTGCCGGAACCTGCTGGCGCGCGTAACCCGCAATCCGGTGGACGACACGACCCAATCGGAAGCGATCAACCAGATCGTCCGCGGCCCCATCAATACCGCCGACCTGCGGACCACGGGCGTCGATGCGTCCTTGCGCTACCGCCTGGACACCGACCACTGGGGCCGCTTCAACTACTCGCTCTCGTATTCGCACACCCTGAAATCCGAGCGGCGCGAATTTCCCGGCGATCCTATCCGGGACCGCCGCGACGACCTGCAGAACTTCGACTTCCGCAGCCGGGTGCGCAGCACGCTGACCTGGGAAAAGGACGATTGGTCGGCGGCTCTGTTCATGTTGCGCTACGGCTCGCTGCCCAACTGGCTCGAGACCGGACGCATCGGCCCCTACTTCATCTGGAACGCAAGTGTCGGCAAGTCGCTGACGGACAAGGTGTCCGCGCGCTTCTTCGTCAACAACATCTTCGACAACATCTCGCCGCGCGACGAAGGCTTCTACACCTACCCCTATTTCTACTCGGCCTATAGCCCGGTGGGACGCGAGATCGCCGCGGAAGTGACCATCAAGTTCAAATGACGGCCTCGTGCGCCGCCTGGATGTTCGCGCGGACAGGCGGCGCATGCTTCATGCCACCGGGATTCGGGCGGCGGTAGCAGGTTGGCCCCCAGGGGGTCCTGGATGACCGGCATCCGAGCGCTTTCACGATCCCTTGCGGGCAACCGCGATCTCCGGGACAGTTCTCCACCCAATCCCTCCGAGATCAGCCCCATGAAACCGCTCCTTCTGGCGCTACTGCTGGCGGCGGCGCCCGCGCAGGCCGCCCTCTTCGACAAATCCCCGGACAAAGCCGCCGCCGAGGCCGCGCGCGACGGCCTGCTCGCGGCGACGATCTGGGTCGACGCCAGCTGGGGCTTCCGCAACCAGGGCGCGGCCAATTCGCTGAGCAAGGCCCATCAGGCCTTCGCCACGCGCGGCTACAGGGTGGTCAGCGTGGAACCCTATATCGAGAACGGCGATCTGCAGGGCTTCTTCGTCACCTACCAGAAGCCCTGAGCACGAATGCCTCGCGACGGCTTCAGCCAGCCGGCACGACCCGGGTGCCGGCGATCAGGTCGTGGCCGCAGCGGCGGTCGTTGCGGAAGATCAGCAGCGCGTCGACCACGGTCAGCAGGCCGCCGATGAAGGGGATCGCGCTGACGAGGCTGATCGGCAGCATGCGCAGCGCCAGCAGCCTGAGCAGCGGCGGCTTGTTGCCGGCCAGGTCGACGATCTTGACCTTGACCACCCGCTTGCCCCAGGTCTGCCCCGTCGCATGCAGGGGGTAGGCCTGGATCGCGGCGATAATCACGAAGACGATGAGCGTCCAGACCAGGACCAGACCGAAGCCGACTTGCCGCCCCTGCTGCGCGGCCGCGAAGACTTCCGTGAAATAGCCGCCGACGTACATCAGCGGCAAGGTCACCACCATCGCGATAATGCCGTCGATCAGGGCTGCGCCCAGGCGCACCCAGCGCCCGGCCGCCGTCATGTCGTCGCCGGGCAGCGCCATCACCTGCGACGCCGGGCTCTTGTACGGGTTCTGTTCGTCCATTGAATTGCTCTCCATGCGAATGATCAGGTCTTCGGCAGCGTGACGCCGGTCTGTCCCTGGTACTTGCCGCCGCGGTCCTTGTACGAGGTCTCGCAGACCTCGTCGGACTGGTAGAACAGCATTTGCGCCACGCCCTCGTTGGCGTAGATGCGCGCCGGCAGCGGCGTGGTGTTGCTGAACTCGAGGGTGACATGCCCTTCCCATTCCGGCTCGAGCGGCGTCACGTTGACGATGATGCCGCAGCGCGCGTAGGTGCTCTTGCCCAGGCACACCACCAGCACGTCGCGCGGGATGCGGAAGTACTCGACGGTGCGCGCCAGCGCGAAGGAGTTGGGCGGAATGATGCACACGTCCGCCTCGATGTCGACGAAGCTGCCGCTGTCGAAGTGCTTCGGGTCGACGATGGTCGAGTTGATGTTGGTGAACACCTTGAACTCGCGCGAGCAGCGCACGTCGTAGCCGTAGCTGGAGGTGCCGTAGCTGACGATGCGGTGGCCGTCGGCGGCGGTCTTCACCTGTCCCGGCTCGAACGGCTCGATCATGCCCTGCCCCTCGGCCATCCGCCGGATCCAGCGGTCGCTCTTGATGCTCATCCAGAAATCCTAAAGGTCGTGGGAGATATTGTAGGGCCGAAGCGCCGGCGCCGCCGGCATGGGCGGCGATTCGGCCGCGACGAGGCGGCCCATCCCGCTACAGCAGCGAGGCCGAGATCGGCGTGGCCGCGCGCGGCCGCCTGGCCAGCTCCTCGACCAGCCTGTGCGCCGCCTGGCGATAGGCCTCGGCCGCCGTCGAGGCCGGCTGCGCGGCGACGACGGGAATCCCCGCGTCGCCCTGTTCGCGGATGCCGATCTCCAGCGGCAGCGCCCCCAGCAGCGGCACGCCGTACTGCGCCGCCATCCGCTCGCCGCCGCCGCTGCCGAAGATGTGCTCGGCGTGGCCGCAGTTCGAGCAGACGTGGACCGCCATGTTCTCGATCAGGCCGAGCACGGGCACCTGCACCTTCTCGAACATCTTCAGCGCCTTGCGGGCGTCGAGCGTGGCCACGTCCTGCGGCGTGGTGACGATCACCGCGCCGGCCACGGGAATCTTCTGGGCCAGGGTCAGCTGGATGTCGCCGGTGCCCGGCGGCAGGTCGACGAGCAGGTAGTCCAGCCCCTCCTCGCCGCCCCACAGCGTTTCGGTGAGCAATTGGGTGAGGGCTGAGGTCGCCATCGGGCCGCGCCAGATCATCGGCGTGTCCTGTTCGATCAGCAGCCCGATCGACATTGCCTCCACGCCATGGGCGCGCATCGGCTCGATGGACTTGCCGTCCGGGCTGTCCGGGCGGCCGGACAGACCGAGCATGGTCGGCACGCTCGGGCCGTAGACGTCGGCATCCAGTACGCCGACCCGCGCGCCCTCCGCCGCCAGTGCCAGGGCCAGGTTCACCGCCGTCGTCGACTTGCCTACGCCGCCCTTGCCCGAGCCCACCGCGATGATGTTGCGGATGCGCGGGAGCGGCTGGAGGTTGGGTTGGACTGCGTGCGAGGGGGGGCGCCCGCTCATCGGAACGCTCGTAGGAAGGGGGACATCGTTGCTCGTGCTGCGTCGAGAGTCGGAGTGGATTGTGCGTCGCACAAAACCTCGGGGCAACTCGCGACGCCGCACAAGGTTACCAAGGTGTGGCAACACCATTAATTACATGTTAAGTTCGCGTGTACGGCATGTGAATCAATGTCGTTAATGGACGTAACTAATTGAAATCAATAGGGGATTCAATGATGAATGTTCACAAATGGGGAATCAGACGACACCAACTGGCTGCGGCGCTGTCCGCGGCACTGGTGATGCCGGTATCCGGATTTGCCCTGGCCCAGGAAGCACAAGCCGAGCCGGCCAGCCCGCAAGCCACTGGCGAAGGATCGTCCTCCTCCACGACCAATCTCGATAAGGTCACGGTGGTCGGTTCGCGCATCAAGCGCGCCGAGATCGAAGGCCCCACGCCGGTGACGGTAATCACCGCCGACGACATCGAGAAGCAAGGCTTTTCCACGGTCTATGACGCGCTGACGACGCTCACCCAGTTCACCGGCACCGTTCAGAACGAGCTCAACCAGAGTGGCTTCACGCCCAATGCGAGCTTCCTGAACCTGCGCGGCCTCGGCCCGGGCTATCAGCTGATCCTGATCAACGGCCGCCGCACGGCGGACTACCCGTTGCCGTACAACAGCCAGTCCAACGCGGTGAACCTGGCCAACATCCCCGCCGCAGCCATCGAGCGCATTGAAGTGCTTTCCGGCGGCGCGTCGGCGATCTACGGCTCCGATGCCGTGGCCGGTGTGGTCAATATCGTCATGAAGACCAACTTCGATGGCGACGAATTCACCCTGCGCGGCGGCACCACCACGCGCGGTGGCGGCGACAGCGCCCGTCTGCAGTGGGTCGGCGGCAAGACCAGCGACAACTGGAACCTGACCTACGCATTCGAATACCTGTCGCGCGAGGAGATTTTCGCTTCCCAGCGCGACTTCATGGACTCCTACCGGGACGATCCGTCGGTGGATCCCAAGGACGCCACCGCGACGATCGGCATCCGCCTGCGCGACCGCTTGATCGGTACCGGCCTGAGCTCGTACGTCTATCCGAACGGCGAAACCGCCGCTTCCACCTGCGCCCGATTCTCGGAATTCGAGCTCGAGGCCCGCGGCACCTGCGGTTATTTCGGATACCCCGCCACCCAGGAAATCCGCAACTCCGACAGGTCGCTCAGCGCATACCTGTACGGCACGTATGATTTCAGCAACGGCCTTCAGGGTTTCGCGCAGTTCAGCGGCTCGAAGTCGGACGCAAAGATCGCCTCCGCGACGCAGTTCTGGCAGGCGCCGCTGTTCTACGATCCCAACCTCGACACGATTCTCGACAGCCAGCGCATCTTCACGCCCAGCGAAGCGGGTGGCCTGAATGCCAACCAGACCAAGGTCAGCGAGCGCTCCTTCGACATCGCCGCTGGTTTGCGCGGAAGCATGTTCAACGACCGCTTCGACTGGGAAGCGACCATCTCGCACGCACGTTACGAGTTGGAATCGAGCCAGCCGCGCTTCCTGGCGAACAAGGTCAGCGAGTACTTCCTCGGACCGCAGTTGGGCCTGGACCCGTACTTCAACCAGTACCCGGTTCACCAGATCAACATGAACCGCTACTTCTCCCCGCTCACGCCCGACACCTTCGATTCGCTGATCACGCGCATCAAGACCGAGGCCGAGTCGGAAGTGTCGCAGGCCTCGTTCGTGATTTCCGGCGACCTCTTCGAACTCCCGGCCGGGCCTGTCGGCGTGGCGGCGACCATCGAAGGCGCCCGCCAGAAGTACGATCTCAAAGCCGACCCGCGCATCCGTCCCGACTACGCCGGTCCCGAGCCGATCTACAACCTGACCGGCACGGGCGGCGGCGGCGAACGCGATCGTTACGCCCTCGGCGTCGAGTTCAGCATTCCTGTCTTCGCCCCGCTGAAGCTGAACCTCGCCGGCCGCTACGACAAGTACGACGACGTCACCGACGTGAACGGGGCTTTCACCTGGTCGGCCGGCCTGGAATACCGCCCGGTCGAAAGTCTGTTGCTGCGCGGCAGCTATGCCACCAGCTTCCGCGCTCCCGACATGCACTACATCTTCGCCGAGGAATCGGGCTTTTTCCTTCCGGGCGTGCTCGACGAATACCGTTGCCGTCGTGATGGCTTCAGTCCGACCAGCGCCACCTGCAAAGGCCCCGAGTACACGTACACCATGCAAGGCCTGCGTCGCGGCAGCACGGACCTGGAAGAGGAAGAGGGCAAGTCCTACACCGCCGGCTTCGTCTGGGACATCGTCGACGGCATGTCGGTGAGCATGGACTACTACAACATCAAGCTCGAAGGCGCCGTCGACGACATCAACCCCGACTATCTGTTCCGCGAGGAAGCGGCATGCCGTCTCGGAACCGATCGCGCGGGCAACCCCGTCGACCAGAACTCCAGCAGCTGCCAGTTCTTCACCGGTCTGGTCAAGCGTCTCGGCGTCGACCAAGTGAACGACGACGAAGTGGATGTCTACCGCTCGTTCCCGATCAACCAGGCAATGCTCAAGACCAGCGGCATCGATGCACGCTGGCGCTATCGCCTGGATACGGATCGCGCCGGCCAGTTCAACTTCAGCCTGGGCTGGACCCATGTGCTGAAGATGGAAGACCAGCAGTTCCCGGGCAGCGATATCCGCAACATCCGCGACCACAAGCAGTTCTTCAATTTCCGCAGCCGCGTGAATTGGGAAGTGAACTGGGAGCGTGACGACTGGACCGTCAACGTGAACGGCTATCGCTGGGGCTCGCTGCCGAACTGGGCCGAAACTGGCCGCATCGGTTCGTACGTGATCTGGAACCTGGCGGTGCAGAAGGAGATCACCGACAAGGCCACGCTCGGCATCGCGGTGAACAACGTGTTCGACAAGCTGCACCCGTCGGACAACACCTACAACACCTATCCGTTCTTCTGGCGCGCTTACAGCCCGATCGGGCGCGAGATCTTCGCCAGCTTCAAGTACAAGTTCAACTGATGCATGCAACCCAGGAAGCCCGGCGAAAGCCGGGCTTCTTCTTTTGGGGCGTCGCAAAATGGCCAGCGGCCAAAGCCGCCGCATCCCGCATCGGGTACGCTAGCGGCGTCGGTCCCTTTCCCAGGAGTGAGAAATGCGCCTGCAATCCCTAGTCTGCCTGCTGATGCTGGCACTGCCGTCTACCGCCGCCTTCGCCCAGAACTCCCCGGTCGGCCGCTGGAAGACCGTCGACGACGAGACCGGCAAGGTGAAGTCGATCGTGGAGATTTCGCAGGCGTCCAACGGCACGCTGCAGGGCAAGGTGGTGGAGATCCTGCAATCCGAGCACGGACCGAATCCGCTGTGCGAGAAATGCGAGGGCTCCAACAGGAACAAGCCGGTCAAGGGCATGACCATCCTGTGGGGACTGAAGCAGGACGGGAAGATCTGGAGCGGCGGTACCGTGCTCGATCCGGAAAAGGGCAAGACCTACAAGTCCAAGCTGGAACTGCTGGACGGCGGGCAGAAGCTCGGCATGTCGGGCTGCATCGCCTTCATTTGCCGGCAGCAGGTCTGGTTGCGCCAATAAGCGTCAAACGACCGA
The DNA here is from genome assembly GCF_022662575.1 of Luteimonas aquatica. GTDB lineage: Bacteria > Pseudomonadota > Gammaproteobacteria > Xanthomonadales > Xanthomonadaceae > Luteimonas > Luteimonas aquatica. The sequence goes on along the minus strand of NZ_JALBFU010000001.1, from coordinate 73,421 downwards.
CGGTGCCGGGGAGCGGCCGGCCGCGACGGATGCGGGTACCGATGCCGATGGGCATCGGCGATGCGAGGAATTAAGAACCCAGCCGCGATCGCGGGCGGCGCTCTGTCGGCCTGGATCATCCGGCCCGCCATCGACGGCAACATGGCCATCGACGGCAGCATGCCCGCCGTCCACCGGACGCCTCATGGGCGCCCGGTGGGTGCGATGCCTCAGCCTTTCAGCAACGCGGTCTTCAGGTCGTCCTGCACCGGCTTCTTGCCGACCCACAGGCCAAGCAGGGCCGAGGCCAGCTGCGGGCTGCGGATCTCGTCGAGCTGGCGGCCCTTGTAGCCGAAGGTGGTGCTGCCTTCCGCGCTGAAGTCCAGCGTCAGGCGGTCGCCCTCCTTCACGTTGCCGACCTGCTTGAACAGCTTGTCGAGCTCGGCGATCTGCGGCTTGAGGGCGTTGAACTCGGCGGCGCTCAGGCTGTTCTCCAGGCCTTCGTGGAAGGCCTCGGACAGCGTGGCGGCCTCGAGGTCGCGCTTCATCACCAGGACCGCGCGACGCGGCTCCTTGGCGTTCTGGATGGCGCTGCCGTCCTTGGTCTTGGCCTGCACGTACAGGCCGATCACGTAGACCTTGAACATCGCGTACTTCGAGCGCACGCCGGCGCCATTGAGCACCAGCGGGGTTCCGCCGACGGTCACCGAGTCCTCCAGCTTCACGCCGGAGACCTGGGCGGCGAAGGCGGTGGCGGTGGTGCCGGCCAGCAAGAGGGATAAGACGACGCGTTTCATGTGCTTGGGACTCCAATCGATGTGGTCGAAACCTGCTCCGCCCGAGGCGGCGGCATCTGCACCCGCCCCCTCCCGGAGATCGAGTCACGCGGAACATAGCATGGCCGTCGCGCGCTGGAATCCTCCTCCCGGCGGCCTGAACGCAGCCGTTCCGCACGGCCGGCCGCCCTGGGCGCGCGTAGGCACCGCACTGTCCGCAAGACCCCGTCCGGCGCGCATGTGATAATCCCCGGGCCTTCCCACGCCGTCGAATCATGTCCCGCACCGCGCTCGTCACCACCGCCCTGCCCTACGCCAACGGCCCGCTGCACATCGGCCACCTGGTGGGCTATGTCCAGACCGACATCTGGGTGCGGGCGCGACGCATGGCGGGCGAGACCGTCCACTACGTCTGCGCCGACGACACCCATGGCACGCCGATCATGCTGGCGGCGGAAAAGGCCGGGGTCTCGCCGGAGCAGTTCATCGCCGGCATCCAGGCCAGCCACGAGCGCGATTTCGCCGCGTTCGGCGTGGCCTTCGACCACTACGACTCGACCAATTCCGAGCGCAACCGCGCCTTGACCGAGGCGTTCTACGTCAAGCTCGACGCGGCCGGACATATTTCGCGGCGCTCGGTGGCGCAGCTGTACGACCCGGTGAAGGGCATGTTCCTGCCCGACCGCTACGTCAAGGGCACCTGCCCCAACTGCGGCACGCCGGACCAGTACGGCGACAACTGCGAGAACTGCGGCGCCACGTATTCGCCGACCGACCTGAAATCGCCCTACTCGGTGGTCAGCGGCGCGACCCCGGAGCTGCGCGAGTCGGAGCATTTCTTCTTCGAGGTCGGGCAGTTCGACGCCTTCCTGCGCCAATGGCTGGCGGGCGATGTCGCCGTGCCGGGCGTCAAGGCCAAGCTGCAGGAATGGCTGGACGGCGAAGGCGGCCTGCGCGCCTGGGACATCTCGCGCGACGCGCCCTACTTCGGCTTCCAGATTCCCGGGCATCCGGGCAAGTTCCTGTACGTGTGGCTGGACGCGCCGATCGGCTATCTGAGCAGTTTCCAGGCGCTTTGCGAACGAGAGGGCCTGAATTTCTTCGATTACCTGGCGCGCGACAGCGCGGCCGAGATGCATCACTTCATCGGCAAGGACATCGTCAACTTCCACGGCCTGTTCTGGCCGGCGGTGCTGCATGGCGCGGGCTTCCGCGCGCCCACGCGCCTGCACGTCAACGGCTACCTGACGGTGAACGGCGCCAAGATGTCCAAGTCGCGCGGCACCTTCATCATGGCGCGCACCTACCTCGACGTCGGGCTGCCGCCGGAAGCGCTGCGCTACTACTACGCCGCGAAGTCCTCCGGCGGCGTCGACGATCTCGACCTGAACCTCGCCGATTTCGTCGCCCGCGTGAACTCCGACGTGGTCGGCAAGTTCGTCAATCTGGCCAGCCGCTGCGCCGGTTTCGTGGAGAAGCGTTTCGGCGGCCGGCTCGCCGCCGCCCTGCCCGAGTCGCCGACCTATGCCCGTTTCGTGCAGGCCCTCGGCCCGGTGCGCGAGGCCTACGAGCGCAACGACCCCGCCTCGGCGCTGCGCGCGACCATGGCGCTGGCGGACGAGGCCAACCGCTACATCGACGAACGCAAGCCGTGGGTGCTGGCCAAGCAGGCCGGCGCCGACGACGAACTGCAGCAGGTCTGCACGCAGGGGCTGAACCTGTTCCGCGTGCTGTCCGCGGCACTGGCGCCGGTGCTGCCGGCGATGGCGCGGCAGATCGCCGAATTCCTCGACGCGCCCCTCGACCGCTGGGACGCCCTGGACGCGCCGCTGCTGGACCGCGCGATCCGTCCCTATACCCCGTTGTTCACCCGCATCGACCCGAAACAGACCCAAGCCATGACCGACGCCAGCCAGGACACCCTCGCCCCGAGCGAGCCCGCAAGCCCGCCCGCCAAGCCCGCCGCGGCGAGCGCCGCGCCCGCGCAGGCCGGGACGGTCGGCATCGAGGATTTCGGCAAGCTCGACCTGCGCATCGGCAAGGTGCTGGCCTGCGCCTTCGTCGAAGGCTCGGACAAGCTGCTGCGCTTCGAGCTGGACGCGGGCGAGCTGGGACGCCGCCAGATCTTCTCCGGCATCCGCGCCAGCTACGGCGAGCCGGAACGGCTGATCGGGCGCAACGTGGTCTTCATCGCCAACCTCGCGCCGCGCAAGATGCGCTTCGGCATGAGCGAAGGCATGATCCTGTCCGCGGGCTTCGACGGCGGCGAGCTGAAGCTGCTCGACGCCGACGCCGGCGCGCAGCCGGGCATGCCCGTCCGCTGAGCCCGCGACGGCGCGTTCCGGCAACGCATCCGCGAAACGCGCCGGCAGATCGACCGCGAGCACTCCGCACCGCGCCGGCATGAACCTGACCGACCGCATCGACCGCCTCCTGCCGCAGACCCAGTGCGGACAGTGCGGCTTCGACGGCTGCCGCCCCTATGCCGAGGCGATGGCGCACGGCGAGGCCGGGATCGATCGCTGTCCGCCGGGCGGCGACGCCGGCGCGCGCGCCCTGGCGAACCTGCTGGGCGTGCCGGCCAGGCCCTACGACCGCGCACGCGGCGCGCACAAGCCGGCGATCGTCGCCGTGGTGATCGAGGCCGACTGCATCGGCTGCACCAAATGCATCCAGGCCTGCCCGGTGGACGCGATCGTCGGGGCCTCCAAGCTGATGCACACCGTGCTCGAACCGCTGTGCACCGGCTGCGAGCTGTGCGTGCCCGCCTGTCCGGTGGATTGCATCGAGATGGTGGCCGCCTGAGCACCCCATTCCGGCATGAGCCGGAATGACGGGAGGGCGGCCGGCGGCGCCTTACTGGGCGCGCGGCTTCTTGCGGTGCGCCGGCTCTTCCGCCAGCTTGCAGGCCGAGCAGATGCGCTCGACCGTATAGCCCTTCGCGCGCAGCTTCTCGACGATGCCGTCCTCGCCGAGCAGGTGCAGCGTGCCGACCACGACCATCTTGTCGTCGGTGCCCGGCGCGCTCAGCAGGCTTTCGATCTTCGGCACCCAGGCGTCGTTGCGCTCGACGTTGATGCGCTGGTACAGGCGCGGATAGTCGCGCTTCATCTCGCCGGCCATCTCGTTCCACAGCCTGGCCTCGTCGGCGGTGCGCCAGGCGCTATGCATCTGCTCGATCTGCTGGTTGCCCTCCCCGGCCTCGGTGATGGCCTCGTCGAGGAACTGCAACTGCTCCTCCCGGCTCATGCCGTCGAGGAAGGCGATCTGCTCGTCGGCCGTCTCCAGGCCCGAGGCCGGCTTCTTCGCCGCGGCCGCGGCGGCGATGAAATGCTGGTCGAGGCCGAGCTTGGCGTCGAGGCCGTACTTGTTCATCTCGATCAGCGTGATCAGCAGCCCCGCGTACCAGGGCTCGAAGCGCTGCAGCGCCTGCGCCGGCATGCCGATCTGCTCCAGGGCGCCCTGGTTGGCGTCCGCCCAGCCCTTGAGCTTGTCGCGCAGTTGCGGCGAAAGATCGCTGTCCAGCGTCTTGCCGTCCAGCCGCATCGCCGCCTGCGCCATGCGCAGGCCCAGCTGCGGCGAGGACATCTCGTCCGGTCCCAGTTCGAACACCAGCGCCTTGGCGTCGGCGAAGGCGCGGTTCACGTCCGCCGACAGCGGATAGTCGTCCGGCTTGAGCAGGTGGAAGGAACCGAGCAGGTAGACCGCGTTGTCCGCGTCCGAGACCTTCCACAGCAGCGGCAGCGGCGGATCTTGCGGCGGCGCCAGCACGATCGCCTCGGTCGGCGGCGGCGGGGCCGTCGGCGGCACGGGCGTCTGTGCGGCGACGGCGCCGACCAGCAGTGCGCAGGCGGCGGCCAGCGGCAGGAGGGCGACGCGCCATTTGGCGATCGGAATCATGCGCATGGGCTCCTGGCGGTCAATGCTTGAGTCCGCCGTACTGCTTCTCCCCGGCCAAGACCGCGAGGTCGAGCCGGTTCTCCGGCGGCGGCAGCGGACAGGTGGCGAACGGCGTGAAGGCGCACGGCGGGTTGTAGGCGCGATTGAAATCCAGCACCACCTTGCCGGCGGCGTCGGGCTTGCCGGCATCGAGGAAGCGCCCGGCGCCGTAGCTGCCGTGGCCGTTGGTGCGGTCGGCGAAGATCAGGAACAGGCTGCCGTCGCCCTCGTCCAGCGCCTCGATGCGGTAGGTCTTGCCGCCGCGCTGGAATTCCACGGCGCCCGGATTGGGGATGTCGTTGGTGTCGCCGATGATGTCGGGGATCGGCAGGGTCTTGCCCGGCGCATTGGCCACGAACCTGCCTTCGATCTTCCACGACGGATCGGCGGGCCAGTAGTCCAGGCCGGCGAAGCCGGTGCGGGTGTCCGCGTCGGCGTGCTTCACGCGCAGCGCGTGGCGCCCGCCGCGCTCGATCACCGTCAGCTTGCCCTTGCCCTGGTCGAAACCGATCACGCTCGGCGACTCGCTCTTGTCGTCGAACAGCTGCACCCGGCCCTTGAGCGGCTGGTCGTCGAGCGTCAACTCCGCGCCCCGCTCGGGCGTGAAGAACAGCTTGCCGTCCTGCTGCTGCAGCAGGCCCATCTTCTCCGGTCCCTTGGCCAGGCGGATGCCGCTGCCCGGGCTGCTGCCCAGGAAGTGGGCCTTGAGCTGGATCCAGTGCAGGCCGATCAGGCTGGTCCAGCCGTCGGGCCTGAGCAGATTCTCGCGCCGCTGCTGGCGCCAGGCGTTCTCCTCCGCCCGGAAGCCGGCGTTGGCGTCCTTGGCCGAGGCCGCGGCAGGCGGCCGCGGCGATTCGCCGCAGGCCGCGAGCGCGCCGCCGCACAACAACAGCCACAGCATCGTCTTGCGCATCGTCAGCGTCCTCGCAGGAACCAGCGGTCGATTTCCGACAGGGTGAAGCGCGCCCAGGTCGGGCGCCCGTGATTGCATTGCCCCGAACGCTCTGTGGCTTCCATCTCGCGCAGCAACGCGTTCATTTCCGGCACCGTGAGGCGCCGGTTGGCGCGCACCGCGCCGTGGCAGGCCATGGTCGAGAGCAGCTCGTCGCGCGCGGACTTCACGCGCAGGCTCTCGCCGTGTTCGCGCAGGTCGGTCAGCACGTCGCGCAGCAGCGCCTCGGTGTCGCCGTTGGCGAGCAGCGCCGGGACGCTGCGCAGCAGCAGCGACTGCGGCCCGGTGCGCGAAAGCTCGAAGCCGAGCTCGGCCAGCGTCGCGGCCTCGCGCTCGGCGATGTCCGCCTCGCGCTCGCTCACCGCCACGCTGCGCGGCACCAGCAGAGGCTGGGTACGCAGGCCCTCGCCGTCGTGCGCGTTCTTGAGCTTCTCGTAGCCGATGCGCTCGTGCGCGGCGTGCATGTCGACCACGATCAGGCCGTCCGCGGTCTCGGCCAGCACGTAGATGCCATGCAGCTGCGCGATGGCGTAGCCCAGCGGCGGCACGCTGTCGTCGCGCGTCTCGGGCAGGCCGTAGTTGGCCACCACCGGCGCCTGGCCCGGCGTCGCCCGCATTGAAGGCGCCGCGGCCCCATCGCCGTAGAGCGCGGCATAGGCGGCGCCCGCCTCGTGCACGCGCAGCGACAGGCCGGCCTGCGACGAGGAAAACGACCCGCCGTTCGACGGCCAGGCCGGCGCGCCGCGCGCATAGCCTTCGGCCATCGCCGCCGGCTGCGAGGCGTCGGTGGACACCGCCACGCCCATGCCCGCGCGCGTCTGCGACAGGGCCTCGTGCAGGGTGCGGTAGACGAAATCGTGGATCAGGCGCGAATCGCGGAAGCGCACCTCATGCTTGGCCGGATGCACGTTGACGTCGACCCGCGTCGGGTCCAGTTCCAGGAACAGCACGTACGCCGGCTGGCGGCCGTGGAACAGCACGTCGGCGTAGGCCTGCTTCACGGCATGCGCGACATTGCGGTCGCGCACGCTGCGGCCGTTGACGTAGAGGTACTGCTGGTCGGCGCTGGCGCGCGAGTACACCGGCTGCGCGATCCAGCCATGCAGGCGCAGGCCCGCCGCCTCGTGCTCGATGCGCAGCACATGCTTGGCGAATTCGTCGCCCAGCGTCTCGGTGAGGCGTTCGCCGGAGAACAGTTCGCGGCCTGCCCCCGCTTCCGAAAAGCCACGATACCGCCGCGACGGCTTGCCGTTGTGCGAGACGCGCAGCTCCACGTCCGGGCGCGCCAGCGCCAGCGAACGCAGCCATTCCTCGATGTGGCCGAGCTCGGTGCGCTCGGCGCGCAGGAACTTGCGCCGCGCCGGCACGTTGTAGAACAGGTCGCGCACCTCGACCGTGGTGCCGCGCGGGTGCGCCTTGGGCGCCGGCGCGCCGACGCTGCCGCCCTCCACCTGCAGCGCCGCACCGCGTTCGTCGTCCTCGCGGCGCGAGCTGAGCACGAACCGGCTGACCGAGGCGATCGAGGGCAGCGCCTCGCCGCGAAAGCCCAGCGTGGCGACCGATTCGAGATCGTCGAGCGATGCGATCTTGCTGGTGGCGTGGCGGGAGACCGCCAGCGGCAGCTCGTCGGCGGCGATGCCGCCGCCGTCGTCGCGCACGCGGATCAGGCGCACGCCACCCTCCTCCAGGTCGATGTCGATGCGGCGGGCGCCCGCGTCGAGCGCGTTCTCGACCAGTTCCTTGACCACGGAGGCGGGCCGTTCGACGACCTCGCCCGCGGCGATCTGGTTGATGAGGGTGTCGGGAAGCTGTCGGATGCTCACCCGCAAATCATAAGGGAACGGCCGCGGCGGAACGAGGCGACGCCCCGCCGTCCGCCCCCTATGCGATGGCTTCCGCGTCCGTGCGATCCGGGCACGCCGCAGGCAGGCCGCGTGCGATCAGGGGCTGCCGCCGCCCGCCGTGCCGCCGCCACCCGCATCGGCGCGGGCGGCATACATCGTCCCGGGCGGAGGTTGCTGCTGGAAGTAGGCGTCGATGCCGCCGAGCACGGCGCGCGCCAGCGTGCGCTGGTAGGACGGGTCCGACAGGCGCCGTTCTTCCTCGGGATTGGAGATGAACGCGGTTTCCACCAGCATCGCCGGCATGTCCGAGGTGCGCAGCACCGCGAAGTTGGCGCGCTCGATGCGCGGCTTGTGGTTGTTGCCCACGCGCGAGAGGCCGCTGAGCACATGGCCGGCGGCGTCCTCGGAGGCCTTCATGTGCCCGCTCTGGGTGAGGTCGAGCAGCACCGAGGCCAGGGTGTTGTCGGAGGCCGGCATGCGCCCGCCGATCAGGTCGGCGGCGTTTTCCTTGTCGGCGAGCCAGCGCGCGCGCTGCGACGAGGCGCCCTTGAGCGAGAGCACGTACACCGAGGAGCCGCTGGCGCTGCGGTTCTCGGCGGCGTCGGCATGGATCGAGACGAAGATGTCGGCCTTGGCCGAGCGCGCCAGCTGCGCGCGCTGCGGCAGCGGGATGAAGACGTCGCGGTCGCGGGTCAGGTAGGCCTTCAGGCCCGGCGTGGCGTTGATCTGGCGCGCCAGCTCGCGGCCGATCGCCAGAGTGACGTCCTTCTCGCGCTTGCCGTTCAGGCCGATCGCGCCGGGATCCTGCCCGCCGTGGCCGGGATCGATGGCGACGATCAACGGACGCATGCCGCGGGTCCAGGCGCGGGTCGGCGCAGGCGGCGGCGCCTCCTCGGAAGCGGGCGCCTGCTGGGCCGACGCCGGATTGACCGGCGCCGGCACGCCGGTGGCGACGCGCGTGGGCACGCCCGTGGCGATCCGGGTCGGGATGCCGGTGGCCACCCGGGTGCCCGGCGGCAGGGAAGACGGGGTCGGCATCGTCCGCTGCAGCGACGGATCGCTCGTTGGCTGCGGCTGCGGCGGCGATGCCGGGTTCGAAGCGGTTTGCTGGGCGCCGGCCTGCTGGGTGCCGGAAGGCGCCACGGTGGAGGCGATCAGGCGCGAGGTGGCCGCAGCCGAAGCGGCCGCCAGCTCGGCCTCGGTCGGCGCGGGAGCGGTGGTCGGCGCAGACGCCGCCGCGGAGGCCGCGGGTGTGGGTGCGGATGCGGCCGGGGCACGCGGTGCGGGCGAGGCGCCGCCGGCCACGGCCTCGTCGCCCGGCCATTCCAGCACCAGGCGGTTGCCGTCCGGCCCTTTCTCGAAACGCGGCTTCAGCGGCACCACGGCCGCGCCCAGATCGAAGACGACGCGGGTCGTGCCCGGCACCGGATGGCCGGTACGCACGGCCTTCACCAGGCCCGCCGGCGCCGGCAGCTTGGCGCCGCGGCCCAGGGTGGTGCCCGGCAGGTCGACGACCAGGCGGTCGGGGCCGCTCAGGGACAGGATCTTGTATTCGGCCTGCTGGTCCAGGACCAGCTCGGCGCGGGTGCCCGTGGCGCCGGCACTCACGCGCAAGTGATTGATTTCAGAGGCGCGCGCGAGATTCCAGGCCAGCGCCGCCAGGAGCGCCAGCCCGAGCAGGAATTGTTGGAAAGTGGCCCCCTTCACGCGCATGGGCGGTAGTCAAGCACCAAGCGCGGATTTTTGCAATCAGTTTTCCCTTACAAATCCGCAGCCTGCCGGTCTTTGCTACGGAGTCGATTCAGGAAACGCTCGCAAGCGACCAGAATCCTCCAGCCGGGCCAGCCACGCCTCCCCGGCGGAGCTGGCCGGAACCAGCGCGGCGATTCTTCCGGTCCCGCGGACGGCCAGCTCGACCCGCAGGTCGGCCGCGGGCAGGCCGCCCCGCCCGCGCTCGGGCCACTCCACCAGCCACAGCGCGGCGTCGCTGTCGTCCAGGCCGAGGAATTCGAGTTCGCCCGCGTCGCCGATCCGATACAGGTCCAGGTGCAGGGCCTCGCCGCGCGCGATGTCGTAGCGTTCGACCAGGGTGTAGGTGGGGCTGCGGATGCCGCCTTCCACGCCGAGCGCGCGCAGCCATGCGCGCGCGAGCGTGGACTTGCCGGCGCCGAGATCGCCGTGCAGGTACACCACCGCGCGCCCGGGCTGCGTCGCCGCGAGCGCGCGCGCGAGCGCGTCGGTGTCGTCGCTCTCGCGCAGGAACAATGCATTCGGAAACGGGCGGTCAGGCATGGTCGCGCTCATGGATTGGCCAAGCCTCGCACGTGCGCGAACAAGTCGGAAGGGAGCAGGCCGCGTTCGCCGCCCTCGCGCGCCGCGGCATCGCCCGCGGCGCCGTGCAGCAGCGCGCCGCAACAGGCGGCGTCGAAGGCGGCAAGCCCCTGCGCGCGCAGCGCGGCGATCACGCCGGTCAGCACGTCGCCCATGCCGCCCACGGCCATGCCGGGATTGCCCGCCGCGATCACGCACGTGGTCTCGTTCGCGCAAGCGACCAGGGTGCCCGCGCCCTTGAGCACGACGATGCAGCCATGGCGTTCGCACAGGTGACGCGCAGCGGCATGGCGGTCGGCCTGGATTTCCCGCGTGGAGATGCCCAGCAGGCGCGCGGCCTCGCCCGGATGCGGAGTCAGGATGGCATCGCCCGGCAGCGACCGGGGCGCCGACGCCAGCGCGTTCAAGGCATCGGCATCCAGCACCAGCGGTTTTTCCGCGGCCAGAACGGCATCGAGCAGGCTTTCCCCCCAGGCGTCGCGGCCGAGCCCGGGCCCGGCCGCGATCGCGTCCGCGGCATCGAGCAAGGCTTGCAAGTCTTCGGCTTGATCGATGCCGTGCGCCATCGCTTCCGGCCGCCGCGCGAGCAAGGCCGCCACGTGTTCGGCGCGCGTGGCCACCTCGACCAGGCCGGCGCCGGCGCGCAGGGCCGCCTCCGCGCACAGCACGATCGCGCCGCCCTTGCCGTGATCGCCGCCGACGCACAGCACCCGTCCCGATTCGCCCTTGTGGCTGTTGCGGCCGCGTCGCGGCAGGTAGCCGCGCAGTGCGCTCGGCGCAAGCAACCTTGCCGCGGGCGGCAGGGCGTCCAGCATCGATGCCGGCACTTCGAGCGAAGCGGTGCTGCGCGCGCCGACGTATTCGAGCGCCGCGCCCGTGGCCAGCCCCGGATGCGCCGCGATGAACTGCACGGTGCGCTCGGCGCGCACCGCCGCGCCGGGAACGCATCCGCTGTCCGCATCCACGCCGCTGGGCGCGTCCAGGGCGAGCACCGGCGCGGACGAGGCATTGATCGCCTCGATCAGCGCCGCCGTGTCCGCATCCGGCGCGCGCGAGAAGCCGATGCCGAACAGGGCATCGACGATGAGGTCGGCGTTCGCCAGCGCATCCTGCGTCGCATCGGCGTCGCCGCCGCCGTCGAGGTAGTCCTGCCGCATGCGCCGCGCCAGCGCGCCGCGCGGGGCTTGCGCAGGCCATTGCAGCACGCGCACCTGGCGACCGGCCTCGCGCGCATGGCGCGCCACCACCCAGCCGTCGCCGCCGTTGTTGCCGGGCCCGCAGACGACCACCAGGCGACGCGCGCGCGGCCAATGCGCCAGCGCCTCGTGCCAGGCGGCCAGGCCGGCGCGCTGCATCAGCGCCTCCTCGCCGCCGAACGCCTCGGCCCGCGCCTCGATGCGGCGCAGCGCACTGGCGTCGTAGAGCGGCATCGCCGGGATCGCAGGTTCGATGGCAGCGTCCTCGCCGCGCTGACGGCGCGGTTCGATGCCGCGATTCTATACTTGCGCCATGTCCCTCCAGGCCGCGACCGTCCCGCTCGACCCCGCCGCCGCCGCGCTGCGGATCAAGGCGCTCGCGCGCGAGGCCGGTTTCCAGCGCTGCGGCATCGCCGGAATCGAGCTGGGCGCCGACGAGGACCACCTGCGCGACTGGCTCGCCAACGGCCTGTACGGTTCCATGGACTGGATGGCGCGGCATGGCGACTTGCGCTCGCGCCCGCAGGAACTGGTCCCGGGCACGCTGCGGGTGATTTCGGTCGGCCTCGACTACGGCCGCGGCGACGACGAACAGGCCTGGCGCACCCTGGCCGAGGGCGAGCGCGCCTACGTCGCGCGCTACGCGCTCGGCCGCGACTACCACAAGCTGATGCGCAACCGGCTGCAGAAACTGGCCGAACGCATCGCGGCGGAGATCGGCCCGTTCGGCCACCGCGTCTTCGTCGATTCGGCGCCGGTGCTCGAACGCGCGCTGGCCCGCAACGCCGGCCTGGGCTGGATCGGCAAGCACACCTGCCTGATCGACAAGGACGGCGGCTCCTGGTTCTTCCTCGGCGAGATCTACGTCGACCTGCCGCTGCCGCTCGACCCGCTGGCCAGCGCGCATTGCGGCACCTGCGCGCGCTGCATCGACGTGTGCCCCACCCAGGCCATCGTGGCGCCGCACCGCCTCGACGCGCGGCGCTGCATCGCCTATCTCACCATCGAGCACGAAGGCGCGATCGACGAGGCGCTGCGCCCGCTGATCGGCAACCGCATCTTCGGCTGCGACGACTGCCAGCTGGTCTGCCCGTGGAACAAGTTCGCCAGGCGCAACGACGAACCGGATTTCCGCGCCCGCAACGACCTCGACAACGCGACGCTGGCGCAGCTGTTCGCCTGGAGCGAGGAGGAGTTCCTGCAGCGCACCGAAGGCTCGGCGATCCGCCGCAGCGGCTACCGGCGCTGGCTGCGCAATATCGCGGTGGCGCTGGGCAATGCGCCCGGGTCACCGGACGTCCTGGCCGCGCTGGAATCGCGACGCGACAGCGCCGATCCGATCGTTCAAGAACATGTGGCCTGGGCGCTGGCGCGCCATGCCGGCGGCACCTGCGCCGCCGCTTCGCCTGGCCTCGCACCGGCCGACTAGTGCGGTCCGACGGCCGGCGTGAAGGGTCGCCGGCCCGGTTTGCGATCTATGCGAGCGAGGCTCCGCGCCTGCCACGCCCGCACGTCCGGCATCCGGCGGCCTCGCTCCCCCGAGGACCTCTTCCAAGGAATGCCCATGAGAACCCTGCCTGCCGCGCTGATCCTGCTCTCCAGCCTCGCCGCCCCCTCCCTCGCGCTCGCCCAAAGCACCTCGGTGACCGTGGACAAGGTGCGCTACTGCCGAAGCATCTGGCCGTTCTGCAACGACACCACCGATCCCGAATACCACGCCTGGGCCGATTTCGACGTCCCCGACTCCTCGCAGAAGCAGACCTACATCGCGCGCTACAACGAGCCGGCGCGCGAGAACACCGAGAACATCGTGTTCCTGGCGGCCGGCACGCGGCTGGGCGACAGCGGCGATCCCACCTGGGTGACCGGACAGACGCCCTGGGAAGGCCACGCCGGGCGCGAGCACCAGTTCGGCAACACGATCCAGGACAATTCGCTGGCCTACCGCATTTTCTCGCAAGGCATCTATTCGCGCAGCAACACCTTCGTCGGACTCGGGTTCGATTCGCGCTATCGCGGCGGATTCCAGGATTGGCATCTGGACCGCATCGTCAACGCCCATTTCGCCTGGCTGACCAGCAAGGTCGATCCCGCCAAGCTCAAGTCCGTGTACCTGGCCGGCCACAGCCGCAGCGGCGCCTTGGTGCTGCGCCTGGCCAGGAAGTTCAAGGAAGCCTTCCCCGATGTTCCGGTCATCGTGGATGCGATCGAACCGGTCGCCCGGGCCTACGACTGCTGGGTCTGCACCGGCGACGACGATCGCGACCGCCTCGGCATGAGCATCCACAACGGCTACATCAACAACCCGACGGTCAACTTCCCCGCCAACACGGGCGGGCTCAACGACAAGGGCAACTGGTCGTGGAAGACCGACCTGCAGGCGCAGTTCCCCAACAAGACCTATCTGGCGCTGAACAACTACCTCAACGGCGGGCACATGCCCGCGTCCTTCCCGCTCAACATCCCGCAGGAGACGCGCTCGCTGACCCACATGAGCGGCAACGAACGGTTCCTCGATCTCGGCTGGCTCTACCAGGAATGGTTCCCGGTGCCGCACGATGCCGCCTGGCACGTGCAGATCGCCCAGGATGCCGGTCTCGGCGTCATGGACCTCGCGCTGGACCGTCTGCGCGACCGGCTCGACATGTTCGCGCGCAACATCGCTCCGCAGGCCACCGCCACCGCGTCCTCCACGTTCGACGGTTACGCCGCCGGACGCGTCAACGACAAGAACCTCGATTCGCGGCTGGGCGGGGACTACAGCTGGGCCAATGCCGGCTACAGCCAGGATCCGCAATGGCTGCAGCTGCGCTGGCCCAATGCCGTGCGCACCGACTACGTCGAGATCATCTCGTCGGAAGGCTACCCGCTGCAGCGCTTCGAGCTGCAATATCTCGACCCGGCCACCAATGCCTGGGTCGCGGTCACGCCGCAGCAGGGATACCCGAGCAAGCTCGGGGTGACCACGCGCCTGTATTTCGACGCCGTCACCACCAGCGCGATGCGCCTGGTCGACATGGCCGGTCCCGAGCACCAGCCCGGCTTCTTCCGGGTCAACGAGATCCTGGTGCGCAACGCGCCGGAAACCCTGCCCAACATCGCGCCGCGCGCCACCGCCAGCGCCTTCTCGACCTATTCGGGCTATTCGCCCGCCAAGGCCAATGACGGCGACGCCAACACCGCCCTGGGCGGAGAGTACAGCTGGGCCAACGGCGGTTACGAGCAGAATCCCGCCGACGTCTGGTTCGAGCTTGCCTGGCCGAGCGCGGTGCGCACCTCGATGATCCAGGTCCATTCCACCCAGGGCTATGCCCTGCGCGGCTTCGACGTGCAGTACTTCAACGGGTCCGGCTGGGTGCCGGTGCCCTCGCGCGTGTCCAGCACGCTGGATACCACGACCACCGTCAGTTTCGACGAGGTGCAGACCACCAGGCTGCGGCTGATCAACTTCGTCGGCCCGGCCAACCAGGCGTTCTTCTACCGGATCAACGAGTTCCAGGTCTTCGGCAGGTGAGGGGAAGCCTCCGCGCGGCGAACGCGATTCGCCGCGCGGAGGCCTTATACGTGCGATGCGTCGGTACGGTCAGCCGGCGCGGCCGAGGATTTCCGCGAGCAGCGCCTGCGTCACGGGATCGTCGGCCCCAATCTCCCCGCGCAGCGCCGGCAGCAGGCGGTTGGCCACCTGCTTGCCGAGCTCGACGCCGAACTGGTCGAAGGCGTTGATGCCCCAGGCCACCGACTGCAGGTAGACGCTGTGCTCGTACAGCGCGATCAGCTGGCCGAGCGACTCGGGCGTGAGCGCGTCCAGCAGCAACAGCGTGCTGGGACGGTTGCCGGCGTAGCTGCGGTGCGGGTCGTCGTTGGCCTGGCCGTTGGCCAGGGCCTCGGTCTGCGCCAGCAGGTTGGCCAGCAGCGCCAGGTGGTTCTCGCCGTGCGGATCGTCGCCGCGCGCCACGCCGATGAAGTCGGCCGGCACGATCTGCGTGCCCTGGTGCAGGGCCTGGAAAAAACTGTGCTGGGTGTCGGTGCCCGGACCGCCCCACCACACCGGCACGGTCTGCTCGCGCAGCGGCGCGCCGTCCAGGCGCACGGACTTGCCCAGGCTCTCCATCACCAGTTGCTGCAGGTAGTTCGGCAGCAGCCGCAGGCGTTCGTCGTAAGGCAGCACGGCCTGGGTGGCGGCGCCGAGCGCGTTGCGGTTCCATAGCGCGGTCAGCGCATGCCAGACGGCGAGATTCTCGCGCGGCGCCGCGTTCAGCGCGTGCGCGTCCATTGCGGCGGCGCCGGCCAGCAGCGCCTCGAAGCGCTCCATGCCGATGGCCAGCGCAATCGGGAAGCCGACCGCCGACCACAGCGAATACCGTCCCCCGACCCAATCCCACATCGGCAGGATGCGCTCGGGCGCGACGCCGAACCTGGCGGCGCGCTCGACGTTGGCGCTGACCGCATAGACGCGGCTGTCGTCGCCGAGCCAGTCGCGGACGATGCCGCCATTGAGCAGGGTCTCCTGGGTGCCGAAGGTCTTGGAGATCAGGACCGCGGCGCTGCGCGCCGGATCGAGCCCGGCCAGGGTGCGCTGCGCGGCGGCGCCGTCGACATTGGACAGGAAATGCACGCGAAAGCGTGCCTCCGGCAGGCGCAGCGCGTCGGCGACCAGGCGCGGACCGAGGTCGGAACCGCCGATGCCGACGCTGACGATGTCGGTGACGTCCGAGGCCGACAGCGCGTCGATCAGCGCGGCCATGCTCGCGCGCGCCTCGCGCGCCTGCACGGACGCGGCGTGGGCGACGGCGACGCGGGAAAGATCCCCGCGCAGCGCGGTATGCAGCGCGGCGCGGCCTTCGGTGGCGTTGACGGTCTCGCCGTCGATCAGGCGTCGCATCGCACCGCTGAAATCGGCGCTCTCGGCCAGTGCGAACAGCGCATCGAGCGCGACGCGATCGTAGCGCTGGCGGGCGAAGTTGGCGTACAGCGCGCCAGTTCGCACCGCGAAATCGCCGGCGCGTGCGGGATCGTCCGCGATCAGTCGGGCGATGGGCGCCTCTTGCAGGCGCGCGGCGGCGTTTCTCAGGACTTCGAAATCCACCGTCGCCATCCTAGAACCTGCCGATGCGCTGCCCATGGCTCGCGCGGGGACTGTCTGCGCGCAGGGCAAGGAAGAGTGAGGAAGTGGATGCCGATCCACGACCGATCGATGACGCCGCCCTGCGCGCAGAC
>NZ_JALBFU010000001.1:0-57044 GCF_022662575.1 Luteimonas aquatica | reverse complement strand
ACCGTCCCCACCCTTCGGGTTGGCCCGCCATGGCCGCCATGCGGCGCCGCACGGCTTGACCTTGCAGGCAGCAAGGCGCTGCGCCGCGCAACACCACCTGACGGCCATGGCGGGCCAACGCGAGCGATGGGCAGCGCATAGGCAGGTTCTTCATGCCGCCTGCGCCGGGATCGACGTATTGGTGTGGGTCAGGCGATTCTGCCGGTCCACGTACACCAGGGTCGGCTTGAACTTGGCCGCCTCGGCCTCGTCGCAACTGCCGTAGGCGCAGATGATCACCAGGTCGCCCGGCTGCGCCTTGTGCGCGGCGGCGCCGTTCACCGAGATGATGCCGCTGCCTTCCTCGCCGCGGATGGCGTAGGTGGCGAAGCGCTCGCCGTTGTTGATGTTGTAGATCTCCACGCGCTCGTATTCGCGGATGCCGGAAATGTCGAGCAGGCGGCCGTCGATGGCGCACGAGCCTTCGTAATGCAGCTCGGCGTGAGTGACGGTGGCACGGTGGATCTTGGCTTTGAGCAGGGTCAGTTGCATGGGGAGGCCGTGGGGGCGAAAGGGCGCGCTCATGAGCCGCCCTATCGGCGGCGCATGCGCCATTGAGCGCCCGGCCAAGGAGGGCCGGGCCGGTGTATCCGGAGCCAGACATATGGCGCCAGGGACGGCAACACAAGACTCAGAACAAGGCTATCAAAGCTGAATACTACCTCGCCGGCATGGCGAACTCGAGATTGTCGATCAGGCGGGTCTTTCCCAGGCGGGCGGCGATCAGGGCCACGCGCTCCCCGTCCTCCCCGTCCAGCGGCTCGGTGAGATCGGGCCGGCGCAGCACCGCGTAATCCACCGCGAAACCCGCCTGCGCCAGCGCCGCGCTCGCGGCCGCCTCAGCCGCGGCGCGCGAGCTGCCGGCCACGGCCGCCTCGCGCATCGCCAGCAGCGTGCGGTGGATGACCGGCGCGAGCGCGCGTTCCTGCGGCGACAGGTACTGGTTGCGCGAACTCATCGCCAGGCCGTCGTCCTCGCGCACGATCGTCGCCGGCAGCAGTTCGACCGGAAACGCGAGATCGCGCACCAGGTAGCGGATCACCGCCAGTTGCTGGTAGTCCTTGCGCCCGAAGGCGGCGGCGTCCGGCTGCACCTGGTTGAACAGGCGCGAGACCACCGTGGCGACGCCGTCGAAGTGCCCCGGACGGTGCGCGCCGTCGAGCACGTCGGTGATGCCGGGCACGCGCATGCGTACGGCCCGGTCGGCGCCGTAGGGATACATCGTCTCCACCGAGGGCAGCCACAGCAGGTCGCAGCCGGCCGCGCGCAAGCCCTCGGCATCGGCCTCCGGCGTGCGCGGATAGCGGGCGAAGTCCTCGTTGGGACCGAACTGCGTGGGGTTGACGAAGACGCTGGCGACGACGCGGTCGGCGTGGCGGCGGGCGAGCTCGACCAGGGAATGATGCCCCGCGTGCAGATTGCCCATGGTCGGCACGAAGCCGATGCGCAGGCCTTCGCGCTTCCACGCCCCGATGCGGGCGCGCAACGCGTCGAGCGCGGTGACGGTCTCCAGGCTCATTCGTAGGAATGTTCGGGGCCGGGGAA
Source organism: Luteimonas aquatica (assembly GCF_022662575.1). GTDB lineage: Bacteria > Pseudomonadota > Gammaproteobacteria > Xanthomonadales > Xanthomonadaceae > Luteimonas > Luteimonas aquatica. The sequence goes on along the minus strand of NZ_JALBFU010000001.1, from coordinate 55,460 downwards.
GCTGCCCTCGCGCACCGCGGCGACATAGGCCTTCACCGCGCCGGCGACGGAGCCGCCCTCGCCCAGGAAATCCTTGACGAACTTGGGACGCCGATGGCCGGTGTGCAGGCCGAGGAAATCGTGCAGCACCAGCACCTGGCCGTCGCAATGCGGGCCGGCGCCGATGCCGATGGTGGGGATTACGACGGCGGCGGTGATCGCCTCGGCCAGCCCGGACGGCACGCATTCGAGCACCAGCAGCGTCGCGCCGGCCTCCGCCACCGCGGCGGCGTCCTCGCGCAGGCGCCGCGCCACGGCGTCCTCGCGTCCCTGCACCTTGTAGCCGCCCAGGCGCAGCACCGACTGCGGCGTCAGGCCGAGATGCGCGCAGACGGGAATCTCGCGCTCCACCAGGAAGCGGATGACCTCGAGCTTGTGGCCCGCGCCTTCCAGCTTGACCATCTGCGCGCCGGCCTGGAGCAGGCGCGTGGACGCCTCGAGCGCGCGCTCGGGCGTGGCGTCGGCCTGGAACGGCAGGTCGGCGACCAGCAGCGAGCGCCTGACGCCACGGGCGACGATGGCGGTGTGATAGACCATGTCGTCGACGCTGACCGGCAGCGTCGAACCGTGCCCCTGCACCACCATGCCCAGCGAATCGCCGACCAGCAGGATGTCGGCGCCGCTCTCGTCGAAGACGCGCGCGAACCCGGCATCGTAGGCGGTGAGCATCGCCAGCCTGTGTCCGCCGCGCTTGGCTTCGGCCAGCGCCGGGACGGTCAACGGCTTGCGGTCATCGGGAGCGTACATGGCGACGACATCCGTTTGGTGCGGTGCATCAGAGTACCGCTTCGATGCCCTCGTCCGCCACGGCGACACGCGCGGCACGGACCGTTCCGCGCCCGGGGATGCGCGCCTGCGGCGCGATCTCCGCCAGCGGCACCAGCACGAAGGCGCGCTCGTGCAGGTGCGGATGCGGCACGTGCAGTCCGGGCTCGTCGATCGCCGCCTCGCCGTAGAGCAAAAGATCCAGATCCAGCGTGCGCGGTCCCCAGCGCCCGTCCTGGGCGGCGCGTTCGCGGCCGAAGCCGCGTTCCAGGCCCAGCAGCGCCTCGAGCAGCGCCCGCGCGGCCAGGCCGGTCTCCAGCGCGGCGGCGGCGTTGACGAAATCCGGCTGGTCGCGGCGTCCCCAGGCCGGGGTGCGGTACAGCGCGGAAGCGCGCAGCAGGCGCGTGTGCGGCAGGCCGTCCAGCGCCCGGATCGCCTCGCGCAAGGTGCGCACCGAGTCCCCGACATTGCTGCCGAGGCCGACGTAGGCGACCTGCGCCTGGCTCATTCGGCTGCGGAATGCGCGGCGGCAGGCTTGCGACGGCGGCGACGGCGCTTGCGCGGGCCGGAAGCCGCGCCTTCGGCGCCCTCCTCCTCCGTCTCGGCCGCGTCCTCCACCGGATGCAGGGCGATGGCGTTGTCCGGGTCCTGCTGGGCGTCGCGCCAGAACGCCACGTCCTCGGCATGGCCGTCGGAGGCGGCCTGGCGCAGCACCAGGAAATCGAAGGCGGCGCGGAAGCGCGGGTGCGCAAGCGTGCGCATCACCCGCTTGCGCTGGCGCTGGCCCGAGCGCGCCTGCATCAGCCGCGCCTGCATCAGCCAGATCTCCTGCATCGGCAGCGAGAAGCGGCGCGGCAGCGCGATCGAATCCAGCTGGTGCACGGTGACCCGGTCGGCGGCGCGGCGCTGCGCCTCGGTCAGGTGCACGCCCTGGGATTGCAGGGTCATCAGCGCGCGGCAATAGGCCGGCCACAGCAGCACCGCGAACAGGAAGGCGGGCGAGACCGGCTCGTCCGCGCGCACCCTGGCATCGGTGCTGCGCAGGCCGGCGATCACCATGCGGCGCAGCGCGCCGCTGCGGTTGGCGGCAAGCGCGGCGGCCGTGTCCGGGAACAGCGCCGGCAGCAGGCCGTAGCGCTCCAGGCCCTCGAAACTGGCCTCGGCATGGCCGTACAGGAACAGCTTCAGGCAATCCTCGAACAGCCGCGCCGGCGCGGCCTCGCGCAACAGGGGCGCCAGGCGCGGGATCGGCTCGGCGGTGGCCGGATCGATGCTGAAACCGAGCTTGGCGGCGAAGCGGATCGCGCGCAGCATGCGCACCGGATCCTCGCGGTAGCGGGTCTCCGGGTCGCCGATCAGCTTCAGCACGCGATTGTTCACGTCCTCGAAGCCGCCGACGTAGTCGCGCACCGAGAAATCTTCCACCGTGTAGTACAGGGCGTTGGCGGTGAAGTCGCGCCGGACGGCGTCGTCCTCGATGCTGCCGTAGACGTTGTCGCGCAGCAGGCGGCCGTCGTCGTGGACCTGGCGGTCGCCGCTGCCGTCGTCGCTGTTGGCGCGGAAGGTGGCGACCTCGATGATCTCGCGCCCGAACACCACGTGCGCCAGGCGGAAGCGCCGCCCGATCAGCCGGCAGTTGCGGAACAGGTGCTTGACCTCCTCCGGGGTGGCGCTGGTGGCGACGTCGAAGTCCTTGGGGTGGCCGCCGGTCAGCAGGTCGCGCACGGCGCCGCCCACCAGGTAGGCGTCGAAGCCGCCTTCGCGGAGGCGATAGAGCACGCGCAAGGCGTTGGCGCTGATGTCCTTGCGCGAGATCGTGTGCTGCTCGCGCGGGATGACGCGCTGGGCGATGGAATTGGCTTGGGTCGGGTTGGGCATCGGAGTCTGTTGGATCGGCTGCCCTTCCGGCACCCGCGATGAACGCGGATCCTTCCGCGAGCCCGGGTCGTCAACAACCGGGCTTTCTACGATATACTAACAAGCTGCGCCGGGCACCCGCCCTGCCAGCCGGTCGTCCAACCGGCGTCGGCCTAGCGGCCGGCAACCCCAGCTCCCTTCGTCTAGAGGCCTAGGACGTGGCCCTCTCAAGGCTAAAACACGGGTTCGAATCCCGTAGGGAGCGCCATATCCGCGGATTTCCGCACGCAAGACCCGGCCCCGGCCGGGTCTTGTTTTTTCCGAGGCCGGTTTTCCGCGGCCGGTTTTTGGGCGGCCGACCCGTCGCCGGCCGGCGAGCCTTCGCCGCGCTTCGGACAAGCCGCTAGACTATCCATCAAGCCCGACAGCCATCGCCCCATGCCCTTCGTCGTCACCGAAAACTGCATCAAGTGCAAGTACACCGATTGCGTGGAGGTCTGCCCGGTCGACTGTTTCCATGAAGGCCCGAACTTCCTGGTGATCGATCCGGACGAGTGCATCGACTGCACCCTGTGCGAGCCCGAGTGCCCGATCAACGCGATCTATCCCGAGGACGACGTCCCGGCGGGCCAGGAGGAATTCGTCGCCCTGAACGCCGAGCTGGCCAAGGCCTGGCCGGTGATCACCGCGCGCAAGGAAGGCCTGGCCGACGCGAAGGAGTGGGAAGGCAAGACCGGCAAGCTGCCGCTGCTGGAACGCTGAGCCCAGGGTGCGTTGTTGCATCAAATGACAATGGGCCCGAAGGGCCCATTTGCGTGTGCGGTCCGTGGCGCGGCGATACTGGCTTCGGATCGCCCGGCCCGACCTTCCCTGGCGCGGCATCCGGGCCCACGGGCCGATGCCGGCACGGGCATCGGCCAAGCGTGGCCCTCAGCCGCCCAGCGCGCCCTTCAAGGCGGCGATCAGCTTGGTCGGCGCCTCGCCGCTGGCCGGCAGGCCGCGCGGATCGACGGCGGACACGTACACGCCGGCATCGACCTTGGTGACGCGCACCAGGAACTTGCTGCCCTCGTAATCGACGTCGTAGGTGCCGAGGATCTGCGCCTTGCTGGCGATGACCACGCCCGTGGTGGCCGCCAGCGCGTCGCCGACCTTGGCGAAGACCGCGTCGCGCTCGCCCTGCACGGTGAAGCCGCTGGCGCTGCTCGCCGGCCCGACCGGCGCGGCGGTCGTGGGCGCCGTCGGCAGCGAGGAGCGGCTGACCGACTGGCCCTCGCCGCTGCCCAGCTTCATCGCGCCCGAGGTGTCCGGGAGGTTGAGGTCCGGCGGGACTTCCAGCGGACGGCTCTCCGGGCTCATGGCATAGAGATCGTTCTTCTTGCGGAACCAGCTGCAGCCCGAGCTGCCGAAGACGGCCACGGCCACCAGGGCGACGACGAGGGGACGGAGCGGAACCATCTTGGGGAGGGGCATGGAAAGGCGCATCGGGTTCTCCTGCGGATCAAGCCGCCAGTGTATCGCGAGTGAGGACGGTGCCAGGCTTAACCGATGCCCTCTCGGCGTCGGCCGCGGCGCCGGGTGTCCGTCATGGGCGGCCGGACCGGTCGATCCGAAACCGGCATCGCCCGGCCGCGGACGGCCGGGTCAACGGGTGGCGGCGCCTTCGGCCTCCAGCGCCTGCACGGTCGCCAGCATCTGCTCGGCCAGGGCGGTGTGCCCGGCCGAAAGCGCCGTCAGCGGCAGGCGCAGCCCCGTGCCGATGCCCTGCCGGGCCAGCAGCGCCTTCACCGGGATCGGATTGGGCTCGACGCCGAGGAAGTCGTAGAGCGCGTGCATCCGCGCATCCAGGGCCTGCGCCGACGCCGCTTCGCCGCCGCGCGCCAGATCGCCCAGGCGGCGGAACGCGGCGGGCACCACGTTCGAGGCGACCGAGATCACGCCGTCGGCGCCGGCCAGCATCGCGCGCGCCGCGGTCGGGTCGTCGCCGCTGAGCACGGCGAAGCCGTCCGCGCGCAAGGGCAGCAGCGCCTGCATGCGTTCGGGCTCGTTGCGCGCCTCCTTGAGGCCGACGATGCGCGCGTGCCCGGCCAGCGCGGCGGCGGTCTCCGGCAGCAGGTCGCAACCGGTGCGCCCGGGAACGTTGTAGAGCACGATCGGCAGCGCGCCGTCGTCGGCGAGCGCCCGGTAGTGCGCAAGCAGTCCGGCCTGGGTCGGGCGCACGTAGGGCGGCGTCACCACCAGCGCCGCGTCCGCTCCCAGCGCGGCGGCGCGTCGGGTCTGCTCGATGGTCTTGGCGGTGTTGGACAGGCCGGTGCCGGCGAGCACCGGGATGCGTCCGCCCAGCGCTTCCACCGCGATGCGCAGCAGGCTGTCGTACTCGGAGTCGAGCAGCGCCGCCGCCTCGCCGGTGGAGCCGGCCACCACCACGCCCTGGGTGCCCGCCGCCAGTTGCGCCTGGAGCAGGCGCCGCCAGGCGTCGAGGTCAAGTTCGCCGGCGGCCGTGAACGGTGTCGCCAGCGCAGTGATGCTGCCGGAAATTCGCATATGCGCAGATGCCAAGGTTGGGAGAGGTGACCGGGGAGTCGAGCAACCGATTGAAATTCGCGGCAAATCCCGCCACGCGGCGATCGCGCCCGCCTTCGGCCTCCGGTCTTTCCGCGCCAACTTTACTTGCGGCCCGAAACCGCGGGCAAGTATGCTGATCGCCGTCCCGGTCGCCGTGCCGGACCGCCGCTCATCCCCGTACGCCATACCCATACGCTTCGGACGCCGCCTTGACCGATTCAGACAACGCTGCGCGGCCCGCGCCGAACGAGAACTACCTGCTGATCAACGCCTATTCGACGCATCCGCAGTCGCCGCTGCTTCCGGTCACGCGGCGCATCTCCGACAGCGGCTGCAACCTGGTCGACACGCGCCTGTCCACCGTCGGCCGCGACGTTTCGGTCACCGCGCTGGCGACCGGCTCCTGGGACTCGGTGGCCAAGCTCGAGGCCATGCTGACCCGCCTGGAGCGCGAGGAAGGCCTGAAGCTGGTCTGGTACCGCACCGGACCGAAGCCGGTACAGTCCAACCTGCTGCCCTACGTGGTCGAAGTGGTGGCCTCGGACAAGCCCGGCATCCTGTTCCAGCTGGCCGATTTCTTCGATCGACAGGGCATCACCATCGAGAGCCTGCACTGCTCGCGCTACCGCGCCATGCAGACCGGCGCCGACATGTTCTCGGCCCAGGTCACCATCGGCGTGCCCTCCGACATGCACATCGCCGCGCTGCGCGACGATTTCCTCGAGTTCTGCGACCACCTGAATCTCGACGCCATCATGGACCCGATGAAATTCTGATGTCCCTCGACCGCGGCGACCCGATTCCGAAGAAACTGCGGCTGGCGCTCTCCGGCGGCGACGACGCCACCCTCGAGGACTATGCCGGCGGCTGGCTGGTGCTGTACTTCTATCCCAAGGATTCCACGCCCGGCTGCACCACCGAGGGCATCGACTTCAACGCCCTGCTGCCCAAGTTCAAGAAGCTGGGCGCCACCGTGCTCGGCGTCTCGCGCGACTCGCTCAAGTCGCACCAGAACTTCTGCGCCAAGCAGGGCTTCAGGTTCGAGCTGGTCAGCGATCCCGACGAAACGCTGTGCAAGGCCTTCGACGTGATCCGCGAAAAGAACATGTACGGCCGCAAGGTGATCGGCATCGAGCGCAGCACCTTCCTGATCGACCCCAAGGGACGCATTCGCGAAGCCTGGCGCAAGGTCAAGGTCGCCGGCCACGCGCAGGCGGTCCTCGACGCCCTGAAGGCGGCGCAATCCCAGTGACCCCCCATTCCGTGCCACCGGCCCACTGCCCCGCCCCGCGGGCCGCGGTGGCCCGCGCGCGGGCTTCCCGATGCTTTTCCCCTCAAACGATCCGGACGTTCAGGACGACGCGATGACCAAAGGCAAGCGCATCTACGTGCTCGATACCAATGTGCTGATGCACGATCCGACCGCCTTGTTCAAGTTCGAGGAGCACGATGTGTTCCTGCCGATGCAGGTCATCGAGGAGCTCGACAACGGCAAGAAGGGCACCTCGGAAGCCAGCCGCAACGCGCGCCAGGTCAGCCGCTTCATCAACGAGCTGATCGAGACGCAAGGGGCCGACAAGATCGCCTCCGGCCTGACCCTCACGCGGCCGCAGGGACTGCAGCTGCGCTCGGCCGAGAGCATCGGCCGGCTGCAGTTCCAGACCGGCTCGCTGGAAACGCGCAAGCGCGGGGACGACAAGGCCGACAACGACATCATCAACGCGATCGTCGCGCTGAAGCAGGCCGAGCCGGGCGCGCCGGTGGTGTTCGTGTCCAAGGACATCAACCTGCGCATCAAGGCGGCGATCGCGGGCATCGCCTCCGAGGACTACGAGAACGACCGCGCCCTCGACGACTTCAACCTGCTCTACACCGGCGCCACCGCGCTGGCGGAGGATTTCTGGCAGCGCCACGGCAAGGACCTGAAGTCCTGGACCGACAAGGGCCGCACCTTCTACGAGCTGACGCTGGAGGACGACGAGGACTGGCACGCCAACCAGTTCCTCTACCTGCCCGGCGACGAGCAGACCGAGCTGCGCGTGGCCAAGGTCGAGGGCGGGCGCGCGACGCTGCAGATCGTCGACGATTACCGCAACCAGCAGCACGCGGTCTGGGGCATCAGCGCGCGCAACCGCGAGCAGAACTTCGCGCTCAACGCGCTGATGGATCCGGAGATCGACTTCGTCACCCTGCTCGGCACCGCCGGCACCGGCAAGACCCTGCTGGCGCTGGCCGCGGGCCTGGCGCAGACCATGGACGCGCAGCGCTACCGCGAGATCATCATGACCCGCGCCACGGTCAGCGTCGGCGAGGACATCGGCTTCCTGCCCGGCACCGAGGAAGAGAAGATGACGCCGTGGATGGGCGCGCTCACCGACAACCTCGAAGTGCTGATGCCCAGCAACAAGGAAGGCGGCAGCTGGGGACGCGCGGCCACCAACGACCTGCTCGCCTCGCGCATCAAGATCCGCTCGCTCAACTTCATGCGCGGCCGCACCTTCCTCAACCGCTGGCTGATCCTGGACGAGGCGCAGAACCTCACGCCCAAGCAGATGAAGACGCTAATCACCCGCGCCGGCCCCGGCACCAAGATCGTCTGCCTGGGCAACGTCGAGCAGATCGACACGCCCTACCTCACCGAGACCACCTCCGGCCTCACCTACGCGGTCGACCGCTTCAAGAACTGGGCGCACAGCGCGCACGTCACCCTGCGTCGCGGCGAGCGCTCGCGCCTGGCCGACTACGCCTCGGAAGTGCTGTAGCAGGCGATGGGGGTGTACCTGCCGCGATGGGTGTGGGTCGGCGCGGGAACGCTGGCCTGCATCGCCGGCATGGTCAACGTCACCGGCTTCCTGGGATTCGAGCACCAGGCGATCACCCATCTCACCGGCACCGCCACCCTGCTCGGGGCCGCGGTCGCTGGCGGCGACGCGCGCGGCATGGCGCACCTGGCGGGGATGCTGCTGGCGTTCCTGCTCGGCGCGGCGCTGAGCGGCATGATCGTGCAGGACAGCACCTTGCGCCTGGGGCGCCGCTACGGCGTCTGCCTGGCGCTGGAATCGGCGCTGCTGTTCGCGGCGGTGCCGCTGTTCCACCGCCATTCCCTGCTCGGCGCGCTGTTCGCGGCGGCGGCCTGCGGGCTGCAGAACGCGATGGCGACCGCCTACAGCGGCGCCGTGGTGCGCACCACCCACATCAGCGGCATGTTCACCGACCTGGGGATCGGCATCGGCCACGCCTTGCGCGGCACGCCGCTGCAGACGCGGCGCCTGCTGCTCAGCGCGCTGATCATCTGCTGCTTCTTCGCCGGCGCGGTGGCCGGCGCCTGGCTGTACGCGCGCATCGGGTATGCCTCGCTGCTGATTCCGGCCACGCTCACCGGACTGGTGGGCGCGAGCTACGTCTGCTACCGCCATCTGCACCGCGGCGACGCCTAGCGAGGAACCGCCGCCGGCCATCGGCCGGCATCCGCGAGACACCCTCGACCAGGCACGGCACAATGCCGGCATGACCGCTCCCCGCCCCCTTTCCGTCCTGACCATCGCGGGCTCCGATTCCGGCGGCGGCGCCGGCATCCAGGCCGACCTGAAGACCTTCGCCGCGCACGGCGTGCACGGCCTGTCGGCGATCGCGGCGCTGACCGCGCAGCACACCCGCGCCGTGACCGCCGTGCACGTGCCGCCGGTGGCGTTCCTGCGCGCGCAGATCGACGCCTGCTTCGAGGACTTCGACATTGGCGCGGTCAAGCTCGGCATGCTGGCGACGGCGGAGGTGATCGATGCCGTCGCCGACGCGCTGCAGGCGCACCGTCCCGCGCACGTGGTGCTGGACCCGGTGATGGTGGCGACCTCCGGCGCCAAGCTGCTCGCCGACGACGCGCTCGAAGCCATGCGCGGACGCCTGCTGCCCCTGGCCGGCATCGTCACGCCGAACATCCCCGAGGCGGAACTGCTGCTCGGCACGCCGATCGCCGACGGCGACGCCGCCGACCGCGCGGCCGCCGCGCTGCGCGCGCTCGGCGCGCGCGCGGTGCTGCTCAAGGGCGGCCACCTCGAGGAAGGCGACCAGGTGATCGACCGCTACCGCGACGATGCCGAACGCAGCGTCTTCGCGCATGCGCGCATGCGCATCGACGGCCACGGCACCGGCTGCACGCTGGCCTCGGCGATCGCCGCCAATCTCTGCCGCGGCCTGCCCATCGCCCAGGCCTGCGCGCGCGCCACCGACTACGTGCATGCCGCGCTGCGCGCCGGCTACCGGCCGGGGCACAGCGACGTCCTGGTCCTGGGCCATCTGCACGCGGGCGTGGCGGCATGAACGACGGCGCCTCGCCTGCGGCCCTCGAACTGCCGCTGCAGGCCCGCGACGGCCACCGCTTCACCCTGCTGGCGCGCATTCCCGCCGATGCCCGCCGCAGCCTGCTCTGGCTGCCGGCGCTGGGCGTGGCGGCCAGGCACTACCTGCCCTTCGCCGAATCGCTGGCCCGGCGCGGCGTGGCCGTATTCCTGCACGAATGGCGCGGCCTGGGCAACAGCAGCCTGCGCGCAGGCCGCGCGACCAACTGGGGATACCGCGAACTGCTGTTCGACGACATCCCGCTCAGCGAAGCGGCCGCGATCGAAACGGGCGCCTCGTTGCCGCGGATCGTCGGCGGCCATAGCCTGGGCGGGCAGTTCGCCTGCATGCGCCTGGGATTGGCGCCGGACTACGCGCGCACGCTCTGGCTGGTGGCCAGCGCCGCGCCCTACTGGCGCGCCTATCCGCTGCCGCACCGGCTGGGACTGCCGCTGGCCTACCGCGCCGCGCCCTGGTACGCAGACCGCCATGGCCATCTGCCCGGACACAGGTTCCGCTTCGCCGGCAACGAGGCGCGCCAGCTGATCCGCGACTGGGCCGGCACCGGCCTGAGCGGCCGCTATGCCGTCGCCGGCATCCCCGAGGATCTCGAGGGGCGCATGGCCGCGCGCGGCGACGTGGACGCGCGCGCGGCGGTGATGGACGAGGACTGGCTGGCGCCGGAGCGTCCGGTGCGCTTCCTGCTGTCGAAACTGCCTCGCGCGCGCGCGAGGCTGCAGCATTTCGATGCCGCGGCGCTGGGCGTGCGCGCCGACCACTTCGCCTGGATGAAGGCGCCGGAGCGCGTGGCCGCCTGGCTGTGCGAATGAGGCGGCGCTTGCCGGACGCGATGCCGGCGCGCCGTGCTTGCGGCCAAGCGCCGCCGCAATCTCTTCAACCCTTGCGATTTCGCGTACCCTAGCCGCGCCCATGTCCGCGCACCCGCCCGCCAGAGACGACCTTCGCATCGCCGTGATCGGCCTGGGCTACGTCGGCCTGCCGCTGGCGGTCGCCTTCGGGCGCCGGCACGACACGCTCGGATTCGACATCGATGCCGCGCGCATCGCCGAATTGCGCGCCGGGCGCGACCAGACGCTGGAGGTCTCCGCCGCGGAGCTGGCATCGGCCGCCAGGCTGACCCTGGCCGACGATGCCGCCGCGCTCGCCGGCCGCAACGTCTTCATCGTCACCGTGCCCTCGCCGATCGACGCCTACAAGCGCCCCGACCTGCGCCCGCTGGAAGCGGCCAGCCGCAGCGCCGGCCGCGCGCTCGCCCGCGGCGGCGTGGTGATCTACGAATCCACCGTGTACCCGGGCGCCACCGAGGAGATCTGCGTGCCGATCCTGGAGCGCGAATCCGGGCTGCGCTGCAACGTCGATTTCTTCGTCGGCTACAGCCCGGAACGGATCAATCCCGGCGACAAGCGGCACCGGCTGGAAAGCATCCTCAAGGTGACCTCCGGCTCCACGCCCGAGGCGGCCGACTTCGTCGACGCGCTGTACGCGGACATCGTCGAGGCCGGCACGCACAGGACCTCGAGCATCCGCGTGGCCGAGGCCGCCAAGGTGATCGAGAACACGCAGCGCGACGTCAACATCGCCCTGATCAACGAACTGGCGCTGATCTTCCAGCGCCTCGGAATCGACACGCACGAAGTGCTGGAGGCCGCCGGCACCAAGTGGAACTTCCTGCCGTTCCGGCCGGGCCTGGTCGGCGGGCACTGCATCGGCGTGGACCCCTACTACCTCACGCACAAGGCTCAGCAGATCGGCTACCAGCCGGAGATGATCCTGGCCGGGCGCCGCATCAACGACGGCATGGGACGGCACGTCGCCGAACGCACGGTGAAGCTGATGCAGCAGCGCGGCATCCAGACCGCGGGAGCGCGGGTGCTGGTGCTGGGGTTGGCGTTCAAGGAAAACTGCACCGACCTGCGCAACACCCGCGTGATCGACATCGTCGAGGAGCTGCAGAGCTACAGCATCGACGTCGACGTCCACGATCCCTGGGTGGCGCCCGCGCAGGCGCAGGCCGAGTACGGGCTGGCGCTCGCCGACCCGCGCCCGGGCCGCTACGACGCGGTGATCCTGGCGGTGGCGCACGAGCGCTTCGTCGCCCTGGGCGCCGACGGCATCCGCGCCTTCGCCAAGCCGGGGGCTGTGCTCTTCGACGTCAAGCACGCACTGCCGCACGGCAGCGCGGACGCTAGCCTCTGACCTCCGAGATCGCGGCCGGGCGGCGCTCCGGCGACTGATCCGCGCCACGGCGGCCGTGCCCGGGGCTTACAATCGGCGGCAATCCCCCTTCGCGTCCTTTCATGCGCATCCTGGTCACCGGCGCCGCCGGATTCATCGGTTCCAAGCTCAGCGAATGCCTGCTCGCGCGCGGCGACGAGGTGCTGGGCTACGACAACCTCAACGACTACTACGATCCGCGGCTGAAGCAGGCGCGGCTGGCGCGGCTGCAGCCGCTGGCCGGCTTCCGCTTCGCGCACGCCTCGCTCGAGGATCGCGCCGCGCTGGAGCGCGCCTTCGCCGATTTCGCGCCGCAGCGCGTGGTCAACCTGGCCGCGCAGGCCGGCGTGCGCTATTCGCTGGAGAATCCGCGCGCCTACGTCGACAGCAACGTGGTCGGCTTCCTCAACGTCCTGGAAGCCTGCCGCCACGGCGGCATCGAGCACCTGGTCTATGCCTCGTCCAGTTCCGTATACGGCGCCAACCGCAAGCTGCCGTTCTCGGTGGAGGACAGCGTCGACCACCCGGTAAGCATGTACGCGGCCACCAAGAAGGCCAACGAGCTGATGGCGCATACCTACAGCCACCTGTTCGGCCTGCCGACCACGGGCCTGCGCTTCTTCACCGTCTACGGACCGTGGGGCCGCCCGGACATGGCGCTGTTCCTGTTCACGCGCAACATCCTTGCCGGACGGCCGATCGACGTCTTCAACCAGGGCCGCCACAGCCGCGACTTCACCTATATCGACGATATCGTCGAGGGCGTGGTGCGCACGCTCGACCGCGTCCCCGGGCCCGATCCGCAGTACGACCCGATGGCGCCCACGCCCGCGAGCTCGGACGCCCCCTACCGCGTGTACAACATCGGCAACCACCGCCCGGTGGAGCTGCTGCGCTACATCGAGGTGCTGGAAGATTGCCTCGGCCGCAAGGCGACGATGCGCCTGCTGCCGATGCAGCCGGGCGACGTGCCCGACACCTACGCCGACGTCGAGGCGCTGCGCCGCGACACCGGCTATTCGCCGTCGACGCCGATCGAGGTGGGCATCGAGCGCTTCGTGGCCTGGTACCGCGAGTTCTACGGGGAATAGGAGTTCTGCGGAAGCCACAAAACGAAAACCCGGCCGAGGCCGGGTTTTCGTTTTCGTATATGGCGCGCCCGGAGAGATTCGAACTCCCGACCCCCAAGTTCGTAGCCTGGTGCTCTATCCAGCTGAGCTACGGGCGCGTGATGCAGAAGCGGAATTGTGCCGAATCGGTGGCACCTCCGTCAATCCGTCTTTTTCGTCTGGACCTCCGCGCCTGGGTGGCGGGGCGTCCGGCGGAGCAACCCGCCTGAGTGGCGGAGACTGAGGGATTCGAACCCTCGATGGAGCTTTTGACCCCATACTCCCTTAGCAGGGGAGCCCCTTCGGCCTCTCGGGCAAGTCTCCGGGTGCGGTGCGCATGCCGGACGGCATGCGTCCGAAACGCGTGCGAAGAATACCGGTTCAGTCGGAATGCGGCAAACCCTGGTGAGGGGCGCGTTCCTCTCCGCGCTGGATGCGCTCGTAAATCTCTTCCCGGTGCACGGCCACGTCTTTGGGCGCGGTGATGCCGATGCGCACCTGGTTGCCTTTCACACCGAGCACCGTCACGGTGACGGTATCGCCGATCATCAGGGTCTCACCGACGCGGCGAGTCAAAATCAACATTGCTTGGAATCTCCATGGGTCGGCGGGAAACGTTCTCGCCAGACGGCTTTCGGACACGGGCAGCCGAAAAACGCTTGCAACAAACGGAGGATGTTACCGGTTGCTGACGGGCCTCAGCAAGCAAAAAACCGCTGTTCCGGCAGGGGTTCAGGCGCGGTTCGCCCGGACCCAGTCGGGTACCTGCGTGAGGGCAGCATTCAGGTCCGGGCCGTCCGGACCGCCCCCTTGCGCGAGGTCGGGTCGGCCACCGCCCTTGCCGCCGATTTGCTTGGCGATGTGCGACAACAGATCGCCCGCCTTGAGTCGGCCGAGCGCCGCGCCGCTGACGCCGGCCACCAGCGCCGCCTTGCCGTCGTCGGCACCGGCCAGCACGATCACCGCATCCCCCAACTGCTGTTTGAGACGGTCGATTGCATCGCGCAGCGCCTTGGCGTCGAAGCCCTCCAGGCGCACCGCCAGCACCTTGATGCCGTCCACGTCCACCGCGTTCGCGGCCAGGTCCGCGGCGGCGCCGCTGGCGGCCTTGGCCTTGAGCGATTCCAGCTCGCGTTCGAGCTTCTTCTGCCTGTCCAGCAGCGCGCGCAGCTTGTCGTTGACCTCGGCCGAGGTGCCGCCCAGCAGGCGCGCGGCATCGGACAACTGCCGCTCCACGGCGGCCACGTGTTCCAGCGCGTCGTGTCCGGTCAAGGCCTCGACCCGGCGCACGCCGGCGGACACGCCGCCTTCGGACACCAGCTTCAGCAGGCCGATCTGTCCGGTGCTGGCCACATGGGTGCCGCCGCACAACTCGACCGAATCGCCCATCTTCACCACGCGCACGCGTTCGCCGTACTTCTCGCCGAACAGCGCCATCGCGCCGGAGTCCAGCGCCTGCTGCATGTCCATCTGGCGGATCTCGGTGGGATGGTCGGCGCGCACCTCGACATTGATGCGGCGCTCGATCTCCGCCAGCTCCTCCGCCGTGACCGGCTGGAAGTGGGAGAAGTCGAAACGCAGGCGGTCGGGCGCCACCAGCGAGCCCTTCTGCTGCACGTGGGTGCCGAGCACGCCGCGCAGCGCGGCATGCAGCAGGTGCGTACCGGAGTGGTTGAGCACCGTGGCGCCGCGGCGGGCGCCGTCGACCGAGGCGACCAGGCGATCACCGCGCTTGAGGCCGCCGGCCTCCAGGCGGCCGACGTGGCCGTGGTACTGGCCGGCGTACTTCTGGGTGTCGGCGACGCGGAAGCGCACGCCCTGCTCGTCCAGTTCACCGGTGTCGCCGACCTGGCCGCCGGACTCGGCGTAGAACGGCGTGCGGTCCAGGAAGACCACGCCCTCCTCGCCGGCCTCGAGAGCGTCGACCGGACGGCCGTCGCGCAACAGCGCGACCACTTCCAGTCCGCCCGCGGTCAACAGGTCGTAGCCGAGGAATTCGGTGGGCTGCAGCTGCGCCACCAGATCGGCCGGCAGACCGGTGCCGGCGGAGAATTTTCCGCTCTTGCGCGCGGTCTCGCGCTGCTGCGCCATCGCCGCGTCGAAGCCGTCGGTGTCCACGGTCAGGCCGCGCTCGCGGGCGATGTCGGCGGTGAGGTCGAGCGGGAAGCCGTAGGTGTCGTACAGGCGGAAGGCGTCGGCGCCCGGGATGGCGCCGGCGCTGCGCTTGGCGACCTCGTCGAAGATGCGCATGCCCGAGTCCAGCGTCTCGGCGAAGCGCTCCTCCTCCGCCTTCAGCGCGCGCTCGACCAGTTCGCGCTTGGCGCGCAGTTCCGGATAGGCCTCGCCCATCAAGGCATCGAGCGTCGCCACCAGCCGGTGGAAGAACGGCTGGCGCGTGCCGAGCATCCAGCCATGGCGCAGGGCGCGGCGGATGATCCGGCGCAGCACGTAGCCGCGGCCCTCGTTGGAGGGCAGCACGCCGTCGACGATCAGGAACGAGCAGGCGCGGATATGGTCGGCGATCACGCGCAGCGACTTGTTTTCCAGGTCCTGCGTGCCGGTGAGCTCGGACGCCTTCCTGATCAGTGCCTGGAACAGGTCGATCTCGTAATTGCTGTGCACGTGCTGCAGCACCGCGGCCAGGCGCTCCAGGCCCATGCCGGTGTCCACGCACGGCGCCGGCAGCGGCACCAGGGTGCCGTCGGGCTGGCGATCGAACTGCATGAACACCAGGTTCCAGATCTCGATGTAGCGGTCGCCGTCCTCGTCCGGCGAACCGGGCGGACCGCCTGCGATGTGCTCGCCGTGGTCGTAGAAGATTTCCGTGCACGGCCCGCAGGGCCCGGTGTCGGCCATCTGCCAGAAGTTGTCGGAGGCGTACGGCGCGCCCTTATTGTCGCCGATGCGCACGATGCGCTCGGCCGGCAGGCCGATCGTGCGATGCCACAGATCGTAGGCCTCGTCGTCGGTGTGATAGACGGTGACCAGCAGCCGCTCCTTGGGCAGCTTCCAGACTTCGGTCAGCAGCTCCCAGGCCCAGGCGATGGCGTCCTTCTTGAAGTAGTCGCCGAACGACCAGTTGCCGAGCATCTCGAAGAAGGTGTGGTGGCGCGCGGTGTAGCCGACCGAATCGAGGTCGTTGTGCTTGCCGCCGGCGCGCAGGCAGCGCTGCACGTCGGCCGCGCGCACGTAGCTGCGCTTCTCCGCGCCCAGGAACACGTCCTTGAACTGGACCATGCCGGAATTGGTGAACAGCAGGGTCGGATCGTTGCCGGGCACCAGCGGCGCCGAAGGCACGATGGTATGGCCCTTGGACTGGAAGAAGTCGAGGAAATCCCGGCGGATGTCGGAGGTGGTCTTCATGAAGCTCGGTTTGGAAGATGGACGGCAGGCCGGCGCCGACCTCGTGTCCGCGCCGGTCGCGCCCGCAAACGCCCGGCCGCGACGCCGGGCGGGATGCCCGAAGCCGGCCCGCGCGCCGAGGGACGACGAACGAATCCCGCAATGGGCGCGATCAGGCCCGCGATACCGACAAGATGCGGCCGCGGGGGCATGAGGGCAACCCGGGGATTCAATAGGTTAACAGGCGTGAACGCCCTGTGCTCGGCCCGCATCCGGGGCTTGGCGTCTGCGGCCGCGGCATCGGCGCGCGGCGAAGGGAATGCCCGCCCGAGGCATCGATCCCGGCGCAGGAGGCGGCGCTTTTCCGGTCGCCCCGCCGGACCGGGAGGAGCCTCGGGCGAGCGCCCTACTCTTCGATGTCCTCGCTCACCGCCGCCCGGATGTGCTCGGCGGCAAATCCCCGCCGCAGCAGGAAATCGGCGGCCTTGCGCCGTACGGCAGGGTCATCGACGGCGGCCGGGCCGTAGCGGCGGCGGACGAGGTCGCGCGCTGTCTCGGCCCAGCCGCCGTCGAGGTCTCCCAAGACTTGGCGGATGGCGTCTTGCTCCAATCCATGGGTGGCCAGCTCGGCGCGGATGCGCACCGGTCCATAGCCGTTGCCGGCGCGGCTGCGCGCCAGCATTTCCGCGAAACGGCTGTCGTCCTGCCAGCCGTCCTGCGCCAGCCGGTCGACGGCCGCCGCGGCCGCGCCGGCATCGATGCCGCGCGAAGCGAGTTTGCGGGCGAGCTCCTTGCGGGAGTGCTCGCGGCGAACCAGCATGCCCAGCGCCTGCTGGACCGGGGTCCGTTCGCCCGCCGGCCGGCGCTGCGCTTTCGGCCGCCGGCGTTCCTCCTCCGTCATCCTTCCTCTCCCGCGCGCCGGGGTGAAATCCGGCACGCACTCAGTCCCTGGGGGCCGCAAGCGCGCACTCGTGGAGGAGTCGGCGCGACCCTCCCTCCGGCAGCAGACGCGACGAAGAAGGACTCAACGGGGGAAGAGCGGAGGCTCAGGCCTCCTCCTCTTCCTCGGCGTCCTGCTGCGAGGCTTCCTGCGGCACGAACCTGGCGCGCAGCTCGGCTTCCAGCCGGGTGGCGATGGCCGGGTTGTCCTTGAGGAACTGGCGGGCGTTCTCCTTGCCCTGGCCGATGCGCTCGTCGCCGTAGCTGTACCAGGCACCCGCCTTCTCCACCAGCTTGGCGTCCACGCCCATGTCGATCAGCTCGCCTTCGCGGCTGATGCCCTCGCCGTAGAGGATCTCGGTGACGACCTGCTTGAACGGGGGCGCCATCTTGTTCTTGACCACCTTGATGCGGGTCTGGTTGCCGATGATCTCCTCGCCCTTCTTGATCGAGCCGATGCGGCGGATGTCCAGGCGCACCGAGGCGTAGAACTTCAGGGCGTTGCCGCCGGTGGTGGTTTCCGGGCTCTGGCCGGGCATCATGATGCCGATCTTCATGCGCAGCTGGTTGATGAAGATCACCAGGCAGTTGCTGCGCTTGATGTTGCCGGTGAGCTTGCGCAGCGCCTGGCTCATCAGGCGCGCCTGCAGGCCGGGCAGCTGGTCGCCCATCTCGCCCTCGATTTCGGCCTTCGGCGTGAGCGCGGCGACCGAATCGATCACCACCATGTCGACGGCGTTGGAGCGCACCAGCATGTCGGCGATCTCCAGCGCCTGCTCGCCGGTGTCCGGCTGCGAGACCAGCAGGTCGTCGACGTTGACGCCGAGCTTCTGCGCGTAGGTCGGATCGAGCGCGTGCTCGGCGTCGATGAAGGCGGCGGTGCCGCCGCCGCGCTGGCACTGGGCGATGGCCTGCAGGGTCAGCGTGGTCTTGCCGGAGGATTCCGGGCCGTAGATCTCCACGACGCGGCCCTTGGGCAGGCCGCCGATCCCCAGCGCGATGTCGAGCATCAGCGAGCCGGTGCCGACCACCTCGGTGGCCTCGACCGTGCGATCGCCCATGCGCATCACCGATCCCTTGCCGAACTGCTTCTCGATCTGTCCCAGGGCGGCGGAAAGCGCGCGCTTCTTGTTCTCGTCCATCGTGGCGGTCCTCGTCATGTGTTTTGAATCATGTGTTTTGAATCTGGGCGGCAGTGTGGCTGCGGCGGATCGCAAAGGCTGCGACTGCCGCGTCCGTCGCCGAAAAATTTACCGGGGCGGCGCATGGCGGCATATCGGAAGCCGCGGGCGCCGCCCGTCGGGAAAGCCCGTACCGGGCCGTCGGCGGATCGAACGCCGCCCTCACCGGTTCGGCCTGACGAGGCCGCAGTACAGGCCTTCGATGGCGAAGTCCTGGCCCGGCTGGATCTCGATCGGGGCGTAGTCGGGATTGCGCGGCAGCAGGCGGATCTTCTGTTGGCCCGCGGGGTCCTTGCCGATCTTCAGCAGCTTGACCGTGACCTCCTCGTCGATGCGCGCCACCACGATCTGGCCCGAACGCGCGTCGCGGGTACGGTGCACGCCGATCAGGTCGCCGTCGAAGATGCCCTCGTCGCGCATCGAGTCGCCCCTGACCTTGAGCAGGTAGTCGGGCGCCGGCGCGAAGAAGGTGCGGTCGAGCAGCACCACCTGCTCCGAGCCGATGTCCGCGCCGATCGGCACGCCGGCCGCGACCTGGCCCAGCACCGGCAACTGCAGCACGTCGTCCCCCGCCGCCGGCAGCGGCAGGGCCTGCTGCGGCGGTTCGGGCATGCGCACCACGCGGATGCCGCGGGCGCGGCCGGGCATGCGCTCGATGACGCCGGCCGTCTCCAGCGCCTCCAGGTGGTACTGCGCCGCGCGCACGCCCTTGAAGCCGAAGGCCTTGGCGATCTCGGTCTGCGACGGCGGCAGGCCATCGGCTTCGATGCGCTCGGCGATCATCTCGAGAATCGCCTGCTGGGTGTCGGTGAGCTCCATGGTTAGTAGTAATACTACTAAGCGCCGACGCTGGCAAGGCCCGCAAGCCGGGCATATAGTTGACTCAGTCAATCAATTGGCGGAGCCGCCATGTCGCCCGACGCGCTGGAATTGCAGGTCGACGAGATTCGCGATTTCAACCGCTTCTACACGCGCCGCATCGGCGTGCTGCAGGAACACCTGCTCGACAGTCCCTACCCGCTCACCCAGGCGCGCGTGCTGTTCGAGCTGGCGCGGCGCCAGCCGGTCGCCGCGCGCGACATCGGCGCGACCCTCGGGCTCGATCCCGGCTACCTCAGCCGGATCGTGCAGGGCTTCGCGGCCGAAGGCCTGGTCGAACGCTCGCCCTCGACGCGCGACGGGCGCAGCATCACGCTCCGCCTCACGCCCGACGGCGAGGCCGCCTTCGCGCGGCTCGAGCACGATTCCCGCGCGGCCGTCGCGGCGATGCTCTCGGAGATGTCGGCGCCGGCACGGCGGCGCCTGACGCGCGCGCTGCACGAGGCGCAAGCGCTGCTTTCGCCCGCCGGCACGGCCTCCGGCCTGAACATCCGCACGCATGCTCCCGGCGACATCGGCTGGGCGATCGAGCGGCACGCGCGCCTGTACACCGACGAGTACGGCTGGAACGCCGAGTTCGAGGCGCTGGTCGCCACCCTGTTCGCGCGCTTCGCCACCGACCACGACCCGGAGAAGGAGCGCTGCTGGATCGCCGAGCTGGACGGCGAACGCGTCGGCTGCGTGTTCGTCGTGCGCAACGCGGACGACGCCGACACCGCGCAGCTGCGCTGCCTGCTGGTGGATCCGGTCGCGCGCGGGCATGGCGTGGGCCGGCGCCTGGTCGAGGAATGCCTGGCCTTCGCCCGCGCCGCCGGCTACCGCAGGATGCTGCTGTGGACCAACGACATCCTCGTTGCGGCGCGCCGCATCTACGAAAGCTGCGGCTTCGCGCTGGCCGAGGAGTATCGCCACCACAGTTTCGGCCATGACCTGGTCGGCCAGGTGTGGACGCTGGATCTGGCCTGACGCGGTCGTCCGCCGCTTCGTTGCGCCCGCCCCGCGCGCCAGCCGGCCACGCCGGCGGCACTCCGGACGACGCGCCGGCTAGGCAATCAGCCCATCGAGCCCGCGCAGCGCGGCGGCCACCGACTGCCGGCGCACCTGCTCGCGATCGCCGTCGAAGCGGAACACTTCCGCGCGCGCGTAGCCGCCGCGGCGCTTCCAGCCGATCCAGACCGTGCCCACCGGCTTGTCCTCGCTGCCGCCGCCGGGGCCGGCGATGCCGGTGACCGCCACCGCGACGCTGGCGCCGGAATTGACCAGTGCGCCGGAGACCATCTCGACCACCGTTTCGCGGCTGACCGCGCCGAAGCTCTCCAGGGTCTGCGGGCGCACGCCCAGCAGCGCCTGCTTGGCCTCGTAGCTGTAGGCGACCATCCCGCAGTCGAACCAGTCGGAGGAGCCGGCGATGTCGGTGGCGGTCTTGGCGATCCAGCCGCCGGTGCAGCTCTCGGCCGTGACCAGCCGCTCGTGCGCGGCGCGCAGGCGCGCACCGAGCGTTTCGGCCGAGGCGCGCAGTTCGGAATCGGTGGGAATGGACATCGGCGTTTCTGTCGTGGGGAGCCCGCCTTGTAGCCGAAATCGGCGCAAATGTCTGCACGCCGAAAACGCGACGGCCCGCCGCATGCGCGGCGGGCCGCCGTCATCGCCCCGAGCGAGGGGTCAGTAGTGCACGCGCAGCGTCATCCCGTAGGTGCGCGGCGCCCCCAGGAAGGCGTTGTAGGTGTTGGTCGGATCGCCGGGCGTGGGCGAGAAGTTCTGCAGCGGCGCGTCGAAGCCCACCTGCTGGTAGGTCTTGTCGGTAAGGTTCTCGCCCCACAGCTCCACCGACCAGCGCCTGTTCTTCGCGCCGATGCCCACGCGCGCGTTGACCAGTGTATAGCCCTTCTGGATCTTCTCCACGTCCAGGTCGGAGCCGGTGTTGTGCTCGGACAGGTACTTGGCGCCGATGTTGAAGCGGCCGACCAGGTTCGCGCCGATGTCCCGTTCGTAGCTCAGCGCCGCCGAGCCCGACCACAGCGGCGCGAAGCTGATGCGGTTGCCGGGCAGCTTGTACAGGGGACCGGCGGGCGCGACGAATTCCGACGTCGGTTTGTCCTTGCCGTAGCGCGTATCGGCATAGGTGATGCCGGCCTGCACCATCAGGCCGTCGATGCCGGTCTGCCACAGCAGTTCGGTGTCGATGCCCTTGGACACGACCTGCGGGATCGAGCGCACGACGTAGCTGGTGCCGAGGAAGCTGTTGAGCTGGAAGTCGGTGTACTCCTGGTAGAACACGGTGCCGTTGAGCAGCAGGTTGCCGCCGAGCCAGGTGGTCTTGGCGCCGAGCTCGTAGCTGTCGACGAATTCGCCGGGGAAGGACGTGTCGTCGACCGGGACGATGCCGGCGGTGCCGGAGGATAGGCCGGTGTTGGACTGCACGCGGTCGAGGTTGAAGCCGCCGCCCTTGTAGCCGCGCGCGCCGGACAGGTAGGTCATCACCTGCTCGTTCCAGCGATAGGCCAGCTTGAGCGTGCCCGACCATTCGCTTTCGGTGCGATCCTGGTCGGTGCGGCGGCCGTTGTGGCGGATGTTGGCCCAGGGCAGGCACATGTAGCCGATGGTGGTGGGCGCCAGCTGCTGCGCCACCGGTACCGGAATGCCGCGTCCGGCCAGCGCGGCGACGACCTGCGCCGGGTTGCCGAGCGCCGAGAGGCAGCCCAGGCTGCCGTTCGGATTGGTGTAGCGCGACTCCAGCTCCTTCTCCTCCCGGGTGTAGCGCAGGCCCAGGGTCACCGAGAATTGGTCGGTGGCGCGCCAGGTGTTGTTGGTGAACAGCGCCAGCGACCGGGCCTTCTGCTCGTAGGTATCGTGTGCGCCTTCGCTGTCGGCGGCGAAACTGGTGCCGTAGGGACGCCCGGTCGCCTGCGAGGCGAACAGGAAGGGATTGGCGGTGTTGACGTTGATCCCCAGCGGCGCGAGCTGCCGCGCGAACAGGCTGACCAGGGCCGTGGACAGGTAGGCCTCGTAATGGCGTCCGATCACGTACTGGTCGTGTCGCTCCAGGTCCTCGTCCGAGTAGAAGCCGCCCACCATCCAGTCGAAGCGGTCGCTGCTGCCGGTCAGCCGCAGCTCCTGGCTGAAGCTCTTGAAGGCGGTGGACGAATCGTCGAACTCGTTGCGGCGATACAGCAGGTCGGCGCCGCTGAAGTCGAAGTCGAGCGCGTTGATCGACTTCCAGTCGCGGCCGGCGGTGATCGAGGTCAGGGTCGCGCCGCCGAACCAGGGCGAATTCCAGTTCAGCTCCATCGACAGGCCCTTGTCCTTGACGTCCTGTTGGGTGCCGCGATTGGCGTAGCCCAGGCGGCGCTGCGGATCGGCCGTCGGGATCACCGCGCGCCCCGCCCCGCCGGCCAGCGCGTCGAGGATCGCCGCCGTGGCCCCGCGCACCGTGGTCACGCCGACGCAGCAGTTCTCCTCGCGGCTGCTGTAGTCGGCGATGAAGTTGATGTCGAGGTTCTCGTTCGGCTCCAGCAACAGTTGCCCGCGCACGGTGTGGAAGTTGCGGTCGCTGTCCTCGCGCTCCTCGCGCGGGCCGACGCCGGTGTTGATGTCGATCACGCCGTCGCGCTTGCGCTTGGCGGCATAGACGCGGAACGCTGCGTTCTCCCCCAGGTTGTCGTTGTAGGCGCCGGAGACGCCGACCTCGCCGTAGTTGCCGACGGTCAGCTCGGCGTCGGCGCTCTGCGTGTAGCTCGGGCGCCGGGTGATGACATTGATCACGCCGGCCGAGGTGTTCTTGCCGAACACCGTGCCCTGCGGCCCTTTCAGCACCTCGATGCGCTCGATCTCGCCCAGGTCGCCGAAGCCCACGCCCACGCGCGGCCGGTAGACGCCGTCGATCACCAGGCCCACCGCCGACTCCAGGCCGGCGTTGTCGCCGTTGGTGCCGACGCCGCGGATGCGCGCGGTGGTCTGCGATTCGTTGGTGGTGGAGCTGACGTGCAATCCCGGCACCAGCATCTGCACGTCCTTGATGTCGGTGACGCCGATGTCCTGCAGCAGCTGCTCGGGCAGGGCCGTGAGCATGATCGGCACGTCCTGCAAGGCCTCCTCGCGCTTTTGCGCGGTCACCACCATGGTGTCCAGGGTGGTGGCTTCCTTGTCGCGCTGGGATTTGCCCTCCCTGGCTTCTTGCGCACCGGCTTCCGACATCACACTGCTCGCGGCGAGGACGGCGAGCGTCAACGCGCGGTGTTGCGGTTTTGCAGCGATCATGGTGTCCCCCTCAGGCCATCAGATTGCGTGGATTGGAAAGCGCCGATTGGCTGTCTTGCGGTTGTTCTCCGTACCGAATGCAGGCGCCCCGACGCCTTCACGGGAAATTAACACCAATTCGCCGCAAGGCATTGTGCGTTGCAGTAGAGGTCGGGAACGGACTCGATTCGTCGGTATTCGTGCACCCCACGGCAGGTCGGCTTCCTATCGAGGGCATCGCCGCCGCTGGCGCGGACGCCCGTGCCCGGAAAGCGCGGCTTCGGCGCCCGGCCACGAACGCCCGCCGGGTGGAACGCACGATCCCGCGCGACACCTTCCGGCCGCAGCCGCCAGGCGATCCGCGCGACGCAGGCGATGGGCGTCGCCGCGCCACGGCACCACGGGCGAT
The DNA here is from genome assembly GCF_022662575.1 of Luteimonas aquatica. Taxonomy (GTDB): domain Bacteria; phylum Pseudomonadota; class Gammaproteobacteria; order Xanthomonadales; family Xanthomonadaceae; genus Luteimonas; species Luteimonas aquatica. The sequence goes on along the minus strand of NZ_JALBFU010000001.1, from coordinate 31,569 downwards.
CCGCATATAATTTGCCGTCGTTCCGCCGACGCCCGTCATGGCGGAACATTGGCGCCCCATCCTCACGCAAGCCGCGAAGGCCGCCCGGCCCGCATGATCCACGGGATCGCCCCGGCGGATCCGATGCGGACGGTACGCGCCCCCGCGGCCTCGGCATCCGCTGCGCCCGGCCGGCGAACGGCCCGCCGCAATGGAGGCAAGGCGAGCAAGACCGGAGATCCATGAACAAACCCGACACCTCTTCGCACACGCCGCTGATGCGCCAGTTCTTCGCCGCCAAGGCGGAACATCCGGACGTGCTGCTGTTCTTCCGGATGGGCGATTTCTACGAACTGTTCTACGACGATGCGCGCAAGGCCGCGCGCCTGCTCGACATCACCCTGACCCAGCGCGGCGCCTCCGCCGGGCAGCCCATTCCGATGGCCGGCGTGCCCTTCCATGCGGTGGAAGGCTATCTGGCGCGGCTGGTGGCACTGGGCGAATCGGTGGCGATCTGCGAGCAGATCGGCGACCCGGCGGCGAGCAAGGGCCTGGTCGAACGCAAGGTGGTGCGCATCGTCACCCCCGGCACGGTCACCGACGAGGCGTTGCTGAGCGAGCGCCGCGACACGCTGCTGCTGGCGATCGCTCGCGGCGGCACAAAAAGCGGCGGCTACGGCCTAGCCTGGGCGGACCTGGCCGGCGGCCGCTTCCTGGTCAACGAGGTCGCCAACGACGACGCCCTGGAAGCCGAGCTGGCGCGCCTGGAGCCGGCCGAGCTGCTGCAGCCCGACGAGGAAGGCTGGCCGGACTTCGTCACCGCGCGCACCGGCGTGCGCCGCCGCGCGCCGTGGCTGTTCGACGCCGACAGCGGGCGCCGGCAACTATTGCAGTTCTTCGGCCTGCACGACCTCACCGGCTTCGGCATCGAGGACCGGCCGCTGGCCATCGCCGCGGCCAGCGCCCTGCTCGGCTACGTCGAGGAAACGCAGAAGCAGCGCCTGCCGCACCTGACCGCGATCGCGGTGGAATCCAGCGACGGCGCCATCGCCATGAACGCCGCCACGCGCCGCCACCTCGAACTGGACATGCGCGTGGACGGCGAGCAGAAGCACACCCTGCTCGGCGTGCTCGACACCACCGTCACGCCGATGGGCGGACGGCAGCTGCGGCGCTGGCTGCACCGGCCGCTGCGCGACCGCGACCTGGTCGGCCGCCGCCACCACGCCGTCGCCACGCTGATCGACAACGGCGCCGGCGATACGCTGCGCGAGACCTTCCGCGCGCTCGGCGACGTCGAACGCATCCTCTCGCGCATCGCGCTGCGCTCGGCGCGCCCGCGCGACCTGAGCACGCTGCGCGACGCCCTGGCGCTGCTGCCGCGGGTGCGCGAGGTCCTGCAACCGCTCGACTCGCCGCGTCTGCAGGCGCTGGCCGCCGAACTGGGCGAGCACGACGCGCAGGCCGCGCTGCTGGCGCAGGCGCTGGTCGAGCAGCCGCCGCTGCTGGCCCGCGACGGCGGCGTCTTCGCCGAGGACTACGACGCCGAACTCGACGAACTGCGGCGCCTGTCCACCCATGCCGACCAGTTCCTGGTCGACCTGGAACAGCGCGAGCGCGAGGCCAGCGGCATCCCGACGCTCAAGGTCGGCTACAACCGCGTCCACGGCTACTACATCGAGATCAGCAAGGCGCAGGCCGCGCGCGCGCCCACGCACTACACGCGCCGGCAGACGCTCACCGGCGCCGAGCGCTACATCACCGAGGAGCTGAAGAATTTCGAGGACAAGGTGCTGTCCGCCCGCGAACGCGCGCTGGCGCGCGAACGGCTGCTCTACGAACAGCTGCTGGACGGACTGAACGAGCATCTGGAATCGCTCAAGCGCTGCGGCGCCGCGCTGACCGAGCTCGACGTGCTGGCCTGCTTCGCCGAGCGCGCGCAGACGCTGGACTGGTCGCGCCCGCGGCTGGTCGACGAGCCCTGCCTGCGCATCGAGCGCGGCCGCCATCCGGTGGTGGAGGCCGTGCGCACCGAACCGTTCGAGCCCAACGACCTGTCGCTGGACGGCGACTCCGGTCAGGGGCGGCGCATGCTGGTGATCACCGGCCCCAACATGGGCGGCAAGAGCACCTACATGCGCCAGAACGCGCTGATCGTGCTGCTCGCCCACATCGGCAGCTTCGTGCCCGCCGCCAGCGCGACGATCGGGCCGATCGACCGCATCCTCACCCGCATCGGCGCCGGCGACGACCTGGCCCGCGGCCAGTCCACCTTCATGGTGGAGATGGCCGAGACCAGCTACATCCTGCACCACGCCACCGCGCAGTCGCTGGTGCTGATGGACGAGATCGGCCGCGGCACCTCGACCTACGACGGCCTGGCGCTGGCCGAGGCCTGCGCGCGCCACCTGGCCGCGCACAACCGCTGCTACACCCTGTTCGCCACCCACTACTTCGAGCTGACCGCCCTGGCCACCCCGGGCAGCGGCATCGCCAACGTGCACCTGGACGCGGTCGAGCACCACGACAGGCACGGCGGCGAGACCCTGGTCTTCATGCATGCGGTGAAGGACGGCCCGGCCGACCGCAGCTTCGGCCTGCAGGTGGCCGCGCTGGCCGGCCTGCCCAAGGCGGTGATCCGCGAAGCGCGCGGCCGCCTGGCCGAACTGGAGCGGCAGACCCGCGACACCGCGCCGCTGTCGCCGGCCACGCTCGACTCGCCGCAGCAGTTCGGCCTGTTCGCGCCGGCTTCGGCCGCGCTCGATGCGCTGGCCGCCGTCGACCCGGACGAACTCACGCCCAAGCAGGCGCTGGAAGCGCTGTACCGGATCAAGGCGCTGACGTAGGGCGCCACGCGGAAGACGGCGCGGAAGAAACCGTCTTCGCGGCGCCGCGCCGGGCACGGTGGTGACGGCTGTCCGAACCCGTCGGCGATGCCCCGAATGCCGGCTCGAAGGCAGTCGGACCGATGGCGCCGTCTGCTGCGTCCTTTGAAGCACGAACCCGTCTTGACCGGCCCCGGACCGGCGCCGGCCGCCCGGACACAAATCTAACGCTGGCGCGCTACCATGCGGCCCCCGTCACACTTCCAGCAGGTAGACCCGCCATGAGCAACAGCCTCGCCGACGAACTCTTCCAGCAGTTGCAAGGCGCGCCGCTGCAGCAGCTCTCGCAGCAGCTGGGCACGGACCAGTCGCAGACGTCCAGCGCGGTCGGCGCGGCGCTGCCGCTGCTGCTCGGCGCGCTGGGCAAGAACACCGCGCAGCCGGGCGGCGCCGAAGCCTTGCTGGGCGCGCTGCAGAAGGACCACACCGGCCTGGATCTGGGCGGCGTGCTCGGCGCGGTGCTGGGCGGCTCGCTCGGTGGCGGCAGCCGCCAGACCGACGGCGCGGCGATCCTCGGCCACATCTTCGGCGGCAACCAGCCGCGCGCGGAAGCCGGCCTCGGCCAGGCCACCGGGCTGGGCAACGATCGTGCCGGGCAACTGCTGCAGATGCTGGCGCCGATCGTGCTGTCCTTCCTCGCCCAGCGCTTCCTCGGCCAGGGCGGCAATGCCGATGCCGGCAGCCTGGGCCAGGTGCTCGGGCAGGAACGCCAGGTCGCCCAGCAGCAGGGCGGCGCCGGCGGCGGACTGCTCGGTGCCGTGCTGGACCAGGACGGCGACGGCCAGCTCGGCATCGGCGACCTGCTCAAGATCGGAGGCGGACTGCTCGGCGGCAAGAGCTGACCGCTTGCAGACGGGTCGTGAAGAAAGGCGGGCCTCGGCCCGCCTTTTTGTTTGCCTGCCACGATAGCCGAAATCTATCGATAGCTTCATTTAATTCGATTTTTCCTCTTCGTAGGCCGAGTGTATGGTCGTTGGCACCTCACAACCTGCGGAGCCGCCAGCGATGCGCCAGCCCTCATCTCCTCGAAGACCGCTCCGCCTCCTCCCCTCGCCGGCGCACGCGCCGGATCCGGTTTACGACCGGCCCACACCGGGCGTGCTGCGCTAGCGCCCGCCCGCCGATCCGGAGCGGGCATCGCGAATGCCCAGCCCTCTTTCCTCCACGGATCCGCGCCGCGCACGCGCGGACCGCAGCCAAGGCAGACCTTCCCATGTCAACCGCAACGAAGTGCCCGTTCAACCATGTCGCCGGCAGCGGCACGTCGAACCGCGACTGGTGGCCGAACCAGTTGAACCTGAAGTTCCTGCACCAGCAGTCTCCGCAATCCGATCCGATGGGCGAGGCCTTCGACTACGCGGAGGAATTCAAGAGCCTCGACCTCGCGGCGGTGAAGCGGGACCTGCTGGCGCTGATGACCGACTCGCAGGACTGGTGGCCGGCCGACTTCGGGCACTACGGCCCGCTGTTCATCCGCATGGCCTGGCATAGCGCCGGCACCTACCGCATCAGCGACGGCCGCGGCGGCGCCGGCGCCGGACAGCAGCGCTTCGCGCCGCTCAACAGTTGGCCGGACAACGGCAACCTGGACAAGGCGCGGCGCCTGCTGTGGCCGATCAAGCAGAAATACGGCCGCAAGATCTCCTGGGCCGACCTGATCGTGCTCACCGGCAACGTCGCCCTGGAATCGATGGGCTTCAAGACCTTCGGCTTCGCCGGCGGGCGCGAGGACGTGTGGGAACCCGAGGACGTCTACTGGGGCGCCGAAACCACCTGGCTCGGCGACAAGCGCTATACCGGCGACCGCGTGCTGGAGAACCCGCTCGGCGCCGTGCAGATGGGCCTGATCTACGTCAATCCGCAAGGACCGAACGGCAACCCGGACCCGGTCGCGGCGGCGCGGGACATCCGCGAGACCTTCGCGCGCATGGCGATGAACGACGAGGAGACCGTCGCGCTGATCGCCGGCGGCCACACCTTCGGCAAGACCCACGGCGCCGGCCCCGAATCGCACGTGGGACGCGAGCCCGAAGGCGCCGACCTCGAGGAGCAGGGCCTGGGCTGGCGCAGCAGCTTCGAGAGCGGCATCGGCGGCCATGCGATCACCAGCGGCCTGGAGGTCACCTGGTCGAGCACGCCGACCAAGTGGAGCCACTACTTCTTCGAAAGCCTGTTCGGCAACGAATGGGAACTGAGCAAGAGCCCCGCCGGCGCGCACCAGTGGAAAGCCAAGAACGGCGCGGGCGACGGCACCATCCCCGATGCGCACGATCCCTCCAAGCGGCATGGACCGACCATGCTCACCACCGACCTGTCGCTGCGCTTCGATCCGGCCTACGAGAAGATTTCCCGGCGCTTCCTCGAACATCCGGAACAGCTCGCCGACGCCTTCGCCCGCGCCTGGTTCAAGCTCACGCACCGCGACATGGGACCGCGCGCCCGCTATCTCGGTCCCGAGGTGCCGGCCGAGGAACTGATCTGGCAGGACCCGGTTCCCGCCGTCGACCACCCGCTGATCGACGAACAGGACATCGCCGCGCTCAAGGGGAAGATCCTGGCCTCCGGCCTGAGCGTTTCGGAGCTGGTGTCCACCGCCTGGGCCTCGGCCTCCACCTTCCGAGGCTCCGACAAGCGCGGCGGCGCCAACGGCGCGCGCATCCGCCTCGCGCCGCAGAAGGACTGGGAGGTCAACCAGCCGGCGCAACTGGCGAAGGTGCTGCAGACGCTGGAAGGCATCCAGCAGGACTTCAACGCCGCGCAATCCGGGGCATCCGCGAAACGCGTCTCGCTCGCCGACCTGATCGTACTCGCCGGCTGCGCGGGCGTCGAACAGGCGGCGAAGAATGCCGGCCACCCGGTCAAGGTGCCCTTCGTCCCCGGACGCACGGATGCCTCGCAGGCGCAGACCGACGTGGACTCCTTCGAGGTGCTCGAGCCGATCGCCGACGGGTTCCGCAACTACCTCAAGGGCAAGTTCACCGTCACGCCCGAGGCGCTGCTGGTCGACAAGGCGCAACTGCTGACCTTGACCGCACCGGAGATGACCGTCCTGATCGGCGGGCTGCGCGTGCTCGGCGCCAACGCCGGGCAGAGCCGGCACGGCGTCCTCACCCAGCGGCCGGAAACCCTGAGCAACGATTTCTTCGTCAACCTGCTCGACATGGGCACGCAATGGAAAGCCGTCTCGGAGGACAAGGACGTGTTCGAGGGACGCGATCGCGCCTCGGGCGCGCCCAAGTGGACCGGCACCCGCGTCGACCTGATCTTCGGTTCGCATTCGCAGTTGCGCGCACTGGCCGAGGTCTACGGCAGCTCGGACGCGCAGGAGAAGTTCGTGCAGGACTTCGTCGCCGCCTGGAACAAGGTGATGAACCTGGACCGCTTCGACCTGGCCTGAGCATCCTCGGCGGGAGGGGCATCGCCCCTCCCCGTCCGCGGGAGCTTCGCGCCGCGCCGATCGCGCGGCACGAGGGGTCGAGCGAGGGCCCGGCCTGCCAATATCCCCTCGCTCACGTCGCCGGCCGCTGCTCCACCTTCGGCTCGGCGATCTCCTTGCCGACCCGCGCCCGCCCGGACATCTCCGCGCCGGCATCGCGCGGCAGCCGCCACATCATCCACGCCGAGCTTGCCGAGATCAGCCCGACCACGGCGAAGGCGACGTAGAAGTTGTGCACGTCGGTCGCCGGCCGCTGCCCGATCAGCCCGGCGAACTCCAGCACGTAGCCGCCCACCGCCACGCCCATGCTCAGCGAGAGCTGCTGCATCATCCCCGACAGGCTGCTGGCCTGGCCCATCCGCTTCGCATCCACGTCCGCGAAGCTGATCGCGTTCAAGCTGGTGAACTGCAGCGAGCGGAAGCAGCCGCTGACCAGCAGCGTCGCCACGATGTAGGCATGCGGCGTGTCCGGCCGGAACAGTCCGAAGCCGCACAGCATCAGCGAGGCGATCACGGCATTGGCGACCAGCACCCTGCGGAAGCCGAAGCGGCGCAGCACGCTCGCGGCGATGGTCTTCATGAACATCGCGCCCAGCGCGGAGACGAAGGTGAGCAAGCCCGACTGCACCGCGCTCAGGCCGAAACCGAGCTGCAGCATCAACGGCAGCAGGAACGGGGTCGCGCCGATGCCGATGCGGAACAGCGAGCCGCCGAGCACGCCGGCGCGGTAGGTCGGCAGGCGGAACAGGCCGAGATCGAGCAAGGGATGCGCATGCCGCCGCGCATGCCAGACGTAAGCGGCCAGCGCGCCGACGCCGACCACCAGCGCGCCCACCGACAGCGGCAGCGACACCAGGTGCCGGCCCAGCGTGGAGAAACCGAACATCGCCAGTCCCAGCCCCAGCCCGGTCAGCAGGAAGCCGGTCCAGTCCAGCGGCGGCGCCGCTTCGCGGATGTCGGGAATGAAGCGCCTGGCCAGGACGATGCCGAGGATGCCCATCGGGATGTTGATCAGGAAGATCCAGCGCCAGTCGAAATAGGTGGTGATGAAGCCGCCCAGCGGCGGCCCGATCACCGGCCCGACCAGCGCCGGGATGGTAAGCCAGCTCAGGGCCTGCACCAGTTCGCTCTTGGGCACGGTGCGCAGCAGCACCAGGCGCCCCACCGGTACCATCATCGCCCCGCCCATGCCCTGCACGAAGCGCGCCGCCACCAGCGTCTCCAGCGAACCGCTGGCCGCGCAGCCGACCGAGCCGAGCAGGAACACGCCGATCGCGGCCATGAAGGTCGGCCGCGCGCCGAAGCGGTCGGCCACCCAGCCGCTGATCGGAATGAACACCGCCAGCGCCAGCAGGTAGGTGGTCAGCGCCAGCTTCAGCGCGATCGGATCGGTCGCCAGATCGCGCGCGATTTCCGGCAGCGACGTCGAGATGACCGTCGAATCCATGTTCTCGATGAACAGCGCGCAGGCAACGATCAGCGGCAGCAGGCGTCCCTGCCTCATGCGTGTCCGCCCCGCTCAGGCCGCATCGATATCGCCCAGCGCACGGATCAGCCGCCGCGCGCGCTTGTCCGGCTTGGTGTCCGGCGGCTGGTAGCCCGCGCGGGCAGCGCGCAATTCGGCGCGCCGGTTCTCGCGCTCGGCGCGCGAGGCCTCCGACTCCCGGTACAGCGCCTGCGCCCGGCTGGCGGGGCCGCGCGCATCGCTCAACCCCAGCACCTCGACGACGAACGTCTCCTCGCCGCGCGCGATGCGCAGCGCATCGCCCGGGCGCACGCCGCGCGAGGGCTTGGCGCGCTGTCCGCCCACCTCGATCTTGCCGGTTTCGATCGCCTGCTTGGCCAGGCTGCGGGTCTTGAAGAAGCGCGCGGCCCAGAGCCAGACGTCGAGCCTGACTTCGGAGGCGCCCGAAGCGTCTTCCATGGTCGTTCCGCGTTGGGAGGATTCCACTGCGATGGCATAGTGTAGCGCCGCCGGCATCGCCTCTCCGCGAAGTCGCTGTCCCGATCCTGACTGGAAGGACGCGCAAGGAAAGGCATTCGGAAAGAGGCCGCCGAATGGCGCACCGGCAGCAATGAAAAAGCGCTCGGCTTTTCTTCCCCGTTGCGAACATTATCCATCAATCCAGGTTAATCGCCACCCACATGCCGCGCGGCCGGCGCGGAAAACCCGCGATTCGCTCTGGCATCATGCCGCCGATGAAAGCTCCCCGCGATCTTACCCAGGGCCCGATCGGCTCCACCCTGTTCCTGTTCGCGCTGCCGATCCTGGCCGGGAACGTGCTGCAATCGCTCAACGGCTCGGTCAACGCCGTCTGGGTCGGGCGCTTTCTCGGCGAACAGGCGCTCACCGCGACGGCCAACGCCAACAACATCATGTTCTTCCTGATCGGCGCGATCTTCGGCGTCGGCATGGCCGCCACCATCCTGGTCGGCCAGGCGATGGGCGCCAGGGACCCGGCCCAGGCCAAGCGCGTGATCGGCACCAGCGCCACCTTCTTCCTCGGCGTCTCGATCGCGGTGGCGCTGATCGGCATGCCGCTGGCGCGCCACGTCCTGGTCTGGATGCACACGCCGCGCGATGCGCTGCCGCTGGCCGAGGACTACCTGCGCATCGTCTTCCTGGCCACGCCGCTCCTGTACATGTTCGCCTTCCTCTCGGCAATCCTGCGCGGCGCCGGCGACACGCGGACGCCGTTCGCGTTCCTGCTGCTGGTCGTGCTGCTGGACATCGTGTTCAACCCGCTGCTGATCTTCGGCATCGGCCCATTCCCGGAACTGGGCATCGCGGGCTCGGCCACCGCCACCCTGATCGCGAACGCCGTGAGCCTGGCGGCGATGATCCTGTGGCTGCGCCATCGCCGGCATCCGCTGTGGATCAGCCGCCACGAGAAGGCCGTCTACGTGCCCGACCGCGCGATCCTGCGCGCGCTGATCGTCAAGGGCGTGCCGATGGGCGTGCAGATGATCCTGATCTCGCTGTCGATGATCATGATGATCAGCATGGTCAACGGCTACGGCGTCGACACCACCTCCGCCTACGGGGCGGCGCTGCAGCTGTGGACCTACGTGCAGATGCCGGCCATGGCGATCGGCGCGGCATGCTCGTCGATGGCCGCGCAGAACGTCGGCGCGCGGCAATGGGGGCGCGTCAACGCCACCGCGCGCACCGGCATCGCGTTCAATTTCCTGCTCACCGGCGTGCTGATCCTGCCGATCGTGCTGTTCGACCATGCCACGCTGTCGCTGTTCCTGCCCGAGGCCAGCGGCGCGCTGGCCAACGCGCGCCACCTCAACCACATCGCGGTCTGGTCCTTCCTGTTCTTCGGCGTGACCTTCGTGGTCTCGGGCGTAGTGCGCGCCACCGGTGCGGTGCTGCCGCCGCTGCTGATCCTGGCCGGGGCACTGTGGGGCATCCGCGTGCCGTTCGCGCTGCTGCTGCAGCCGTACCTGGGCGCCGACGCGATCTGGTGGAGCTTCCCGGTCAGCTCGATCTGCTCGATGCTGATGGCGCTGGCCTACTACAAGTGGGGCGGCTGGCGGCAGGCGCGCATGCTGGCGCCGGCCGGCGACCGGATGGCGACGCCCTCGGAAGTGCCGGCGCAGCCGCCTTCGCCCGTCGCCGACCCCGCGCCGCGGATCGAGGCATCCGGCGGGCGGACCGGAACATCCGCGTAGCGAATGTCCTATCGGGCGGCGTCGTTTTCCGGTTGCGAAGCAACCACGCAATCGGCCTCGATCTCGACCAGCCATTCCGGGTCGATGAAGCGCCCCACCTGCACGAAGGTGCAGGCCGGGCGGATCGAGCCGAACAGTTCGCCGTGCGCGCGCGCCGCCTCGCGCCAACGCTCGATGTCGGTCAGCATGATGCGGGTGCGGACCACCTGGGAAAGGTCGCCCCCGGCCTCCTCGATGGCGCGCGCGGCGATCTCCAGGCACAACCTGGTCTGGGCATACACATCGCCCGGATGGGCGGCGCGCCCGTCGGCACCGATGGGCGCGGTCCCCGCCACGGCCAGGTGGGAACCGACGCGCACGGCGCGGCTGAAACCGATCTCGGGTTCCAGAGGAGAACCGGACGACACGAGCTGGCGCGTTTTCATGCGTTGATCGCCTTCGGGTACGAGGGCGCACGATACCGGCATTGCATGGCGCCTGCTCGGCGCGCAAGACCAAGCCGGCGCGTCTGCGCGCGCCTTCTCCCGCCAGGGGATTGGCGGCGGACGGCCTATTCCTCGAACCGGCCCGAGGCGTCGCGGTCGCGCTCGTACCGTTTCGCGAGCGCAAACGCCGGCAGCCAGGATTCGCGGCGGACGGTCCAGCTTTCATAGGTCGGCCGCAGCTGGTCGGGCGCATCCAGGGAGCCGAGGTTCACCTCGACTTCGTCGCCCGTGCGCGCGAACACGGACGAACCGCAGCGCGGGCAGAAGAACCGTCCGGCGTAGTCGCGCGTCTCGCCCTCGATCGCGACCGCATCCTGGGGAAAGATCGCGGAGGCCTGGAAGAGCGCGCCATGATGCTTGCGGCAGTCCAGGCAATGGCAAAGCCCGACCCGGTACGGGCGTCCCGAGGCCACGATGCGCACGCCGCCGCACAGGCAACCGCCGGTAAATCGTTCCATGCCGCGTCTCCTTTTTTGGATCGTGTCGTCTTGGATCGTGTCGTCTTGAGTCGAACCGTCATGGATCGTATCGCCGCAAACGCGAAAGGCCGCCTCGCGGCGGCCTTCCGGGCGGACAGCTTGCGTGCCGATTACTCGGCGGCGGCAGCGGCGGCGGCCTTCGCCTTGGCGTGGGCGGCCAGGTCTTCCTTGATGCGCGCCTTCTTGCCTTCCAGGCCGCGCAGATAGTACAGCTTGCCCGAGCGCACGTCGCCGCGGCGCTTGACCTGCACCGAATCGATGGCGGCGCTGTGGGTCTGGAAGACGCGCTCGACGCCGTAGCCGTGCGAGATCTTGCGCACGGTGAAGGCGGAGTTGAGGCCCGCGTTCTTCTTGCCGATCACCACGCCTTCGTAGGCCTGCACGCGTTCGCGGTTGCCTTCCTTCACCTTGACGTTGACGACGACGGTATCGCCGGGACCGAAGTCCGGGAGCTTGCGCTGCACCTGTTCGGTTTCGAAGTTCTGCAGCAGCGTGTGGATCGATGGCTTGTTCATGGCACGAGTCCGGGTTGTATTTGCCTGTTGTTATCGAAGTCCGTCTGCCGGGGGCAGGCGGCGGTTGTTGCGCGAGTGCACGTGGACCCGCGTCATGGCTTGGGTGGAACGAAGCCGCGAATTATAACGGCATTTTTCTTTATGCGGCAAGCAGTTACCGCATCTTTCCAAGGCCCTGGCGGCGAATCCCCCCTTGCCCCGCGCCCGTTCAGCCGGTTTCGGCCTTGTAGGCCTCCAGCAACCGGCGGTCGGCCGGCGACAGGCCGGCCTCGTCCAGCAGGTCCGGCCGCCGGGCCCAGGTCCGGCCCAGGGCCTGCTGGCGGCGCCAGCGGGCGATCTGGGCGTGGTTGCCGGACAGCAGCACTTCCGGGACCGCCCCCAGCGCGTGCTCCACCGGCCGGGTGTAGTGCGGGCAGTCCAGTAGGCCGTCCTCGAAGCTGTCCTGGGCGGCCGATTCGGCATCGCTCAGGGCGCCCTCCTGCAGCCGGGCCACGGCATCCACCACCACCGCCGCGGCCAGCTCGCCGCCGGACAGCACGTAGTCGCCGATCGACACCTCCTCGTCCACCTCGGCCGCGACCAGGCGCTCGTCGACGCCCTCGTAGCGGCCGCACAGCAGCAGCAGCCGCTCGCGCGCGGCCAGTTCGCGGACCTTGGCCTGGGTCAGCGGCCGGCCCTGCGGGCTGAGGTAGATCGTCGCCACCGGGCGCGGGTCGGCCGCGCGCGCGGCCTGCAGGGCGGCGCGCAGCGGGTCGATCAGCATTACCATGCCGGGGCCTCCGCCGAAGGGGCGGTCGTCGACGCGCCGGTAGTTGCCCTCGGCGTGATCGCGCGGGTTCCAGCCGTGCAGGCTCAGCAGCCCCCGCTCCTGCGCACGCCCGACCACGCCGTGGCCGGCGAGCTGGGCGACGAATTCGGGGAACAGGCTGACGAGATCGATGCGCATGGAAGCCGGGTTCGGGGATGGAGGACGCGATGGCGGCTCCCGTCGTCGCCGACGAAAGCCGGACCCCATTGTGCTTGATCCATTGCGCCGGTGCGGCGCCGCCCGGCCTCAGAAATCCGCGTCCCAGTCCACCGTCACCACGCCGGCCTCGAAGTCCACCGAGACCACGTAGTCCGGTTCGACGAAGGGAATCATGCGTTCGCGCTCGCCGCGCGCGACCAGGACGTCGTTCACGCCGGTGGAGAACAGGTGCGAGACCGTGCCGAAATCGGCGCCCTCGCTGTTCACCACCCGCAGTCCTTCCAGGTCGACCCAGTAGTACTCGCCGGGCTTGGGCGGCGGCAGCGCCGAGCGCGGCACCCAGACCTCGGTGCCGCGCAGCGCCTCGGCCGTGTCGCGGTCTTCCACGCCGGGAAAGGTCGCGACCAGTCCCTTGGCGGTCTCGCGTCCGCGCGCGTCAGCCAGCGCACGCTCGCGCCCCTGCGCGTCGCGCAGGGTCCAGGGCTGGTAGCGGAAGATGGCCCGCTGCGGCTCGGTGAAGGACTCGAGCTTGAGCTCGCCGCGCACGCCGAACGCGCCGTGGATCTTGCCCATCAGGATCATGCCCATACAAGCATCCTGTTCAACGAGGCATCGTGCTCATCGGAGCATCACGTCGATCGGAACGGGCCCGACAGCGGCGGGCACGTCGCGGAATCCAGCGATGGACGGGCAGCCGCGCCGGGCGCGGCCGCGGGCGTCAGGCTGCCGCTGCGGGAGCGGCTGCGGCGGCCTTGGCCGCTTCCTTGTAGAGGTTGCGGACCTTGTCGGTCAGCTGGGCGCCCTGCCCGACCCAATGGTCGACGCGGGCGATGTCCAGCACGACGCGCTGTTCGTTGCCGGCGGCGACGGGGTTGTAGTAACCCACGCGCTCGATGTTGCGGCCGTCGCGCGCGCTGCGCTGGTCGGTGACGATGATGTGGTAGAACGGGCGCTTCTTGGCGCCGCCACGGGTGAGGCGAATTTTGACCATGAGAGGAGCTTTCCTGTGTTGCCCAGTCGCCAGGACGGCGAGGTAAGCCAGAAAGTATAAGGCATTCAGCCGGTTATGGGGAACCGCCGGCCCGCCGGTTCAGACAGGTTCCCAGGGCTGCGTCGCCAGGGCCCGCGCCAGGCGCTCGGGCAGCCCCGCCCCGCCCTCGAAGGCGACCCCGTCGACGGCCGCCAGCGGATGGATCCCCCGGGAATAGCTGGCGAACGCCGCTTGGAACCCTGGCAGATCGCCCAGGCCGATCTCCCTGCGGACCTGCGCCACGCCCGTCTCCCGCAGGCCGGCCTCCAGCAACTGCTGCATGATGCCGTGCAGCGCCGGGGCCTGCGGCCAGACCACGCGGGCACCGTCCCAGAAGCCGACGTTCCAGATCGAGCCCTCGCTGATCCGCCCCGCCGCATCGACGAACAGGGCGTCGTCGTAGCCGGCCAGCCGCGCCTGGCGCCGGAAATGGAACAGCGGCAGGGTCCCCGCATGCTTGATGTGCGGCAGCGTGCGCTCGTGGCGGTAGCTCTTCACCCGCAGCGGCGCGCCGCCGGCCGTCGACGGCGGCGCCAGGGCGATCAGTACGTCCAGGCCGATCGCACGCGCCGGATCGTCGATGTCGAACTCGCGGGAGAACACGGTGATCCGGACCGAGCAGTCGCCCATGCCGGCGGCGGCCAGCGCATGGCGCAGCTCGGCCACGATGCGTCCGGCCTCCAGCTCGGCGCCGAAGAGCTCGCGCGTGGCCGCCTGCAGCCGCGCCAGATGGGCATGCAGCCCCTGCGCCGCGCCGCCGCGCACCTGCATGACGGTGAAGTGGCCGTAGTTGCGCAGCGCCAGGGCGCGCAGATCCTCGCTCGTGGCCGGCAGGCCGTTGCAGAACATCGCCGTCATGCGCCCAGCAAGGCCTCGGCTTCGTCCCACCACTGCGCCAGGCATTGCGCGGCCGGCAGCGCGGGCGCCAGCCATGCCGACTGCCCGGCCCAGGCCTGCATGCGCGAAACGTCGTCCGCCCGCGTGGCGGCCTCGCGCATCGCGGCGGTCAGCCCGCGCTGCACCGGGTAGGCGGCCGGCGGCGGCGCATTCCCGGCCGCGGCCGCGCGTACGTAATCGGTGGCCAGCGAACGGCCCAGCCGCCCGGAGAAGGCGCGCGTGGGCCAGGTGTCGTGCGGTTCGGCGGCGGCGATGGCGTCGGCCCAGCTCGACGGGATCGCCGCCTCCGGCGTGCGCAGCAAGCCGGTCCCGATCTGCACCGCGCTGGCCCCCAGCGCCAGCGCCGCGGCCACGCCGCGGCCGTCGGCGATGCCGCCGGCGGCGATCACCGGCACGCGCAGCCGATCGGCCAGGCGCGGCAGCAGCGCGAACAGTCCGGTGGCCTGGTGCTCGGCGTCGGCGGCGTCGAAGGCGCCGCGATGGCCGCCGGCCTCGAAGCCCTGCGCGACGATGGCGTCGGCACCGGCGGCCTCGGCGCGCATGGCTTCCTCCAGGGTGGTCGCGCACGCGAACCAGGCGATGCCCGCCTTCCTGGCGCGCGCGGCGACATCGGCGGGAAACACGCCCATGATTGAGGACATCGCGGCGGGGCGCGCCTCCAGGATCGCCTCGCATTGCGCCGCGAAGTCCTGCAGCCGCGCATCGCCCGCGTCCTCGGCGACCGCCGGCCCCCACGCGCCGAGGAAGGCGCGCATCGCGGCTTCGGCCGCGGCGTCGCGCCGCGGCGCGGGATCGGGAATCCAGAGGTTGATCTGGCAGGGTCCCGCGCTGCGCGCGCGAAACTCCCGCATCCAGGCCGCGATCTGCGCCGGCGCCATCGGCAGCGCGCCCAGCGCGCCCATGCCGCCGGCGTCGGCGACGGCCGCCGACAGCGCGACCGGGCTCGTCCCGGCCATCGGCCCCAGCAGCAGCGGCACGCGCACGCCGAAGCGGGCGCAGAAATCGGCGGCTCGGGCGCGCGGCGAAGGCATGGCTCGGACTTGCCGGATCGCGGCCGGCGCGCTCAGCGGAACGGCATCCCGCCGCCCATCATCCCGCGCATGCCGCGCAGCATGCCCTTCATGCCGCCGCGGCCGAGCTTGCCCATCACCTTTTCCATCTGCATGTACTGCTTCATCAGGCGGTTGACGTCGGCCGGGGTGGTGCCCGAGCCCTGTGCGATGCGCGCGCGGCGCGAACCGTTGAGCAGCGCCGGGTTGCGGCGCTCCTTCTTGGTCATGGAATTGATGATCGCGATCAGGCGCGGCACTTCCTTGCCGGTGACCTGGTTCTTCACCGCCTCGGGAATCTGTCCCATGCCCGGCAGCTTGTCCATCAGGCCGGTGATGCCGCCCATGTTCTGCATCTGCTCGAGCTGGTCGCGCATGTCGTTCAAGTCGAACTTCTTGCCCTTGGCCACCTTCTCGGCGAGCTTCTGCGCCTTGTCCTTGTCGACCTGCTGCTCGACCTGCTCCACCAGCGAGAGCACGTCGCCCATGTCCAGGATGCGGCTGGCGACGCGGTCGGGATGGAACACGTCCAGGCCGTCGGGCTTCTCGCCCACGCCGATGAACTTGATCGGCCGCCCGGTGACGTAGCGCACCGAGAGCGCGGCGCCGCCGCGGGCGTCGCCGTCGGTCTTGGTGAGCACCACGCCGGTCAGCGGCAACGCCTCGGCGAAGGCCTTGGCGGTGTTGGCCGCGTCCTGGCCGGTCATCGCATCGACCACGAACAGGGTCTCGACCGGCTTGACCGCGGCGTGCAGCGCCTTGATCTCGGCCATCATCGCCTCGTCGATGGCCAGGCGACCGGCGGTGTCGACGATCAGCACGTCGGCGAAGGACTTCCTGGCGTCGTCGATCGCGGCACGGACGATGGCCTCGGGCTTCTGCTCGGCGCTGGACGGGAAGAACAGCACGTCCACCTGCTCGGCCAGCGTCTTCAGCTGCTCGATCGCGGCCGGCCGGTAGACGTCGGCCGACACCACCATCACCTTCTTCTTGCGCTTTTCGCGCAGGTGCTTGGCCAGCTTGGCGACCGTGGTGGTCTTGCCCGCGCCCTGCAGGCCGGCCATCAGGATCACCGCCGGCGCCGGCACGTTCAGGTTCAGGTCGCTGGCCGCCGATCCCATCACCGCGGTCAGCTCGTCGCGCACCACCTTGATCAGGGCCTGGCCGGGCGTGAGGCTCTTGAGCACCTCCTGCCCCACCGCGCGCACCTTGATGCGCTCGATCAGCGCCTGCACCACCGGCAGCGCCACGTCGGCCTCCAGCAGGGCGATGCGCACCTCGCGCGTGGCCTCGCGGATGTTGTCCTCGGTGAGCCGGCCGCGGCCGCGCAGGCGTTCGATGGTGCCGGACAGGCGCTGGGTAAGGGATTCGAACATATATCGTCGCAATGAGAGGCAAACTCGCAAAAGTATAGCTGCACAGGCTCAATGACCGCCGCGGTGTATACTCCCCCCCACTATTTACCGAGAGCTGCCGTGAGCGCCACCGCCGAGTTGATCCACCGCTATTACCAGGCCTTCAACCGCGCCGACTGGGAGGCGATGCTCGCCTGCCTGACCGAAGACGTGGCCCACGACCTCAACCAGGGCGAGCGCCAGGTCGGCATCGATGCGTTCCGCGCCTTCCTCGCCCGCATGGACCGCAGCTACGCCGAGCAGTTGCGCGACATCGTGGTGATGGTGTCCGAGGACGGCGCGCGCGCGGGCGCCGAGTACGTGGTGCACGGCACCTACAAGGTCGGCGACGAGGGGCTGCCGCCGGCGCATGGGCAGCGCTACGTGCTGCCGGGCGGCGCCTTCTTCGAGATCCGCGACGGCAAGATCGCCCGCGTCACCAACTACTACAACCTGCAGGACTGGATCGCGCAGATCTCGGCATAATCGCCGCATGAGCGTTTCCGCCGCGCCGCGCATCGACCGCTTCCGAGGCTCCGAGGTCGCCGGGCACCTGGGCGCGGTGGCGCGGCTGCGCATCGCCGTCTTCCGCGACTACCCGTACCTGTACGACGGCGACCCCGCCTACGAGGAGCGCTATCTGGCGACGTATGCGCAGTCGCCGGACAGCCTGTTCGTGCTGGCCTTCGACGGCGGGCGGGTCGTCGGCGCTTCCACGGGGGTCCCGTTGGCGCATGAGGGCGAAACGTTCCGGCAGCCGTTTCTCGCGCGCGGCATGTCCGCCGAGGACGTGTTCTATTTCGGCGAATCCGTGCTGCTGCCCGAATACCGCGGCCTGGGCGTCGGGCATTGCTTTTTCGACGAACGCGAGGCGCATGCGCGCGCGCTCGGCCGTTTCCGCCACGCCGCCTTCGCCGCCGTGGACCGCGCCGCGGACGATCCGCGCCGGCCGTCCGGGCATCGCGACAACGACGCCTTCTGGCAGGCGCGCGGCTACCGGCGCCAGCACGGCATGACCATGCGCCTGGCCTGGCGCGAGATCGGCGAGGAAGGCGAAAGCGAAAAACCGCTGACCTTCTGGCTGCGCGCGCTGGAGGCCGCGCCATGAGAGTCTCCGTCGCCAAGTATCCGATCCAGGCGCCCCGCGACTTCGACGCGTTCGCCGCCACGCAGGCGCGACTGCTGGAAGAGGCCGCGGCGAACGGCGCGCGCGTGGCGATCCTGCCCGAGTACCTGGCGCTGGAACTGGGCGCGACCTTCGACGCGCGCACGCGTGGCGACTTCCGCGCCTCGCTGGCGGCGCTGCAGCCGCTGCATGCGCGCTGGATGACACTGTTCTCCGGCCTGGCGCAGCGCCTGCGCTTGCACGTGCAGGCCGGCAGCTTCCTGCTGGAGGCCGGCGAGGGCCGCTACCGCAACCGCGCCTACTGGTTCGCGCCGGGGGGCGGTCACGCCTTCCAGGACAAGCTGCAGCTCACCGGCTTCGAGAAGCAGGCAGGCGTGATCGAAGGCGGCGACGCGCTGAAGGTATTCGACGTCGGCGGCATGCGCGCCGGCATCGCGGTCTGCTACGACAGCGAATTCCCGCTGCCGGTGCGCGCGCAGTGCGAGGCCGGCGCGCGGCTGATCGCCGTACCCAGCTGCACCGACACCGAGGCCGGGGCCACCCGCGTGCGCGTGGGTTGCCTGGCGCGCGCGCTGGAGAATCGCTGCTTCATCGCCCAGGCGGTGACCGCCGGCGTCGCCGAGTGGAGCCCGGCGCTGGACGCCAATACCGGCGAGGCGACGGTCTACGCGCCGATGGATCGCGGCCTGCCCGACGACGGCGTGCTGGCGCGCACGCGCGGCGACGCGGTCTGGGCCTATGCCGATCTCGATTTCGCCGCGCTGGATGCCTCGCGCGCCCGGGCGCAGGTGGCCAACGACCGCGACTGGCCGGGACAGCTGCGGCCGGCGCTGCGCGGCGCCCGGGTCGAGACCCTCTGACCGCACGCGGCAAGCAGCCCGCCGAAGGCGACGACACCGACGGGGGCCGCGGTTCGGTGCCCAGGAGAGGACTCGAACTTTCGCGGCATCGCCAGTTCCCGTGCCCGATGGCGTGTGCGACACTGACCAGATGACAATCGTTCTCATCGCCGTCGTGGCCTACCTGCTCGCGGCGCTGCTGCTGGTGCGCGGCGTCGCCCGCGGCGGCGAGCGGCGCTCGCGCCTGTGGCTGCTGCCGGCGTTGGCGGCGCTGGCCGCGCACGGCGCGTTCCACCTGCTGGCCTGGCGCCAGGCCGGCGGCACCGACATGCATTTCTTCTCGGCGCTGTCGCTGGTCACCCTGGGCATGTCGCTGCTGACCCTGCTCGTGGGCACGCGCGGCGGCACCGCCGCGCTGGGCGTGGTGGTCTTCCCGATCGCCGCCGCGATGCTGGCCGGCTACGCCTGGTACGGGCACCACCCGGCCGAGGGCCTGGACTGGCGGCTGCAGCTGCATGCCTGGTGCGCCCTGCTCGCCTACGCCACGCTGGCGATCGCGGCGCTGCTGGCGATCATGCTCTGGGCGCAGGAACGCGCGCTGCGCCGGCGCGAATTCCACGGCTGGCTGCGTGCGCTGCCGCCGCTGACCGAGCTGGAGATGCTGCTGTTCCGCACCATCGCGGTCGGCTTCGTGCTGCTCACCGCGACGCTGCTCACCGGCCTGCTGTTCGTGCAGGACCTGTTCGCCCAGCACCTGATCCACAAGACCGTGCTCAGCGTGCTGTCGTGGCTGGCCTTCGGCGCCCTGCTGTTCGGGCGCTGGCGCTACGGCTGGCGCGGCGCGCTGGCGGTGCGCTGGACCCTGGCCGCGATGGCGCTGCTGGTGCTGGCCTTCTTCGGCAGCAAGTTCGTGCTCGAACTGGTCCTGCGTCGCATCTGAAAGCGACCGGCGGCACGCACGCCCATCACTTTCCGCACGTGCGCGGCGCGCCGCGGCCATGCAGCATCCGGCCTTTCCTTTCGGACAGGGCTCGACGCCCAGGGGCAGCGATCATGCGCAGCAGGATTCTCACGGTCGCCGGACCCATGCTGGCGATCGTCGGATTGTTCGGGGCGGCGGCGTTCGACGGCGCAGCCTCGGCCGCGGATGGCGCGCCCGCGCCCGCCGAAGCGGCGCTCGCGCAGGCCAAGCGACAGCTCGCCCTGCCGCCCGGCACGACGGCGATGGAACTGCGCATGCGCGGCAGCACCTACCGGCCCGAGCAGGCGCGCGAAGCGACGGCCGCCTTCGCCGAGGTCGCCGCCGAGCAGACCGTGGTGCTGGCCGACGAGGGGCGCTTCCGGCTGCGCACGCGCTCGCGCTATCCGGGCGGGATCGTGTTCGGGTTCCTGGGGGTCGGCTCGCCCGCGGGCTCGGCCACCATCGACGAGCTGCAATGGCGCGACGGCGTCGAGATCGAACGCGAGGATGCGGCCTCCGCGCGCGGGGACTACGCCGACCTGCTGTTCCTGTCGCCGGCGCTGCTGCTGCGCGACGCCTTGGCGCGCAATCCCGTCGCGCGGGCCGCCTCCGGCCCGGACGCGGCGCGGCGCATCGAATTGCGCTACCAGGACGCCGTCGATCATCCCGTCGTCCTGGTCCTGGATGCCGACTCCGGCCGCATCGAGTCGGCCACCTCGGGCAAACGCCGCTACGTCTACGCGCGGTACCGGCAGCAGGGGCAGCTGCTGCAGCCGGCCCATGTCACCGTCTATAACGGCGAGGCAGTGGCCGCGCGCTGGAACGAAGTCAGCGCGCATGCCCTGCCGGCACCCGCGGCCGATGCCTTCCGCCTCCCCGAGGGCTACCGCGAACGCGCCGATCGCGGGCCGCTGCGCGCCACCGACCTCGGCAACGGCGCCTACCGCATCGACGGCGCGCCTTCGGGCTACCACACCGGCTTCGTCGCGGGCGAACGCGCGGTGGCCGTCTTCGACGCTTCCATCGACGCGGAGGAAGCCGGACAGGTCAAGGCGATGATCGAGAAGACCGTGCCCGGCCGGCGCATCGCCTATGTCGTGGTCTCGCATCCGCACGGCGACCACGTGGCCGGATTGCCCGCCTACCTCAAGGACGGCGTCGAGGTCGTGACCGGCGTCGGCGCGGGCGCGGCGCTGCGGCGCCAGCTCGGCGCGGCGGCCCCGCGCAAGCTGCGCGAAGTGAAGGATGTCGCCGAGCTCGACCTGGGCGGGCGCACGCTTCAGGTCCGCGCCCTGGCGAGCAGCCACGCCTCGAGCATGCTGGTGGCCTATGCGCCCGCCTCGCGTACCCTGTTCCAGGGCGATCTGTTCTATCTGCCCGAGGTCGGCCCGACCCCGGCCGCCTTCGAGGGCGCCGGTGAACTGGCGGCACTGATCGCCGGCCCGCCGGCCTTGCCGGTCGACCGCATCGTCGGCGTCCACGGGCGTTCAGGCGACATCGGGGACCTCCGGCAAAGTATCCGGCTGCGCCAGGAGGGCGAAAAACCCGGCAAATAGCCGATGGGCGGCCGGGAGCCCGCCGGAAGCACCTGCTGCAACGCGGCATTCCGTTGCTGAAACAATATTTGCATTGACAAATATTGCGCAGAGCAGCAACATGCCGCGCCATGAACGCCGCCGGCTCCCCCGCGACCCCCGCCCATTCGGGCTCGACCCTCGGCCTGCTGATCCGCCAATTGCGCGACGGGATCTGGGCCCGGATGGAGCACGAACTGGCCCTGGCCGGTCACGACCTGACCTTCAGCCAGTACGTGACCATCAAGAAACTGGCGATCGGCGCGACCAGCGTGACCGAGCTGGCGCGCAGCGCCGAGCTCAACCCGGGCGCGATGACCCGGCTGCTGGACAAGCTCGAGACCAAACGGCTGGTCACCCGCACCGCCGATCCGGCCGACCGCCGCGCCCTGCACATCTACCTCACCGACGCCGGGGTGAGGATCTGGCGCGATATCGAGAAGTGCGGCGAGCGGGTGCGCGAGCACGCGCTCACCGGCCTATCCGACGACGAGCGCGCGCGCCTGATCCATCTGCTCGAGCGCGTGCGCGACAACCTCTCCCCCACGGGTGATTGAACGATGCCCAAGATTGCTTCCACCTCCCCCCGTTCCGCCCTCGCCGCGGCGCTGCTCCTGAGCGGAGCGCTGCTGGCCGGCTGCGCCAGCACCCACGGGCTCGCCCCGGAGGGCAAGCTGACCCAGGCCGACGAACTGGCGACCTCGCGCAGCCTGGATGGGTTCCGCTTCACCGATGCGGCCTTCCCCACCCGCGACTGGTGGACCGCGCTCGGCGATCCGCAGCTCGACGCCCTGATCGGCGAAGCGCTCAAGGACAGCCCGTCGCTGGCCGCCGCCGACGCGCGCCTGCGCCAGGCGCAGGCGCAGGTCCAGCTCGCCAATGCCGAACGCAAGCCCACGCTGGGCGGCAGCGCGCAGTACTCGGGCGTGCAGCTGCCGGAGACCCTGGCCCCGCCGCCGATCGGCGGCGAGTACATGGGCAGCACCGTGCTGATGCTCAACTTCAAGTGGCCGCTGGACCTGTGGGGCGGCAAGCGCGCGCAGTACGAGGCCGAGGTCGGCCTGGCGCGCGCCGCGCAGATCGACGCGCAGGCCGCGCGGCTGACGCTGTCCTCCAACGTCGCGCGCGCCTACATCTCGCTGGCGCAGGCCTTCGACGCGCTCGACGTCGCCCAGCGCGAGGACAAGCGCGCCTCACACCTGTTCGACCTGAGCCAGCAGCGCGTGAAGGCCGGCCTCGACAACCAGTTGCAGCTGCGCCAGGCCGAAAGCACCATCGCCTCGGCCAGGCAGCAGGCGCAGGCCGCGCAGCAGCAGATCGACGCGCTGCGCAACGGCCTGGCCGCGCTGCTCGGCAAGGGCCCCGATCGCGGCCTCGACATCGCGCGCCCGCAATTGCTGGACGCGCCCACGCCGGCCGTGCC
Source organism: Luteimonas aquatica (assembly GCF_022662575.1). Classification (GTDB taxonomy): domain Bacteria; phylum Pseudomonadota; class Gammaproteobacteria; order Xanthomonadales; family Xanthomonadaceae; genus Luteimonas; species Luteimonas aquatica. Next base: position 8,852 of record NZ_JALBFU010000001.1, on the reverse strand, counting down.
GCAGGTGCTGCCCAGCGAGCTGCTCGGCCACCGCGCCGACGTGGTCGCCGCGCGCTGGCGCGTGGAAGCGGCCAGCCGCGGTATCGATGCCGCCAAGGCTTCCTTCAAGCCCAGCATCAATCTCAACGCGATCGTCGGCCTGGCCTCCTCGGGCCTGTCCGACCTGTTCGGCAGCGACGCCCTGCTCGGCCTAGGCGGCCCCGCCATCAGCCTGCCGATCTTCGACGGCGGCCGCCTGCGCGGCAACCTGGCCGCGAGCGATGCGCAATACGACCTCGCCGTCGCCAACTACAACCAGGCGCTGGTCGGCGCGCTGCACGAGGTCACCGACGCGGTGCAGAGCGCGCGATCGCTCGACGCGCAGCTCGCCTCCGTCACGCAGGCGCGCGACGCCGCGCAAGCGGCCTGGAAACTGGCCGATACGCGCTACCGCGCCGGCCTCGGCACCCAGCTCGACGTGCTGGGCGCGCAGCGCCCGCTGCTGCAGCTCGACCAGCAACTGACCGCGCTGCGCGCGCCGCGCTACGCCGCCACGGTCGATCTCGACCGCGCGCTCGGCGGCGGTCTCGAACTCGCCGGCCCCGCAGCGGCGGACGCCGACTCCTCCTCCAAAGATCTTGCCAAGGCCTCCACGCCATGACCACCGAACCCAATCCGCAAGCTTCCGCAGCCGCGGCCGCACCGGCCGCGCCGAAGAACGGCAAGCGCCGACGCGCCTTGCTGATCCTGGCCTTCGTCGTGATCGCGGCCGGCCTCGGCTGGCTGGCCTACTACCTGCTGTACGCGCGCTGGTACCAGGACACCGACGACGCCTACGTGCAAGGCAACATCGTCAGCATCGTGCCGCAGACCGCCGGCACGGTGATCAGCATCGACGCCGACGACGGCATGAAGGTCGAAGCCGGCCAGCCGCTGGTGCACCTGGATCCGAACGACGCCCAGGTCGCCTATGACCAGTCCATCGCCAACCTCGCCAACACCGTGCGCCAGGTGCGCGGCCTGTACAGCAGCGTCGACGCCGGACAGGCCGAGCTGCAGGCACGCCAGGTCGCAGTGGAACAGGCGCGCGCGGACGTGAAGCGCCGCGAGGGACTGGTCGCCAGCGGCGCGGTCTCGCGCGAGGAGCTCGCGCATGCCCGCGACATGCTCGCCTCGGCCGAGGCGGCGCTGTCCTCCTCGCGCGGACAGCTCTCGCGCAGCCGCGCCCTGGTCGACGCCACCACCCTCAGCAAGCAGCCGCAGGTCGAGGCCGCCGCCTCGCAGCTGCGCCAGGCCTATCTCAACCTGCAGCGCTCGGCGATCGTCGCCCCGGTCTCCGGCTACGTCGCCAAGCGCCAGGTGCAGCTTGGCCAGCGCGTGCAGCCCGGCGCCACGCTGATGACGATCGTGCCGCTCGAGCAGGTCTGGGTCGAAGCCAACTTCAAGGAAACCCAGCTCGGCAACATGCGCCTGGGCCAGCCGGTGGAGCTGCACGCCGACCTCTACGGCGACGACGTGAAGTACGACGGCAAGGTCGCCAGCCTGGGCCTCGGCACCGGCTCGGCGTTCTCGCTGCTGCCGGCGCAGAACGCCAGCGGCAACTGGATCAAGATCGTGCAGCGCGTGCCGGTGCGCATCGAGATCGATCCCAGGCAGCTGGCCGAGCATCCGCTGCGCATCGGCCTGAGCATGAGCGTGGACGTGTCGGTCCGCGATCAGGACGGCCCGGTGCTCGCCGCCGCCAAGCAGTCGTCGAAGCCGCTGTTCGCCACGCAGGCCTACGCCAAGCAGCTGGCCGACGCCAACGCGCTGATCACCGGCATCATCGAGCAGAACCTGCCCGGCAAGCAGTAGGCGACGTCTCTTCCCGCGCGCGGGGAGAGGCCGGCGCGCCTTCGATCCCGCGCGATGCGAACCGATCGAGGCCCCTGCCCTCCCGCGCAGCGCGCAGAAGACGCCTGACCCCGCAGCCTAGGACTCCCCCATGTCCGCAACAGCCTCCGCCGCCGCACCGCAGGCCGGGTTCCGCCCGCCGAACATGGCGCTGACCACGATCGGTCTGGCGCTGGCCTCGTTCATGCAGGTGCTCGACCTCACCATCGCCAACGTGTCGCTGCCGACCATCGCCGGCAACCTCGGCGCCAGCGCCGACCAGGCGACCTGGGTGGTGACCTCCTTCGCCGTCAGCAACGCCATCGCGCTGCCGCTGACCGGCTACTTCACCCGCCGCTTCGGCGAGCTGAAGCTGTTCGTCTGGGCCACGCTGGCCTTCTCGATCGCCTCGCTGCTGTGCGGCCTGGCCGAGAGCATGGGGATGCTGGTGGCCGCGCGCGCCCTGCAGGGCTTCGTCGCCGGCCCGATGTACCCGGTGACGCAGGCGCTGCTGATCTCGCTGTATCCGCCGCACAAACGCGGCCAGGCCATCGCCTTGCTGGCGATGGTGACGGTGGTGGCGCCGATCGCCGGCCCGATCCTCGGCGGGTGGATCACCGACAACTACAGCTGGGAATGGATCTTCTTCATCAACATTCCCATCGGCATCTTCGCCAGCACCGTGGTGGCCAGCCAGCTGCGCGGCCGCCCGGAAATCCTCGAGAAGCCGAAGATGGACTATGCCGGCCTGATCTCGCTGATCATCGGCGTCGGCGCCCTGCAGACCCTGCTCGACCTCGGCAACGACGACGACTGGTTCAACTCCACCCGCATCGTGGTGCTGGCGATCGTCTCGGTGATCGCGCTGACCTTCTTCGTGATCTGGGAGCTCACCGAGAAGGACCCGATCGTCAACCTGCGCCTGTTCCGCCACCGCAACTTCGCCAGCGGCACGGCGGCGATGGTGGTCGCCTACTCGGCCTTCTTCGCGGTCGGCCTGCTGGTGCCGCTGTGGCTGCAGCGCAACCTCGGCTACACCGCCATCTGGGCCGGCTTCGCCACCGCGCCGCTGGGCATCCTGCCGGTGCTGCTGACGCCGTTGGTGGGCAAGTACGCGATGCGCTTCGACCTGCGCGTCCTCGCCTCGTTCGCGTTCGTGGTGATGGCCGCCACCAGCTTCCTGCGCAGCGCCTTCAACCTCGACGTGGACTTCCAGCACGTCGCCGAGGTGCAGCTGCTGCAGGGCCTGGGCGTGGCGCTGTTCTTCATGCCGGTATTGACCATCCTGCTGTCGGACCTGGAACCGCGCGAAATTGCGGCAGGCTCCGGCCTGGCCACGTTCGTGCGCACCCTGGGCGGCAGCTTCTCGGCCTCGCTCACTACCTGGGCCTGGAACAACCGCACCACCGTCCACCATGCGCAGCTCACCGAACATATCGGCGCCTACGATCCCTCGATGCAGGAGACCGTGGCCGCACTGGGACGCGGCGACCTGCAGCGCGGCGCGATGCTGCTGGACCGCATGATCATCCAGCAGGCCACGCAAATCGGCTTCAACGAGATCTTCCACCTGCTCGGCATCATCTTCCTGGTGGTGATCGCCTTCGTCTGGATTGCCAAGCCGCCGTTCGTGGCCAAGGCCGGCGCGGCGGCAGCCGGCGGGCACTGAGGCGGCGGCGCATGAAAAAAGGGCCGGTTCTTCCGGCCCTTTTTCCTGGCTGCGACGGCAATACATCCGCGCAGGGACCCGCGGTCAGCCCATGCTCGGCGCCGCGCGCCCGCGTTCGGGTTCGGCCATCGCCAGCACCTGCGTTTGCGACTGTTCGTTGCCGCGCGCGGCATCGATCTCGGCCACGCGCCGGCTGCTGTCGGCCAACGGCGTGGTCATCGCCACGGCGGTCTCGACGCTGACGCGGCGATGCCCCGGATCGTCCAGCGCCCCCTGCACCGCGAAGGTGAGCCGGCCGTCGCGGCTGGGCAGGACATGCGAGGCCTGGTCAAGGCCGGAGCGCGCCATCTCCACCGTCAACGCGCCCGCCAGCTGCTCGCTGCGCTGGTCGGACGGGCGGTTGAAGCTCGCGTCCAGCCGGTGCACGCCGTCGCTGGCGCTGCGGAAGGTCGAATGGCGCGGATTGCCCGGATCGTCCAGCAGCGCGGCATGGTCGCCGCGCTGCTGTCCGCGCATGCGCTGCAGCGCCTCGGCCTCCATCTCGCGGGTGCGGAAGTCCATGCTCGGCAGCACCGTCTCGCGCATCAGGTGGCGTTGCACCGCCTCGCCGGCGCCGCCCGGCCCGTTGCCGAAGAAGATGCCGCTTTCCACGATGTTGCGCACGCCTTCGGGCGTGCTCGGGTTGTGCGTGGCGGCCACGCCGACCGCGGTGCCCAACAGCGCGCCGCCGGCCGCGCCCACCGTCGGCGCCATCGCGGTGGTCCGCTGCACGCGCTCGCCGGCGGCGTCGAAAGCGGCGTTCGCGGCCTCGCCGGCACGGTCCGCGCCGCGACGGAAGTCGGCGCCGGCCTCCACGGTGACGCGTTCGATGGCCGCCGCGCCCTGGCCGGCGGTGCTGCGGATGTCCTGCGCCGAGGTGCGCGCGGACGCGAGCTCGGTGCCGGCCTGCCGCATCTGCTCCTGGCAATACAGCGCGGTCTCTTGATCGCGCGCGTCGGCGAGATCGCGCAAGGCCGGCACCCAGCGGCCGGCGCCGCGCAACAGCGCATTGGTGGTGGCATTGCTCCAGCGCGCCGAGACGCACTGCGCCATGTCCACGCCGGCGGCCAGGTCTCCGCCCACCAGCCGCACCTGCGCCGCCACTTCGCCGCCGGCACGCACCTGCATCCCGGCGATCTGCCCGACGGTCTGCGCGCCGGCCTGTCCCACCATGCCGGTGACCTGCAGGCCGGCGCGATGGCCGTCGCCCACCAGATCCAGGCCGCGGCCGGCGAGATCGCCGGTGGCCGCGACGCCCTCGCCGAGCGTGCGTCCCGCGCGCGCGCCGCTCATCGCGGCAGAGGCGACGTCCAGCAGCGGCCTGCCGAACTGCGCCACTTCGCTCAGCGCCATTTCCTGCGGACGGTCCACCAGCCGGTTGTCCTGCCACATCATCGGCGTGAGCAGCGGCTGCGCGTGGCCGGCCGCCACGGGCATGTTGCGCAGGCCCTGCTGTCCGGCCGGACTGGCGAGCTGCGTCACCAGGTCGGCGGCCTCCTGGCGGGCGGTTTCGCTATACGGCAGTTGCTGGCGAAGCTGGCTGTCGAGCAGCTCGCGCGCACCGGGCAGCTGCGCCATCGAGGCGGCCTGGCTGGCCACGTCGTTGAGTTGCTGCCGGCGCGCGGCGTCCATGCGCTGCATGCCGGTCTGCGCGTCGGTCAGCACTTCGCCGGAGACCTGGTACGCGGTCACGGCGCCGCCGGTGTCGTGCAGGCCGACGCCGTGCTGCTGCGCGTAGCGCTGCGCGGTGGCCGGATGCAGCCCGGAAGCGTTGAAGGTGATGGTCGGCGCGCCGGTCACCGCCGCCGCAGCCGAAGCCATGCCGCCGCCGAGGGAGTGGCCGGTGATCTCGAAATTCCTGCCCATGCCGCCAAACTGCAGCGTGCTGGCCACGCCCATCGCCCGGTTGTAATAGTCGGTTTCCAGCCCCAGGCCCTGGCGACCGTTGGTCACCCAATCCTGCGTCTCGGAACGGCGCACCACCGTCTGTCCGTTCTCGTTGGCGACCACCGGCCCGTTGGAGCCCTTGAAGGCCAGCACCGGCCGCGCATCCGTGCCCATCACGGCGGGGTCCGGGATGTAGATTTCTGCGCGGAAGGCCGAATCGCCGGGTTGCAGCATGCTCCTGATGGCATTGTCATCGAGCGTCATGCCGTAGCGCTGGCGCAGCAGCTCGGGATGCTCGCTGGCGCGCAGCCAGCCGACCGGCGGCGCGCCGCGGTGTTCGGCGGCGTCGTAGACGTCGGTGGCCAGCCCGCCGATCTCCCGGGCGTGATACTGCCGCTGCAACCCGTCCGCGCGCTCGGCCAGGCCGGGGTCGCCCTGGACCCTGGCCTGCTCGCGGAACATGCCCACGAACTCGCGTTGCTGCGTCAGCAGCCGCGTCTTCTCCTCCGGAGTTCGCGGCGCCGGCGACCCCACCAGCATGTCCTCGGTCGGTTCCGTCACGGCAGCTCCTTCCCCTGGGCAGCGTCCATTCCAAGCTGCCACCGGGGTGGCGGCCCTGTCAATGGCTGCTACATTGACGCCAGCCGATCAAGGGGATGCGGGATGACAGCCCACCACTTCCAAGCCTTCGCCCTCGCGCTGCTGCTGGGCACCCTGACGGCCTGTTCGGCGCAACCGTCGGCACCGCCCGCTCCCGGCGGCTGGAACGCGGCCCACGACTTCGACGAGCCCGCCCAGCGCCTGATACGTGCGGTCGAAAAGCGGAAAACCGACGAAATCCAGCGACTGGTCCGACAGGAAGGCATCGATCCCGACCGGACCTTCACCGCCAATGGCATGCCGCTGGTGGCATGGCCGGTCCTCGCCCGCGATCCGGAAGGCCTGCGCCTGCTGCTCGAGGCCGGAGCGGACCCCAACGCGCGCCAGTACGCGGCCGACGGCAGGCCACGCAACAATGCCATGGTGCTCGCCGCCAGGGAGGAGGACCCGCGCTACCTGCGCATGCTGCTCGACCACGGCGGCGATCCCAACACGCTCAGCACCAACTACGAACCTCTGACGTACGCCGCCTTCCTGCAAAACCGCTGGCAGAACGTGCAGTTGCTGGTGCAGCGGGGCGCGCACATCGATCGGAGCCTGTCGCGGGACATGTCCGGCACCAATTCCGACGTCAACCTCGGCTTCGACAGCCTGATGAGCTGGTACTCGTCGCTGGGCGATTTCGACAAGGTCTACTGGCTGCTGCAACAGGGCGGCAACCCGGCATTGCGGCTGAACAAACCGCCGGGCAAGCAGTGGGACGCCGATCGCGGACGCATGCCGATCCTGGAATCCATCTTCTGGCTGCCGGTGCAGCCGCGCATGGGCCAGTGGCAGGTCAAGTGCCAGCAATTCGTCCTGGACAAGGGACTGAAACGGCCGCCGATGCCCCAGTTCCTCCGCGAGCGGCGCGCCGACTTCGGCCTGCCGGTCGACGAAAAAGCCGTCCCCGTGCCATCGGCGCAGACGGTGCCCTCGCCCGCGCCTTCACGCTAGGCCGCCCTCCAGCCGTGCCGCGATGCCGGCGCGGCGGACGAAACGCATTTCCCGGCGCGCTCCCGCGAAGCCTTGCGACGCCGATGCGGTCAATCGGCGCCAGCGCGGATGCTTCAACGCGCGGCGTCGATCGCATCCGCCAGGCGCTCCACCGCCACCACTTCCATGCCCTTGTAGCTGCCCGCCTTCGGCGCGTTGGCCTTGGGCACGATCGCGCGCAGGAAACCGTGCGTGGCCGCCTCCTTCAGGCGCTCCTCGCCGTTGGGCACCGGGCGGATCTCGCCGCTCAGGCCGACCTCGCCGAAGGCGATGGTCTTCTCCGCCAGCGGGCGGTCGCGCAGCGAAGAAAGCACCGACAGCAGCACCGGCAGGTCGGCGGCCGTCTCCTGCACGCGGATGCCGCCCACGACGTTGACGAACACGTCCTGGTCGCCGACCGCCACGCCGCCGTGGCGATGCAGCACCGCCAGCAGCATGGCCAGGCGGTTCTGCTCCAGGCCGACCGCGACGCGGCGCGGATTCGACAATGGCGAGGCGTCCACCAGCGCCTGCACTTCCACCAGCAAGGGCCTGGTGCCCTCGCGCGTGACCATCACGCAGCTGCCGGGCTGCGGCCCGTTGCCGCCGGAGAGGAAGATCGCCGAAGGATTGGGCACCTCGCGCAGCCCCTTGTCGCCCATCGCGAACACGCCCAGCTCGTTGACCGCGCCGAAGCGGTTCTTGAAGGCGCGCAGCACGCGGAAGCGGCTGCCGCTGTCGCCCTCGAAATACAGCACGGCATCGACCATGTGCTCGAGCACGCGGGGACCTGCGATGCCGCCCTCCTTGGTGACGTGCCCGACCAGGAACACCGCCGTGCCCGTTTCCTTGGCGTAGCGCACCAGGCGCGCGGCGGATTCGCGCACCTGGCTGACCGACCCGGGCGCGGCGGTCAGCGATTCGGTCCACAGCGTCTGCACGGAATCGGCGACGATCAGTTTGGGACGCAGCGCCGAGGCGTGCTCGAGGATGCGCTCGATGCCGGTTTCGGCCAGCGCGCTCAGCCCGTCGAGCGGCAGGCCGAGCCGTGCCGCGCGGCCGGCGACCTGGGCCAGAGACTCCTCGCCCGTGACATAGAGGCCGGGCAGCACGCCTCCCATCAACGCCAGCGCCTGCAACAGCAGCGTCGACTTGCCGATCCCGGGATCGCCCCCCACCAGCACCACGGCGCCCTCGACCAGGCCGCCGCCGAGCACGCGATCGAACTCGCCGATGCCGGTCGATACCCGCGCTTCCTCGCTGTGGCGCACGTCCTTGAGCGCGGTCACCCGCGGCGCATCGACCTTGCCGGCCCAGCCCGCGCGCCGCGCGGCCGGCGCCTCGCTGGCGCGGCCGAGGGCGACCTCGCTCAGGGAGTTCCAGGCCCCGCATTCGCCGCACTGCCCTTGCCACTTGCTGTACTCGGCGCCGCACTCGCCGCAGACGTAGGCGGTGCGGGTTCTGGCGGCGGATTTCGGCGTGGGCTTGCTCATCGGGGCGACGGATACGGCGACAGGCGCCACTGTAACGGCAAGCCGTCGCTCAGGGCGAGACGCGAGAAACGCCCAGCAGCCACCCCGACGCCCGGAACTGAACGCGCGGCAGCCGGCCGGCTGCGACGGGCGTCGCGAGCGATGCGCATCGGGATCACGAAACGCACATACGCCCGGCCCCGCACGCGCCTCGCGCGCATCGCTGTCATCGTCCACCGCCTACACTCGCCGCTCCCCCAAGCAGGACATCCCCCATGTGCGGCATCGTCGGCGCGATCGCGGATCGCGATGTGGTTCCC
>NZ_JALBFU010000048.1 GCF_022662575.1 Luteimonas aquatica | reverse complement strand
GCCGGGTTCTGTCGTTGAACAGTCATTCATCTAGGCCAGCAATCGCTCACTGGCTCAAGCAGCCTACCCGGGTTCAGTACGGGCCGTACCATGTGAACCCCTATTTGGCCTTGCTCCGGGTGGAGTTTACCGTGCCACGGACTGTTACCAGCCGCGCGGTGCGCTCTTACCGCACCCTTTCACCCTTACCTGATCCCGCTTGCGCGGGCCATCGGCGGTTTGCTCTCTGTTGCACTAGTCGTAGGCTTGCGCCTCCCAGGCGTTACCTGGCACCCTGCCCTATGGAGCCCGGACTTTCCTCCCCTCCATCTGTCTCCCCGAAGAGGACGGCAATGAAGCGGCGACTGTCT